>NZ_VZBE01000002.1:0-12251 GCF_009494835.1 Segatella copri
AGAGCACAACCTTGCCAAGGTTGGGGTCGCGGGTCCGAGTCCCGTTTTCCGCTCAACTCTTAACGTTTACCATGCCGCAATGGTGGAATTGGTAGACACGAGGGACTTAAAATCCCTTGGCCAGTAATGGCTGTGCGGGTTCGAGTCCCGCTCGCGGCACCTTAAAGTTTTTCCTTATGAAAAAATTTGCTTACATCCTCATTTTATTCATTACGCTGGTCTTAACATCATGTGGTGTTAGCAGTGGGCATTTCAAGTTTGAAGGCAAATTTCTCAACATGAATCAAGGCGAGTTTTATGTATACAGTCCTGACGGGGGCTTCGAAGGCGTTGACACCATCAAGGTAGAAGGCGGTCGTTTTACTTTCGAAACCGAATGTAAGGAAGATTTTACCATTATGCTTGTTTTCCCTAATTTCTCTGAGCAGCCTATCTTCGCAAAATCGGGCAAATCAGCAGAAATCAAGGCAGATGCTTCGCACCTTAAGGAAATGGAGGTAAGCGGAACCGAGGATAACGAACTGATGACAAAATTCCGCAAGAACATCCTGAAAGATACGCCACCTGAGGCTAAAAAGCATGCTGAAGACTTCGTCAGAGAACATCCGAATTCTGTATGCAGCATCTATCTGATCAAAAAATACTTCATCACTTCTACACAACCTGATTACCGCAAGGCGCTCTCACTCATCAATATCGTAGAGAAAGAACAGCCTAAAAACGGACAGTTGGCTAAGATGAAGCAGTTGGCAGAAACCATGAAGAATGTAGGCACCGGTGCAACCCTGCCTTCATTTACAGCATACGATATCAACGGAAAACTCGTTTCTAGTACAGAAATGAGCAGCGCTCCGGTTGCCGTAATCTACACCTGGGCTACCTATAACTATGACAGCCAGGACATGCAGCGCGAACTGAAGAGCCGGCAGAAGAAATCGAACGGCAAGCTTAAGCTGATGGCTTTCTGTCTGGATGCCAGCAAGAGCGAATGCAAGAACAACATCAAGCGCGACTCTATCGCATGCCCTATCATCTGCAACGGCGAAATGCTGGAAGACAAGACCTTGAAGAAGTTGGGATTGGGAAACCTTCCTGACAACATCATACTTCAAAATGGTAAAATCATCGCCCGAGGCATGAAAAAGCAAGAGCTTTACAATAAGCTCGACCAACTGCTAAAATAAATACTTTCGAGCTAGTCAAGAACCCATAAAAAGCACGCCTATATGTTAGTAAAAACATATTGTGCAGCAGTTAACGGACTAGAAGTAACTACTGTAACCGTAGAAGTAAGCCTCAACAGAGGCGTTATGTACCACCTCACAGGCTTAGGCGACGAGGCGGTCAAGGAGAGCCGTAACCGAATTTCAGCAGCTCTCCAGTATAGCGGCTTCAAATTTCCGATAGCCGACATCACTATCAATCTGGCTCCAGCTGACCTCCGGAAAGAGGGCAGCAGTTTCGACTTGCCGCTTGCAATCGGACTTCTAGGCGCCAACAACAACATTCCCGAAGATCATCTGAAAGAGTACATGATGGTAGGCGAGCTGAGCCTTGACGGTACGCTCCAGCCTATTAAAGGTGCCCTACCGATAGCCATCAGAGCCAGAGCAGAGCACTTTAAGGGACTGATTGTGCCGGAACAGAACGCTCGGGAAGCGGCTGTCGTAAACAATCTTGAGGTTTACGGCATGAAAACGCTTTTCGAAGTCATACAATTCATGAGCGACAGAAGCAATCCTTCTCCTACCATTGTTGACACCCGCAAGGAATTTTACGAAAACCAGACACATTGTGAATACGATTATGCCGACGTTCGCGGTCAGGAGAACGTGAAAAGAGCGCTCGAAGTGGCTGCGGCTGGCGGACACAACCTGATTATGGTAGGTCCTCCAGGTTCCGGAAAGTCGATGATGGCAAAACGTTTGCCGTCCATCCTTCCTCCCCTCACGCTCTCTGAGAGTCTGGAAACAACACAAATTCACTCCATTGCAGGCAAACTGGGCAAGAATGTATCACTCATTTCCCAACGCCCGTTCCGGTCTCCTCACCATACCATCTCTCAAGTGGCTCTGGTAGGCGGTGGAACTTCACCACAACCGGGAGAAATATCGCTCGCCCATAATGGCGTTCTGTTCTGCGATGAACTTCCGGAGTTCAATAAAACCACTCTGGAAGTACTCCGCCAGCCATTGGAAGACCGCCACATCAACATCAGCAGAGCGAAATATTCTACAGATTACCCATGTTCATTCATGTTTGTGGCAAGTATGAACCCTTGTCCATGCGGATATTATGGTGATCCGACACATCGTTGTGTCTGCACGCCAGGCCAGATTCAAAGATACATGAACAAGATTTCGGGTCCGTTACTCGACCGCATCGACATCCAATGCGAAATCAGTCCCGTTCCTTTCCAGGACATATCGAAGGCAGCACCAGGTGAGCCAAGTGCCAAGATCAGAGAAAGAGTCATCACGGCAAGAGAAGTTCAAGCCGAAAGATTCAAAGATTATAAAGGCATCCATTGCAATGCCCAGATGACCGAAAGAATGATTCATCAGTTTGCCGAACCCGACGAACAAGGTATCGAACTGCTCCGAATGGCAATGGAGAAGCTTTCTTTGTCAGCCAGAGCTTACAACAGAATACTGAAAGTGGCACGAACCATTGCTGATTTGGCAGGAAGTGAACAGATTAAGCCTGACCATATAGCAGAAGCCGTGGGATACAGAACCCTCGACAGAGGCGATTGGGCAGAAAGAGGACATTTATAATCATAAAGAAGATATATGTAAAAGGATAAAAATCCGTTTTTTCCTATCATTCGCTCTAAAAAGTTGGATTTATAAGGGAAAAAGGGAGAAAAAATAGAAGAATAGCCATTTTAAAATAGTTACAAACCTGTTTTAGAATGGCTATTTTCTTTTGTCGTTACGAAAATATTACCCCATAAAGACAAAAACACCACAAAAAACAGACAAAAACGAATAGTAAAATCGTCCAAGACGGGGTAAATTCTATTCTCTAAGGTGCAATAATTGATTTTAATTAGCTTTTAAATTTACGAAAATCACTAATTCTAATAAAAATTACCCCATATAGGATAAAAAAATGCATTACCTTTGCAACCGTAAAAAGAACGCTAGTACAACACTAGTTTAATTATTAACAACAAAACTATTAAGATTATGGATTGCATTTTTAAAATTACAAACGCAGTAAAGAAGATTGGTTTCGTAATTCTTCTTGCAGAGTTGGCCGTTATCGCCTATATGAACGTAATGTAAGAAATCTCTCTATAGATATAAATATATAAGGAGGAAGTTTTCTACATACTAAGGTAATTAGATTGTAAAAGGTCAACAACATAAGTTGTCAAAACGAATAAGTTCGTAGAAAAAGTAAATGATAATAATTAGGTACAGTCCTATCAGGGAGGAGTCTGATGGAAATGTACAAGATGGGAGGCTCTTGCAGAGATGCGAAGGGCCTTTTTTTGTATCTAGTCCTCCCCTTTCCCTTACCATAAAACACTAAAGAACCCAGCTTTTTACACCTTATTATATATATAAGTAAGAAAAAGCGACGATAATTCTTTCTTATCTCCAACATTTTTTGTAATTTTGCAGCCAAATAACAAAAATATATTAGCTAATATGGAACAAAAGAACTTTAAACGTACTACCGTGACTGCGGCTTTGCCTTATGCCAACGGTGGTGTGCACATCGGTCACCTGGCAGGTGTATACGTGCCAGCCGATATCTATGTTCGCTATCTCCGCCTCAAGAAACAGGATGTTGTCTTCATCGGCGGTAGCGATGAGCATGGTGTACCTGTTACTATCCGTGCCAAGAAAGAGGGTATTACCGTACAGGAGGTGGTTGACCGCTATCACAATCTCATCAAGAAGAGCTTCGAGGACTTCGGAATCTCTTTTGATATTTACAGCCGTACCACTTCGCCTACTCACAATAAGTTTGCTTCAGACTTCTTCCGCACACTCTATGACAAGGGCGTATTGGAAGAAAAGGTAGAGGAGCAGTTCTGCGACGAGGTAACAGGCGAATTCCTTACCGACCGTAACATCGTGGGTACTTGCCCTCGCTGTGGTGCAGAGGGTGCTTATGGAGACCAATGCGAGAAATGTGGTGCTACCCTCTCTCCTGAGGAGCTCATCAACCCTACCAACAAGAACAACCCTGGTCATGGTCTCGTAAAGAAGCCTACCAAGAACTGGTATCTTCCATTGAACAAGTACCAGGATTGGTTGAAGAAGTGGATTCTGGAAGGCCACAAAGAGTGGCGTACCAATGTTTACGGCCAATGCAAGAGCTGGTTGGATATGGATCTTCAGCCACGTGCGATGACACGCGACTTGGATTGGGGTATTCCTGTTCCAGTAGAGGGTGCAGATGGAAAGGTGCTCTACGTTTGGTTCGATGCACCTATCGGCTACATCTCAAACACCAAGGAACTCTGCGATGCTCATCCAGAAAAGTGGGGAACATGGCAGAAGTGGTGGCAGGATCCTGAAACACGTCTTGTTCACTTCATCGGTAAGGACAATATCGTGTTCCACTGCATCATCTTCCCTACTATGTTGAAGGCTCACGGCGACTATATCTTGCCAGATAACGTACCAGCCAACGAGTTCCTGAACCTGGAGGATGATAAGATTTCAACATCCCGCAACTGGGCTGTATGGTTGCACGAGTATCTCGTAGATTTGCCAGGCAAGCAGGATGTATTGCGCTATGTATTGACAGCCAATGCACCTGAGACCAAGGACAACAACTTTACTTGGAAGGATTTCCAGGAGCGCAACAACTCTGAGTTGGTTGCCGTTTACGGTAACTTCGTAAACCGTGCCCTCCAGCTCACCAAGAAGTATTGGGGCGGCGTAGTTCCTGCCTGTGGTGAATTGCAGGAGGTAGATGAGAAGGCTATCGCTGAGTTTAAGGACGTGAAGGAGAAGGTAGAGCAGTATCTTAACGTATTCAAGTTCCGCGAGGCTCAGAAAGAGGCTATGAACCTGGCTCGTATCGGTAACCGATACATCACAGAGTGTGAACCTTGGAAGGTTTGGAAGACCGATCCTAAGCGTGTGGAGACCATCCTGAACATCTCCCTGCAGTTGGTTGCCAACCTTGCTATCGCCTTCGAGCCATTCTTGCCATTCTCTTCTGAGAAGCTCCGCAAGATGATCAATATGCCTAACTTCGAGTGGACTCAGCTCGGCAGCACAGATTTGCTCAAGGCTGGTACCCAGCTCGGTGAGCCTGAATTGCTCTTCGAGAAAATTGAGGATGAGGTTATCGAAAGACAGCTCCAGAAGCTCGCTGACACCAAGAAGGCTAACGAGGAGGCTTCTTATCAGGCTGCTCCTATCAAGCCAGAGGTTAGCTTCGATGATTTCGAGAAACTCGATATCCGCGTAGGTCACATTCTGAACTGCGAGAAGGTAAAGAAGTCTAAGAAACTCCTGAAGTTCACTATCGACGATGGTTCTGGCGTAGAGCGCACCATCTGCTCAGGTATCGCAGCCTACTATGAGCCAGAACAGCTGATCGGCAAGGACGTATTGTTCGTAGCCAACTTTGCTCCTCGCAAGATGATGGGCATCGAGAGTCAGGGTATGATTCTGAGTGCTGTCAACTTCGACGGCTCATTGAACGTAACTTCTCTCCTTGGCAAGGTTAAGCCAGGAAGCCAGGTTGGATAAAGAATCATAGAATCATCTGATTATCAGATAAGGTAAAAGCCTCAAATCCTTTGCGGATTTGAGGCTTTTCTTATTTCTATCCAAATATTCTTTTATAATGTAAAACGATAACCCACGGTAAAGGTCAGAGCCTTGTTCTTACAGTTATCCCAATCACCCTTGCTAGCCTTCGTCAGGCTCACGTTGTAACGGGCATCCAGAATCACGTTCATATATTCATAGCTCAAGCCCAAAGGAATGGCTACATCCACCTTCTTGGCAGGCCAAAGAGCTTCGGTTTCATGCATATTCTTGTATGTAATAGACCCGTTTTTATCCTTCTGAAGGTCGGTTTCCTCTCTTTTCACCTTGCCGTCGCCACAAAGGAATCCCACCTGAACGCCTGCATTCACCGACAAGCCCTCTACAAGATAGGCTTTCAGCATGAGCGGTACCTGGATATAATCGAGGTTCACATGATGATTCTTAATACCTGTATATTCCCCTTTTTCAGCATTCTCAGTCAACTCGCAGTCAGGAAAGCGCATACCCTGTCGGGCATAATAAGCACCCAGCGTAATACCCAGGCCCTTATCTATGCGATATTCCACATCTGCGCCGCCCATGAATCCTGCCTGATACTTAGACTCTAGCGAGGTTCCCTTCAAAGTTTCCAGAGTCAACCCGCTCCAGTTAGCCAGAGTTACACCAATACGGGGAATTACCGAGAATCTGCCTACCGGATTCTCCACTTCTTGTGCCTTTGCTCCCACAACAGCAAGCAGCAGCACCATCATTATAACTATTTTCTTTTTCATTTCCACAACAGTTTATATATCATAATAACAAGAAACAAGGGATAATATTGCATCCTACAGCCATTTTTCTCCATGAAAGACCTGTTCTCATAAAGTGTTAATTTAGATAACTCGCTCTAAATTAGACTTTGATTGAAAATCAAGAAGTTGGGCGTTTGCCTATATTATACAGGTAACAATATGGAAACGAGCGGACTTCTGCTCGTTTCTGTATTTTGCAATATGCAAAGAACGCCTTAATTCGGGGACAAAGATACGATATTTTTCTTAATATCCCATAATTTACAAGAAGAGAAATATGGAAATTAGGATTTTTTTACATAGAAATTTAACTTCATTTTTTCGTAAAAGCAACCAAACATAATCACTCAGTGATAGCTACATACATAATAGTTTTGCTTTTTCCACTACATATTCAAAATAGCATCAACAGAAAGGTGTTGTATATTGCTAATTGCTGTTGTGTTTTAATTTAATATCCCGTAAGGAAATTCGGTAGAATCAACATTAAAATAGTAAACGTTATTTGTGTCTAAATCAAAAGCAGTCATAACGACAGGTGATACATCTCGTGCATTAGTAGTTGTAAGACCTTCATTCGTCCATAAAAACTTTAAATAAGTAGGAATGGCTCCCCATAAAAAATCATGTGAACTGTTTGAAATATTATAAAAACAAACCTTATCTGAAAAGACTAAAGAAAGAAAAAAATTTGAGTTTTTCACAAACAGTTTGTAATTGCCAGTAGCTTTTAAATTAAAAGATTTATCATATAAATAAAATGATTTACTTTTATTATTTACTAAATAAAGCCTGTCATCTTCGTTATAAACAGAATAGTTCGGAATTGGGTGGCCTAATTGCAAACCTAAGTAACTATCCACGACCTTAACCCTAATAGTAACGCTAGTATTCTCCGTCTTATCCTTTACAACAAGATAAACAATCCCATTCTTTTTTGTCTTTATTTTTATTTTTCCAGCACCAATAGTGGCTTCCAAAACATTATCATCTGACACTTCGACTGAAAGATTGTTGCTTCCACCACTAAACATAATTTCCGATGGGTTTTCTAATAATGGCTTTTCGTAATACTCTTTTTCAAAACACAATGATGAAACATCAGTACCATTACTACAGCCATATACTATAGAAAACAATAAAAAAAGAAAAAAGGATTGAATTATTTTCATATTTGCCAATAGAATAAAGCATTTGATGTACATAACTTTGTACACCAAATGCAATTAAAACTAATTATTTCTTATGAATTTCTGTTATTTCCCAAAAATTTATATTATAAGTGCCTAATGTTGTCTCAAAATCAGTCGAAGCATCTGCATTTACCTTATAAAAGCCATTGTCAGTTCCATCCCATCCCATATTAGCATGAAAGTACAAATCGTTATTTCGTAAAATTTCTCTGCTTGTCTTAGTGCAAATTGCATATCCATCTATAACCCAAGCATGAGAACCTTTTTCAGCCTGTTCATTTGCAGTATGTGTTCCACCCATTATTGCAACGCAAGGCATCTGGCGGTTTGCATTTATCGTATTTAACAGTGGATCTGGGGCATATTTATTATAATAAGTGCCACAAGAAACATACTTCTTTAAATAATTCAATAAATTAGAAACTGAAGTTGTACTACTTTTTACACAAGGTATATTCGGATCATCATAAGGCCCATACTTAAAATCCTCATCAATATTTGGTGTTGTATTTGTTCCTTCATACATATGCTTAACTACTTTGGAAATCATCATAGCCTCCTCATAATCTCCGCCAAAATACGAATTATAGTTCAATTTCGGTTTTTTAGTAACAAATGCCCAGTCTATGACTGTTCCATCAATCGTCATGCTCGGAGCGATAGCTGCTAAAGTTTGAACTCCTGCTGTAATAGCACACCCCATAGGGTAATTTGTTTCCGTATGATACTTTGCATTATAAGATTTAGGCAACAACAAGTTATAAGGATTGTTTTGGCCCCACTCGGTCTTTAAAACAGCTCCACCATTTTGAGGCATTAACGATATAATCTGGCTCAAAGGTTTGTCATAAGCTGTAGAACGGGAAGTTGTTTCATGGCTTTTTACACCATTAACCTCAATCAAATCTTTTATTTCTTCATATGTTACTGTAGATTTACCCAAACAAGAAGCCACTTTCTTCAAGGTTTTCTCTCGTAACTCAACTTTGAGCCTTTCTATTTTATTTATCTCTGAAACAGTTGAAGCTTCTGCCAATTTTAACATCAAACATGCCCCAGTACTATCTTTTTTCTCAAAATTACCATTTTCTATATATGCCAAAACACCAGCACTTCGAGAGTCGGCAGAAACTAAAGCATACCCACTCTTTTCTCCAGACTGTAAACACACCTCATAAACAGGAATACTATCAGTCGTAGTCCCTCTTGTTGTCTTGCTTGATATAATTCCGCCAATGCGATATGAGCCCACAATAGACATTCTTGGATTGGCAGCACTTCTTGTTTTTGAGCTCAACGAAGAGGAAAAATCATTTACCATTGCCAGAATCTCATCCTCTGATAAATTTGTAGGATTATCATTTGCTATACTCATTGCCTCATCCATAGACAAATTAACATTCACGTTCTCAATAACAGGATTACTGTCATTAAGAATTTCATCTTGGCACGATGATACAATCACTGCCAATAATATTAAAACTAAATACTTTTTCATATTTACACTGTACTACTGGTTAAATGATGCAAATTTACGAAATTTATTTTAAATCGATATATAACGAATGTATTATTAACAATTTTTATTGTTAAGGCGTTAAAATATATTGCATTTGGGCATTTTTTACTTTATTAATATATAAGAACTAACATCCTTTGCTTTTGGTTCATTACCAAATGAGTCTATCAAAATAATGCTGCTGTCATTCTTCACCTTACAAAATATATTGTCACCGCTTTGCGGATGTTCAAGCATCAGAATGCAGCCGTCAAGCACTTTGAAAAAAACATTCAATACTTTGCAATCATCCGAATCCGTTTGGAGATTTCTGCTTCAAACGATAGGTGCCATAAGCATTTAGCGTGAGTTTGTTTCTACATTAGTCGGTAACACACCAAAATATGCCCTTGTTATGGAATCCAAGTTAATACTGTTTTCTAAAACTGCCGTATATTCTTCGGCTTTAACAGAGTCAATACCTACATCGTTTTGTCCTGTGCCGCATAATATATAGGAAGCAACAAATGAGATAACCAAAACTGCTATAATTACCAATTTCTTCTTCATAACCATCATAAAAGAAAAAGTGTCCGCAATGTCAAGCAAGTGGCATCACGGACGCGAATGAACAGTTGAGAGTTAATGAAAAGTCAGTATTCTGCTATGTTGCTGATGCATGGACAAGTTCTTGCACTATCAAACACGATACGGAGACCGTTCGTCTTTACTTTATCGAAGCGAAGGATGCGCTTGTAGCCAATGACCGTTGTCTATTATTTCTTATTAATTTTCTTTTTAATTTCATTTGCCTCTTTAAATAGGCTATTAGCAATGCTATCTTTAATTGCTGCCATCTGTATCATTTCGATATGGTAGCGAATTGAGTCCTCGTAAGTATTTACATGAGCTCTCACATTCTCAATAACTTCTTTATTTGGGCATACGGAAAAGTTCTTTTCGATGTATCGAACATTGGGGTCATCGGATGGAAGCACCATCTTCAAAGCCCGATACTTCAAATCTGCCTCCTCCCAATCTTGATGCTCTCGCCATTGGGTGAGATTGCCCCAAATGGAGAGAACAAGAGATAGAGCCAAGCCACCAATGAAAAGAAGAACAGACTTTGAAGTTGGCTCGAAGCGATGGGTTACAACCTTCTTTTGAGGTGATTTGTTCATCACTTTAAGTTTATCTTGCAATGCTTTTGAGGAAACATCATTCCTTTGTCTCATCTGCTTGACTGCATCAACCAAGAACTTGCTTCGCTGCTCATTTTTGCCAAGTTCAACCTTGATAAGGTCAGCAAAAACGACAATGGCATCTCTTAATTTGGATATTTTACCTCTGACTTCCTCTTCTTTGATAAACATCGCATTGATTGACTTATCCAACTTGGTTATATCATTACTTGCAGGAACGGTTTCTGCTCCTGCGTTCTTTGTGGAGGCAGAAAGCTCATCGACTTTCTGCTCCAATCTCTCAACTGTGCCGTAGATGGCTTCCAATAGTTCTTCTTTCATGTTCGATTCTAATTTTAAGTTTGTAACTTGCATCAAAGGCTGAAGCCCTTTCTGCGTTTCCTTTTTTTCTTCTTGGCGGATTCTTCCTCTGGGAATGGCTCATAAGTTTGGGCATTAGACGGAGCGAACAAGCCGATGGAAGAAATACCACTCCAAGGGTCTTGGGTATGTTCTGCCGTTGGTTGAGTCTGTTCTACTTGGTGACAACTTGGTTGTCCTCCCTGCATAGATTCGGCTCTTGGCGATACACGATTATACTCTGTGCCAAGTCTTGCATCCAACTTGCCAAAGCTGCATTCTCTGCAAATCTGCGTACCCTTGAAACTATATCCGTCCTTGCAGAATCGGATGCCTTGCACCTTGGTTCGCTCCTTGTCCTTATAGACTAACTCCAAGAGAACACCTCGCTTTGCAAGTTCATTCTTGAACTTCTGCCAACTATCAGCGCCTTTCAAGGCATCCTTGACGGCATTGTGAATCTCGTATTTGGCACGCTCAGCATTGCGTAACTTGCGAGTATTAGTATTGCTCTTGTCCGTTCCGTAGGTCAGTCCATACTTGGATTTTAGAGCCTTGGTCACTTGCTCATTATGCCTGTAATCATTCCTGTCTGATATGAGTTTGCCCTTGTTATTGATGCGGTTATACACGATATGACAATGTGGATTGTCCGTGTTGTGATGCCTTACGATGATGAATTGGGTATCGGTGATGCCCATCATCTGCATATATTCAAGGGCAATCTTAGCCATGAACTCATCCGTCAAACGTGGCTTGTCCTCGGGCTTGAAACTGAGTGCAATGTGTCCCACAAGCTTCTTAATCCTTGGATTTAGCTGTCTTTGCAGCTCAAAACTTTGTACTATCTCGGCATTCGTGCCGAGTAACACTCCATCCGAGGCGATGATTTTCGCCTCGTCCTTGCCTGTCACGTAGCGGACGCAACCACCAAAGGATGCACCTTTCTTTAGCTTGCCTATCATGTGGTATCCTCCTTTCTGCCCATACTGCTTGGCTTCGGTTTATAACTTGCTTGGCGAAACTCGCCAAGGATTGCTTTCAATCTTCTCAACAAGTCCACCACAAATACATGGGTTTCGTGGAAGCCTCTCTGATGTGACAGCTTGGTAAGTTGGTTGAGGTTGTTTGCCATGCCAATGAGATTCTTGGCGATGGCTACCGTCTCTGCATTGTGTCCGCTGACCACCTCGCCGTTCAAGGCGGACTCACGGATGTACTCCGCCAACTTGCGATTGGCTTTTCTCGCCCTCAGCCTCAATGCCTCGTAGCTTGGCTTCGAGAACTTCACCGTGACAGACTTCGACAACTTGCGAACCCTGCCTGTGGGCGGTCTTCCGCCCTTTTTCTTGTTCTGTTCCTGCATGCTTGTCATTCGATATACTGTTTACAGTTGGTGCACTTACTTTCTGCGACCGTCGGGAGCAAAATTCCTCCGCCCTCATGGTGGAGCGAGGCGTTTTGGGGTTCCCATG
>NZ_VZBE01000034.1:0-12200 GCF_009494835.1 Segatella copri
ATGACATCAAGGCTGGAACTTCCATGCCTCGCAATATGTTCCTTTTTAACAATGCTATATACTTGCTGCCATACACTGGTGTTGGTAGCGGCATCACTCGTGCTCTTGATGAAGATGTTAATGTCACATTTATGAATAATGACAAGGCACAGGAATTTGTGATTACTGTTTGGAGAGAAGAAAGTAACCAAGTCGAGGGGGAAAGTAACCAAGTCGAAGACCATAACACTGGACTTAGACACTCTGACACCGACCATGACACTTTTGCCGAAGACCATAACACTGGACTTAGACACTCTGACACCGACTTAGACACCGACCATGACACTTTTGTCGAAGACTATGACACTATACATAGTTACCATGACACTAAAAGAGTGCCATTGACGAATAAACAGAAGGATATAGTAAACTTCTGTAGCGTGCCAAGAACAAGTAGGGAAATTTTGGAAAGAGCCGGTGTTGTCTATCATACAAAAAATATAGCCAAATACATCACCTCCCTTGTTGCAGCAGGATATTTGCAGATGACTAATCCGGATAATCCTACAGCAAGCAATCAAAAATACAAGAAAGTAATAATAAAATAGTAAGAATGATAGACTCTTTATATTTCCTTCAGTTCGCATGTTTCATCTTCATGCTCATCACTTCAACCTGAGTTTCGTGGCATTGGGCTACAATTACGTTCCTACCGAGGAACTCTTGGATAAGGAGGAAGAAGAAAGCGCAGCCATAGCAGATGAAGAAACTGAAATGGGGTGGGTATCTTTGGAAAGCTCCGATGGGCAGGATGCAGAACCTATAGATGGTAAAGAAAACTTACATCATTTTTCTCAGGAGCGTCAGATGTTTATCAAGGAGAAGCTCGACAAGTGGTGTGCTGATTTGGGCTACAAAGACACCATAGTAAACATGTTCACCCTGTCGCATTCGTTGGATATTCCTAAGGCGGAGCGGTCCCGATATTTCTCGGAGACTGACATCATTTCAGCCGAGTACAGCTTCTCTGCCCGCACCTGTCTGTACCGCATTTTCAAGTTAAAGGAAGGCTGTACTCCTACCGAATGGCGGGAGAAAATGGCTGAAAATGTAGCCTCGGAGGATAAAAAGCAGGATTAACCATTTTTCGATAAATACCAGGAAAACGCATCACGAAATGAAAAAATACGTTAAAAAGGGTGTCGCATTCATAGGAATGCGACACCTTTTTGATAGGAATGCGACACCTATACAGAGGAATGCGACACCTTTTTTGAAAAAAAAACACTATATTTGCACCATGAAAGAAATATTAGAAACCATACCAAGGATAGAACTCGCCCTGATTATCATCGGGGTGTTTGCACTCATGTTAGGTATCATCTTCGTATATGCCATGATACATGAGTACAGGATGTATCTTGAGGAACATCGGAAGGCTCGCATCACCTTTCGTGATTTCTTCAAACAGGAACAGTTTTATATCTTTCTATTTCTGGCTTCGATATTCATCATGCTGTTAAACCTCCTGTATTTCCTGGAGTGAGTTTCGGCAATAAGCAGACAAATATAAATAACAAATATAAAATTTAATTATGAAAAAGTTTAACAATCAATCCTGTGGGTCGTATGTCGGACGTATGAACTATGGGGGGGCAAAGTTCTGTAGATTTGCCCTATTCCCATTGATGTTGTTGATGTTGTTGTTTGTGCCTACACGTATGGTGGCGCAGACAGATTACGACACGTCTGTAACGTTTAGTGCCTTAACAGGTAGCCCTGAAGGGATGTCTGAAGCAGAAAATTTCAAGAAACTCTTTGATGGCAAAAAGACGATCAATGATTTCTCTAAGTGGTGCTGCTCTTTCTATAGCAGCGCCTATGTCATCTTCGAAGCCAGCAAGGCAGGAGTACCTGTGGGCTACACCATCACTACGGGAAATGACAATGAAATTTGGGGAGGCCGCAATCCGTTGTCATGGAAGCTCTATGGTAACAATACAGGCAGCGATGACGCTTGGGAGCTTATCGATGAGGTAAGCGAGGACAAGGTGCTCAAGGATAAGAACTATACTTCGTACGACTTCACCTGCAAATGTTCTACCTCTTATCAATATTTTAAATGGGAAATCTCGGCTATTCATAGTGGACGCACATTGCAGGTAGGTGAGTTTAAACTCAAACTCCAAACCTGTTCTCACAAGAAAGCCGATGAATCGTCTGCCCTTGGTGAAGTAATGGAAAACGTAGAACCAACTTGCACAGAGCACGGCTATACCACACACAAATGCTCTCTCTGCAATTTTATTGTGAAGGTATATAAGGATGATGTGCTTAAACCACATACACTCACTCATCATGCTCTGAAAGATGCTACATGTACAGAGGCTGGTAACATAGAATACTGGCAGTGCAGTGTATGCAACAAACTCTTCAGCGATGAAGCCACAACTAAAGAGTTTACGGATGCTGCCAGCCTCGTGATTCCAGCAAAAGGCCATAAATTCGACCGTGAAGGCAATTGTACTGTCTGTCCCTATAAGGATTCTCGCTATGCTTTGTTCAATTTGGAGGGTATAACCGATGTTACCATTACTGACAATGACAGTTATCCTTGGAAGATGTTGGACTTGAACGCAGATGGAATGTCTAATGTCTCTTCCTATTTTACAGCAGAAAGCAAGGGACTGATGTCAAATAATTATGGGAAGGGGCACAGTACATCTGAAATTATAGTCAAATTCAATGTAGTAAAGCCTATATTATTTTCATTTAAATATCTAATTTCGGCAAAGAACTCTAACTATGTCTTTATTACTTTAAATGGAAAACTGCTTGATGAAATTAAGGGAACAGAGCAAAAAGTGTATAAAAGCATTTTAAACAAGGGTGAATATACTTTGAGATTATCATACAATATATTCGATTTAGTTGGTGATGGTAATAAAGGTGCAGACCGCGCATTCATATACGATCTGAACACGGCAACCACTATTTCTGATTATGTAGCAGAGTTGGATGCTACGAACACTAAATTGACTTTCAAAAAAATCACTTCTAATAATTTAGAAAGTATTGATTTAAGCCGTTTAGTTATAGTGAATGACGAACCGATGGTGAAAGATATGTACGATATAGAAACTACAAATATCAAGAATATCGTTTTCGATGAGAGTTTCAAAACATACGCACCTACATCGTTGGAACATTTCTTTGCTGGCTGCAGTACATTGGAAACAATTACAGGCCTTGAATATTTGAATACAGCGAATGTAACGAATATGTACCGTATGTTCTATGAATGTAACAAACTCTCTTCGCTCGACCTCTCTAATTTCAATACAGCGAATGTGACGAATATGAAAGAAATGTTCTATAGCTGTCAAAACCTCTCTTCGCTCGATCTTTCTAATTTCAATACAGCGAATGTGACAGATATGTCAGGCATATTCAGGTATTGTAACAAACTCTCTTCGCTCAAACTCTCTTCGCTCAATACAACGAAGGTGACGGATATGTCACGCATGTTTTCCGGTTGTCATAGACTCTCTTCGCTCGATCTCTCTAAGTTCAATACAGAGAAGGTGACGAATATGGAAGAAATGTTCTATAGCTGTCAAAACCTCTCTTCGCTCGATCTTTCTAATTTCAATACAGCGAATGTGACAGATATGTCAGGCATATTCAGGTATTGTAACAAACTCTCTTCGCTCAAACTCTCTTCGCTCAATACAACGAAGGTGACGGATATGTCACGCATGTTTTCCGGTTGTCATAGACTCTCTTCGCTCGATCTCTCTAAGTTCAATACAGAGAAGGTGACGAATATGGAAGAAATGTTCTATAGCTGTCAAAACCTCTCTTCGCTCGATCTTTCTAATTTCAATACAGCGAATGTGGTGGATATGGCCCATATGTTCTATAATTGCTCCGCTCTCACTTCTCTCGACCTCTCTAATTTCAATACAGAGAAGGTGCGGTATATGAACAGCATGTTCTCTGATTGCTCCGCTCTCACAACCATCTACGCTAGCGATGAGTTTGTAACGACCAGGGTGGAATTTGGTTCTGATATGTTCTCAGGTTGCAAAAACCTCAAAGGTTATAGCGATAGCAAGACCGACCGCAAATATGCCAACTGCGGCACGGATGGTTATTTTACTCCTGGATGTGCTTATGCCGAGTTTGACAATGCTACTCTTACATTCCGCTACAAGGGAGTAAAGCCTGCAGAAGCTTATGACCTTAATGTGGAATCTAACAATCCGGGGTGGGAGGCCCAAAAAGGAAATATCAAGAAGGTGGTCTTCGATGCTTCGTTTGCCAATGCAAGACCAACGAGCTGTTGTTGGTGGTTCGGAAATTGTTTTTATCTGACCGAAATTGAAGGTATTGAGAATCTGAATACCCAGAATGTGACGGACATGCGCGATATGTTCACTTGCTGCTATGCGCTTACCTCGCTCGACGTCTCTAACTTCAATACTCAGAACGTGGAAGATATGACAGATATGTTTCTGAGCTGTCGAAAACTCTCTTTGCTCGACCTCTCTAATTTCAATACAGAGCGCGTGAAGAATATGTCCTCTATGTTCTCTGGTTGCTCAACTCTCCAAACTATCTTCGCCAGCGATAAGTTTGTTACGAACGAGGTTTTTGATGGTGATGGTATGTTCCAAGGTTGCGAGAATCTCAAAGGTTTTATAGATTATATCAGTAACTCAGACAAGGACAATTACGAATACGCCAACTACAAGACTGGCTACTTCACCAAGCTGGTAGGTAAGAATGGTGAGAAGAAGATAGGTGCAGCGGGAGAAACTCTTACTACGGAGAATCTTGTTCTTGACGATGGCAAGGATTTCGTGGCTTATGAGCCGTTCGCAACCAAGAATGCATTTTACATCCGAGTTATCCCTGAAGGTTCTAAATGGGGAACGCTCTGCTTGCCTTTCGCCATTGACCAGAGCCAGGAAACAGAATGTAAGTTCTATCGTCTCACAGGTATTGACAATGATAAAGAATGCATCACCCTTGAGAGTTGCGAAGAGGGCGAAATCCCTGCCGGCACTCCGGTGCTCTTCAAGATGAATGAGAACGAGCAGACACTCAACATTTCTGTACAAAATGCAGGCATCGTTAAAGAGCCAGTAGCTGGAACAAACGTTACTGAGCCAGAAGTAGAAACTGCCTCAGATGTCAACCTCGTAGGTTCATTCACCAAGATTGGCGGCAAAGACAATAAGGGTCTTGACAAAAACGACTACATCATTGGTAAGGATAAGTTCTGGCGTGTCTTTGACTTGGATGATGGCAAGGGCGTGGGCATCAAACCGATGCGTGCATACATCCATCCTGCCTATGAATATCTGGCAAGAGCAGCCATGCTGAGCATCGGAAAGGGTGATGGCACTACTGCCATTGACAACCTCAACGCTATCAGCAACGATGCCAATGCAGAATACTATGATGCGAATGGTCGTCGTACCAATGGCCTGCAGAAGGGCTTGAACATCGTGAAGCGTGGCAGCAAGACTTATAAAATCATGGTTAAGTAAAGAATTTTAAAATCAAAAGGATATGAAAAAGAAAGAATATAAAAAGCCAGAGATGCAGGTGGTAAATATCACCTCTTGCACCCTCCTCGCAGCATCGACTATGGGTCAAGGAGGCATTGACGATGAAAAACCAGAAAAGGTAGAAGACTATTATTGGGGTGAGTAACAGGCATTATAACGCCTAACGGCATAATACAAGAAGCCCCCGGTGCTATACGCATCGGGGGCTTTTACCATTTTCTTCCTTACTGAGCATTCTTATTTTAAACTAATATCGATTCTAAAAAATCAGCAGGAGTCTGCACATTCTCTGCAAAATCCCTAAAGTCCTTTACATTTCTTGTTACTATCACATCTACTTGATGGAGCAAAGCAGACTCATATTGCACGCTATCCTCAAAATCTTTACGTTCAAATGATAGACACTTCTTTATAATCTCCTTATCCACATCCGTTATTTCACAAAGAGACGCAAGACCTAACATAGATTGATACAACTCTTCCCGAGAATAAGATTTGCGCAAGATAAAAAATGCATTGACAAATGTTATAGCAGAAACATAAAGTTGTATTTTTCTCTTATGGGCTAGGTCAAAAATAACGGCAGCGGGATAATAAAAATCACCTCGCTGATCATAGAAATCTATGACTATATTGGTATCTAAGAATACTTTCATTTGTATTTTTCTTCTAAAGATTCATATAATGAGTCATCTATCGCATCTGAAACTTGCTTACGATTCTTAAGCGTCATCTTAAGTATTTCGGGCGAAAGCTGATAGTTAGCCCACGCATTCTCTTGCTTCTTTACAGTTGTAACAGACTTAGCATTAGCTGACTCCAACAGACGTTCGGCCAACCAACGCTCATTACTTGCTGTCAAAGGAAGGGACTGCAAGAAACTCCACAATTTATAAATAGCTAATGTTGTCATATCATACATATTTATATTATTCCAAATGCAAAACTACAACTTTTATTTAAAACAGCCAAGAATTTTGCTGATTATTTTAATTGAATGTGAAATCTAATTGGCTATTTTCAATTAGAAAGGGGGTATCTTTGGAAAGCTCCGATGGGCAGGATGCAGAGTATACAGACAGTAAAGAAAACTTACAGCCAATTTCTCAGGAGCGTCAGGCAGCCATCAAGGAGAAGCTTGACAAGTGGTGCGAAGAAAAGACACCACAGTAAACATGTTCACCCTGTCAAGCTCGCTGGATATTTCCAAGAACGAGTTGGCACGCTACTTCACTTCATTCCTAAACTCCACCTTCCGCCTCAGGCTTGCCGAGGTACGTTTTGTGGCTTCTCTGCCCGCACCTATCAGTACCGCATTTTCAAGTTAAAAGAAGGCTGTACTCCTGCCGAATGGCGGGAGAAATTGGCTGAAAATGCAGGTGCATGAGATAAAAGCCCAACAGTTGCTGGCAGGGTCAGAAACTCCTGGTTTCCATCAGGGACAAAGTCCAGAGGATGGAAATGAAGATATGTTGTAAAGTCCTAAGCTGATAGGAAAACCAATTATCTGAAAAAAAACAACCCATACTTTGCGGTTGTTCCAAGGGTCTATATGCCTCGATGAACAGGTGACGTATAATTAGTCTTTGTTGATAATTACTTCTTGAATAGAGCCTGAAAACGTTAAAAAATACTAACAAGGTGTCGCATTGCTCACGAATGAGACACCTAAAACCAAAAAATCATACCTGAAAAAACAAATATTACCCCCCCCACTTTTAAATAAAACCCTTAACTTTGCACCTGGATTTTTTATAATCTGTATCAAGTAAAGATTTAAAATGTCGTAAATTATAATCAAAACATAATAGATATGAATGAAGTTTTAACTAAAAAAAAGTATGTTGATCCTTAGAATAAGACAGCATATTTTTACATAATATAAAAAAAGATCAATATGAGAAATTACTTAACTGGAAAAGAAAGATTACTGGTCGCAGCACTTGCTTTTATTCTTCCAAAAAGAATATTTAATATTTGGTTATGGGTGCTGTTATGTGTCCCATGCCTCTTGGCAAGTTGCGACCATGATGTTCATAATGACGAGGAAGAAGGTGGCTTGTCGGTATCGCTCACTTGGGCAGATGAAGCCGACCAAGGTACGGAAGTGAAAGACGTGAAGCTCTGGATATTCAATGCCGATGACGGTTCGCTTGTAGAGGAAAAACATGGTGGCAGTGCGCAGGAGGTGGCAAGCCAACGCTTTGCTCTTCCTGTAGGGCATTATCAGATTCTGGCTGCCACCAACCTTATAGAACCATTCTTTATCGGTGAGGCTACAAGGGCAACCCTCAATATAAACCAACTCATGTTTGGTTTGTCCAATCCAAGTGCCTCTCCCGACCATGCCTATTATGGTGTCACGGACATCGGTATAGACAAATCAAATGTCAACTACATAACCAAAAATGAAATGCGCCATATACTTGCAGAATTGACCATCTTCATTGAAGGAGTTCCTGACAATTTTGCAATGATAGGCAAGGTTCTGAATGTTGCAACCGGACTCCTTCCCCTGCAAAAGAATGAGGATGGAACATTTGGGACGGCAAGCTATACCAAGGAAGAGTGTGATATACCTTTGAGAATCGCAGTGCCTGGCGAAACTTTAAAAACGGAAACATTACGCTTGATGCCGACAGCCAATGGTTTTCATAACACCAAGTTGTTTATCCAACTGATTTCTCCTGGGGGAGTAGTTAGCAACTACGACATCGAAGCTCCTGTCATGAAATCTGGCGGCAAGTACAAGATAAACTTGGAATTTGAGGAGATGAAACCTTACATGTATCTTACGAGCACGAAGATAGATGATTGGACTGAGAAATGGATATACCGTGGTGAAATTCTGAATCCAGAAGATTAAGCGCCCCTCTCATTTAAGCAAGAATCAAAACAAGAATATAAACATAAAATAGTAAAAAGACAATGAAAAAGAAGACTTATCTCATTGCCCTGATGGCAATGGCTTTGACATTGGGCAGCTGTTCTGACAACGAGAACGGTATCGGAGGCGAGACCTCCAAGTATATCACCGTTTCTACCAGTATCGGCAATATGACACGTGTTGCCACAGATGCGAAAGGCGGTCAAACCTTTGAGGAGGGTGATGAAATCAGCGTGTATGCCTGGACTGGCGATGCAACTGTTGCTCCAGAGACACGCGAGCGTGTGGTGAATAACGCCATCAATAAGCTGACAAACGGCTCATGGGTAGCCACTCCACAGATGCTTTGGAAGAACAACCGTGACAAGCATTATTTCATCGGTGTATACCCTATTTCAGCAATATCCGACCTTTCTGCCGGAGAATATACATTCGATGAGACAAAGCAAGTGGAAAGCGACCTCTTGGTGGCAGTCAACAAAGATGGCTTATCCTATAATGTCGATGAACAGCAAACAGTACCTCTCACCTTTACCCATGTGATGGCTAAACTTGTGGTGAACCTTACCTATAAGAATCAATGGGGAACAGAGGGACCTACCGTAGATAAGGTAGTTGTAGGCAATGCCGCAAAAAAAGCAACCGTCAATTATCTGACCAAGGTTGTCACCCCATCTGCTGTAGCAGAAGATAAAGCAGACTTCGACATGCCTGCATTAACCGCCAACAAGAAATATGCTTCCATCATCATCCCGCAGGATGGTGTTCAGAAGATTACTATCACCATTGGCGGCAAGGACTTCATCTACGACAACGGCACTCCTTTTAAGTTTGAGAGTGGCAAGATTACTACAGTCAACCTAGAGGTAGGACGTGACGTCATAAAACTTGGCGATGTAAACATCTCTGGCTGGGGTTCTACAGGCGACCCTATCAAGGGCGAGGCTCACGAGTAACTTTCTTAAAATTAAAACATAAAATTCGACAATATGAAAGCAATTAAAATATTAACAATGGCAGCTTTGGCAACGGCAGTTTTTGCCAGCTGCTCCAACGATGAGGATTTGGCACAGAGCAATTATCCAATGGATAATGTGGTTAGAATCATGACAAGTGTAGATGGCATGAATACCCGTGCCTCTTACGGAAACAGCACCGATAAACTTAGTTCGTTTGGCTTCTGCATCAACAATGCAGGTAGTGACAAGTATACCTATGATAATATCAAGGTAACAAAGGAAGGCAGCAATTGGAATCCTGCTACCCAGATGTTTTGGCAGAATTCAACTACCGTTGTTGACATCCTGGCTTATGCGCCATATCAGGAGACTACCGAAGATGCAAATGGCAAAGTTAAAGTCTATGGAAATAATGATTACGCTTTTGCTGTACAGGCAGACCAAAGCAATGCTAATGACTATACTTCAGACTTCATTGTTTATAGACAAAAGAACTTCACTCCTGGTACGGAATTGAATGCCAACCAAGCTGTTGACATTACATTCTCCCATATCCTTAGTCAGTTGAATCTGACTATCGAGCTAAGAGATGAGTTTAACCAAAACAAGGAAAAGCCTATTACGGCAGAATCAGTAACAGATGTAAAGATAAATGGAACTATCCTAAGTAGTAAGGTGGATTTTACAGCAGAATCAATAGTTGCAAAAGTTGATAACACCCAAGGTGCAACTGCTATTACTCCTGAGGTTGTTAAATTCAATGGAGCCGATGAAAAAACAGCCCATCCAACTTTCAACTATTCAGCTATTGTAATCCCACAGTCTGTCACATCTGGGAAATTTAGCATCGGTTTTAAAGTGAATGGCAATTCTTATGTTTGGACTGCTACAGAAAATGATGTTGTATTTTTGTCAGGGAAAAGCCATCAGTTGCATTTATTGGTAGGCAAGGATGTGGTACAGATAAGTTACATAGGGGTAAGTCCTTGGGGGGAAGAGCATACCGACAATTTAGAGACAGAATAAAAGTTTGTTTGACATTAATAGATACAAAATATGAAGATAACAAAATATATTGGCGCATTAGCATTTGTTGCAATGCTCGCTGCTTGCTCTAATGAGGAAGAGCAAGGTATAAATACTTTGAGCAATGTAGTTGAGGTTACAGCCAACGTTGGTAAAAATAGTATTTTTACACGTAGTAATCCAGTGGGCAAAACAGAAGAAGCTCTGTCTGTGTTTAATGATGGCGATTTAATCCGCATATTGACTAATGGTAAAACCGTAAATTACACTAAAAGTGGTGACAATTGGATACCAGAAAATGGTGACTATTTGTGTTGGACGGGTGGCGTACAGGAGTTCAAAGCAATATACCCTTATAGCGCAAGTGAAAACACTGTAAATACGATATATAGTGGATATGTGTCTGCTGACCAATCTACCCTTGACAAAATAGCCAAGTCTGATTATATGTGGACTAATCGAATTGAGGCTAAAGCTCCTCAAGATAGAATGTTGGAGTTATATTTTCAGCGTCAAACAGCTCGTGTTGTTGTCAGAGTAAGTTCTTTTGGCAATGAATTCGATGGACTGAAGCCTGTGCTTACCGATGTAAAAGTTTATTCAAAACTTCATGTTTCGGCAGAAGAGCAAGTAGGAGAAAATGAGAACATAGAAGAAATCACAGCTTATAAAGATCCAACTCCTGATGAGAATGGCAATAATGTCTTCTATGCATTGGTTGCACCTGGTGAAAAAAAAGATGGAGAGAATTTCCTCAAACTCACAGTGACATACAATGATGAAGATGGCAATCCAACATTGTCAAAAGACTTGTTTGTAAAGGGTATTCCTGCTCACGAATATGCTCAGAGCTATACCTATAATGTAAAAATAGGTAAGGATAAGGCTGCGGTAGGAAATGTAAATGTTACTGATTGGAGTACAGGCAGCGTTATCGAAGGGGGCGATGCTGTAACAACTACAGAAAATGCCTTACTGGTGATAGAAAAGGCTTTGGCTGCGAACAAAAAGAACATTGAAATCACTTTAGATGCAAATGCAGATAGAGATGTGCTTAAGAAGATAAAAGATGCCCTAAGTAGTGCAGATGTTGGCAGTATTGAATTAACTGTAAACGGAGTTGAGACATTATGTGCTGAAGCATTTATGGAGTGTACTCAGCTAAAATCAATAAACTTGCCAAATGTTAAAAGCATTGGGCAATCAGCCTTTTATGATTGCTACAATATGGAAGCTGTTAATGCTCCAAATGCAACAAGCATAGGTGACATGGCTTTTGTGTCCTGCTCAAGGCTCAGAAAAGTGACATTGGGGAATATATCCAAGGCTGGTACGGAAATCTTTTATTTTTGTGATACAGAGAACGCTATAGATTTGGTGTTGTCTGGCGACCAGAGAAAGATGTCTGATAAATATACAGAAACAGGATGGGAGCCTGATCCTGACGGGGAAAATTATAAAAACTCCCTGGAACATCATAATTGTGATTTTCTTGACTATAGATTTAAATCTATAAGTTGCGGAGACAGGATATACTACTTATACTCCTAAGTTGGGCAAGAGTATGAGGTGCTCGGCAATTATATATACCCGCACCTCGGGAAACGACAAGGGTCTATATGTCACGATGATAAGTGGCGTATAGACCCTTGATTATATGGTGATATTCGTAATCTACATCTCCGCTTTCAGTAGCTTTATCTCCTCTACCGTCAGCCCCGTCATATCCATGATAGACGCTTCATCCATACCCTTTGCCAGCATCTT
>NZ_VZBE01000047.1:0-12100 GCF_009494835.1 Segatella copri
TTCTTATGTTAGAATGTAAATCATGGTTTGAAACTGTACACACTCGGAGTACAAATGAAAACAAGATATGCTTGTGTCGAAAAGGCATATATGAGCTGATGGTAGAGTCGTCATCAACAACAATGACCCTGATTTGATAAACTCAGCAGGAATACTTGCTATTCATTTTTATATGATGGGGTTATGTTTACAAATTTGAGATTTCATGTAAAAAACAGGGGTATCTTATTATGATAAAAACATCAAGATACCCCTATATATAATAAGGTGTCATAACCGACAGACGGAGCGTGCTTGTTTTCCAACTATGCTTTGTTCTGTTTCTATATTCTTTGTTTCGTGTTTTTCAGCAGTATCTTGCTCCTGTGGTGGTGCCAATTCCAACTGTATTTTTCTATCCAACGCCGCCAGTTCCGCTTTCAGACCTTTCAGCTCTTCCTCTTTCTTCCAAGTCTTGCCAGCTATCTCTTCCAGTTGCGGTATTTCCTTTTCCAGAGCCTTGCATCTTGAATCATACTGCTCAATGTAGCTTGGTATCTTCTGTAAGGCATTCAGAAAGTTGTTTGCCGCTGCTATCGGGTCCGACTTGGCAATGTGACCGTAGTTGTACTGGTACTTGTAATTGCCCTCGACAAAAAAGCGGTTGTCAACAAATGGAAGACCATTCTCGAAACTTGTCTTGCTGACAATCTTGACAGGGAATCCGTAGATTTCTCCAATCCGCTTGTATTGTCCGCCAGTTGTCTCTTTCTCCGCCAACATTTGCAGATGCTTTCCTATAACCTCTAAGTTCGTGGACTCCACACCATCAAGAGTGATGAGGTTGAGGATGTTGCCGTCCTTGTCTTTCCTGGCTTTGCCCATAAACTTGCCGTAGTCCTCGGTCATTCCCTTGAGAGAGGCTTTGTTGTTGCCCAGCTCTGCCGTCTTTGACTGCAATTTTGTTTCTGAGTCACGCTTGCCCTTGTTAAACGATTTGCGCTCACCCTCCAGAGAAGCAATCTTCTTCTCCAGCTTCGCCTTGTCAAGCAAGTCGGTATTTCCGGAGAGAATAGCCATATACTCGGAAAAATTCATACCCGATTTCTCGTCCATCGCTCCCTCGTCAATGGTTCTCGCTCCCAAGGCTCCGCTTTTCAACTGCGAGATAAAAGTCTGCTTGCAGTGCAGGAGGTTGAACTTGTAAGAGTCAAGCGACTTTTCCACCGCATAGATGATGACATCCACCTTATTGTCGGCATACAGTTTGGCAATCTCGTTGCCGGCACGCACACCTCGACCGTCACGTTGTGCCAAGTCTGACGGCCGCCACGGTGTGTCCAAATGATGGATAGCCACACACCTTTTTTGTGCATTTACGCCTGTACCTAACATAGATGTGGAGCCGAACAATACTCGTACCGAACCCTCGTTCATGGCTGCTATCACCGCCTTTCTTGCCCTCTCGTTCTTGCACTCCTGAATGAAGCGGATTTCAGATGAAGGTATTCCATAATCCTCTATCAGCTTACGCTTGATTTCAGAATACACGTTCCATTCGCCCGGTCGGTATGTTCCCAGATCTGAGAATACGAACTGCGTGCCCTTATGACCGTCGTAACGGTGATAGTAGTCGGCTATCATCTTCGCACAATGGCTCGCCTTGTTGTCGGGATGATCCTCACAAGTCGGGTCTATCATGCGCATGTCGAGAGCCATCTTTCGGGCATAGTCTGTGGCTATTAGCATCTTTGCCTTCTCTTCCGTTTCCGACAGAGGCGGTCTTCCGAGGATGGTGGCATCACCCGTCTTGGCAAACTCCATCAGCTTTTGGATGAAGTCCTCCTGCTCGGGTGTTGGTGGTATGTTATGAAGGATCTCGTTCTTCTCTGGTCTGTCCACACCAACCGCCTCCGCCGTACGATAGTCGGTTATCTCGTTGTAGAAAGCAGCAAGCTCCGGTACCTTGATGAAGTATCGGAAACGCTCCTTCTGTACGATGTTGTTGGTGACGTTAAACTCGAAGTCGGTAGTCTTCTTGGCGAAGATTGCCGCCCACGCATCGAAACAGCGGATGTCCTGACGCTCCAGTTCCTTGGGGCGCAGGTACTTGAAAAGCAGATACAACTCAGTCAGTGAGTTACTGATAGTTGTTCCCGACAGGAATGTCGCTCCCAGATCTCTGCCAGTCCGCTCCTGTATGGTACGGATAGCAAAGAGCATGTTGAGTGCCTTCTGGCTTCCCTCGCTGTTGCCGAGTCCTGCCACACGGTCGTGACGGGTATTGAACATAAGGTTCTTGAACTGGTGGCTCTCGTCCACAAACAAGTGGTCAATGCCCATCATGCGGAAGTCCACCACATCATCGGTGCGTTGCTCGATGCTGTAGGCTATCTTCTGCAACTTCACCTCCAGGTTCTGCTTTCGCTTTTCCAAGCCTTTGAGCATTCCCCTCGACACGTCCTTGCCCTGCGTGCGTATCACTTCCAGATTCTCCTCCACAGTATCAAGCTCAGCCTGCAATATCTGCCGCTGGAGTTCTGGCGATTGCGGTATCTTCCCGAACTGGTCGTGCGACATGATTACACAGTCATAGTCGTTGTTCTTGATGTTGTTGAAGAAGCTGACACGGTTCTTGGTGGAAAAGTCCTTCTCCGAGGCATAGAGTATCCTCGCATTGGGATAAGCTGTCTGATAGGTGGCAGCTATCTCCGCGACATTGGCTTTCAGTCCGATAATCATCGGCTTGTGAGCCATACCGAGGCGTTTCATCTCATGTGCAGCCATGCACATGATGAGGGTTTTTCCAGTACCGACCTCGTGGTCACATATCCCGCCACCGTTCTGCAAAAGCATCCATACACAGTCCTTCTGACTTGGGTACACACTCTTGACACCATACTTTCCGCCAAGGGCTTTCAAGTCCAAGCCGGGGAAGGTCTGGTGAGAACCGTCATACTTCGGACGCACGAAGCAGTTGAACTTCCGGTTGTACATTGTGGTCAAGCGTTCCTTAAAGGAGTCAGACTGCTCCTCCAGCCATTCAGAGAACCCGTTGCGGATTTCGTCAATCTTGGCATTGGCAAGCTGTATGCCCTCGCTGTCACGCACCTTGATGTCGTTGCCGTGTTCATCCTCACCGATGCTCTTCATCATGTCGGGACAAGTGTTGTGCAGGGCATGTTTCAGAAGACTCATGCCGTCATAGTGGCGGTAATATCCCTTCACCATATACTCATCCGTGATGGCCATGGTCTTCATACTGCATTTTGCCGAATATTCGTCCATGCTGTCGGAATAGACGATGCTGACCTGTGTATTGAAGAGGTGGCTCATGTAAGCGGAATACACACCTGTAGGTATCCAACGCTCACCGAAGTTGAAGTCCAGGTCCTCAAAGGTTATCGGTTCGGGAATGCTTGCCTTCAAGGCTTCCAACGACTCTCTCACGATTGCATGATCGGGATTTTCCTTCAGCCATTCTTCTATACGCTCCACTTTCTCAATGACATTGCCAGCAATGAAGCGGTCGGCTATCTCGTAGCCGTCTATGAGCGGATTGTAATAGATGCGTCCTTTAAGCGCTTCCGTCAGTTCCTGTTCCGGCATATCCGATAATTCAGTCATATACGGCAAGTCGATACGGCCGAACTTGTTGAGCGAGGCGGTGAGCGCTTCCTCTGGAGAATCGACATGGCTGACCTCGTCAAGCGAAAAAGAGACCGGGTGGTCGAAGATGTCTGACTTTGTGAACTGTCCGTTTTCCACCCGTTCCAAGGACAGCATGTCGCGCCCTGAGGCATCCATAAGGATGAACTTCACGTTCTGCTTGGCATTGAGGTTGCCGAAGCGGATGAAGAAAGCATCATAATAGACATTCAGACTCTCACGCATCTGCTTGTTTTCAGTCTGTTCTTCCGCTTCATAGGTGTAAAGTTTCTGATAGGCATCACGGAGGGCGATATACAAGACAGCCTTTTCTTTCTGCTCCATATTCAGATCCAATGGCATGAAAGTAGCACCATACTTGGTAAGGTCTTTCAATACACCGATGTTTCTGGCAGAGTCGAGCACCATAGAACCCTCACGATGAAAACTTTCCAGTTTCTCATCAAATGGACGGGGCTTCATAGCATCCTCTTTCTTCTTTGCCAGCTCTTCCCGCTTTCTTTCTTGCTCTTTTTGTTGTTCCCGCTCATGATTTGTTTCTTTCAATGTGTTCTGAGTTTTGGAATCTTCTTTTGGCTCATTCCCTTTTGACTGTCCATGCCTGATTTGAACTTTGAGAACTTCTATCGGTTCCATCGGCGGCTTGAACTTCGGATCAAGCGTATCTTCAACGCCCAAAGCCTTGAGTTGTTCCTGACGGTGCAGTTCCGCCTTTTGGCGCAGCAGCACCCTGTCTTCGGGAGCCATGGTCATCATCATCTCGTAAAAGCCGTTGATTGGCGGATTCTCTTCCCAAGAGATGCTTGCGTATGGCTCATCACCAGGAAGAATCTTCTTTGCCTCCACATCTGGAGTGTTGGCATTGACATTTGCTTCATCAAAGGACTTTTCCTTATTTTCCAAAGGCTTTGTCTCAAACTTTGCCGTAGGATTGACAGCCTTCACTAGCGGACTTGCTTTCTTCTTTGCTGTTTTTTGGGCTGATGGTTTTGTGATTGTCGTAGCCTTGCCAGTTTGCTTGCTTACCTGTTTCTTTGTTTCCTTTATTGTCAAGCGGTCTTCCTCTTCCATGCCCCAAAGGTCGAACAAGGTCATTTGGACAGGTGGCTGCTGATGAACAGTCCGTTCATGATGCGAACCTGGTTCATCGGCATTGTTGCTTTCCACATTATTATATAAGTGTGGTTGCTCTGTTTGCCCTATGTCCAATGTTTCCTTTCCGTTTTCTTGTTTTACCTCAACTTCTGCCTGTTGGGCGACCTTAGTTTCTTCTTGCTGCTCCTCTATCCCCAAGTATCGGTTCAAATTGAGGTTCTTCTTAAAGTCTTCATGGAGCATCTTTCGCAAATCCTCTGCAATGCCTTCCACACCATCCTCATGCGTGTATATCATTGCAGGTTTGCCGAACGAGTCAGTATCCAACTTTGCCGTTGTATGGATAATGCGTTCCGGATGCTCCAGAAAGTAGTTGTTTGTCGGAATGCGGTTCTCGTCATTATAGACGGTATCAAGCAGGTTGTCGTCTCCTCGCAGCGACTCCTTTTGGCTGTTTTTCTGGAGGATGATGAGGTCACTGCCCACTTCCGTATTGGCATTTTCCGTGAACAGGTTGTTGGGAAGACGAATCGCTGACACGAGATCTGCATGATAGAGCATCATAAAACGCGCGGCACTGTTGTTTTTGGCATTCAATACGCCTTGTGAGGTGATGAAGGCAACCAACCCACCGTCCCTTACCGTATCAAGAGCCTTGACAAAGAAGTAGTTGTGTATGCGTCTGGTGACAAGTGCCCTCATGCCTTTCATGGCTGTATAGGACGGATCAAATACGGCAACATCGCCAAAGGGAATATTTGAGATGGCGAGGTCGAAGTAGGCATTGAAAGGCTTTTCTATCTTCTCGAATCCCTCTATGCGCACTTTCTGCTCCGGGTGCAGATGGTGGAGTATCTTTCCTGTAAGCAGGTCTTTTTCAAACGCCATAATGTCTGCCTTGGGATTGTTATCCAAGACGGAATCGACAAAGGCACCGATGCCTGCCGATGGTTCAAGTACCTTTTCGGGGATGATATGATGCTCTTTCAACACATCCGTCAGAGCCTCCGTAACGGCTGACGGCGTGTAGAATGCCGTGAGGACAGACTGTTTCAGACTGTCCATCAACTGTTTGTACTCGCTTTCATTCTTGCTGTTTTCACGGATAAGTCTATGCAGCTCCACGGTTGGAGCAAACAATTCAAGGTCTGATTTTGCCCAATGGACGGCATCCGCCAGTTCCCTGGCAGGGTTCAGGATGCACTTCAATCCCCCGAATCCGCAATAACGCTCCAGAAGGAGACGCTCACGGGCGGTCGGCGTGCGCTGTTCCCTGTCAAGGATGAATGCCGTCTCTATCGCCTTGATGTTGTCGTTCAGACGTTGTTTTCTATTGTACGCCATTTGACTCTATGAAAAGGGTTACGGCTCCAGTCAACTCTGTGTAGAGCTGGTCGTAGTCCGGTGACTGGGCAAAATCGTCATCGGTGAGGTCGTAAATGGAATACACGTTGTCAACCAAAGGCAGGAGGTGCTTGACAAACGCTTCCTGGTCTTCTACTGCTACCTCCAGGGGAAACTCACTGTCAACAACATCATACAGGATGCTGTACTTGGAAAAGCGGAGACCTTTCAGCAATGCTGACATGGCAAGTTCTTGTGCCGCATCGGCAAAGAGGGCATCACGCCGTGCCTGCTCATATACTTCTGCGGCATGGTCTGCACGTTCGCGGATAAAGTCCGCATCGCTGGCTTGTGGAAAACGGTTCTCTCTGAGATGGTTCAAGAGATACAGTCCGTAATAGGACAACTCTGTCTGTGCCTGTTTCTTTCTGTTCATTTGTCTGTTGAATGGATTAAGTGGTGAATAATAAACCGTGGATGGCGGTTGGTGTTTGTGTGAAAGCAAGAAAAGGCACTCGGTATCCCTCCGAGTGCCGCCACTTAATCCACAGTAAATAAAAGCATCCTAAATAAAGACACCATTTATGAACCATGTTTCGGTGGCAAAGGTACAAACTATTTCTTGTATCTCTTCACATTTCCTCGCTTTTCTGCTGTTTTGCGCTCTGCAAAGACGAATTTCGTGTTGAAATTCTCGTCAAAGGCTATGGCTGCGGAGAATGATTTGCCTTGCTTGCTGGTGAAACCATTGAGCGTTCTGGTCTTGCCCTTGGTGAGCAAGTCGGTGATATCGGCATCAGTGAGCAACTTTCCTGCTACCTGCTTGAACACAGGCATACCGCACTCCTTGTTACTGCATCTTACTACCTTTCCGAAGAACTGCATGGTACCTTGCTTGCATTTAGGACACTGGCAGCCGGAATCCTTGTGACTGAAAAGTCTGTCACAACCTAACAGCTCCGCAGTGATTTCACGGGTATAACCTTCGATACTATGGGTGAACCCGTCTGCACTTGCTTCACCTCGTTCTATCTTGGCAAGTTCCGCCTCCCATTTGCCCGTCATCTCCACATTGGCAATCGCCATGTTCTTCACCACGGAATGCAGGGCGAGTCCTTTTTCCGTCGGCACAAGTTTCTTCTGCTGGCGCACCATATACTCTCGTTTGAGCAGGGTTTCGATGATGGCGGCACGTGTAGCTGGTGTACCTATACCGCAGTCCTTCATTGCCTGGCGCATCGTATCATCTTCTATCTCTTTGCCTGCGGTCTCCATTGCTGCAAGCAATGTGGATTCCGTATGCAATGGCTTTGGTTTGGTCTTGCCCTCCGTGATGGTGCAGCCAGAAAGAGTGATATGCTGTCCTTCTTGCCAGTTGGGAATGACTTGATCCTTGACCTCATTGTCTGTTGCATCTGCATCCTTGTCCTGCCTTTGGTTCTTTTCCTTGAGCGACAACGCTCGCCAGCCAGTCTGTCGGATGATGGAGCCACTGATGCCAAACTCAACTTCATGATCCACTTGCGCCGATACTGATGTGATATCCTTGATGCAGTCTGCTGAGAACGCTTCAATCATCCGGCACAATATCATGTCATAAACGATCTTCTCGTCCTTGAAAAGACCAATGGCTGCATTTTCTGTGATGAGCAGGGCATGGTGATCGGTCACCTTGGCGGCATTCACGCTGTTCTTGCTGTAGTCCTCACTGCCAGGCAAGAGTTTCACTTTTTCTCCATATTCCGAATGATTCTCCAGATTCTTGAAGAGTTTGGGAAGGGTGGCAAATACATCATCCGAGATATAGCGGCTTGATGTTCTTGGATAGGTGATGAACTTTGCCTCGTAGAGTTTCTGGGCGATGGAGAGTGTATGCTCTGCCGTAAAGCCATGCTGGGAGTTGGCTTCTTTCTGCAAGGTGGTGAGGTCGTAAAGGAGCGGTGCCTTCTCCACCTTTCGCTTGGTTGCGACCTTTGTGATGATGACAGAACCTGTTTCTTTCACCTTATTATATATATCGGTTGCGGTAGCTTTGTCTGTCCAGCGGTTGGCAGATGTGAACTTCAGTATATTGCCACTGTCTGCATCAACCACACCGAAGTGTACCTGCCAGAATGGTTTCGACTCGAAACGCTTGTGTTCCCAATAGCGTTCGCACACCATGCCAAGGGTCGGAGTTTGCACACGACCTACAGAATAGGTGCCACGTCCTGCAGCTATCGTCAGGGCTTGTGTGCCGTTGATGCCGACGAGCCAGTCTGCCTCGCTTCTTGCCTTGGCTGCATGATAGAGATTGTCATACTCCTTTCCGTCCTTGAGGTTCTGAAGTCCCTCACGGATGGCGGTGTCCGTAAGCGAACTGATCCAGAGACGGTCGAAAGGTTTCCTGCAACCGAGATACGCATAGAGGTATCGGAAAATCAACTCTCCCTCACGTCCGGCATCGGTTGCTACGATAATGCGCTCACTGCTGTCAAACAGCTTGCCGATAATTTTAATCTGGGCAAGTACACCTGCATCTGGTTTGTAGCCGTTCTCTGTCTTGACTTGTCGGGGTACAAGAACGAACGGGGCGGGAATCACAGGCAGATTCTCTGCATGGAATCCCTTCATGCCGTAGGTTTCCGGCATGGCAGGCTGCACTAAATGTCCGAATGCCCATGTCACATAATAGCCATTGCCCTGCATATAGCCTTCCTCACGCTTGTCAGCTCCCACAATGTGGGCGATTTCCTTGGCTACGCTTGGTTTCTCTGCGATGATTGTCTTCATTGTCTGTTGTTTTTGTGACATCCGCAACCGTGGGATAGACGGTCGCAGATGTCGGTTGTTATAAGGGATGATTAACTCTGTGGATCAAGTGGCGGCAACTACATCTTCACGCTTCTTGCCTTTCTCTTTGGCTTCTGTTCCTCGGCGTTCTGTTCCTTCTGCTGCTTTTCGTTCTTTGGCGCAGACTGTCCCGGACTCAGCGGATCCTTGGTGTGCTTGGTCGCCTCATGGGTCTTGCCCTGCTCGTTGACGGCGACTTGTACCTTGTTCTCATTGGTCGGAATCTGTTCCTTCGCCTGTTTGAGGTCTGGATTGTTGCGGTAGGAACGTGGCTGCATCTTGTCGAAGTCGAACTTCACATAGGCGGTATAGGTACCGCTGCCGTTCTTGTTCGGCACTTCCTTGATCTCGATGGTCTTGCCTGCCACATAATCGTCCTTCTGCTGCTCGGTCAGTTCCTTCTTGAAATAGGTGTTGAGTCGGCGGATGGTCCCGTCCTCATTGAGCCAGTGGTTGGGATCTTGCTGCTTCTTCTGACCGCCCGCATCACCTTCTGCCTTCTGCTCCTGCTTGTCAGCGGTTTGCTTCTTGTCTCCATTCTGTTTCTGACCTTGCGCCTGTCTTGTGCTGCCAGGCACGAACTCTACGCCACGCTGTTCCACATTCACCTGCAACAGCGGTGTAAACTTGCGCCCGTTGGCAAGCTCAATCTCCTTACGAAGCGGAATACCTGAGTAGAGCACTCTCTTGTCGTCCTTGGTAATAGGTGTCTTGCCGATGGTATCGGGTATGCGCACCTTGTTGGTAGGGATGTCCACAATCTCATTGGTGAGACGGTCGATACTGATGAAATGAGGACGCAGTTCACCTGTATTCTTGTCGGGGAAATCCACTACCTTTCCGAGGTTACCGTTCTGCAACAGGTTCTTCTTGTCCTCAGGAGTAAAAGTATAGCCTTTGTAAGCGACATCGAGTTTAGGCTCGTTGCGCACGAAATGCGGCACGAGTTGCAACTGGTCGTTATCGTCCTTGCGGAATGACAGACGGGCCTGTATCTCTATCTGTTCACCACCGAAGGTCGGCTTCACAATCACAAGCCCTGTCTTGCCGTAGTTGAGCAGGGCTTTCATATCCTTCTCATTCATACTGTTGAAGTCTATGCCATATTTGGCACCAAGTTCCTGCAGGTTCACATCGTTACCACTAATGAGGTTCTGCTTTACACCCGGAGCGGTCTGTGCCTGCTGTTCGGTTGCGTTCTGTTCTGGTTTCTGTTCCATGTCGTTCTCTTTTTCGTTGGTTTGTTCAGATGATACATTCTCTTTTTCGGTGTTAGCCTGCGTCTTGGACGCATCGTCCGATGATGCGGTTTCTTTCGCCTGACCTTCCGATTGCTTTGCCTCTTTCTCATAATTGGAGGTGTCAACCTTGTGGGCGGAAAGAATCTCCTTGTTAGCCTCCGGATCTTTCAGCAACTCCTTCATCACGCCAAGCAGGTTTTCCACCTGGTCTGCCGCTATGCGGTAGAATCCGAATCGGCTTGGCTCCTTGCACTGGCGGAAGAAGTTTCTAAAGAAACTGTCCATCAAGTCACTGTTGCGGTCAAAACTCAGGAAGTCGGACGTGTTCTCCGCCTTGGCGGGTGCTCGCTTCGGTGTGCCGTCTCTGCTGAGTCCGGCGACGACGCTGATCTCGCCCGTCTTTTCGTCACGGACCACCAGCACGTCCTGTTCATCACTCTTTTTCTTTTGTACCATAATTGTAAATTTTTAATGGTGAATACTGTTGTTATTTGAATTTCTGATGAATGCGAGTCAAGTAATGCTCCACATTCTCTTTCTTGAATTCTTTGACATTATTCTCTACAAACTGCATCACATCCTCTTCCGTGTAGTAGGTTTTCTGCCCCAAACGCTTGTAGGGAAGCACTCCCAGACTGCGATAGCGTTGAAGGGAACGAGGGGATATTTGAAATAAGAGGCAGAGGTCTTGGTTGTCGAGCAATTTTTCATTGATGGCAGAACTTCCTTTTTGCTCCGTCTCTCGTTCGTGTCTCAACATCAGCATGTCGTAGATGCCGTCTATCTTTTTGTGTAGGTCATGGAGATATAACTCCAGTTTTCTCAATGTTCCATCTTCCATGCTCATGTTTCCTTTGCTATTGTTCGTTCCTCAACCATTCTTTCAATGGCTTCAACTTGGTATCGGCATTGATTGCCAATTTTAATAAAATCAATGCGGTTCTCTGAGCGCATTCGCTGCAAGGTGCGCTTGCTCACACCAAGCATCTTAGCTGCATCGTCATTGGTCAACATCGGCTTCAATACCTTACCCGTCAAGTTCTCTTGAAATGCCATTTTGGCCAATCGCACGTACTGGACTATTTCTGTCAACTGTTCTGTCAGCTTTTTGAAGGCTGCACTTTCCATTGTTATTACTTCCATTCTAATTCCGTTTGAAATGTTATATAATTCGTTGTTTTGATTTCTCGGCGGCAAAATTAACCATTTGCGAAATACCCGTTTAACAACTCATTAATGACCCACGTATAATTTTCTTGATTTTTCTTGCCAAGCGGTCGGCAAACCCCAGAAAAGCACTGCCACAGTTATTCATTTTCATTGTTTTTCTACATACACACATTAACTTTGCATCCGAATTTGTTGAACCAATAAAACAGAGAATATGGAAGTAGTAACAATGGAAAAGAAGGCATTCGACTTGATGATGGCAAGATACGATGCCTTGGTAAAGAAAGTTGAGTTGCTGAAGCATAAGGCTAACGGCAAGCGTCTGAACAAATGGCTTACAGGTCAAGAGGTCTGCCAGCAACTTCGCATCAGCCAGCGCACCTTACAAAAACTTCGTGACCGCCGTTTCTTGGGGCATACCCAGATAGGTCGCCAATTCTATTACTGCCCCGAAGAGGTCAAAGCCATCGTTCCGCTTATCGCCAGAATCAAATCGGTATAGCATAAGACCAAACTCGCCCAAGGCAAAGCCAAAAACTTCACCCTGGGCGAGCCAACACATTTTATATTCACCACTTAATCCAAATTGTAAACAATGAACATGAACCAACTTCTTACGCATGAGAGCAAGTCGATAGACACCGCCATGCAATCCTTGAAGAAAGCCAACAACTGGCTATCCTCATTCATCGAGTCCTACAGCCCACCTTTGGATGGGGAGCGATACCTCACCGACAAGGAACTCTCCGAGCATTTGAAGCTTAGTCGCC
>NZ_VZBE01000007.1:0-11687 GCF_009494835.1 Segatella copri
TTTGTACTCCGAGTGTGTACAGTTTCAAACCATGATTTACATTCTAACATAAGAAACTGAAGCCGTGACCATTTGTGTATTTTTGCCAAACTAACTCCAGTACATACAACAGATGTAAAAGATTTCTGCAAAATCGACCGAAATCATAAGAAAAAAACACCAAACCAGCAAATTTCTTAAAGATTATATCTGTTTATTAAGATTATTTTTGTATATTTGCAGCATTATTTTGGTGGTAAAGCCTATTGGCCTGCCACGTGACAATAGGACTTTACGGAGCAAGCCTATATCACAATTCTTCTCCGTAGTAACAGTCCGTTCTCTCTCTCACTGGTCTCTCCCTGCGCGGCAGAGGCATACGTTTTTATATTTTTCAAACACTCCAAATTGACAGCGCATGAGAAAGTTTACTTCTTTGTTACTGTTAGGCTTCGCTCTCGGCAGTTTCGCGCAAACGCCCGGAGGAGTCAGCGGAAGCGAACTGTGGTTCAAGACTGCGCCTTTGAACTCAGACCTGCAAGGTTATTACCGTTGGCAGGATTTCTCTGGGGATTCCATACGGCTGATGCTATTGGACAGCCGTGGCGTCAAGTCTGAACTTACTCTTCCGAACAGTTCAGTCCATTACTTCAACTTCAATCCGAGTCTCTGGCTCGCAGACGGATTCCGTAGTCTGAGTGCCAAACTCAAACACGGCAACCTCTCGCAGGCTACCGTCATTGGTGTCTTTGCCCCCGAAATGGCGACCATCGGCAAGGATATGGTTGTCTATGCTCTTGACGGCCGCAAGGGCGACGGAGCCATTCTGAGCAAGGACAAAGCCGTAAGGGGTAGAGGTGTTGAACCACTGGACTATGGTTCAGCATCGGGTGAAGACCTGCTTTATCAATCAAGTGATTCCTTGTCCGAGAACGGTTTTAAGGAAAGCGCTCTGCGCGTTGTGTCCTACTTCAAGGTAAGCAATCCTTCAACAACATTGTGGGGAGACAACTCCAACACCACATTATTCATCGGAACCCCTTCCACCTCTGGCAGTTTCGGTACGGATTTCCCGACCTCGCTCTTCGGTAATGCTTCCATCCGGGGATATGCCCCTGAGCTTATTGTGTTCAGCAGGATGCTTACACCCGATGAGCGCAGAAAAGTGGAGAGCTATCTGGCGGTAAAGTACGGCATCACCCTCAAAGGCTCGTATCTTGACAGCGACGGAAACCTGACTTGGGATATGGCGGAGAACCAAGCCTACCACCATAGGGTCACAGCTGTTGGAACCGACACGGCAGGAAGTCTCTCCCAACCGCTTTCCGCAACATCATATGAGGAAAGTCCGGTGTATGCGGCCTTGAAGGAGAACGGAACTTATCATGACGCAAATCCATACAACCCTTCATCCGCTTCCCGTCTGCTTGTCATTGGACGTGAAAACGGCAATCCGATGCCGGACAGAGGCTTTACTTTCTGGGGCGACGATGATGTGGCACTTGCAACATATACATCACCTACAGATTCCCTGTGGCATGTCATGAAACGTACATGGATGGTCAAGACCAACGTGCCGTCAAAGCCCGACAGTACAGTGGCAAGATGGACTGCGCAAGGACTTGAAGTGTCAAGGAATGGCTTTACTGACAATATCATCCAAGAGAAAGCCGCTTCCGGAGCTTATGCCACGACCCCAGCCCTTGTTGGAGGTGGCGGTGCCTTTGAGTTCACCTGTCCGACAAGTCACCCGACTTTTGACGTTGGCTTCGGAAGCATCGGTGGCAGCACATGCAAGTATGGATTCCGGTTCACCAATGCTGGAGTTGTTTATCCGATCATCAACGGAGCGGTCTCAAATTCATACATCGCCACGGATGTTGACGGAACGGACATCTCTATCCGCAAGGAAGGCAAAAACATCTATCTGCGTGTTGACGGAACAGGAAGTGCAACAAGAACCATATCCCTTTCGGATGCAACTGACACAGACACAAATGTGGGCATTATCCGAACGGAAGGAGCAGAGTCCGCCTTGAATATGGCAGGCTTGAGGACAGGAGGAATCGATGATGTCGGTTATATGGCAGAGTTGAGCTATGACCTCACACCGGACAGGGAGTTCTCGGACTATTGCCGCAAGCGTACCGTCATGCTCATAGACCCAAGCGGAGAAGGTGATTTCGACATCAACAGCAATAGCAACATAAGATGCTCCAAGCCTGATATGACGAGGGGCAAGACCATATTCCGCAATATCCTATGGGATGCAGACGGAAGCGGAAGCGATGTGTTCACATTCGCCTATTATGACGGCATTTCCTATGATGCCACTCCTACGCCGTCAAGTTGCGAGAATGGAGTTCCACGCAATGACGGGTATATCGACATCGGCATCAACATCGGTACACCAGTCTATTCCTATGTGCTCAGCGTTGACACCGTTGCAGGAAAAGTAAAAGGAGAAACCATTGCCAGAGGAACATTCTTCGGTGACACGCATAGAATCACGAATCTTGCCCCCGGCGCCTATGCGCTGTCCGTATCACAAGGTGGAGGCAACGAGATTTATGCCACTGGCAACGCACTCTACACCTCATACTCGCATGACACCAGGACCTATCTGTCTGGCGACATCTCATGGACGGTGAACGATACAAAATCAAACTACCGTGTGGGATTGGAGCCAAGCCTCACGGACGAGATCACCCAATATGGCTTCGACGTGCGGGGCGACAAGGCGCATATCATAACCGGTGGATATACAAGCCTAACCAAATATGTCACCATCAAGCCGGGCGATGTGCTTAGCGTAACAGTCCGCAATATGCAGGTCACATACAAGTTGAACGGACAGACCGTGCATCATGAATATGTCTGGTCACTTCGTGCATGGCGGTTCTGCATCAAGTACGGAAAGGGCGAGACACATATCACAGACCTTACCGTAAACGGTACGCCTGTAACCTCATTCACCACAAGGGGCAACGTGCAGATAGAAACACCCAAGAAGTGTACGACAACGATGACCGTCTATGTCGGCAGCGAGTGTGATGCAAGTATGCCTAACGGAACACAGGCAAGGGAGAACCATGTGGGCAGCTCGGACAGACAGGCTGACAATACCTTCATTTCTGGAGAAGACGAGAATTTCACTGTCAATGGCAACGGTTCTACGACAGGCATCTACGAGGCTAAACTCACACAGGACAAGCCTTCTGCAGCCACATTGATGGTGTTTGACGTATCAGGCAAACTGGTAGTGTCACGCCAAATGACAGGCGAAAGCGTCAAGCAAGCCGACTTCAAGGTTCCCGCATCGGGTGTGTATGTCGTGAAGGCAATCTCCGAGAATGGGGAGCATACAAGGAAAATCTCAGTAAAGTAACTTAAAGGAAGATACGCATGAAGAATTATATACAGAAGGTGGCGTGGGCATTGGTTTTACTGCTTGCCGCCACACTGTCCCTTTCGGCAAAGGACGGGACAGCCGTGAGAAAACTCTTCAAGAAGGGTGTCTCTGACAGTATCTCCGTAGGAGGTAGCAAACTGGTCGTTCTTCAGAAAGACCTCATTCGGAACAGAAGCCTTTCCGTGAACTCTATCGGAGAGGAGAATGTTCCTGAACTTGACTTTGCCATGACCAACGTCACGGCAGGAGGACATGGCTACCGTTTTCTCCCTCACGGAACCCATTTCACAGGCGAGGGCGCGACAGTCAAGATAAAGTATGACCGCACGAGAATACCAAGCGGCTATACCGAGGACGACATCCGTACCTATTACTACGACCCGGCCGAGAAGCATTGGGTTGCGTTGGAGCGTGTGCGTGTGGACAAGAAGGAAGAGTGTGTCGTTTCAAAGACGACCCACTTCACCGACATGATTAACGGTGTGATACAGGCCCCGGAGTCACCGCAGACCGAAGGATTTGCCCCGACGATGATGAACGACATCAAGGCGGCAGACCCGACGGCGAAGCTCAATGTCATTGCGCCTCCAAGCGCAAACAACCGTGGCTCTGCCAACTTGCAGTATCCGTTCGAGATGCCGCCAGCACGAAACGGTATGCAGCCAAGCCTCGGCTTGCAGTACAGCAGCGAGGGCGGTAGCGGTTGGCTTGGCGAGGGTTGGAACGTCAGCGTGCCAAGCATTACGCTTGACACCCGGTGGGGCGTGCCTCGTTATGACATGTCAAAAGAGACGGAGACTTATCTCTTGTCCGGTTCAATGCTCTCCACTATGGATGACAACGGACAGATGGGAGTTGCACACCGTGGCGAGAAGATGAACAGAAAGGCTGACCGCCAGTTCTACACCCGCCAAGGCGGTGATTTCAGCCGTATCATCCGCAAGGGTGACAGTCCTGCCAACTATTATTGGGAGGTTACAGACAAGCAGGGTGTCAAGTACATCTATGGTGGTGACGGAGCTGTTGTAAAGGGCAATGTCACCGATGCTTCGGGCAATACCCGTGAGGTGATTGCCGAATGGAAGCTGAAACGTGTCGAGGAACTCCACGGTGACTATATAGAATATGTGTATGACATCGTGGATGAGGATGTGCGTGGCGGCTTGAAGGCCAAGGCTGCATATCTGAAGGAGGTTCACGCAGGTAATGCAGGACAGGAACCGCACACCGTTGTACTCTTTGAAGGCAACAAGATAAAGCAGGTAAAGACCAACAATGCCCGCTATGGATTCCTCGCCTCCTCCAACAGGCTGTTGGAGAAAGTGACCGTGAATTTCCAGGGCGAGACATTGCGCAGCTATGCCTTTGACTACAAGGAAGGTGCATTCCACAAGGAAATGCTCACAGGTGTCAGACAGTATGACAACACCGGAAAGGAAGTGGCTTTCCAGAACTTCGACTATTATGATGATGTGCAGGCTGAAAAGGGATATGTTCCGTTCAAGGACGATTCCGAGAAATGGAACACGCATGATGACGGACTTGACGCAGGTTTCGTCAATCCATTGAAGACTGTCAGCAAGCGCTTCAGCGACAAGCCAACTGCACTTGGCGGAACGACAAGTTCTTCTGTAAGCGGTTCGTTCTATGCAGGTGTGGGACCTTGGGACGGAAGCAAATGGAAAAGCAATACAATAGGAGGTTCTTACAGCTACTCCAGCGATACCAGCAAGGGACTTTCCGCATTCGTTGACTTGAACGGTGACGGACTTCCTGACAAGGTATACAAGTCTGGTGGTTCCGTATATTATCGTCCACAGGTCAAGACTGACAACGGAGAAGTAGTATATGGTGAGCCTGTCAAGGTAAAGGGCATCAGTAACTTCTCGACAACCAAAAGTTCTACGAACTCTTTCGGTGCGAAAGCCGTTGTCGGTTGGAATGTTCTGACTGCCGTTGTCGGAACGGACAAGTCAACCACTAAGACAAAGACCACTCAGTATTTCAGCGACATCAACGGTGACGGACTTGTTGACCTCGTTTCCAATGGCAAGGTATATTTCAACCATTTGGAGTTTGATCAGTCTGGCAATGCCGTGCCTACGTTTACATTGAGCAGTGCCGACACGCCAAGCCCAATCATCTATGGTGGCAAGGTTGACACTTCTGTCATGGAGGTCAGTAAGGATGAGCAGGCGGAAGCCATCAAGAACTCACCGATGGAGGATATTGTGCGTGTATGGCAGGCTCCTAAGGACGGAACTGTCAGCGTAACTGGTCAAGTAAGCCTCATTGCACCAACAGATGACTATGATGCTGACGAGTATCAGAAGGCAGACGGCGTAAGAATTGCCATCCAAAAGGGAGGCAATGAACTTTGGAACAAGACGATAGCCAAGGGTGACAACAGTCCATACAGCGCAGCCGTATCATCTGTTGCCGTCAAGCGTGGTGACAGAATCTATTTCCGTGTGCAGTCGGGTTCTGAGGAAACAAGCAACGGTTCTTTTGACAAGGTGAACTGGTCGCCTACTATTACATACGCTGGCGAGTCAAACACCTTACCTAATGGTCTTTCTTCAACAGAGTACAAACCTGATGATGGTGCCATCTATGATGTGAACACCTCTGCAAATGTGGAGAATGGATCAAGCGTTGAAGTTCACAGTGCCTTCCACAAGCCAGCAACAACCGACGATGTTGTTCTCAGCATCATTGGCAGCAACGACAAGAAAGACAGTGACGGAAACGACAACCCGAACTATATCGAGAAGACGGTCTTTGCTCGTACATTAAAGGCTAATGAGACTTTCAATGGCGATTCACTCAACATCAGTCTGGAGAATACTGAAAAGCTGACCAACTTCAGCTTTGAGATTTCATCTACCTCAAATGTTGATTGGAAGAATATCGGTTGGCAAGCGTCTGTGACTTATAAGGACTCTGCCAATATCGAACAGACTGTAGCCGTTCCTGCACACTACAAGATATTTGCAAATGCCTTGGCAGAGGGCAAGCCATACTTGACCACTGCGACTGATACCGTTTTGGTTGTGTCTCCAGTGCTTACCCTTTCGGACAATTCTATCAACGGTCAGATTACTTTGACCGCCAAGACAGAGGATGCGCTTGTTGGCAAGAAGTCTTTCACTATCGAGAATGGCATCTTGAAAGCCGATACTCTGCGATTTGCAACTACTGCAGGAAAGAACATCTGGTTTGAATACAGCTATCCGGCAGCAATCTCTAATGAAACTGTTACTTCAGCCTCTGTTTCCATTCTGAAAGATGCGGCAGGTCTTGTAACAGAGAATGTGCTTGCTGGATTCTATGCAGAGAATGACAATCTTGGCTTCGGTATGCTTTACCGTGGCTGGGGAGGTTTTGTTTATAACTCGGCAGAGGGCAGATATGCAAAGCCTATTGACGAGTCATTGCTGAAATTACCTGAAAACGAGAACGACAAGGTTGACCCTCTCACGATGGCATTCACTCCATTGGGTACAGACCAGACTTCTATGGATAAGTGGGTCGGTCAGCGACAGGACATCTACCTTACAGCGACAGAGGCAAGCACAGCCCGATTGACAGAACAGGATGTACTCCTTACCAATCCATTGGATAATAATACAGAGGTGGCAGGACTTGCAGGTGAATACTTGCAGGGTACTGGTGCGGCAGCTGTAAGCCAAGTGATGTCCAGCAAGAGCACGGTAGTGCAAGGCGGTGCGCTTGGCATCACGCACAACGATGCGAGCGGTAGTGCCAAGACAGAGGTCACCATGATGGATATGAATGGTGATGGCTTCCCGGACATCATCGCTGGTGGTACGATTCAATACACCAACTCTCTTGGTGGACTGAGTGGCGAAATCTACAAGGGCATCGGCTCTAACAACTCCGACAATGCTTCACAGGCATGGGGATATGGTGGCAATCCTGTTGCTTCGGCTTCTGATATTACCTATTTAATATCTGGAGGAAAGGCATCAATACTGAACCAACAGACTGCTTGGTTGGCCCAATTCTCCATTTCTGGCAGTGCGCCAAAGAATACTGATGAAGCTGTAGAATCGTTCATTGATATTAATGGCGATGGACTTCCTGACAAAATTCTTTCCGATAAGAAGGTAAGATTGAATCTTGGCTATGCTTTCACTGAGCCTATAGATTGGGAACTTGACCGTGTTCAAGGCGGTAAGAGTCTTTCTTATAATATTGGTGCAAGTGGTAATACTCCTGAGGCTGGCTGGGGTGAATTTAAAGATAAAAAATATAAGGGTATAAATAAGGCTTCTGGTAGTTTTTCCGCTGGCTTTGGTCTCGTAACCTCTGAAAGCGAGGAGGAATACAACCTTATTGACATCAATTCTGACGGTCTTCCTGATAAGGTATGGAAGAATGGTAATGGTATCACTGTTGCCCTCAATACAGGCAATGGCTTTGATGAGCCTATCAGTTGGAAGGGTGCAAATGCGCTTAGTGAATCAGCCTCTACATCAGAGTCGGCAAATGCAGCGTTCACTTTGACCATTAACATACCAGTCATCAGCATTAAGATTTCTACGAACCCTGGTGCTTCCACTTCTCACAGCATCAACCGCCCTACATACTCTTTGCAGGATGTGGATGGTGACGGTTATCTCGACATTGTTGAGTCTGAGAAGGAAAGCGAGTTGAAGGTTACACGCTCTGCCATCGGCAGGACAAACATGTTGAAGTCTGTCACCAACTCCTTGGGCGGCACTTTCACACTCGACTATGCGCATACCACTCCTACCTACGGACTTCCTGGTGGCAAGTGGGTAATGTCTGCCCTTACCGTTGATGATGGTATCCATGACGATGGACCTGTAATGACTACCGCCTTTGAGTACAAGGACGGCAAGCGTGACCGCCATGAACGTGAGTTCCTCGGTTTCGGTGAGGTCATCACCAAGAACCTCGACACGGAGAATGGCAATTCTGTTTACAGACAGGCTGTTGAGAACTACGATGTAGCCAACTACTACACGCAGGGCAATGTTACCGCTACTTCCGTGGAGGATGCCAACGGCAACAAGTACACCGAGACAAAGAACCGTTACGACAGCTACTATCTGACTGCCGACGGTGACAAGTACATGTTCGCAAAGCGTGACGTGAACCTTTGGAGTGACCGTGCATCTGCATTCGTACCTCTCCGCTATACGGCAAATTTGCAGTATGAGGGCGCTGTCAACGGTGTCATTACATCCGAGGCATGGAATGAGTACTACCTCAATGGCTATCATGGTGAGTTAAAGTCCTACAAGTACAGCGACAAGGGCAGTCTTGGCGAGGACGGAAACGGCAAGTTCGATTATGCGACTGCTATCAAATATACGGACAATGCAGCGAAGCACATCTTTGGTCTTCCTGTTGATGTAACGGTGACTGGCGGTGACGGCTCGCTCTACCACCATGTGACGGCGAAGTACAACACCAACTATGCCAACCACATCACCCAGATTACGCAGCAGTTGAATGACGGTGCGGCAGTTACCGATTACAAGTACGATTCTTACGGCAACATCATCCAGAAGACTCTCCCTGCCAACGGCAAGGGACAGCGTATGTGGTACAAGTACCGCTATGAGCCGGAAATGAACATGTATGTGGAGCGTATTGACGATGCGTGGGGTTACCGCAGCGAGCAAGGCAACTTCGACTATCGGTATGGTATCGCCAAGGAGCATCGTGACCTCAACAACTTCTACTACGAGACTGATGTTGACGACCTCGGTCGCATTACTGGCGTGCGTGGTCCTAACGAGTTGGCTACGGGTGTGCCTTATGCCATCGCCTTTGAATATCAGCCTTTGGCTACCTTTGGTGAGAGTGGCATTACCGCTCCTGCATACGCCGTGACCAAGCACTACGACATCCAGCACCCTAACGATGACTTGGAGACCGTTACATTCGTTGACGGTTTCGGAAGAGCCGTGCAGGTGAAGAAGGACGGTGTTGTGACAAGTGCATCCAAGGGAAGCTCTGCCAAGGACGAGAACGTGATGATTGTCAGCGGCAGAAACGTATATGACGCTTTTGGACGTGTGGCAAAGGCATTCTATCCTACAACGGAAGGAACCGGATCGAAATCAACGTTCAACAAGTCATTTGACAATGTATCTCCTACCGTCACAGTCTATGACGTGCTCGACCGTGCTACCTCAGTGACATTGCCGGACAACTCTACGACAACTACGGCATATACTGTTGACAATAGCAGTCATACTCTCGTTACAACCGTAACGGATGCGCTTCATAATGTGCAGGCTACCCATACCAATGGCAGTGGCAAGACGGTGAAGACCATTCAGAAGAGTGGTCCTGATGGTGAGATAACCACCTCGTTTGAATATGACGGCATACAGCGTCTTGTCCGTGTTACTGACACGGAGGGCAATGTAACGACCTCTACTTACGACATGGGTGACCGCCGCACGGAGGTGAACCATCCTGCAAGCGGCATCACCAGTTTCACTTATGATGCACTCGGCAATGTGCTGACCAAGCAGACTGCCAACCTTGCAAAGGAAGGCAAGTTCATCACCTATGATTACGACTATCTGCGTCTGACGGGTATCAGCTATCCTGACCACCCGGAGAACAACGTGAAGTATTACTATGGTGGTCGCAATGCCTCTCAGAACCGTATCGGCAGATTGATGCTCCGTGAGGACGGAACGGGTGCCATTGAGTATTTCTATGGCAAGATGGGCGAGGTGACGAAGACCCGCCGCACGATGATTGTGCCTAACCAAGCGATAGCAACCTACGTGACGCAATGGACTTATGACAGCCACAACCGTCTGTTGGAGATGATTTATCCTGACGAGGAGAAGATTACTTACTCTTACAATCTCGGTGGTCAGCTTGAAAAGGTTCATGGCTACAAGTCATACGGCTACGATTATGTAAGCAAGATTGGCTATGACAAGTTTGAGCAGCGTACATACTTGAAGTACTGTAATGGTGCTGAGACGTTCTACACCTACGACCCACAGCGTCGCAGATTGCAGAACCTCACCGTGAACAGCGGTGGCAACACCATTATGGATAACGCTTACACTTACGATGCGGTGAGCAATGTGCTCAGCGTAGTAAACGGTGCGTCAGTGCCTCAGAGTGGCAAGGCTGGCGGACAGATGGCGCATAACTATACTTACGATGCCCTCTATCGTCTTGTTAGTGCAACTGGTACATATACAGGTGCAGACAACAAGACCGCAAGCTACACTCTTGCGATGGGTTACGACAACATGCACCGTATCACATCGAAGCGTCAGATTCTCACGCAGAACAATGTGCAGTTCAACGGTACGTTGAATGCAGGTTATGATTTGTCATACACCTATGGAACAGAGACAGGCAAGAAGTTCCAACTCGCCAATGTGAAGGATGTTAACTACCGCACGGAGGAGACACCTTCAGAAAGCGAGAATGTGAACAACAATCATGCTTATGAGTATGATGCCAACGGTAATCTTGTCTATGTCAATACAAGCCGTACAAAGAAGGATGGCATGGCTGACGAGAAGACCGCAGAGCGCAAACTCAAATGGGATGAGGAGAACCGTCTCCTTGCTTCTGATGATAACGGCTTTGTGACCAACTATTGGTATGATGCAGACGGTGAGCGTACGGTGAAGACATCAGGTGAGAGTGACCAAGTCTATGTGAACTCCGAGTTTGCTGGAGGTCGCACAAACACAGCCAAGTTCTCATTGTATGTATCTCCTTATCTCGTTGCCAACCAAGGCGGACGCTATACCAAGCACATCTATATTGGCAGTCAGCGTGTCGTTTCCAAGATTGGTGACTTCGACTCTTACGGCTCAGACCCACGCCGCATCCAGTATGCAGGTAGTGAGACTGATGGCTTGTCTGTTGATTATAAGGTTAAATATACTCAGCAGTTGCAGGTTATCAAGGATAATTATGCAACCTTTGCAGTGCCGTACAATGGCGAGGACAACAACGACTATGTCGATGGCAAGGGTTTCTGCTGCAATGACGGCAGCTTGGAGGCTGCTCAGACACGAGCTTTAGCGAGAGCTGCAAAGAACAACTTCCAAGAAGGCGATACATACGAGAAGATGCAGTTCTACTACCACCCAGACCATTTGGGTAGCAGTAGTTACATCACCAACCTTGACGGTGAGGTAGTGCAGCATATCGAGTATGTTCCTTTCGGTGAGGTGTTCGTTGAGGAGCGCAACAACATTTGGAATACACCTTATCTTTTCAATGCGAAGGAATTCGATGAAGAGAC
>NZ_VZBE01000086.1:0-10180 GCF_009494835.1 Segatella copri
ATGACATCAAGGCAGGAACTTCCATGCCTCGCAATATGTTCCTTTTTAACAATGCCATATACTTGCTGCCATACACTGGTGTAGGTAGCGGCATCACTCGTGCACTGGACGAAGATATAAATGTCACGTTTATGAATAATGACAAGGCGCAGGAATTTGTCATCACGGCTTGGAGAGGAGAAGGTAACCAAGTCGAGGGGGAAAGTAACCAAGTCGGTAACCAAGTTGAGGAAAAAAGTAACCAAGTCCAAGACTCTGACACTCGACTTAGACACTCTGGCACCGACTTAGACACTTCCGAGAACGACTTAGACACTCGACTTAGACACTTTGGCACCGACTTAGACACTTCTGAGAACGACTTAGACACTCGACTTAGACACTCTGACACTCCAAAAGTGTCATTGTCTAACAAGCAAAGGGACATAGTAAATTTCTGTTCTGTTCCTCGAACCACCAAAGAGATACTTGACAGAATTGGAGTCAGCATGCATTCCAAGAACCGTGAACGTTACATCACCTCCCTTGTTGCAGCAGGATATTTGCAGATGACCAACCCTGAAAATCCTACGGCAAGCAATCAGAAATACAAGAAAGTAACAATAAAATAGTAAGAATGATGGACTCTTTATATTTCCTTCAGTTCGCATGTTTCATCTTCATGCTCATCAATGCCCTTATCCTCGGCATCACCCACCTGCACATGAAGTGGACCAACCGACGCTATGAGTGGTCACGCTGGATGATACTTGCAGGCATGACGGGACTTGCCATACAATATCTCTTGCAGATGCTCTTGGGTTTTCGTGCGAAAAGCGATGACTTGGGAGCTATTTTCAACATTCTTGTCTATACCCCATGCATCACCACTATCGCCATGGGCATATACAACATTGAGGCGACCCATGCCAACCGCCGAAAGATGAACATCGTCTGCGCTTGCATTTATGCCGCCATCATAGCAGTTTTCTGCATAGGCTACAGCAATAGCGGAAGTCTTAACATTGGCAACTGGCTCTATGCGATGCTCGTATTGTTCGGCGCAAACGTAGCGTATTGCATCTATATGATTATGATTGAGATGCGGAAACGCAAGAAAATGTTGGAGCTGATGACTGGTGGTGACATGCTGCCCTACGTGCGATATGCCCGAGCCAGTGTCTTCGCCCTGTTCTTCTCTGCCCTTACCATGCCTTTCGTCATCCTCTCTACCACCTTATTATATATAATAGGACCGTTGGCTTTGCTCTCAATTCTTTTCTTCAACCTGAGTTTCGTGGCATTGGGCTACAATTACGTTCCTACCGAGGAACTCTTGGATAAGGAGGAAGAAGAAAGCGCAGCCATAGCAGATGAAGAAACAGAAAATGGGGGAGCATCTTTGGAAAGCTCCAATGGGCAGTATGCAGAACCTATAGACGATAAAGAAAATTTACAGTCAATTTCTCAGGAGCGTCAGATGTTCATCAAGGAGAAGCTCGACAAGTGGTGCGCCGATTTGGGCTATAAAGACACTTCAGTAAACATGTTCACCCTGTCACGCTCGCTGAACATTTCCAAGAACGAGTTGTCACGCTACTTCACTGCGTGCCTTAACTCCACCTTCCGCATCTGGCTTGCCGAGGTACGTTTTGAGGCAGCAAAGAAGATGATGCTCGACTATCCCGACTACAACAACGACATCATTTCTGCCGAATGTGGCTTCTCTTCACGCTCCTATCTCTATCGCATATTCAAAGAGAAAGAAGGTTGCTCCCCAACTGTCTGGAGAGCAAAAATACAATAAAATCACGCCTTAGGTGTCTACTTCCCCCACCAAGTAGACACCTATTTTGTAGGAAGTAGACACCTAAGTGGGGCAAGTAGACACCTTCTTCCGAAGAAAAACACTATCTTTGCACCATGGAAAATATAATTCAGACTTTCACGAAAGAGGAACAGGCTATTCTTATAGTGGCATTGTCTCTTCTGTTGTTTGCCATAGTCATGAGCTATGCCATGGTTCAAGACTACAGGATATATCTTGATGAAAATTACAAGGCTCGCTACAGCTTCTGTGATTTCATCAAGAGAGAAAGATTCTATATCTATCTGTTTCTCGGACAGACTTTCGTCATCATCCTGGGATTTACAGTATATCTGATGGCAATGAGAGAAAATATGTAAGAAAGTAGAATAACAATAATAATTTACAGATATGAATAACAAAAAACAAAGAAACAGGCTATTCACGATGCTGCTGCTCGTGATGGCTATCCTCATGCCTTATGGGGGGGGCATGGGCACAAACGCGTCCTTCCAAAGGTGATGGCAAAGTAGACAGTCCTTACATCATCACCACAGCTGAGGAATTAAAGTGGTTCCGCGATGTGGTGAATCGCGGAAGAAAAAATATCTGCGCAAAGATAGCAGATAATGTTGAGGTCATTGACATGAGTACAGTATGTCATGCGGCTGATAAGTCTCAAAACTTAGAAGAAGTGAGCTGGGAGCCTATTGGAAATACTACTAACAAATACATGGGCACTTTCGATGGAAATAACAAGACCATCACCAACCTTTATATCAATGCAAGCCAAAGATTTATGGGGCTTTTCGGTTATACCAACCAAAGCACAATCAAGAACCTAAGCTTTGAGAATGCAAATGTGACAAATACGCAAGATTTCATAGGAATTTTGGTTGGTTATGCAGGAAATGGAAGCACCCTTCAAAATATCAAAATATCAGAAACGTGCCAGATAAAAGGAAGTAATTATACTGGCGGTATTGCAGGTATACTTGATGGTAACGCCTACAACTGCGTGAACTACGCCACGGTACAAGGAAAAGAACAGGTCGGCGGTCTTTTTAGCAGCTACGACTCAAGTAAATCCATAACCGCCTGTGCCAACTATGGAAAGGTAACGGCATCAAGTCAGTGGGTAGGTGGCTTGGTTGGCTATTTCAATAATGGAACGATCCAAGACTGCGCCAACTATGGAGATGTAAAAGGTACATATCGTGTTGGTGGCATGGCAGGTTTTGTAAGCAGTGGCAAGATACAGAACGTGTTCAGCTATGGCAATGTTTCTGCCACGAATAGCACGCAATATATAGGCATGGCTTTTGGCTTTTCTAGCTCAGGGGCCACTGAAGGCATGGTGGCATACTATAGTGGCGCAAAGCTTACTGTAGAAGGCAAAGAGAAAGAGGTTAAAGCCTTCGGAAATGGCACGCCTTCAGAAGATAACGCAACAGGATTTACAGAAGCTCAGCTGAAAAGCGGTGTTGTTGCCTATCTGCTCCAGCAAAATGCTTCGAGTGAAGCAAAATGGGGACAAAATCTGGCTAATGATGGAGACATCTATCCTGTCATTGGTTCGGAGCATACAGTTTATGCAGATAATTCACTTGTAAATTGCAAGACGAACGAGAAAATCTCAGGTAGTTTCACCAACAATCCTTCCAGTTCCGCAATCAGGTATAAACACGGAACGACAATTCACCACGCTGCAGCAAACGCTACTTGCACAGAGGCGGCAACCAAGGAATATTGGCAATGCCAAGACTGCCAAAGGATATATTCCGACAGCCAATTGACAGTGGAATTGACTGATGTAACGGACGCAGAGCATCCTGCCCTTGGACACGACAACAATGAGGATGGCTATTGCAAGCGTTGCCAGCATTATGTGGCTGTGAAGCCTTCACAGGAAAATGGGGTGTACCTGATAGCCAAACCTTACCACTTGGCTTGGTTTCGCGACTATGTGAACGGAACTATTGTGGACGAAAGCGAAGTAGCTGGAACTACTCACCCTTCAGCATCTGCCATGTTGACTGCGGATATCGATCTAAAGAACTACTGCCATGCGGCTGAAGACGGCAAGGAACTCCTGAGCTGGATTCCGATAGGCAATTACTATAATCGTTGGAAGGGAAATATGAACGGTCAGGGACACACCATCTCCAACCTCTATATCAAGACAGCACAAAAAATTGTGGGATTTTTCGGCTATACTGAACGTGCGACTATCCAAGACCTTATCTTTGACTATGCCAAGGTGGAGAATGTGAACACGACAAACACGAAGACAGATTACACCGGTATCTTGGCAGGATATGCAGACGGGGATTCTCCACGACATATAAGGGGCATTAAAACCGCAAACAATTGTACTGTAATAGGACAAGAAGATACTGGCGGTATTGTTGGAGGGGCCAGAATAAATCTCGAAAACTGCGAGAATCACTCCAGCGTGAAGGGTACAAGGTCTGTTGGCGGAATTGCAGGTAGTAGCAGTGATAAAAACATTAAGCGCTGCACAAATTATGGAACCGTTGAAAACAATAATAGCTATATTGGTGGAATAATAGGTTATGCTTGGTACACAAGTATCGAAGATTGCGCTAACTATGGCAAGATTACAAGCACAGGTTGGAAAGCCGGTGGCATAGCAGGACAAACGTTTGGTAACAGCAGAATCCAGAATGTGTTCAGTTATGGAGATGTGACGAATACAAATGACAATCCAGGAATCATTATAGGTTATGTAAACGGTACACTAATCGTAAAGGGCATTACAGCTTACAATAAGGAGGCATTGCTGAACAACTCATCTGAGAACATCAAAATAGTTGGTAAAGGAAGTCTGACTTTCGAAGACGGAAAGGAAGAAGCAGACGTGGTCAAGGCTTTCACCAAACAGCAGATAAAGAGCGGTGAGGTGGCTTATTTGCTTGCCGAAGGCAAAGTATTAGGCGAGCAGGTATGGGGACAGCAGTTAGGCGAGGACCTATATCCCGTTCCCGGCTCTGACAATAAAGTAATCAAGGCTGCACAGGGCGACAAGGATGCAAATGGCAACGATACATATTGGGCAACATTCAGCAATCCGACAAACGATGTAACCCTTTCTGTTCCATCAGACAGAACGCTTAATGTCTATAACGCAACGGTAAGCGGTGGCAAGATGACATTGACACAACGCAACGACAACCAAGTGGCAAAGGAAGAGGGTGTGCTACTGAAGACAGACGGAGCGTATGTCAATGCTAAGGCAAACGAGACAAATGACTTGACAAAAGTTTCCTCTGATGACAACCACCTTGTGGCTACACCAGCTGAAGCTAAGACTGTAACAGCAGAAACTGGTTGTAAACTCTATCGTCTTACATATAATAAAGCTACAGCAAAAGAACGTCTCGGCTTCTACCTCAGCAACGACGGAATAAGCCTCAAAGCGACTCCTGGAAAGGCTTATCTGCAAGTATCTGAAAATGAAGCAAAAGACCCATCATCGGCAGCACTTGCTCGCAGCTTTGTATTCGGTGGCGGCAACGAGACAACAGGCATAGATGGAATCACCATTATGGGTACTGACGTGCAGCGTCATGGCACTATTGAAGGAATCTTCGACCTCCAAGGTAGAAAGATAAGCAATCCGACAAAGGGCATATACATAAAGAACAACAAGAAAGTAGTAATCAAATAAAAATAGCACAATATGAAGAAAGAATATATAAAACCAGAAATGCAGGTGCATGAGATAAAAGCCCAACAGTTGCTGGCAGGGTCGCAACCTGTTGAGTTTTATGATAAAAAACCAGATGATAATAATGAAGAAATGTGGTAAAGTCCTAAGCTGACAGGAATACCAATTATCTGAAAAAATAATTATCAACCCATACTTTGCGGTTGTTCCAAGGGTCTATACACCTCGACAAAAGGGTGTATAGACCCTTTTTTTGCAATATACACCGTTGGGTGGATAATATGGTTGTTCATATCATCTATGCTTTTTTCGTTCCTGCTTGAGGCGGATTGCAAATTGTAAGCCCATTATAATCAATCATTATTTGCTTGAATCTTACAAAAACAAGTAAGTCGGTAAAAGCTATGGATGGCGGTCTGCTTACCGCACTTTTTAGGGGGTGATGTGTAATATAATAACAGCTTTTCATCAAGGTGCTAAATAAACATAAAATTCACTGCGTTTATGCAGAATTGTGATGTAATATAATTATCTTTGTAATTAATATGCATCTGCATATGGCAGGATTATCAGTTGATAGTACCGAAAGAGAAATTACAGAAAGTCCTTGCTGACGAGATAAAGGCGTTTAGTGAGGAAAAGAGAAACAATTAGAGAAACAAACAATATGGACTATAAAGTACAGAAAGATTCACTGAACAATGATATGGCTTCACTTGTAAATGATGTTTGCAATATCATTGAAACAGGCAGAAAGGAAGCCTACATTGCGGCAGGAAAGTCTGCTGTAATCACATATTGGAATATCGGTCGCCGTATTGTGAAAGAGGAACAGCAGGGTAAAGAGCGTGCCGAATATGGAGCAGAAGTCATCAAGAACCTCGCTCAGAAAATCATACCTCGATATGGTGCGAGCTATAATAAACGCAATTTGGACTATTACAAGCGTTTCTATCTCCTTTTCCCTGACATACAGATTGTGAACACATGTGTTCACAATCTTAGTTGGTCGCATATACGCCGCATACTTTCTGTTTCAGACCCCAATGCCAGGCTTTGGTATTTGAAAACCGCAGATAAAGACATGTGGAGTTTTCGTGCGCTTGATCGTAACATATCCACACAATACTATGAGCGTAGATTAGCTGCGCAACGTGAGAAATCGGCACTGCCGGTAGATATGGAAAACTCAACCGACCCATTGGAATATATCAAAAATCCAATGATGGCAGAGTTCATGGGGTTTCATCGTGATGCTGATTATAACGAAAGCGATTTTGAAAAAGCTTTAATTGACAACCTTGAAAAGTTCATCATGGAACTTGGACGAGGCTTTGCCTTTGTTGAGCGTCAACAGCACATAGTTACTGATACGGACGATTTTTATATTGATTTGGTATTCTACAACTATCGCATGAAGCGTTTTGTCATCTTTGAGCTAAAGACACATAAACTCACACACCAAGATATAGGTCAACTTGATATGTATGTACGAATGTATGACGACCTTATCAAAGGTGCTGATGACGCTCCTACTATTGGAGTGCTGCTTTGCACAGATACCGACAATACGATAGCACGTTATTCTGTACTTCACGACAACAATCAGTTGTTTGCAGCCAAGTATATGACTTATATGCCAACAGAAGAAGAACTGCGCAATGAAATTGAACAACAAAAACGTTTCTTTATGGAGCAGCATGGTTCTCGTAATTTATAAGAACTCAAGCTTTGCAAGTTTAGCCCCACACGCCCTGTAAGGGGCGTGCTGCTTCTGGGAGCTTTTGGGCCTTCAGGGCGTGTAGGGCAAAACTTGCGAAACTTGAATAATTCTATATTATTCGTGTTCAATGCTACCCCCCAACTTAGCTTCCCATTCCTCTATCGTCGGCATAGTTCCTTCTAATTTTTCAGGATAGAATTTTTCTAGATCGTACTCAGAAATAGCTATGGGTTGGCTGCTTGATTCCAGGGCATATTGTGCCTGGATACGGTCTTTCTCCTTGCAAATAAGTAAACCTATAGTAGGATTGTCACGCCCCTCTTTGCGAAGAAGGTGGTTACAAGCTACTACATAACCACCAAGTTGCCCGACATCAGCAAAGGTGAATGAACCTATCTTGACTTCCAGAACTATGTAGCATGACAAGTTCAAATTATAAAAGAGCAAGTCGATAAAGTTCTCTTTCTGTAATGTGCGGGTAAAATTGCTCAAAGCTTTTCCTTGTCGCTCATACAGAGACGAGTCTATGTAATTGTGAAGGACATTCCTGCTCCAGCCGTTTACTACTGTTTGGTGTATATAGAACAAAGCCTTCTGTGGCTCTGTTAGGAACTTGTCAATCAACAGCATGTGATGTCCCCAAGGAGTTGAGAAAATATCTTTTTCCAATTGGTCAGCAACTTGCTGACCAATTTCTGTGTATGGTAGATACATGCAATAGAAATTCTTCATATAAAGAAGATTCTTCGGTGAAAAGCAAGTTGCCAAAGGATTTGCTTCTTTCAAATCTCTACTAAGATTTTTGAAGAACTTACTGCCCCAACGTGTCTCTGCTTTTAAGGCAACAATATCTCTGCCCAAACTCCAATAGAACTTGAGCATTTCTGTATTCACCTTTACCGCAGCCTTTATCTGGCTCTGGCGATAACGCTTACAGAGTTCCTTGACCCATTTCAAATAATCTTTATCTAAAATGTTTATCGGTTTGTTCATATTTTTGTTCCTTTACAATAGCTTTAGATACAAATAAAAAAATGCTTTCTTCTATCTGTCTCATACGCCATTCATTTATTTTTCTGCAAATATACGATTATTTTGTGAAACCTACAAGAATAACCGTTTTTTTTCGCGAAAATGTTTTTTTGAAGTCTTTGCAAGAATGCTGTTAATATCCTTGTTCTCCTTTTGTTGCCTCATTTTCAGATTAGGCGGAACAGGGTTAGGGCTCACCGAGGAAGTAGAGGATGTAGGAGACTTGCATCGGGGTGAACTCCTTGCAGTTCTTGCCATACCCTTTGCCAGCACATCTTCCTGGCAATTTCAAGGCTTCGCTGGGACATGCCTTCTTCCATGCCTTCAGCTCTGCCTTTTTTCATACCTTCTTCCATTCCTTTCTGGTACCTGTCATCCAGGAGGTACAGGAGCTTCATGGCATCAAAGCCAAGGACTGCTATCGTTTCTATACCGACATCAGAAGACGCAAAAACCATAGCCGTACTTACTTCCTAGACAGAATGCAGGAGAAGTTGAACGACAAAATGCGAAAGGATGATGAATTGAAAAGAATGAGACGTTAAAATGGCATGAAGTTGGTATTTGGATTTTTTTCGTAGAAATTCAACAGAAAGTTAACAAAAAGTTTGGTAAAGTGAAAATAAAAGCATAATTTTGCAAATTAAATAAGTACATAACATTAAAAACAAGAAGATTATGGCAATAGAAATTAAAACAATACCTGTCCTTCATGGTGAGGCAGCAGCTCGTTTCGTTGAAGCAGCTGATGAGGCATTGGAAAAGCGTGGCTCCATTGATTTCTCCAAGCAAGTAGCCAAGGCACGTGCTATATTAAAACGTTCAAAACTGTACATTTAAGGAAATTAAAGCAATCGGCTGCAATCAATATACTATTGATTTGCTAAGAAAAGCTATAGCTGATAATGGACAGACGAATCAAGTAAAACTGATTATTGAATAAAATAGCTCCTAAGCCAAATGGGAGAATAAAGAATTTGGCAATAATGATCAACCCATACTTTGCGGTTGTTCCAAGGGGCTATACACCTCGACAAAAGAGAGTGTAAACTAAACTGTGTCAAGCTACAATAAAAGTAGTTTAACACAGTTTAATTTACACTCTCTGATCAGATTGATGTCAACACCATCTGCAAGCATATTCCTGGCAATATCCAGGGCTTTCTGGTTCATGCCTTTTTCCATACCTTCCGCAAAACCTTTTTGCGTCGCCGTATCAATGGAGTTCTTGATATCCCGGTATGCCATCTTACTTGCTTCATACTCCCTCATCTCCTGAGGTGTAAACTTGGCTATCTCGGCTTCGTATCTTTCTTCTACCTGTTTCATAGGCCATTTATTTAGTTCCACAATTTGTTTCACTGCAAAATTACGCTTTTTTCCTGAAACGACCAAATAAAAAGTGGGAAAACTGCCTGATAGGCATTCATAAATCTCTCTATCATATAAAGCAAACGAGGGTGTGTCAAAGTCAAGCAAAGCGGGTTGTTTAAACTTTTGACACACCCCTATATAAAAATATTGTCTCACAAGGATGCTTGCCATCCATTATTGAACAGCAACTTTCTTCACGCTACCATCGCTATACTTCACGATATTCAATCCCTTGGTTGGAGCAGACAATCGCTGACCATTTACTGAATAGCGAGCTACCTCCTCAACATCGGTAGAGGTTGTAGTCTTGTCGATGCCTGTTGCATCGAATTCTACTATGTTCTCAAAGTAGTGGCCAAAGTAAGAGAGCCTGTAATCATCATAAGTTCCCATTGGTACATAAAGTGTGCATTTCTTGGCATCAACTCTTTCGAATACATCATACCTATAACCTTTTTCTGGTACTTTCTCTGCATATACATAAATAGAAGTTAATCCGCTACAACCACGGAATGCGCCATCGCCTATCTTGGTAATACCAGCAGGAAGGTTTAAACTCGTTAATCCGCTACAG
>NZ_VZBE01000042.1:0-9841 GCF_009494835.1 Segatella copri
AGCTGGAGAACTGCACCAGGGAACTGGTCTCTCTTACCCGTGAGATTGTTGAACTAACCCGTAAGTTTGAGGAAAGATGGTCGCAAAGATAAGTTTCGGAAGTTCATTGTATGGCGCACTGGCATACAATGGTGAGAAGATTAACAAGGAAGAGGGAAAGCTCTTGGCAACGAACAAGATCTTCGATGATTGTTCGGGAAAGACGAGCATCGCCTATGCCTTACGTGATTTCCAGCGATACCTTTCTCCGCACATCAGAACGGAAAAGCCTGTCGTGCATATCTCCCTGAATCCGCATCCTGATGATGTGCTGACGGATATGGAGATGGAGAACATCGCACGGGAATACTTGGAGCGCATGGGATATGGCAACCAGCCATACATGGTTTACAAGCATGAGGACATTGACCGTCACCACATGCACATCGTGACCATCCGAGTGGATGAAAACGGCAAGTGCTTGGATAGCCGATACAACTACCATAAGAGCAAGGCTATCACTCGTGACTTGGAGATGAAGTACAATCTCAACAAGGCAGACCGCAAGCAACGTCGATTCGACAATCCACTTCGTAAGGTGGATGCAAGCCAAGGCAATGTGAAGAAGCAGGTTGCCAACACAGTAAAATCTCTCTGCGCTACCTACAGGTTCCAGTCCTTGGGCGAGTACCGTGCACTTCTCTCCTTATATAATATATCCTTGGAGGAAGTCAGAGGCGAAGTTGGCGGTCGTGAGTATCATGGTTTTGTCTATTCTGCCACGGACGGACAGGGCAATAAGGTTGGAAATCCTTTCAAGGCTTCCAAGATTGATAAGTCTGTCGGTGTGGTGGCGATAGAAAAGCGGTTCGCTTATTCTGCCAAGAAGTTCAAGGAGGACAAGAAACTCTCCGAGATGACCCGTCATAGCGTAGAAGCAGTCTTGAAGCAGACGTACCATAAGGATAAGTTCATAGAACTTCTGAAAGCAAAGGGCATTGATGTTGTTTTCCGCCATACAGCTGACGGCCGTATCTACGGAGCAACATTCATTGATCACCGCACCCAAAGCGTTTTCAATGGTTCAAGGCTTGGAACGAATCTTTCTGCCAATGCCCTGCAGGAGCACTTCACCTTGCCTTACGAGAATGAGCAGCCAATACCGCTTACCATTCCAAAAGAAGAAGACTCTGGCTTGGAGCAGGAACTTCAAGGTTCTGGCTTGTTCGATGAGTACGGCAGCGGTCTTGGACTTATGGCAGGGAATGGTTCTTCCAACGAGGCACAGGAAGCAGCATTCGATAGAGAGTTACGCAGAAAGAAAAAGAAACGAAAAGGGAGAAACCTTTAATCGTATTATCAAGGTATAACTTCAAAACAGAAAATCAATGGCACAAGAAGACGATTTGAGAGCATTGGGAAAAATCATGGATTTTCTCCGTGCCGTGAGTATTATACTCGCAATTATGAATGTATATTGGTATTGCTACGAGGCAATGCACATATGGGGAGTGACAATCGGAGTTGTTGACAGAATCCTGATCAACTTCAACCGTACAGGCGGTTTATTCCATTCCATCCTCTATACCAAGCTGTTTTCGCTTCTGCTCCTGGCACTCTCATGTCTGGGAACCAAGGGTGTGAAAGCGGAAAAGATGAGTTGGAGCAAGATTTGGACGGTTCTTGCCGTTGGTTCCTGTCTGTTCTTCCTCAACTGGTGGATATTATTGTTGCCTATATCTCATTTGGGCAATGCCACGCTGTACATATTTACAATGACAGCGGGTTATATCTGCCTGTTGATGGGAGGACTCTGGATGAGCAGACTCTTGAAACACAACCTCATGGAGGATGTGTTCAATAATGAGAACGAGAGTTTCATGCAAGAGACCAAACTCATGGAGAACGAGTATTCTGTCAATCTGCCCACTCGCTTCTACTACAAGAAGAAATGGCAGAGAGGATGGATCAACGTGGTCAATCCGTTCCGAGCGACCATCGTGTTAGGTACACCGGGTAGTGGCAAGTCTTTTGCTGTAGTGAATAACTACATCAAACAGCAGATAGAGAAGGGGTATTCAATGTATATCTATGATTTCAAGTTTCCCGACCTTTCGACGATTGCCTACAACCACATGATGAACCATCAGAATGGATATAAGGTCAAGCCCCAGTTCTATGTCATCAACTTTGACGATCCTCGCAGAAGTCATCGCTGCAATCCTATTCACCCGGATTTTATGAGTGACATTTCCGATGCTTACGAAAGTGCATATACAATAATGCTCAACCTCAATAAGACTTGGGTGCAGAAGCAGGGCGACTTCTTTGTGGAGAGTCCGATAATCCTCTTTGCTGCCATCATCTGGTACCTACGCATCTACAAGAACGGAAAGTATTGTACCTTTCCCCATGCCATCGAATTGCTCAACCGCAGATACGAGGATGTCTTTCCGATCCTGACGAGCTATCCCGAACTTGAAAATTACCTTTCTCCATTCATGGACGCATGGCAAGGTGGGGCAATGGAGCAGTTGGCGGGGCAGATTGCAAGCGCAAAGATTCCGCTGTCACGAATGATTTCGCCACAACTCTACTGGGTGATGTCCGCAAGCGAGTTTACACTCGACATCAACAATCCCGAAGAACCGAAAATTCTATGTGTCGGCAACAATCCCGACCGTCAGAACATTTATGGTGCGGCACTTGGCTTGTATAACAGCCGCATCGTGAAACTCATCAACAAGAAGGGACAACTCAAATCATCCGTTATCATTGACGAGTTGCCGACCATCTATTTCAAAGGCTTGGATAACCTGATTGCTACGGCACGAAGCAACAAAGTTGCCGTCTGCTTGGGCTTCCAGGACTTCTCGCAGTTGGTTCGCGATTATGGAGACAAGGAGGCTAAGGTGGTTATCAATACGGTAGGTAACATCTTCAGCGGTCAGGTCGTTGGCGAGACCGCCAAGACTTTATCCGAGCGTTTTGGAAAAGTACTTCAAAAGCGCCAGTCTATTTCCATCAACCGTCAGGATGTCTCTACGTCCATCAATACCCAAATGGATAGTCTCATTCCGCCAAGCAAGATTAGTGGTCTTACCCAAGGTATGTTTGTTGGATCTGTTTCCGACAACTTCACCGAGCGCATAGAGCAGAAGATCTTCCATGCCGAGATTGTCGTTGACACCGATAAGGTAAAGCGAGAGGAAAGCCATTATCAGCCTATCCCCATCATCAACGACTTCAAGGATGCCGATGGCAACGACTGCATGAAGCAAGCCATTCTGGACAATTACAACCAAATCAAGGAGGATGTCAAGCTGATTGTCAAGGACGAGCTGGAGCGCATCGCTGGTGACGAGAGCTTAAAGCATCTCATACAGAAATAAACAATAAGGCGAGTAACTTTTAGGAATTGTCCTTTCAGTTACTCGCCCCTGCATACATATATGGGATTTATCGTTTTTTATCGTCTCATTCTTTCCAATTCATCATCCTTTCGCATTTTGTCGTTCAACTTCTCCTGCATTCTGTCAAGGAAGTAAGTACGGCTATGGTTCTTGCGTCTTCTGATGTCGGTGTAGAAACGATAGCAGTCCTTGGCTTTGATGCCGAAGAACTGGTACATGGCTTGCGCCAAGTCCTTGAATTTTACATCGCCATCGTTCACGCTTCCCATTACGCAGATGCCATATACCATTTCTACAAGGTCAACGGCATTGCCAGTCCATTTTACTAATGGCTTTGATTCTGATGATACTGGCGGAGAGGCTTCTGAAGTGGATGTAGTCACATGAAGATGATATGTTGCTGCCACATGCTCTTGCATCCTTCGGACAAATGCAATAGCTTTGCGCACATACAAGCCTACGGTTCCCAAACAATCCTTTATATGGGGCATTGACAGATGGAAATCAAGCTCGGTCTCTGCGTATGACAGAGCAAAGACCGCTTGCTTCACGTTGGTGCTGCATAAATCAACCACAACCTTGATAAACTCACGATATGAGTTCTCCAAAGCGTTACCACCTTTGTTCTTATGACCTGCATTCAGCAAGTTGAAAAAATCAGTCTCTATCAATATGTTGTATTCCATGTTGCTGTCTCTTTTATGGGTTTGTACTAATTTGATGTTTCTGTGCGCACATCATTTATTAGTCCAATACCTATGCCATTCCAAGACAGACTAAACAATCGGATGATGATATTTCCTGATAATCAGCAACTTTATCAAGAGAATAAGATTTTCACAAGGAAATTGCAAGCAGAAATAGTGTAAGGAAAACCGGACACTCGTCCAATCTTCCTTACACGGTTCTTATACCGTTACAACTTGTTCGTAGAAATACCATACTCTTTCATACGGGCATAGAATGTAGTATGGCTCATTTCCAACATTTTTGCCGCATCACGCTTGATACCATTGCATTGCTTCAAAGCCCACAAGATACGTTCTCGATTGATCTTGCGTTCTTGTTCATCAAAGTCCAAAGCCTCTTCTGTCAATGCCGATTGTGACAACTGCAAGTCCTCGACATCTATTATCTCATTCTCGCATAGCAGCATAGCTCGCATGATACATGATTTCAACTCACGCACATTACCTGGCCATGTATGGCTTACAAGTGCCCTTTGCGCTTCCTTACTGATACATTTTATTTCTTTGTCCGTATGCCTATCATATAGTTTCAGGAAGAAGTTAGCTAATGGCATAATATCTTCCTTGCAATCCCGCAACCGTGGAATCTCAATAACCGCTTCGTGAAGTCGATAATACAGGTCGCTTCTGAATCGTCCTTCCCGAACTGCCTCTTGCAGGTTTTCATTGGTGGCGGCAATAATGCGCACATCAGCCACTTTATCTTTTGTAGCTCCCAATGGTCGGTAGCTCTTGGATTGCAACACACGCAGCAGCATCGCCTGTACATCTTTCGGCAGGTTCCCTATCTCGTCCAAGAACAGCGTACCTCCAGCAGCCAATTCAAAGTAACCTTTTCTTGCTGCGTCTGCACTTGTGAATGCACCTCTCTCATGTCCGAAGAGAGCGGAAACGGCAAGTTCCGCAGAAAGCGTACCGCAATCTACTACCTCAAAAGGCTTGTCGGCTCTTTTGCTTTGCAGATGTATCTTTTCCGCTATATGTTCTTTGCCAGTTCCGTTGTCGCCCAATATCATAACAGCCATGTCGCTTTTAGCAAACAATTCTGCCATTTTATATATACGGCGAAACTTCTCACTTTTGCGGTAAACAATCTTGTTATTCAACTCTACGAGTCGTTTCTGCTTGTCTATGATTTCTTCCAAACGTTCATAAACTACATCAAGCAACAATTTCTTCGGTATATAGTCTTCTGCTCCCAATTTCATAGTCCTCACGGCACTCATGCTTTCATCGTAAGATGTCATGATGATAAATGGATTCTGATAGCCGTTACTACGCATCCATTCCAACAGGTCGATACCATTATCATTCCCCAAGCGCATATCCGAAATGACAACATCCCATTCAGAGGATTCCCTCACAGCTTTCAGACCATCTCTGTAATTGTAGCATAAGATTGTTTTCCATCCCTTCGATTCCAACTTCTTGCCCAACATATTACAAAATGTCGGGCTGTCTTCAATGATTATTACTTTCTTCATGCTGTTACCTCCTCAATTTTCTTTTGTGCGGCTTTGATGATTTCCTCACCATGTGCGAAAACATCCTCAACCGCTTGGTTGATAACGTCGTCTGATGATGTAGAATCTTCAATCAGGTCAAAGAGATAGTTCAAAGACTCGTCAGATTGTACCATCATCCACGAGCTTCTTGCGTGGTGAATGGCATCGGACATTTTCTTGCGGTTCTCCTCTTTGGCTGCATTACGGATACTGCCCAATGTGTCAGTCATTTCCTTTACGAAATTCTCCAAAGTCTCTTTTTCATTGCCGTAGGTCAGCAACATAGAGAAGTCTATTTGTTTTTCTGCTATTTTACCGTTCACACACTTTCTTGCAGTGTTTATTAAATCCTTGTCAGACATCGGCTTGAACAGGCAAGCGACAAATCCTGCATCAAGCAGTTCTTGCTCACTCACATTTGGTGCTGCTGTCATAACGACAACAGGAATGGTCTTGGAGTTACGCACGTTCACCATACGCATCATTTCCAGAATCTCGATACCATTCACTTCAGCCATCTTCAAATCCGTTATCAGCAGATCATAAGATTTTTTGCGCATCATATCCAACAAATCCGTGGCATTATTACAAGTGTCACATACGATGCCGTTCGATGCAAACGCTTCACGAATGGTACTCAGTTGCACATGGCTATCATCAATGGCAATGACAGTAAACGAATCTTGTCGTTTCGTTCTATTCTGAGTTGGTTCCACATTCTGCTTTTCGGCTGCAGCCATAGGAAGACTAATGGTAAATATACTTCCCAGCCCTTGGTGACTGGACACATCGATTTTTCCTTTCATCAGTGAAACGAGGTTCTTGACAATGGAAAGCCCCAAGCCAAATCCCGGTTGGGTGACCGCATTTCCCAATCTTGCAAATTCCTTGAAGATTTGTTTTTGTTGCTTGTCGTCCAATCCTGTTCCTGTATCCTTAACCATTAGCATGAATACACCATTCTTATAGGTTGTGGACAATACTATCTCACCCTTTCCCGTATATTTGATGGCATTGGAAAGCAGATTGCGTCCTATTGTAAGCACCTTTTCCTTGTCTCCATTGACAACACCATCTGCCTTATTGCTGACGCTCAATTCCAGTTGCTTCTTCGCTGCAAAGGGCTCATACTCCATCTTTAATTGCTCGGCAATGTCCATCATACGGAAAGGGCGTTCCTTGACGGTCGCCTTTCCATTCGCTAATTTGGAGTAAACCAGGAAACTGTCAATCATAGCAGTCAAGCCTTTCGATGTGTCTACAATCAAGTCGGCATATCGTTTGCTTTCATCCGTAGCATCATCAAGTCCGCTAATCTTGCGAGCATAATCCTTGATGGCAGACAAGGGACTGCGCATCTCATGCGTTACTGTCAGCATCACCTTTCTTGTTTCTTCCTTGCTCTTACGTGTCTTGAATGCGAATCGCCACACCAATAGGAATAATACGAAAAATACCAATATCAACAATCCTATCATCCCTATATAAAAATAGGTATAATTGCCTTCCAAGTCTGCGATTTGTCGCTCACGAACTTTTATGCCTTTATCCACATTCTCATCAGCTATGCTGATTACTCTTTGCAACTGCTTATTGATACCTTCATTTCTGTTTCCAAGACTATCCAATATCTCCACTACCTTACGGCTTTGCTGGTGATGTTTAGCAACAACCGTTTGGTTTAGGTTGGTGAGCATCTTTTCTGTTTGGGTTAAACGGTTGCCTGTTGTTACTGCATTTTCTTTCTTGCCGAACAATCTGCTGAAGAAACCGCGCTTCTTTGGCTTTGCCTGCTGTGGCATAGCTGAAAGTCTTTGGCTTTCAGTTTTATTCTGCTCTACAATTCTTGGAACTTCTGCGGTCAGCTTTTCTTGAGTGGCATTCAGATCCTGCATGGCATCCTTTATATCCAGAAGGAGCTGTTCCTTTTCTGCAAGAAGACGGCAGATCGTATCAGAATCTTCTTTCGGACAAATATCTGCGATGCCTTCAAGCATACTGTCCACTTCCAATCGAAGCGAATGAAACTCATTTACATCTGTTGAGTCCCAATCCGCAACCATTTCACCAAGCAGTGACAATTTCGTTATGTGCAAGTTTAAGTCATGCACATTCTTTCGCCACTGATGCAATTCTGCATTTCTACACTCAATCTCCTTTCTGTCGCGCCATTCAAATAGGCCGATTACAATGGTACATCCTACGATGACGATGGCAGTCATGATGCCTAAAGCCATCCATCTACAGATATGCCCGGTCTGTTCTTTGCGTTCCATGTTGTTTACTTTTTACGTTTCTATTACTTCATTATTGCTTTGCACTAACATTTTTAATCGGCAAAGATAATGGCAGGAAGCATTAAAGACGAATATTTATATATATTATAACAACTTTTATGTAATTTCTTGGTAAAAACAGCATATTGTTAGAGAAAGAACCATTATTGAATAATAACAATGGACAATAAAGCCAAAAGCTGACAAAGTGTAGATTGTGAGACTTAACCGAAAAAGGATGGCAAGAGTTTCCTACCTGTTGATACAGACATTCAAAGAAAAGCAGAACGAGCAGGAAAAGTCAAGAGGTACTTTCCAAGTGCTTGACGGCAACATATTGATGCTTGTGCTTCCTTTGAACAGTGAGCTTGTATTTTATAAGGTGAGTGATGCCAATAGTATTGCTCTGACAGACTCATTGGGCAACGACCACTCTGAAAGGATGCAAACATATACTTTGCGAAGAATATAAAACAAACAGTTAAAATCCGTGGATAAATGTTGAATCATATCCACGGATTTTATTCCTTATTCGATATAAAATCACCAAGAAAGTATAATCACCATTCTTTACGTATGAACACAAATCCTTTCGAAATTTTACTGTCTATTAAGCATAAGTCAATGCCTAATTTCAGCAAATACTCTTTAATTATAGAATTGTTTAATCTTTTCTTGATATTTTTATTTTTATAATAACTTTGATCTTCAATAGAAAGTGGAATACCTTCTTCATAGAACACCCATCTGTCTTCTTTGTATGCTTGAATTAAGCGTTCTTCTAAATTTGAATTGGAAAAATAAAATTTAAAAAACGGATTATCTGTTTCATTGGACAACGCACACATAATAGTGTTACATTTCAAATGCTTTTGTATAGTTCTACACAAATTAGACAATCCATCTTCATAATTTGATATAAAAAAGACTTTATCTGGATACATTTCATTTTGCCAACAACTAAATTTAGGGAAATGTGAACCACCACTTTGGGGATTTATATATTCCTCTATAACTGGGCATATAGGATATATATATGCTTTCCCTTTTTCTAATTCTCTTTTAAAAATTAATTTTACGACATCAGTGACTTTGTTGAAGTCACTGATGTCAAAAATAGAGAATATTATGTATTTAAAATCACTTGCCATTTACCTTGTAAAACTTATTTCTTGCTTGATTGTCATTTTTAGGAAGCTGTTCCTTATGTTTGTTCATAGAACGAGTCTGTGTGTCATATTCAACATTGGTGTGAACACCATGTTTGTCAAACTGGACATCAGGACGATTATTACCAACAACATTTCCATTAACATCAACTTGTTTCTGATTTTTTCTTATGTTTGTAACATCATCGTCCACTCGTAGCTTCTCAATTAAATTATCAATTTTTTTATTATGCGCTGGACCTCCATGTGGTTTGGCTTTTCCACCATTAGGCTTTATTTTATTTTTAAATCCGTCAACAAAATTCAAAAACTGCTTTTGCCCCTTTTTATTAAAGTCTGTCCCTAACAAAAGATCGGCTGTTGCGCCTAATTTATCGGTAAAAGAAGCATCACCGTCAAAAACTGTTTGAATGTCCCCTGCAATATCCGAAATTTCACTTAGTCCAGCCTTTTTAAGATTTGAAGGTGTCAATTTGCCTGTTTTCTTATAGACTTTCCAAATACGTTTAGCGTATTTAAAAGCTGCAACGAATCCTTTTACTATAGCTTTACCATCCGGGTCTATGTATGTAACAGGATTATTACCAACAAAACAAAAGCCACTTAATGCTGGATATTTTTCAGCTAATGGATCTACGCTAATCCAAAGGCTTATCCTTGGGTCATAGTACCTCGCCCCATAGTAATACAATCCAGTCTCTTCATCGAATTCCTTCGCATTGAAAAGATAAGGTGTATTCCAAATGTTGT
>NZ_VZBE01000013.1:0-232053 GCF_009494835.1 Segatella copri
CCACCTCCCTCTCTTTAGAGGTAACTTATAATATATATAAATATATATATAATAATTTAAATATATATACTTATAATTTGATAGCTGCAAACTCGCAATATACCCCCTCCGCTGAAAACTGTCACAACTGTCACAACTGTCACGCTGTAACGACCCTTGGTCTTTTCCTCTTATGTGTCTCTTAAAGCATCAAGTTTCGATATTTGTAAAAACAATTTTCTCCACTCCGTATAGGTTGTCCTACATGGAGTGGAGAATTTCGTATCGTGTGGAGTATCTTCTATGTCATGACCAGATCCATGTCCTTTGTGAGTTTTTTCATTGCAGGGTTCTTCTCCATAAGAAGTTCCAGAACTTCATTCTTGGTCAGAACCTTGCCTACCTCTTCCTGGTCGGCAAGGCGGTAGCTGATGCTCAGTTCGCTGTTGTGAAGACCTAAGACGAAAGTCTTGAGAATGCGGTTCTTGATGTTCAAAACGTCGTCTAGTAAGAGCTGGTTGTTGATGATAACCTCTATCTGCGGATAGTTGGTTATCTTCGGTACGATACTCTTCATTCGGTTGGCTAAGCCTATGAAATCCAACTTGTTCTGCATTCTCATGCACATACTGAACCATGTTGCTTCCACCTGCTCCTGGGTGAACTCGTTCTGGTCGCCCGTGATGGTCGCTTTTTCCTCATTGGTATCATCATACGGACTGTGCAGGCGGCGCTGGTTCTCCTCCCTCTTCTTCAGGTTAGAGAAAGTCATGCCTATGCCGCCCAGCTTGATATTCTTGAGTCGTGGCTTGTGAGGCGATGCAGCATCAGTAGCAGCTCCGGCAGCGGCTGAGCCTTCTGGAGAGGCAGCTCCGGCTGCGGTGGCAGATGCAGAATAAGATGCAGCATTGGAGGCTGCAGAAGCGGCTGTCGGTGCCCCTGACGAAGGCACAGCAGTAGCTGTAGCAGCAGACGCTCCCGGCTGTGATGACCGGTTTTCGCTGCTGCCAGAAGGCTCAGAACCTGCACCCTGAGAGGCAAGCTTAGACTGAGCCAGGAGTTTCTGAAACAGGGATTTTAATCTATTGGGCGTACGCCCCGCACTAGGCACATCCTGATCCTCGGGCTGCGTAATCTGGCCTATCTGTATCAGGGTGAGCTCTACCAGTAATCGTTTGTTGCTGCTGGCGCGGTAATGGATATCGCACTGGTTCATCAGTTCCAGCGCCTTATATAAGAAAGGTGTAGGTGCCTTCTGGGCCTGAGCCTGGAACTTGGCTTTCTGGTCGTCGCTGGTTTCGAGCAGAGGCAGGGTCTGAGGATCCTTCGCCATCATCACATTGCGCACATGCTGGGCAAGCCCCTGTATCATGTTGCCGCCATCGAAACCGCGGCTCAGAATGCCGTCGAGTGTTACCATCATCTCGGCTACCTTATTCTCCAGAGCCAGGTCTACCAGACGGAAATAGTTGTCGCTGTCGAGCACGTTCAGGTCCTCGATAACCTTCTGGTAAGTGATGTTGCCCATGCAGAAGCTGGCAGCCTGGTCGAAGATAGAGAGGGCATCGCGCATACCTCCGTCAGCCTTTTCGGCTATCACGGCGAGCGCCTGCTCTTCATATTGTATGCCTTCCTTCTCAGCCACCATCTTCAGGTGGTTGATGGTATTGGCTACCGTCATTCGCTCGAAGTCGTAAATCTGGCATCGGCTCAGGATGGTAGGCAGAATCTTATGCTTCTCGGTAGTGGCGAGGATGAAGATGACATGCTGAGGTGGCTCCTCCAGCGTCTTGAGAAAGGCGTTGAAGGCAGCTGTAGAGAGCATGTGGACCTCGTCGATGATAAACACCTTATACTTGCCTACCTGAGGCGGAATGCGGGTCTGCTCCATCAGAACCTTAATCTGGTCAACACCGTTGTTGCTGGCGGCATCCAGCTCGAAGATGTTGTAGGAACGCTGCTCATTGAAGGCACGGCAGCTCTCACATTCGTTGCATGCCTCGCCGTCTTCACGAGGATGCTCGCAGTTGATTGCCTTCGCAAAAATGCGGGCACAAGTGGTTTTGCCCACACCTCTCGGACCGCAGAAAAGATAGGCGTGCGCCAGCTTGCCGCTCTTCACTGCATTCTTCAAAGTGGTGGTCAATGCACTCTGTCCGACAACCGAATCGAAGGTCATCGGACGGTACTTTCTTGCAGAAACTATATACTCTTCCATTATTTTTTCTTAATTGATGATGCAAAGATAACAAAAAAATATTATCTTTGCAAACAAATTCGGAAGAAATGAGTAAAAAACTTGGTATTATATGGAATTATCTCGCTCATTATAAGTATCTTATAGTGATTGTAGCGGGTGTTCTGGTAGTTGGTGTAGTTGACGACAACAGTGTAAGACAGCACATTAAGTACCAGATAGAGATAGCTACGCTCCGTTCGGAGATAGAAAAGTATCGTGAGCAGTATGAAAACGACAAGCGTACCCTGCGCGATATGCAGCATGGTGCGCGGGCATTTGAGAAGATAGCCCGCCAGCGTTATTTCATGAAGGCTGATGATGAAGATATCTTTGTATTGAGTTCGGATATTCCGGAAAAAACTAACGAACAAGACGAAAATGAAACAATTGAGTAAACTGGAAAGTGCTATTTTCTTGCTGGGCGGCGTGCTGATGGTTGTCGGTGCGGCTTGCTTCGCATTTGGTTTTTCACATCCGCAGCTGGTGCAGGTAACGAGCTGGGGGTTCCTGCTGGGCACCATACTCTTCAGTGTAATGCAGGCGATGCAGTTCTATGAGGGATCTTCGCTGGTAATCCACCGCCTGAAGCGCATGCAGTATGTAGCAGACATCTTCTTCGTGCTCTCAGGCATCTCGATGGTAGATACGGTGTATGCTTTCCTGCGCCGCTGGTTTGAGAATTATGAGACCTATATCACCTATTTCTATAATAAGTGGGTAGTCTTTCTCCTCATCGCAGCCCTGCTGGAACTATATACCACGCATCGCATCTCTCATGAACTGAAGAAGGAAAACAATCAGTAATATAGAAAGGACGAGAAAAAAGCTTTCGGTGGCCAATAGGAGTGCAAACAAAACATAAATCTTGTAAGAATGAATTAAATTGCTGCAATTTATTTCGTCAGTTCAAATTAAGATTGTACTTTTGTTCACCGAAAGTGATATAGATAGCTTATGAATAGAATATTTTACGCATTCATTGCCTTGATGGCACTTGCATCTTGTGCCAACAGTTACGATATCTCGGGTACTTCTAACGTAAGTACTCTAGACGGACGCATGCTGTACCTTAAGATACTGGAAAACAACGATTTCAAGAACGTGGATTCTTGCGATGTAGTGCACGGACAGTTCCATTTTCAGGGTTCTGTCGACTCTATGAAGATGGCGAATATCTTCATGGATGATGACCCTGTGCTGCCGCTGGTGCTGGAGAGTGGAAGCATTACGGTGAAGCTCGATGATACACAGCAGGTGGTAAGCGGTACGCCTATGAACGATAAACTCTTCGGATTCTTCAAGAAATACCAGCAGATTCAGAATCAGTTGCGCGAACTGGTACACAAGCACGACCAGGCTATCATGAACGGTAGCGATATGGTGGCTGTCAACAAGCATCTGAACGAGGAATCCATCCGCCTCTCTGAGCAGGAAGACAAGCTCATCACTTCGTTTGTTACCGACAACTTCAACAATGTGCTTGGACCGGGCGTCTTCTTCCTCGTTACAATGGGCAACCAGTATCCGATGCTCTCTCCTTGGATTGAGGATATCATGAGCAAGGCTACCGACTATTTCAAGAATGATCCTTATGTAAAGGACTATTATAAGAAAGCTCAAGAGAATCAGGAGATTATGAACGGTACACGAGATGCGCAGAGCGGCATGCAGCCAGAGATGGAAGCGGCTCCACAGGTAAATCCTGATGCGGCTCCGGCACCTACAGCCAACGAACTGGCTGCGCCTACGATTCCTGAAAAACAGGAAGGTCAGGAGTAGAAACAGGACTCTTTCCGAGGTCTTGGGCATTAACATCTTGTAAAACTCTTCATTTTATAAGTTTAGTAATATGAAATTAATCAAGAATGGAACCATTATAAATGAGGGTCGCTCTTTTGTGGGCGACCTCTTGTTGGATGGTGAATTTATCAAGGAGATATATGAAGGCGAGGCACCCCGTGGCAATTACGATGAAGTCATCGATGCCTCGGGGTGTTTTGTTTTGCCGGGTGTGATTGATGATCATGTTCACTTCCGTGAGCCGGGACTTACGCAGAAGGCTGACATCGAGAGCGAAAGCCGCGCAGCTGCCTTTGGTGGTGTGACCAGTTATTTTGAGATGCCTAACACGGTGCCTCAGACTACCACTCTGGAGGTCTGGCAGGCAAAGCGGCAGCTGGGCGCTGAGAAGAGTCATGTGAACTACAGTTTCTTCTTTGGTGCTACCAATGATAATGTAAATGATTTTGAGCAGCTCGATACGCATCGTGTGCCGGGCATCAAGCTCTTTATGGGCTCCAGTACGGGCAATATGCTGGTGGATAAATATGAGGCGCTGCAGGCTATCTTCAAGAAGGCGAAAGAGCTGGATTTGCCGGTGATGACCCACTGTGAGGATACCGAAATCATTAACCGCAACATGCAGCTGGCTAAGCAGAAATGGGGTGAGGATCCTGCCGTAGAACATCATCCGGAAATACGCAGCGAGGAGGCTTGCTATGAAAGCAGCCGTCTGGCGGTGCAGTTGGCTAAGGAAAGCGGGGCGCATCTCCATATCGCTCACGTTACTACGGCTAAGGAACTGGAGTTCTTTGGTAAGGATGAAAATATTACAGGCGAGGCTGTTGTGGCTCATCTCATGTTCTCGGATAAAGATTACGCTGTGAAGGGCGCACGCATCAAATGCAACCCTGCAGTAAAGACCGCTGCTGATCGCGAAGCTTTGCGTAAGGCGCTGAGTAATGGTAAGATAACTGTAGTAGGTACCGATCATGCTCCTCATCAGTTGAAGGATAAACAGGGCGGTTGTGCCAAGGCTGCATCAGGTATGCCAATGGTACAGTTCTCGCTGGTAAGCATGCTGAAACTTGTTGACGAAAAGGTAATCAGTATCGAGCGTCTGGTTGAACTGATGTGCCATAATCCAGCCCGTCTGTTCCATATCAGTCAGCGCGGCTTCCTGCGTCCGGGTTATAAGGCAGATGTCGTTGTGGTGCGCAAGGGAGAGCCTTGGAAGGTGACCGCAGAGGTGATTCAGAGCAAGTGTAAATGGAGCCCTGTAGAGGGTGATGAGTTTGCATGGAAAGTGGAACAGACTTTCTGTAACGGTCGTCTTATCTATAACAAAGGCGTGTTTGATGCCGCTTGCAGAGGAGAGGAACTGGAGTTCAGAAGCAATTCCTGAAAAGAGGGAAATCTTACGGGGATTGTAAAATAAAATATCGTATCGGATGCGAAGAATAGTATACAATATAAGCGAAATTGAGCCATATATCAACTGGCTATACTTTTATCATGCCTGGGGATTGAGCGGCAAACCTCGAGAGGAAAAAGAAAAAATGAAGGCTGAGGCGCTCGATATGCTCCATTCATGGGAAGGCGAATATCATACCTATGCCGTCTTCGGACTCTTCGAGGCGAACAGCGAGGGGGATGATATCTGGCTGGAAGGGCAGAAAGTCCGCTTCCCGATGCTCCGTCAGCAGCATCCGGCGGCTCAGGGAGAACCCAATCTCTGTCTGGCTGATTTCATCCGTCCTCTGGGCAGTGGAATAACAGACCGGCTGGGTATCTTCTGCACGACGGTAGATGGCGGTCTGGAGAAGAAATATCGCTCGGACGACTACCTCAATATGATGGCACAGACACTCTGCGACCGGTTGGCTGAAGCCACTGCAGAGAAGTTGCACGAAGAGGTGAGACGCAGCATCTGGGGCTATGCTCCCGACGAGCAGTTGAGCATCGAAGACCAGCATCTGGAGCGCTATCAGGGCATCCGTCCGGCTATAGGATATCCTTCGCTGCCCGATACCAGTGCCAACTTCATCATCGACCAGCTCATCGATATGAGTCAGGTGGGCATCCGGCTCACCACAAGCGGAATGATGACGCCTCATGCCAGTGTCTCGGGGCTGATGTTTGCACATCCCAAGTCGCGGTATTTCGAACTGGGACGGATAGGAGACGACCAGCTTCGCGACTATGCACAGCGCAGAGGAGTGCCCGTGCAGGCAATGAAAACGTATCTTCAATCAAGTTTGATCAAGAAATGATAGCAAGAATATTGATACCCGTAGTGGTATTCACCCTGTTGCCGTATCTTTGGATATATAAAAGGTATGGCAAGTTACGGCTGAAGAGTCTCTGGCAGCGGGTGCTCTTCTGGTTCCCGGCTTTCGTGGTTATTGCCTACAGCGCATATATCACGATACTGCCCAACTTCCTGCCACGCAATCCGGTGCTCATCGACATCTGGTTTGTGATGATGGCAGTATGTGCGGTGCCACAGTTTGTTTTCAGCCTGTTCAGTGTCTTCGGCTGGTGCTGTATGAGGCTTCTCCACGGCCATCGCAACTGGGGCAAGCTCCTCGGACTGGTAGTGGGAGCGGTGGCGTTCTTCTGCTTTATCTACGGATTTACCGAAGGTTTTCCTAAGATGCAAGTCAAGCGTATCACCATCTATGTACCTAATCTGCCGAAGTCTTTCGAGGGCTATTGCATCGTTCAGTTCAGCGACATCCATCTCGGGTCATACTATGGCTGGCGTGGTCATCTGCCTCAGCGCGATATCGACAGCATTAATGCCGAAAAACCTGATCTGATTTGCTTTACGGGTGATTTACAGAATGTTACGCCCGATGAATTGCCTGAGTATCAGGCGCTGCTCAGCAGTCTGAAAGCCAGAGATGGCGTGATGAGTGTGCTGGGCAATCACGATTACACCTATTATATGGATGTAGATGATGAGCAGGAGATAGCTGCGCTCGAGAAGCGGATGCAGGACTTCCAGCGGAGTTGCGGATGGCGCCTGCTGATGAATGAGCATGTGGCGGTGCATAGAGGCGCTGACAGCATCTATGTAGCTGGTACAGAGAACTATGACAAACCAAAGCGAACCAACGTAAGGAAGGCGCTGTATGGCATCAGACCGGGCTCTTTCGTGCTGATGCTGCAGCATATGCCGAAGCAATGGCGCGAGACTTGGCCTTCTACTATTAATAAGGAGAAGGATGAGGATGGCGATGTGATAGGACCTGACAGGAAGGATTCGCTGGTCGTAGCACCGCAGCTTACATTGAGCGGTCATACGCATGCGGGGCAGATCAGTATCCTGGGCTTGCGTCCGTCGATGTTTACTCCTTATGATTACGGCCTCTTCGAGGAGGAGGGTTGCCAGCTCTATACCACATCGGGTCTGGGCGGTACCGTTCCTATCCGCATCGGGGCAACGGCAGAAATCGTGGTCATCACACTGAAGAGAAAATGAGGAGTGTTGAATGTTGAATGTTAAATGTTGAATGTTAAATTATTCATTCTTAATTAATTCTTAATTAGAAAATGAAGTACTTATATCGTCTGTATCAACTTGTTATATGCTTGCCTATCCTCTTGTTGGCTAGCGTTTTAACCAGTTTAACTACTGTTTTGGGATGTATGCTGGGCAATGGCCATTTCTGGGGTTATTATCCCGGCAAGTATTGGTCCTGGCTTTGGGTCCGCATCCTCCTCCTGCCTGTAAAGGTGGAGGGACGTGAGCATCTCAAGAAGAACCAGAGTTATGTTTTCGTGGCCAATCATCAGGGCGCTTTCGATATCTTCCTGATTTACGGCTTCCTGGGCAGAAACTTCAAGTGGATGATGAAGAAGGGCTTGCGCAAAGTGCCTCTCATCGGTATCGCCTGTGAGTATGCGCACCACATCTTTGTAGACAAGAGCGGACCTTCTAAGATCCGTGCTTCTTATGACCGTGCTCGCGAGGTGCTTAAAGAGGGCATGTCGCTGGTGGTATTCCCAGAGGGTGCCCGTTCGTTTACGGGTCACATGGGCGTGTTCCGCCGCGGTGCTTTCATGCTTGCCGATGAACTGCAGTTGCCGGTATGTCCGCTTACCATCAATGGCAGTTTTGATGTGAAGCCTCGCATGAAGGACATCTACTGGGCTTTCTGGCATCCTCTGAAGCTCACCATTCATGAGCCTATCGAGCCGATTGGCAAGGGAGCTGACAATATCAAGAACCAGATGAACAAGAGCTATGAGGCGATTATGAACGGGCTTGACAAGAAATATCAGGGTTTTGTAGAGAATCCGGACCAATAATTTCGGTTTTTCGCTTGTTATTTCAAAAATAAGTTGTAATTTTGCATCTGTATTACATTATATAGAATCAGAATCATTAAAATTATAAGAAGTTATGAGTGATAGCATAGTAATCATTCCTACATATAATGAGAAGGAAAACATCGAGAAAATCATCCGTGCTGTCTTCGGTCTCGAAAAGCAGTTTGATATCCTCGTTATCGATGACGGAAGTCCTGACGGTACTGCTGCCATCGTTAAGGGCTTGATGGCTAATGAGTTTGCCGGTCGTCTGCATATCCTGGAGCGTTCGGGTAAACTCGGTTTGGGTACAGCCTATATCATGGGCTTCAAATGGTCATTGAAGCAGGGTTATGACTTCATCTTCGAGATGGATGCCGACTTCAGTCATGATCCTAATGATTTGCCTCGTCTCTATGCGGCAACTCACGATGAGGGGTATGATGTGGCTGTAGGCTCAAGATATATTTCGGGTGTGAACGTGGTCAACTGGCCTATCGGGCGCGTATTGATGAGCTATTTCGCTTCTAAATACGTACGTATCGTAACCGGATTTAAGGTGAATGATACCACAGCCGGATTCGTCTGCTACCGACGTAAGGTGTTGGAAACCATAGATTTGGATGCTATCCGCTTCAAGGGCTATGCTTTCCAGATAGAGATGAAATATACGGCTCATCGAATAGGTTTCAAGATCAAGGAGGTGCCTGTCATCTTTGTTAACCGTCGTGAAGGTGTGAGCAAGATGAGTGGTGGCATCTTTGGTGAGGCTTTCTTTGGCGTGATGCGACTGCGCCTGGATGGCTGGTTCAAGAAATATCCGAAGAAGGATTAATACTCTGTAATCACTACTCAGTAATCAGTAATCACTAATCAGTACTTGGATGGAAATCCAAAAGATAGAAAAAACATACGGGCGTTCGCCACAGGCGGATGCCCTCTTTGATTTGATGGGGAAGAAGTCGGTTCATTCCATTTTTCTCCAGGGTTTGCTGTGCTCTTCGGCTCCGATGTTCTTTGCTTCTCTGCAGGGGAAGATGAGGCGTTCGGTACTCTTCGTATTGGATGATGCCGATGAAGCAGGCTATTTTTATCACGATCTCACTCAGATGATGGGGCAGGAGAAGGTCTTTTTCTTTCCTTCCAGCTATCGGCGTGCCGTGAAATACGGGCAGCGTGATGCAGCGAATGAAATCCTACGTACAGAGGTGCTGGCGCGCCTCTCTTCGGGAGGACATTTCCTGGTAGTCACTTATCCCGATGCACTGGCAGAACTCGTTGTGGCTAAGCAGAATCTGGATGAACGGATTCTGAAACTGACTGTAGGCCAGCAGATTGCTCAGACCGATGTGGTTCATACCCTGCGCGATTTCGAACTCAAAGAAACCGATTATGTTTATGAACCGGGCCAGTTTGCCGTGCGTGGAAGCATCCTCGATGTCTATTCTTACAGCTGCGAATATCCGTTCCGTATCGACTTCTTCGGCGATGAGATTGACACCATCCGTACCTTTGATGTTGAGACCCAGCTCTCGCAGGCGAAGCGCACAGAGATAGAAATCGTGCCCGAACTCGCCCATATCGAGAGCAACAAGCAGTGTTTCCTCAATTTCCTCTCCGAAAGTACGCCAGTCGTTGCGAAAGACCTTTCTTTCGTTTGCGACCGCATCGGTCAGATCTATACCGAAGGCTTCTCATCGCAGAGCCTTACCGAGCAGCTGGAGGGAGCTACTGAGGTAGAGGCTGAGCGCATCAGACATGACATGAAGACCGAGCTCAACCTCGTTTCTCCGCTCGATTTCAAGAAGGCAGTAGCGGCTCATCTCCGTATCGAGTTCGGCAAGGTCGCTCCGTCAGAGAGTTCGGCTGTGATACCTTTCAATATCGCTCCACAGCCTCTTTTCCATAAGAATTTCAATTTGCTTTGCCAGACTCTGGAGGATTTCCTGCTTCAGGGTTACACCTTATATATATTGGCAGATAGCCAGAAGCAGCAACAGCGCCTGAAGGATATCTTTGAAAGCGAAGAGCTGAAGCGCTACGCCATCCGTTTTACACCGGTAGACAAGACGCTTCATGAAGGCTTTACTGACCATGACAAGAAGTGCTGCTTCTTTACCGATCATCAGATTTTTGACCGTTTTCATAAATATAACCTGCGCTCAGATAAAGCGAGAGCCGGCAAGATGGCACTCACCATGAAGGAACTGCAGGAGATGGAAGTGGGAGATTTTATCGTGCATGTAGACTTCGGTATCGGCAAGTTCGGCGGTCTGGTTAGGGTTCCTGCGGGCAACAGCTATCAGGAAATGATCCGCATCGTCTATACGAACAATGACAAGGTGGATGTTTCTATCCACTCGCTTTATAAAATCAGCAAATATCGCCGCAGCGATACCGGTACTCCGCCTCGTCTGTCTACACTGGGTACAGGTGCCTGGGATAAACTCAAGGACAAAGCTAAGAAGCGAATCAAGGACATTGCGCGCGACCTGATCAAACTCTATGCCCAGCGCCGACGGGAGAAGGGATTCGCCTTCAGTGCCGACAATTATCTGCAGCATACGCTGGAGGCTTCCTTCCTGTATGAAGATACGCCAGACCAGAATAAGGCTACTCAGGAGGTGAAGAAGGATATGGAGAGCGGCAGACCGATGGACCGTCTGGTTTGTGGCGATGTGGGCTTCGGCAAGACTGAGGTTGCCATCCGTGCAGCCTTCAAGGCAGCGTGCGACAGCAAGCAGGTTGCGGTGCTGGTGCCTACTACCGTTCTGGCTTTCCAGCACTATCAGACTTTCAAAAAGCGTCTGGAAGGCATGCCTGTAAGGGTAGACTATCTCAGTAGAGCCCGTACAACGAAGGAAACCAGAGAGGTGCTTGACGCCCTGAAAGAGGGTAAGATTGATATCCTCATAGGTACGCATAAGCTGATATCAAAGACCGTGAAATGGCATGACCTGGGGCTGCTCGTCATCGATGAAGAGCAGAAGTTCGGTGTGTCTACCAAAGAGAAACTCCGTCAGCTCAAGGTAAATGTCGATACACTCACGATGAGTGCCACTCCGATTCCGCGAACCCTCCAGTTCTCTCTGATGGGCGCCCGGGATATGAGTATCATGCGCACTCCGCCACCTAACCGTTATCCGATTCATACCGAACTGGTAACGTTTAGTAGTGAAGTTATCTGCGATGCCATCAATTTCGAGATGAGCCGAAACGGACAGGTTTATTTCGTATGCGACAGAATATCCAAGCTTCCGGAACTTAAGATGCTCATCGAGAAGTATATCCCAGACTGTAGGGTAGCAATCGGTCACGGACAGATGAAGCCAGAGGATTTGGAGAAAATCATCATGGGCTTTATCAATTACGATTATGATGTACTGCTTTCTACCACTATTGTAGAGAACGGTATTGACATTTCCAATGCCAATACGATTATCGTGAGCGATGCTCATCACTTCGGATTGAGTGACCTGCATCAGATGCGTGGACGCGTAGGAAGAAGCAACAAGAAGGCTTTCTGCTATCTGATGGCGCCACCTAAGAGTGCACTTACTCCTGAGGCGCGTCGCCGTCTGGAGGCTCTGGAGACGTTCAGCGAACTGGGTAGCGGCTTCAATCTCGCCATGCAGGACCTGGATATCCGCGGTGCGGGTAATCTGCTGGGCTCTGAGCAGAGCGGTTTTATGGAAGATCTGGGTTATGAAACCTACCAGAAGATTCTCTCTCAGGCTGTCACAGAGTTGAAGAACGAGGAGTTCTGTGATCTTTATCAGGAGAAGATGGATGAAGGTGCCCAGCTTACAGGTGATGATTTCGTTGACGATTGTGGCATAGAGAGCGATCTGGAGATGTATTTTCCTCAGACTTATGTGCCGGGTGACAGTGAGCGCATGCTCCTTTATCGTGAACTGGACCGTCTGGAGAGCGATGAGGAAGTAGAGGCTTACCGCAAGCGTATGATAGACCGTTTTGGTCCTGTGCCTCATGAAGCAGACGAACTGATGCATGTGGTAGGTCTGCGTAGGGTAGGCAAGAAGCTAGGTTGCGAGAAGATTATTCTCAAGCAGGGCTATATGCAGATGCAGTTTGTGAGCAATGTAAACAGTCCGTTCTACAGAAGTCAGATGTTTAACCGCATACTCGCTTACGTTACCAGTCATATTCAAGATTGTGTTCTGAAGGAAAAATTCAACAAGCGAATGCTTCGCATCAATGATGTGAAGACTGTAGGACAGGCTGTAAATCTGTTGAATCAGATATCGCAGATAGATTTAGGTAATGAGAAAAAATAATCTGTGTCTGCAGTCTATGGGTAAAATCCTGTATCAATTGTGGAAGTAGACAATAAAACAGACTGTTGATTTATACTGAAAGGTTAGAAATCTGACAACGTTACATGATGATATGTCAACTTTACATGATAATATGTTTCAGTTTAGTGTATAAAAAAACATTGGAATCTCAATATCCCTATTGAACTCCAATGTTTTATTTTTTTGTATAAGTAAAAGATGATGATAAGCGTTTCACAACGCATTTTGAATTTTTCTGTTGCAAAGATACTATTTTTCATTATAATATAGGGGGTAATATTTGGTATTTTATGGGGTAATATTTGATTAAATTTATAGAAATAACACTGAAAATACACTTATATAACAAATAATACCTGTAGAATGAACTATTTTATTGGATAAAAATAAAAAAATAGTGGAAAAACACATAAAAAAGTTCTTTATTTCATTTTTTATTTGTACCTTTGTTCTGGCATACAACAATTTTAAACATATATATAAATATGAGACAGAAAAAGTACATCTTAAGCGAGCAGGAACTTCCTACTCAGTGGTACAACATTCAGGCAGATATGCCTAACAAGCCATTGCCACCGTTGAACCCTCAGACACACCAGCCAATGAATGCTGATGATTTGTCACACGTATTTAATAAAGAGTGCTCAAAGCAGGAACTTGATACAGAGCACGCTTGGATTGATATTCCGGAAGATGTGCTGGAGAAGTACACCTTCTACCGTTCAACCCCTCTTGTACGTGCTTATGCCCTTGAGGAGGCACTCGGTACTCCGGCGCATATCTATTTCAAGAATGAGAGTATCAATCCGTTAGGCTCTCATAAAATCAATTCAGCCATTCCTCAGTGCTACTACTGTAAGCAGGAGGGTGATACCAATGTCACTACAGAGACTGGTGCAGGCCAGTGGGGTGCAGCCCTCTCTTATGCAGCAAAACTCTACGGCCTGGAGGCAGCAGTTTATCAGGTAAAGATTACCATGCAGCAGAAACCATACCGTTCCAGCATCATGCGTACGTTTGGAGCCACTGTAGAGGGTTCTCCTTCCATGAGTACACGCGCAGGTAAGAACATTATCACACGTGATCCTCATCATCCTGGTTCGCTCGGTACTGCCATCAGTGAGGCTGTTGAGCTGGCTACAACCACACCGGGCTGTAAGTATACGCTGGGTTCTGTGCTCAATCATGTGGCACTTCACCAGACCATCATCGGTCTAGAGGCAGAGAAGCAGATGGCGATGGCAGGTGAGTATCCTGATCAGGTGATTGCTTGTTTCGGTGGTGGTAGTAACTTTGGTGGTATTGCCTTCCCATTCCTCCGTCACAACTTCACAGGCGAGCGCCATACTGAGTTTATTGCTGCAGAGCCAGAGAGCTGTCCTAAACTGACTCGCGGTAAGTTTGAGTATGATTTCGGTGATGAGGCAGGTTATACTCCATTGCTGCCAATGTTTACTCTGGGTCATGATTTCAAGCCTGCCAACATTCATGCAGGTGGTCTCCGTTATCATGGTGCGGGCATGATTATCTCCCAGCTTCTGAAGGATGGTTACCTGCATGGTGTAGATATCCCTCAGCTGGAGTCTTTCAAGGCGGGTATGCTCTTCGCTCAGACCGAGGGTATCATTCCTGCTCCAGAGAGCTGTCATGCGATTGCAGCCACTATACGTGAGGCTCTAAAGGCTAAGGAAGAGGGCAAGGAGAAGGTTATCCTGTTCTGTCTCTCTGGTCATGGACTTATCGATATGCCGTCTTACGATAGCTATATCAATGGCGATTTGCGCAATTATTCTGTTAGTGATGAAGAAATCCAGCAGTTCCTCAAGGATGTGCCAAAGGTTGAGTAATAGTTAATAGTTTATAGTTAATAGTTTATAGCAAACAGTTGACAATTATTCTTTGAGATATATTGAAATAACAATATCACATGATAAAAGAAGCCAGGCTGCGAAAAGCAACCTGGCTTTTTATTTAGAGATTCTATTCTCAGTTCGAGACTTCTATCTTTCATTAGAAGTTCAACCACTCTTCAATAGCCTTAGCGATGACATCGAAGCTTGTGGTAGGCTCGAAGCGGGCTACAACCTGACCCTTCTTGTTAACGAGGAACTTGGTGAAGTTCCACTTGATATCGGCACTCTCCTTGTAGTTAGGATCAGCCTCGCTCAACATCTTGTCGAGAACAGGGTAGAGAGGGTGGCTCTCGTCCCAACCAGCAAAGCCCTTACATTCTTTCAGAAATTTGAAGAGAGGGGCAGCATCGTCTCCGTTTACCTTGATCTTCTTGTAGCGCTGGAACTCTGTGCCGTATGTAAGCTTGCAGAATTGATGAATGCTTTCATCTGTACCAGGGGCTTGCTGACCAAACTGGTTGCAAGGAAAATCAAGTATTTCGAAACCTTGAGAATGATAGGTCTCATAAAGTTTCTCCAGTTCCTCATACTGAGGGGTGAAACCACACTTTGTAGCGGTGTTAACGATGAGCAGCACTTCGTTGGCATACTCCTTGAGGGAAACATCCTTTCCCTTTCTGTCTTTAACAGAAAATTCGTAAACAGTTCTCATTTTTTTTATCTTTATGTATGTGTTATCTATATTTCCGATCTCAACTTATGTGATCTAGAGTGCAAAGATACTACTTTTCTCTTAGAATACTTCAAGAGTTTTTTTAAAAATTCTAAAAATCGAACAAAATCATAGATGAAGGAATAAGCGTAATATATATAATGTAGATAGATATTGTATATCTGGGTAAACAGATACCATATAGCTGAGTATATAGATATCGGTTAGATATAGAATATAGAAGAATAAAATAGGTAGACGATATAACTACACAATATCAGTATAAAACAGCATAAAAATAAAAAATGCAGGATTTTCACAAACCCTGCATTTCTTTTTCTTTACCTCTTTTTCCTCAAAAAAACAAAGAAAAAGAGGTTTACGATTAATCTATCATTTAACTTTTCTAAGAACTTGTTGCAAAGATACTACATTTTCTTGTAACACCAAACTTTTTCTCAGCTTTTTTTCAGTAAAAAGGGAAAATTAATCAAATACCCCCCCATTTTTATACTTTTTTGCAATATTCGGTCAAAAAACAAAGCAAAATGGTTCAATTTTATGACTATTCTGCTTTTTTCCTTGCTTGAACGTTTTGCTGTGTACGATAACGAAGAAGACTGTGCCCGACAACAACTGAAGATATGTCCTGTAATATGTATTACTTTTTTGTCAATACAGATAAAGCAGCCATCAGTAATGATGACTGCTTTCATCTGTAATGATGCGGGCTATCCCTGCGTTCTGTTTCGGTATTCAGTAGGCACGATACCCGTTTCTTTCTTGAATACCTTCGAGAAATACTTAGGGTCGGTGAAACCTACTGCAAAGGCGATGCTGCTCAGTGTATCGTCTGTCTTGCGCAACATCTCGCATGCCTTCTTGATACGTATATGGCGAACGAAGTCTACCGGTGTCATTCCGGTTGTTGCTTTCACCTTATTATATAGTACGCTTCGGCTCATACCGATTTCGTTCGAGATATCATCAATCTTGAGTTCCGGGTTGCCTGCATTTTCAACAATAAACCTGAAGGCACGCATCATGGTTCTGTCCTGCATCTGTGCCGCCATCAATGCCAGCTCGCTGTTTGGGTCAACCGCTTCGCTCTCGGCACTAGTTTCAGCCTGGTTAAGAGCAGGCTGAGGAACAACTGTAGGCAGTATTCGCAGGGCTGCTATGGCATCTTTATCGCCAGCTTCCTTCAGTTTTCTGATGATAACCACCTGAATGTTGCGGCGCTGGGTGAGGATAGCCTCTATTCGGCTGAGCAGATAAGGGGTAGAGAATGGCTTGGTGATATAGGCGTCAACTCCTTCATCAAAACCTCGCTGCTGGTCTTCTACGCTTGCCTTGGCTGAGAGAATCATCACAGGGATGTTGTTGAGGGTGGTATCCTGCTTGATCTCGTGAATCATCGACAAACCATCCATCACAGGCATGGTAACGTCCGTGAGGATAAAGTCTGGTATCTCCTTGCGGGCCATCACCAAACCTGCCTTTCCATTCTCTGAGAGCAGCACGTTATAGGTAGGCGAGAGGATACTGTAGAGGAACTTGCGCAGGTCGGCATTGTCTTCTACTACCAGTACCGTCTGGTCTTTGAGTTTCGTTTCTTCCTGTGCTTCTTTCTGTTCCTTGCCCATTTCTTCCAGGCGTTCAGTCTCTTCATCCTTTTCTTCTTTCTGTTTATTTACTTCTTCCAGATAGTCGGATGCATTGTGGTCGTCAATCTGTCCGTTCTCTTTCTCCCTTTCTGTCAGGTCGTAATCTTCCTCGGTCAGACCGCTGTTCGTACGGAAGTCTGCCTTGTTGCCGTATCTCTGAGCCTTGTCCAGCATTACCAGCATTTCGTTGGCATTGTCTATTACCATTCTCAGCAGTTCCTTGCCCTTTCGGGTGATACCCGGTTCGGTATCCAAAACGGTTTTTACCGGGGCTCCGATGAGCGTTAGAGGGGTTCTCAGACGGTTGGCAGCATCGTTATAGAACTCGTTCTTCAGCACGCTCATCTCGTGGGTTACGTTCTCGCGCTGGCGCTGGTTGTAGGTATAGAAGATTGCGCCTACGATACCGAAGAGCAGAAGCAGCATCAGAAATTTGCCCCAGATGCTTTCCCAGAAGGTAGGGCGCACTTCGATAGGCAACTCTGCCACATATTTGCTCCATACACCATGAGAGTTGGTGGCTCTCACCTTGAGTACGTAATCGCCATAACTGATACGGTTGAAGCCGATGGTATGGTTGCTTCCGTTTGATATCCACACGCCTGGAGCTGTATAACCATCTATGCGATAGAGGTATTTGGTCTGATACTTGCGCTGATAGTCGAGCGATGCGAAGTTGATGGTCAGGTTTCGCTTGTTGGCAGGAATCACTATTTTATCTTTGTGCAGGATAGGTTCCGACTCCTTCTCTCCGCTATAATGGAGGGAACAGAAGATGACTTTAGGCTGGTAGTTGCTCTTCTTCAGCGTAGCCGGATTGAAGGTAATCAGTCCCATCGGGGTACCTACCGAGATGTTGTTGCTTGCCGGATCGTGGTAAGGACGGCTTTGCGAGAACGACATGTTGAAGTCGAAGTCGTTAGGTCCGAACACATTGCACTGGCCCGTTTTCGGGTTTACGCAGTCAATACTCGATTCTCTGATTACCCAGATTCTTCCCTGGTTGTCTTCTACCATGCCCTGTACGATGCCTTCGTTAACATCGATGGCATGGAAGTATTTCGTCTTCAGGTTGTCTTGCAGGAGCGATTTGCTCACAATCTCTTCCATCACACCGCCCTGTTGCGAGATATACATCTTGCCGCTGGTGTGCTCCATGATATTGTTCATATCGTTTGCAGCCAGACTTGTTGTATCGTTCGGTATGTAGTAGGTCTTGTGGTAATTGATCTTTCTTGCGTTTGTAAAGGCATCACTGAAAGTGATGAGACCATCTGTGGTTCCTACGAGAATGGTTCCCGTAGTGGTGCAGCAGATGCGGCGTATGCGGTCGTAGTGCTGTTTCTCCCAAGGCAGTCCGTTTCGTTTACTGATGAAGCTGATACTGCCGTCTGCCGCCTCGTTAACAAGTGCCAGCCCACCTCCGTAGGTACCTATCCAGATGCGTCCGGTGCGGTCGGCTACAATGTCTTGTATCTTGTCGAACGGCAGCGATGACGGGTTGTTGGCATCATAAACAAAGTGTCTTACCTGCATTTTATCTATCAGATAGATACCATTTCCGTTGGTTCCTATCCATGCTCTTCCCTTGATGTCGAAGTGGATGGCGAAGATGCCCTTCTCGTCGAAGTTTACTTGCTGTGGCACGATCTGTCCGCTTGGCGACAGGTATCCGATGCTTTGGTAGGATGCGTTGAGCACCTGGATTACTCCGTTGTGATAACCTGCCCAGATATGTCCGTCTGGCGATGCATTCATCGAGAACACTTCGTCTTCGCCCTCATCCAGCTTGTTGATAATGTAAGGGTGATATTTGAAGACTACCTGTGTCAGGTCGTGAGAGCCTGTCAGCCAGAGTATTCCCTGGTCTGAGAGTACATATTTCGTAATCTTCGGTATGCGGTAGTTGCCCGATGAATTGCTTCTCAGCAGATAAGGCACCAGTTTTCCAGCCTTGCGGTCAAAATAACTGAAGGTTCCTCCCCTTGGCACTACCCAGAGGGTCTTGTGTTCATCTTGTGTGATGAAATTGCTTTCGCAGGTTGTGCGGTCCATCGGGTCGTCCTGGTCGGCAAAGAGCCACTGTTTCTGTCCGGTCTTCGGATTGACGAGGGTTACTCCCATGCCGTCTGTAAATGCCCATACCATACCGAAATCATCGGTATAAATCTTCTTTACCTCTGCCAGAGGCTGACTCGGGCTCTGTACGTTGATGATATCAAACTTGAAGGTGCGCGGGTTGTAGATGACCACACCCAGATTGGTTGCCAGCAGGAGTTGGTAACCTGTATTTTTCAGTTGGTTGATACGGGTTACGCCTTCCGGCATTGGTATCATGGTGAGTCGGTTCTGCAGGTCATATTTTGCCAGTTTACCGTCTTCAGTTGCCAGAAACTCATCTTCTCCCACCCCTCTGAGCCATTTGAAAGGCAGTTTGCTTGGAATTTTCGAATGATATATGTATGCGCCTTTATCGGTAAGCACCCATTCTCTTCCGTGTATATCTTGATGGATGTACCATACATTTCCGCTTCTGAGTCCCTTTTCTCCTACTTTGATGAGTTCTATATTCCGCTCATCAAAGGTTCTTCCTGCTGATCGGATGATGTATTTTCCATTTTCTGAAGTAAACCATGTAGCTCCGTTTTTCAATGGGTATACCTGGCTCACGCGCAGGTCGATGTTGAACAGTTCGTTGAATTTCTGTCCAACAGCAAAGAACTGGCAGAAGTGGGTATCGTATACGTAGAGCTGGTGGTCGTATGTGATACACCACACGTTGTTGTTATAGGATGGTTCTATTTTCAGTATACGGTTGGTTGACAGGACGTCAATATCATCGGGGTTGTCTCTGAAAGTATGAAACTTGTAGCCATCATAGAACGACAGTCCGTTCCAGGTACTGAACCACATGAGGTTGTCTTTACCTTGTTTGAGGTCTGAGATGGTATTGGCAGCGAGTCCGTCTGTGATAGAGAATTTTCTCACATCGCAGTAGGGTACAGCTGCTGTCATAATGGTAGAGAGCAGTCCTAATAGGGTGATATATAATTTTCTTTTCATCATTTTTATTCGTATACGTTTATTAATCGCAACAAAGGTAGTGAAAATAAATGAGATATCGTAGTTTTAGGTGTATTTTTTTATGTTATTGCATTAAATTATTCCACTTTTTATGTTATAGGGGTAATATTTGGTTGATTTGCTGTATGTTATGCCTAACAAAAAAATTCCCCCGATAAATGAATATCGGGGGAGTAGTAGGGATATGTTGTTTTGAATTTGATTACTTCTGAATCATCTTCTTTCCGTTCTTGATGACTACACCCTTGTAAGCCTTGGTTACCTTCTGGCCTGCGAGGTTGTAAACAGGAGCGTTCTTTGCAGCTTCATCTGTTGTAATGTTAGTGATGCCGGTAGTTTTACCATTCAGAGAGATGAGAATGTTGTTTTTATCAAGTTCATAAGTAGTACCAAACTTCTTAAGCTTACCATAAACAATGACTACGTCACCTACCTTGATGTCATCTACAGAAGTGAATTTCTGACTCTCGAAAGAAAGACCACCAAAAACCTGCAATTCATTTCCTGTTGTACCATCGTCAGAAATGTTGTAAGAAAGGCTACCGTATGTAGCATTTAATGATGTGCTTGCTTTAGATACAGTACCCTTAACATATACATTTTCGCTCAGACCTTCACCTGCATCAATCAGTTCCTTAGCCTTAGCAATGGTATAAGCGGTTTCTGCTGTGTTTGTGATGTCCACGATTACAGGAGTATCGCCTACCTTATAATATGCAATCTTAGAAACCTGAATCAAACCATTACTTGTTCCTTTTTGGCAATCAAAGACAAACTTATAGTAATTGTTTGCAGCAGACTTAGTTGGCTTGAAGATCAAGTCTCCATCTTCAATCTTTGCAGGGATTTCTTCTGTTACATTCTTGCAATCTGCATCAGTTGCTACCTGCAACTTGATAGAATTGATCTTAGCTTTAGTAATATTGTCGATGGTCAAGACAATATTGCTGATTGGCTGATCAATAGCAGGTGAAGTGATGGAAGCTACAGATGCGTCTTTCTTACTTCCGCATTTGATGAATTTCCAACTTTTATCCCACTTGTTTGAGTTGAAATTTGCAATAGTCCAGACATCTTCTCCTATTGTAGCTTTCCATGTTTTGTTATAAGCACTGATTGCCTTGCCTTCAGTACCTTCGTCAGGGAAAGTCAACACTTTGTAAGGAGTTGTTCCTGCAAACGTAACGCTAGCTACGAACGCCAGAACCAATGATAATGAATAGCGTAAAAATTTGTTCATAACTTAATAATTTTAAAGGTTAAACGATTAATTAACAGTTGAAACTCATTTGTTGAGTTGATTCTTAGAAATTACTTTGTCCTAAAAGTATGATCTTAGAATTATTACTGATGCAAAGATACACAAAATATCGAAACAATGTGTTAAGATTGTGTTAAATATTTGATACATAGAAAGATACATCATTAAAATGGAAATTAATACCATAAAAAAATAGTTTTTTCCTAAAGAATAGGGATTTCCCCCTCAGTTTGTATCCTTTTCCCCTTTGTGGTAGCCGCAAAAACCACTACCTTTGCATCGAGTTCAAGAAAGAATGCTGTTCTTCAAGAGCTCAATAATTAGAAGATATAAGAATATAAATAACTTAACTGATAAATTGATATGAAAAAGTTTACTACTCTTCTCACAATGGCTTTCATAGCTTTGATGAGCATCTCATTCACCTCATGTGATGATGATTCTGATATCGCATACACCCTCGATGGTACATGGACGGGTAATATGTTTGTAAAATATGGTAATAACAAAGCTACTTACTCTGTAATCCGTTTCGACCAGAATGATGGCATCTATTCCGGTACAGGCTATTGGATCGATTATTATCGAGAAAATTACTGGCATGGCAACAATTATATCGCAAACCATATTCGTTGGACGGTACGCAACAGAAACATCTATATCACTCTTCTCGATGAGGGTAGCGATGTTGTGATTTACGATTATGCTCTGGGCGACCGCAAGTTCTCTGGATATGTAGATGCTGATAACGGAAATCGTGCTTATTTCGAGCTTAGTCGCGATTCTTACAACTGGCGCGATGATTATGACTGGGGTTACGATGATGGTTGGGGCTACAGCAAGCAGCATTCGGGCTTGGAGAACACACAGATTGTTTCTCGCGGAGCTAAGGATTCTGTAGAGTATGTTAAAGTGGCAGATGATAATCAGAAGCCTGTTCGCCGTTTTGTAGTGAAGTAAGGCAATAAGGAATTTAGTTTGAAGAAAGGAAACAAGATATGAAAAAGTTTAAGCAGATATGGATGTGGATGGCGATAGCTGCAGCATCTTTCTCATTTACCTCATGTGATGATGATGATTACTGGTATGATGACTATAATCATGGTGGCTGGGGATGGAATCAGGGCGACTGGAACAACGGTTCTAACGGCTCTCAGGATGATAACCTGCTGTCGGAGGCTCAGACTCTTACAGGCGACTGGAGAGGCTCTGTGATGCTCTCTGAACTTGCTGAGGACGGTCAGTCGCGCAACAACTACAGTTTCAATGCCGAGATGACGTTCTATCAGGCGGGTGATAAGGTTAACTCGCTCAGTGGTAATGGTGTAGAAGTGGATAATGCCGATGATGGAAGCAATGAATCCCAGACTCTGAAGTTTACCTGGTACATCGATAAGAATGGTGATATTTATATCCGTTATAATGATTCTGGTGCTACCTATGTGATGGATGCAGGTGCTAAGCAGTATGGTTTCCATCTGGGGCAGGAAGATGGAAAGATAGTCGATACGTTCTATGGTTATATGATAGGAACAGGTAAGGCTAAGGGTGATGTGATGCAAATCGATCTGGAGCGTTACGATCCGAGTGGAGCCCGTAAGAAGACCCGTTCTGCTGCTACAGATTCCGTAGCTCCTAGCTTCGGTAAGGCTACCGGTAGGGCATTCATGCCACATGCTATCAAGAAGTTGCCGAGAAGATGATGATATAAACCAAGAAATCCGCTCTCTCATTGATTTGAGAGAGCGGATTCTTTGTTTGTATATAGTCTGATTTATTTAAAGCCCCAGAGTTTCTTGATGACTTCTGCATCTACGTTTTCCACTTCCTTCTCTATTTCATCAGGGAGATTACAGAAGAAGTCGATGCCGGTTTTGTCTTCCAGCGTCTTGATGTTTACGACATATTTGCCGAGCTTATCGCCCTTTTCAAATGCCTTATTCTCGTGAGGGAACCAGTAGCCGAAAGCGCTGTAGCCATACTGTTTGGTCTTCTGGTTATACTCTTTCTTTAGCACGGCAACGAAGAAATACTTTGGTATTGGGATATAGCCTGGCTTCTTTGTTTCGCTAGAAGCACCATTCTTCTTCCAACCCAGGAGATTACTCTCGCTGCCTACCGGGTCAATAGTTCCACCCTTTACGATAAACAGGGTATCAGAATCAATCTTTGGAGCCTTGGCACGAAGATCTTCCTCCATTTTATACCATGTTCCACGCTCGTTGAAATTGGCATATTGAGGCTGCATGTTGGTCATGAAGAAAGTCTGTTTCTGCTGTGTCAGATTGAGTTTGCGGTCAGCAGAAGGGCAGATATGACCATGGTCAAAGCCTTGAGCTGTAGGAGTAGGGTCTTCTGTGAAATCTGTGATTCCCCATTGTTCTTTCAGATCTGTATCCCATGGATACTTGCGCTCGCCCTGACCAGGTTTCCATCTGTCAACGTTAGAAACCGTGTTTCCTGTATGGAAAGTATAGCAGCTCCATCTCTGGCTCTTCATATTGTCATCCCATTCTGTAGAATAGTTCAACATACCTGTTGTATTATCCATGTGAACGATGGCATAGCTGCTGCCATTATTCTTGAGCTTTGGAAACTCCAGACCACCGATAGCGTTTCTTACCACTTGTGGCATGTTGGCAGTAGCCACATTCTTGTTTGTATTGTTCTTATCGGTTGACTCACCACCGGTATTGCCACCCGTATTACCGCCACCGGTAGTACCACCGTTTTCAGGAAAATAGAACTGCAGGGTATCGTCAGTGCCGCAGGCAGAGAACGTCATCGCAGCTACGAGCGCGAAGATAAAAAACTTAGTATGCTTCATAATTCTCGATAATGTTTTGAAGTTAAAGATTTAGTGCTTTCTATATATAGAGATATGTAGAAAATCGATTGTATGAGGAATTGTAGTGAGAGAAAAAAAGTGCATTCCTACGTATATGCAACTACGCTGGAATGCACTCAGTATCTTTGCGATAATAAATATATCCTTATAAAAAAGGTATATTATTACTTCTTCAATTTGCCGTAACGGTTCATGAAGCGGTCTACGCGACCCGCTGTATCAACGAGCTTGCTCTTACCTGTGTAGAATGGGTGAGATGTGCTAGAGATTTCAATCTTAACAACTGGATAAGTCTCGCCTTCGAACTCAACAGTGTCGTTAGTCTTGCATGTAGACTGAGAGAGGAACATATCGCCGTTAGACATATCCTTGAATACTACAGGACGATAATTCTCTGGATGAATACCTTTTTTCATTTTTCTTTTTTATTTTTATTGGGTTATTAAAATTAGACGTCATGGGGATGCTCGTTGCATCATTTCGTGTCCCTTATCGGGGCATGCCCATTATAGCCTGTTATCAATTTCAGGCTGCAAAGTTACGCTTTTTTCCTGAAACCACCAAATATTTCTTCTTCTTTTTAAGAAATATTTTAGAAATGAGCATAATACGTAGGTTCGCGTTCCCTCCTGCCAACTATGTTTTTAATGGATGAAAAGAAATCCCCATCGTCTCTGTTTGGGTAGAGGACGATGGGGATTTGTATTTTTCTCTAATACATAATATCTACTCAGGGAATTACTTCAAGGTGATGATAATCTTCTCGATGTAGAGAGCACCTGTCTTATTGTTGAAGAGAGTAAAGTACTTAACGTTCTGTGCGCTTAAGTCGAATGTCTCTGTATAGGTCTTGAAATCACCTGAAACCTCATTGGTAGATTTGCCTTTGATAGCTGTATCCTTGCCATTTGCAGCCTTTGCAGCATAGAAGGTATAACTTGGGGCATAAGTAGAATTTGCTTTTGTTGAGAACAGAATTGTTACGGTCTTGATGTCCTTTGCAAAGGCTGTAGAATTAAACAGGAAGCCCTGTTTGCTTGCATCAGATGCATTGCCTTGCATTTGGATACCCTTACCATTTGTTCCGTCAGAAATGCAAATTTTAGCACCTTTAAAGGTGGTGTCGCCAATCTTCCAAGTGTACCAGGTTGATTCGTTTGTAACATTCTGACTATTATAATACTTTTCTACAAGTTCTACATCACCGCTCTTGCCACTCAAGATAGATGCGTCTGTCATTTCGATGTTGCCGCTGGCTGGTGTATCAGGTGTTGGGTCTGGCTTAACCTCACCGCCGCCTGTACCTTCACCTTCAATCTTAATGATAGAGCTGGTCTTGTCAACCTCCATGATATCATTTCCGTTCTTGTCGGTGAACTTCATGATCTTACCCAGGATAGTAACCTTCTGACCCACCTTCAAATCTTCCTTAGAAGCGAAGTCTGCGCCGTTCAGTCCCTTACCAGAGTAAACCTGCATGTCCTTGCCCTTGCCATCGTCTGAGATGTAATAGGTGATGCTCTTGTATTGGTCATTATAGAAAGCAACATCTGAGATGATACCTGTCAGGTAAACCTGTGTAGTAGGCGCTGTGCCAGCCTTGATAGCTGCGATAGCTTCTGCCACGTTGTATGGGTCACTGAGAGAACCCTTACCAGTTGCTGGAGTATCAGGAGTTGTAGTTCCTGCGTTCTCGATAGAGATGATGGTGCTGTTCTTGTCGATTTCATTGACAATAGTGCCATCATTCTTCGTGAATGCCTTGACGATTCCTTTTACTACTACGGTCTGACCAACTTTCAAGTCATCCTTGGAAGAGAAGTTTGCACCATCCTTGCCTTTGCCAGAGTATACTTCGATAACATCTGAAGAACCCTCGTCTGCGATGTTATATGACAAACTGCTATAGGTTTCGTTGAAGAAAGTTACGGCTGTAATCTTACCCTTTACGCATACAGCTGTAGAAGGTGCTGTACCTGCCTTGATGAGGGCGATAGCTTCTGCTACAGTATATGGATTGCTTTCAGAACCCTTTTGGTTAGGATCTGTGTTTCCTGGACCAGCAGGCTGAGTAGGCAGTGTATAAGGCTCTGGTACGTCCTCACAGCTGCTGAATGTGAAGGCAGCCATTGCCGCCATCAAAACTGAAAATATATACTTTTTCATATTATTGTCTTTTTAAATATTGTTACTATTTTGATAATCAGTAATTACTTGATAGAGATGAGATTGCCACCCTTAATCTCTTTGGTGCCGTTATAATCAAGCAGGATACCTGATACAACTACCTTCTTGCCTGGTACAAGGATAACCTTGGTTTCCTCTGTCCACTTTGCACCATCGATGTTGAAGCAACGGAATACCTCGAGAGTCTTGCCTTCTGTATCCTTACCGTCGTCAGAGATAACGAATGTACCGTTACCATACGTGCCAGTATCTACATCTTTCACTTTTACGATGATACCGGTAGCATAAACCTTAGCATCGCCTGCTGTACCGGCATTGATCTTCTCCAGTGCCTGAGCCACAGTGTAAGGCTTCTCCAATGTACCGCCTGTTTCTGATGCCTTCAAATCATCCGTGTTGCGAAGTACAATCTGCCAGGTGTCGCCGAATCGGGTGAAGATACCGGTGATATCGAATACGCCCTGTGGAACCACCTCGTTGGCAAACTTAGAATAACCTGAGTTGCGCACTACCAGATTGCTGCTGCTGATCTTCTTGCCCGTTTCGGCATCAATCAGTTCCAGACTCGTATTGGTATCACCTGGTGCCCATACGTTTGTACCGTTGGCAGAAGCAAACTTCACCTTCTTCAGGGTCATCAGCTTGCCCACGTTAGCCTCCATATAGGCTGCAAATGCAGCCTTTTCTTCTTTTGTTAAATTATTCAGCTTTGTCCGGTCAAACTCCTCTGGCTCTACCGTGCTAGCATCCGCCTCGCCAGGGTTCAGAATCTTGAAGTGCTCGTTCCAGATGGCACGCTCTATCTTTCCCATGCCCAGACTTCCATCTGAGAGCTTGGTATTCACACCGCCAATCTGAGGCAACTTCTTGTAACTTCCGATATAGAGACCCTTCAGGTTTACGAGAATCTCCTGACCGACAGGAAGATAACCCGACAGACCACTTCCGTTGATGGCAATGATGATAGCGCCGGATGCATCCTGTACGCTCACCTGGTTGTAGATATTGCCACTGACATCATTGCCCGTCACTACCGCCTTGATCATCATGTCCTTCTCAATCAGCTTGTAGCCATTGTCGCTGTTGATAATCGTAGCAAACTGGGTCTTCAAATCTGCTATGCTGATCACATTCTTCTCCCTCAGGCTGTTGTTGCCATATGGAGCTGCAGGCACCTTCTCGGTCAGGTCTGGGTCAGCATAACCGTCGCCCATACACGACCCCAGAGTCAGTGCCAGGAATGCCAATGCTATGAATTTTATCTTTTTCATTGTTCTTTCTTTTTATTGTTATAGAGAAACGGGATTGCTCCCTGTTCTTTATGTTAAAGAGAAACTGCTCTTTAGAATCTGTAAGATACCTGGAACATGCCGTTGGTACCCCAGGTGTAATACTTCTTAGGATTCTTAGAGAACTGGTAGAGGCGTGGATTCTTCACGTTGCCGTTAGCATCCAGTGTATAGCTTGAACGTGAGTTCTGCTCATATCCGCCTGTTACGATGGTCTGGTTGTTCAGCAGGTTGGTAATCATGAGGTTGAAGTTGAGAGAACCCTTCTTCAGTCTCACACTCTTGCCTATGCTCAGGTCAACCATCCATCCTCCGTGACCCTTCTCCTGGGCTACAGCATCCTCAGTCCAGCTCATACCGTCGAGTGTGGTAGGAGCAAAGATTTCTGGGTATGCCTTGTAGGCAGCCTGGCGGTTGGTCAGTACCTTCTCATATCTGTAGCTTGGAGAATAAGAGAGGTAGATGCGGTCGTAGTAGTTGGCATTGAGGTTGACGAACCATCCGTTTACGTGGGCATCGAGACCGATGCTTCCCACTGTGAGCGGTGTGCCACTCTCGCGCATATTCATCACGTAAGCCTTGTCCCGGTAAACCTCAGCACTCTTTGAGAGCATGTATACGGCGTTTACATTGTTGATGTTCTTCGCCTCGCTCATAGCACCCAGAGTCTTCAGGTCGAGCCATGATGTGAGCTTGAACTTAGCGCCCACCTCTACACCATAGTATTCCTTCTTCAGTCCGGTCATGCTCACATAGGTGAATGAATTCTCGTCATCGTTGTAGAAGTTCTGCCATTCCGTAACATTCTCCAGTCGGCTGTAGTATCCGCTCACGTTGGCACTCAGCCATGCGTTGCGATACAGGTAGCTGAATTCAGAGCTGAAGATGCGCTCGTTCTTGAGGTTAGTCACGAAGTCGTTACTGATTTCAGGCGAGATGAAGGCTGTGTTTGCCATCGGCGCACGCAGCTCGTATCCGGCTCCTATGCTGAAGGCATGGCCTCTGCCCATATCCACGTTCAGGCTTCCCTTTACGCCACCGTCCAGGAAGTTGGCTGTGCCGCTCTTGCCCTGACTGTTGTTCGGTGCCATACCGTTGCGCATGTAGCCGCGGCGGTTCATTCCGGTATATCCGATACGTCCGCTCAGCATCGCCTTCATGTTGTAGAATTCGGCTGTATAGGTGCTCCATGCGTTTGCCTTGTTTACGTCGATGCGATAGTCGTAACCGAACTTGTCGCCCTCGTAAACCAGTTTGCCTGTGTTGTTAGGACCGGCTGTGTTCAGGTCGTACTGCACACGTGGGTCGGTCTTAGGATAATCGCCCAGGGCATAGGTGTTGATGTTGTGGAAGATGGCACCGCCCAGCATGTCTTCCAATGTCTGATAGTGCTGGTTGGTACTCTTTCCGAGCATGATGCCCGTAGCCAGGTTCGATTTCTTGGTCAGCTTGGTGTTCAGCACGGACGAGAGGGTCAGGGTCAGGTTGTCGTTGTGCTTAGCCTGAACATAGTAGAGCAGATCCTGTCCGTTCTTGGCAGCCTGCTGGTTGGCATAGTACAGGCGGTCCCAGTTAATCTGTCGGTTCTGCTTGCTTGCCTGCCAGTAGTTTACGGCATTGTTCCAGTTTTCCCAGGTATACATGTTGTTGCCGTTCTTGTAGTCGCCCCATACATAGTAGTTGGCTGATGGCATGTTCTTCCAGTAGTCTGGCTGTGGATTCTCTGCGTTGTTGTAGTTGAGCTTGGTGCTCTTGTACATAGAGTATTTTCCGAACACCGATGTGGTGAGCTTCATCTGGTCGTTGATTTCCCAGTCCCATGTAGCGATAGCCGAAGGAGCAAAGTCGTTCACTACGCGTGAGTTTCTCTTGTGTCCGTTCTGGTATCCCCAGTATGGGTTATACTGGTAGTCGTTTGCCAGCCAGTAAGCCTCGTCGGTAGATGCGCCCTGGGTGCTTCTTTCTGTCGGGTTACCCCATGTAGAGAAGCTCAGCGAGTGGCCGTTCATCCACTTCTTCTGTACACCGAAGAAATAGGAGAGGGCGTTGTAGATGGTTCCCTCTACGTATCCCTGGTTAGCCCAACGGTAGGTGAGACCGGCTGTGATTGCCCATCCCTTCTCGTTGAATCCGCTGGAGTAGGAGTAGAGTCCGCGCAGGGTATAGTTGCGGTTGGCAACACCTACGCTTGCATACTGTCCTTCCTGCATGCTTCCGGCACGGAAATCATAGTTGTTGGAGCCTGCCATGCCCGTCATCGAATAGCCGTTGGCTTCGAAAGGCAGGGCGAAGTCTACGTTTCTGGAGAATCGGTTCAAACCGCCGATGTTGGAGAAACGGAACTGTCCGGTCTCCATATCGTTCATGGAAGCACCGTTGATATAGACATCGTTGTACTTCTGGTTGAAGGCACGGTAGCGGAAACGTGCTGGCGAAAACAGGTAACCTGCCTGGCTCGCGTATACGTTGCTGGTAGAATTGAGGATGGTGACATTGGATGACATGTCATCGTCCTCGCCCAACTGTGCCTCGGAGAAGGTGAAAGCATTCTCGTCAAGTCCCTGTGCTACGTTCTGGTCAGTCTTTTCGTTCTGAGCCATAGCCAATGAACACGAGAAGAGCGCTAACATTGCTAAGTTTACTTTCTTCTGCATAGTTTATATGTATTAAGTATTAATAAACCGGCAACAGCAGTCTCTTTGAGCAGTGATGATATATGTCCCGCTAGGTCTTGTTTAGGCGATAAGGGGACTTACCGTGGTCCCTGGTCTTGTGTCTTCTGTTCCGATTCAATGTGTTTAATGCTGCAAAGTAACAAAAAGTTTTTTGAAAAATGAATTTATTTATGTTAAAAATGCATGAAATCTGAAAAAATATTCGTTTTTATGGAGATATTTCCGGTTTTTTTAGGTATCTTTGCTGCCTATTACCTCACTGCGTTAAGGTGAACATATATACTATATATAATAAGGTGAACATTAATAATTACTATTAGTATGAGGAAACATTTGCTCTTGCTGGCTGCCCTCCTCATGATAGGGCTGGGCGCTACAGCACAGAAAAAGAAGTCGCAGGCTTCAGGCAACAGGCAGTTTCAAGTGTATGCTGTAGGTTTCTACAATCAGGAGAACCTCTTCGATACCTGCCATGATGCCGGTAAGAATGATTACGAGTATCTCCCTGCTAAGGGATGGAATGGTATGAAATATACCAATAAACTCAAGAATATGTCGCGTGCACTTGCCGACATGGGTACCGATGTGCTGCCTAACGTGGGCTGTGCCTTCATCGGTCTGTCTGAGGTTGAGAATGCCAACGTGCTGAAAGATCTTACCGCGCAGCCGCCTCTCAAGGCAAGAAACATGCAGTTCTGCCATATCGAGGGTCCCGATAAGCGAGGCATCGATTGTGCGCTGCTCTATAATCCGGCACTCTTCACGGTGAAGAACACCCGATTGGTGCCTTACGTACAGGAACTCGCCAAGGATTCTGCCTACAAGACCCGTGGTTTCCTCACCGTTCGCGGTGAACTGGCGGGCGAGGATGTGGCGGTTATTGTATGCCATTGGCCAAGCCGTTTCTCCGGTCCGTTCTATCGCGAGAGCGGAGCGCGCCAGACTAAGGTGGTAAAAGACAGTTTGCTCCGTCTGAACCCGGCGATGAAAGTGTTCGTGATGGGCGATATGAACGATGATCCTACCGACGCCAGCATGCACAAGGTGCTGAAGGCGAAAGCTGAAATCAGCGAGGTAGGTGCCGATGATATGTATAACCCATGGTATAACATCCTGGCTAAGGAAGGCAAGGGAACCCTGTTCTACAGCGGTTCATGGAATCTCTTCGACCAGATTGTCATCACGCCTAATCTCCTGAACAGGGATAGTAAGAACAAGGACTACAGTTCTCTGAAGTTCTGGAAGAACCACATCTTCCGCCGCGATTACCTCATCCAGCAGGAAGGTCAGTACAAGGGTGCTCCTTTGCGTACCAAGGCAGGCGGCAGATGGCTTAACGGCTACAGCGATCACCTGCCGGTAGTGATGTACCTGGTGAAGGAAAAGAAGTAGAAAATGGTTGAGAATCATCCTTTTGAGCCGTGGCTGCCCGATAATGCGCGGCTGCTGATGCTCGGCACGTTTCCGCCTGCAGAAAAGCGGTGGTGCATGCCCTGGTATTATCCTAACTTCCAGAATGATATGTGGAGGATATTCGGGATTATCTACTTCCAGGATAAGTTCCATTTCGTGGATGTAGAGAAGAAGACCTACCGCCTCGATGCTATTAAGGAATTTCTCAGGGAGAAGGGCGTCGCCATCTATGATACCGCACAGCAGGTGATACGCACCAAGAATACGGCATCCGATAAGGACCTGCAGATTGTGCAGCCCGCCGATCTCGACGGCATGCTCCGCCAGCTGCCCCATTGCAGGGCGGTGCTCACAGCCGGCCAGCTTGCCACGAAGGTATTTTCAGAACACTTCGGCATCAAGGAAAAGCCTGAAATGGGAGGCTATGCAGAATTCCAGTTCGATGGCCGCAGACTCCGTCTGTACCGCATGCCCTCCAGTTCCCGTGCCTATCCTATGGCAGTGGAGAAGAAGGCTGAATTCTACCGCAAGATGTTTGATGAAATCTTATAGAAAGAAGAAAGAATATGAAAGATAAAGTGACCGTTATTGGCATTGCGGGAGGTACAGGCTCCGGCAAGACCACTGTGGTGAAGAAACTCGTAGAAGTGCTGCCGCCTCATTATGTGGCTGTGGTGCCCCTCGATTCATATTATAACGATACCTCGCAGATGACCGAGGAAGAACGTCATCAGATCAATTTCGACCACCCGTCGGCATTCGATTGGAAGCTTTTGCACCAGCAGCTCGCTGATCTGCGTGCTGGCAAGGCGATAGAGCAACCCACCTATAGTTATATCAAATGCAACCGTGAACCGGAAACGGTTCACGTTGACCCCAAGCCGGTTGTGATTATCGAAGGCATCATGACGCTGGTGGACAAGAAGTTGAGAGACCTGATGGACCTGAAGGTGTTCGTGGATACCGATGCTGATGAGCGCCTGATACACAACATTCAGCGTGATACCATCGACAGGGGTCGCACCGTATCGATGGTGGTAGACCGATACCTCAAGGTCCTGAAGCCGATGCACGAGCAGTTTATCGAACCCACCAAGCGCTATGCTGACATCATCATTCCGCAGGGTGGCGAAAACCTCAAGGGCATCGGTATCCTCTGCAAGTATGTAGAGGGACTGATAGAGAAATAAAAATATTTTTGCTCAAGCATTGCATTTCTTTAATGCAAAACAAAGTTTAATTAGGAAACAGGGCGGCCTTCTTCGTGAAAAGAGGTCCGCCCGCTTTGTTTTTATCCCAGTCGGGCTATTCAAGTAGTTCAGTTAGCTAACTCAAGTAGTTCAGTTAGCTAACTCAAGTAGTTCTGTTAGCTAATTCAAGTAGTTCTGTCAGCGAATTCAGCCGTCTCAGTTTGCTGATTCAGCCGTCTCAATAAGCCTACGGATACGTCTGCGCTAGCCGACGCAGTAATATCCGTACCCCGACGCAGTAATATCCGTACCCCGACGCAGTAATATCTGTACCCCGACGCAGTAATATCTGCATCCCGACGCAGTAATATCTGTATCCCGACGCAGTAATATCTGTAACCCGACGCAGTAATATCTGTATCCCGACGCAGTAATATCCGTGAGCCAGCGCAGCACAACGTGTGGTCCGTTTTCGTCAGGTCCCATAGCCATATTCTGCAAAGATTTTCTTGTTTTTTGCAAGAAGATAAGCTGAAAAACGTGATAGATGAAGGCTATTAGTGATGGATAGCGTGATGGATATTGTAAACAATTTGTCCATCCATCACGCTTTCCTAAATAGATAATTCTCTTATTATCAGATGATTAACATTTTGAGAAAAGAAAAAGTGAGGGATGTGAGGGATAAAACTTAAAAGATTATTCCTCTTCCTCCTTCTCAAAAGCCTCTACGAAAGGCTGGTGGAAACCCTGGAAAATGCGGAGATACTCGGCTCGCACCTCATCACTCTCCTCAAAAAGATTCAACTCGCCACGCTTGTGAGCCTTCAGCATACTGCTGTAACGGCGAATCTTACGCTTGTAGTTCCTTGCCATCAACGCATCTGCCTGAACAGGATTCTGACTGACATACGAAAAGGCACAAAGCTGCTTCATGAACATGTCGAACACCGGATTGTCATGACTCCAGTCGTCCTCACTCAGCCAGAACCACTGAAAATGATACTTCTGCTCCAGTGCCATCAGATGCTGCCCCAGCTCGTCAATCTCCATGCCCTTCTGCATCTGCTCCTCAGCAAAAGCTACCAGAGATGCCGCATCTACATTCAACTCAACCTCGTGAGACAGCGTGGTGCCCTCAATCTGAATGCGCCAACGGTGATTCCTGTTCTTGATGAGCGCAGAATTCGTGTTCATCAGCAACTCAGAAAGTTTGCCCTCGGTAGGAATCTGATCTACTACCGAAAGACGGTCGCGCTGGTTGCGAACCACCAGCTGATGGTCCTCATGGCGCAATACACACATGTAAACCAGCCTGTTGCTGTCGAGCTGAAGGGTGAAACGGTCGTTGTTGTCATCGCCCACAAATTCGTAGGTGTAGTCATCCACCTTATCCTGCGGAATGCTCAGCTCGCCATGCACCTTGTTGCCCTCGGCATCGTAGAGCGAGAAACCGATGTAAGGAATCTGAAGACGGAGGACAACCGGATTGCCGCCGTCCTCAGGAATCAGGGTAACAGCCAGTCCGTCGTCGCCGAAATCATCCTTGCGGCATACGAATCCGTCGCTGGTCTTCTCAGCCTTCTCCACCTTCACCTCGCCATGGCGCCACCAGAAATCGAAGGTGATAGTCTGGTCGTCCTCAGCAGCTACACGGATGAAATCCTCAATGTCCTGCCCCAGGTAAATCACCTTGGCAGGCTCAATCTCCTCATCATCATCGCCCAGCGCGCGCACCAACATCTCGCCCGGAACAGGATCATCTTCCCATTCGGCTTCAGCAGGGGCTGCAGTAGATTTGAAAACGAGGAAAACCATTCTTTCTTCTTCCCTCGTGCCATCTTCGCGGCACGTGAAGCACTTCGCCTCCTTAGGGATGAAGAATGGGGTTAACAGGTACGGGTTTTTGCATAATGCGGTATACTCTACCTCGGTCCATGCCGGGAGAGCGTGTGTATTTGTCTTGTCTGTCATATTCTCTTGTTGCATATAATTCTTGAGTTGGTCCTATTTCTTTTCATCATCCGGCGTGTGTGGCAGGACGAGGGGGATGTTGATCCCAAAAAACGGTTGCAAAGGTAATGCAAAATCGAGACACTACAAAATATATCACCTATTTTTTTAATTATTTTACGATTCAATATTTGGTGCTTCCAAAAAATAGTTGTAGTTTTGCATCTGAAATAATGAATAGAAAGATGAAAGTCAAGACAATACTCACACTGGCGCTAGCCGCCACAACCCTCGCAGCATGTCATAGGGGAAAGAAACCACCACGTATGGACAATTCGAAACTCGCCATCAGCCTCTCGAAACCGGCAAAGGGCGACAGGGCTATCTACGGACTTGCCTGCCTGGGCTGCTCGGATACCGCGCTGGTGCTGCTGCCCAACGGAGGCGGCGACCCCGTAAGATACAACATTCTGGATGCCACTCGCAACCATCAGGTGTTTGGAGATATAGAGGTGGGCGACTGGGTTTGCGTGATGCCATGCGAGGAGAAGGATGAGAAGAACCGTGCCGACATGGTGATAGACCTGGACCAGCTGAAGGGCACCTGGACCTATCCGGTGATGCCGAAGCTGCGCGATGTATCGCATCTGAGCAAGCGCCAGCAGGCGAGAATCCTTGCCAATATGCCCGATAGCATCGTAGAAACCTATATGGTGCCGCGCCAGTATGGCTTCACCCTGAAGCGCATGAGCGAGGCGATGGCCGTGGGCAGGGTGATGATAAACAAAGATGTGGACGACGACAGTCCGGTAGAATATCCTGATGTGCCTCAGTATACGGAATGGCATGCCTATAACGGCAAACTGATTCTGGTGCAGGGCCGCCGCGAGTTGGAGGGCGTGGTGATCAACGGAAAGACGAAGCGCGATACCTTCACCTTTGTATATATGAAGGGTGACAGTCTGGCCCTCTCTGATCGTGAGGGCCGCATCCAGGGTTTCCACCGCTCGCTCAATGCGATGAAGGCCAACGCCAAGGCCCATGCTGCAGCCGAGAAGCTGAACAGCAAGATGAAGAAGGAAATATTGAAGTAAATTACATAATAAATATAAAAAAAGAGGCGAATAGGACGATTTCTCAATTTTTTTGTCTAATTTTGCACCTTGGAATTTAATTCATACATCGAATATAAAGAAAAAGAACAAGAATAATGAAGAAGAAAATTCAGTTCAGTCTCGTTTATCGAGACATGTGGCAGAGCTCTGGTAAGTTCCAGCCACGCAAGGATCAGTTGGCTAAAATTGCCCCAGTTATCATCGAAATGGGATGCTTTAGCCGTGTAGAGACTAACGGCGGTGCCTTCGAACAGGTTAACCTCCTGGCAGGTGAAAACCCTAACGATGCCGTACGCGCATTCTGCAAACCTTTCAACGAGGTGGGTATCAAGACTCACATGCTCGACCGCGGATTGAACGCTCTTCGTATGTATCCTGTGCCTGACGACGTGCGCGCCCTTATGTATAAGGTAAAGGCTAAGCAGGGTACCAACATCACACGTATCTTCGACGGACTGAACGATGTGCGCAACATCATTCCTTCTATCAAGTGGGCAAAGGAGGGTGGCATGACTCCACAGTGTGCGCTCTGTATCACCAACTCTCCTGTTCATACCCTGGAATATTACATGAACATTGCCGACCAGCTCATCGCTGCCGGTGCAGAGGAAATCTGTTTGAAGGATATGGCAGGTATCGGCCAGCCAGCATTCCTCGGCAAACTCACCAAGATGATTAAGGACAAGTATCCACAGATCATCATCCAGTATCACGGCCACTCTGGTCCTGGTCTCTCTATGGCTTCTATCCTCGAGGTCTGCAACAATGGTGCCGACATCATCGATACAGCCATCGAGCCATTGTCATGGGGTAAGGTTCACCCAGACGTAATCTCAGTTATCAGCATGCTGAAGAACGAGGGCTTCGAGGTGCCTGAAATCAACATGAGCGCTTATATGAAGGCTCGTGCTATGACTCAGGAGTTCATCGACGAGTGGCTCGGCTACTTCATCAACCCAGGTAACAAGATCATGTCTTCATTGTTGCTCGGTTGCGGTCTCCCAGGCGGTATGATGGGTTCTATGATGGCAGACCTCGGCGGTATGCGTCAGACCATCAACAACATCCGCAAGAAGAAGGGTGAGGAAGAGTTGTCTATGGACGACCTGCTCATCAAGCTCTTCGACGAGGTAGAGTATGTATGGCCACGCGTAGGTTATCCTCCATTGGTAACCCCATTCAGCCAGTATGTAAAGAATATCTCACTGATGAACCTCCTCACCATGGAGCAGGGCAAGGGTCGCTTCGTAATGATGGACGACTCTATGTGGGGTATGATTCTCGGTAAGAGCGGTAAAATTCCTGGAACTATCGACCCAGAACTCGTAGAGCTCGCCAAGAAGCAGGGCCGCGAGTTTACAGATGTTGATGCACACACATTGCTCACCAACGCCCTCGACGACTTCAAGAAGGAGATGGACGAGAACGGTTGGGATTACGGTCAGGACGACGAGGAACTCTTCGAGCTCGCTATGCATCCAGAGCAGTATCGCAACTACAAGAGCGGACAGGCAAAGAAGAACTTCCTGGCCGACCTTCAGAAGGCAAAGGATGCCAAGCTCGGTACAACCCTTACTCCTGCACAGCTTGCAGAGTTCAAGCACGCCAAGGCAGATGCCATCGTGGCACCAGTAGCCGGCCAGCTCTTCTGGGAATTCCAGGGCGAGGGCGAGTGCCAGCCAGCTGTAGAGCCATACATCGGCAAGGAATATAAAGAAGGTGATGCCTTCTGCTATATCCAGGCTCCTTGGGGCGAGTTTGAAACCATCCCAGCTGCATTGGGCGGCAAGCTCGTAGAAATCAATGCCAAGCAGGGCAGCAAGGTGCGCAAGGGCGATGTTATCGCTTACATCGAGCGCAACGCTGAGTAAATATAATTGAAATGAATTATCAAGCTATTATTGATAAGTATTATCCTGAGGATAATGAGCTTCGGCATATCCTCATCACACATAGCCAATCTGTAGCGCGAAAAGCGCTACAGATTGTTTCGTATCATCCCGAATTGCAACTCGATGCCCAGTTTATCGAAGAAGCAGCTATGCTCCACGACCTCGGCATCTTCATGACCGATGCCCCAGGCATACAATGTTTCGGCTCGCAGCCCTACATCTGCCATGGACGACTGGGAGCAGAAATCCTGCGCAAGGAAGGATATGAGCGACATGCCCGCGTATGTGAGCGCCATACCGGTGCAGGCATCACAGAGGCACAGATCATAGCACAGAACCTGCCCCTGCCACATCAGGATTTCCTGCCGGAAACCATGGAAGAGAAGGTGATTTGCTACGCTGATAAATTCTTCAGCAAAACTCACCTCGACCGGGAAAAAACAATTGAGAAAGCAGAAAAAAGTCTCATGAAGTTCGGAGAGGAAGGAGTAAAACGCTTCCAGCAATGGGAACGCATGTTTGAATAGAATTCTAATTTATTGAATGAGAAAACAATCGACGATAGCTATGCTGCTGCTCGCTGCCATCTCGTGTATGATGGTGGCTAATCCGGGTATGCCCGATTCGAAAAAGAAAAAGAAGAAGGAGAAGACGGAAACTGTGGACAGCGTGGGTGACAGTGTGTTCGTAGACTCGCTGGGCAACGAAATAAAGCCCAAGCTGAAACAGGCTGACGACACCACGCAGATGGACTCGCTGCAGAAAGCTATATGGAAACATAATAAAGTGGTGGATGACAGTATCCGCCTCGACAGTATCGCCAGAAAGAAACAGGGTGGAGTAGACGCACCAGTTAACTATCAGGCGGACGACTCTCTCGTATACGATGCCAAGAACAAGGTGGCATATCTCTACGGAAACTCCAACGTGAAGTATACCAACATGGACCTCAGTTCCGACCGCATCTCCATGGATATGGACAAGAGCAACGTGAAGGCGATGGGTACACCCGACAGTACGGCGGAGGGAGGCATCAAGGGCAAACCTGTCTTCAAGATGGGTAGCGATACCTATGATACCGACACCATCAAATTCAACTTCAAGAGCAAGAAGGCCCTTATTAATAATGTATATACAGAACAGCAAGACGGATTCCTGACCGGTATGAAGTCGAAACGCGACTCATCGGGAGTCATCTATCTGCAGCACGGAAGGTATACCACCTGCGATGATCCGCATCCCGACTTCTACATCTCGCTCTCCCGAGCCAAGGTAAGGCCGGGTAAGGATGTGGTATTCGGACCAGCCTATCTCGTGGTGTGCGATGTGCCTATGCCGCTTGCCATCCCTTACGGCTTCTTCCCGTTCACCAAGAGCTACAGCAGCGGTTTCATCATGCCAACCTACGGCGATGAAACGGCACGAGGATTCTATCTCAGAGATGGCGGATATTATTTCGCCATGAACGATAAATGGGACCTGAAGCTGCTGGGCGAGATTTATACTAAGGGATCGTGGGGACTCTCGGCAGCCAGCAACTACCGAAAGAGATACAAATACTCGGGTTCCTTCTTCTTCAGTTACCAGGATACGAAGAACGGCGACAAGGGAATGCCAGACTTTACCGAGCAGGAGAGCTTCAAACTGCAATGGAGCCACCGCCAGGACAGCAAGGCAAACCCATACAGTTCGCTTTCGGCAAGTGTGAACTTCGCCACATCGAGCTACGAACGCAACAACCTCAATTCGCTCTACAATCCGCAGACGATGACGCAGAGTACGCGAACCTCATCTGTTAACTGGAGCACCTCGTTCTCAAGCATCGGTATGACGCTCAGTTCCACCGCCAACCTCTCGCAGAATATGCGCGACTCGTCGATAGCCATGACGCTGCCCGACCTGAACATCAGCATCTCGCGCTTCTATCCGTTCCGCAGAAAGAAGATGGTGGGCGATGAGAAATGGTACGAGAAGATAGCCATGAGCTATACGGGACACATCTCTAACAGCATCAATACCAAAGAGGATAAGCTGATGCACAGTTCACTCATCAAGGACTGGCGCAACGGATGGCAGCATCAGATACCGGTGAGCGCTACATTCACGCTCTTCAAATATCTCAACGTGAACCCATCGTTCAATTTCACCGACCGTATGTATACCAACAAGGTGGAGAGATCATGGGATGAAGCCAGCCAAACGGAGAAATGCGATACCATCTACGGTTTCAACAACGTGTATAACTGGAACATGAGTGTAGGTCTCTCTACCAAACTCTATGGTTTCTACATACCAAGCCGCAAGCTCTTCGGAGATAAGATACAGGCTGTGCGCCACGTGTTTACGCCTACGGTGAGTTTCAGTTATGCCCCAGACTTCGGAGCTTCACGCTACGGCTACTGGGACACCTACCAGAAGACCGATGCCGACGGAAACGTATCGCTGGTGAGCTACTCGAAGTATGCCAATGCCCTCTACGGTGCGCCGGGCAAGGGTAAGAGCGGTAATATCTCGTTTACCCTGGGCAACAACATCGAGATGAAGGTGAAGAGCGATAAGGACTCTACCGGATACAAGAAACTCAGTATCATCGATGCGTTCGACATCAACATGAGTTACAATACCGCAGCCAAGGTTCGCCCTTGGAGCGATATGAACATCAACCTCAGACTGAAGTGGTGGAAGAACTATACCTTCAACATGAACGCTGTGTTTGCCACCTATGCCTACGAGCTGGACGACCAGAACAATGTTTATGTGGGTACCCATACGGAGTGGGGCAAGGGCAGGTTCGGACGATTCCAGGGTATGTCGCAGAACTTCTCGTTCACACTGAACCCGGAGAAGCTGAAGAAACTCTTTGGCGGGGGCGATGATGAGGACGACAAGAAGGACAGCCAGCGCAATGATGATGACGATGAAGGTCTGGATACCGACATCGAGAGCAACGTAGACGACAGCATGGAGAAGGGTAAGACGGCAGCCAAGAAGGGTGGCAAGGCTGAAACGGATTCAGATGGTTATATGGCGTTTAAGATGCCATGGTCGCTGACCTTCGGTTATGGTGTAACGATGCGCGAGGATACGCGAAGAGAGAAGTTCAATGAGAAGACGATGCGCTATGCATACAAGTTTACCCAGACTCTGAACATGAGTGGTAACGTAAGAATCAGTGATGGCTGGAACATCAGTTTCTCATCCGGTTATGATTTTGACAACCACAAGATCAGTATGACCACCGCCAGTCTGGCCCGTGATCTTCACTGTTTTAACATGAGCTGTTCTGTGGTTCTCGCTCCATATACGAGCTACAACTTCACCTTCCGTTGTAACGCAGCCACCCTGACAGATGCGCTGAAATACGACAAGCGCAGTGGTTATTCGAACGCTGTACAATGGTACTAGATGATAGTTTATAGTTGAAAGTTTATAGTTAATAGAGCTTTTCAGCTTATAGTTAATAAAAAAAAACAGGCAAAATCATTTTGCCTGTTTTTTTTGTTTTATCTATATTGCTTTTTACCTTTTTACCCTTTTACTTTTTTACCTTTAAAAGCCTTTTTTTCGCCTCCGGGTGCTCAGGATAAAGGGTGAGGGCCTTGCGGTAATTCATGATGGCAGCCTCTTTCATGCCCTCTTTTTCGCACTCCTTCCCCATAATCACATACTCCGTGGCAAGGCGCTTGAGGAACTTCTGCTGTTTCTCCTTCTCTTCATCCTTCTTTCTTATTTCTTCACGCAACCGCTCGTTCTCTGCCTGAAGCTCGTTCACCCTGTTCAGTTTTTTGCGGATGAAACGCTTGGCAAGCGGCTGCTCGATGTCATAACGACTGTGGATGGCAAGGAAGAAGTTATCGAGAGCCGACTGCATATCGCCCCTGTCAAAGGCCTTGACGGCATCATGATACTGCTTGTCGGCCTTACTCTGGGTAAGCGCTGTGTTGATGGTGCTCTGGTCGTTGTAATGACGGGCAAACTGCTTGACATCATTGCGCACGAAGACATCACTCTGACGCAACGGCTCCTGAAGACTGATGCCCTCGAGACTGGTGCAGCGGGACAAGGCAACATACGTCTGTCCGCCCGCAAAGACACCACCCGTGAAATCAATCTTCACCTGGTTGAAGGTGAGGCCCTGGCTCTTATGAACCGTTATCGCCCAAGCCAGACGGATGGGGTACTGCTCGTATCTGCCAATCTCTTCCTCCTCAATCTTTTTCTCAACCTCATTGAAATGGTATCGCATGTTGCTCCATGCCGCAGGCTCCACCATCACATCCTTGCCTTCCTCGGTACGCACATAAATCTTGGCATCCTCATCCTCATCAAAACCGATGATGGTGCCCAGCGTGCCATTCACCCACTGATGTTCGATATCATTCTTGATGAAGATAACCTGAGCCCCCGTCTTGAGGTAAAGCTCGATAGGGGTAGGGAGACTGCTCTCCGGAAACTCGCCCTGTATGTGGCCACGGAAGAGGCAAGGCTCTCCCGGAAGACACTGGAGCTGGCTGTCGTTGATGTAATCTACCGTATCGCGGCGTGTAGAGAGGGTGATGGCAAGTTTGGAATCGCTCTCATCGAGCTGGGCTCCCACGCGCTGGTTGAGGCGCTGTAGATCCTGCATGGGCACTTGAGACGTGCGGATATGGTCGAGGATGCTGATGAAAACGGGATCGCTCTGACGGTATACCTTCTTGAGTTCGATGCTCACGAGCTTGAAGTATTCGAACACCTTGGCATCGAAGAAGAAACTGCTGCGGTAGAAGGGACTGAGCAGACGGCGGTCGTCCTCTCTTACCACAGGCTCCAGCTGGAAGATATCGCCCACCAGAAGCAGCTGCTTGCCCCCGAAAGGCTCTCGCATGTTGCGGCAATATACCCGCAATATCTTGTCCAGGAAATCGATGATATCGGCACGAACCATACTGATCTCATCGATGATGATGAGCTCTACCTCGCGGATAATCTTTATCTTCTCTGAATTATACTTCAGGGTGTTGCGGATGTTGCGGACGGAATACATGCTGTCGTTGGGCAGCAGCGGGTGGAAAGGAAGCTTGAAAAAGCTGTGGAGCGTGCTTCCTCCGGCGTTGATGGCCGCAATGCCTGTTGGGGCAAGAATGATATGTTTCTTCTTGGTATTGGCGGCTATATAACGTAAAAAAGTAGATTTACCCGTCCCCGCCTTTCCGGTAAGGAAAAGCGAACGACGGGTAAACTGTATGATTTGGAGTGCATTCTGCAACTCCGGGTTGTCGAGATCAATCATTGTATTTAATTTATAGTTTATAATTTATAGTTTATAGCATAAGCCACATTAAATTGCCTTCTTGCTAAACGGCGTAGCCGCTATAAACTATAAACTATTAACTAAATTTAAAGATCATCGAAGTTGACAGGCTGCTCCGTTGGCTTGGCCTTCTTCTTCTCTTTCTTTTCTTCTGTGGTGGCTGTACCGTTGGCAGATTCGCCTTCAGCCTTCTTGGCAGGAACCTCGCGGATGATAGGGTTGCCTTCGTCATCGAGAACGATCTCTTCCTGGAAGGCGGTACTGTCTACCTTGGTGGTATCTACCTTTGGCTTTGGTGCATAGCTTGCACAGATGTACATATCGCTGGTGATATCGCTGTCCTGTGGCTTGTCAAACTTGCCGTGATACTGCTGGAAGGCTGGGTCGCCAAAGACACTCTGGAGGAAGTAACCGCACACAGGAAGAGCGGTTCTCGAACCCTGACCCAAGGCTCCGGTGCGGAAGTGGAGACAGCGGTATTCGCCTCCTACCCAGGCACCAACTACGAGCTTAGGGCTCACACACATGAACCAGGCATCGGAGTGGTTATTGGTGGTACCTGTCTTGCCACCGAACTCTGTATCACGATAGTTGCCTACATAGCCCCAGAGACTCTGGGATGTACCTCCCGGCTCCTTCATACCGCCCTGTAAGAGCTGCTGCATGAGGAAGGCACTCTTGTAAGGTATTACCTGCTCGGAATCGGTAGGGCCCTCGTAAACCACCTTACCGTCGTGGTCTACAATCTTGGTAACCAATACCGGGTCGTGGTGCTTGCCATTGTTGGCAATGGTGCTGTAGGCGCATGCCATCTCCAGGAGGTTGACATCGCTGGAACCGAGGGCGAGAGAAGGGGTGTCATCCAGCGGACTGTTGATACCCATCTTCTTGGCTGTCTCGATGATGCGCTTGATGCCCATCTCCTGTCCTAATCTTACAGCCACAGAGTTGATACTCTTGGCAAAGGCACTCTTCAATGGGATACTGTCGCCCGAGAACGAACCGTTGGCATTGGATGGACGCCAGATGGTCATTTCGTGCTTCTTCTTATCGTATACCTCCATAGAGATATATTCGTCGCGACGCTTATCACAAGGGGTTAAACCCTGATTCATCGCCTCGGTATAAACAAAGAGCTTGAAGGTAGAACCAGGCTGGCGCTCGGCTGTTACCTTGTCATACTTCCAGTGGTCGAAGTCGATATCGCCCACCCATGCCTTTACTGCTCCGGTCTGTGGCTCCATGGCTACAAAGGCGCAGTGCATGAAGGTGGTCATATACTTGATGGAGTCTTCTGATGTCATGTTCATCGTGATGCTGCCCTTGTCATAATCGAATACCTTAACCGGGTGAACCCACTCCTTATAATAATAGTTTACTGAGTCGGGATTGTTAGGGAAGCGGGCTACCAATGCCTTGTAGAATGGCTGGCGCTCGGCGATGCCCTGGATGAAGTTTGGTATCACGTTGTGGTTCTCATCCTGCCAAGGATCCTGACCCATCCAGTTGCCTTTGCCTGCCTGGGTACGGCGGATGCTCCAGTGGTTGTTGAAGTTCTGCTGTACCTGTTTCATCTGCTTGCGGGCTGCATCTTCTGCATACTTCTGCATGCGGGTATCGATGGTGGTATAAATCTTCAAACCGCTGGTATAGAGATCGTAACCTTCGTCTTTACACCAGTCTTTCAGGTAGTTGGCTACTGCCTCACGGAAGTATTTAGCCTGTCCGTCGTAGTTTTCTTCTACCTTGAAATCGAGCTTGATAGGCTCGTCTTTCAGTTCATTGTATCTGTCTTTTGAGAGATCGCCATGTGTCACCATATTATATAATACGGTGTTGCGGCGTGCAAGACTGTTCTCCGGGTTGGTGCGTGGGTTGTAGTAGGTGGTAGCTTTGAGCATGCCCACGAGCACGGCAGCCTGACCGGTGGTCAACTCCTTAGGGGTGGTGTTGAAGTAGGTCTTCGCAGCGGTTTTGATACCATAGGAATTGCTACCGAAATCTACTGTATTGGCATACATGGTGATGATTTCCTTCTTGCTGAATACCGTTTCGAGTTTTACCGCGATGATCCACTCCTTGCTCTTGATGATGAGCAGGCGGAGTACAGGAATCTTGCCCAGCAAACCGGTAGAATATTGCGAACGTACACGGAACATGTTCTTCGCCAGCTGCTGTGTGATGGTAGAAGCACCGCGCCCGTTATGATGGAGGAGTGCATCCTTGGCTGCAGCAAACACACCGATAGGGTCGATACCGATATGCTTGTAGAATCGTTCATCCTCGGTATCTACCAGTGCCTTGAAGAAATCAGGTGTTACCTCATCATATTCTACCGGAGTACGGTTTTCGTTGAAATACTTGCCGATGAGTTTTCCATCAGCCGAATAGATTTCAGAGGCCTCTGAGGTCTGTGGGTCCAGGATGCCTGAGAAATAGCCAGGCGACTTGCCGAAGAGCCATAAGAAGTTGATATCTACTGCGCCCAGATACAAGATGAAGGCGACTATACAACTTGCCAAGCCAATGAGGGTCTTGGTATACCACGCTCTGCCCTGATACAATCCCTTGTACCAAGGCCAGAATGCGCGAAACTTTTGCCATAACCAGGCAAAGAGAGCTTTAATTTTATTCATATATGATGATATAATGATTTCGTTGTTTTACTCTTCGTTCTTCACTTCCTCTACATCCACATAAATCTCCTTTGAATCCTGTTTCTGCTGCTGGTTCTTCAGCCAGATTCTCTTGTTGTTGGAGACTTTAAAGGCGTTGAGAAGCTCTACTACTCCATAGATGAGCATACCCCAACCGATGATGAAAAGAGGAGCAGAGGCGATGGCTGAAGGCTTGATGATGGCGAGCAGACCCAGCAGAAGAAGGGCTGAAGGGAAGAGCCAGAAGAGGATGCCTACGCGTCCCATCTTAGCTGCTGAAGCCAGATTGACAAACTGGGTCAGAGCGCCCAAAATCAGGATGAACGCCAGGATGAACATCAGCCAGGCGATAAACACCTGAGGCATCAGGGCAAGCAGCAATCCCAGGATAAGACTGCCTACGCTCACAAGCGGGAATTTAGGCATCATACCCATGATAGGCTTACCATTGGAATCAGACAGAATCTGGCCCTGCATCTTCTCTGCATTGCGCTTGGCTGCCCAATAACTGGCAAGGGAGATGACACCTGAAAGGAAAAACAAAACACCGATGGCGATGGTTATCCAGGTGACAGTCTGCTCACGATATTGGATGAGCAGGACTCCTACGATGATGGCGCATACTGCGCGGAATATTGAACTGTGTATTACCTTCATACTAAAACTGATTTTGTTATTTCGGGGCAAAGTTACGAAAGAAATCCGAAACTAGCAAGAAGTTTTTTATATAAACTTAAATTATTGCTATATTTAACGCTAATTATTGCTATATTTAACGCAAATTATTTGTTGGTCTCGATAGAAAGCCGTAATTTTGTAAGCAAAATCAGAATCATGATGTCTTGGAAAGAGACTTAGTGAAAGTAAAAACTATGTCTGGAGTATAGACTTAGGAAAAGTAAAAACTCATTTTTGATATAGACGGAAAAAGTAAAGACAATGACAAAATTATATTTGGTGCGCCATGGTGAAACGGTGGATAACAAGGCGCAAATTATGCAGGGACAAACACCGGGAAAACTCAATATGAAAGGTATTGAGCAGGCTGAGGAAGTGGCCAGGAAAATGGCGGGTACACCTATCGATGTTTTCGTATCGAGCGATCTCTATCGCAGTATACAGACCTGTGAAATTATCGCCGGCTCGCATCCCGTTGTCACCACTCCCTTGCTCAGAGAGCGCGATTGGGGCGATTTTACGGGTAAATTCATCCCTGACCTGCCGAAGGACCCAAAGGATTGGCCGGACAACATAGAGACGCTGGAAAAGATGAAATCAAGAGCCCAGAATTTCCTTACCTGGCTCAAGGTTACTTATCCTGATCAGACCGTTCTTGCTGTGGGGCATGGCATCATCAACAAGGCTATCCAGAGTGTTTATTATAAACGTCCGATGAACCAGATAGAGAAAATGGCGAATGCTGAGGTCAGAGTCCTTATTCTTTAAGTGAAGAGTGAAGAATTCAATTGCTTCGCTAATCATAAAGTTCAAAGTATCAAAAGTTCTAAGTATAATTCAAAGTATCAAAGAATATGAATAAAATTGCTCTTATTACAGGCGCAACAAGCGGTATTGGCGAAGGTTGTGCACGTCGTTTTGCCCGTGGCGGCTATAACCTGATTCTTACAGGTAGAAATACGGGAAAGTTGGAAATCCTGAAGAAAGAACTCGAGGCTGAGGGCGTTGAGGTGCTTGCCTTGGCTTTCGATGTGCGTAACCGTGAAGCTGCCAAGAAAGCGGTGGATTACATCCCTGAGGAGTGGCGCAATGTGGATGTGCTTATCAATAATGCAGGACTCGCACGTGGATTGGAACCTGAATATGAGGGCGATTTTGAGGATTGGGACCAGATGATTGATACCAATATCAAGGGACTCTTAACCATGACTCGCCTGATTGTACCTGGTATGGTGGAGCGTAATCATGGTCATGTAATCAATATAGGTAGTGTGGCGGGTGATGCTGCTTATGCGGGAGGTAATGTATATTGTGCTACCAAAGCGGCTGTAAAGGCTATTACAGACGGCTTGCGCATTGATGTGGCACATACGAAAGTGCGTGTTACCAATGTGAAACCGGGTTTGGTTGAAACCAACTTCTCTAACATCCGTTTCCATGGTGACCAGAACCGCGCAGACAACGTTTACCGCGGCATAGAGCCTCTGAACGGCGATGACGTGGCTGATGTAGCCTTCTATGCTGCAAGTGCTCCAGAACACGTGCAAATAGCTGAGGTGCTGGTTCTTGCTACACATCAGGCTAACGGAACCGTGATACACAGAAGCTAGTTAATAGTTTACAGTTAATAGTTAATAGTTTATAGAGGCTGCGCCGTTGAGCAAGATAGTCAAAGCGGTTTATGCTATAAACTGTAAACTATTAATTATTAACTATTAATGATGTGGCAAAGCTGATTGATATCTGATTCGAATGTATCTCGATTAATCGCCTTTGCTCGCATTCCAGACTTGTAGTTATAGATGGTCTGGGTGGAGTAATGCAGTAGGGTGGCAATCTCCTGGCTGTCGGTTACACCCAGTCGCATCAGGGCAAAAATGCGAATCTCAGTAGTCAGGTCGTGCGTAGTAGGAACTTCCATTTGACATTCTGGCAGCAGGAGCTTGTTCAGCTCAGTAACGAAATCCGGATACAACTCCAGGAATGCCTTATCGAACCGGTTGTAGAACATCTGTGATTCCTCTTCTTCCAATTTATGGGTGTTGAGACTCTTCAGCAAATCGGCGGTCTGGTTTGCCTTGATCTTACGGCTTACCAGTTTGCGGTAATCTGATAACTTGCTGATATAAGCCGCACTGATGTCCATAAAGAGGCGCATGTAGGTCTCTCGCTTGATATTGGTCTCTATCAGCTGCTGGTTCAGTTCGGTGAGCTGTGCATTCATCTCTTTCTGCTTCTCGTTCTGTTCTTCAATCTCAGCCTTGTTTTTCTTCAGCCTGTTCTTCTGTCGGTTGTTGACTAAGGAGAGGATGAGGATGATGACCAGCGCTATGCTTACACCAACGAACCCCCAGAGAAAGCGGGTACGCGAGCGCTCGGCAGCCTGCTGGTTGGCTGAAGCGATGACTGGAAGGATGTTGGAAATCTCCATCATGCGCAGTTGGTTGTTGAAGAACTGTGCATCTTCCATCGTGTGCTGGATATATTTGGCAGCTCTCTTACTGTTGCTCGCATCCTTTTTAAAGATGTAGTAGGCTAGCTTTTGAAGCGCAACAGTTTCTTTGAGCTGACACAATCCATCGCTCACGGATGCCTCTACGAGATATTCCTCGTAAAGGTCGAATTTGCCGGTATTTTTGTAATATCTGGCTATACCATAAGCTGACATGGCATGGATACGGGATTTGGCTGGCGACATCTTCAGTGCCTTCAGATAATAGTTGAGCGATTCCTTGCTGGTAGGGTTGTGGAGATAGGCGTATTCGCCCATGAGATACTGATAGAAGACGTTATGCTTATTGTTTTCGTTGAAACTCTGTATCAGAAGGGTCATATAATGTTTCTTCTGGGCACGGAATTCTTCGGCGTAATCAGAGTCCTTGGCGTATGATCCCCAGTAATTATAGAGCCCGGCGAAGGTGAAGTAATAGTATAGCTTCAACTGATATGGCATCTCATCAGGATTGAGAGATTTGAGTATGTTTTCTGCTTTGCTATAAAAACCCCTTACCGAAAGTATTGACGCCTGGTTTATCTGGTTGCGTAATATATAATAGGTGTTATGACATTTTTCTGCCAATTCAAGCCCCTGTTTCATATATGCGTATGCTGAATCGTAGCGGTAAGCGCTATAGGCATGATATATGCTGTCAAGAAACAGTAGTCGGGTTTGGTTGTCTTCAGCTTCATAAGCTTGCCGCTTCAGATGTTTCAATTCCTTTTCCTTGATTCCCTGATAATATTGGTCGTTTTCAATCATCTTGTCAATACGATCCAATAAAGTCTTCTCGTCCGTTTTGCCTTGAGCAGCCAATGGCATAGTAAGCAAAAGAAGTAAATATATAAGTAGTTTCATCATTAATGTTTCTTTATGATTATAACAAAATAGTCTTTTAAATGTTATTTTCGTCCTTTTGTCCGTTTTGTGGTGCAAAGATGCAAATTTCCTTTCATATAATACCATTTACTTTAGATAAAAATAGTTAATATATTAAAGCCTCTGATTCTTAATGAGTTATCTGATTCTTTAGTAGGCTGATTTTTTACCAAAATGCTACTTGGGTATACAACTTTGAAAAAAATGATATAACTTTGCAAACGAAATCAGAAAACAGTAGTTTTAATGGTTTAATTACCACTTCAAGTCTTCTAAAAGTATTTAATGATAAAGAAAATTCCTTTTGTTGATTTAGTATGTTGATTTAAATAGGAAAACAGGTTTAGTTTATATTAGGGAAAAAAGGATTGGTAATAGACTAGGCTACTTGATGATTCAAGTTTGCCCTTAAAGGCAAAGCTTATCTATTATGTTTTAGGGAAAACCGCCATGCTTTTGTGAAAAAGTGTGGCGGTCTTTGTTTAATATATGTTAGTTTCTTCTCTTTTCTTTTTCTTTTCTTTGGTCAACTCAAATTATTTTTTTACCTTTGCCACATATTTTATATATAGATGAATGGATTTATATATATAGGTAGTAGGAAATAGATTTCGAGAGAAAATATCAGTTTTCTTCATGTGTAGAGGGAAATGGTAAGTAGACTTTAAAATATTATATTGAATAAAATATTAAAACAATGAATATATTAGTAACAGGCGCTAATGGTCAATTGGGACATGAAATGCAAATCTGTGCCCAAAAAAGCAATCACAAGTTTGTCTTCACCGATGTGGCTGAAGGCTATGAAAAACTGGATATCACCAATCTTGACGCTATCCGAGAAAAGGTGAGGGAGAATGATATTCAGGTAATTGTTAACTGCGCTGCTTATACCAACGTAGATAAGGCTGAAACAGATTACGATCTGGCTAATCTGCTCAACAATACTGCTGCGGGAAATTTGGCACAGGCTATGAAGGAGGTAGATGGTACATTGATTCATGTATCTACTGACTATGTGTTCCAGGGCGACAAGAATATACCTTGCCGTGAAGATTGGGAAACGAATCCTTTGGGGGTATATGGTAAAACGAAACTTGCAGGCGAAAAGAGTATTGAAGCTACTGGATGCAAGCATATCATCATCCGTACAGCATGGCTCTACTCGCAGTGGGGTAAGAACTTCGTGAAGACCATGCAGAGTCTCACGGCAAGTCACGACACCCTGAAGGTGGTCTTCGACCAGGTGGGTACTCCAACTTACGCTGGCGACCTGGCTGCTGTTATCTCACATATCATCGAAACTGACCAGTTGGATAAGACGGGCATCTACCACTTCTCTAATGAGGGTGTCTGCTCTTGGTTTGATTTCGCTAAGATTATCTGCGAACTGAGCGGAAATACTTGCGATATACAGCCTTGCTACAGCGAGGAGTTCCCAAGCCCAGTGAAGCGTCCTCACTTCTCTGTACTTGACAAGAGTAAGTTGAAGCAGACTTTCGGATTCAAGGTGCCATACTGGACTGACAGTTTGAAGAAGTGCATCGCTGAATTGGCGGCAGCAAAATAATTATTAATTATAAATTATTAATTGAAATGAAGAATATCATTATCACGGGCGGTGCTGGTTTCATCGGCTCACACGTAGTAAGACTTTTCGTGAACAAATATCCTGAGTATCACATCATCAACCTCGACAAGTTGACTTACGCAGGTAATCTGGCTAACCTCAAGGACATCGAGGACAAGCCTAACTATACATTCGTTAAGGGCGACATCTGCGATTTCGACCTGATGTTGAAACTGATGCAGGACTACAAGGTGGATGGCATCATCCATCTCGCTGCCGAGAGCCATGTAGATAGAAGTATCAAGGATCCATTCACTTTCGCTCATACCAACGTGATGGGAACCCTGTCTCTGCTCCAGGCTGCCAAGATTTACTGGGAGAGTCTTCCTGAGGGTTACGAGGGTAAGCGCTTCTACCACATCTCTACCGATGAGGTGTATGGTGCATTGCAGATGACTCATCCAGAGGGCATTCCTGCTCCTTTCACGACCAAGGCATCCAGCGATAAGAACCATGAGGCTTACGGCGAGGAGTTCTTCCTGGAGACTACCAAGTACAATCCTCACTCTCCATACTCAGCATCCAAGGCAAGCTCAGACCACTTCGTCCGTGCTTTCCACGATACATACGGTATGCCAACCATCGTGACCAACTGCTCTAACAACTATGGTCCATACCAGTTCCCTGAGAAGTTGATTCCGCTGTTTATCAACAACATCCGTCATCGCAAGCCATTGCCTGTATATGGTAAGGGTGAGAACGTGCGCGACTGGTTGTATGTAGTGGATCATGCCCGTGCCATCGATATGATTTTCCACAAGGGTAAGATTGCCGAGACTTACAACATCGGCGGTTTCAACGAGTGGAAGAACATCGACATCATCAAGGTGGTGATCAAGACCGTTGATAGATTGCTCGGCAGAAAGGAAGGCGAGGATATGGATCTCATCACTTATGTAACAGACAGAAAGGGTCACGATATGCGTTATGCTATTGACTCTAGAAAGCTGCAGAAGGAACTCGGCTGGGAGCCATCTCTCCAGTTTGAGGAGGGTATCGAGGAAACCGTGAAATGGTATCTCGATAACCAGGAATGGATGGACAATGTAACCTCTGGTGATTATCAGAAGTATTACGATAATATGTATTCAAACCGATAATAGCTTTTGGAGTAATCGGAACATGTTTCTATTGTAACCGGTGCATGTCTCTATTGTAACCGGTGCAAGAGATTCTGTTTTGCATATTGAATCAGGAGTCCTGTATTTGTTTATAACAGCAAATGCAGGACTTTTTTGTTTTATGGCAATTAAAATGCAGTAAATATATTATTATTTCTTAATTTTTTATGCTTTATGTCGAAGAAAACTGAAAACTAGAAAATATTTTTCTATCTTTGCAACCTTAATGATATATAAAAGAAACAGATATGAAGAAAATAATGTTATCAGGCATCGTCATGGCGGTTGCTACCCTGTCGTGCCTTCCCGTTAAGGGACAGGAAAAGGTGGTTCCTTTTAAATATGGTAATATGGACCACTGGGTAATCAGGAATATCAAAGAATCAGGCATTATCGGAGGAAATCAGAAAACAGTTTATGCCGTTGGGCCTAATATGACTATCAATGGTAATATTCCTTATACCAATAAGGGTGGTTCGCCTTGGGGTTCCTCTAATGTCCTGGCACATGTATCGGGCATCTATAAGACGAATAACTCTGTGTTTCGTGATAAACATGGTAGTGGATATTGTGCCAAACTGGTAACCCATATTGAGAAAGTAAAAGTGCTGGGACTCATCAATATCAAGGTCTTGGCTGCCGGTTCTCTCTTTCTGGGTAATGTTCGTGAACCGATAACAAGTACCAAGGATGGTCCTAAAGCCATCAACTGGGGTATACCATTCACCGCACGTCCTAAGGCTTTGCGCTTTGATTATAAGACATCTCTCCCTCATGCAGCCAATCGTATCAAGCAGAATGGATTTAGCGGAGCCTCTACGGTTGCAGGTCGAGATCATGCTATAGCTGTGCTCTATCTGCAGAAACGGCATGAAGATGCTAAGGGAAATATAACAGCTAAACGTGTGGGTACGATGGTAGTCAGATTCGGAAAGAGTACCGATAGATGGGTGGAAGATGCTACCTATACAATCCATTATGGCGATATCCGCCACATGGCAGGTTATCAGGCTGCTACTATGGGACTGCGATCCACTGACTATGCCCGTAACAGCAAGGGTAAGAGTGTGCCGGTAAAAGAAGTAGGATGGGCGAGTGCTAACGAAACACCTACTCATCTGATTCTTCAGTTCTCCTCATCCGATGGTGGAGCCTATATCGGAACTCCAGGCAATACGTTGTGGATTGATAATGTAGCATTGGTGTATTAAAATAATAAAATCGACAAAATGAAGCATATTCTGACAATACTTATTATGATGTTGGCATTGGGCAGCTATGCCTCTGAGCCTTCTGTAACCGATAGTATCTCATCTGCAGAGAAGGTGGATACGACGACTTTACATGCCGGGAAATCATGGGTGAACCGGATTCTTGACTACTTTAATGATTCCAACAAAAACAAGAAGCATAAGCGTTTCGATTTTAGTGTGATAGGTGGCCCTCATTATGCCTCTGATACCAAGTTTGGATTGGGATTGGTGGCAGCAGGACTATACCGTACTGATCCGAATGACAGTATTCTTCCTCCTTCTAATGTCTCGCTTTATGGTGATGTCAGTTCTGTAGGTTTCTATATGTTGGGTGTCCGTGGTAACCATATTGCTCCTAAAGGAAGATATCGCATCGATTATCACCTTTATTTCTATTCTTTTCCCTCTGATTTTTGGGGAATAGGCTATGAGATGGGCGATAACGATGCCAATAAGAGTGACATGAAGCGTTGGCAGGCTCAGGCTGAAGTTAGCTTCCTGTTTCGTGTAGCAGATAATTTCTATATCGGACCGATGGCGAGTTATGACTATGTAATAGGTAAACATATTGAGCGTCCGGAATTACTGCAAGGCATGGATCAGCATACTTGGAATGTAGGAGCTGGTGTTTCTCTGGTATATGATAACAGAGATAATCTTACGAATCCACATCGTGGTATCTGTCTGAATATCAATCAGATGTTCAGACCAGGATTTATGGGAAATGATTATGCTTTCAGTACGACGGCATTTCGTTTTGATGCCTATCAGCGACTGGGTAAGGGAACGGTTCTTGCCGAGGACATTGGGGCTAACCTCAACTTTGGTAATCCTTCGTGGGGAATGATGGCTGAATTGGGGGGTACTCATTCCATGCGTGGCTATTATGAAGGCCGTTATCGCGATAAACATTCTCTGGAAGCTACGGTTGAGTTGCGCCAACATGTATGGAAGCGTAATGGCATCGTAGTGTGGGTTGGAGCAGGAACCATCTTCCCGAAATTCTCGGCATTGCGCTCTAAACAGATTTTGCCGAATGCCGGTGTTGGTTATCGCTGGGAATTTAAGAAGAATGTGAATGTACGTCTGGATTATGGATTCGGTAAGTCGGGGCAGTCTGGTTTTCTCTTCAATATCAATGAAGCGTTTTAGTAATAATGCTCTTTATGTAGTTTGATAATGCTCTTTAAAGTGTTAATGAAAAAGTAGAATGAACAGTTTTACGGATATATATAATAAGGTGGTGTTACCTATATATAATAAGGTGTCATCGGGCGCATTCCTTTACGGGTATGCTGTGGTAGCATTGTTGTTGCCTAATATAGCTCTGTGCTATACCGAATGTCTGGCTCCTTGGGCTTGTGGTGCCAATGTGTTGCTGCCTTTGGCACTCTACATGTGGTTCTTTTCGTTAACCAGATGCCCGGGTAAGATGATCTGGTGGGCTTTTCTTTTTGTTTTTTTCGCTGCCTTCCAACTGGTATTGCTTTATCTCTTCGGGACGGGAGTGATAGCGGTAGATATGTTTCTGAATCTTGTAACTACCAATCCTGGCGAGGTGAAGGAACTGCTTGGTAATCTGTTGCCTGCTGTGGTGGGTGTTTTTGTGGTTTATCTTCCTTTGCTGGTTCTGGCTATTATCAATATCAGCAAGAAAGGGATGATAGTGGTTCAACTCCAGCATCGAGTGCGTCGTTGGGCTTTGGAGATAGCTGCTGTCGGTTTATTCTGTCTGCTGGCTTGCTATGTGGCTGTAGATGATTATCGCTTGCGCAATCAGCTTTATCCTGTTAACGTTTGCTATAATCTCTATCTTGCTTTCGAGCGTGATGCGGCTTCAGAGAATTACAGGGAGGCAAGCAGGAATTTCAGGTTTGATGCCAGGAGCGAGCACGATGCTGAGGCTCCCGAGGTGTATGTGATGGTGGTGGGAGAGACGGCGAGAGCCCACAATTTCAGTCTCTATGGCTATCCGCGCGATACCAATCCTTTGCTTTCCAAGACTCCTGGAATCATAGCTTTTCCCGATGCTACAACCCAGAGTAATACTACGCATAAGAGTGTTCCTATGCTCCTGTCGGCTGCATCAGCAGAGGATTTCGAACGTCTCTTTCATGAGAAAGGTATCCTGGCTGCTTTCAGGGAGGCGGGATTTCATACCGTATTTATCAGCAATCAGCTGCCTAATCATTCTTTTATTGATTTCCTTGGCGAACAGGCTGATGAACATTACTTCCTGAAGGAAGGTGCTTCTGCAAAAGATAATCATTATGATAGTGATTTGTTGCAGAAGTTGGATGGGATATTGCCTGCGGCAGATGCTTCTTCATCCAAGCAATACCGTTATCGGAAACTCTTCGTGGTACTTCATACTTATGGTTCTCACTTTAATTACCAGGAGCGCTATCCCCGTAATTTCGCTTTCTTTAAACCTGACAGTAAGAGCGAAGCGAAGCCGGAGAACCGGCGTGACCTGCTGAATGCATACGATAATACCATCCGGTATACCGATTATATCCTGCATGGTATCGTAGAACGTCTGCAGAAATGGGAGAAGACTCAGGCAAGGACGGATGGGGTATATAGCCAACCTACATCGGCGATGCTCTATACCAGCGACCATGGAGAGAATATCTTTGATGATGACCGTCGCCTCTTTCTGCACGCCGCCCCGAAGGCATCTGATTATGAGCTGCATGTTCCTTTCATCATCTGGACATCAGATGGTTATGGAAAACAATATCCGGGAATACTGAAAACTTTGTCTGGTCATCGTACCCAACAGGTACAGACGAGTCTTTCGGCTTTTCATACGATGTTGGGGATAGGAGGCATCCTGACCCGTTATCGCCAGGATGAATATTCTGTGGCAAGTGAGAAGTATCATCCTGTGAAGTTGTTTTATCTGGATGATCATGATAAAGCGATTCCACAGGAAAATGCCAAATATTAGCATCTGATTTTAAGCGTAAACGCGCTCTTTGTGTAAAATACATGAAAAGAGTTTTCGTAAATGTCAATTATTTGCGAAAACTCTTTGTCGTATCTATAATTTGCTGTATCTTTGCACCCGGATTTAGATAATAATAAAAATACAGTTGTTATGGAACCAACTCGAAAAATCGAAAAGGTAGGCATGCGCAACCTCCGTATGGAGGATTATGATCAGCTTGCCAAGTCATTTAGGCGTATTTACGCAGACTCAGATGTATTCTGGACAAAAGAACAGATTAAGAAACTCATTACTATCTTCCCTGAGGGTCAGGTGGTTATTATCGTTGATGATAAGATTGTGGGCTGTGCGCTCTCTATCATCGTCAATTATAATATGGTGAAGGGTGATCATACCTATGCTCAGGTTACGGGTAATGAAACCTTCAATACCCACGATCCTAAGGGAAACATTCTTTACGGCATCGAGGTATTTATCCACCCTGATTATCGTGGTTTGCGCCTGGCTCGCCGTATGTATGAGTATCGCAAGGAACTCTGCGAGAAGCTCAACTTGAAGGCTATCATGTTTGGTGGTCGTATACCAAACTATCACAAGTATGCCGATAAGATGCGCCCTAAGGAGTATATCGAGCATGTAAGAAACCGTGAAATCTATGACCCGGTTCTTACCTTCCAGCTTTCCAATGATTTCCACGTGCGCCGCGTAATCCGCAACTATCTTCCTAGCGATGAGGAGAGCGAACACTGCGCCACCCTCTTGCAGTGGGATAATATCTATTATCAGCCACCTACGGATTCTTATGTAGACCGCAAGCCAACCGTAAGAATCGGATTGGTACAGTGGCAGATGCGCCCATATGCTTCGGTGGATGACCTCTTCGAACAGGTAGAGTTCTTCGTTGATTCTGTGAGTGATTACAAGAGCGATTTTATCCTCTTCCCTGAGTATTTCAATGCGCCTTTGATGGCTCGTTTCAACGACTTGGGTGAGGCGCAGAGCATCCGAAAGATGGCGCAGTATACCGAAGAAATCCGTGACCGTTTCCGCGAGTTGGCTATCAGTTACAACATCAATATCATCACGGGTAGTATGCCTTATCTTAAGGACGATTCCCTCTATAATGTGGGCTTCCTCTGCCGCAGAGATGGTAGCGTGGATATGTATGAGAAGATTCATGTTACCCCAGATGAGCAGAAGTGCTGGGGATTGAGTGGTGGTAGCCATATCCAGACCTTCGATACCGATTGCGGTAAGATTGGTATCGTCATCTGCTATGATGTGGAGTTCCCTGAGTTGTCAAGATTAATGGCTGAGGATGGCATGCAGATTCTCTTCGTTCCATTCATGACCGATACCCAGAATGCTTACTCCCGAGTAAGAGTCTGTGCTCAGGCGCGTGCCATCGAGAACGAGTGCTATGTAGCCATTGCGGGTAGTGTAGGCAACTTGCCACGTGTTCACAACATGGATATCCAGTATGCCCAGAGCGCCGTGTTCACCCCTTGCGACTTTGCCTTCCCTAATGATGGCAAGCGTTCAGAGGCAACACCTAATACCGAGATGATTCTCGTATCGGATGTTGACCTGAATCTCTTGAATGAGCTTCATACCTACGGTGCTGTAAGAAATCTTCGCGATCGCCGCAAAGATTTGTATGAATTGAAGCAGAAAAAGTAAGTGAGGAAGAAAACTCAACACTCAACATTCAACACTCAACATTCAATAAAAGTGTATAAGATAGAAATCTCGGAGCGCACGCTCCACTTCAAGCAGCCGGCAGGCACGTCTCGTGGCGTATATACCACGAGACACAGTTATTATCTCACTCTCACCTCTGATGAAATGCCGGGAGTAGAGGGAGTGGGAGAGTGTGCTACGCTCCCTGATCTCAGTTGCGATGCCAAACCGGAATATGAGATGACCCTGCGACAGGTTTGTCAGATGGTGGAACAGATGGGACGCATCCCTTACGATATGATTCGTGCCTATCCTAGTATCACCTTCGGATTAGAAACAGCCTTTGCTTCGTTCTTCGATGCAGCGAAGAAGCAGGGAGTAAGTGTCTCTGTTCCAGCTGGAATGGAGAATCTTGTCAATCTCTTCGACTCTCCTTTCGGAAGAGGAGAAGAAGGTATTACCATCAACGGATTGGTATGGATGGGAACCTATGAGGAGATGCTGGCACGACTGGAGGAGAAACTCCAGGCGGGTTTCCATTGCGTGAAACTGAAGATTGGTGCCATCGATTTCTTCAAGGAACTCGATCTCATCAAGCGCATCCGTGATGTGTATACCAAGGAGCAGGTTGAGTTGCGTGTAGATGCCAATGGTGGCTTTTTGCCGGAGAATGCAATGAGCCAGCTGGAGGCTTTGGCTAAATATGACATTCATTCGATAGAGCAGCCTATCAAGCAGCATCAGTGGCCTAAGATGGTCCAACTCTGTCGCGAAACACCGCTTCCTATCGCCCTAGACGAGGAGCTGATTGGTGTGAATGTCCGGAGTATGAAGCAGGCTTTGCTCGATACCATTCGTCCACAATATATCATCTTGAAGCCTTCACTTCATGGTGGCATCTATGGATGCAACGAGTGGATAGAACTGGCAAACCAGCGTGGTATCGGCAGCTGGATTACTTCTGCTCTTGAGAGTAATATCGGTCTGAATGCTATTGCTCATTATGCAGCTAAAGTATATGGACCGGCTGTGCGAATGCCGCAAGGCTTGGGCACCGGACAGCTCTTTACTGATAATATACCGATGCCTTTGGAGATTCGTGGTGAAAAACTGTTTGTAGTAAAATGACTTTAGAAGAATTCCTTTCAGAATGGAATAACGGTAGCGACCGGGTGCTTGTGCATACCAGTGGTTCTACAGGCAAACCCAAACCGATGATGGTAGAGAAGAAGCGAATGCTCAACTCGGCCCGCATCACCTGTGATTTCCTGGGATTGAAACCTGGAGACAGTGCCCTGCTCTGTATGTCGCTCGATTATATTGCAGGTAAGATGGTGGTGGTGCGGAGTATAGAGCGCCATCTCCATCTTATTTCTGTATCCCCAAGTGGGCATCCTTTGAAAGATGTAAATGAAGAGATTACCTTCGCAGCGATGGTCCCGATGCAGGTTTATAACACCCTGCAGGTTCCTGAAGAGCGGGCTCGTCTCTGCCGCGTCAGGCATCTTATTATCGGTGGCGGAGCCATAGATGAGGCTCTCGAACAGAAACTGAAGGCTCTTCCCGGCGATATTGCCATCTGGAGTACCTACGGAATGACCGAAACGCTCTCGCATATTGCCCTGAGAAGAATTAACGGTGCTGAGGCTAGCGAATGGTACCAGCCTTTCGATAGTGTCAGAATCAGTCAGACCGATGAAGAATGTCTGGTGATAGATGCTCCGCAGGTCTGTGCAGAGCCCCTGGTAACGAACGATATTGTGGAAATAGAATCCTATATATATAATAAGGTGGGAAAACTCCGTTTTCGCATCAAAGGCAGAAAAGACAATGTGATTTGCAGCGGAGGCATCAAGATTCAGATAGAAGAGGTTGAGGCTCTGTTGAAGCCTTATCTCGAAAAACCTTTCATGATAGCCAAGAAGAAAGACGGGAAGTTTGGAGAGATTGCAGTCCTCCTGACGGAAGATGAGGAGATAGAAAAAATAGAGGCGACTGTTCGCCGCCTCTTATCTGATCATAAATATTGGATTCCAAGGGAATTCCTTCATGTAGAGCATCTTCCGCTTACCGAAACCGGAAAGCCGAAGCGTGCTATCCTTCTTTAAAGGGATTCTCTGAAGAAAGATTCTTTAGCTGAATTATCCTTCTCTGAAGAAGTCGAGTGCTTCCTTGATTTCTTCTGTCGTAGCAGTCTGGTTGATACGGATATCGCCTATGCCGCCCAGCATCGTGAAGTTGATGATGCCATTCTGGTTCTTCTTGTCATGGTGCATCAGTTCTATCAGTTCATCATAGTCATCGCAGGTAATATTCAGTGTACCATAGAATTCCTTGATGAAGTTTACGGTCTGGCGCATCTTCTCTGTAGGGAATCCGGTCTTGGCAACGCTCAGATAGAGTTCTGGAATCAGACCGAATGCCACAGCATAACCATGCAGGATAGGCTTGCGCTTCAATGCCCAACTCTCGAATGCATGTCCGAAAGTATGGCCCAGGTTCAGCGCCTTGCGGATGCCCTGCTCGTGCGGATCCTGTTCTACAATGCGCTCCTTTACCTTCACGCTGTCGCCCACCATGCGCTGCAGCTGCTTCAAATCAGGCTTGTCGAGGTCGAAACTGACCAGTTCTTCCCACATTGCTTCTGTAGAAATCAGACCGTGTTTCAGCATCTCTGCATAGCCCGAACAGATGTTTTCTGTATCGAGCGTCTTTAAGAATTCTGTATCGAGAATAACGAACTTAGAATCGTTGAACACACCTACTTCGTTCTTCAGTCCGCCGAAGTTGATGCCGGTCTTTCCACCTACCGATGCGTCTACCATAGCCAGCAGGGTGGTAGGAATATTGATAAAGTTGATACCTCTTTTAAAAGTGCTGGCAGCAAAGCCACCCAGGTCGGTTACCATACCGCCGCCCAGATTAATCATACAGGAGTGGCGTGAAGCTCCTCCCTCCTGCAGGCCTTTCCATACCATCATCAGACTTTCGATGTCTTTATGGCTGTCGGTAGCCGGAATAGTGATGATATGGGCTTCCTTCATGCAGTAAAACTTCTGCAGTACAGGCATGCATAGTTCCAATGTAGTAGTATCAGTAAGCACAAAAAGCTTGTCGTGCTCACACTCGGAAAGTGCACTTACCAGTTCGCTTTCCAGTTGGGTTGATATGATTACTCTTTGTTCCATAACATTCTAACGTATTAATTTTTGTGCAAAGATACATTAAAATGGAGACAATACAAAAAAAAAGTAGCTAAATTTGCGTTTTTTATCTCATAATGCATTAAACCTTGGCGTATTTAACGCGTCAAAACAATCGAGTAACAAAAATGATAATAAAATATCATAGCGATTATGTGTGAAAACAATAATTGATAGAAATAATAACAAATTAAAAATAGGAATGAAAAAATCGATTCTAACGATGCTGCTGCTGTTGATGGCAATGGCATCCTTTGCTCAACAGCGACTGATATCCGGTCAGATTACCGACCGCGATACCAAGGAGGCCATTGAGCAGGTAACTGTTCAATTGCTTAAGAGCGACAGCACGTATGTGGCTGGTGCCATCAGTAATGAGCATGGACTCTTTCATGTCACCGCTCCGGCTAATGGCAAGTATCTGCTCAAGATTTCGAGCGTAGGATACAAGGCTACCGTGAAGCGTATCCAAATTTCTGATAACAAGGATCTGGCTATGGGGAAGATTGTGCTGGGTGCTGAGGCTATCATGCTGAAAGGTGCAGTGGTAACAGCCATGGCTCAGAAGGTAACTCTGAAGGAGGATACTTTCGTGTACAATTCTTCAGCCTATCGCACACCGGAAGGCTCGGTAGTAGAGGAACTCGTAAAGCGTCTGCCGGGTGCAGAGGTGAGCGATGACGGTACCATCAAGATTAATGGTAAGGAAGTAAAGAAGATTCTCGTAGACGGCAAGGAGTTTATGACGGGCGATACCAAGACTGCCCTGAAGAACCTGCCTACCAGCATCATCGAGAAAATCAAGGCATACGATGAGAAAAGTGATCTCTCTAAGGTGACCGGTATTGATGATGGCGAGGAGCAGACCGTGCTCGACTTCGGTGTGAAGAAGGGTATGAACAAGGGTTTGATTTCCAATATCGACCTGGGTGTGGGCAACAAGAGCCGCTATAACATGCGTGGCATGGGAGGTTATTTCAATGATAACAACCGCTTCATGCTCTTTGCCAATGCCAATAACACCAGCGACCGTGGTTTCGGAGGCGGTGGCCCCGGTAGAGGCTTCGGCGGTGCTAACGGTTTGAATGCCAGCAAGATGATTGCTGCCAACTACAATTACGAGCTGAAAGATAAATTCAAGTTCAATACTTCACTTCGCTGGAATCACAGCGATGGCGATATTTGGAGCCGTCGTTCCAGCGAGAACTTCATGGGTAGCAGCTCTTCGTTCAGCAACAGCTTGACTCAGAATTTCTCCCGCAGCAACAGCTGGAATGGTAACATCCGATTGGAGTGGATGCCTGATTCCATGACCAATATCCTCTTCCGTCCTTCCATCTCCTGGAGTACCAGCGATGGATTGAGTGGCAGCCAGTCGGCTTCTTACAACAAGGATCCTTATACCATTACCACCAAAGACCCTCTTTCTAAGGAAGGTATTGAGGAGTTGGACAAGGCTGAGGCTATGGTGAACAGTCAGTTGACTAACGGAATCACCTATTCTGATAATAACAATATCAGGGGTATGCTGCAGATCAACCGCAAGTTGGGCAACAAGGGACGCAACATCACCTTGCGTATGGATGCCAAATATACGGATAATGACAGCAAGAGCATCTCGCTCAACAATGCCAAGCTCTATCTCGTACAGACAGCGGAGGGTAAGGATTCTACTTATCAGACCAACCGCTATAACCTGACTCCTTCGAAGAATTACAGTTATGCGGGCCAGTTGACCTATAGTGAGCCACTCTGGAAGGCTACCTTCCTGCAGTTCAGCTATAAGTTTACTTACAGCTACTCCAAGAGCGACCGCAGCACCTACGATTTCAGTAAGTATGCGATGAATGGCAATCATGAATATCGTGGTTGGGATAGCTACCTGAATCCGTTTGCCGGTCAGCTTGGTAATTACAGAAATGATGAATTGAGCCGTTTCTCTGAGTATCGCAACTACAATCACGATATCCAGGTGATGATGCGATTCGTCCGTCAGAAGTATAACTTGAACTTCGGTGTGATGATTCAGCCACAACAGTCGAAGTATATCCAGGAATATCAGGGAGTACATGTAGATACCGTTCGCAACGTGACGAATATCAGTCCAACCCTCGATTTCCGTTATCGCTTCTCAAAGATGAGCAACCTGCGCGTGAATTACCGAGGTTCCACCTCTCAGCCAAGCATCTCTCAGTTGCTTGACATCACAGATAACAGCGACCCGCTGAACATCTCGAAGGGTAACCCTGGATTGAAGCCATCGTTCACTCAGAACTTCCGATTGTTCTACAACAATTTCGTGCAGAACCATAACAAGGGTGTCATGACCTTCATCAACTTCTCAACCACCAACAATAGCATCAGCAATAAGGTGACCTACGATGAGAAGACTGGTGGAAGAATCACCCGACCTGAGAATATCAATGGCAACTGGAATGTGATGGGAGCCTTTATGTTCAACTGCTCTATCGATAGTGCCGGTGTATGGAACTTGAATACCGACACCTACTTGGGTTACAACAACTACGTGAGCTATCTGAGTCTCGACAAGCAGTCTGATTCCCAGAAGAATACCACCCGCAGTACTACTTGGAGAGAGCGCCTCTCTTTCAGCTATCGCAACAATTGGCTGGAGCTTTCGCTCGATGGAACATTGAATTATAATCATGCTACAAACAAGTTGCAGCCAAACAGCAACCTCAATACCTGGCAGTTCTCTTATGGTCCTAGCATGACGCTTACAGCGCCTTGGGGCACCAGCTTGAACTCAAGCCTCTCTATCAGCAGCCGCCGCGGTTATAGCGACAGCAGCATGAATACGGATGAGTTTGTATGGAATGCGCAGCTCTCTCAGGGTTTCCTGAAGGGCAAGCCTCTTACCATCATGCTGCAGTTCTACGATATTCTCCGCCAGCAGAGCACCTTCTCTCGTGCCATTTCTGCTACATCCCGCACGGATACGGAGTATAATGCCATCAACAGCTATGCGATGCTGCACGTGATTTACCGCCTGAATCTCTTCGGAGGCAAGGATGCCCGTAGGGGTGGACCTGAAGGTCCTGGTGGCCGTCCAAACTTCCATGGCCGTCCATTCAATGGCGGTTTTGGCGGTGGTCGTCCAGGCGGCAGAATGTTCTAGAAAAGAAAATGAAGTAAGCTTCATTTTAAACGATAGTAAGCCTCACTCAATGTTTACGTGAGGCTTATTTCAAACAGATATGACGAGAAAAAAGAAATCCCCGCTCTTCGCAATGAAGAACGGGGATTGTTATTTTGTCTTATCAAGAGTTTTCGATTAGAGAGCGAACTTGTAACCTACAGTAATCTGGATTACGTTGTTGTAGTGATCAACGTTATCTGCAATCTTAGTTACACCGATGTTGTAACGAGCATCGAATACGATGTTCTGGTACTCGTAAGAAAGACCGACTGGGATAGAAAGGTCGAATGTCTTAGCATCGTCCCTATCGTCCTTATTTACCAAGAAACCTGGCTGCAAACCTGCCTTGAGAGCAAGGCCAGCTACTGGGTAGTAGTTCAATGTGATAGGCACATTGATGTAGCCTGGATTCCACTTATCGTCATTCTTGATAGTTGCGCCTCCGATTGGAGTATCGATTTCAATATCCTTGCCCTTGAAGCCCTGTACAGAATAGAGGGCACCTACAGCAACACCTAAATTATCTGTTGCCTGATACTGCAATTCAGCACCGGCAGCGAAACCTGCTTTCCAATCGCCGTCACCAATTGTAGAAACGTTCAAACCTACCTTAGGCTGAATAGTTGTTGTACCTGCAGCCTGCTGTGCGAAAGCACCTACTGAAGACAGCACCATAGCTGCCATAACGAATAATTTTTTCATAATCTCTAATATTTAAATTAATAGTTTATAATGCTCATTAGAGCATGATTAGTTATCAGTGTGTATGCTGATTCCATCATTTTTACTAGGTGCAAAGGTATGTTTTTTCTCTATTCGCTCCAAATATTTTAAGCATTATTTTAAAATAAGCAGCAAAATATCACATATAAGTTTCTATTTCGTATATTTTTAGCAATAATTATCCCAATTTTCTTGCATCGTATCTTAAAATGTTGTATCTTTGCAAAATAAAATGAATAGCGTATGGGATTAGAATTTGGAAAATGGTTAATGGACGTTGCCAAATATATACTGACGGCGCTCTTGCTTGCGACTTTCCTAGGGGATATGAATTCCGCAACAACTATTATAGCCTCTATAGTTTTGATGTTAGGAATGCTTGGCATCGGATTGTGGCTGGTTAAGAAATCAAGTAATAATAATAAAAAGAAAGGAAAATAAATATGGATGCTCATGAACTTAATACTTGGCTTATATTAGGTACCCTTTTCTTACTTTGTTTGGTAGGATTAGGAATAGGTATCTATGATACAAAGAAACAAAAGAAAGAAAAAAGCCTTTCGGCTTAAAGGAAAATAATTATGACTAGACAATAAAACTCCCCCTATACTCTTTCAAGTGTAGGGGGAGTTTTATTTTATTCTTCATCTTCGTCCCAGTCTTCTTCGTCAAATCCAAACATAGCGGGATCTACGAAGGCGTCCAGGGCGCGGCGTTCTTTCTTTGTAGGGCGACCAGTGCCTCTTGCTCTATCTACGAATCCGCTGATGCGGCTCATCTCCAGGAGCTCGTATTGCTTAGGGTCGGTTACGTTTTTATAGACACCATACAGCATCTTGGCGCCTACGCGCTGCTCTATGCAGTCGAGAACCTCGAAAGAGTAGGTGATAGGGGCTTTCTTTACGCTCACCACATCGCCACGCTTGATGATGAAGGAAGGCTTTCTCGTTACGCCTCCCACCATGACGCGGCCATTCTTACAGGCATCGGCAGCAATGCTGCGAGTCTTGTAAATGCGGGCAGCCCAGAGCCACTTGTCTATTCTTGCTGATTCTTTCATGATTTCTAATGCTTATGGAGATTAATCACTAATCATTAATAATTAATCACTATAATTACTTCTTTCCTAGCTTATTGTATTGGTTCATGGTGATGTCGATACCAGCCAATACGAAGCTCTTGATGATCTCTACACCCAGGTCGATGGCTGGCTGCAGCTGCTTCATGTCTTCCTCAGTATATTTGCCCAGCACCCAGTCTATCTGGCCGCCACGTGGATAATCGTTGCCGATGCCCATGCGCAGGCGGGCATAGTTCTGACCGATAAGCTGCTGGATATGTCCCAATCCGTTATGGCCGCCGTTGCTGCCGTTCGCCTTCAGTCGGAAAGCACCCAGAGGCAGGGCTAGCTCATCGCTGATAACGAGCAGTCGGCTCTGGTCAATCTTTTCCTGATTTAGCCAATATCTTACCGCATTACCGCTGAGGTTCATGAATGTGGTAGGTTTGAGCAGGAAAATCTTTCTTCCCTTGAGTGTAGTCTCGGCTACGAAGCCATATCGCTTATCCTCAAAATGAATATTGGACGCTTTAGCAAAAGCGTCCAATACCATAAATCCTGTGTTGTGCCTGGTGCCGGCGTATTCATCGCCAGGGTTACCAAGCCCACAAATCAAATATTTATCCAATGTTTGATAATGCTTTACTCAGGTTCGTAAAATCTCTAGATGACTCAGTGATTAAGCCTCTTCTTCCTCAGTAGCCTGAGCTGCGAGCTGAGCGTTACGTGTCATCTTGATAGAGCAAACTACAACAGCCTTGCTTGTAGCCAACTCGAGACCCTCGAATGAGAGGTCACCTACCTTGATGCTCTTACCGATCTTCAACTCTGTAACGTCGATATCGAGGTGCTCAGGGATAACCTGGTAAGGAGCTGTAACGTTGATCTTACGGATAGAGAGGTTCATACGACCACCATCACGTACACCCTGTGCAAGACCTGTCAACTTAACTGGAATACCGATAGTGATAGGCTTCTGGTCGTTAACCTCGTAGAAGTCAACGTGCAGAGGAGCGTCTGTTGTTGGGTGGAACTGGATCTCCTTCATGATAGCTGTATGGCTCTCACCGTCGATGATGAGGTTGATAACGTATACATGAGGAGTGTAGATGATTTTACGCAACTCAGCGAATGGAACTGCGAATGACAAAGCCTCAGGAGCACCGTTCTCGCCCTTCTTCTCACCATAAAGGTTACATGGAATCAAACCTTCCTTACGCAATGTCTTAGAAGCTTTCTTGCCAAGGTCTGTACGCTTCTGACCTGTTACATTAATCTCTTTCATTTTGTGTTACTCTAAATTAAGTTATTAATAAAAAATGTGCCTTAACTCGCCATCACACGGATTAGCTTTGCTTAAAGCGGGTGCAAAATTACGAAAATTATTTGGAATGAGCAAACTTTTTGCCGAAAAACATGTTTTATATGCAGAAAAAATATTGAAAATACAATTTTTTGCTTAAATAAACTGAAATTTTTGCCCGTTTTCTTGTCTATTACCTATTTAATGTGTATTTTTGCAAGCGTATTAGGTAATTTAATAAATGAATCTTTTAAAAACATTAGAGAATGATTAATAGGGATTTGATAAGACGTAAGATTGTGCAGTTAACCTACGCATACTATCAAAACAGCGATCATAACATGGAGAACGCTGAGAAGGAGCTGATGTTTAGTCTCTCCAAGTCATACGATTTGTACAACTACATGTTGCAGCTCATCGTTGCCATCACCCAGGAGGCACGCAAGCGCTACGATGTAGATGTAGCTCGTGCCAAGAGAGAGGGTGAGCAGGAACCTTCACCACGTTTCGCATTCAATAAGTTCGCTCTGCAGCTCGAAGAGAACAAGATGCTGCTCGAATGGATAGATGTTAAGCATTCCAACTGGGATGAGGATATTGAAATGGTGCGCAAAGTGTATACTGCGATTACGTCTAGCGATCTCTATGCTGATTATATCAGCGGTGCTATTGATGAGGAACTTGCCGATCTCGACGAGTACAGCCGCGACCGCGAGGTATGGCGCCGCATCTACAAGCAGTTCATTCAGAATAATGAAGAGCTTGATGCATTCCTCGAGGAGAAGAGCCTCTACTGGAATGATGACAAGGATATCATAGATACTTTCGTATTGAAGACTATCAAGCGTTTCGACCCGGAAGCTAAGGCTAAGCAGGAATTGCTGCCGGAATATAAGGATGCTGAAGACAGAGAGTTTGCACGCAAGCTCTTCCGTGCTACCATCCTCAACTGCGATACCTACCAGCGCTATATGAGCGAGGCTTTGCGCAACTGGGATTTCTCACGTCTTGCCTATATGGATGTGATTATCATGCAGATTGCCATCGCTGAGGTGATGAACTTCCCTGGCATCCCGGCTACCGTCACTATCAACGAGTATGTAGAACTTGCCAAGGCATACAGCACTCCTCGCAGCGGCGGTTATGTTAACGGTATGCTCGACAGCATCTGCCGCGAGCTCATCAGCCGCAACCTCATCCAGAAGGAGATGCCTGAGCGTAAGCAGCATCAGCATGCACAGCACGGCGAACATGCCGGCAAACAGCGCCCAGACAACCAGCACCCAGCCGGCCGTCGTCCGCGCATTCATCGCGCTCCGGGCGAGGGTGAGTAAATAACGGAGGCCTTTCTTGCTGGCCACACCTTATTTATATATAGAACATAAAATAATAATAGATAATACTTTAACGACATGACAAATTTAGTATTGCAAGCAGCTGCCGGTGGTAGCAGCATGAGTTTTCTCATCATGATGGTAGCTATCTTCGCTATCATGTGGTTCTTTATGATCCGTCCTCAGCAGAAGAAGCAGAAGGAAATCCGCAAGTTCCAGAATGCTTTGGCAGAGGGTACTAAGGTGGTTACAGGCGGCGGTGTTTATGGCACTGTTAAGCGTGTTGACCTCGAGGCTAATACCGTTGATGTTGAGATAGCTCGTGGCGTGGTAATCACTGTAGCTAAGGGCTACGTGTTTGCTGATGCAGCTAGTCAGACACCTAATGCATAGTATCAAGAGCATATTAAAAGCTGTCAGAAACTTCCTGTTCAGTGGTCTGAATAAGGAGTTTCTGATTTTTTTGTTCTTTCTCGCTCTCAGCGGCATCTTCTGGCTGATGATGACGCTCAATGAGACTACCGAGAGAGAATTCAATATTCCTGTGCAGTTAACCGGCGTGCCCCGCAATGCGGTGATAACCGGCGAACTCCCTGATACCGTGCATATTACGGTGCGCGATAAGGGATTCACACTCGTTACCTATGCTTACGGAGGCAAGATTCATCCGCTCACATTCCGTTTTGCCAATTATGCCGACGAGGAAACGGGAACAGGACAGATTCCGATGGCCGATGTGCAGAAACAGGTGGCATCCCAGCTCTATGGCTCTACCAAACTGATCTCCATCAAGCCGGCAAAATACGATTTCTTCTTCACCTACGGCTCTTCCAAGCGGGTGCCTGTGGTGTTCAGAGGTAAGATTACAACCAGCAAGAGCTATTATCTGGCACATACCGAATTCCTGCCGTCTACGGTTACGGTTTATGCCAACAAGAAGCAGCTCGACCAGTTGGAATCAGTAGAAATCGAGCCGTTCAACATGCGCAACCTGCAGGATACCATTCATCGCAGCGTACCTATCAAGAAGATACGTGGCATGAAGATTGTGCCTCAGATGGTGCGTCTGGCGGTATATCCTGATGTGCTTACCGAAGAGTCGGTCGATGTGCCTGTTACGGCCATCAACATGCCTGATAACATGGTGCTCCGTACCTTTCCATCCAAAGTGGCGGTAAAATTCACCATCGGAGCCAGCCTCTTCAGAACCATCAAGCCGAGCCAGTTTAAGGTGGTAGTAGATTATAACGATCTGGCTAACAACCCTTCTGACAAGTGCAGACTCCAGTTGCGCAGCGTGCCGCGCTCGGTGAGCAAGGCGCATCTCGAACTGGAAACGGTAGATTATCTGCTGGAACAGCAATGATGATTAATAATTTATAATTTACAATTTATAATTCATCGTGATGAAGATAGCGATAACGGGCGGTATAGGTAGCGGAAAGAGCTATGTGTGCCGGATATTGGAGAAACAGGGCATCCGGGTTTACGACTGCGATGCAGAGGCTAAGCGGCTCATGCGTACCGATGCCCGCTTGCAGGCTGGTTTGAAGAAGCTGGTAGGCGAGCAGGTTTACAGTGCAGAGGGCGTTTTGCAGAAGCCCGTGCTGGCTCAGTTTCTGCTGGCTGGCGAGGCTAACAAGCAGGCTGTCAACGATGTGGTTCATCCGGCTGTGGCGCGCGATTTCGAGCAGAGCAACTATGAGTGGATGGAGAGTGCTATCCTCTTCGATAGCGGTTTCTACCGCCGTATCCACCTCGATTTCGTGGTCTGCGTAACGGCTCCCGTTCCGGTCCGCATCCAGCGCATCATGCAGCGCGACCATATCCCGGCAGAGAAGGCGCAGCAGTGGATAGATGCCGTCATGCCGCAGGAAGAACTTGCAGCCCGCTCCGATTTCGAAATCGTGAACGATGGCGAGCAGGATATCGATGCACAGGTAAGGAAATTATTAGATATCATTAATAATAAAGAATAATAGAAAAGACAATGGAAACAATCCTTTCAATTGCAGGCAAACCAGGCCTTTATAAATTGGTATCAAGAGGTAACAGAAACCTCATCGTAGAAACACTCGATGAGACTCACAAGCGTATCCCAGCTTTCGCTACCGACCGCGTAACAAGCCTTGGTGACATCGCTATGTATACAGACGCTGATGAGGTGCCACTCTGGGAAGTGCTCGACAGCGTAAGCAAGAAGGAAGAGGGCAAGCCTAGCACTTTCAACTACAAGAAGGCGCCTGTTGCTGAGCTCCACGCTTATTTTGCTGAGGTTCTTCCTAACTACGATCGCGACCGTGTTCACGACAGCGATATCAAGAAGCTCCTCCAGTGGTACAATATTCTTGCTAAGTACGGCATCACCGATTTCAAGGCTACTCTCGCTCCTACTGAGGGTGAGAACGTAGATGATCGTGCTGAGCAGGTTGCTGAGTAAAGGAAATTGCAGTTAGTTTATATTAAGGGTGTTCATATTTCTAGAAATAGAGTATGATACACCCTTTTTTTATTCCTTTTCAATCTTTTTCAATTCCTTCTCAAATCTTCTTCGATACATTTCTCCCGCTATGGTCAGACCGAACGGGAAGGCTAACCAGATGCCCAGAATGCCCAAGCCACAAGGGAAACCCAGGGTGTAGCCCAGCGGCAAGGAGATGACGAAATAGGCGATGAAGGCATAAAGCACCATCGGCTTTACACAGGCGATGCCACGCAGCGCATTGGCAAAGGTATACTGCAGTCCGTCGCCAAACTGATATACCATCAACAGGATAATCAGCGTAGCCACATACGCCTGCACCTCCACATTATCATTAAACCAGCCACCTATCTGATGGCGAAGCAGGAACACCGGCAAACCCATGCACAGCGAGAACAGCAGGTTCAGCCGGAACCCGTCGTAGGCATTGCGGCGAACTGCCCCGTAGTCCTTCTGTCCCATAAAATGGCTCACGCGGATAGCCAGCGCTGCCGCTATGCCCGAAAGCACGAGATAGAAGAGCTGCGAGAGGGTAATCATCACCTGATGAGCCGCCAGCGGAATGGTTCCCAGCCAGCCCACCATCACACAACTCAGCGTGAAGGCAGCCGACTCCATGCCCAGCTGCAGCGCCACAGGCCAGCCCAACCGGTTCATCTCCCTGAAGTCAGCCTTGGTCAGAGAACTGTGCAGAATATCGCGTCTGTATTCCCCGAATTTCTTGCCCGTCATCAGCATGCCCACCATTGCCAGCGCCATCAGAATACGGCTCACCAGCGTCGAAATACCGGCTCCCAGCAAACCCAGTTCCGGGAAGCCCGCCACACCGTAAATCAGTACCCAGTTGCCCAGGATATTGATTACGTTGCCGCCAATCATCGCCCACATCGCCACCTTGGTCTGTCCGAGTCCGTCAAGAAATTGCTTCATCGTGAAGAAGATGCCCATGAAGAGCACCGAGGCGAGGTTTACCAGAAAGTAAGGGCGGATGAGCGAGAGCAGCTCTTCAGGCTGTCCGATGCGCCCCAGATTCAGGTAGAGCACAACGAGGGCGAGGGTGAAGATGAAGCCCGTCAGCATGTTGGCACAGAAGGCATTGCGCACTTTCTGTCCGATGCAGTCGGTCCGTTCCTCGCCGTAGAGCCGTCCGATGATAGGAGTGAGTCCGTAGGTGAATCCCATATAGGATACGAAAACGAGACCGAAGATATTGTTCACCAGTCCGGCAGCCGCCAGTTCGGGTGTACTGTGATGGCCAATCATCAGCGTATCAGCAAATCCCAGGATGATGGTACCCAGCTGTCCTATGATGATAGGAATGCCTATAGCCAGCAGTTCCCGGTAGTGATGTTTCTTGTTTGTCGTTATTGATGTCGTATGATTATTCATATTTGCTTTTAATTACTAATCTATTTCCTTTATTCTGCTTAAGAGCATGCAAAGTTACGGCTTTATTCACTAATTACCAAATTTTTCTCCCCTTTTTTTTAGAGGACCAGCGATGGAATCGCTGGGAACGGGGCGCAACGGGGCAGGAATAGGCAGAAAGGGGCAGGAAGAGGCTTTCCCCCTTCCTGTCCCCGTCCCCAGCGATTCCATCGCTGGTCCCCCTAAAAAAGGTAAAAAGAGCCCTAGCTAGCTTACCCCCGCTAGGCTCTTTTTACCTTTTTACCCTTTTACCTTTAAATGTATGAACTTCCTTCCTCTTTCTGTCCATACGAGGTAGGTGTGGGTATAGGCGGTGCCCAGCTTCTCCTGTGCCCCATCGCAGTGAGGGTCGGGGTGGGTAGAGTAGCGGGTGCGGCTCTTCGCCAGGCCCATGTGGGCATAATCAGCATAGAGCAGATACTGGCCGCTCTGGTAGTACTGGATATGAAGGGCACAGAGCTGGCGGTTCAACTCCTGTGCCGTGATACCCAGCTCCTTCGCTATCTGCGTGGTGGTATAGCAGGAAACAGAGTTGAGCACATTGTCGGTGTAGAGCGCCTTCGGCAGAAGATGATCCACCTGATTCTCCAACTGGATGATGTTCTCACCGTTCTTGGCGATGCAAACCACCTGTTCGTCTACCACACCGTTCAGCCGACGAATCTCCGTATCCTGTTCTCCGATGAGTTTCTTCTGCTGATCAATCTGCACCTGCTGGTTTTTCAGCAGATTCTCCTTCTCCTTGAGTGTAGCTCTGAGAATCTCTTCAGCATGCCGAATCGTCTCCTCATCACTCTCGCCCTGCTTTACCGGAATATAACCGCCCGTCTTGCGAATCTGTGGCAGCACCTCGGAAGTAACCCAGTTTTTGAACTTCACCGCCGTTGGAAGCTTGGACCCGAGCACCAAAGCATAGAATCCGCTCTCGTTGACGAAAAGAAGCTGGCACCAGCGCTTTGCCTCACTTCCATCCTTCTTGATACCAGTCGTTACCCTTATGCTGTGTTTTACAGCATCATGCGGGTTAACTAGCTGATACACAGCGCATCTTGCTCTTTTGTATCCCAGTACATCACAGATGTCCTTCGCGCAGAACAAGGGTTCTCCATCTTCATCGGTCAAGGTGCGAATCTTACCGAATTCAGGGTTTTCAAACACAACAGCATTACCCGCTGTCTTTTCATTCTTCATTTCTTCTTTTTTTGTTTTCATATTTTTTTTCATGATATAAAAATGTTAAATTGAATGTTGAGTGTTGAATGTTGAATTATTAGTGTTGAGTGTTGAATGTTGAATGTTGATTTTTTGCCTAACGGACTCAAGGGCGCTAGCCTAATTCAACATTCAACACTCAACATTCAACATTACAAAATCGTTCCCCAAATGCTCTCCTCCCTGTCTCTCGCAGCGGTAATGGCATTGATGAGGCGGTGGAGCCAGATGCGGGAGTTCACAACCATGCCTTTTACACGGTTCTCACCCACCAGGATGCAGCCCTGCGTATCATCGGGATAATTGCCGGCATGAATGCGGATGCCCTCAAAATTAGGGACACCCAACAGCAGCGGCAACCACATCTGAAACCTCGGCGACTTGCTGATCACCAGCGGATAAGTCCCCTCAGGTATCGCCGTCGTGCCCTTCATCTTCTGCGCCTTCTTGCCCGATACACGCCCCAACCGCACATTCTCCTCGGCAGGACTTAGCTCCACACCCAGAAGGTTGCGCCAGCACGGCTCCAGCGTATCACAGAAATACGAGTCCGCATTCAGCTTCTCCTGGGGCACCTCGCACACCGTCTTCAGCCCCCTGCACTTGTTCACACTCTCAATCGTGCGCTTCTTCACATCCTCATCCTTCAGGATGTAAAGGCGACCTATCGTGTAGGTCTTCTTCTTCGCTATACGTTTTAAAACTATCTGCATAAGTAAAAATAAATTTAAGATTCAATAACCATACCGTCGTGGCGGTACTTAAGCTTCTCAAAACTGTCACAACTGTCACAACTGTCACGCTTGCCCGTATACTGATACGCCCGCCTGATGTAATTCCGGTGCAGCCACTGCCTGATCATCATATCGGTACCCTTCGCATCCAGTCCATGCTCCAGCCGGATGGCAAGCAACTGCGCAGCCGTAAAGCTATCGGGCAGTATCTGTAAAAGATTCTGAGGCCCACGCTTCGAACTCTTCTCCGCCATAAAGTTCTCCTTCGCAATCATGTCGCCGAAGAACCGCATCTTGCAGTACAGGTCATACTGCTCGCTCCAGCGGATAAACTCATCAATCTCCGGCTCCCACTTGCAACCATTGGCTACATACAGCACACACGCCTTCAGGTAAGCGATGACGTTGGCACGGAACGAGAGATTCTCAAACGTTCTGTCCTGCGACAACCGGGCAAACTCTGCATTCTCATCCTTCAGTTTGAGAGCAAGCTGAAACGCCTCCTTACACTCAATCAGGCCCGTTACTTTGTTCAGATTTTCGATGTAAGGCCGTAGCGCCTCACGGTACGATTCATCATAAGTTCCGTAAACAGGCATATCTTCGCCGATTTCCCTTTCGGGGATGGTGCAGAAGTTGATACGGCTGATAGGACCATCGGTAAGAACCTTAGAGAAGTAACGCTGACCCTTCTGGATGGTGGTAGATGCATTCCAGTTGAACCGGATGGTGACACGCTCCGTAACACTCATCGTTCCCACACGAGTTTGTCCGTATTTATTACCCGGGTCAGCTGCCAGACACATGATACGGAACTGCTGGCTTCCGCTACCCTTGAGTGCATCAAACTGGTCTAGCTCATTGAGCGAAGTATAGAGGAAATGTTCCTGCGCTTCAGCCGTTCTCATCACGAAAGCCGGGTTCGTCATATCCGCATCAATCTCCTGGATAATCAGGTTTTCAGGTCTCTTGCGCTTATCCTTGTTGGCACCCTTGCGCAGCATCTCATCCTTCCACGCCTTCTCGCGCTTCAGGTTTTCAGCATCCCTCAGCCTGATATCCTCCATAATGAAATCGATAGGCCTGTTCACGCTGCTCTTACCCGCTCCGGTACCCGCAAGCAGCAGCGTCATCAGTCTCGCCTCGTGCTCCACGTTGTCAATATACCGGAACCTCGTCTTCCAGAGATGCGTAGCCAGCGGCGGGAAGATGGCGTGCGCCACAGCCGGCTTATAAATTTCCGGCGTCCTCGATATCAGCAGCTCCACCAGCTTCGGCAGTTTCTTCGGCATCTCCGGCGGGTCAGGATAATCCTCCCCGGTATTTTGAACTTTGAGATTCGAACCTTGAACAGCATGATTACCATCTGCCCTATTAACTTTCAACTGTAAACTGTTAACTTGCTGGCTGGCCTTCTGCTCTGCCAGTGCATTCACTCTCATCACTTCCCTCGACATCGGCTTCGTATTGTCAGCATATTTCGCATAGAAGTCGTGAATCAGCTGATGGCAATCGTTCTCCTGATAGTAGCTCGGCATTTTCACTCTCACCACCTTCATCAGTTCCTCTTCCTCCATCACCCTCGAAGCACCGACGCTCATGATAGCCAGCAGCGAAGAGTGTCTCGACCCCACGGTATCAATCTCCATACCCCCGAGTCCGGCAGCCTGCGTAAAGAGGTCAAACGCAATCAGGTTCTTCTCCCTGGCTCCCAATCCGCCAGCATCCTGATTGCCTCCAGAATCCCCGATATGAGGAGCATCAGCACCATGGCTATTACCAGGTTGGGCAGGCTGAACAGCAGAGCCAGCAGAAACAGCAGGATTGCCGTCATTGCCCTGAAATCGATTGTCTTGAACATCGTCTTTATTTTGAAATTTATGATTTATATTTTGTCCCACAGATGACACAGATTTCACAGATTTTCCTGCATCAGGAACCTCCCCAGAATGTATCTGTGTCATCTGTGAAATCTGTGGGAGATTCCCTGTCCCCGCAGATGCATCGTCTTTAGGTCCCACAGATAACACAGATTTCACAGATTTTACTGGTCCCACGGATTTTCCTGCACCAGGAACTGCCCCAGAATGTATCTGTGTCATCTGTGAAATCTGTGGGAGATTCCCTTTGCCCTTGCCGTCAACCGTCAGTCCGCGGTCCAGATACGCCTGCCTTCGCATCAGAATCTCCTTCTCGCTCAGCACGGCGCACCACATCTTCGACCTGTAGATTTCCGAGTCCTTATCCGTAAGATAAATCATTCTTTCGGGTGTGATGCAGCTCTCGTCATACGGCACCCCCAGCGCCTCGCAATACGCCTTCTGCGTCTCCTCGATGGTCATTCCCACCGGCAGTCTGATACCGATGTGCAGCTTCTTCCGGGCACTGTAGCAGAGGTGCAGCAGCGAGCCGTTCCAGATGCTGTCAGAGCAGTTCAGCTCCCTTGCCTTCTCGATAGCCTTGTCTACATACTCCCTGTCATCCACGTCGATGATAGTCTGGAACATGAAGCTCTCGGGCTGGGCATTCTCCTGTCTGCGCACATTGTTCTTGAAAATGCCGTAGTGGGGACAGAAGAAAGGCAGTTCGCTCTTCAGCCTGTCCTGCGCCTTCTTCACCGCCTCTGCATCGTTGGCATTCACCTTCGGGATAGGCAGCTCGCCCCTGATCTGCTGAATCATCTTCCTGATTTCCGGCGATGCAATCACCTTGTCATACACCGCCATACTGTTGGAAAACACCTTCCCCTTATTGCCCTTGCGATAAGGGTTCAGTGCAATTACATGTTGTGTTTCTGTCATGTTATTTCGTTAATAAAAGATTGGTTTGTGGGGTAATCCCCTCTTCCGTTTTCACCACTCTCAGCCGTCTGTAAGGAGGAGGACTGAACTCATACGCTTTCACTTCCATCATTTTAAATAATTTAGAAGATTGGGGGCTCCCACCATGGTTGATGTGCAGATACACAAAAGCCCCCGAAACTCAGACCGCATTGGTTCTGAATTCCGGGGGCAAAGGTAAGGCAAATTTCTCACTTCTACCTAGTACGTACTATGTACGCGTACTAGTACTACCTGCCAGATTAACCTCTGATAGCAGGCATCACTTTTTCGAGGAAGGGAATCGTTTTCTTCTGATCCATTCCTCGGTTGTAGGCGGCTCTCATCGAGTTCGGATTAGGCCCCCAATAATTGCCGAATACGCTCCATATATTATCGATTTTCAACTCTGTACCTATCTGGTTGGCAAGGATGGCAGCTTCGGATGATGACAGTCCTGAAGGCATGAAATTTTCGGTTACCAAGCCTATCTCTATCAGGTTGTTCTTTATCCTCTGAGCCCTTTCCGTTTTCAGCTCAGCCGGCATCTCAGCATTTCTGCATGAGTTTTGCTCACAGGCATTGCTGCCATAGTAGTTTTCCACATGCTCGAAGTACGAGCTACCAGCGTTCATGATGATCATTCTTTGTCCAGACATTTCTCATCCTCCTTTCCCTGATAGTTGTTCATGTGTTCGATATATTGTCCACCATTCACCTGTATGGTATTGTTGATAACGATGGTGAAGTGCTTTATTACGAAGCGAATAAATTTCCTATAAAAAAAAAGTTTCATCTTCTTTTGTGTCTTTAGGTTGATTAACTGTTTCCGCCTCATTTTAGCAGAGGACGTGTGTTTGCGCTAACGTTTTTAGCGTAAGCCGCTGGAGGCTGCCGAGCGCCTACTATCGTAAGGTGTGGGGGCGGGTAAGGTTGTGTTTACTTTCTGGTTGTTGATATGGCATTAAGTTGATACTTGGTCGCAGATACCTGGCATCTCGACCGATTGTTAATAATTATAGCATACCACAGCTCGCTTAGGAGTTCTCCTAAGCTTCCGAAACACCTTTTCTTCATAAAGTCGAGGTGATTGCTGTTAATATGCTTCATTTTTTTCATAATTTCAAAATTTCGTGCAAAGGTAATAAAAAACATTCAAATAACCAAATAAAAATTGAGCGTTATGACGCTCACTTTAATTTAATGTTTATTATACATACGTGTGATGTTTTTAACAGATTAAACGCCATTCCCCCTCACGCATCCCTGCAATTCCTTTCACGCATCCCTGCAATACCCTTCACGCATCCCTGCAATACCCTTCACGCATCCCTGCAATTCCCCTCACGCCCTGAAGGGGCAGAAGCTCCTAGCCCAGGGCATTCGCCCTGGGTATTCATGTCCGCACGCCTGGCGCCCTGTAGGGGCAAAAGCTTTATATGGCGACCCGAATCTCAGGCTTTGCTCGTCGATTCATCCTTTTTCTTTTTCATGTTGCGATATGCTTGTTGGTGATGCAAAGATATGAATATTTGTAGGGATTTCCAAAAAAATAGAGTGATTTTAAAACTTATTTTTTATAAAATCTATAATCAAGTAGCAAGAAAGTCCTGAAAAGTCCTGAAAAGGAATATGCTTTTGATTATATACGAAAAAAAATGCTTATTTTTGTATATTCATAATCTTCTTAGAAGAGGTAGATAATAAAGATGAAATAGAAATGAAGCAATATAAATTTGTAGACTTATTTGCTGGTTGTGGCGGTCTTAGTCTTGGATTGCAGCAAGCTGGCTTTACTCCATGGTTTGTAAACGAAATCGTAGAGCAGTTTTGTAATACCTACAAGTATAATCATGAATTGAGTGATGATCATTACTTTGTTGGTGATATAGCTGACCTCAATCAGCATCTTGATGAGTATAAGAATTTGTTATCAGATATAACCTTAGTCTGCGGAGGACCTCCTTGCCAAGGATTTTCTATGGCAAACCGACAACGCATATTAGATGATCCACGTAATTCTCTTTATAAACAATATCTGATTTTCTTGCAGAATGTTCGACCAAAGTTCTTTATAATGGAGAATGTAAAGGGAATGATGAACAAAATTGAAGAAATTAAAGAAAATTTTAAAGAGTATCTGGGAGAAGAATATCAATTTGATTATGCTCTTGTAAAAGCGCAAGATTATGGTGTTCCTCAAAATAGGGAACGTTTTATAATGATAGGTAATAGAGTTAATATTTCTCCCAAATTAATTTTTGAAGAGATATATAAACATAAACGAAAACCATTTGTGTTGAAAGACGCCTTAGATGGATTACCACATCTTGTCGCCAAAAAAGAAAAAGGTTCGAAGGGAATAGAGTGCGCAGAGTCTGGTTTTACAGAATGTGATTTTACATATATTCATAATGACTTTTATAAGTTTATTAATGGAGAAAAAGATATTAAGAAACTCTATAACCACAAGAATAGATATAATAATGAGCGTGATATAGAGATATATAGGCGGTTGCCGCAAGGAGCAAATTCTTTGCATGAGTCAATAGCAGATATTATGCCTTATAAAAGAAGAAATGGTATTTTTAAGGATAAATATTTCAAATTGGATGAAACGCAAATTTGCAAGACGATAACTTCTCACATGAGGTTTGATTGTAATATGTATATACATCCATGGGATGCAAGAGGTTTGAGTCCTCGGGAGGCTGCACGTATCCAGACTTTCCCAGATGATTATGTGATAACTGGTTCTCAGAATATGTGGTATGCACAGGTTGGGAACGCAGTTCCTGTAAAACTTGCCAAAGCTATTGGTGATGGCATTATGAAATTTATAAAATGAGACATCTTGAATTATTTGCAGGTATAGGCGGTTTTAGAAGAGCTATGGATCTTCTGACGCAAGACCATATTATGAATTTTCACTGCGTAGGCTATTCTGAAATAGATCCTAAGGCAGTGAAAACATATTGTGCTAATTACAGGCCAGAGCAGGATGAGGAAGTTGCAATGGGGGATATTGTTGAATTTACTAAAAATCCAGAGAATATAGAAAATTTGCCAGACTTCGATCTGATAACAGGTGGATTCCCATGTCAAACATTTAGTATGATGGGAAAGCAGGCTGGGTTCAATGAGGATAGAGGACAGATGTTTTTCCGTATTATAGACATTCTTGCAGCAAGAAGACCTCGATATGTCTTGCTTGAAAATGTAAAGAATCTAAGAAATCACGACCAAGGGAGAACCTATAATAGAATTAATGAAGAATTAGAATTGTTAGGATATAGGGTGTTTAGTGCAGTCTTCAATACTGCAAATTTTCATCTTCCTCAAACTCGGAATAGACTTTTGATATTTGCCACAACAGAACCTCTTCCCGACAACTTCGAGGATATGTTTTCTAGTGCAAATGTTGCTGAGACTTTTGAGAATGTATATGCTAATTTAAGTGTTAGTCATTATGAAACAGTTAATGATTTACTTCAGAGAAATGTTAATCAAAAATACTTTTTATCTGAAAAAATCAAACCAACCATATTGGCTGATGGGTCAGCTAATTTCAAATCTCGTTCAGATATAAATATGAGAATAGCTAGACCTCTGACAGCTACAATGCACAAAATGCATAGAGCTTGTCAAGATAACTATTATAGTCAAGATTTCATAGATTCTCAAGGAGAAATAAATCCTGTAGAAACGATGACAAAAGAAGAACTGGCAAAATTGCCAATTCGTAAAATAACGCCAGAAGAAGCATTTATGTTGCAGGGTTTTCCTGCAAGTTTTGCACTAAATGGTCGTAATGCAGGTGTTGCTGATGGCTCTCTGTATAAGCAAGCAGGAAATGCTGTTAGCGTAAATACTATTTATGCAGTTTTGTATTATCTTATCATAAACAATATAATTCATGAATGATATGTTTTTCTTCTTTTTTGATATTGAAAAGCGCATCGGCTTAAAGAAATTAAGCGGCGTAGAATTGGGTACAAGTGAGTCAAGTAATCAGACTCATATTGGGTTATTTGAAGATGTCCTTCAATTCTTAGGAGATAATGTCGTTACTACGGCAATGTTAGTTTATGGGGATTACTGTCAAATACTGGATTGTTATTTTGACAGAATTAAAAATCCTGATGGAACTTATAGAAGTCCTAAAATACGAAAAGGGGGAGTTGGTGAAGAATCCGTTGTCTCAAAAATTAGAGAGTTTGCCTTGGAAGATAAGAGTGCAGATTGGTATCTCCTTTGGTCTGGATTAGAAAATAAAGATTTGGTATTTTGGCTTATCAATAGTCATTCTGAAGATTTTGCTATTATCAAGACCTTGGTTAAGGATAATGTTCGCATCATTAAAGATGAGGATAAGGCTTATGCTGGTTTAAAGAATATCATGGTGAGTAAGATAAACAACTCTAGTATTGATATTCAAAAGGAGATAGAAATCATCTCTCAAACGGGTGCTGTATGTAAAAAATATAAACCGTTTGATTTAGATAAGGCAAAAAAGCATATTGCTTTAGTAGGTAAGCAAGGTGAAGAATTGGTAAATGAGTATCTAGAAAGATTAAAATCTGCCAAGGAATTAGATTCTTTTGAATGGATGAATAAGAGCAGAGAATCTGGTTTGCCATACGATTTTATTTTGAATGGAACTTCTGATATACATCAGTATGTTGATGTTAAGTCAACAAGATTTGGTTTCAGCCAGAATATTGTTTTCAGCAATCAAGAGGTTGAATTTGCTAATCTATTGAATACTGATACTAATTATTCCGTTTATAGAGTATTTGATATGTCTGAATCTTCTGCTAATCTGAAGATATGCACACAGTGCTTGCCTTATATGAAGGAGATGAATAATAATATTCAAAAGCTTAATGCTGCTATTGTTGAGAGTAAGACGAAACTTATAGATTTAAACATTGCAGTTTCTCCAGTAGATTGCTTTAGTATGATACAGGAATCAATAAAACTCTAAGAAATGGATGAGATTGTAAAACATATAAATGATACAAATGCCAGCTATAGGCATCCAAATGCTGGTGATGCCAAGAATACAGATTTGTTCTTGGATAATGAGCATTATGCTTTTTTTGAAGGTGCTGGCGAACATGTTACGGTAAGATTTTTTAAAGAAAATCTTTCACAGGCTATATTGTTTATAGCTTCAATTTTACCAAGAAAATTCGATCAGTCAGCCACGCATTGCATTATTGAGTATTCTAGTAAGTTTGTTATAGACCAATTGGCTATACTTGATGCTTTGTTTAAAGTAGATGGGAAGTCTGTAGATACAATAACACAGGTCTGGAATGCTCGTAAAAATGTTGTTCAAAAAAATGGAAAAATTGATAATCGTTTCTATTTTAATGGCTTGATGCAGGATGTCGTTTATCTAGATAGTACAGGTGAAGAACGCAAAGCGAAGTTTACTGTTCGTAATTATATGGCAGGGGAATATTCTGAACTGCATATAAAAAAAGCAGAAGATGGAATATTTGATATTGAGATTAAAAATGTAACAACGCCATATAATGATGGGAAAGAAGATGATGTTGAGGAGATATTGAGTAATAATAATTGTTTGATTCCTCTCCAGCAAATCTTCTACGGTGCCCCTGGCACCGGCAAGAGTCACGCTATAAACGAGCTTACAGCGGGCAAGGATGTTATCCGAACAACATTCCATCCTGATACCGACTATTCCACTTTTGTAGGCGCATATAAGCCTACCACTAAGCCTGTACCGGTAATAACTGTTATTGGTACTGAAGCCGTTCCTGTAAGGGATAAAAACGGCAAGGAAATAATGGAGGATAAAATCGTCTACGAGTATGTGAGTCAGGCCTTTTTACAGGCATACGTTGCGGCATGGAGGAAGTATTGTGACGTACAAGAGGGCGAAGAGCCTATGGACGAATTCCTGGTTATAGAAGAGATTAACCGAGGCAACTGCGCCCAGATTTTCGGTGATCTCTTCCAGTTACTCGACCGTGGCGATGAAGGATTCTCTGAATATCCTATCAAGGCTGATTCTGACATGAAGAAACTGCTCGAAAAAGAATTTGAAGGACTGGAAATCAAGAATAAGGAGGGTATTAACGCTCTGTTTAAAGGCGATAAGGATATTGTTGCCCAAGTGTTGGCTGGTGACATCCTGTTGCTTCCTAACAACCTCTATATCTGGGCAACCATGAATACCAGCGACCAGAGCCTCTTCCCGATAGATTCTGCCTTCAAGCGCCGTTGGGACTGGAATTATGTGCCAATAAGTGATGCTGGTAAGAACTGGATGATTGAAGTGAACGGTGCTCAGTATGATTGGTGGAAATTCCTTGAGGCTATTAATAACAAAGTTTACCATGCAACCTATTCTGAAGACAAGAAGATGGGTTACTTCTTCTGCAAGGCTAATGACGGTGTGATAAGTGCCGAAAAATTTGTCAGCAAGGTTATCTTCTATCTTTGGAACGATGTGTTTAAAGACTCTGAATTTGAGGGAGATACCTTTAAAGATGAGGATGGAGAAAAACTCTCATTTGACAAGTTCTACTCTGTAGAAAATAATCAGGTCAAAGTGAATGGGACAAAAATCGTAAAATTCCTGAGTAACTTGAATTTGGAACCTGATTCTGAAGCTGATGAAGACAACAGCGAAGAGGGATTTGAAACCGAAGGCGATAAGAAACTTCCAAAAACTTCTAAAGTGTTTTCTGTTGAATTCCCTGACGGAACCGTAATAAACGAGAATAATAAGTTTGATACCTATCATAAGACGCTTTCTAAAATCGGAATAGAACAGGTGGAGAAAATTGCGGCAGAAATGAAGTATCATCGTCTTCATACACCTTTGGTAACAAAGAGTAAATATGAGGCTATATTGAATAAACCTGAATATAGTTATATCCAGGAGGGCGATTGTTTCATTGTTAAGGGTATTAACAACATCACTATGTACCGCATGGTAATGCTGTTGGATAACCGCTTAGACTTGCAGCTGAAAGTATGTTATGAATAAGACTTTTGTCTGCAAATAATCGATTTAAAAAGTAGGAAAATGAGAATCCTGATAGAAGAATATCAATACAATGTATCTGATGTGCACGATGTATTATACGGCATCGATCCAATGGAGAACGTAGAGGGCAAGGTGTCCATCCATTATGTAGGGTATTATTATAATCCCCTATTAGGAGACTGCGTGTTTATTCTTCCTAAAGTATTGCTGCGTGATGTGGATGGCAAGGAACTTGCTTTTGGCAAGTACCAGCCATACGATATTATCAACCCTGAAGGTCAGGAAAAACTGACAAAAGAGGAGCGTGATTTCCTCTATGGCTTTGCTGTATGGATATATAGAGCCATCGTTGTATATAAGAACGACAAGAGCAACGACTCGACTATTGTTTATCAGAAAATGATTAATCAGGTGGGTGGTAGCAGCAAGCGAAAGAGCAATACATTCCTTGATATTCTTCTGTCGCTAATCCAGTTTAATAAGGACAATAAAAGTTTCTTCTTCTTCGTGCTGAAGAACCTCCATTCAGGCTTGAACAAGATAAACTGGACCCGCACTATCAGTACTACTTCTGCTATCATCCAGGGAGGGGATGCTATCTACTTAAACCCTGTCAACAAGAAACGCAAGATTAACTTCGATGAAGAACTGCTTGTCATCTTCTTCTCGATTCTCAACTATATTGGCGATACATACGGATTTCCTAAAGAAATAAACTGCAATTTTGACCTGATAAAGGGCAAACAGTTTGAGAAATACAGAAGCGGATACGGCAAAGTACGCTTGAACCAGATTAAGTATAAGTATTTCTCTGACAAGGCGTTGCAGCTTTGGAAGCTCTGCTATGCTTTCTTCGACAAGTCACATCATATATATGTAAATACCAGTCAGAAAGAGTATCTGCTTGTCAAGAGTTTTCATATCGTGTTTGAGGCGATTATTGATGCCTTGGTGGGCGATAATCCGCTGCCTGACGGAATGGACAAGAAACAGGAAGACGGCAAGATAGTGGACCACCTCTTTACGGCGAAGAGCTTGATTAATGACGAATCAAGCAATACTTATTATATCGGTGACAGTAAGTATTATAAGATGGGCAACGAACTCGGGAAGGAGTCCATTTATAAGCAATACACCTATGCGAGAAACGTGATACAGTGGAACCTGGATATCTTCAACAGCGGCAGAAAGCCTGAATCCGGCATTAAGCTTCGTGATGATGAAACAGAAGGATATAACATCATTCCTAACTTCTTCATTTCTGCTACTATGGACGAAAAGTTTCGCTATGCCATAGACGGTATTAAGGAAACTGACAGAAAGAACAACAGATACATTTCCAAGCAGTTTCAGAACAGATTGTTTGACCGTGATACGCTGCTTCTGTTCCATTACGATGTAAACTTCCTGTTTGTTCTCTCGCTCTATGCAAGAAATAATAGGGGAGAACAGCAGCAATGGAAGGAGAATATCAGGGCAAAATTCTGTGCTGAGATACGAAACTGGCTCCAACAGGATTTCAGCTTCTATGCCATGCGTCCGCTTCCGTCTGTAAATGTAAAAGAATATGTAGAAACACATTTCAGGCAGGTGCTGGGTAAGGTATATACTCCATTTGAGGAAGAAAACATCTTCTCTCTTGCTCTCGATAAAAACGATGAAAAAAACAATGAAGAACTGCTTTCCGAACTCAGGAAGAATTTTACCGTAAAGGAGTGCAGTCTGGGTACCGACCCGCATGAAGTCTTGCCTGAAGAAGGTGTTTATGAGCATGTTAAGGATGTTATCCCTCAAAAGAGACTGGTATATAGAGCTGAAAATGTATTTGTATTAGCTGTCGAAAGAGATGCTTATGACGATTATGAGCATAATAGATTCTCTATAGAAATCCCTCTGGACATCAATAAAGGTATGTTCAAGATAGATTCTATCGACTATTTTATGTTTATAGTTGAGAATGCATCTGAAGGATATTATAGGGTGACAAATTCCAGACTGAGAATAAAGGATGATAAACTGATTTTAGCCCTGTCGCTGACAGATTACCAGAGCTTTGGTTTCGGTTTCAGGGAGGTTGCTGAGTGTGAGACGAAAACTATCGTCTCATTGCAGGATTTGATGAATGTAAGATAAGGTAGTTTATCGCATCTATTGCTCTGCTATCACTTCAATCCCATCTCTCTCAATTTCCCTGAGCAGGAAGGGATTGAGGTGCTGGTGCTTCCGGATAATATCGACAGGGCAGCCCAGAAGGTCTTCAAGGTATGCTTTCAGCCGGACTATCAGGAAAAACTTAGGGGGCATTTCTACATAGATATCTACATCGCTGCCATCGTGGTGCTGGTTTCTCGCCTTCCCTTGTTTTCATTCTTAATATCCTTTTTTTTAAGGCTTTTGCCCCTACAGGGCGCAAGGCGGATTGCGCTTATACCCAGGGTGTTACCCTGGGCTAGGAACTTCTGGGCCTTCAGCCCGTGCCTGAACCACATGCGGAAGTTCAGTTCCTAACATAATTATATAATTTAAAATGTTTGTAATGCAAACGAGCACAATGAAAGCTGCTTTCAAATTGCCGAGTGCAGCTTTTCTTATGCAAAGAAAATGCAAACGAGTGCAATGAAAGCTTGCTTTCAAATTGCCGAGTGCAGCTTTTCTTCTGCAAATATATGAAATATTTCTCTTTTCTGCAAGTTTTTGGGCTTTTTCTTTGCGTTTTCAAAGGAAAAATGTAAATTTGCAGAAAAATGTAGAACGTTTTAATGTAAAGGTTATGGCAGCAACGGTATTGAATAGTACACAAGTACACCTCTTGCAAATGTTTCAAGTAGATGATTCTCAGCAAGGTTTGGAAGAATTGAAGGAATTGTTGTATTCTTATTATTCAAAGAAAATGGATGAATCTCTGAATGAACTTTGGGATTCGGGCGTGCTTGACCAGAAAAGACTTGACGAAATCAATAATATGGATTTGCCAAAGTGAATACGGAAATGCTCAAATCGATCATTAAAAAAGACATAGAATATGGCAGGAAATATGACATTGGCAGGAAACAGCGAGTTCAAAAGTTGGGTTTCGCAGTTGAAGAAAGATATACGCCATGCACAGGTTAAGGCGGCAATCAAGGTTAACACAGAATTGCTCCGCCTTTATTGGCGTATGGGTGCAGACATCTGTGAAAAGCAGAAATCTGCATCTTGGGGCGATGGCTGGCTCAAAGAATTGAGCCGTGAACTTATGGCGGAGTTTCCAGATATGAAAGGGCTTTCATACAGGAATCTACAATACATTAGGCAATGGTATCTCTTTTATAATCAAGGAAATATAATTGTGCAACAAGTTGTTGCACAATTACAAAAAGGACATGGGCAACAACCTGTTGCCCAAATAAACGAGGACGTATTCTTCTCCGTTCCTTGGGGGCATCATCTGTATATCATATCGCAATGTAAGGATGTTAACCGTGCTGTGTTCTATCTGAATAAGACTGTAGAAAATGGTTGGAGTCGTGCTGTTCTGCTTAATTTCCTTGACACTAATCTGTATGAGCGACAGGGAAAGGCTGTGAATAACTTTAACAATCTGCTGGCGGATTCTCAAAGCGAATTAGCAGCACAAACATTGAAAGACCCTTATAATTTCGATTTCCTCACACTTGACGGTGAGTATCGGGAGCGAGAATTGGAGCAAGGACTTACCCAAAATGTAACACGCTTTTTGCTTGAATTGGGTACAGGTTTTGCTTTTGTTGGAAGTCAAGTTCCTCTACAAGTAGGGGGAGACACTGTATATCCCGACTTGCTTTTCTATCACTTGGAACTGCGCTGTTATGTTGTCGTAGAACTGAAGATTACAAAATTCAAAGCTGAACATTTGGGACAGTTGGGGATGTATATAAGTGCTGTAAATCATATAAAAAAGAAGCCTACGGCTGCGGATTGCAAATCCGCTTTAAAGTGGTCGAACCTTTTAGTCGGCATAGAAGACTTAAAGTCTTTCGGAAAGAGTTTGGATAGTTGATATTCTGATATTCCCATCGGTTCCTTGTATGATCTGATAAGGGTCTTTTGTTATCTGTTGCGCTAAGTCACTCTGCACAGTAGGGAGCGTGGAACGGCGATGATGATCCCAAGGAATGGGAAAAAGCATCTTGAAATCGTCCGCAGCTTGCGGAACATTTAAGCTTATATTTTCCTTTGCCATCGTTCTTTCTTTTTATTTGCTGCAAAAATAAGCAATATTTCTCTTTTCTGCAAGTTTTTGGGCTTTTTCTTTTGTGTTTTCATGAGAAAAGATTAATTTTGCCAATGAATGGTGTTAATTGATATAAGAATTGTTTCTTTTAATAGAATTAAATAATATGAGTATATTGGACAAAATACCTTCTTTGGCAGAAAATGAACTCTTCCAGAAACTTGCTGCGATAGAGGACATTACTGCACTCTGCAAGGAAGATCAAGAGAAATATGATGATGCAATCAAGGTGATGCGTGACCATATTGCAGCTTATAAAGGAGCTATCATAGAGGCTAAAATTGAAGTAGCTAAGAATATGCTGATGGAAAACGAGCCTATTGATAAAATCGCAAGATATACAGGGCTTGCCAAGGAGGATATTTTAAAACTCAACTAATATTTGAACGAGGTTATTGGTAAGAGTGACCTCGTTTTTGTTTCTAAGTTACGTTAAAAGAAGTCTTTGTAAATAAAGAGTATGTCGGATCGTTTGACCATAGAACAGCGCCACAACAACATGGCGGCAATAAGGGGCAGGGATACAAAACCGGAGATTCTTGTCAGGAAATTTCTGTGGAGTAGGGGATTCAGGTATCGGCTCAATCATCCGCGGTTGCCGGGCAAGCCGGACATCGTGCTGAGGAAATATCGCACCTGTATTCTGGTGAACGGGTGCTTCTGGCACGGACATGAGGGGTGCAAGTATTATGTGGTGCCGAAATCGAACACCGGGTTCTGGATGGAGAAGATCAGGAGGAACCGGGAGAGGGACCATGAGGTGCTGCACCGGCTGGCTGAAATGGGATGGCATACCATCGTGATATGGGAATGTGAACTGAAGCCGGCGGTAAGGGAGAAGACGCTGGAGTCGCTCGCCTTTACGCTGAACCATATCTATCTGGAAGATCATCATATCAGAAGATATGAATTGCCGGAAGAAGTGCCGGAAATGGTGGCGGAGCCGGAGGCGGAAAGACGGGAGGAATAGGCAGGGATTTCACGGATTTTTAAAGGCTTTTGCCCCTACAGGGCGCAAGGCGGATTGCGCTTATACCCAGGGTGATGCCCTGGGCTAGGAGCTTCTGCCCCTTCAGGGCGTGTGAGGGGAAGTGACTAGAGCAGCACTGATTTCAGAATTTTGATATAAAATAATTTATAGCTGCTAGTAAGTCATCGAGATTATTCTTGATGACGTCGAACACGATGTCTCCATCAATATCAAAATAGCCATGTGCTATATGGTTGCGAATGCCAATAACATCTTGCCATGGTATTTCTGGGCGCTCATTTAGTAGGCGAGATTGAGTTAATCTGTCAATTTGTTTAACTCCCTCTCCAATTGCTTCGATAAGCATACAGCTAGCTGCAAGATTCTTCATTCTTTCTGGTGTACAATAGTAATCGTCAACAGTCTGTACATCTTTGTTCCAATCTTGCAATTGTTTAATGGCTTCCTTAATTTGTATTAAGGTTCCAATAATTCTATTTGATGATGTATATTCCGTCATGTTCTATTTCTTTAAGGAGGAATGGATTGATATGCTTGTGCAATCTTACAATGTCAACAGAACATTCCAGCAGGTTTTCTAGAAAACGTTTCAGTCTTACTACAAGGAACATTTTCGGTTCCATATCTACGCATATATCAACGTCACTACCTTCTTTCTGTTCGTTTCTAGACACAGAACCGAAAAGGCGTAATGATTTAATGCCAAAGTTCTTTTTTAGCTCTTCGGCATGAGAAGTGATGAGTGATATATAATATTCCCTTGACTTCATAATTATCGTTTTTGTTTCTACCGCAAAGATAGTGCAAATCGAGTGCAGAACATCAAGCTTGCTTGAATGTTTTGCCGAGATGCAGCCTATCTTCTGCAAAGATAAAATAAAAACCTGAAACTACCAAGTAAAAACCTTCTTTTTATGAATTATTACACGATTTATGAGGTTTTTGATAGAATGATTCTAAGAAAGTGGGAAATTCTTCGCTTTTAAATGAAATCGTTGGTTGAATTCACTTTCTATCTGCATTCCTGCTACGAAGCTTTTTCCCTTACAGGGCGCAAGGCTGATTGCGCTTATACCCAGGGTGTTACCCTGGGCTAGGGGCTTCTGCCCCTTCAGGGCGTGTGGGGCAAGGTATCTCAGATATAAAAATGCGGCTTAGTACCCTCTCTGCTTCTCGTAAATGAAATCATCGGCGATGTAGCCATTGCTCATGAGATACAGGCCGGTGCGCTTATCGTGGAGTTGGGCACAGGTCTTGCTGCGATAGAAGAGATCGAGAGCCAGAGCTGGAGATATTTCCAGACGCTGTGACAGTTCGTATGCTACGCCACCTATCTGATAGCTTAGAATCATTTCTTGAATCTCAGGCGTCTTTGTGTTGATCTGTTTATATTTTTTCTGTTCCATTATATACTAAGTATTTATTGATGAGAGTTTGATTGAGTAAGCAAATCTGATTGTTGGGCTTATGAAATATTAACTGCTGTAGGGCTGATTCTGCATCGTAAAAACCTGTCATGTATAGGTTTACGGTATCGATTACTCGGTCGTTAGCGATACCTCCTTCTACATAATCGTAATCTCTGGCAGGGTTTTCGCCCCGTCTGTTGCCCACGATGAAGTCTAGCCAGTCTTTATCGTATGCGGTAAATATCTTGCAGCGAGCTTCTGCGAGAATAGCATCCCTATCCAGAGTGTAGATATTGAGTAGGGGTTGTGCTGCTCTTTTTTCGGCTATGGTTTTAGCCCATTTGATTGCCTGATTCTTTAAATCGGTTACATAGAAGCCTTGGCCAAAGTCTAACCTTGGTCTTCCAACATGATTAAGTGGAGCTTCTATAATTTCTGTAGCTCCATGATAAACAGTTATTTTCATCTGTCTTTCTTCTCCCAATTAGTTAGACACTCAATGATATCTTCTATAAGATACTCTCGACTTTCGGTGTGGAGCGTATCGTAGTGGGGCAGAATGAACTTGTTGATTAAATCAACCTTTCTCATTCTTTCGTATATTTCAATATATGGTACCCCGAGCTTTCTTGCAGCTCCCTCAACGCATGAAGCAGCGAATGCGAGCTTGATTTCTTCTAGGGGTAATTGTATTCTGTTGTTTTCTTGTTTCATATTTTCGTCCTTTCCTCTTAATTCCTGCAAAGATAATGCAAAAATAAGCAATATTTCTCTTTTATGCAAGTTTTTAAGGGATTTCTTTTGTGTTTTCGTGAGAAAAGATTCATTTTGTATCGAATAAAATTCGAGACCATTTACCGCATAGAGCGGTACGTTTGTAACCCAATTTATTCTTCCATTTCAGAAGTTCATTGATAGCTAATCTTTCCATAATCCGTAGCTTAAAATCACATTTTATGAGGGAATAATCATCTATTACCCCACATTTTATGAGGGAATAACGCTGCAAATATACACATTTTATGTGGGAATCCTATCATGTTTTTGCACATTTTATGGGGAACACCTATTTTTTAACTGATTTTAAAGGATGAAAAATGAAGTAACTACTCAGCAGCACCCCCTATGGGCATGAGCGTATCTCCCTAATAACCTCCAGGGGGGTAGGGTGATTTCTCTTTTCTTTATAAAATAGGATGGAGGGAGAAGGATTGAGGGAGCGTTACAGTTGTGACAGTTGTGACAGTTGTGACAGTTTTCAGGGGAGGGGTATATGAAATCGGACTGCTTTCAAATTGTTATTATTATATTTAACTTATTATATATATATTTATATATATTATAAGTTACCTCTAAAGAGAGGGAGGTGGGGGGTAGGCGCTGAAAACTGTCACAACTGTCACAACTGTCACACTTTGGAGGTGAAAATGGGTTCGGTGGTTGATGATGGATTTCTTGCTTCCTGCTGTTTTCGGGATGAGAAAGCATAGAGAAACTTTTTACATCACATAGTTTTCTCGCCCGATAAATTATGAGTTGGCAAGATTAACCAGATACGCTCGAAGTGTTAAATTCGTTTAACACAACTCTGCAGGGTGAAATTTGGTAGTATTAGAAAATTGCCGTACCTTTGCATCGTGATTCAAGAAAGGCTGCACTCGACAAAGCGCACCCCCACCAAGTCAACATTCAACACTCAACATTCAACATTTATATTAACCCTTTAATAATTTAAGATCATGGAACAGAAAGGAACATTGAAGTATCGTAAGTTGCAGCGTACACCACAGAGCGGCGAGAACGCTGGTAAGAAAAAGTGGTATGCCACTGCGGTAACCGACCGCGAGGTGGATTTCGAGGGATTCGTATCCCATATCTCTGACCACGGTTCGCCTTACTCCCGAGGTACTATCCACGGTGTGCTGATGGATGCTCTCGACCATCTGCAGGAGTTGATTCTCGACGGTAAGAGTGTGCGTCTCTCTGACCTCGGTCTGTTCTCCATCGGTATGACTTCGAAGGCGGAGGATACCAAGGAGAAGGTAACGGCTGCCAGCGTAGAGGGTGTACACCTGATTGTGAGAAACACAAAAAGCTGGAGCAACTCTGAGCTGCGCAAGAAGTGCAAGATTCAGGAGTACGGCGGCTATACCGGCACCGACGAGGGTGGCACCTCTGGTGGTACCTCAGGCGGCACAGAACAAGGCGGCACAGAACAAGGCGGCACTGAACAAGGCGGCTCCGGAACTACCGGCGGCGGTACGCAGCCAGGCGGCTCTCAGGAAGGCGGCGACGGGCTTGAATAAAGCCCTCGCCTGAGGGCAACCCCCAACCAAGTCAACATTCAACATTCAACACTCAACATTAAAAATTAAAGATTATGAAAGCAAGTACCTGGAAAACAATTTTGCAGATTGCAATCTCCTTCCTTACAGCCATCGCTACCACCCTCGGTATAACAAGCTGCAGCGGAATTTAAAAGGTAAAAAGGTAAAAAGAACCTTAGCCCCTTTGCGCCCCCGTCCCCAGCGATTCCATCGCTGGTCCCCCCAAAAAGCCTTTACCATAAAGGAAAACAAAAAAAGCCCCGATGCATCACGCATCGGGGCTTTTGCTTTATCTGCTTTTTCTTCGTTTATCGGATATCTCTTCCTGCCTGGCTGTATCCTTCGAGCATCTTCGGACTGCTGATAGGCTTGCGCGAACAGTAGTCGAAATCTACCTTCTTGTAGCCCTTGCTGGAACGCCAGCGGATGGTGAGCTTCACCGTCTTGCCTTTGGTATCAGGCAGGGCATCGTTCAGATTGAAGGCTACGAGGGCATCTCGCCAGTAGTTCTGAGGATCGCCATTGGCATTGTGGCGAAGCTCTACCTCGTAAGGATTCTTTGGATTCACACCCGTAACGAGGTTGATGTAATGCACCTTCTGACCGCCCCAGAGAGCACGGAAACGGAGGGTGAGATAGCCATCTTCTGCCACCGTTACCCAGTCGCGCACGATATCTACCATGTCGTCGCCATACTTCTCGCGGTTCTCGGTATCAGAACCGAGCGATGGAACCGGCTTCTTGGTCAGGATGCTGTCTATCCAGTTGACGTGAACCACCTGGTTGTATTTCTCGCTCTTCTCCGAGGTCTGGGAGTAGTTGACCAGGGCGCGAACCTCCTTGCCATCAAAGATGGTAGGTTTCAGGTTCTGGGCGAGCAGCGTGGTGTTGTCGTCGAGCTGCAGATAGCAGGCATCGCCACTCTTCTTCACGGTTACCAGTGCGTTAGGAAAAACGCGGTCCCAGTCGGTATCGTTATCGTTATCGCATGACTGGAATGTGAGGGCCGACAGGAGCATCATCGCTGCCAGCCCGATCTTCTTGAAATCAATTTTTCTCATATATAATGTTCCTTTCTTTTTATTGTTTCACTTTCTGATAATAAAATAAGAAAGGAACAGAAATCTTGCTTCTGATTTAGAAAAAGATTGTTAAAAGCTCAATTAAAAATAATACGTGCAGCCGATGGTGGCAGCGCGGTTGCCGAAGTGCTGGCTCGCCATATCGTGGAAGCGGCCTTCGAGCGTCCAGTGCTTGCCCAGATTCTTGTATACACCTACCTCGGCATAGAGATTAGCCGGGGTGTAGGCATCGCTGCGGCGACGGGTACACCAGATGAGATTGCCCGTAAAGCGCCAGCCATCGGCCATTGTGAGCTGCGGTGCCAACTTGAACACGGCAAAATGATTGTACTCTGCATTGCGCTGCTGAGCCTCCTCTGAAGGGGTTTCGCTGCGCTGCCAGAAGTAGTTGACTCCGGCTGTGAGGCGAAGGATGCCCTTGTGCCAGAAGGCGGTGGAGCCGATGCCGAGCGTATTGTCGTGGATGGCACTGAACAGGTGCTGGTGGATGTTCTTCACCGAGGTGCTGAGCACGAAGGCAGGGCGGCTGTAGGTATGCTTGAGCTCTACCACATTCGCCATGCTGTTGACGATATCGGCGGTATAAACCGGTTGCCAGGCACCCTCCATATCGCCCGCGGTTACGAAATCGCCAAACTCGGGATTGAAGATGCGGCGGCAGTAGGTGGCCTGCAGGGTATGACCCGGTGTGAAGCTGTAATAGGCGCTCGCCGAGTAGATATGGTTGCGCGTGGTATGCTTCCAGTGCTCTTCCGGCGCAATCTGCTTAGGACGGAAGTTGATGATGCGGAAGCGGTCGCCTGCCATGAATCCCCACTTGCCGATGTTGTAATCCAGCTGGGCGTAGAAATCCTGATAGTTGGAATGGTTGGTGTAACCGGCGATGCAGTTCTTCTCGATGGAGAGTCCGCCCTCGAAACCTGCCGTAATCCAGAGATTGGAGGTGATGACCGGAGTGGCGTATTCTATCACCATGAAGGGGTAGGTAGAGTGGTTCTGATAAGGCGCAGTCTGGGTTTCTTCCTGCGTGCGTCCGTTGTCGCTGATATGCTCGGCACCGAGGGTAAAGAGGATGCTGGAGCCGTTGTCGGCGAGCGTGCGGGTATAGTCGGCCTGCAGATGGTAGGCGCGCACGTAATCGGCTGGGGTGTGGGTGAAATGGTTGCGGGTATAGGTCTGCATCGCATCTATTTCGAGCACATCCTTCGCGGTAGGCGTCCAGAGCAGATTGAGCTTGGCGCCCTCGTGGGAGTAGTGGTTCACGGTGGTGCTTGAGATGCCCTGGTAGGCATCCTTATCGCTGCTGGAGGTGCGCTGGAAGTTGCCTTCTACATGACTGAGCACGCGGAGCTTATCCTGCTGGCTGATGACGCTGACGATGCCTTTTGCGCCGCCGTAGGTATCACCGAAGAGTCCCCATCTGCCGGTGGTTCCGTTCTCCTTCTTCTTGCGCAGGGTGATGTCGATGACTTTCTTCAGACTGCTGCATCCCTTCATCACTTCGGCGTTCTGGCACACCTTGATGGTTTCAATCTCCCGAGCCTTGAAATGGTGGAGGAAGGTGGCGTAATCGAGTCCGTATTCCTGGTTGTCGATACGGATGACGAACTTGCCGTAGAGGTTGGCGAATGGATCTCCGCCGATGATGTTGTTGCCGTCGAGCGAGATGACTTCCGGGCACATCATGAGCACATCGAGGAGTGATTCTTCGCCTGTGAGTTCCATTTCTGGAATATGCATGATGTATCTGTCGCCGATATGTTCTATCGGGGCGGCCTGTGTCTGGTAAGTAGTGCTGGCCATCGCGAGTGCGATGATGAGCAGGCTTTTCTTCGTACTGTTGTTTATCTTCATTTTCTTCTAATTTATTTTATTGGTAAAAAGGATTTCTTCGTGCCAAATTTATTTTGCAAAGATAAGGCAAAAAACGGGGAATAACGAAAAAATGGAGATTTTTTTATCGTTCACTGCGTAAAAAAGGTGTCATTGCGTAAAAAAGTGGGGAACGGGGCAAAAAAAAGAGGGCATAAAACTTGCGTGGCATTTAAAAAAACATTATCTTTGCAAAAGAAGAAATTTCTAAGAACTATACATATTATATAATAACCCTTAAAAAGATAAGAACTTATGAAGCGACTATTACACATTCAATTTCTATTGGTATTGTTGCTGGCGCTGGGATACTCTCCTTTGCAAGCCAAGCGAATCACACAGTGGCAGGCTCAGCAACAGGCCTACAGCTTCTGGGGAAAGCAGATGCCGCAGAAGGCGAAGGCGAAGAGCCGCACGGCTACTACTGCATCGCCATCGGATGCTTACTATGTATTTAACAACGATGCAGGCGGATTCGTCATTATCGCTGGTGATGATGCCGTAACGCCAGTATTGGGCTATACCTCAACGGGAGCATTTGATGCCGAGAATCTGCCTAACGGACTGAAAGACCTGCTGAAGAGCTATGAACGGCAGATTGCGGCGCTGGGCGACAATTATGTAGCGAACCAGACTGCTACGAGAGCCGCTTTTACAGGCGAAAAACTGCTCAATACTGCGAAATGGAATCAGGACGCTCCTTTCAACAAGTATACGCCAAAAAACTATGTAACAGGCTGTGTAGCAACGGCTGGAGCCATCGTAATGAAGCACCACGGATATCCTGCCAAGGGCACCGGAAGCCATTCCTATACCTGGAACGGCAAGACCTGGACAGCCAATTTCGAGCACGATTATGACTGGGCAAGCATGCCTGCCAAATATGACGGCACCAACGATGCTGCTTTCGACGGCGTGGCAAGATTGATGGCAGACCTCGGTGTGGCAGTGGAGATGCAGTATAAGAAGGACGGAAGCGGTGCTTATATCGGCGACCTGGTAACCGCTCTGCAGAAGTATTTCGGTTACAGCAAACTTTCGCATCTGATGGCAATAGAAGATGTGGGTGCAGAGGCATGGAACGGCAGACTGCGCGAGGAGATTGATGCCAACCGCCCTGTGCTCTATGCTGCTTCTGACCCAGCTGGTGGCGGTCATGCCTTCGTAATTGATGGATACAAGGACGAAAGCTTCAGCGTAAACTGGGGCTGGGGTGGCTATTGTAATGGCTTCTACCAGATAGGAGCCCTGAATCCGGAAAGCGCAGAAGGACCAACGGGCGATAAATATAATGTAGGTCAATCGGCAGTATTCGGCATGGAACCTTCTGATGGTACGGAGAAAGTGTCTGCTATCGGATTCGTGAAGGATAAAGATCGGATGCAGGTACAGAATATGAATATTACCGACGTAAAGAAGGGTCAGAAAGGTACACTCTTTTCTATGCCTATCGGTAATACAGGTGACCGTGTTTTTACCGGAGAGTGCGTCGTAGCCCTTATGAATGCTAAGGGAGAAAGGCGAGAAATCGTATCGTCTCAACCTATGAAATTGGACAAATTGGCAGTTAATAGGTATTATATTTCTCCAACTTTTTCTCTGCAGTTTACACTGGATGCAGAACCGGGTGATTATCTGGCTATCCTAGCTAAGGAAGAAGGTTCTTCGGAATACATAGAACTGTACGACCGAAACTTTGAGAGAAAGCGTTTGCCGGCAACTGGATATGAGCCTCTCACATTTGAACTCAATACGAAAATGGGTAAAGGTGCCACATTTAAGCAAGCTAGTGGCGGATATAATCTTCCTAGCAATTTCTATAAAAACAAGCCTGTCCTCGGTTCTTGTTATTACTATTACCTGACAGTGGATGAGGGCATATCAAAGTTTTTTGCAATAATGAATGGTAAACTGGTGGATAATGTCAGCACAGAGCGCATAAATTATTTCGTAGGTGTGAAGCCGGTTTATGATCTCGAGGTAAGGACTTATAGCGACTATCAGGAGCAGGAACTGGTGGTAAATCAGCCAGGAGCCGGGCAGCTGAAGGAAAAACTTGCCAACGAAGATCCTGACTATGTTGTATACCGAAATATCAAGGTGAACGGCGAGATTGACAAGCGCGACTTTGATGAGCTGGCAAGCCATTATTTCAAGAGCATCGACCTGAGCGGAGCCAAGGTGGTTGCTTATGAAGACAGCAGGGCTGATATGGTTCCTAAGTATGCATTTGAAGGCAATGCTTTTCTGGAGCATTTCAAGATGCCTGCCGGTGTAAAAGAGTTAGGTTCCAACGCCTTTTCGGCAACCAAGCTGAAGGAGATTGACTTGCCAGAGACGATAGAGGAATTCGGCCGCAATACATTCAATTACTGCCTCAAACTGACAGATGTATATATGCGCCATAAGGCGGCTCCTGGCTGGATCAGCTGGTGCGTATTTGCTAGCAAGAGCAGTGATTTGTACCGCACGCTGCATCTCTACGAGGGTTGTAAGGCGAGGTATAATGCTTATCCATACACCAAGAACTGGATTAAGTACTTCGATAATGTGGTAGAGGACCTGGAGCCTACCGGCATCCATTCTGTGACATTGGATAAGAAGCCAGGCAATACTGCCATTTACGACCTGAACGGCCGCCGCATAACTGAGGCAATGAAGAAGGGCGTATACATCAAGAATGGCAAGAAAATCAGCGCGAAGTAATGTTGAGTGTTGAATGTTGAGTGTTGATTATTACAATTAAAAGATAAGAATCCCCTGGTGCTCTCTGTAGCATCAGGGGATTCTTTTTGCAGTAAGATACGCAGGTACACCAGGCATTTCACCCTTCCTGCATTACGAAAAGAGGAGGGTGATGAGCGGGATGGTGATGATGCTGCCAACCGTGGTGATGAACGTCATCTCGGTGATGAGCGAAGGATTGCGGCCGTATTTCAGACAGAACATCGTGCCGAAACTCGCTACAGGCATCGCAATGACAACCGTATTGATGTCGTTGACCTGATCGCTTACACCACATACCTTGAACAGGAAATAAATGCTCAGAGGTACTACCACAAGACGCAAGAACGAGGAGAGGTATACCTTAGGACTGCCGATAATCTCCTTCACCGGCAACTTAGCCATCGAGGAACCGATAATCATCAGGGCTGCCGGAACCGTTATGTTGCCCACCATCGTTACCGGACGCGCAATGATATCAGGCGTATGAACCCCGAAAGCTACCAGAAGGGCGGCAACAAAGGCACCCAGAAGAGCCGGAGAAAACAGCACCTTAGGATTGAACTGCTTGATGCTGTACTCGCCCTTGATGAGCATGACACCTGCCGTAAAAATAAAAAAGGTGTTCGGCATGTTGAGCAGCGCGGCATAAAAAATGGCCTTCGGACCGAATATGCTCGAAACAATAGGGTAGCCGATGAAACCTACATTGGCAAACATCAGCGCAAAACCTATCATGCCCTGGTCATCATGATTGCGCGTGATGAGACGCGGCACCCAGAAACCGAATACCAGCAAAAGGATGTAGGTAAGAAAACCTACGCCCAGGAGGGGAAGGATGAGCGTGCGGTCGGGCAGCTCATCGCCCATTACTGACGAGAGCACCAGCAGGGGACAGGTGATATCTACCACCATGCTGGATAACTTCTTGTCAAACTTGTCGCCCATATATCCCAACTTGCAGGCGACGTAACCTAAAATCACGATGATGAAAAGTATCACCATCACTTCCAAATTCTCCATTTTATCCTGAAAATCTATACCTTATATATATATGTATGCCGGAATCCCGATATTCTCTCGGAATTTCCGGCAAAAATGGGTTAATCGATAAATCGCCTGGTAATATCTCCGTAGTTCTCGATGCGGCGGTCGCGGAGGAATGGCCACCAGCGGCGCACATTCTCGCTGTGCTTCAGGTCGATATCTACCACCAGGCTCTCTTCTTCCTGATCGCTGGCGCGGTAGTAGAGCTCGCCCTGAGGACCGGCTACGAAACTGCTGCCCCAGAACTGGATGCCCTCGGTCTGACCGCTAGGATCAGGCTCGAAACCTACGCGGTTTACGGCGATGACCGGCAATCCGTTGGCTACGGCATGGCCTCGCATCACGGTAGTCCACGCCTCGCGCTGGCGCTGCTGCTCCTCCTCGGTATCATAGGTGGCATAGCCGATGGCGGTAGGATAGATGAGCATTTCGGCTCCCTGCAGCGCCATCAGACGGGCTGCTTCGGGATACCACTGGTCCCAGCAAACCAGCACGCCGAGCTTGCCTACAGAAGTCTGGATAGGGTGAAAACCGAGGTCGCCCGGAGTGAAATAGAACTTCTCGTAGTAGGCAGGATCGTCGGGGATGTGCATCTTGCGGTATTTTCCGGCTATGCTTCCATCCTTCTCCATCACTACCGCCGTATTGTGGTAGAGCCCCGGAGCGCGGCGCTCGAAGAGGGAGGTGACGATGACAACGCCGAGATCCTTGGCAAGCTTGCCGTAGAAATCGGTCGAAGGGCCCGGAATAGGCTCTGCCAGGTCGAAGAGGTCAACATCCTCTACCTGACAGAAATAGAGGGAGTTATGAAGCTCCTGAAGCACGATGAGCTCTGCGCCGCGATGGGCGAGGTCGATGATGCCTTCTGCCAGGCGCTGCTTGTTGTTGGCGATATCTGCCGTATTATGAAGTTGTAATAAACCGACGTTCATAGTTTAATATTGAGTGTTGAATGTTGAGTGTTGAATGTTGAATGTTGAGTCTCTGAGTGCGCCTTCAGGCAACTGCATGGTGATGCAGTGGATGCTGCCATGCTGGCGGATGATGGTCTGCGAATCTACGCCGATGATTTCGCGGTCGGGGAAGGCGAGCTGAATCTGCTTGCGTGCCTCCTCGTCCTTTTCCGGCTGATTGTAGGTGGGATAAATCACCGCCTTGTTCAGTATCAGGAAGTTGGCATAGGTGGCTGGCAGGCGGTCGCCCTCGCTCTCCGGGTTGGTGGTGAGGCAGTCGCCCTCATCATAGATAGGGTCGGGCATCGGCAGTTTGAGCAAGCGGTAAGGGTATCCCTCCCAGGTGAAGAGGCCCTTGAGCTGCTTCTCCAACGCCTGGAAGTCTTCATACTGCTCATCTTCGGGATTATCGCAGCCTACATATAATAAGGTGTCGTGCGGTGCCACTCTCACGATGGTGTCGATGTGACCGTCGGTATCATCGCCTATCAGATTGCCGTGATCCAGCCAGACGACTCTCTTGAGCTGGAAGAAAGTCTGCAGCAGATGGTCGATGCTGTCGTGGTCGAGCGGCTGGTTGCGGTGAGGCGCCAGCAGGCACTGTGAGGTGGTGAAGAGTGTACCCTTTCCGTCACTCTCGATGCTGCCTCCTTCGAGCACGAAGCCCTGGTGGTTCTCTATATCGGCATTGAAGGCTGCCTGATAGTATAGTTGCAGGGTGATGGCATTATCCTTCTCCCATCTGAACTTTTCGCCCCAGCCGTTGAACTTGAAGTCGAGTATGCGGTAAGGCACCATCCAGGTGTTCTGCTTTTTGCGCAGCACCATGGTGAGGGGTCCGTGGTCGCGCACCCAGGTATCATTGCTTTCTACCTCGTAGAGCAGCACGCGGCTCATCTGTTCGGCAGAGAGCTTTTTCTCGAGCTGGTATCGGGTGGCAGGCACATCGGGTGTAGCCACAAGCAGCTGCTCGTAGCGCGTGATGATATCTGCCAGTTCGAGATAAGTATCTGTTATTTCAGGCAGATACGGCTTCCAGTCGGTGCCGGCATGTGGCCAGGTGAGCATGATGGCGCTCTGTGGCTCCCATTCGGCAGGGAGTGCGAAATCGCAGGGTAATGTAGATTGATGCATAAGCTATACTATTTTTATGATACGATGTTCTAAACCAATTTATTATACTCTGTTCTTCATCGGGAACCTTTCCTTGGGGACGGGCTCCGTTCTGCTTTTATGAAGTATGCTTGCAAAATTAATAAAAAATCTACAACTATCGGCTGTTTTTGTGAAATATTTTGCGCAAAAGCGAAACTTTGTATTAAAAAAGTTTAAACAGAGGGCTGTATGGAGATAAAATCGGGGAAAAATGAGTAACTTTGCAGTCTAAAAATAAAATATTGAATAGGAGCGTGAAAATTAAACAGGTAGTTGATGCCCTTGAACATTACGCGCCTCTGCCCTTGCAGGAAGGATATGATAATGCCGGCCTGCAAGTTGGATTGACAGAGGCGGTAGAAATGTCAGGGGCATTGTTGTGTCTTGACGTTACTGAAGCCGTGGTAGACGAGGCCATCCGGAAGGGATGTAACCTCATCGTGAGCCATCATCCGCTGATATTCCGCAAACTGGCGAGAATCTCGGACGAGAACTACGTGCAGCGTACCGTGCGCAAGGCGATTAAGAATGATATTACCATCGTGGCGATGCATACCAACATGGATGCGGCTGCGGGCGGCGTGAACTTCAAGATTGCCGAGAAACTGGGACTGCGAAACGTGCAGTTCTTTGCTGGCGAGAAGGAAGTGGACGGCGTGAAGGGCGGCGAGGGCGTCATCGGGGAGGTGGCTGAGGACCTGGCAGCCGACGACTTGGTGCTGATGCTCAAGGAGCGGTTTGGCGTAGAGTGCGTGCAGTGCAACCAGTTGCTTCGCCGGCCTATCAGGAAGGTGGCGCTCTGCGGTGGAGCAGGTGCTTTCTTGCTCGACGCAGCCATCAAGGCAGGTGCCGATGCCTTCATCACGGGCGAGATGAGCTATCACGAGTATTTCGGCCACGAGCAGGAGATTCAGATCTGCGTCATCGGCCACTATCAGAGTGAGCAGTTTACGGGCGAAATCTTCCGCAGCATCATCCAGGAGAATTTCCCTGATGCCAAATGCTGCATCTCGGAGATAAATACGAATCCGATATTGTATTTATAGGTTGGAAGGGCGCAAGCCTCATTCAACATTCAACATTTAACATTCAACATTAAAAAAAATAAAGTTATGGCAAAGAAAGATCCTACAGATTTGACAGTGGAAGAGAAGTTGAAGGCTCTCTATCAGCTTCAGACCACCTTGTCTGCAATTGATGAAAAGCGTGCGTTGAGAGGTGAGTTGCCTCTCGAAGTTCAGGATTTGGAAGACGATATTGCTGGTCTTACCACCCGTATCGAGAAAATCCAGACCGATATTGAGCAGTTTGACCGCGCCATCGATCAGAAGCAGCACGAGATTGAGGAGGCTCAGGCTAGCGTGGAGCGTTATAAGAAGCAGCTCGAAATGGTTAGCAACAACCGCGAGTATGATACTTTGAGCAAGGAAATCGAGTTCCAGGAGCTGGAAATCGAACTTTGCAGCAAGAAGATCCGCGAGGCGCAGCAGACAATCAACGAGCGCCTGTACGACCTTCACAAGGCTGAGGACCAGAAGGCTGACCGCGAGAAGGGCTTGGTAATGAAGCGTTCTGAGCTTGAGTCAATCATGGCTGAAACCCGTGAGGAAGAGGAGAATTTGAAGGAGAAGGCATTCGAGCTCGAGAAGAAGATTGAGCCACGTTTGCTCCAGAGCTTCAAGCGCATCCGTAATGGTGCCCGCAACGGTTTGGGTATCGTTTACGTGCAGCGTGATGCATGTGGCGGTTGCTTCAACAAGATTCCACCTCAGCGCCAGCTCGATATCAAGATGCACAAGAAGATTATCCCTTGTGAGTATTGCGGCCGTATCCTCATCGACCCAGAATTGGCTGGTGTTAAGATTGAGGCTCCTAAGAGCGAGGAGAAGCCAAAGCGCAAGCGCGCTATCCGCAGAAGAAAGACTGAGGATGAGGATTAATCTTCCTCCTCTCTCCGCTCTTTTCGGATGATAATCTTCTGATAAAGATACGATAAGATACAATGAAGGCTCGCCAAAATTGCTTGGCGAGCCTTTATTTTTTTTCGTTTTCAGGCAGCTAGGACAATCTGTCTTAACTCCTTTAATCCTAATCTGGAACCTAGAGTCCTCTAGCCTTGTAAATGCGGTCTTTGGCGTCGTTGATTTCCTGGAATTTCTTCTCGGCTGCACGGCGCACATCTTCGCCTAGGGCTGCTACCTTGTCAGGATGATGCTTGAGCGCCATCTTGCGGTATGCGGCCTTCACCTCATCGTTTGAGGCGTCAGGACTGATACCCAGAACACGGTAGGCATCATCCAGACTGCCTGCTGAAGAAGCCCCGCTCTCCAGGTTCAGCATCTGGTCTACATCCTCGGCAGAAAGACCCATGTGGATGGCCATCTCCTTGAGTGCCTGAATCTCCTGAGAATTCACAACTCCATCAGCCTGGGCTATCATGACGAGGAAATTGAGCAACTGCAGGCGCTGCTCATACATCATGTTGGCACGTATCTGATGACAGCTGTCCTGTATCACCGAACGGTACTGCTGCATGCCCATCTGCTTCTGCTGTTCGAAGAGTTTGAGGAGGATTTCCTCGCCCTGCTGCTTGGCTGCCTCGCCGAAATTCTGACGCAGGAAGCGGCGCACCATCTCCATCTCGGAATGCATGATCTTGCCATCTGCATTGATGATGTAGGAGCTGAGCACCAGCAGCGAGAACATGAAGGAGTTTCGCTCTCCCTCATAACTCTGCTGGCGGCCGTAGCCCTGGTTTCCGAAGCCCTGGCGGCCGTTGTGCTGCTGGCCGCTGTAGGCATCGTAGGCGTTGTTGTAATGGTGGTCGCCGTCGCGGTTTACCGCATCCAGTCCGTGCTCAAAGAGGGAACCGAGGGCATAGCCTGCCAGGGCTCCCAGCGGACCGGCTGTGATGAAACCGAGCACACCACCAATCCATTTACCTGCTGCCATCTTTTAGTTGTTGAAATAGTAGAGGAATGAAGCGATGCCTGAGAGGGCTGGCTTGCGCTGACCTTCTATTTCGATGTCAAACTTGATGCTGGTCTTGCAGATGCCACGGATGTTCTGGATGTCGTGGAGAGTGGCTACCAGGCGCACGCGTGAACCGGTGATGACTGGCTGACCGAACTTCATCTTGTCCATGCCGTAGTTTACGAGCATCTTGAGGTTGTTTACCTCGATAATCTGCTGCCAGAGGTATGGGAGTACTGAGAGGGTGAGGTAACCGTGAGCAATGGTGCTGTGGTAAGGGCTCTCTACCTTGGCGCGCTCTACGTCTACGTGGATCCACTGTGGGTCGAGTGTAGCGTCTGCGAACTTGTTGATACGGTCCTGGTCAATCTGCAACCAGTCTGATTCTCCTAACTTCTCACCGAGGTGAGATGCAAATTCCTCATAGGAATTGATTACTAATTTTGCCATTTCTTATTTTTCTCTTTATTATAAATATTATTGTTTTCCTATTTTCCGTCTTCAGCTTTCAGCTTTCAACTGTTAACTTTTAACTATTAACTTTCAGTTCAGATCAGTCTCTTCTGAAAATATCGCGGGTGTAAACCTTTTCTTCCACATCATCCAGACACTTGTCATACCGGTTGGCGATGATGGCCTGGCTCTGCTGCTTGAAGGCATCCAGGTTGTTTACGATGCGGCTTCCGAAGAAGGTGGTTCCGTCTTTCAGCGTAGGTTCGTAGATGATAACCTGCGCGCCCTTTGCCTTGATGCGCTTCATCACGCCCTGTATGCTGCTCTGGCGGAAGTTGTCGCTGTTGCTCTTCATCGTGAGGCGGTATACGCCGATGGTGCAAGGCTTCTCTTCCTCCTCGCTGAAGTTGTTCTGGTTGGCATAATCGTAGTAGCCAGCCATGTTCAGCACGCGGTCGGCGATGAAATCCTTGCGGGTGCGATTGCTCTCCACAATCGCCTGAATCAGGTTCTCAGGCACATCGGCATAGTTGGCGAGCAGCTGCTTGGTATCTTTCGGCAGACAGTAGCCGCCGTATCCGAAGGAAGGATTGTTGTAGAAGGTTCCGATGCGAGGGTCCAGACCCACTCCGTCGATAATCGCCTTGGTGTCGAGGCCCTTCATTTCGGCGTAGGTATCCAACTCGTTGAAGTAGCTCACGCGCAGGGCGAGGTAGGTGTTGGCGAAGAGTTTCACGGCTTCTGCCTCGGTAAGTCCCATGAACAGGGTTTCTATGTCTTGCTTGATGGCTCCCTCTTTCAGCAGTTCTGCAAAGGTGCGGGCTGCCTGCTCCAGTCGCTCGTCACCATTCGGTCTGCCCACGATGATGCGGCTCGGGTAGAGGTTGTCATAAAGTGCCTTGCTCTCGCGCAGGAATTCAGGAGCGAAGATGATGTTCTTGCTGCCCGTCTTCTGGCGGATGCTTTCGGTGTAGCCTACCGGAATGGTGCTCTTGATGACCATGATGGCATCGGGATTCACCTGCATCACCAGGCGGATGACTTCTTCTACGTGCGAGGTATCGAAGTAGTTTTTCACCGGATCATAGTTGGTTGGTGTGGCAATCACTACGAAGTCGGCATCCTTATAGGCTTCTTCTCCATCGGTTGTGGCTTTGAGGTTGAGTTCCTTTTCAGCCAGATATTTCTCTATGTATTCGTCCTGGATAGGCGAGCGGCGCGAGTTGATGAGCTCCACCTTTTCGGGTATCACGTCTACGGCCACCACCTCATGATGCTGGCTCAGCAGGGTAGCGATGCTCAGGCCTACATATCCTGTTCCGGCTACGGCGATTTTTATCTTTTTATTCTCCATTTCTTTCTGTTCTTTTAAGATAGGCTGCCTGCGGGCAGTTTTTATACCTTAATATATATATATTATCTGCAAAGATAATGCAAAAGGAGGAGACTACAAAATGAAAATGGGTTTTTTATTAAAAAATAACGCGGAAAAGAGGATGGGAGAGAAAGAAGCGACCCAAAAAGGAAGAGAAAGGAGTGCTCAAAAAGGGAGAGGAAAAGGAGGCAGAAAAAGGGAGAGGAAAAGAAGGCAGAAAAAGGCCTTCAAAATTCGCGAATTCTAAAACGGATGGCCGGTTGGGCGGAAATTCGCAAATTTTGAAGGCTGGGGAAAGCTCTGTTTAAAAACTTCCGGACTATCCCCGACGCTCTCATAATGTCAATAAATCGGAATAATCGGGAATAGTCTCTAAAAATACATATTTTTTACTTTCATAATCCATCTTGCAGATGTAATGCTCCAGCCCGTTGCTCACCACCAGAAAGTCGACATGGAGCAGAAGATTGTAGACCGAAATCTGGTCGAACACTTTCTGCGTGATGGGGATGTGAGGGGCTTTGTACTCGATGATCATGCGGGGCTGCAGCTCACGGGAGTAGAGCACACTGTCGGCGCGCAGCACCTTGTCGCCACATTTCAGCTGGATCTCGTTGGCGAGCAGCGAGGCAGGATACCCCTTGTGCTCGATGAGAAAATGAACGAAATGCTGGCGCACCCACTCTTCGGGAGTGAGCGTGATGAACTTCCGGCGCAGCACATCCAGTATCTGGGGATGCTGTTTTGAGCCCGAAACCTTGATGTCGAAAGATGGCAAATTTAAGCGAATCATTTTTCTATACCTTATTATATATAGGGGTTATATTTCTTTCTTTTCTGTTTTCGATATGGTTTCTTTTCTTCTTTTAACCATACCTCATTTTCAAAAACTACCTCTTTTATATAGGCAGTTCAATTTATTTTTTGTAACTTTGCAGTCGAAGTGCAGCTGAAAACTGCACCTCAGAAAACTGCGAACCTGGAGGCGGAGCAAATGCTTGTCCGCACCTCCGGAGTTTGCTGGGTGCAAAGTTACAAAAAATAATCCAATGGTAGAAAAGAAAAGTGCAATAAGTTACGAGTCAATCATGAAAGATTTGAAGGCTCGGAAGTATTCTCCCGTCTATGTTCTGATGGGCGAGGAACCTTTTTATATAGATAAGATCTGCGACTACATTTCAGAAAATGTGCTCCAGCCCGAGGAGCGTGACTTCAACCAGACGGTAGTTTTCGGAGCTGATGTTACGGGTGCGCAGGTGGCAGATTTGTGCAAGGGCTACCCGATGATGGCGGAGTATAGAGTGGTGGTTGTGAAAGAGGCTCAGAATTTGCGGAATTTGGAAGCACTCGAGAAGTATCTCGAAAATCCGGTAAAAACAACCATCCTTGTTTTCTGTCATAAAAACGGCAAGCTCGACAGTCGTAAAAAGTTTTCTGCCCTCGCTGCCAAGGCGGGTGTGGTTTTTGAAAGCAAGAAACTCTACGACCGAAATCTGCCGGGCTTCATCGAGACTTATCTCAAGACCCGCAAGGCGACCATAGAACCCAAAGCTACCCAGATGGTGGCTGATCATGTGGGAGCAGATTTGCACCGACTCACTTCCGAGCTCGACAAACTGCTCATTTCTCTTCCTGAGAACGACCGGCGTGTTACTCCGGAGATTGTGGAGCGAGAAATAGGGGTGAGCAAAGACTTCAATGCCTTCGAGCTGAGAAGTGCCATCGTCAGCCGCGATGTGTTCAAGGCAAATCAGATAATAAATTATTTTGACAGCAATCCGAAGAGCGGTTCTCTCTTCACGCTTCTCCCGATGCTCTTTACTTATTTCCAAAACCTGATGATTGCTTATTATGCACCCAACAGGCAGAACGAAAATGAGCTCGCAAAATTCCTGGATTTGCGCGGAGCTTGGGCGGCGCGCGAATATATTACAGGAATGAGGAACTATACGGGCGTGAAAGTGATGGCGATTATTGAGAAGTTTAAGGAGGTGGATGCGAAGATAAAGGGACTGGATAATCCGTCCACTCCGGTGGGTGAACTGATGAAAGAACTCATCTTTTTTATCCTTCACTGATGCTGAAGAGCGAGGTGGGGGAGAGTAGGCGAGCTCCTGCTGAGAGTTTTCTCTCGGCAGGAGCTCGTTTCCGTTTTCGGCCTTCTTTGCTGCCTGTTTCCTGAAAGCAGCCAACTAGCGTTTAGCATTATAAATTTGCCCCAAATAGGGGATTTTCGGCTCTTTTTGGGGCGCTTTCCTGGGCTCATTTTGGGCGATTTTTGGGCAAAAATGGGGGATTTAAGCGATTTTTCGAGCTAGATGCCCATTTTCCTGTTTCGCCTGAAAATAGACTTAACTTTATTGGTTATCAGTAACTTACATAAATTAACCCTCTTCATTACTCGCGAATTTGCCCGTTTCCTTGCCGATGGGCTGGAATACGCTAGAAATGGAAAAATTAGCCATTTCCTGTTGTCTGAAATCGGTCGTTTGCATTTGTTAAGGTTTATATTTCCTAAGTTTATGTTTTTAAATTCACAAATCAAAACGGGCGATTTTGATTTATAAACATAAACGCAAGAAAACTAAATACACGAATTTATGTTTTATATTTATAAAAATAAAGGTAAAATAGGGTGTTTATGGTTATGAATGAATAAATATTCATACTATATTTTGAATTTGTAAGTAACGGAAACTCAGTTAGTTATGTATTTTAGTTGTTTTATAAACCATAGACTTTTACATAGGTGTTGGGTAAACATTGCATAAACCGCTCTATATACCTTTATTTAGGTGGTTTATGGTATGAATAACCAGTGATTTAGCCTAAATCTATAAAGAAAAGGTTCGTCATATATTTTGATTGATAGGTTTATATTTATAAAACTAAACCTAAAAACCGAACACTGGAGTGAGTAGAATTTAAATTTATAAACAGAAACCTAAAGTTTAAAAATCTAAATTTATTCAGAAATGTTTGGTTATTCTAAATTTTTGCTTTATCTTTGTAAAATCAACCGAAAAAGGGTCAAAAAGTGGCTTGTTCGGAAATAAAACATCGTATCAGTAGAAAAATGAACGCTAAAATTTTTAGAGCATGAAAGATAGAATCAGACAGCTGATGGAGGACCAGCATCTCACTCAGCAAAACTTCGCTCAGATGATCGGAATCTCGACCGCTACGCTGAGCAATATTTTCAACGGGAAGACCAATCCATCGCTTAGCATTGTGGATGGCATCCATAAGAGTTTTCCTCAGGTAAACGTTTATTGGGTACTCTACGGTACTCCTCCTATGTATCAGAACCAGGCTTCCCAGGGTGACAGCGAAGAGGGTGCTGCAGACATGTATCAGGGCATTACGGATGGAGCAGCCGGTGGTGCTGAGGGGATGAAGCAGGGCAGTCAGCCTTCTGGAGCCGCCTCTGCCGAGCCTATGCTCGATTTTGGAGCCGAAGGAGCCACAGCCTCCCCTACTTCTCCTTCGCTCTTTGACCAGCCTCAAATGCAGGGTGTAAATCGTACACCTAAAAATATCGCCCAAGCGGCGGTAAAATATGTAGACAAACCGCAAAGAAAGATTACCGAAATCCGTATTTTCTACGATGATCAGACCTGGGAAACCTTCGTTCCTAAGAAATAAAGTAGGGATTGGAGAACCCTAAAACAAACACATAGGAGCGGCGATAAAGAAAAAATATCTCTTTTCTTTTCGTAAATTCGGATTTTTGATGTACCTTTGCATCGTAGAAACGTAGGTGGGCGTAACCGGAAGCTACGCGTACCTATTATAATATACGTACATTATATAATAAGCATATTAAAAATTAGCAATAAGATGAAAAAATATGTTCTCGACCTCAAGGTGGTTTCTGTAGAGGCGCTTAGCGATAAGCATGTTTTGATTAAGCTTACCGATGAGAAACCTTTGCCTGAAATCTTGCCTGGCCAATTCGTAGAAGTAAGAGTAGACCATTCGCCTACTACCATGCTTCGCCGTCCTATCTCCATCAATTTCGTGGATCGTGAAAATAATCAGCTCTGGTTGCTCGTAGCAATGGTGGGCGACGGTACCCGTCAGCTCGGACAGCTCAAGGAGGGCGACGTGCTTAACTGTATGCTGCCTCTCGGCAACGGTTTCACCATGCCTACCGAGAAGAGCCAGAAATATCTGCTCGTAGGTGGTGGCGTAGGTGTGGCTCCGCTCCTCTATTTCGGTAAACTTATCAAGGATTTCGGAGCTGATGTTACCTTCCTTCTGGGTGCACGCAAGGCTACAGATCTGCTCGAACTGGATGAGTTTGCCAAGATCGGAAAGGTATGCATCACTACCGAGGATGGATCGGCTGGCGAGGTAGGTTTCGTTACCAACCACTCTGTTCTGGAGAACGAGAAGTTTGATATGATTTCTACCTGCGGACCTAAGCCGATGATGGTGAGCGTGGCTCGCTTTGCCAAGAAGGCTGGCGTGGAGTGTGAGGTTTCTCTCGAGAACAAGATGGCGTGCGGCGTGGGCGCTTGCCTCTGCTGCGTAGAGAAAACTACCGAGGGTAACCAGTGCGTCTGCAAGGATGGACCTGTCATCAACATCAAGAAACTTACTTGGGAAATCTAATTGAGTGAAGAACGAAGAGTGAAGAATTCGTTTGGAAACGAAGAACGAAGAGTGAAGAACGAAGAATTCTCTTGTCTTTGTTTGTAAAAACATTTTTAAGTAAAAACAGAAGATTATGGCTGATTTAAGTGTAAAGATAAAGGATTTGAAGTTGAAGAACCCTGTGATGACTGCATCGGGTACTTTCGGCTACGGATTGGAATTTGCCGATTTCGTTCCTCTGGAGGAGATTGGCGGTATCATCGTGAAGGGTACCACCCTGGAACCGCGCGAGGGAAACGACTATCCGCGTATGGCTGAAACGCCTCAGGGCATGCTCAACTGCGTAGGTTTGCAGAACAAGGGTGTGGAGTATTTCTGCTCTCACATTTATCCTCAGATCAAGGACATTGATACCAATATGATTGTCAACGTGAGCGGACATTCGCCTGAGAGTTATGCCGAGTGTGCGGCTCGCATCAACGAGCTGGATAAGATTCCGGCCATAGAGCTGAACATCTCCTGTCCTAACGTGAAGGATGGCGGCATGGCCTTCGGTGTAACCTGCGAGGGTGCAGCCAGCGTGGTGAAGGCGGTGAGAAAGGTTTATAAGAAGACCCTCATCGTGAAGCTTTCGCCTAATGTTACCAGCATTGCCGACATCGCCCGTGCCGTGGAGGCTGAGGGTGCCGATTCTGTTTCGCTCATCAACACGCTGATGGGTATGGCGGTGGACATTGAGAAGCGCCAGCCTCTCTTGAGCATCCGCACGGGTGGTTTGAGTGGTCCTTGCGTTAAGCCTGTTGCCCTGCGCATGGTTTGGGATGTGGCTCATGCCGTAAACATTCCGGTTGTTGGTCTGGGCGGCATTTCTTCTGCTAAGGATGCCATTGAGTTCCTGATGTGCGGTGCTACGGCCATTGAGATTGGTACAGCCAACTTCATTGATCCTGCGGTTACGAAGAAGGTGAAGGATGGAATCAACGAGTGGCTTGATGCTCACGGATGCAAGAGTGTGACTGAGATTATCGGGGCCATCAAGTAAATGACACCTTATTATAATAAGGAGTGGCTCATACCTTGACACCCTGTTTTAGGGTGTCAAGTGGGTTAACTCCATGATATACAATAGAATAACTTTTTGTAAAAATATAAGGTTATGGATTTGAACCAGATAAACCCTGTTCTGTTGCTTGCTACGCTGACGCAGCAGATTGTAGAGCAGGAGAAAGAATTGGCAGAACAGAAGGATTCTGCGGAACACTCGTCTGTAAAAGCCTCTCTGAGCGAGAACCTCCTGAAGCGCGGCAATCTGCTGATGCAGATGGGCGACAAGGATGGTGCCGGAAAGGACATGAAGCGCTACCTGGAGCTGAACCCGGAGAAAGTAGGGGAGCTGACAGGAGAATTCAAGGCTGAAGGCAGAGAACATTGCAGATAAAGGAAGGGGCTTGCCTCACGGATTCCGGCGTTGCGTCTCTCCCTAGCGCCTGGCTTTTGAGTACATTTTTCTGCATTTTTCCGTATTCTGATGATAAAAATCGGGCGAAAATATGTTTTTTAGCATAAAATATAAGGAAAATGAAGAAAAATATATCAAATTGTTTGGCAATATCAAAGAAAAATGTTACTTTTGCAGTCGAGTTGAGATTTTAGCAAGTCGAGACTCGAAATCTGAGCACTCCCTGCTCCTTATATAATAAAGGAGAAACGGGCTCGGAAAGAACAAAAGTGAGTAACATATAAAATGTAAAGACAATGAAGAAGTTTAACGCATTCTTTTTTAGCTATTACTTTTACTTTGCAAATAATTGTAAAGCGGGAAGTTGCGTGTAAATTTCAACTTAGGATATTAGATTCTTGAAATCATCGAAACGGTCCCGCTCTTATTGAGTAGGACCGTTTTTCGTAACATTAGACAAGATAAAAGAAACATGAAGAGAATAGCAATTCAAGGAGAGCTGGGATCTTTCCACGACATTACTGCCCACCAGTATTTCGAGGGCGAACAGATTGAAATCATCTGTTGTGCTACCTTCGAAGAGGTGTTCGAAAACATCAAGCGCGACCCTACTGTAGTAGGCATCTGCGCTATAGAAAACACCATCGCAGGCAGTCTGCTCCACAATTACGAACTGCTTCGGCAGAGCGGAACCACCGTGGTAGGCGAACACAAGCTCCATATAGAGCACAGCATCTGCTGTCTGCCAGAAGACGACTGGAGCACCCTGCAGGAGGTTCACTCCCATCCGGTAGCCCTCATGCAGTGCGGCAAGTTCCTAGCCAACCATCCCGACCTCAAGGCGGTGGAGGCAGAAGATACCGCAGGCTCGGCAGCCTACATCGCCCAGCACAAGGTAAGGGGATGGGCAGCCATCTGCTCTTCTTACGCCGCCCACATGTACGGCATGAAGGTGCTGCAGGAAGACATCCACGACAATCCGCACAACTACACCCGGTTTCTCGTGGTCTGCAATCCCCAGAAGGCAGCCCTGCTCCGTCCCATCGAAAAGGCCAACAAGGCGAGCATCGTCTTCAGTCTGGCTCACGATAAGGGATCGCTCTCCAAGGTGCTCACCATCCTGAGTTTCTACGACATCAATCTCACCAAGATTCAGTCGCTGCCAAACATCGGACATGAGTGGGAATACCTCTTCTACGTAGACCTCACCTTCGACAACCTGACCCGATACCGCCAGAGCATCGACGCCATTACGCCGCTCGTGAAGAAAATAAAGGTGTTGGGCGAATATGAGGAGAAGGAATAGTTGATAGTTAACAGTTAATAGTTAAAAATAAGAATTATGATACAACCAGCCAATAGAGTAACGGAAATACAGGAATACTACTTCAGCCGAAAGCTGAAGGAAGTGGCTAAGCTTAATGCCGAGGGCAAAGACATCATCAGTCTGGCCATCGGAAGTCCAGACATGCCGCCTTCTAAGCAGACCATTGACAAGCTCTGCGAGGTAGCCAACAATCCAAACGCACACGGATATCAGCCTACGGTGGGCATACCAGAGTTGCGCAAAGCAATGGCTGGTTTCTATAAGCGCTGGTATGATGTAGACCTCGACTGGGCTACAGAAATCCAGCCCCTCATAGGTAGCAAGGAAGGCATTCTGCACGTAACGCTCGCCTTCTGCAACCCTGGCGATGAGGTGCTTATCCCGAACCCGGGATACCCTACCTACACCGCCATCAACAAGATTCTGGGTACCAAGATTACCTACTACGATCTGAGAGAGGATAACGGATGGCAGCCCGATTTCGACGCCCTGGAGAAGATGGACCTGAGCCACGTAAAGCTGATGTGGACCAACTATCCTAACATGCCGACAGGCGGTGTGGCAAAGCGCGAAACCTACGAAAAGCTGGTGGCATTCGCCCAGAAGCACAACATCGTGGTGGTGAACGACAACCCATATTCGCTCATCCTCAACGAGCACCCAATGAGCATCATGCAGGTGCCGGGAGCTAAGGACTGCTGCATCGAGTTCAATTCCCTGAGCAAGAGCCACAACATGCCAGGCTGGCGTGTGGCGATGATTTCGAGCAACAAGACTTTCATCTCATGGATTCTGAAGGTGAAGAGCAACATTGACAACGGAAGTTTCCGAGGCATACAGCTGGCAGCTGCCGAAGCGATGCTTAACAACACGGATGAATGGCACCGCGAGAACAACATCCAGAACTACCGCCGCCGCCGCGACATTGCTGAGGAGATCATGAAGGTGCTCGACTGCCAGTTTGACCCTAACCAGGTAGGCATGTTCCTTTGGGGCAAGATACCTGAGAAATATGCTGATGTAGAAGACCTGACAGAGAAGATTCTGCATGAGGCTCGCGTCTTCATCACCCCTGGCTTCATCTTCGGAACCAACGGTAAGCGTTACATCCGTATCAGCCTCTGTGCCAAGGATGAGAAGATGAAAGAGGCCCTGGAGAGAATCAAGAAGGTTTTTGAAAAGTAAAAAAGTAAAAAATAATAATATACGACTATGGAATTAGAATTAGAACCATTGAATTTTCCTAGTGATCAGGAACGCCCTTGCGTCATTGCCGGCCCTTGCTCGGCAGAGACAGAAGAGCAGGTTATGACTACCGCTAAGCAGTTGGCTGCCAAAGGTTGCCACATGTTCCGCGCCGGTGTGTGGAAGCCACGCACCAAACCGGGAGGCTTCGAGGGTAACGGCGAAAAAGCCTTGCCTTGGATGAAGCAGGTGAAGGAAGAAACAGGCATGCTGACAGCTACTGAGGTGGCTACCCCAGAGCATGTAGAGCTCGCACTGAAATATGGAATCGACATTCTGTGGGTAGGCGCACGTACATCTGCCAACCCATTCGCCATGCAGGCACTTGCCGACAGTCTTCAGGGCGTAGACGTGCCTGTGCTCGTTAAGAACCCGGTAAACCCAGACCTCGAGCTCTGGATCGGTGCCCTGCAGCGCATCAACCAGGCAGGCATCAAGAAACTCGGTGCCATCCACCGCGGATTCTCCAGCTTCGACAAGAAGATTTACCGCAACCTTCCTATGTGGCAGATTCCTATCGAGTTGCACCGCCGCATACCACAGTTGCCAATCATCTGCGACCCTAGCCACATCGGCGGCCGACGCGACCTCATCGCTCCTCTCTGCCAGCAGGCAATGGACTTAGGTTTCGACGGCCTCATCGTTGAGAGCCACTGCAGCCCAGACGATGCATGGAGCGATGCCAAGCAGCAGGTTACCCCAGAGGTGCTGGATTACATCCTCAGCCTCCTCGTAGTGCGCGATGAGCATTATTCTACAGAGGGTCTGCACCAGCTGCGCGGTCAGATTGACGAGTGCGACAACCAGCTGATGGATCTCCTGGCTAAGCGTATGCGCGTTTGCCGCGAGATTGGTACTTACAAGAAGGAGCACAACATGACCATCGTTCAGACCAGCCGTTACAACGAGATTCTCGACAAGCGTGGTGCCCAGGCTGCCCTCTGCGGCATGAGCCCTGAGTTTGCCGCTCAGATTTTCGAGCACATCCATGAGGAGAGTGTCCGCCAGCAATTGGAAATTCTGAACCAGAAGTAAAGGATACTGGCGATGAGAATATTGATTATGGGAGCAGGTAAGATGGGAAGTTTCTTCATCGACCTGCTCAGTTTCGACCACGAGGTGGCGGTTTACGAGAAGGATGCCAAGCGACTGCGCTTCACCTACAACTGTTACCGCTTCACCAAGATGGAAGAGATAGAGATGTTCCGCCCCGAACTGGTTATCAATGCGGTGACGGTAAAATATACGCTGCCAGCCTTCGAAGAGGTGTTGCCACATCTCTCTCACGACTGCATTATCAGCGACATAGCTTCGGTAAAGACCGGACTGCAGGAGTTTTACGAGAAGAGCGGTTTCCGCTTCGTGAGCACGCACCCTATGTTCGGCCCAACCTTTGCCAATCTGAACCAGCTTTCAGAGGAGAATGCAGTCATCATCAAGGAGGGTGACTACATGGGCAAGATATTCTTCAAGGACCTCTACCAGAAGTTGGGGTTGAGTCTGCATGAGTATACATTTGATGAGCACGACCAGACGGTGGCCTACTCGCTGAGTATTCCTTTCGTGAGCACCTTTGCCTTTGCGGCAGTGATGAAGCACCAGGATGCTCCGGGCACCACCTTCAAGCGCCACATGCAGATAGCCAAGGGCGTGCTCAACGAAGATGATTACCTGTTGCAGGAAATCCTCTTCAACCCATACACATCGGGTCAAGTGGCACAGATCAGAGAGGAGCTTGCTGAGCTCATCGACATCATTGACCACAAGGATGCGAAGCGTATGAAACTCTTCCTTACCAAGATACGTAATCATGTGAAGGAAGATATTGAGATTAAAGAAAAATAATTAATATGTTTTTAGAGGGGGGAGCACTTATATGATTTCCCCCCATCCGTAAATTTGCAGGTTTTGCATGTGAATGTAGAACTTTCGAGAATTATATTAACACTCAAAAAGCCTTGCATGTGAATGTAGGGCTTTATTTTTGTAGATAATAAGGAAAAAAGCGGGAAAAATGAAAATATGTAAGGAGGATGGGCAATTTATGAAATATTATTTGTACCTTTGCACCCACAAATCAAAGGATAGATTGTAGAATCAATAAAACAGGAGAGCAGTTCTATTATGAGTGAACAGAAAGAAATGAAAAATATGAAGAATGATGCAGCTGAACAGCAGACAGATGCTGCTGCCTTCCAGGTAGTGAACGAGGGTTTTTCAACCCACGAGGCCATTGAAGAGGCAAAACGCTGCCTACACTGCAAGATTCCGCAGTGCAAGAAGGGATGCCCGATAGGCAACGACATACCTGATTTCGTACACGAACTCTCTATGGGTAACATGGGTGCGGCGATGAGCATCATCAATGCCAAGAGCAACCTGCCGGCCATCTGCGGCCGTGTATGCCCTCATGAGAAACAGTGTCAGGGCAACTGCGTGCTCGGAAAGAAAGGCAAACCGGTACAGATCGGCAAACTGGAGCAGTTTATTGCCGATTTTGATACCAAAATGAACCTTTCGCGCGAGATGTTGCCACAGAAAACACGTGGCCGTGTGGCAGTCATCGGTTCGGGTCCAGCGGGCTTGACCGTAGCCGGCGATCTGGCGCGTCAGGGCTTCAACGTCACCATTTTCGAGGGCCAGGCTGAGCCGGGAGGCGTGTTGATGTATGGTATTCCTGAGTATCGCTTGCCTAAGTCGGTAGTGCGCGATGAGGTGGCTAAGATTGCTGCCCTCGGCGTGCAGTTTATCACCAACTGCATGGTGGGTGAGAACAATGTAACCATCGACAGTCTGTTCCGTGCAGGCTACGACGCCATCTTTATGGGCACAGGTACCAGCGTGCCTCAGAACATGGACTCTACACCGGGCTCAAAACTCCACGGTGTGAGCCAGAGTACTTACTTTCTGCATAACGTGAATGCCTATAACGAAGGCGCTTTGACCCGCGACATGGTTCCGCTGCGCGACGGCGAGAAGGTGGGTGTCATTGGCGGCGGAAACGTGGCTATGGATGCTGCCCGTACTGCTATCCGTCTGGGTGCCGATGTTACCGTGCTGTATCGTAAGACCCAGGAAGAGATGCCTGCCATCAAGAGCGAATATGAAGATGCTGTGAAGGAAGGCGTGAAATTTGAGTGGAAAACTACCGTCGAGGTCTTTCTGAAGGGCAAAAACGGCCGTCTGGGAAGCTGTGTTCTGAACACTCCTGAGGGTGAAAGGGTAGAAAAATTCGACAGAATCTATCTCGCCATCGGTTCAAGACCAGCCAACCGTATCGTTTCTACCACTGCCGGAATCGAGGTGGATGAGAAGGGATATGTAAAAGTTGTTGAACGTCCGTTCGGTATGACCACCCGTCGCGGTGTGTTTGCCGGAGGTGATGTGGTACACCGTCCGCAGACTGTAGTCCTGGCAATGAAGGCTGCCAAGGAGGTGGCTCAGGGCATCGCTCAGTATGTAGATGCCATCAAGCTTCTTGAAGAGGCTAAGAGAATCGAGCAACGTGGAATAGTCGAATAATCAAATGAATTCAATAGAATTAAGTGAATTATTTCTGCAGTAACGGTACTGCTTTTACTGGGATTTGTCACTAGGCTCGGCAGATGTGCTGACTGCAGTCGGCAGACCTGCTGACTAGGCTCGGCAGAGCTGCTGAGCCTAGTGGTAATATCTGGGAAACTATGTGTTTTGACTAAAAAGACTATATGCAAGAACTCTAAAGGCTATATGCTTTTACTTATAAAAATATTTCTTAGTTTGAAAACACCATATCTTTCCTTTGAATGATACTATATAAATAGACCAACTGTTATAGACGCTTAATTTTTTTACATTACTCTTTAAATGAACTTAAACTTCTTGGGGAATTTAATGAAGTATCAGATTTAATCATTACTTTTGTATCAGATTCATATTAATAAGAAGAAGTAATTTGTCTGGTACAAAGAAAAGATATAAATCAGAGAAAGAGCATGAAGCGTATCATATTGATTTTAACAGTATTGCTTGCCATGTTAGGGCAGGTAGCCTATGCGCAGAAAACGTGTGTCATCGCATCGGCAGAAAATCATGTGCCTATTCGTGAAGCACTTATTCATACCAATAACAATCATTGGGCAAGAACAGATTATCGGGGCTATTGGACGATGCGCTATCAGTTTGATTCAGCAACCGTATCGAAACCTGGTTTTATGAAGGCAACTATCCGGTACAAGGAACTGCCGGATACTCTGTTTCTCTTGCCGGATGCCAAACAATTAGGCGAAGTGACAGTTTGGGGCAAGAATCAGGAAGGCATCAAAAACATGGAAGAGGATATTCAGGAGAAGATAAACTCTTTGCCAACTTCATCTGCTGGCATTGGTTTTGATGCTTTCGGATGGATGGATAAACAGGGAAAACGTGATAAGAAACATCTGCAACAGGCTAAAAAGGTATTTGAAAAAATGGAACATAAGGATCCTGTGGTAGCTGCTTATGAAAAAGCAACGGGGAAAAAGTATGAATTGACTAATCCGTATGATGTCTCGGCTTTTAAGAAAGATCCTCCTTCTGAAATGGCTACAGAAGAGGAAAAAGCAACTTCTGATGCTGAATCAAAATCGAAAAAGAAGTAGAATCCTGAAAAATAAGCACAAGAGTAAACTGAAGAAATGAACTCGGGAAAGGCAGAGCGACAGCTATTTTAGCCGACGGGATAAAAAAAAGCATAAACAAGTTGGCTTTCTCGAAAAAAAGTCGTATCTTTGTAGCCAAAAATATAAAGAAAGAAAAATGTTTGAAAATTTAAGTGATAGACTGGAACGCTCGTTCAAAATCTTGAAGGGCGAGGGAAAAATTACAGAAATCAACGTGGCGGAAACCATGAAGGATGTGCGCCGTGCACTCCTCGACGCCGACGTAAACTATAAAGTGGCTAAGGAATTCACCAACAAGGTGAAGGAGAAAGCACTCGGCATGAATGTACTTACTGCCGTAAAGCCGGGACAGTTGATGATCAAGTTGGTGCACGATGAACTGGAAGAACTCATGGGCGGTGAAGAAGCCCCATTGAAGCTCGAAAGCCATCCGGCCATCATCCTCATGAGCGGTCTGCAGGGTTCGGGTAAGACTACCTTCAGTGGCAAGCTTGCCAACATGCTCAAGACCAAGAAAGGCAAGAAGCCATTGCTCGTGGCCTGCGACGTTTACCGTCCGGCAGCTATCCAGCAGCTCCATGTAGTGGGTGAGCAGGTGGGTGTTCCGGTATACAGCGAGCCAGAGAACAAGGATGTGCTCAGTATCGCCGACCATGCTATCCAGCAGGCCAAGACTAACGGCAATGATGTGGTAATCGTCGATACAGCCGGACGTCTCGCCATTGATGAGCAGATGATGAACGAGATCAGCAATCTCAAGAATCATCTCCGTCCAGACGAAACCCTTTTCGTGGTTGACTCCATGACCGGTCAGGATGCCGTAAACACAGCTAAGGAATTCAACGACCGCCTCGACTTCAATGGCGTTGTTCTCACCAAGCTCGATGGTGATACCCGCGGTGGTGCTGCCCTCAGTATCCGTACCGTGGTAACCAAGCCAATCAAGTTTATAGGTACCGGCGAGAAGATGGACGCCATTGACGTGTTCCACCCAGCTCGTATGGCAGACCGAATCCTCGGCATGGGTGACGTGGTATCCCTCGTAGAGCGCGCACAGGAGCAGTTCGACCTGGAAGAGGCCAAGAAACTGGAGAAGAAGATCAGAAAGAACCAGTTCGACTTCAACGATTTCTACAACCAGATCCAGCAGATCAAGAAGATGGGTAACATCAAGGACTTGGCAGCGATGATTCCGGGCGTTGGTAAGGCTATCCGCGACGTAGATATCCCAGAGGATGCATTCAAGGGCGTAGAGGCCATCATCCAGAGTATGACTCCTAAGGAGCGCACCAACCCAGCCATCCTCAACACATCACGCCGCCAGCGTATCGCTAAGGGTTCGGGCACCAACATTCAGGAGGTGAACAAACTCATCAAGCAGTTTGACCAGACCCGCAAGATGATGCAGATGATGACCGGCAACAAAATGGCGCAGATGATGAGCCGCATGAAGGGTATGCCAGGCATGCCTAAGATGCCGGGAATGTAAATCAGTTGATAGTTAATAGTTTATAGCGGCTTTGCCGTATAGCAAACTTGCGATAGGCAAGAATGCCCATAAAGCAAGAATGCCCTATAAACTATAAATTATAAATTATAAACTAAAGAAAAAATGGAGCTTATAGACGGAAAGGCGACGGCAGCCGCCATCAAGGAACAGATAGCCCAGGAGGTGGCACAGATTGTTGCCGCCGGTGGCAAGCAGCCACACCTGGTAGCCGTGCTCGTAGGGCACGACGGAGGCAGCGAAACCTATGTGAAGAACAAGGTGCTGGCCTGTGAGAAGTGTGGATTTAAGTCGACCCTCATCCGTTATGAGGAGGATGTTACCGAAGAAGAGCTCCTGCAGTGTGTAGACAAGCTGAACCAGGATGATGATGTTGACGGATTCATCGTTCAGCTTCCTCTGCCTAAGCACATCGATGAGCAGAAGGTGACCATGGCAATAGATTACCGCAAGGATGTAGACGGATTCCACCCGGTAAACGTGGGCAGAATGTCGCTCGGCATGCCTTGTTTCATCTCTGCCACTCCGCTCGGTATCCTCACCCTGCTGCAGCATTACAATATTGAGACCAGTGGCAAGAAATGCGTCATTCTGGGCAGAAGCAACATCGTAGGCAAGCCAATGGCTCAGCTGATGATGCAGAAGCAGTATGGCGATGCTACCGTTACCGTATGCCACTCCCATTCCAAGAATTTGAAGAAAGAGTGTCAGGAGGCAGATATCATCATCGCAGCCATAGGCCGTCCTGATTTCGTGACAGCCGATATGGTGAAGCCGGGAGCCGTAGTCATTGATGTGGGTACCACCCGCGTGCCTGATGCTACGAAGAAGAGCGGCTTCCGCTTGAATGGTGATGTGAAATTCGACGAGGTGGCAGAGAAGTGTTCCTTCATCACTCCTGTTCCGGGAGGCGTTGGTCCGATGACCATCTGTTCGCTGATGAAGAATACGCTGGCTGCCGGCAAGAAGGAATATTACAGCTAGAAAGAAGATAATTATTTCAGAAAGAAGCAGTGCTTAAGTCACTGCATACTTGATTTTTTATAACTCTCTAATTTGTGGGGCAGGGTGCAGTGATGCACTCTGCCTTTTTATCAAGCCGAGAGAAAAAGTGTAAAATGAACAAACAATATTAATCTAAAAATATAGAAACATGATAAAACTAAAGTACATATTTACATCAGCGCTGCTCGTGGCAGCTGCCAGTGCCAGTCAGGCTGTCAGCAGGCAGCAGATGCAGAAGCAAATAGACAAGGATGCCCCTGCATACACCATACAGGGCAAGGACTCCATCTGCCAGATATTCATCTATTCGCCAGCACCCAACCAGGGCTTGCATCTGGCTTATTTCACCGACGATGAGCGTTGGGTGGATGTAGGACAGCTCTGCGCCAGCGACTACGGTCCGTGGGGAGCTGAAAAGAAGATGTATAACCCCTTCGTGGTAAAAGCCAACGACGGCACATGGCGCGCACTCTGGAGCGTGAACCAGCATGCACCGCAGTTTGCCGTAGCCTATTCAGAAGACCTCATCACCTGGCGCCCGCAGGATTATCCCATCATCCGCGAAAAGGGCGTGAAGGATGTGGCTGCCTATCAGATGGATGACGGCAACTTCGACATCTATCTCAAGACATCCAAAGGCAAGCGATACGTACAGGCAAGCAATGATTTCCGTACCTTTAAGGAAGATACGCTGGAGGCTTCAGCTGATGAGATACTCTGGCAGCGCGACACCGCAACCATAGGCGGAAAACTCTTCCAGGGCTGCGATTTCGAGGTGCCGGCAGTGCATCTCAACTACATCCGTTCCTGGTTCCACGCCCTTTCTGAAGAGGCAAAACTCAACGCCCAGCCGATACCGAAGACCGATTCCGACCTCGCAGCTTATGCCAAGGACAACCACATCGACCTGCCGAAAGATTCGGAAATCCCTGCCAACCTCAGCATCAATCCACAGAAATCCCACCGCATCTCCAACAAGCTGATGGGTATCTTCTTCGAAGACATCAGCCGCGCTGCCGACGGAGGACTCTCTGCAGAAATGTTGCAGAACGGCGACTTTGAGTATAACAAGGAAGACCACCGCCATCAGTGGAATGCCACCACGGCATGGGTGGGGGTAGAGAAAAAGGGCATCGCCACCGAAAACGGGGTGAGCCAGAATAATCCTCATTACGCCGTTCTGGGCGCTACACCTATTTATAATATAGGTTGGGACGGCATTGCCATACGTCGCGGAGCTGCCGTTGAGGGCAAGGAGGGTAAGCATCAGCCGGCCATCTACGAGGTGAGCCTGCACGCCCGCTGCATCGATGCCAAGAAGAAAGACCTCACTCTGGCGCTCGTAAACCAGGAGGGATTGCCGGTATGCCAGGCCAAGATTAAGGTGCAGGGAACTGACTGGAAGGAATATAAGGCGCAGCTCATCGTGACCGATAAATATGAGGGCGAACTCGCCAGCGAAGCCATCACCAAGGAAGGCAAGCTGGGCAAGAACATCCGGTTCGCCATCTTGCCTAAGGGCGAGCAGAAAGTGGCGGTAGACTTGGTAAGTCTCAAACCACAAGATACTTACAAGGGTCATGGACTGCGTAAAGACCTTGCCGAGGCCATTGCCGACCTGAAGCCTCGCTTCGTGCGTTTTCCGGGCGGCTGCATGCTCCACGGTCAGGGGCTCAAGAACATTTACCACTGGAAGGAGAGCGTGGGTCCGCAGAAAGATCGCAAGCCAGCCTACAACATCTGGGGATACCATCAGACCCGCCAGCTGGGTTTCTATGAGTATTTCCAGTGGTGCGAGGATATGGGAGCCGAGCCTCTGCCTGTATTGGCGGCAGGTGTTCCTTGTCAGAACTCTGTGGCAGATGAGCGCGGAGTGGCTGGTCAGCAGGGCGGAATCCCGATGAGCGAGATGCCGCAGTATATTCAGGACGTGCTAGACCTGGTAGAATGGGCGAATGGCGACCCTGCCACCTCTAAGTGGGCTAAGATGAGAGCCGATGCGGGTCATCCGGCTCCGTTCAACCTCAAGATGATAGGCATCGGCAACGAAGACCTCATCTCTACCGATTTCGAGCAGCGCTATCTGATGATCTGCAAGGCAGTGAAGCAGAAATATCCTCAGATAGAGGTGGTGGGTACCGTAGGTCCGTTCCACTTCCCGTCTTCCGATTATATTGAGGGTTGGAAGATTGCCCGCGAAAACAAGCGCTGGATTGCTGCCGTAGACGAGCATTATTACGAGCAGCCGGGCTGGTTCCTGAACCATCAGGATTATTACGACCATTACGACCGCAAGGCTCCTAAGGTTTATCTGGGCGAATATGCATCTCGCGGTGCCAATGCGGTAGACAATGCGCTGGCTGAGGGCATCCACCTCTGCAATGTGGAGCGCAACGGCGATGTGGTAGAAATGACCTCCTATGCTCCTCTCTTGTGTAAGGACGGATACAGCAACTGGCAGCCGGACATGATTTACTTTGATAATAATAATGTACGCGCGAGCGAGAGCTACAAGATGCAGAAGATGTTCGGTCAGCATGCCGGTGACCTCTACATCTCATCCGTGCTCAGTCTGCCGGATGCGCTGAAGAAATATGTGGGTACCAGTGTGGTGAAGGATTCTAAATCGGGCAAAACCTGGCTTAAAGTGGTGAATGCCTTGCCTCGCACGCTGAAACTCTCGGTTTCTGGTTTGGGCAACAAGCAGGTAACCATCGCAGGCAGAAGCGCTCAGGTTTTCGAACTTTAGCTTTCTTCAGAAGATGTTTTCTGATAGAAACGGATAGAACCAATAATGGTTCAGATTATTCATTTTGAGTAAAATAGAATGGAGAAATAGGATATTAAAATGTTCTTTTTCTCCATTTTTTATGTTTTACAGCATAAAATATGGCTAAAAATTTGGTAGTTAATAATTTTTTTTATTATTTTGCACCCTGAAAATGAAGTTTTAAGTAATTTATATAAAATCAAATTTTAGAGAGAAAATGAAAAAGTTAGTATTAATGTTTGCTGCTGCCGTAATGGCAGTATCTGCATCTGCTCAGACTACACAGGAGAGCAAGTTCTTTGACAATTGGTATCTTGGTGTAAACGTTGGAGCTGCTACAAAGACTACTCACAATGCATGGTTCAAGAACGTAAATCCTTCAGTAGGTGTACGTCTCGGAAAGTGGTTTACTCCAGTTTGGGGTGCTGCTGTAGAGGCTGACCTCTATGCTCGTAACCGCAACCTGCCTTTTACACATAAGACTTTGGTTCGTGGTGCAAGCGGTAAGTTCATCGGTACTATCAATGCAACAAACCTCTTCTTGGGTTACAAGGGTGAGCCACGTAAATTCGAAATCATCCCATTGGCAGGCATCGGTGGTTACCACTCTTTCAACCTTCATAATGGCAACCTCAATGCCCTCACAGCTAACGCAGGTGTTGACTTTGCATTCAACCTTGGCGCAAACAAGGCTTGGCAGGTATATGTAGAGCCATCTATGAATTGGTTCCTTCACGACAACAAGAGTGCTTGCAATGGTTGCCAGTTTGATGTTAACAAGTCTGCTTTCCAGGTTAAGGTGGGTGTTAACTACAAGTTCAAGGGTTCTAACAACTCTCACAACTTCACTATCGTAACTCCACGCGACCAGAACGAGATTGATGGTTTGAATGGTCAGATCAACAACCTCCGCAACGACTTGAATAGCAAGGATTCTGAACTCGCAGCTAAGGACAAGCAGATCAAGGATCTCCAGAATGCGCTCAATGAGTGCCAGAAGGCTCCTAAGTATGTAAAGCCAGCTACTGCTACCAATTTGCAGCCAACAGTATTGTTTACTGTAGGTAAGTCAAAAGTAGAGCGTAGCCAAATGCCAAACATCGAGATGATTGCTCAGTATATGAAGAATCATCCAAATGCTAAGGTTGAAATTAAGGGTTATGCATCTCCAGAGGGTTCTAAGGAACTTAACCAGAAACTTTCTGAGGCTCGTGCCAATGCTGTAAAGAACATTCTCGTTAAGACTTACAAGATTAGCGCAAATCGTCTTCAGGCTAAGGGTATGGGTGCTACTGACAAGCTCTTCAAGCAGGTTGAGTTCAACCGTGTTGCTACATTCAATGATAACAATGCAGCTGAATAAAGAAATAAGTAGTTTCAGATATTTGGTCTTGTGACCAGGTCCTCCTAAACTTCGGTTTAGGAGGATTTTTTTTTCTTCTTACCTTTCTTACATGTCTGGCCGCCTCGCTTTATACTTTTTCGTCAGGTAATCTTAATAAGATAAGAGTTCAGTGTGGTTAATAAGCTCTTTCTTGTTTTTTTTGCACAAAATCAGCAGAAATGAGTATCTATCGTGATAAATTGTAAGCATTTTATTTATTTTTCTAACAAAAAAACGAAGTTTTCTGAAATTTTATACGAAATTAGTTGGCTATTACATAATTTCTCTGTATCTTTGCAGGCAAATTATAACAAAGGGGCTCGAAAGAGCCCTTTTAAGCAAGAAAATAAAAGAAAATAAAAGATATGAAACATCCATTAAGAAGTAGCGTCTGCACTGAAGGCAGAAGAATGGCAGGTGCCCGAGCACTCTGGGTAGCTGCAGGTATGAAACACGAGCAGTTTGGTAAACCAATCATTGCTATCGTGAACAGCTTTACTCAGTTTGTGCCAGGTCATACCCATCTTCATGAAATCGGTCAGATCGTCAAGAAGGAAATCGAAGCTATGGGGTGCTACGCAGCCGAATTCAATACCATCGCCGTTGACGACGGTATCGCAATGGGACACGACGGAATGCTCTATTCCCTCCCAAGCCGTGATATCATTGCCGACTCTGTAGAATACATGGTCAATGCTCACAAGGCTGACGCCATGATCTGCATCTCAAACTGCGACAAGGTAACCCCAGGTATGCTCATGGCATCTATGCGACTGAACATTCCTACCGTGTTCTGCTCAGGTGGACCTATGGAAGCCGGACGCTGGAAGGGTGAGAACGCCGACTTGATTACAGCTATGATTAAGGGTGCTGATACAAGCGTTTCTGACGAGGAGATGACGCAGATTGAGCAGTGCGCCTGCCCAGGTTGCGGTAGCTGCTCAGGTATGTTTACCGCCAACTCTATGAACTCTCTCACCGAGGCCATCGGTCTGAGCTTGCCAGGTAACGGAACCATTCTTGCTACCCACAAAAACCGCATCCAACTTTTTAAAGATGCAGCACGCCAGATAGTTAAGAACGCTTATGCATATTATGAGGACGGCGACGAGAGCGTATTGCCACGCAATATAGCTACCCGAGACGCATTCCTCAACGCCATGACCCTGGACATCGCCATGGGCGGAAGCACCAACACCGTGCTCCACTTGCTGGCAGTAGCTCAGGAAGCTGGCGCAGACTTCAAGATGGAAGACATCGACCAATTGAGTCGCAAGGTGCCTTGCCTCTGCAAGTTGAGCCCTAACACCCAGAAATATAGTGTACAGGAGTGCAACCGCGCAGGTGGTATCCTCGGTATCCTGAACGAGCTGAACAAGGGCGGTCTGATCAACGGCGCCGTAAAGCGTGTTGACGGCAAAACACTCGATGAGCAGATGAAGAAATACGACATTACCGGCACAGAGATTGATGCCGAGGCTGACAGAATCTACCATTCAGCACCGGGCAGAAAGTTCTCTACCCAGATGGGTAGTCAGGACGCTCAGTGGGAGAGTCTCGACACCGACCGCGCCGAGGGTTGTATCCGCGACCTCGAGCATGCCTACACCAAGGATGGCGGACTGGCAGTGCTCTTCGGTAACATCGCCCAGAATGGTTGCGTAGTGAAGACAGCTGGAGTAGACCCAGTGCTCTGGCATTTTGAGGGTCCAGCCGTATGCTTTGATTCTCAGGAAGATGCATGCGAAGGCATCCTTGGCGGCAAGGTTAACTCAGGCGACTGCGTAGTCATCACCCACGAGGGTCCGAAGGGTGGCCCTGGCATGCAGGAGATGCTCTACCCAACCTCTTACATCAAGAGCCGTCACCTGGGCAAGGAATGTGCCCTCATCACCGATGGCCGCTTCTCAGGCGGTACATCAGGCTTGAGCATCGGTCACATCAGTCCAGAGGCTGCAGCAGGTGGTAACATCGGCAAGATTAAGGATGGCGACATCATCGTCATTGATATCCCTAGCCGCTCCATCAATGTGAAACTCTCTGACGAGGAACTCGCAGCACGCCCACAGCAGCCGCTGAAGCGCAACCGCGTGGTTAGCAAGGCACTGCGCGCTTATGCCCAGAGCGTAAGTTCGGCAGATAAGGGCGGTGTGAGAATCATCGACTAGTCTTCGAGAGTCTTTGAAAAGACAGTTTTTAGAGTCTTTGAGAAAAGAAAAGTTTTTGAATTATTCAGAATAATAACATATAAATGGCAAAAGAAGTAATAACAGGAGCCGAAGCACTGATGCGCTCCCTGAAAAACGAGGATATTAAAACCATCTTCGGATATCCGGGCGGCAGCATCATGCCAGTGTTTGATGCACTGTACGGTTACACGAGAGGTGAAAAGAAGATGTTTGACCACATCTTGGTACGTCACGAGCAGGCTGCTGCTCACGCTGCACAGGGTTATGCCCGAGTCAGCGGCGAAGTGGGCGTCGCTCTTGTCACTAGTGGTCCTGGAGCTACTAATACATTGACCGGCATCGCTGATGCCATGATGGATTCTACACCAATCGTAGTCATCGCCGGACAGGTAGGCGTAGGTGCCCTGGGTACCGATGCTTTCCAGGAGGTAGACCTCGTGGGTGTTACCCAGCCAATCTCCAAGTGGTCTTACCAGATACGCCGTGCCGAGGATGTGGCATGGGCTGTGAGCCGTGCTTTCTACATCGCCCGCAGCGGACGTCCGGGACCTGTGGTGCTCGACTTTACAAAGAATGCGCAGGTGGCTACATGCGAGTGGGAACCAGTGAAATGTGAGAAGGTTACATCTTACAACCCTTATCCTACGATAGATGAAAAGGCGGTGGCTGAAGCTGCCGAACTCATCAACAATGCCAAGAAACCATTCGCCCTCGTGGGTCATGGAGTAGAGCTTGGCGGTGCACATAATGAACTCATCGAATTCCTCGAGAAGGCAGATATCCCTGCCGGCAGAACCCTGCTCGGCCTTTCTGCCCTGCCTAGCAACCACCCGCTCAACATGGGTATGCTCGGCATGCACGGTTCTTATGCTACCAACATGAAGACCCAGGAGTGTGATGTGCTCATCGCCATCGGTATGCGTTTCAGCGACCGTATCACAGGCGTGCCTTCTAAGTATGCTCCCCAGGCCAAGATTATTCACCTGGACATTGACAAGGCTGAGATTGATAAGGTTATCAAGACCGATGTGGCTGTTGTGGGCGACTGCAAACAGAGTCTGCCAGCCATTACCCGTCTGCTGAACAAGAATGTTCACCGCGAGTGGAGAGATTCCTTCGAGGAATACCGCCAGCAGGAACAGGAAAAGGTAATAGAGAAGGATATCCACCCTACAGAGGGACCGCTGCTTATGGGCGAGGTGACCAACGTGGTAACGGAAGCTACTCATAATGAGGCTGTTCTCGTAAACGACGTAGGTCAGAACCAGATGATCAGTAGCCGCTACTTCAAGTTTACCAAGAAGCTGAGCATCGTAACCAGTGGTGGTTTCGGAACCATGGGCTTCGGCCTTCCGGCAGCCATCGGTGCCACCTTCGGAGCTCCCGACCGCACCATCTGCTGTTTCTTCGGCGACGGCGGTTTCCAGATGAACATCCAGGAACTAGGCACCATCATGGAGCAGCAGGCACCGGTAAAGATGATTCTGCTGAACAACAACTATCTGGGCAACGTTCGCCAGTGGCAAGACCTGATGTTCGGCGGCCGTCACTCCTTCACCCACATGATGAATCCTCATTATGCAGAGATTGCCAAGGCCTACGGCATACCATACGATGTGGTAATAGACCGCAAGGACCTTCAGGCTAAGGTGGAGAAGATGATCAGCACCAAGGGTCCTTACCTGTTGGAGTGCGCCATCAAGGAGAATGAAGACATCGTTCCGATGACGCTGCCGGGCAAGAGTGTAGATGAGATGCAACTCGAGTTGAATTATTAAAAGCTTTCGGTTATATATAATAAGGTGTAAATTCCTTCAAGAGGGTGCATCCTCCGAAAAGGAAAGACTCCGAAAAGTAACCGATTATTTTAAAATTTGGAAAAATGGAGAATAACAACGAAAAGAAATTATATACATTGCTTGTTTACTCAGAAAACATTGCCGGTATCCTGAATCAGATTACCGCCGTGTTTACTCGCAGACAGGTAAACATCGAGAGCTTGAATGTTTCGGCCAGCAGTATCAAGAATATACACAAGTATACCATCACGGTTTGGAGTGATGAAGAGCAGATTGAGAAAATCAACAAGGCAATAGAGAAGAAGATTGACGTGGTGAAGAGCGATTACTACTCCGACGACCAGATCTTCATCCATGAAGTGGCTCTCTTCAAGATTTCCACTCCGGTATTGCTCGAAAATCCAGAGGTTTCGCGCACCATCCGCAAGCATGATGCCCGCATGATGGAGGTGAATCCTACCTACAGCACCGTGCTTCTGGCAGGACTTACCGAAGACATCGCCGACCTCTTCCAGCAGCTCAACAGCTACGACTGCCTCCTTCAGTATACCCGAAGTGGCAGAATCGCTGTTACGAGAAGTTTTGACGAACCCATCTCTGATTATCTCAAGCAGAATTCAGAAGATTAGATTTCTTTCATATTTTGATGCCCTTTGTTCCCCTGGCTTCAAACTAGCGGAGCAGGGGGCTTTTTCGGTTTAAAACAACAAGACAAACAACAAGATAAAAGGACGAGACAGGTATTATGGAACAGAAAATATTAGATAAGGTAGGGCGTTACGAATTTCTTTCGGAGCCTTTCCACTGCGATTTCAGCAGCCACCTCTTTATGGGCCATCTCGGAAATCATCTGCTCAATGCTGCCGATTTTCACAGCAACGACCGCGGGTTCGGTATGAACTACCTCATGCCCCGACACAAGACATGGGTTCTCAGCCGACTGGCCATAGAGATGACAGAGATGCCGAAGTCTTACGACCGCTTTGTGGTAGAAACCTGGTGCGAGAGTGCCATGAAATATTTCACATCCCGAGATTTCAAAATCTGCGGCAAGACATCATCATCCGAAGAAGCCAAGGTTTACGGCTACGGCAAGAGCGTGTGGGCAATGATTGATACGGAAACCCGACAGCCTGTTGATATTTTTGAAATTCACGACGGACTCATCAAAGAATATATTGATTCGGAAAAACCTTGTCCTATCCAGGCAAGTTCGAGAGTGAAAATGGGCAAGGATGCCAAGCTGGTGAGAACCATTGACACCTATTATCATGATGTAGATGTTAACGGACACATCAACTCGGTAAAATACATCGAACATATCCTCGACCTCTTTGATCTGGATTATTACAAAAATCACTTTTTGCAAAGATTTGAGATAGCTTACGTAGCAGAAAGTCACCAGGGAGACCAACTTCATTTCTATTTGGAAGAAACAAGTGAGGCAGAAAAAATGCAAGAATACTGCATAAAGATAACAAAAACCGGCAAAAATGACGCAAATGAGGTGGAAGTTGTAAGAAGTAAGGCTAAATTTATTAAAAATTGAAAGAAAAATTTGGTAGTTTCATTTTATTTGCTTACCTTTGCACTCAGAAAATAAGAATAAACCCAGAGCCGCCTTCTTGGATAGGGGGTGGACGGATCAAACAGGCTCTCTTTGGATAAGAATACAGCTCGCATCCGTATGGACAAGTATAACCCGCGGCTCCACAAACGGCAAGCCGCACAAAAAAAATAAAAATTATGGCAGAAATGAATTTCGGTGGCGTAATGGAAACTGTTGTCACCAGTCATGAATTTTCATTGGAGAAAGCACGTGAAGTATTGAAGAACGAAACAATCGCAGTTATCGGTTATGGTATCCAGGGTCCTGGTCAGGCTTGTAACCTTCGCGATAATGGTTTCAACGTCATCGTCGGACAGCGTCAGGGTAAGACCTACGAGAAGTGTCTGAAGGATGGTTGGGTTCCTGGTAAGACTCTGTTCTCTATCGAGGAAGCTGCTGAAAAAGGTACTATCATCTGCATGTTGCTTTCTGATGCCGGTCAGATTGCATGCTGGCCAAAGATTAAGCCACACCTCACAGCAGGTAAGACTTTGTATTATTCACATGGTTTCGCTATCAACTGGAGCGACCGCACAGGCGTTGTTCCACCAAAGGATATTGATGTAATCATGGTTGCTCCTAAGGGTTCTGGTACTTCTCTCCGCACTATGTTCTGTGAGGGTCGTGGTTTGAACTGCTCTTACGCTGTATACCAGGATGCATCTGGCAAGGCAGAGGAGAAGACTATTGCCTTCGGTATCGGTATCGGTGCCGGTTATTTGTTCAAGACAACATTCCAGCGTGAGGCTACTTCTGACCTCACAGGTGAGCGTGGCTCATTGATGGGTGCAATTGAGGGATTGTTGGAGGCACAGTATGACGTGCTCCGCGAGAATGGTCACTCACCATCTGAGGCTTTCAACGAGACTGTTGAGGAGCTCACACAGAGCCTTGGCCCTCTCTTCGGTGCTAAGGGTATGGATTGGATGTATGCTAACTGTTCAACAACAGCTCAGCGTGGTGCTCTTGACTGGGCTCCTCGTTTCCGTGAGGCTATCAAGCCTGTAATGGAGTGGTTGTACTACTCTGTAAAGACTGGTAACGAGGCTCAGATTTCTATCGACAAGAACTCTCAGGCTGATTACCGCGAGAAGTTGAACGCTGAACTCGAGGCTATGCGCAACAAGGAAATGTGGCAGGCTGGTGTTACAGTTCGTAAACTTCGCCCTGAGAATAACTAATTTTTTTCTCGTACATAATGTTGAAAAGGGAATGGCCCGAGAGGTGTCGTTCCCTTTTTTCTGTTTATATGGGGGTATAAGTTGCTGGCATATACAAATCTCGCTGCTGGCGTATGCGAAATCCCAATGCTGGCATATACAAAAAGCCCTGAAAAGGCAAAAGCATCTCTCTTCTGAAAAGCTTTTACTCCTTCAGGACTTATAAGATATTAGGGCTTCATTTCCGGTTTCGGTTCAAGCCGGATTTCATCTTCCTCAACATTCATCATATTCTCCACAACCATTTCTTCAAGAACTGCAGCCATATCTTCTGAATCATATTTCAGTTGGTTTAATTCTGTAATGTCATGTGGCTTTCCGTCTTTCAGCAAGTCTAGAATTTCTGATATAATAGTTTGCTTCTGGGGTATTTTGTGGTCTATGCAGACATCACATATCCCGCAGTCGTCCTTCATTTTCGTTTTTTCGCCAAAATAACTCAGAAGCTGGCGCGAACGGCAGATGCTGTCGTTTTTTGCATAACTGATAATGCTCTTGATGTGGGCAGTAAACTGTTTCTTGCGTACTTCCCATACCTCCTCAGGGATGATAACTCTGAAACCATCTTCCCTAGGACGCGTGTAGCTGATATAAGGTGTCTTGCGGCGGGGAATGAAGTCGATGATGTGGCGGGCACTCAGATTTTTCAGAATCATGTATACCTGCTGACGGTTTAGTTCGCTTACACGCTCTATCAGCGACTCATCAATGTAAACATAGTCGGTAAACAGACCGCCGTAATTACGCAGAAGCCCCGTAATAACAGACTCTTCCTTCTCCGAAACATTCTCTAGCAGATAGAGATCATTTCGGCTGATGTTAAATCTGATTCTTGCTTTTCCGTCAGGATTGTCCTCGTAGTGGATATAGCCTGAGCGCTCCAGAATGCGCAGAGCCGAATCTACGCGAGTAGGGAAGTACTTGTAGGTGAAGCAGAACTTCTCTATCTCGAACATGAAAGTCTGTCCCATTCCGCTTCCAACTGCCACCTGGAAAAAGTAAGCAAGATGCTCGTAAACGTCTTTGATGAATTCTTTGTCTGGAAAGGTTTCGTCTATGCGTTTCATGAGTTTGTTTTCATCGCTCTGGTTGTAGAGCAGCACAGCATAAGCCTTTTCGCCGTCTCTTCCGCCTCGTCCCGCCTCTTGAAAATAGGCTTCCAGTGAATCTGGACAATCTATATGAATTACCATTCTCACATCTGACTTGTCTATTCCCATGCCGAAAGCATTGGTTGCTACCATTACCCTTATCTCGTCATTTTGCCAGTTTTTCTGTCGGATATCCTTCACGTCGGAATCCAGTCCGGCATGGTAAAATGTAGCAGAAATACCTTGTTTGTTCAGAAGTCCTGCCATCTCCTTGGTTCGTTTTCGGCTTCTCGCGTAAATGATTGCTGAGCCTTGGGTACACTGCAGGATATGAACCATTTCGGTCAACTTGTCGTTGGTGGTGCGCACCACATAGGCAAGATTCTTGCGGGCAAAACTCATTTTAAATACGTTTTGCTTCTTGAAGTGAAGTTGGTTCTGGATATCTTCTACTACATCGGGAGTGGCCGTAGCTGTAAGAGCAAGGACTGGTACACCGGGCTTCATATCTCTTATTTTTGCAATTTCGAGATAAGACGGGCGGAAATCGTAACCCCACTGGCTGATGCAGTGAGCTTCATCTACCGTGATGAAACTCACCGTAATGTGGCGCAGTTTAGTTTGGAACAATTCTGAAGAAAGACGTTCTGGTGAAACATACAGAAACTTGATTTCACCGAAAATACAATTTTCCAATATTCGGAGAATCTCTTGGCGCGACAATCCTGTGTAGATGGCTTCAGCCAGGATGTTGCGGGCCTTGAGATGCTGAACCTGATCCTTCATCAGCGCAATGAGTGGAGTTACCACAATGCAGACGCCCTTTTGGGCAAGGGCTGGAACCTGGAAGGTGATGGATTTACCGCCACCTGTAGGCATAAGACCGAGGGTATCCTCACCTCGGGCTATACTCTCGATGATGTCTCGTTGTATGCCGCGAAAGTCAGGATACCCCCAATATGTACGTAGTATTTCTTGATATTTATCTGCCATTTTTTGAAACTTTTGCCCTTGCAGATTTCGATGCTTTTGCGTCCTGACGGATTTGCTCTACAAATCCGTGTAATCCGAGTAATCAGTGCCTAATCCATGCATAGAGCTAAGTACCTCATCCTTCGTTTGGACGGATGTCTTCTATCTGAAGTTGAACTTGGTTTTTCTTAAAAATATTCTCTTCTATGGTGAAGGCTATGTCGAAACTTCGCTTACTCTTGATGTAGCGGGCAGCTGCACTCTGACCGAAAGCGATGCCGTTTAAGACCGTGCTCGATTTTGAGTCTACCAGTTCCAACTTGATGTGTTCCTGTTCTCTGCCCACCACCTTGCTGGTACCATAATCATATACCCGGTTGGTGCAGAAAATAGGTTTCTGGTTACATGGACCGAAAGGAGAGAAGCGCTTCAAGTCGGCCTGCAGATGCTTGGTAATGTCTTTAAAGTCAATTTCAGCATCTATGTTGAGCATCGGTTCTGTCTGTTGAGGCGAAATATGCTCTTCTACATAATGCTGGAACCTGTCTCTGAACTCTCTAACCTTATCCCACTTCAAGGTAAGTCCGGCAGCATAGGTATGACCACCGAAATTGAGCAGGAGGTCGCGGCAACTCTTGATGGCTGAGTAGATGTCAAATCCCGTTACGCTACGTGCTGAACCTGTAGCCATATCACCATCCCGGGTCAGAACAATGGTAGGGCGGAAGTAGATTTCGGTGAGTCGGGAAGCAACAATGCCAATGACTCCCTTTTTCCAACCTTCATCATAGAGCACGATGCTGGAGTTGTGTTTCATGCTTTCCAGACGCGATACGATGCCGTTGGCTTCTTCAGTCATCTGCTTGTCTATGTCTTTGCGCTGCTCATTGTACTCATTGATGTGTCTGGCCATGCGCAGGGCTGAGGAATAGTCTCTTTCTACCAGCAGATCTACGCTCAGCTTGCCGTTCTCCATTCTGCCTGAAGCATTGATGCGGGGACCAATCTTGAACACAATATCGCTCATAGAGAGCTCGCGTCCGTTCAGTCCGCAGATGTCGATGATGGATTTCAGACCGATACTTGGGTTGGTATTCAGCAACTTAAGACCATGGAAGGCGAGTATTCTGTTCTCATCTACCACCGGCACAATGTCGGCAGCAATACTCACGGCGCAGAAGTCGAGCAGAGGAATGAGCCTGGAGAACGGAATGTTGTTGTTCTTGGCAAAAGCCTGCATAAACTTGAATCCTACACCGCATCCGCAGAGATGCTTGAATGGGAAAGGATCGTCAGGACGCTTCGGATTGAGTATGGCCACAGCAGGTGGCATCACATCGTCAGGAACGTGATGGTCGCAGATGATGAAGTCTATTCCCAGACTCTTGGCATATTCTATCTCCTGAATAGCCTTGATTCCGCAGTCTAGAATAATAATCAGTTTTACACCAGTCTGATGAGCAAAATCAATTCCTTTCTTACTCACTCCGTAACCTTCGTCGTAGCGATCGGGAATGTAGTAGTCGATGTTTGAATAGAATTGCTGCAAGAATTTGTACACCAGGGCAACGGCGGTGCATCCGTCTACGTCATAGTCTCCGTAAACAAGGATACGTTCCTTTCTACCCATAGCATCGTTCAGGCGGTCTACGGCAATATCCATGTCTTTCATCAGGAATGGATTGATGAGATCTGAGAGTTGTGGACGGAAGAACCGTTTGGCTGCAGACTCTGTCGTAATCTCGCGCTTGATGAGCAAATGGGCAAGAACTGGGCTCATATTTAGCTTGGCGCCTAATTCTTCAGCTGCTTTTTGCTGTTCAGGTGTTGGTGATTCGTAATTCCATTTAAAATGCATTTTAATTATTTTTTATTTCTGCCCCCAAAGTTACGAAAATAAAATGACAAAAGGAAATGTTTAGGGAGGAATTTTACTAAATTACCTAGAAATAAGTAAAAATAAGACTTGTTGGCAACCCAAAATAAGTAAATAAGAGATTTTCTTGGCAACAAAAAAGGCAGCAAACTCATCGGTTTGCTGCCCCTTGAATATTTTTGTTTAGGAGAATGTCCATAGAAAACCTATAGACTGTTAACTATAAACTTTTAACTATTAAAACTCTCCTAGATTCCGAGCTTCTTGCGGATGTCCTTAGGAAGGGCGTTCTTGTTAACCATGAAGTCCATAGTCTTGTAAGCTACGAAAGCCTTGGTCATGTACCAGGTTCCCTTGTAGTCACCATACTCGCCCCAAGAGTTCTTAACCATGTAGTACTCCTTGCCGTTCTGATCCTTAGCGATACCGTAGATGTGCATACCGTGGTCGTCAGTTGTCTCCCAATTGTCGAATGCTTCCTGACGCATAGCCTGTGTAGGAACAATCTCAGGAGCATTCACGCCGAGAGAATCAAACTTCTCCTTCTTCTCGTCCTTAGAGAGCTTGAACCAATGGTCAGCATCTGTACCGGCCATAGAGCGAACCTTCTTTACGTCGTAAGCGATACCGAGACCCTTGCGAGTGAAACCATCTTCTGTTACGTCACCGCCCCAAGCTACTGTGTAACCGTTGTTTACAGCGTTGTCGATAATCTTGCAGATGTCTTCCATAGGAACGTTGTAGCTCAAAGGCCAGCGCCAGTTGTCCTGTACCTCAACAGCAAATTTGCTCCACATTGGATGGTGGGTGTAGCTGGTAATGGTTACATAATCATCAAGATTCAAACCGAGGCTCTGGCAGAAGCTCTGTGGAGTATACTGCTTGCCCTCGTATGTAAACTTCTCAGGAGCCTTACCGATGTAAGAGTCGATGATGCCCTGAAGACCGCTCTTCCAGGCTGGAGAAAGCTTCTTAGCTGTGCTCTTTGCTACTGCCTCTACGTATGGAGTCATTACATTGAAGAACTCACCGAAGTTAGCCAAAGAGTCACCTGTCAATGAACCTGGTGCAGGCATGGCAGACTCAGGTACAATACCATAGTGCTGCAAAGCATAGAGTACATCGTAGGCGCTACCACCCTCAGAGAAGCTCACGTCGCCGTGCATTCTTACTGCCACTGTGGCGCGGTCCATATAAGTCTTGTTGGCTACGAACATTTCGCTGAGGTCGTAGGTCTTGCCTGTCTTCTTCAAGATTTCGCTCTCGAAGTAGCTGAGGGTAGAGTAAGCCCAGCACGTACCACTGCGGTTCTGGTCCTTGATGCTAGTGATAGGATTCTGCTTTACTACAGTAAATACAGGTTTGTTCTTTGCTACTTCTGCAGAGTCTGCAGCTTTCTTCGCATTTGCTCCTGTGGCTACCAAAGCCATCAAGGCTGCAACAATCATAGTTTTCTTCATGAATTCTTTTCTCTTTATATTAATGTTCTTGTTATATCTTCTCTCTGATTCCTTATTCCTGAAATGATTTCTCTTTCAGAAATTTTATTCCTTGTTGGCTGCCATGAACTCCTCAACATCTTTTGGATGATAAGGTATGCGGTCTTTGCCCAGGAATCTGCAACCATCTTTGGTGATGAGTACATCGTCCTCAATTCGGATACCACCGAAATCTTTATAGGTCTCAATCTTGTCGAAGTTGAGGAATTCTGCACAGTGACCGGATGCCTTCCAGTCGTCGATGAGGGCAGGGATGAAGTAAACTCCCGGCTCGTCGGTTACCACGAAACCTTCCTGCAGACGGCGACCCATACGCAGGCAGTTGGTACCGAATTGCTCCAGATTAGGGCGTACCTCTTCGTCGAAACCAACGTTAATCTGGTCGAGGTTCTCCATGTCGTGAACATCCATTCCCATCATGTGGCCCAAACCATGAGGCAGGAACATGGCGTGTGCTCCAGCCTTTACAGCCTCTTCTGTATCACCCTTTGCAAGTCCGAGCTCCTTCATGCGGTCGAAGAGCAAGCGACATACAGAGAAGTGTACGTCAGCCCATTTTACGCCTGGCTTGGCTACATCCAGTGCATGGTCGTGGCATTCTTCTACAATAGAGTAGATTTCCAACTGGCGCTGGCTGAACTTTCCGCTCACCGGCATGGTGCGGGTGTTGTCTGAACAGTAGTTGTTCATAGTTTCTGCACCTGCATCACAGAGTGCCAGTCTGCCTTCTTCCAGTACATTCATAGATGGATAACCATGCTGAATTTCACCATGCTGACTGAAGATGGTTGGGAAACTGACCATGGCTCCGTAAGAGTGGGCAACGCCGCTTACCTGACCTGCTACATATTTTTCTGTCACACCCGGACGTACGAGTTTCATCGCTGTCGTATGCATCTTATATCCGATGACAGCAGCACGCTCCAATTCCTCGATTTCTTCCTGGGTCTTAGTTGAACGCATCTTCACAACAGCCTTGATGAGGTCCATGCTGGCCTCTTCTTTCTGCTGGTTAGGATGGATGCCCAGAAGGTCGAATACCTGCAGCTTGATGTCGTAGCGGTAAGGTGGCAGGAAATGAATCTTGCGCTTCTTCGACATGGCGTCGTTGCAGATAGTCTTGAGCGTTTTCATAGGCGCTGAGTTGTGAACGCCTACCTGTGCAGCAAGATCGTGAACGCTGTCAACGCTTCCGTACCATACGATGTCTACGAGATCGATGTCGTCGCCAATCAGGGTTTCAATATCGTTGTCTATATCTATCACACCTACCAGACCGTCGCGCTGCAATCCGAAATAATAGAGAAATGTCGAGTCCTGACGGAAAGGGTAATATCCGTTGTTAGGGAAATTACATGGTGAATTGTTGTTTCCGAAAAGTATAATTACGCCGCTTTTCACAAGCTTCTTCAGCTCCTGTCTGCGGCTGATGTAAGTCTCTTTGCTGAACATATTTTTAGTTTTTTACATTATTTTGCTTGCAAAGTTAGCAATTATTTCCAAAAAAATACGTATCTTTGCAAGCAAAATTGAATAAAACGCGTAAATTTATAAATAATTAATATAAAAACGGCTTTTTGCTAGACAAAATGTAAGAAAATTGTCTATGCTGCGAGCAAAATATAATTATTTTCAGAATTTTAAAAGCAGAGAGTGTGTTATGAAATTGAATTTGAAAACAACAGGTTTGGTTCTTGAGGGAGGAGGCATGCGAGGGGTCTTCACCAGTGGGGTACTGGATGCCTTCATGAAGCATGATGTTCATTTCCCTTATACGGTGGCTGTATCAGCTGGGGCATGTAATGGCATGTCGTATATGAGCCGCCAGCCTCGGCGTGCCCGTATCTCTAACATCGATTATCTGGCCCGATACCAGTATATCGGTATTCGCCATCTGGTGACTCAGGGGTGTATCTTCGACCGCAAATTGCTCTACGATAAGTTTCCGAACCAGCTCTTGCCTTTCGATTTTGATACCTATTTTAAGTATGCCGATGGTTTCGAGATGGTTACTACCAATTGTCTTACGGGCAAGGCTATGTATCTTTCCGAGAATCATGACAGGCAGCGTGCACTGGATATTGTGCGTGCTTCCAGCAGTTTGCCATATGTGAGCAAGATTGTGGAAGTGGATGGCATTCCGATGTTGGATGGTGGTATTGCGGACAGTATTCCGGTACAGCACGCCATTGACATGGGGTGGCAACACAATGTGGTTGTCCTGACTCGCAACAAAGGATGGCGTGATATGGGCAAAGACCATAAGATACCTTATTTATATAAGAACTATCCTCGCCTACGTGTGGCTCTGAGTCACCGTCATCGGGCTTATAACGAACAGATCCAGCTTGTAGATGATCTGGAGGCTGCGGATAAGATTACCTGTATCCGTCCAATCCGTCCGTTGGAAGTTGGCAGAATAGAGAAGGATACCGATAAACTGGAACGCCTCTACGAAGAAGGTTTCATGCTGGGTGAGGCTTTCTGCGAAAAATGCGTAGAAAAAGAATAATATTAATAAGGTGTAGTTGATAAATAAGGTGTAGAGTTTTAGTATATGGCTTGAGAATGAGTAGAACGGTGATTTTTAGAAACGGATTACACCGTGCCTAAAAATTACCGTTCTGGGTATGATAGTAATCAGCAATGATTTCTTCTTATTTCAGCAGGTCAGGGCGCAGGCGCTTGGTTCTTTCCATGGCTTGGTCGAATTCCCACTGGCGAATCTTGGCTTCGTTGCCACTGAGCAGAATCTCCGGAACCTTCCATCCCTTGTAGTCGGCAGGACGGGTGTAGATAGGGGCGGCAAGAATGTCGTCCTGGAAACAGTCGGAAAGTGCACTCTGTTCGTCGCTGATGACACCCGGAACCAGTCGGATGACGGCATCTGAGATGATGGCTGCAGCAAGTTCGCCACCCGTCAGCACATAATCACCTACACTGATTTCGCGGGTAATGAGATGGTCGCGCACACGCTGGTCAATACCCTTGTAGTGACCGCAGAGGATGATGAGGTTACCCTGCATCGACATTTCGTTGGCTATCTTCTGGTTGAAAGTTTCACCATCTGGCGAAACGTAAATCACGTCATCATACTCGCGCTCAGCCTTCAGTGCAGCAATGCAGCGGTCTATTGGTTCACATTGCATCACCATGCCGGCACTTCCGCCGTATGGATAGTCGTCCACACGCTTCCATTTATCTAATGTGTAGTCACGCAGATTGTGCAGATGAATCTCCGCTAGACCCTTCTTCTGCGCACGTGCCAGAATGGACTCATTGAAGAATCCCTCCAGCATCTCTGGTAATACTGTAATAATGTCTATTCTCATAACATCTGCAAAAATAATAAATAATGCGGAGAGTACCAAAAAAATTTGCTTTTTCTTTCATTTTAACTCCTCTTTTCTTCACTTTCCTTTCTTTTTTTCTCTGTTTTCCTGCCTTTCCGTAGCCATTCTTGTCTTTTCATATCATAATCCTGTTTTTCCGGAAAAAGAGAGTGATTAACGTATAAATATGCAACAAAATTATCAAAAAATAGAAAAATCATATCAAAATGATAAATTTTCGATAAAACATGCTACTATTTGTAGAAAAAGTTGTATTTTTGCAAACAGAATAGCTCGAAAGAGTGTATAATTAATTAAAATTGTGAACAAGATGATATTGGACATTGAAATGCTGAGAAGCTTTTACGCTTCGTATTCGGAAAGTGTAGCCCAGGCTAAGGCTACGGTGAAACGACCTCTTACTTATGCCGAGAAGGTGCTCTTTGCACATCTTTTCGACCCAACACAGTTGCGACCATATAAAAGAGGTGTGGAATATGTTGACTTCCGACCTAATCGCGTGGCGATGCAGGATGCGACTGCGCAAATGGCACTCTTGCAGTTCATGAATGCGGGTAAGGACAAAGTGGCCGTACCTGCTTCCGTACATTGTGATCACTTGATTCGTGCCGATGTGGGCGCAACACAAGATCTTCCTGAGGCTTGCAAGACCAATAAGGAGGTTTACGACTTTCTGAAGTCTGTTTCTCAGAAATACCATATCGGTTTCTGGGGACCAGGTGCCGGAATCATCCATCAGGTAGTGCTCGAAAACTATGCATTCCCTGGAGGTATGATGGTGGGTACCGATTCTCATACTCCTAATGCCGGTGGTCTCGGCATGGTGGCAGTAGGTGTAGGTGGTGCTGATGCCGTAGATGTGTTGACCGGTCAGCCTTGGGAACTCAAGATGCCACGTCTCATAGGTGTGCATCTCACAGGTAAACTCTCAGGCTGGGCCACTCCTAAGGATGTGATTCTCGAAATCCTCGGCATCCTTACCGTAAAGGGCGGAACCAATGCCATCCTCGAATACTTCGGCGAGGGATTGGACAGCATCTCTACCACCGGCAAGGCTACCATCTGTAACATGGGAGCCGAATTGGGTGCCACATGCTCTATCTTCCCATTCGACCAGAATGCCAGCGAGTATCTCCGCAAGACAGGCCGTGAAGAAATTGCATCTCTCGCACAGATGAATGCAGCCGAACTCCGTGCTGATGATGAGGTGTTGGCAGATCCGTCTGCTTTCTACGACCAGATTGTTGAAATCGACCTTTCTAAGGTTGAACCTCATCTTAACGGTCCGTTCACTCCAGATGCAGCCACACCAATCTCTCATATGAAGGCAAAAGGTCCTGCCAACGATTATCCGATGGTAGTAGAAGTAGGATTGGTAGGTAGCTGTACCAACTCTTCTTATCAGGACTTGGCCCGTGCTGCCAGCATTGCCCGTCAGGCTTATGAGAAAGGTATTGAGGTGAAGGGACAGCTTATCATCAACCCGGGTTCAGAGCAGATTCGCTATACAGCCGAGCGTGATGGCATCCTTGATGATTTCAAGAAGATTGGAGCCCTCATCATGACCAATGCCTGCGGTCCTTGCATCGGACAGTGGAAGCGTCATACCGACGATAATACGCGCAAGAATGCCATCGTTACCTCTTTCAACCGAAACTTCCGCCGCCGTGCTGATGGTAACCCTAATACGTTTGCCTTCATCGGCAGTCCAGAGCTCACCGTGGCTCTCACCATTGCGGGCCGTCTCGACTTCAATCCGGCTACAGATACCTTGCTGGATAAGGATGGCAACAGCGTGATGCTCGATGCGCCTACAGGTTTCACCTTCCCACCTAAGGGTTTTGCCGTAGAGGATAAGGGATTCATTGCCCCAAGCGAAGAAAATGCCAATGTAGAGGTAGTCATTTCGCCTGACAGCAACCGACTCCAGAAACTTGCTCCGTTTGCTCCATGGGATGGAAAAGACCTGACAGATATGCCGCTTCTTATCAAAACCGAGGGCAAATGTACCACCGACCACATCTCTATGGCGGGTCCTTGGCTGAAGTTCCGTGGACATTTGCAGAACATCTCCGACAACCTTTTAATGGGTGCCGTTAATGCCTTTAACGGTGAGAGCAATAAGGTGAAGAACCAGTTGGATGGTGCTTATGTCGAGGTTTCTACCGCTGCCAAGGCTTACAAGGCAAAAGGCATCAGCAGCATCGTGGTGGCAGAGGATAACTATGGTGAAGGTTCTTCCCGTGAGCATGCAGCTATGGAGCCTCGTTTCCTCAACGTGAAGGTGATTCTCGCCAAGAGTTTCGCCCGCATCCACGAAACCAACCTGAAGAAGCAGGGTATGCTTGCCCTCACATTCTGCAACAAGGATGATTATAATAAGGTGCAGGAGGACGACCGCATCTCTTTGACAGGTTTGAAGGAGTTTGCTCCAGGTTCTAAACTCACCGTCACCCTGAAGCACAAGGATGGTTCTGAGGATAGTTTCGAGGTTGAGCATACTTATAATGATACACAGATTGCATGGTTTAAGGCTGGTTCTGCATTGAACTTTGCTGCAAAAAAATAATAGTTGTAGCCATACAGCTAAAAAAGTAACAGTTATGAATAAAGAATATTTAATATATAAATTAAGCGATGAGGTAAAAAACTCATGCAAGATTGATAAGGATGCATTCAAGAAGTTCAATGTGAAGCGTGGACTTCGTAATGAGGATGGCTCTGGTGTGTTGGTCGGACTGACCAATATCGGTAATGTAGTGGGTTATGAGCGCGATGCAGAAGGTAAGTTGACCCCTACAGAAGGTAAACTTTATTATCGTGGTTATGAACTTGATGACCTGGTAACTCCTCTCTTGAAGGAGAAGCGCTTCGGATTCGAGGAAGTAGCCTTCCTGCTGCTCTCGGGCCAGTTGCCTGATAAGGAGGAATTGGATGCTTTCAAGGAACTTTTGAACGATAATATGCCGCTTGATCATCGTACGATTACCCATATCATCGAGCTGGAAGGCAGCAACATCATGAACATCCTGGCCCGTTGTGTGCTCGAAATGTACACCTTCGATCCGAATCCGGATGACATCAGCCGTGACAATCTGATGCGCCAGAGTATTGAGTTGATTGCCAAGTTCCCAACCATCATTGCTTATGCATACAATATCTACCGTCACTCTGTTCAGGGTAGAAGTCTACATATTCGTCATCCTCGTGAGAATCTCTCTATTGCAGAGAACTTTCTTTATATGATGAAGCATGAAAACTATTCCGAACTGGATGCCCGTATGCTCGACCTTCTCTTGATTATCCAGGCAGAACATGGTGGTGGTAACAACTCAACCTTTACAGTACGTGTAACATCTTCTACCCGTACAGATACTTACAGTTCTATTGCTGCTGGTATCGGTAGTTTAAAGGGTCCTTTGCATGGTGGTGCCAATATCAAGGTTATCAATATGTTCCACCACTTGAAAGAAGCTATCAAGGATTGGGGTAATGTAACTGAACTTGATACTTACCTTAAGCGAATGCTCAACAAGGAGGCTTATGACAAGACAGGTCTCATTTATGGTATCGGTCATGCGGTCTATACTTTGAGTGACCCACGTGCCGTTGAACTGAAGCGCCTGGCAGGTGAACTTGCCAAGGAAAAGGGTAGAGAAGACGAGTATAATTTCCTGAAGTTGATAGAGCAGGAAGGTATCAAATGTCTGCAGGAACACCGTGGAGGCAGCAAGCCAGCGTGTGCAAATCTTGATTTCTACAGTGGCTTTATCTATGAAATGATTGGTTTGCCACAGGAAATCTATACACCTATTTTCGCCATGGCACGTATCGTGGGTTGGACAGCCCATCGTATTGAAGAACTCAATTTCGAAGGCCGTCGTATTATCCGTCCTGCATATAAGAATATTCTTGGCGAACTGGAGTATAAGCCACTTAATGAGAGATAAAATTCCTCTTTGTTATTATACAAGAAAGGCAATGCCCGTCGTTGGGTGTTGCCTTTTCCTGTCTATATACAAGCAGGCTATTGTCAAGTGATGCAGTGAAGTTTTTGTTTTGACCATTAGAATTAATATACGTTAAATATTCAAAGTAGTATGTTGTAATTTTGGAGAAATGAATAATTATTCTTATCTTTGTAGCCGAAAAGTATAAAGAAAAGTATAAGTATTGAAGTTTTAACCGTCTAGTTTTAAGACAAAACAGTAAATGGATTGCATGGAAAAAGAATTTGAAGATTACTGGAATAAGCACCAGAAAAGATTAATCTTGAATGCTCCAAAAGCACTACGCGATGAATATATCGAATCAACCAAGCTTGACAGCCCGATAGATTGGGTCTGTTTTATCCTGCCTGTGGCTTTGGGCATTGGCCTCCAGCCAATTTTGGATATTCAGAGTGAGATTCTCTCTTGGGCAGTAGTATTGCTTATTGTGGTAGTTTGTTTTGCTGTGATGCAGCTGGTTAAGCCTATGTTGCAGAAAAAGAAATCTACCATACAAGTGGTCAAGAGCATTAAAGCTTTTTATTATGAAGTATACAAGAAAAATGGTTTAAAGAAATTAGAGCCTTGGAATTAGATTCCAAGGCTTTTTTGTTTATTGAAACCATTATATAATCATGAAATCACTCATCACATCATCCGATATGTAAAGACCTTCCCGAGTGAGGGAGAGCCTGCCGTTCTTTATTTTCATCAGTCCCCGGCTGATATGCGACTGGGCTTCCTGGAGCAGTCTGTCTGCCAGTTCTTTTCCGAATTCCTGCTCCATCTTCATGAGGTTTATTCCGTCGCTTGTTCGCAAGGCGGTTGTTATCAGATCGTTGTATCGGGTGAAAATATCTAGCTGTTCACTCTCAGAAGGCAGAATGCCATCGCCGATGCTTCGAATATAAGTCTGGATATTTTCGATATTCCAGCTGCGCTGCTTCCTATTGTAGGAGTGGGCGGCCGCTCCTATTCCGATATATGGTACCTCGTGCCAGTAACTGCTGTTGTGGCGTGAACGGAAGCCCGGACGGGCAAAATTGCTGATTTCATAATGTTCGTAGCCTGCTCCAGTAAGCTGGTCTATCAGGGTTTCATACATCTTGCGACTGGTTTCTTCATCTATTTCGCTAATCTTTCCCTGTTTCAGCATATGGTAGAGGGGAGTTCCCTCTTCGTACATCAGACTGTAGGCAGATATGTGTTCCACATCCAGCTGTATGGCGTGCCTGATATCGCTCATCCATTGGGAAAGAGATTCTTCAGGGAATCCGAACATCAGGTCGATACTGATATTGCGGATGCCGATGTTACGGAGTCGGGTGACGGCTTCTTCTACCTCTCCGGCATTATGACGGCGATGCAGAAAGCGTAAACGCTCGTTACAGAAGGTCTGTGCCCCCATGCTGATGCGGTTGATGGGGAGTTGCTTCAGCGTTTCACAGAAATCGCCGGTTACATCGTCCGGATTGCATTCCATCGTGATCTCCATATTCTCTGCCAGCGTATAGTTTTTTCTGATAGCAGAGAAAATCTGGTTGAGTTGGGAGCCGTTGAGCTGACTCGGGGTTCCACCGCCCAGATAGATGGTTTCGATAGTTTCATTGCTTCCGAGAGCGGCTTTTGCCGGGCGCATCTGCATCTCCCGGCAGAGTGCATCAGTGTAATCATCCCTTAACTTGAGGGAGGTGGTACTGTAAAAACCGCAGTAGATGCACCGGCTTTCACAAAAGGGGATATGTATGTATAGTCCTGCCATATTTCTGAACTTCTTTTTCTATATATAATAAGGTGTAAAGACAAAAACATGTCTAAACAAAGTGCAAAAGTACTAATATGTTTTAAAAAACAGAAGTTTTTTGCCCAAAACTTTTGGCAATGTGCGATTTTTTTTGTACTTTAGTAGCATGAAACAGAAAAACCGGTGGTTTGACTGTGGATTGCAACTAGCAAATTTAAGTATAACCCTTAAAAATCTATAAGCGTCATGAGAGTTTATCAGACAAATGAGATTAAAAACATTGCGCTGTTGGGCAGTGCGGGTAGCGGCAAGACTACACTTGCCGAGAGTATGTTATTTGAAGCAGGCGTTATCAAGCGTAAAGGCTCTGTAGAAGCGAAAAATACGGTGAGCGACTACTTCCCAGTTGAGTTGGAATACGGCTACTCTGTGTTCCCTACAGTTTTTCATGTAGAGTGGAACAACAAGAAGCTTAACATTATAGATTGCCCAGGTAGCGATGATTTCGTGGGAGGCGCCATTACTTCACTCAATGTTACCGATCAGGCAGTTATCCTTATTAATGGTCAGTATGGTCCAGAAGTAGGTACACAGAACAACTTCCGTTATACAGAGAAGTTGGGTAAACCTGTCATCTTCCTGGTAAACCAGCTCGACTCAGACAAGTGCGACTTTGATAATATCATAGCCACCATGAAGGACATTTACGGTTCTAAGTGTGTGCAGATACAATATCCTATCGAGACCGGTTCAGGCTTCAATGCTCTCATTGACGTCTTATTGATGAAAAAATATTCCTGGAAGCCTGAGGGCGGTGCTCCTATTATTGAAGATATTCCAGAAGAAGAAATGGAGAAAGCCATGGAACTTCATACGGCTCTTGTAGAGGCTGCAGCCGAGAACGATGAGGGACTGATGGAGAAGTTCTTCGAGAGCGAGAGTCTGACAGAAGATGAACTTCGCGAGGGCATCCGCAAGGGATTGGTTACCCGTAGCATCTTCCCTGTGTTCTGCGTTTGTGCAGGTAAGTCGATGGGCGTTCACCGCCTGATGGAGTTCCTGGGCAATGTGGTTCCTTTCGTAAGCGAGATGCCGAAACTGCATAATACACGTGGTGAGGAAATTACGCCAGACAGCAATGGTCCTGAGAGTGTTTACTTCTTCAAGACTGGTATGGAACCTCATATCGGTGAGGTTAGCTACTTCAAGGTGATGAGCGGCTCTATCAAGAATGGTGACGATCTGACTAATGCAGATCGTGGCTCCAAGGAGCGTATCGGACAGATTTATGCCTGTGCGGGTGCCAACCGTGTGCCTGTAGAGCAGTTGAATGCCGGTGATATTGGCTGTACCGTGAAGATGAAGGACGTGAAGACCGGCAATACCCTTAATGGTAAGGGGGCTGAGTGGCGTTTCGACTTCATTAAATATCCTAACCCTAAGTATTCACGTGCTATCAAGGCTGCCAATGTTCAGGATACAGAGAAACTGATGGCTGCACTCCTGAAGATGCGCCAGGAAGACCCTACTTGGATTGTTGATCAGAGCAAGGAATTGCGTCAGGTAATCGTAAGAGGTCAGGGTGAGTTCCATCTCCGCACACTGAAGTGGCGTTTGGAAAACAACGAGAAACTCAATGTGACTTTCGAAGAGCCACGTATTCCATATCGTGAGACTATTACCAAGAAGGCTCGTGCTGACTACCGCCATAAGAAACAGAGTGGTGGCTCCGGTCAGTTTGGTGAGGTTCATCTCATTGTTGAACCATACGCAGAAGGTATGCCTGATCCTACATCATTTACCTTCAACGGCCAGGAATTCAAGATGAATATCAAGAGCCGTGAAGAGGTTAGCTTGCCATGGGGTGGTAAACTGGTATTCCTCAACTCTGTGGTTGGTGGTGCCATTGATGCCCGCTTCATGCCAGCAATTCTGAAGGGTATTATGGACTGTATGGAACATGGTCCGTTGACGGGCAGTTATGCACGTGATGTACGTGTCATCGTTTATGATGGTAAGATGCACCCAGTAGATAGTAATGAACTTTCGTTCATGCTTGCTGCCCGCCATGCGTTCAGCGATGCCTTCAAACAGGCTGGTCCGAAGATTCTGGAGCCTATCTATGATCTTGAGGTTTATGTGCCTGCTGATTTCATGGGTGATGTGATGAGTGATCTCCAGGGACGTCGTGCTCTCATTATGGGTATGGACAGCGAGGCTGGTTATCAGAAGCTGAGTGCCAAGATTCCTCTGAAGGAACTTGCCAGCTATTCCATCTCTCTGAGTTCATTGACTGGTGGACGTGCTTCATTCACTACCAAGTTTGCCAGCTACGAGTTGGTTCCTTCCGACATTCAGAGTAAGCTGATTGCGGATCATGAGGCTGAATTGGAGAAGGATGCTGAATAGTAATCGTTAGGTTAGAGAAAAATCTCTCTTATATAAATTAAAATTTTATGTTGATATGACCAATATGGGGAAGTGTGCATGTGATATGTATACTTCCTCTCTTTTTTTTATGGAAAATAAAAAATAGTTTTATATACGAAACTAAAAATACCGAAAAATGTTAAAAACTAGAAAGAGTAAATAATTAATTAACGATTTTAAGTTAACTGATTAAGAAATTTCTTATCTTTGCCCCCATGAAGAAGAAAACGATTTGGACCATAGCCATTATCATGGGCTTTTCGTTCCTTGCGCTGCTGTACTTGCAGCTCAGTTACATCCAGGAGATGGTAAACATGAAGAAGGAACAGTTTGACGAGTCGGTCAACAGAGCCCTGTATCAAGCTTCAAGAAATTTGGAGCTTAATGAAACTCTGCGCTATCTCGAAAAGAATGTCAACGAGACAGAACGTAAGGCCAATAAAGATAAGAACAAGGGAACGGCAGTTTATTCAACTTTCGAGCTGAAGACAAATGCCACACATCCTGGCAATATGCCGAAGGCGATGATACTGCGTAGCGATAAGAATTCGCTGACAGAAACACAGAAGTCGCTTCAGGAAATCGTGAAGAACCGCTATGTCTATCAGAAAGCGTTGCTGGATGAGGTGGTATATTCTATCCTTTATTCGGCATCAGACAAGCCGCTGAAGGAGAGAATCAACTTCAAGCAGCTCGATCAGGACCTCAAGGCTGAGATGATGAATAATGGTATCAACATTCCTTATCATTTCACCGTGACTACTCAGGATGGACGAGAGGTTTACCGCTGTCCTGACTATACGGACGAGGGTGAGGAATACAGCTACTCACAGGTGCTCTTCCGCAACGACCCACAGTCTAAGATGGGCGTAGTAAGGGTGCATTTCCCGGATATGAACAGCTATATCTTCTCCAGTGTGCGCTTCATGATTCCTAGTGTCATCTTCACGCTGGTACTGCTGATTACCTTCATCTTTACCATTGTGGTTATCTTCAGACAAAAGAGATATACAGAGATAAAGAACGACTTCATCAATAATATGACCCACGAACTGAAGACGCCGATAGCCAGTATCAGTCTGGCAGCGCAGATGCTCAATGATACCTCGGTAGCAAAGAGCGAACAGATGCAGAAACATCTGGGTAACGTGATCAACGATGAATCGAAGCGTCTTCGTTTCCTGGTAGAAAAGGTATTGCAGATGAGTATGTTCGACCGCAAGAAGGCGGTGTTCAAGAAGAAAGAACTCGATCTGAACGAGATGGTTGAGAATATTGCCAATTCCTTCTCGCTCCGCGTTGAGCATACTGGCGGAAAGGTCTATACCGATATTGAGGCTATCGATTCGGGACTCTATGTTGATGAGGTACATTTCCAGAATGTCATCTTCAATCTGATGGACAATGCCGTGAAATACCGCAAGCCAGACGAGCCGCTTAACATTACGATGAAGACCTGGAATGATGAAGAGCATCTGTATCTCTCAATCACGGATACCGGTCTGGGTATGAAGAAGGAGAATCTGAAGAAGATATTCGACAAGTTCTACCGCGTACATACAGGCAATGTCCATGATGTGAAGGGATTCGGACTGGGACTGGCTTATGTCAAGAAGATAGTAGATCTTCATGATGGTGAAATTAAGGTAGATAGCGAATTAGGAAAGGGCACAACCTTTACCATCAAGCTGCCGGTGATTCACAGTTAAGACTTGAAGAAACAGAATAAAGAATTAAAAGAATATTAATAATTTTAAAGAATAAAGATATGGAAGAGAAAATTAAAATCTTGCTTTGCGAGGACGATGAAAATTTAGGTATGTTGCTTCGCGAATATTTGCAGGCAAAGGGATTTACTACAGTTCTGTGCCCTGATGGCGAGGTAGGTTATAAGGAATTCAATAAAAATAAGTTTGATATTGCAGTACTCGACGTGATGATGCCAAAGAAGGACGGCTTTACCCTGGCACAGGAAATTCGTCAGACCAATGCCGACCTCCCAATCATCTTCCTTACTGCCAAGACATTGAAGGAAGATATCCTTGAAGGTTTCAAGATTGGTGCTGATGATTATATCACCAAGCCATTCTCTATGGAAGAATTGGTATTCCGTGTAGAGGCTATTCTCCGCCGCGTACGTGGCAAGAAGAGCAAGGAGTCTACCATGTATCACATTGGTGACTTTACCTTCGATACACAGAAGCAGCTTCTTACCATTGGTGAAAAGCAGACCAAGCTTACTACCAAGGAGAATGAACTTCTTGCTTTGCTCTGTGCTCACTCTAATGAAATTCTGCAGCGCGATTTTGCTCTGAAGACCATCTGGATTGATGACAATTACTTCAATGCACGCTCAATGGATGTTTACATTACCAAACTCCGTAAGCATTTGAAGGACGATCCTCAGATTGAAATCATCAATATCCATGGTAAGGGATACAAACTGATAGTTCCTAACGAAGATTAAATGATTCTGTAATTGGGAAAAGATTCCCAAAGATATAAAAAGGATAAGTCGATGATCGGCTTATCCTTTTTTTAATGAATATACAAATCCGGCTACTCCCGCCAGAATGAAAAAGAGGCCAGCGAAGAGTACGCTGTTTCCCTGAATGGAAAACGCAAAGCTGGCCACCATCAGCAGGACGCCTAAAACGGTGAAAGCCATGCCCATAGATGGTAGGGTATGGAGCAGAGTAATCAGTTTCTTGTTCATTTTTGCCATATTCTTTACAATTTAGAGGTTGTTTTTATACTATTAACAATTATTTTGTGCAAAAGTACGAAAAATATTTGGTTAATTCAAGAAAAAGTCGTAATTTTGCACCGCAATTCGTGAAAAGGCTGTGTTTTCGCACACATTTTCCGGTTTGCATGAGAATTTTTATATTAATATTTAATCATTTAAAGTAGTATGAATCAATACGAAACCGTTTTCATTTTGACTCCCGTTTTGTCTGATGAACAGATGAAGGAAACGGTCGCTAAGTTCGAGAAGGTACTCACCGATAATGGTGCTGAGATTCTGAACAAAGAGGCTTGGGGTTTGAAGAAGTTGGCTTACAACATCGAGAAGAAGACATCAGGCTTCTACAGCTTGGTTGAGTTCAAGGCTGAGCCAACTGTTATCGCTAAGCTCGAAACAGCTTATCGCCGCGACGAGAAAGTAATTCGTTACATGACTGTTAAACTTGACAAGTATGCTGCCGCTTACGCAGAGAAGCGTCGTGCAAAGCTTGGTAAAAAAGAGGAGGCTTAATCATGGCAGATCAGAAATCAGAAATCCGTTATTTGACTGCTCCTTCTATCGACACAAAGAAGAAGAAGTATTGCCGTTTCAAGAAGAGCGGTATTAAGTACATCGACTACAAGGATCCAGAGTTCTTGAAGAAGTTCTTGAACGAGCAGGGTAAAATCCTTCCACGTCGTATCACAGGTACATCTTTGAAGTATCAGCGCCGTGTAGCACAGGCTGTAAAGCGTGCTCGCCAGATCGCTTTGCTTCCTTACGTAACCGATTTGATGAAGTAATTTAAGGAGGATAAAGAAGAATGGAAATTATTTTGAAGCAAGATATTATCGGTCTTGGATATAAGAACGATATCGTAAATGTAAAGAGTGGTTATGGTCGTAACTTCCTTATCCCTACAGGTAAGGCTGTTATCGCATCTCCATCTGCTAAGAAGCAGTTGGCTGAGGATTTGAAGCAGCAGGCTCACAAGCTTGAGGCTATCAAGGCTGAGGCTGTTAAGAAGGGCGAGGCTCTCGAGGGCATTGTTCTTACTATTGCTGCTAAGGTGAGCGCTACTGGTCAGCTCTATGGCTCAGTTAACGCTGCAACTGTTGCTGAGGAACTCGCTAAGAAGGGCATCGAGGTTGATCGCAAGATTATCACTATGAAGGATGCTAAGAAGGTTGGTGAGTACGAGGCTACTGTACACTACCACAAGGAGGTTGAGGTTAAGGTTCCAGTTAATGTTGTTGCTGAGAACGCTCCTGTTGCAGCTCCTGCTGCTGAGGAGGCTCCAGTTGAGGCACCTGCTGAGGCTGCAGCTGAGGAAGAGGCTCCAGCAGCTGAATAATCCTAGCTCAATCAATTTGTATGAAGTACGATATTTTTCGCACTGTAAAGCAAATTAATATAAAGATCCCTTTTGCCGCAAGGCATTAGGGATTTTTTTGTATCTTTTCCCAGTTCTGAATGGAAAGTTTTTACCATTCTTGTAGTAATTTAGAATATATAACTTTATTTTTTGATATTCTCTGCTGATTCTCAGAATTTTATTGTACCTTTGCAGTCGGATTCAAAGAATTCATGTATATTGCAGGAATATTTATTATAAATTTAAAAAATAATAGGATAAAATGAAAGCATTTGTTTTCCCTGGACAGGGTTCTCAGTTCGTAGGTATGGGTAAGGACCTCTACGATAACAACGCATTGGCAAAAGAACTTTTCGATAAGGCCGACGAGATTCTCGGCTTCAAGATTACTGATATCATGTTCGCCGGTACCGACGATCAGTTGAAGGAAACCAAGGTTACCCAGCCTGCTGTATTCCTCCATTCTGTTATCTCTGCTCTTTGCCTGGGTGAGGAGTTCAAGCCAGCTATGGTTGCAGGTCACTCTCTCGGTGAGTTCTCTGCATTGGTTGCTGCCGGTGCTATGGCTTTCGAGGATGGTTTGAAACTCGTTGCTGCCCGTGCCAACGCTATGCAGAAGGCTTGCGAGGCTAACCCTGGTACTATGGCTGCCATCATCGGTTTGCCAGATGAAAAGGTTGAGGAAATCTGCGCTGAGGTAAGCACAGAAGGCAACGTGGTAGTTGCTGCTAACTACAACTGCCCTGGTCAGCTCGTTATCTCAGGTAACGTAGATGCTGTCAATGCTGCTTGCGAGAAGCTGAAGGCTGCTGGTGCTAAGCGTGCATTGCCTTTGAAGGTTGGTGGTGCTTTCCACTCTCCATTGATGCAGCCAGCTAAGGATGAACTTCAGGCTGCTATCGAGAAGACTACATTCTCTGCTCCTAAGTGCCCGGTTTACCAGAATGTAGACGGTAAGCCTCATACTGATCCAGCTGAGATTCAGCAGAACCTCATCGCACAGCTTACAAGCTCTGTACGTTGGACTTCATCTGTACAGGCTATGATTGCTGATGGTGCTGATGACTTCACAGAGTGTGGTCCTGGCAAGGCATTGCAGGGTATGATTGGCCGCATCGACAAGAATGTTGCCGCTCATGGTATTGCTTAATCAACAATAACACTATTCAACGTTTTATCTTTTCAGCAAAGGCGTTGTTGGAAAGGTAAAACGTTTCATTTTTTTTAGTAAAGCCGCTAAATGAAGGAAAAAGTTATTATATACCAGGTTCTCCCACGACTCTTCGGAAACCAGAATACAACCTGTAAGGAAAATGGTACCATCGAAGAGAATGGTTGCGGAAAGCTGAATAATTTCTCAGATGAAGTTCTGGCACGCATCCACGATATGGGATTTACACATATTTGGTATACGGGTGTGATTCGTCATGCCACTCAGACAAACTACTCTTCTTATGGAATTCCTACTCAGCATGCAGAGGTAGTGAAGGGAAAAGCAGGTTCGCCATATGCTATTACCGACTACTATGACATCGATCCAGACTTGGCTGTGAATGTCAGTATGAGAATGAAAGAGTGGGAGCAGCTGATAGAACGTACTCACAAGGCAGGGATGAAAGTAATCATGGATTTCGTTCCGAACCATGTAGCCCGAGAGTATCATTCCATTTGCAAACCAACAGGTGTACGGGATTTGGGAGAAGATGATGATCCGAACATGCACTTCTCTACCAAGAATAATTTCTATTATGCATGGGGCGATTTGGATTTGAATGAAATCCGTCAATCCAAACCAGAGTTCAAGGCTTTTTCTGTGAAAGATGCCAAGATTTATGAACCTTATACCGAGAGCCCAGCCAGAGCTACAGGAAACGACCGGTTTGATAACCGTCCTGGCTGTAACGACTGGTATGAGACCGTGAAACTCAATTACGGTGTAGATTACTGTGATGCAGGAGGCAGAAGCTATCATTATGAACCAGTTCCAAACACATGGGGCAAGATGACAGATATCCTCCTCTTCTGGGCAAGCAAGGGTGTAGATGGCTTCCGCTGTGATATGGCAGAAATGGTGCCAACGGCATTCTGGTCATACGCTACAGGAATATTGAAGGCGAAGTATCCTCACATCGTGGTTATCGGCGAGGTTTACGATCCTAACCAGTACCGCAACTATGTAAAGGCTGGTTTCGATTATCTTTATGACAAGGTAGGAATGTATGATTGCCTGCGTGGCGTGGTTCGTGGTGAGCGTCCGGCAGCCAGTATCACTCACGAGTGGCAGGTAGTGGATGATATCCGCGATCACATGCTCTATTTCCTTGAGAATCATGATGAGCAGCGCATCGCCAGCGATTTCTTCTGTGGCTCAGCCATGAAGGCGATTCCTGCTGCAGCCATGAGTCTCTTCTTCCAGAAGAATCCTTTCATGTTTTACAGCGGTCAGGAATTCGGCGAGAAGGGAATGGATAAGGAAGGATTCAGCGGCACGGATGGCCGTACCACGATATTCGACTATTGGAGTCCTGAAACTCTGACACATGCCTATCAGGATTCATCTGACTCGGCATTGAGTCAGGAGCAGAAGTATCTGGCAGCCACTTATCGTCAGCTTCTTCGCTTCGCCAATGAAGAGAAAGCCATCCGCGAGGGTGAGACCTTCGATTTGATGTATGTGAATCCGGGTTCTGAGAATTTCGATCCCCGTACCAATTTCGCCTTCCTTCGCAAGAAGGATGATGAAGCTATGCTCATCGTACTTAACTTTGCTCAGGAGGCGCGCCAGTTGCAGGTTTGCATCCCTGGTCATGCTTTCGATTTCTTCCATATTGCTGAAGAGGAGGTGCTGGTAACAGAACTGTTCTCGGGTGGCAAGAAGAAGGTTGAGTTGAAGAAGGATGGCGTATTCCCGATATCAATGGATGTTAACGGAGTAAGAATCTATAAATTCAATGTCAAGATGGAGGAAAGTGATATCATATTGAATGAGCATCATAAGGAGGAGTTCCCTCCTGCTCATACGGCAGAGCATCTGCTCAATCAGTTGATGGTTCGCCTGTTTGGCTGTGAGCGCAGCCGCAATGCACATATTGAGCGCAAGAAGAGTAAGATGACCTTCGTAGTCGATCACAAGCCTACCCGCCAGGAGGAGAAGGAGATTGAGACGGAGATGAATCGCCTGATAGAGCTTGATATGCCTGTTACTTACGAGTTTGTGGATCGTGACCATATTCCGGCTAACGTCAAGTTAGACCGTCTGCCGGATGATGCGAGCGAGACCTTGCGTCTGGTTCGTATCGGTGATTATGATGTTTGTCCATGTATCGGCAAGCATGTCCGTTCTACCGCCCAGATTGGCAAGTTCGTATTGCTTGGTACCAATTGGGATGAGCATGCGCATTCTTTGCGTATCCGCTTCAAGATTGTTCAGTAAAATAAAATGAGCAGCAATGGAGTAGTAGCCATTGCTGCTTTTTTCTTTTATAATTACTGCTTTCTTCTTTCCTTTTCTTTCGTGCACATAAAAGTTTTTTCTCGAAAAAAGTCTCAAAGTCTCATTGTTTGTGGCTAAAACCGATGTATATGATTGATATGTAATTGTTTATAAAAATGAGACTTTTCTGTTTATTTTACAAAGAAGTATCATAGAAGTATCATAAATTCAATAGAAGTATCATAAAATTCAGGTAAGTTGCTTGCAAAAAAGCCTTTTTGAGGATTTATGTCTAGAAATACAGGCACAAAAACTAAGAAATGTCTAGTATTTCAGTTTTATAAAATTGCTAGTGTCTACCTTTCTAGTTTATAAAGTATGCAAATATTAACTAGGAATAAGATGGAAAACACAGACAACTGTAGTTAGGAATAAGCACATAGGTTGGTCTCTTAGTGCCCGTCACACGGGCACTAAGGGATCAAGTGACGGGTATCGATAGACCAAGTGTTGGGTACTCATTGCCCGTACTGTGGGCATTGAATGCCCATTTCATGGGGCGATTTTTGGGTACTATTTTGAGCAAGCTAATTGTAGTTTTTCTATATTTAGTTGACTATAATTTCGTGTTTTTTTTATGATGCATCATGGTGATTTAATGATACTTCTATTGAATTTATGATACTTCTATGATACTTCTTTGTAAATATATTTGGAAGTATCATTTTGTAATTCATTATGTATCAGTGATATATTTGCAAATAATGATACTTTGAGACTTTTTTCAAGAAAAAACATTTATGTGCGAGGATAAAGGGATGGGCGAATCTGCGTCATTTGTAAGCGGCTCTCACCCAGAAGAAGGTTGCCGAGTTTACTGGGCTTGGCTTGACCACCATCCACAAGTTTGAGAATGGTACAGCGGGCAATCTTTCGCTTTCCACTTTTCTCCTCTTGCTGAAGGTGGTGGGGCAGATTGATGCTATAAATGATGTGCTTCCAGAACTTCCTCCATCACCTTATCTGATGAGAAAGGATGAGAAGAAAGCGCAGAGAATACGTCATACAAAACGATGATAGATAGATCAGTTCCATAGAGTCGGCTATCAACGCTCAGTATCCAATCTTTCGGAGTCGATGCTCAGAGATTTGGTCGCGAAATTTCTGGTGAGATAGAAGAAAAGTGATTAAAAATAGAAAAAAGGAAAGAAAAGTGAGGCTTATATGCAAATTTTCCCCAAAAACTTATGGCTATGTCGGGAAAGTTTTGTAATTTTACAGCGGATTTGGTGTATGCCATCTCCAAGACATATTAGAATATAAAGAGGCGTTATGCTTATCTTGTACATGAAAACGTAGGAAACTTTCATAGGATACAAGGATGGCATAGTGGTTCTCACGCTATAGCGTGGGCTGCTATTTCCATATCTGTATCCTGGGCTTTTCCTACGGCCTTCATGTAAGACATGGCATAGTCAGCGCCACGCTTTTTGTATATGAAAGTTTAACTAATAAATAACGAGATTATGAAAGTAATTTTAAAGAAAGCCGTTGTGGTTGTTACCATTGGAATGATGGTAATGCTACAGTCTTGTTCTAGTAATGACGACCTGGATGGTTACACTCCTACTAATTTTAATGTAGGTGGTAAAGTAGAAAAAGGTCCTTTTGTTAGAGGTACAGCCATTCAAATGCAGCCTTTAGATGCTGACCTAGATGAAACAGGTGAGTCTTTTACTTCTACGATTACAGATAATGAGGGTACTTTTACTTTTGGATCTAAATTGTTAAAGTCACCCTATGTAAAACTGTCTGCTTCTGGATATTATTTTAATGAAGTAACTGGTGAACTTTCTAAAGGAACTTTGGCTTTAAATGCCGTTGCTAATCTTCAAAATGCGGCTGATGTGAATTTGAATATTCTTTCACATCTTAAGTATCAGAGAGTAATGGATTTGGTTTCTAAGGATGGTAAGTCGTTTAAGGAAGCAAACAATCAAGCTCAAGAAGAAGTTCTCAAGACTTTTGGTCTCGAAAAGTATGCCAAGACTGATGTTAATCATTTCTCAATTACTTCTGGTACAGATGAAGCTGCAGCTCTTATTGCCGTGTCATCTTTAATTCTGTACAATCGTTCTGAAGCACAAATTACTGAATATTTATCTCAACTTTCAGAAGAGTTTGCTGAGGATGGTAATTTCTCAGAAACTACCAAGCTGCAAATTCGTAAAGATATGTTCTCTTTGGAAAGCAAATTGCCTCAAATAGCAGAGAATATCAAGAAACGCTATCAAGAGATGGGTAAAGAGGTTGCCGTTAAGAATCTTATCTATTATTTCGATTGGGATGGAGATGGAACCGCAGGAAATGAAATTGCGCCTGAAAATCATCCTGTCAGTTTGGAAACAAATAATATCAATGTGCCTATGGAAGGTGGAAGCTATGAGGTAAAGGTGAATACAATTGTACCAGTTTACTTAGAGCGACCTAGTTTTTCTGGTGATGATATATACGATAATACTACTCCTGTTTTGGAAATTGGAATTTATGAAACCGGAAGTGGAAACGAACCTTGTATCAATTATACTAAAGAATTGAATAATAATATCTTAAAGGTGGTTGTAAAGGCTGCCTCCTTTAGGAAGGAACAAGCAGTTCCTATTCCTTTATATGATGGTATGGGTAATGAAGTAGCTCGCTTGAATTTAACTCAGCAAGCTAATCCTAATGCAGAAATCATAGTACCTCGACTCGGAAGTGAAGGCATCCGTTTGGTTTCTGAATTTATGGAGAGTTTGTCTGAAGCTATACCCCTTGAGGCGCAGATAAATTATCGTTATACAAAGATAATAAATGATCCTCGTTTTGTTGCTCCTATCAGTAGCAGTGAACCGAATATCCGTAATTGTTGGATTGATTCATACCAAGCGCTGAATATGATAGCAAGGCTGTATAGAGCAGACGCCATGTATAGAGCAGTATATTCTCCTTATCTGAATATATATCGAGATTTGTGCTACTATCAAATGTTGATTTGGTGGGGTGGTGTAGTTGTGATGCCTAATGCAGGTTTTGAAGGTTATGCAGATTCTTATGTTCCAAGAACATCCGAATCTAGTATTCTACAAATGCTGGAAGAAGAACTGGTAGAAGCAATAAGAAATTTGGATGAAAAGAAATGTGTAGCTTTTGCAACCAATGCCAATGATGCTCTGTTCGTATCAAAGGATGTGGCTCGTATTCTTTTGGCGAAAGTATATATGTACCAGCAAAAATGGGCTGCAGCTAGTGGTCTTCTCCAACAAGTTGTTGACAAAAATATATACTCTATGGAAAAAGTTCCAACAAAATATACATCTGAAAACAAAGATTTGATTTTGGCTTTGAAGCTTGGCAATAATGGGTCAAGAGCCTCTAGGGTATATGTAGACGGTAGTCCTGAAGAGGTAGTGCCTATCATGACTACTACAGATGTCATGCTTTTATATGCTGAATGCGAAATCCACTTGGGTAACAATGCAAAGGCTTCAAAATATATTTCAGAAGTGGGTAATATAAATGGCATTTCCGGAACAAATGTTTCAGTTAAGGGAATTAAGCAACTGAGGAAGTCTCTTAAATTGCAAGACTATTTTGCTTTCTTGAAAAGGAATGGTTTGGCGATGAAAGAACTCGGATTAGAAAAATATCAGTTGCTTTTACCTATTCCTCAAAATGAAATAAATATGAATCCAAATATGACTCAAAACCCAGGGTATTGATATACAAAAATAGGGAGCGTTGATATTTCATAACGTTCCCTATTTTCTTGAAATAGACTCTGGTAGTCTAGTCTGTAAAGTCTTATTTTATGATAACAATTAGCCCTAAGGCTCTGATAATTGGCTACAAAGATATTGAATACCGCAAAGGATTTTAGATAAGAATATGCCTGAACAGGGGCGGTAACTCGATTTTTAAGGCCGTTACCGCCCCGTTTCAAGCATGTTTTGTTGAATTGTGGTTCTATTTTTGCAGTGATATATTGTTAATAATCAGAAAAATGCTTGTTTTCTGAAATATTATCTGTATCTTTGTACATTAATTATTAAGAGTAAGATTATGGCTTCAAAGAGATATCCTTTGGGAATACAAACGTTCTCCGAAATCGTGAAGGGGAATTACTTCTATGCTGACAAGACGGCTATCGTCTATCAGTTGGCTCATTATGCCAAGTTTCATTTTCTGAGTCGCCCACGCCGATTCGGAAAATCCTTGTTTGTATCTACTCTCAAGGCCTACTTTGAAGGTAAGAAAGAACTGTTCAAGGACCTTGCCATCGAACAGATGGAGAAGGAATGGACGGCATATCCTGTCATCCACTTGGATCTGAGCTGCGGTAAATATTATAGTTTGGAGAATACATATTCAATTCTAAACGGAATACTAGAAGTAGAAGAGAAAAAATATGGTTTAAAGGTTAATCCGATAGATGAGAAGTCTTTTGGCTCACGTCTCAAGAATATATTGCTTGCAGCAGCTGCTCAAACCGGTAAACAAGCTGTTGTTCTCATCGACGAGTATGATGCTCCAATGCATGATTCTGTAAGTGACGAAGAGTTGCAGAAGACCATCCGCAACATCATGAGAGATTTCTTCAGCCCCTTGAAGCAGCAAGAGGGAAACATTCGCTTTGTATTCATCACAGGCATTTCCAAGTTTAGTCAGCTCAGCATCTTTAGTGAATTGAACAATCTCAAGATTCTCACGTTGAAGGATGAATACAGTAGCTGTTGTGGTATAACCAAGAGTGAATTGACTCAGTATTTCCGTGAGGGTATCGAGGAGATGGCTGAACATAATGGGCTTACTTATGAGGAGACCTTAGAGCAACTCAAGCAGCATTATGATGGCTACCACTTCAGTATCAATAGCGAGGATATCTTCAATCCTTACAGCATTATCAATGCTTTGGACGATAAGGAGTTTAATAGCTATTGGTTTACATCTGGTACGCCTACGTTCCTGATAGAACTGATGCAGCAGAAGAATTTGGATATGATGGACTTAAATGATATCTGGGCTAGAGCTAAACGCTTCGATGTTCCTACTGAGACGATTACTGACCCTGTGCCAGTCCTTTTCCAAAGTGGGTATCTTACGATTAAGGGATATGACAAGCAGTTAGGTATGTATTACCTTAGTTTTCCTAATCAAGAAGTTAGACAAGGTTTTTCGGAAAGCCTTTGCCTATATTATACCCCTTCAGAGGTAGGCGAACTTGATGCTATCGTATATGCTTATAAAAAGAATGTGCTCATCAATGACGACATGGGAGCCTTTATGCCTCATTTGAAGGCATTCTATGATAAGTTCCCATATACGATTATCAACAATAATGAGCGTCACTATCAAGCCGTGATATTCACCATCTTCACCATGCTTGGCGAAGATGTGAAGGTGGAGCATACCACTTCGGATGGAAGAATAGACCTTGTGCTCAAGACGGATAAGAGTATCTTTATCTTTGAGTTGAAATATAAGAAGTCTGCCGACATCGCCATGGCGCAAATCAGCGACAAGGACTATGCCAAGGCTTTTGCCGATGATGGGCGAAAGGTTGTGAAAGTGGGTATTAACTTCTCGGAAAACCAGCGAAGTATAGAGGATTGGGTGATAGAATAAATGAAATAGAAGAAAGTTGGTGACCTTCATCAGGTGTATGTCACCACACTATATAGATAAAATATATCTGAACAGGGGCGGTAACTCGATTTTTAAGGCAGTTACCGCCCCATTTCAAGTATGTTTTGTCCTTTTGTACAGTCGCAGAACTTAGATAATCACCGCCGTTCCGCTGCATGTTACCATCAGCATGGAACCGCTGTTGCCTACGGTTTCGTAATCCAGGTCGATGCCCACGATGGCGTTGCAGCCCAGGGATGCGGCACGGTCGGCCATCTCTCTGAGGGCTGTATCCTTAGCCTCGCGAAGTGTGCTTTCGTAAGAACCGCTTCTGCCGCCGATTACATCACGGACACTGGCAAAGAAATCCTTTACAAAGTTGGTACCGATAATGGTTTCGCCGGTCACTACGCCACGGTATTCACGGATAGGGTGGCCTTCTATTGTTGGAGTGGTACTTAAAATCATAATCTTTTCCTTTCTTTTTTATGTTATTATCAATGTTATTTATAGCTTAGACGATAAAAGTAGAGAAAAGGTTGCAGAAAATCCAAAAATAATTGTTACTTTTGCATCTGAAATATAAATATTTATAGGTTATATGAACAAGAGATTGATGTTTTCGGCAGCACTCGTGATGGCGCTGCTTTCGGCAAACGCTCAGAAAAGGGCGTTTACCATCGAGGATTTGTACAGGGTGAAGGGCGTATCTTCGGTGAGCCTTTCGCCTGATGGTAAGACGGTTTGCTATACCGCCAGTTCTTCTGACCTGAAGAACCAGAAGTCTGGCTCCGATATCTACATCATGAATGCGGATGGCTCTCACGCCAAGGCTCTTACCGAGGATGGAAAGAGCAGTTCTGCCGTATGGAGCAAGGATGGAAAGAGTATCTTCTTTACTAATTATGAGAAAGGGACAGCTCAGATCTTTCGCATGGATCTGACTACCTGTGAGACGGAACAGGTAACTGATTATGAGTTGGGTATCGGTAGTCCTGTCATCTCTCCGGATGAGCGATACATTGCCTTTACCGCAGAAGTATATCCCGACCTGGGAGCTGATGCCAAGGCTAACAAGGCCCGGATGGAGAAAAAGGAGCAGGGACCTGTACAGGCGCATATCGCCGACAAGTTGCTCTACCGTCATTGGACGAGCTATAATGATGGCAGATGCAATCACCTTATCCTTTTCGACACACAGACGAAGACTTACAAGGATCTGACTCCGGGCAATTATTCGCTGATATTCGTGGTTGGGGGTGGAATCACCTATCAATTCTCTCCTGACAGCAAGGAGATCTGTTTTGTATCCAATCATGATGAGCATCAGGAGGCTAGCACCAATGCCGACCTGTGGACGGTATCTGTGAATGGGGGAGAACCGGTCTGCATCACGAAGGAGAACAAGGCTTGGGATGGTACTCCAGCCTATTCGCCTGACGGCAAGTATATCGCTTACCGCTTGCAGCAAGTGCCTGGTTATGAGTCTGATCGCTTCCGTCTTGCTATCTACGACCGGGCTGCAAAGAAGTCTACCATCCTGACAGAGAAGTTTGACAACTGGGTAGATGATTACAAATGGGCTCCCGACAGCAAGAGTATCTTCTTCCTCGGTCAGGTACAGGGCGCTGAGCCGCTCTACAAGCTCGATATAGCCAGAAAAACCATCTCGCCGGTATTGACGGGCAAGGCCATCTCGGAGTTTGATTTCGACAATAAGGGTATGGTATATTATACCTATAGCACGACAGGCAAGCCATCGGCTCTCTATCGCCAGCAGATGAAGAAGTGGAATGGAACTCCTGTAGCAAGCGGCAAGGAACAGCAGATTACCTTCCTCAACCAGCAGTTGGAGGATGAAGTGGATATCCGTCCATCTGAGAGTATCTGGGTAGATGGCGCTGGTGGTGACAAGGTACAGGTATTCATCGTAAAGCCACACAACTTTGATGCCAGCAAGAAATATCCGCTTATCATCAATGTGCATGGAGGACCACAGATGCAGTGGATGAATTCCTTCCGTGGCGACTGGCAGGTTTATCCTGCTGCCGGTTATGTGGTGGCTTATCCTAATCCTCACGGTTCTACGGGATATGGTCAGGCCTTTACCCGTGCCATTTCCGGTGACTGGGGCGGAAAGGTATTCGAGGATGTAATGAAGGTTACCGATAAATTGGCAACCCTGGAATATGTTGATTCTACCAGGATGGGAGCGATGGGATGGTCGTATGGCGGCTATATGATGAACTGGCTGCAGGGACATACCAAGCGATTCAAGTGTCTGGCTTCCATGATGGGCGTATATGACTTGCGCTCTATGTGGGGCAGTACTGAGGAAGTATGGTTTCCTAACTTTGAGTTAGAGGGACAGCCTTATAATTCCGATCTCTACGAGAAGTGGTCACCATCCTCATACATCAAGAACTTCTCAACACCAACCCTCGTGATGACGGGCGAGCTGGACTATCGTGTACCGTATACCCAGAGTTTGCAGTATTTCACAGCCTTGCAGACCCTGAACATTCCTTCGCGACTGATAGTCTTGAAGTATGATGGTCACTGGCCAAGCAACCTGAAGTCGATGCCGCTCTATTACAATGCGCACCTCGACTGGTTCCATCGTTATCTCGGCGGTGCTCCTGCACCTTGGGATACAGAGAAGATGGTGAATAATGAGATAGAGTACTAAAATGCCCTATATATAATAAGGTGTAGAAAAACAAAATAAAAAAGCTCCATTCGCAAACTGATACGAATGGAGCTTTTTTCTGATAATTAAAACTTACTTTGTTTCCTGTTCTTCCTGCATGTCCAGATACTGGTTGTCCTTGTCGTAGAATTCGTACTGGAGGAATGCCAGTTTCTGTGAAGGAATCACATTGAAGCCGAAACCATACTTAAACTGCCATCTGCGCTTCAGGGAAATGAAACCCTTGTTGATGAAGGCAGCCACGTAAGGATTCACATACAAAGTGAATTTCTTGACGCCGATCTTGTTGACTAGGCGGTCGATTTTTCTTTCCAACTGGTCGGTGAAGAGGATGCTAGACTTGATCTTGCCCGTACCGAAACAGGTAGGGCAGGTTTCATCTACATTCACATCCATAGCCGGACGTACACGCTGGCGTGTAATCTGCATCAGTCCGAACTTGCTCAATGGCAGGATGTTGTGCTTGGCACGGTCCTTCTGCATGTTCTTGCACATGCGCTCATAGAGCAACTGTCGGTCTTCGGCAAGATTCATGTCGATGAAGTCGACAACAATGATACCTCCCATATCTCGGAGGCGCAATTGTCTAGCCAACTCATCAGCAGCGCCGAGGTTAACATCCAGTGCATTTGCTTCCTGACCTTTCTCACGAGTTCTGTTACCACTGTTTACATCGACAACGTGCAAGGCCTCGGTGTGCTCAATGATGAGATAAGCACCGTGCTTGTAGTTAACAACACGACCAAAGCCAGCTTTAATCTGCTTGGTAATGCTGAAATTGTCGAAGATAGGCACCTTACCGGTGTAGAGCTTAACTATGCCCGCCTTTTCAGGGGCTATTAGAGAAACATAGTTCTTCACCTCGTTCATCACATCTTCGTTGTTCACGTAGATGTTCTCGTAAGATGGGTTAAACAAGTCACGCAAGAGAGCAACGGCTCTTCCGGTCTCCTCGAATGCAAGTTGCGGGCGCTGCTGGGTCTTCTGTACCTTGGCGATAGCATCCTCCCATCGCTTCACCAGGACTTTCAGCTCAGCATCGAGCTCAGCGACCTTCTTACCCTCAGCCACAGTGCGGACGATAACGCCGCAATTCTTTGGTTTGATGCTGTGAATGAGTTGTTTGAGTCGGGAGCGTTCTTCACCGCTTTTAATTTTCGACGAGACAGAAACTTTATCACCGAATGGCATGAGTACCAGGTATCGGCCCGCGAATGAGATTTCGCCTGTGAGTCGAGGTCCCTTGGTAGAGATTGGTTCCTTTACGATTTGTACCAGCACTTCCTGTCCTGCTTTGAGTACATTCTGTATGCTGCCGTCCTTTTCCAATTCAGGCATTTTGCTGGCTTTAGAGAATGGGAAAAGTTTCTTTCTGTCGCTCTGTACTTGTTTAAGGTACTTCTGGTAGGAATTAAAATGACTTCCTAGGTCAAGATAATGAAGAAAGGCGTCGCGTTCATAACCTACATCCACGAAGCAGGCGTTAAGACCCGGCATCAGTTTTTTTACCTTTGCGATGTAGATGTTGCCCACAGAGAACGATGCCTCACGAGGTTCGTTCTGGTATTCCACCAGCTGCTTGTCCTCCATGAGTGCGATAGAGATGTCTTTCTGTTGGACATCAATTACAACTTCGCTTGTCATATCTTCAATAATCTTTTAACTTTAAATTAATACAAAAAAAGGGTATGTCATTCCATATCAGAACTGACACACCCCCTCAGTCACGAACTGACCGAGAGCTATAGTAGACTAGCTACAATGCTAGCTTACTTGCTCTTATGTCTGTTCTTACGTAATCTTTTTTTACGCTTGTGAGTAGCCATCTTGTGGCCCTTCTTTTTCTTTCCGTTTGGCATGATTTTAAAATTTTAAAATATTGTTATTATAAAAAATGATATTTCTCTCTTTCTGTCCAGCAGTATTACTGAGCGTTCTGCATCTCCTCGATGAAGCTCTTTGATGGCTTGAAGCTTGGTAAGTCGTGAGCTGGAATGGTGATGGTTGTATTCTTAGAGATGTTACGGGCAGTCTTAGCAGCACGATGCTTGATGTTGAAGCTGCCGAAGCCACGCAAGTATACATTGTCCTTCTTTTCGATGAGGCACTTCTTAACCTCTTCCATAAAAGCCTCTACTACAGTACCTACTTCTTTCTTAGGCATACCAGTAGCGATAGCTACCTCATTAATGATATCTGCTTTGGTCATTTCTTTATTTTTTACTAATTTTACTTGTTATTCTTTATTTCGGTGTGCAAAGATACAAGTTTTTTATGATATAACAAAATACTTAAGGCTTTTTTTGCAAAAATAATGCTCTAAGTATTTGCATATAAGGTTTTTATTGCGTATTTTTGCACCAAAATAGAGAAATTATGAGATTTAAGAGATATTTTTTGGCTTTGATGATGGTTGCCTTTCATGCATTGGCGTTGACGGCTGGGGAGGTCTGGACGGCGAAAAATGTACCGATTCCTTTCCTCAGGGATTCTACGCAATATGTTTCCGACCCGGATGGATATGTTGATAAGGCTCAGAAGGATTCTGCCAATTTCTATCTTCAGAAACTGAAGTTGGAGTGTGGCGTACAGAATGTGCTCATCATTGTGGGAAAGGTTGACAACCAGGATGCCTTTCGGATGGCGCAGGATGTGGGCAACCAATATGGTATCGGTTACAAGAAGAGTCGGAGAGGACTGGTTATCGTCATCGCGGTGGAGGATCATAAATACTTTATTGCTCCAGGAAGTGGACTGGAGGGGGAGTTGACCGATGTGGACTGCGATGATATTGCTCGGGCTTGCATCGTGAAGTATATGCGTGAAGGCAATCCGGGCGAGGCAGTAGCATCTGTGAGCCGTGCTATATATAATAAGGTGAAAAGTGGACGGACGGGAATTGCGGATGTTGATGAAGGTTCGGTTAATGACGAAGAGGACTGGTTCCTGGTCATTATCCTGTTTCTTATCTTCTTCGGTATTCCTATCTATCTGTTTATCAGGTATATTCTGGAGATGCTCGGTATTGTGAAGCCAAGACCGAAGAGCAATCAGAGAAACCAGTCTCGTAGGAGAAACAACGATGACGACTGGATACCTCCTTTCTTTATGGGAGGTGGCGGTTCTTCCGGCGGCGGTTTCTCGGGCGGTTCTTTTGGCGGAGGTACCTTTAGCGGAGGTGGCTCTGGCGGAGGATGGTGATGACTGATTATAGTTAATAGTTTATAGTTAATAGTTTATAGTAAATAATTAATTAATAATAATGACAATGGAACAGACAATGAATTCAAACATGCAACCGGCAAAGAGAGGTATAAAGAAAAGTTGGATTATCCTGGGCATCGTAGTTGTGCTGGTACTATGGATGTTCAGTGGTTATAACGGATTGGTAGAGAAACAGGAGTTGGCTACCACAGAGTTGGCTAATGTTCAGACTCAGTATCAGCGTCGTGCTGATATGATGCCACAGTTGGCAAAGATAGTAAAGGCTTATGCCAAGCATGAGAAAGAAACCTTTGCCGAGGTAACCAAGGCTCGTGCTGCTGTTGGTCAGGTAAAGCTGGATGCCAATAATCTTACTGAGGCTAGCCTGAAGAAATATGCTGCTGCACAGGGTGAGTTGGCGAATGCATTCTCCAAACTGATGGTAGTAGCCGAGAAATATCCTGAGTTGAAAGCCAGCGAGAACTTCAAGGCTCTTCAGGTTCAGGAAGAGGGTACGGAAAACCGTATCAGCGAGGCACGCCGCAAGTATAATGAAGCCGTTCAGAACTATAACCAGACGGTTAGAAAAATGCCAAGTGCCCTTATCGCCGGCCTCTTCAATTTCAATGTGATGCCTAAGTTTGAGGCAGCAGCAGGAACTGAGAAGGCGCCAGATTTGGATATCTAATTTAGAATTGATCATTAAAAATCCTGTTTTTCAATGGGATTAATAGATTTGTTATCTAGTCAATGGGAACGAGAAGTGTCCCATTGGCTAGATTTTCTGTTTTATGTGCTTTCAATTTGAAAGTAACTTAATATTTTATATATATTTTGTATTTCAGATGTTTTTTATTTCAGAAATTCTTTGTATCTTTGCACGCAATTTAAGAAATATGGTAGAAATACCGCAAACATTGAAATTTCAATAAGGTTAATTACAAATATGAAACAAACAAAGATTGTCGCTTCCATCAGTGATCGTAGATGTGATCAGGATTTTATCCGAAAACTGTTTTTTGCCGGTATGAACGTTGTTCGTATGAATACTGCTCATGCCACAGAAGAGGGTATACGCACCATCGTAAAGAATGTAAGAGCCGTGTCTCCACATATTGGTATTATGATTGATACCAAAGGTCCTGAGGTGCGAACTACAGGTGTGAAGGAACCTATCCACTACAATGTTGGTGATGTAGTGAAAATCTTTGGACGTCCGGAAATGGAGTCTTCTCATGATATTGTGAATGTGAGCTATCCTGACATCGCAGCCGATGTTAAGGTAGGTGATGATTTGCTCTTCGATGATGGTGAACTCGATATGAAGATTATCGACAACCAGGGCCCTATGCTGGTTGCCGAGGTTCAGAACGAGGGAGTGCTCGGGGCTCACAAGAGCGTGAATGTGCCAGGAGAGCATATCGACCTGCCTGCACTGACAGAGAAAGACCGCCGAAATATTGAACTCGCTATCGAGTTGGATATTGATTTCATCGCTCACTCTTTTGTGCGCAATGCAGCCGATGTGAAGGCAGTTCAGGATATCTTGGACGCTCACAACAGTGATATCAAGATTATCTCTAAGATTGAAAATCAGGAAGGTGTTGATAATATTGACGAGATTATTGATGCCTGCTATGGTATCATGGTTGCCCGTGGTGACCTGGGTATCGAGGTGCCAATCGAGAGAATTCCAGGCATCCAGCGCCGCATCATCTCTAAGTGTGTGAAGGCGCAGAAACCGGTAATCGTAGCAACACAGATGTTGCATACCATGATTAAGAATCCACGTCCTACCCGTGCAGAGGTAACCGATATTGCCAATGCTATCTTCTATCGCACCGATGCGCTGATGCTTTCTGGTGAGACAGCAAGCGGTAAGTATCCTGTAGAAGCAGTGCAGACCATGGCCCGTATTGCTGAGCAGGCAGAGAAGGATAAGTCTCCACTGAATGATATTGATCCAATGGAAGATGGTAAGATTGACCAGAAACTCTTCCTAGCTCATGCTGCTATTGAGGCTACTAAAAAGTTGGGTGTTGCTGGTATTATTACCGATGGCGAGACCGGTCAGACTGCACGCGACCTGGCAGCCTTCCGTGGTCCAAATCCGGTATTGGCAATCTGCTATAAGGAAAAACTCCAGCGCTGGTTGAATCTGAGCTATGGTATTATTCCAATTCATCAGAAGGATCAGGTTTCTACCAAAGCTATGTTTACTGCTGCGGTACGTATGCTTCGCCAGAAAGGCTACTTAGGTGAGGAGGATAAGATTGCTTATCTGAGCGGTAGCTTTGGAGAGGGTGGAGGCACAACCTTCGTTGAGATTAATAAAGTGAAGAAGATTTTCGATAACAGTTATAGCTTTAATTTGCCATCAAATGGCATCGAAGATAAGTAAAAAAGGCTATTATTTCAAAAAAAAATAGACGTAAATAGAATTATTGGTGCAAAAATTTGCAGTATTCAAAAAAATACCGTAATTTTGCACCAATATTTTAAAACGAAAATTTTAGAAAATGAAGAAACTCGTTAGTTCAGTTTTAGTCGCTTTGGCTATGCTCTTAGTACTTGGCAGTTGTGGAAGTACTAAGAATGTAGCTTATTTCCAAAATGCAGATTCTATCAGCTTGGCTGCTTCAAGAATGCTTTATGAAGCCAAGATTATGCCTAAGGACGAACTTACAATTACAGTAATTACAACAGATCCAAAGGCTGCCATGCCTTTCAACCTCTCTGTCTCTCAAACATTGGGTACAGGCGGACAGCTGAGTTATGGTAGTGGTTCCCTGCAAGGATATCTGGTTGATAATGATGGTAATATTGAGTTTCCTGTTGTTGGAACCTTGCATGTCGGTGGTTTGACCAAGAAACAGGCTGAAGATCTCATCAAGAATAAGGTAAAGCCTTATCTGGCAGAAAAAGAAAATCCAATTGTTACGGTTCGCATGGGCAGTTACCATGTATCTGTATTAGGTGAAGTAGAAAAGCCAGGAATTATTTATGCTCCACAGGAGAAGATGAGTATTCTTGAAGCTTTGGCACAGTGTGGCGACTTAACTATCTATGGTAAGCGTGACAATGTATTATTGATTCGTCAGGATGCAGCAGGAGAGAAGCATACTTATCGTATGAACTTGAATGATGCAAATATTATTAATTCACCATTCTATTATCTGCAGCAGAATGATATTATCTATGTAGAACCAAATAAGGTGAAAGCTCAAAACTCATCTATCGGTTCATCTACTACATTGTGGTTCTCTGCCGTTGGTACATTGATTTCTATCGCATCATTGATTGTCAATATCTTGCGATAGCAGGTAATAGGTGGGAGTAAAATCAGGATACTACAAAAATAATAATATATATATGTGTGGCATTGTAGGATATTTAGGTAAGGGTGACGCTTATCCAGCCCTCATCAAGGGCTTGAAGCGTCTGGAGTACCGCGGATACGATTCTGCGGGAGTTGCCCTTATTGGCAATGACGGCTCTTTGAATGTATATAAGGCAAAGGGCAAGGTGGCAGATCTTGAAGCGTTCTGCTCTGATAAGGATATTTCGGGACATGTGGGTATTGCTCATACTCGTTGGGCTACCCATGGAGAGCCTTCAGCTGTAAATGCTCACCCGCATTATTCCTCTAGCAAGAACCTTGCCATGATTCATAATGGAATCATAGAAAACTATGCCGATATCAAGAAGAATCTCATTGCTAAGGGAGTAGAGTTTAAGAGCGAGACGGATACTGAGGTTCTCGTTCAGCTGATTGAATATATTCAGATAAAGAAAAATCTCGACTTGCTGACTGCCGTTCAGGTGGCTCTCCGTCAGGTAATCGGAGCCTACGCTATCGCTATTCTTGATAAGCGTAACCCTAATCAGATCATTGCTGCCCGTAAGCAGAGTCCGTTGGTTGTAGGTATCGGAAAGGATGGTGAGTTTTATCTCGGTTCTGATGCCAGTCCTATCATCGAATATACAGATAAGGTGGTTTATCTGGAGGATGGTAACATTGCTGTGATGCGCCTCGGTGAGGAATTGCAGGTGGTGAACATCCAGAACGTTAAACTCAACCCTGAGGTACAGACCGTAGACATTGATCTCGGTCAGATAGAGAAGGGCGGTTTCCCTCACTTTATGTTGAAGGAAATTTTTGAGCAGCCAGAGTGCCTTCGTAACTGTATGCGTGGCCGTGTAGTTAGCCGCACAGTGGAAACTCGCGTAATGACTGATGGCGACGATACAACCAGCAAGAAGGAGACTGAGATGGGTGTCGTGCTTAGTTCCATTACCGACCATCGCCAGCAGCTTCTCAATGCCAAGCGAATCATTATCGTGGCTTGTGGTACATCATGGCATGCCGGACTTATCGGCAAGCAGATGATAGAGAACTATTGCCGCATCCCTGTGGAAGTGGAATATGCATCTGAATTCCGTTACCGTAATCCTGTGGTAACGAAGGATGATGTGGTCATCGCCATTTCCCAGAGTGGTGAAACCGCTGATACCCTGGCTGCCATCAAGCTTGCCAAGGAGAGCGGTGCGTTTATCTATGGTATCTGTAACTCCATCGGTTCTTCCATCGCACGAGAGACAGATACAGGTACCTATATTCACGTAGGTCCGGAGATTGGTGTTGCCTCTACCAAGGCGTTCACTGGTCAGGTTACCGTCCTTATCCTTCTGGCACTTGCCATCGGTAAGGAGAGGGGAACCATCAGCGAAAATGAATATCAGAAGATTACAGAACAGCTTTGGAACATTCCTGCCAAGATGAAGGAAGTGTTGAAGCTCAACAATAAGATAGCTGACTTGAGCCGTACGTTTACATACGCTCGCAATTTCATCTATCTGGGCCGTGGATTCCAGTATCCTGTGGCTCTTGAGGGTGCATTGAAGTTGAAGGAGATTAGCTACATCCACGCTGAGGGTTATCCTGCAGCGGAGATGAAGCATGGCCCTATCGCATTGATTGACAGCGATATGCCAGTGGTAGTTATTGCTACCCACAACTTCATGTACGAGAAGGTCTTGTCTAATATCCAGGAGATTAAAGCCCGTCAGGGTCGTGTTATTGCTATTGTCAGCAATGGCGATGAAACCATTTCCAAGATTGCCGACGAAGTGATTGAACTCCCTGAGACCTTGGAGTGCCTGGAGCCATTATTGGCTACCATTCCTTTGCAGCTCTTGGCTTACCATGTAGCTGTATGTAAGGGCAAGGACGTTGACCAACCTAGAAACTTGGCCAAGTCAGTTACTGTAGAATAATATATAAAGGGATTCGTCATTTCTTGACGTTTCCCTTTTTTTGGAGGGGGATCCCTCGGATAGGTATATTCAAATTTAACTAAATAAGATAAGGATAATAGAGAGATGGAACCATTGAAACATGAGTGTGGTGTAGCAATGATCAGATTGCTCAAGCCACTGGAGTATTACCAGCAGAAGTATGGTACTTGGATGTACGCACTCAACAAACTCTATCTGATGATGGAGAAGCAGCACAACCGTGGCCAGGAGGGTGCTGGTATGGCTTGTGTCAAACTGGGCGGTAAGCCTGGTCATGAGTATATGTTCCGTGAGCGTGCAGAGGGCAAGAATGCCGTGACCGAAATCTTCGGCAAGGCGAATGCCAACTTCAAGAGCCTGACTCCCGAGCAGCTTGCTGATGCAAAGTTCGCTAAAGAGGAACTGCCTTTTGCAGGCGAACTTTATATGGGACACCTGCGCTACAGTACCACCGGAAAGAGTGGTATTCAGTATGTGCATCCATTCCTGCGACGTAACAACTGGAAGGCGAAGAACCTCTGCCTTTGTGGTAACTTCAACATGACCAACGTAGATGAAATCTTCGAGGAACTTACCAAGCAGGGCCAGAGTCCTCGCATCTACAGCGACACCTACATCATGCTTGAACTGATGGGCCACCGTCTGGACAGAGAGGTGGAGCGCAACTTCGTAGCTGCTAAGGCGATGGAGATGCAGAATACCGATATCACCAACTATATAGAAGACCACGTGAAGATGAGCAATGTACTCAAGACCACGATGAAGAACTTTGATGGCGGTTATGTGGTTTGCGGTATCACCGGTTCGGGTGAAATGTTCTCTATGCGCGACCCTTGGGGCATCCGTCCTGCGTTCTATTACAAGAACGATGAAATCGTGGTAGTAGCCAGCGAGCGCCCTGTACTCCAGACCACCTTCGACCTGGAGGCTGAGGAAGTGCAGGAACTGATGCCGGGCACGGCGCTTCTCGTGAAGAAGAACGGAGAGTGCAGCATCGAGCGCATCATGGAGCAGAAGGGCGATTCAGCCTGCTCATTCGAGCGCATCTACTTCAGTCGTGGTTCCGACAAGGATATCTATAAGGAGCGTAAGCAGTTGGGCGAGCAGTTGACCCAGCCTATCCTGAAGGCTGTGGATTATGATGTAGACCACACCGTGTTCAGCTATATCCCGAACACTGCCGAGGTGGCTTACTATGGCATGTTGAGCGGTTTCAAGAAGTATCTTAATGAGACCAAGATAGAGCAGATTGCCAACCTCGACCATGTTCCATCAAAAGAAGAATTATACGAAATCCTCGGCGACTTCGTCCGCTCAGAGAAGATAGCATGGAAGGATATCAAACTCCGTACCTTCATCACCGAGGGCAACAGCCGTAACGACCTGGCGAGCCATGTGTATGATGTAACCTACGGAAGCATCGAGCCGAATGTGGATAATCTTGTCATTATCGATGATAGTATCGTGCGTGGTACTACCCTGAAGGAGAGTATTCTCCGCATCCTCGACCGTCTGCATCCTAAGAAGATTGTAGTGGTTTCCAGTGCCCCTCAGATCCGCTATCCGGATTACTACGGCATCGATATGGCAAGACTGGAAGAGTTCTGCGTCTTCCGTGCTGCCATCCAGCTTTTGAAAGAGCGCAAGATGGAAGACCTTATCGAGCAGACCTATGAGGCTTGCAAGGCAGAATTGGCAAAGCCAAAGGAGGAGCAGATCAATCCGGTACGCTCCATCTACAAGCCATTCAGCACCGAGGAAATCAACGAGAAGATTGTTGAGATGCTTCGCCCAGAGGGCATGACTACTCCTATCCAGCTTGTATTCCAGAGCATTGAGGGCTTGCGCGAGGCGATTCCAAACCACAAGGGCGACTGGTATTTCACCGGTCATTATCCAACCCCAGGCGGCACGAAGCTCTGCAACCAGTCGTTTGTAAACTACATCGAAAACGTTTATCATAAATAAGTGAATAGAGAAGAACGAAGAGTGAAGAATTCATTTGCTCTTATAAGTATGAAATAAAAGAATCAAATGTCAGATATGAAAAAAGTAACCTTAGTTTTGAGCGATGGAACCAAGTTCCATGGCAAATCTTTTGGATATGATGCCCCTGTAGCGGGCGAGGTTGTGTTCAACACAGCCATGATGGGATATCCAGAGAGTTTGACCGACCCTTCTTACGCCGGTCAGTTGATGACACTTACATTCCCTCTCGTGGGCAACTATGGTGTGCCACCATTTACTTTTGAGGAGAATGGTTTGCCAACCTTCATGGAGAGTGACAAGATTTATGCTTCTGCCATCATCGTGAATGATTACAGCGAGCAGTACAGCCACTGGAATGCAGTGGAGAGTCTTGCCGACTGGTTGAAGCGCGAAAAGGTGCCAGGAATCACAGGCATCGATACCCGTGAGTTGACTAAGGTGCTTCGTGAGCATGGTGTGATGATGGGTAAGATTCTCTTTGATGATGAACCAGACAACATCCCTGAAGCTAACTATGAGGGTGTAAACTTCGTTGACCAGGTGAGCTGCAAGGAGATTATCCGTTATAACGAGGGTGCCGGCAAGAAGGTGGTACTCGTTGACTGTGGTGTGAAGGCAAACATCATCCGTTGCCTCATCAACAGAGGCGTAGAGGTGATCCGTGTGCCATGGAATTACGATTACACCGATATGGACTTCGACGGATTGTTCCTTGCCAATGGTCCTGGTGACCCGGATATGTGCGAGGATGCAGTAAACATTATTCGCAAGCAGATCAGTCAGAGCCGCAAGCCTATCTGCGGTATCTGTATGGGTAACCAGTTGCTTTCTAAGGCAGCCGGTGCTACTATCTACAAGTTGAAGTATGGTCACCGTTCACACAACCAGCCTGTGCGCATGGTAGGAACCAACAATTGCTACATCACCTCTCAGAACCACGGTTATGCCGTTGATGCCAAGACATTGGGCAACGATTGGGAGGAACTCTTTGTAAATATGAATGATGGCTCTAACGAGGGTATCCGCCACAAGGTGAACCCTTGGTTCTCAAGCCAGTTCCACCCAGAGGCTTGCTCTGGTCCAGTGGATACAGAGTTCATGTTTGATAAGTTCGTAGAAACACTCAAATAAGTGAAGAGTGAAGAACGAAGAGTGAAGAATTCGAATGATTTTATTGTAATTTAGGAAAATAATGAAAGACGAAAATATAAAGAAGGTGCTCCTCTTAGGTTCTGGAGCCTTGAAGATCGGTGAAGCAGGTGAGTTCGACTACTCAGGTTCGCAGGCCCTGAAGGCATTGCGCGAGGAAGGTATCGAGACTGTGCTCATCAACCCGAATATCGCAACCGTACAGACATCAGAAGGTGTTGCCGACCAGATTTACTTCCTGCCAGTGCAGCCATACTTCGTAGAGCGTGTTATCCAGAAGGAGAATCCAGACGGTATCCTCCTCAGCTTCGGTGGTCAGACAGCCCTCAACTGTGGTGTAGAACTCTATCGCCAGGGCATCCTGGAGAAATATAATGTCAAGGTATTGGGTACTCCAGTACAGGCTATCATGGATACTGAGGACCGTGAGCTCTTCGTAGAGAAGTTGGATGAAATCAATGTGAAGACCATCAAGAGTGAGGCTTGCGAGAACATCGAGCAGGCTCGCAAGGCTGCTGCCGAACTCGGCTATCCTGTCATCATCCGTGCTGCTTACGCCTTGGGTGGTCTCGGTTCCGGTTTCGCAGACAACGAGGAGGAGCTGAACAAACTCGCTGAGAAGGCTTTCTCTTTCTCTCCACAGGTATTGGTAGAGAAGAGTTTGAAGGGCTGGAAAGAGATTGAGTATGAGGTAGTTCGCGACCGTTACGACAACTGTATCACAGTTTGTAACATGGAGAACTTCGACCCACTGGGAATCCATACTGGTGAGAGTATCGTCATCGCTCCATCTCAGACCCTGAGCAATTCTGAGTATCATAAGCTCCGTGCCCTCGCCATCAAGATTATCCGTCACATCGGAATCGTGGGTGAGTGTAACGTGCAGTATGCCTTCGACCCTAAGAGCGAGGATTATCGTGTAATCGAGGTGAATGCCCGCTTGAGCCGTTCTTCTGCCTTGGCATCTAAGGCTACCGGTTATCCTCTTGCCTTCGTTGCTGCCAAGCTCGGTATGGGCTACGGTCTGTTCGAGTTGAAGAACTCTGTTACCAAGACCACATCTGCCTTCTTCGAGCCAGCATTGGACTACGTAGTTTGTAAGATTCCACGTTGGGACTTGTCTAAGTTCCGTGGCGTAGATAAGGAGTTGGGTTCATCTATGAAGTCAGTAGGTGAGGTAATGGCCATCGGCCGCAATTTCGAGGAGGCTATCCAGAAGGGTCTTCGTATGATTGGTCAGGGCATGCACGGTTTCGTAGAGAACAAGGAGCTTGAAATCGATGATATCGATGCAGCTTTGCGCGAGCCAACAGATAAGCGTGTGTTCGTGATTTCAAAGGCAATGCACAAGGGCTATACCGTAGATCAGATTCACGACTTGACCAAGATTGACAAGTGGTTCCTTGAGAAGTTGAAGCACATCATCGACATCGACGAGGCGATGAAGAAGTGCAACATCAATACTCTTGACCAGGATTTGCTCCGCACCGCTAAGGTTTACGGTTTTACCGACTTCCAGGTAGCCCGTGCCGTGGGTTTGGAGCAGGAGTTGGGCAACATGCACAAGGCTGCCCTGCTGGTTCGCAACAAGCGCAAGAGCTATGGCATCCTGCCTGTAGTAAAGCAGATTGATACCCTGGCAGCAGAGTATCCTGCTCAGACCAACTACCTCTATGTAACTTACGCTGGCGTGAAGAGCGACATCACCTTCGAGAACGACCACCGTTCTATCATCGTACTCGGTTCAGGTGCTTACCGCATCGGTTCTTCAGTAGAGTTCGACTGGTGTGGCGTTCAGGCATTGAACACCATCCGCAAGGAAGGTTGGCGCTCAGTGATGATCAACTACAACCCAGAGACCGTATCTACCGACTACGATATGTGCGACCGTCTCTACTTCGACGAGTTGACCTTCGAGCGTGTGATGGATATCATCGAGATGGAGCAGCCTCATGGCGTCATCGTATCTACCGGTGGTCAGATTCCAAACAACCTGGCTATGCATCTGGATGCACAGAACGTGCCAATCCTGGGTACTGCTGCCAAGGACATCGATAACGCTGAGGACCGTGCCAAGTTCTCTCAGATGTTGACCAACAACGGCATCAACCAGCCAGAGTGGAGCGCCCTGACCTCTATGGAGGACATCGACAACTTCATCGAGCGTGTAGGTTTCCCTGTATTGGTTCGTCCTAGCTACGTGCTTTCGGGCGCTGCGATGAACGTATGTTCTAACGAGGATGAGCTGAAGCGATTCCTGCAGTTGGCTGCCAATGTAAGTGAGGATCACCCAGTGGTAGTTAGTAAGTTTATCGAACATGCCAAGGAGATTGAGATGGATGCAGTGGCAAAGAATGGCGAGGTGATTGCCTATGCGATTTCCGAGCACATCGAGTTTGCCGGTGTTCACTCAGGCGATGCAACCATCCAGTTCCCTCCTCAGAAGTTGTATGTTGAGACAGTTCGTCGTGTAAAGCGAGTTGGTCGTCAGATTGCCAAGGAGTTGCACATCAACGGTCCGTTCAACATCCAGTTCATGGCTCGTGACAATGATATTCTCGTTATCGAGTGTAACTTGCGTGCCAGCCGTTCGTTCCCATTCGTGAGCAAGGTATTGAAGATCAACCTCATCGAGTTGGCTACCCGCGTAATGCTCGGTTTGCCAGTAGAGAAGCCACACAAGAACCTCTTCGATCTCGACTATGTAGGTATCAAGGCATCTCAGTTCAGCTTCAACCGTTTGCAGAAGGCAGACCCAGTATTGGGTGTGGATATGAGCAGTACGGGTGAGGTAGGTTGCTTGGGCGACGATACATCTACCGCACTTCTGAAGAGTATGCTTTCTGTGGGTCATCGCATTCCAGCCAAGAACATCCTGCTTTCTACAGGTTCTGCCAAGCAGAAGGTAGATTTGCTCGATGCTGGCCAGATGCTGGTTAAGCATGGCTACAAGCTGTATGCAACCGGTGGTAGTAGCAAGTTCCTCACCGAGAATGGCATTGAGAACACCCGTGTACTCTGGCCATCAGAGGAGGCAGAAGGTGGTGCGCCTAAGGCTTTGGAGATGCTCCACAACCATGAGATAGATATGGTAGTGAATATTCCTAAGAACTTGACCAGCAGCGAGTTGAGCAATGGTTACAAGATTCGTCGTGCAGCTATCGACCTGAACGTGCCATTGATTACCAACAGCCGTCTGGCGAGTGCATTCATCTATGCATTCTGCACCACCAAGCTCGAGGATATCGACATCAAGGCTTGGGGAGAGTATAAATAGTTGATAGTTAATAGTTAAGAATTGACAGTTTCGTCATTCTTGATGATTCCCAATAGAAAAATCCCTGCTGTAGGAAAGGCTTCCTATGGCAGGGATTTTTTATTATTTGTATGACTATTTTTTGCACATATCCTCAGCTACCATCATAGCTACATTTTGCGTATTTGGAAGTTTGTATGGACGATGGCTCTGTGTTGTGGTAATGATGTCATCACCAAGAACCGTCGCCATCTTTGCAATTGTAGCTAATGTGAGATTATGTGTTCCACTCAGCCAACGACTTACTTCTGTTTCAGTCTTGCCAAGAGCCTTTGCAAAATCACGTTGTTTCATATTTCGTTCCTGTAATAGTTCAAAGACTCTGTTGGCAATAGCAACGCATAAGTCGACTTGTTTGTTTGTGTCCGCAGGAGTTGACTTGCGGATTTCATCCATCAGTTTATTTGTTTTCATATTAAATCCTCCTTATTATAGTCGATATCTATAGTCAATTCAAGTGGTCCATGTAAATTTGTACCATTGATTGTTATGATTCTTCTATTTTCAAGTTTCTTTATAATAATGTCTATCTTTTGTAAGTTTTGTACGGCTCTATGCAGATTTACATCTTCTTGATATGTTTGAGTTTTCTTTATACCACCATTACCTAAGATTAAAATCTTATGGCTGATATTAAGGCAATACAATCTTAAATTAGATGTATCAAGATGAGAGGGTAGTGCCATCACCCTGTCACGTTTGCTTCCTTCATATCTGAAGAATCTATCTTCTGCACCATTTTCTTTGATAATATCAATCCTTCTAATGAGGATTTGTACATCTTGGGCATATTGGTCCTTATAGGTGAGAAGGAATTTCTCAAATTCGGTATATTCCTCACCCTCGAATCTTGGAGAATAAAGGCTGACTTTTTCTCCAGTTTCTAATAGCTCTATTAATAAGTTCTTTTCCATATAACTTATAATTTTTCTGCAAAGATAAACATAAAAGTTGATTTTTGCAAGAATATTATGTTAAACTTTACTTTTATGTTTATCTTTTTTTGATAGCGGGCATACTCCCCCTGAAGTTTTTTATTGAATCTTAACCTTGTGGATGGTAGCGAGTCGTGCTATGTGTCCTTTCGGAAGTGGAGACATTGTAATCTCGCTATGAGCAGGGAAAAACTTGTCGATGTCTTTGTTGTCTATAGTATGAACTTGTATCTTCTTTTCTTTTGTTTCCATATAGCTTTCCTTTCTTTTATTATTGTAGCAAAGATACGCTGAATAATCGAAACAGCCAAACTTTTCTTGTAGTTTTTGAGATTTATAGTCAAATGATAAGGGTGCACCAAAAAAGTAGTGGTAACTTTTGGTATGTCAAAATGAAGTCGTAACTTTGCAGCATCAAATAACTCTATAATCGAAAAAAACTTCAAAAGAAGTGATTTTCTCAGATTTTATTTGTACTTTTGCCATGTCATTCAGAGTTTTATTTGTTTTTAAATGCAACACTAAAATAAGTGAAATTTCTGATATGTCAAAAATCTGTGCAACTTTTTGTTGCTAGGGTGCTTATAAAAAGTATTAAATTATAGTGTTGCGGAAATTAGGATAAGATGAAACGTTATTTAATTCTTTCACTTTGCATTGTATTTTCTATAACATGCTTAGGACAAAAAAGAGTGAACCGGTCTAAAGTTTATTTTAACAATGAAGGGGTAATACTTAACAAAGTTATTGGTTGGGCTTATGACCACAATACAGGTGAATGGATTGACTGGGTTAACTGCATAAAAGCTAAAAAACTTAGCAAAAAAATCAGAACTCAGACAAAACAAAATGCCATCTTCTTGTCAGATTGTTTTAACAATATTATTAGTCTTCAATTTAAAACTATAAAACTAAATAATATTCCTTATTATGTTTTGGTATGGGAAAAATATAACGGAGCATATAGATATCCTAATATTCGTGAAGATTGGCAATATTGGAAAGAAAAGATTTTCTTAATGTTTACCGAGGAAGATATGAAGAAACTTCGAAACCTTTCCAATTCACCAATTATATTGAATCTTCCAGCTCCAATGAAAAGTGAATTAGAAAGAAATATAATAGACGAAGACATCATCCAGACTTCTATGAGTAAGTTGTATCCACTGAAACTGTCTTTCATTATTTATAAAGCAACAGATGGTTGTTCTATCAGATTTAAGTTCATAAAGAACTCGCATGGTGCGGACATTGACAAACAATATTTTGAAATAAGTGAAGCTGACTACCAAAAGTTTATCAATGTAACGCCATAAGTAGCAGACTGCAAGAATAAGTTGGCTTGTGGAGATACTTGGTCAAACTAGTAGGACATATGCCAAGAGAAATCTACTTTAATGAGGATATATCTTGAGTGGCACCAAAAATAGGAACAGCCGTATGCCGAACGGCACGTACGGTGGTGTAAGAGTTCGGAAAACGAGAGTAGGAAGAAAACTGCTTCGTTTTCCTGCTACTCGATTTTAAACAAAAAAGCAGTGAAAACTTTGGTTGTTTCAAAATAAAGCCGTAACTTTGCACATATAAACTGGTTAAATTTCATAGCATGATGAAATAGCAAGTAAAACAAGTACCATACGGAGTGTCTGATTTCGCCACGGTGATGAGTCTGAATCTATATTATGTCGATAAGACGATGTTTTTGCCAGAGCTGGAGAAGCAGCCTCGCAATCTCTTCTTCATCCGTCCCCGTCGTTTTGGAAAGAGTCTGTTTCTCAGTATGTTCTACTCTTACTATGACTGTAATCAGAAGGAGAGTTTCGAAAAACTCTTCGGTAATTTGTGGATAGGTCAGCACCCTACATCCCTGCAAGGAATTTACCAGGTTCTGTTCTTGGGTGATCTACCAGTTCATGATAGATTTTTTGGTATTTTTTGAATAGCTTTGGATTGGATTTCGTCCATTTCTTGATGACATCTTCAGCACTCTTGGAAGTAATGATTGTATAAATCATAAACTCGCAAAGTAATTGTCAATATCATCATGCGACTTCAATGTGATACATTGTCCATTATGAATTTCTTCTCTCGCTTTGTCAAGCTTCGCTTGCAAATCGGGAGTAATCGCATTAGTTGATGTGCTCATATCCTTTGTTTTAAATTGTTATTTGGGGCAAAGGTAATAAAAAATAATGAGAAATGAGGTGTTCTTGTGAATTTTAACACAGATAATCACAATTATAGTTGTTAAGCAAAAGTTTCCTTCACAAAATTTGTGAATATCGAATTAAAATATTATCTTTGCAGCATCAAAACATTAAGGTTATGATAGTAAATTTCAACGAGGATTATCTGCGTGATCTATATAGATCTGGCAAATCTGATAAAAAGCATCGCTTTCAACCGCAAATAGTTAGAAAGTATATTCGAGTGATAGACCTTATGATATCGGAAGATAACGTTCAAGGTCTATGGAAATATAATTCTCTCAATTATGAACGGTTAGAAGGAAATAAAGAAGTTTTGTCCTCGGTAAGAGTGAATGACCAATATCGAATAGAATTTGAAGAAGAATTTGAGGATGGTCAAACTATTGCAACCATATGTAATATAACTGAATTGTCAAACCATTATAAATAATATAGCTATGAGCAACGATAATAAAACAACAAAGGAAATGCGAGCAAACGAGATGACTCCAGCTTTTCCTACGCATCCAGGGGATGTTCTGAAGGATGAGATAGAATACCGTGGAATCTCTCAGCGCCAGTTGGCGGAGGAAATGGGGATTGCTTATTCTGCCCTGAACGAAATTCTGAATGCTCGTCGCCCAGTAACGGAAAAAACGGCCCTGCTCTTTGAGGCTGCACTTGGAGTGAATGCTGAGCCTTTGTTGAAAATGCAGATGAGATATAATCTGCAATCTACTAAAAGTGATTCTACTTTTATGACGAGATTGGCAAAAGTAAGAAGGGTGGCTGCAGCCTTGTAAAAACAGAAGATATGAATAGTGATAATATAGATTTTGTAACTTGTTGCATTGGCTACTTGTCTCGTTGCTTGGGATAATATAATCAGCAAGTATATCAACGTCTTAAGACTTCTGGTATACTTGCTGATTTGATTTTTTACACAGATAATCATAATGTATAGAGTCTGATAACTCTATCTTTTATTACAAAACACCCATTTATATCTCTATCTTTTATCACAAAACATGTCTTTATAACTCTATCTTTTAACAAAGTTAACATAAAATAATTGCTTATCTCGCTAATAATCAGTATTTTTGCGCATAATCTTTTAAGGAATCAAAACAACTAAGAATATGGCTAGAGCAACAGGTTCAATCAATTATTTAGAGCATCGCACGCCCTTGAAGGACGAAAGCGGTAAGTATCAGATACATCCGATGTTCGTGAAACAGGATATCGTTGACAGGGAGAAGATGGAAAAGCGTGTTCGCGATCATTGTGCGATGAACGTTTCGTCCTTTATCTCCGCATTGGAAACGCTGGAGGATGAAACGCTTTACGCCCTGGCGGATGGCAACGAGGTGAGGGTAGGCGATATGTTTATCGTCAAGCCTAAGCTGGGGATGGTGAAGCATAAGGACAAGAATGGAATCGAATGGAAAAGGACCTATCATGAGGGGGATCTGATTCCAGCCAATGAGGTGGATATCTGCGGCTTGGAAATTCAGCCCACGAAGGAGTTTCTGGAGAGGCTGAAGCGCCACTCTAATGGTTGCAGCCGACAGTATTGGAGTGTGAAATCTACTCCAAAAGAGGCGGATAAGGAGTTTGCTGATATTGTAGAGATTTGTCAGCAGCAGGGTTATATCACGGTGAAGGATATGATTCGTGAATTCGGTGTCACCCGCTATCATGCCAATAAGGTGTTGAATGATCTCTGTGAGGAACCGGCTGCCAGAATGTATGCTACCAAGGAAGGTCCTATAACGCTCTATCGTTTGTGGAAGAAGGAGTAACTAAGACGTAGTTGTTGAAACGGCTCTTTAGGTTGACGAAATCGGTTCCTTAACTTGAATGAAGTGTCTCTTCTCGTTGAATGAAGCGTCTCCTTAACTTGAATGAAGCGTCTCTTCTCGTTGAAGGATACGTCTCCGAGAGTTAAAAGAAGCGTTTCCTGGAGTCAGAACTAGCGTCTTTTAGAGTACAAGCATAAACCTTCTCAGACATTGCCACTAGGCTCAGCAGCTCTGCCGAGCCTAGTCAGCAGGTCTGCTGACTGCAGTCAGCACCTCTGCTGAGCCTAGTGACAACACCTTTTAGTCGTACAACTATACCCTCTTTAGTTGTACAACTATACACTTTTTAGTTGTACAATCGTAAAATGATGATACTTCTATGATATATTGGGTGCTCCCATTCAATCCAAACATACAGCATCTTCCTTTTATAACGTTCGTTTGCTTTTGTTCTATTTCAACGAACGAAATGAGGAAAAGCAGCTTCTCCTAATTCAGGCTCATATTCAAAACCTTCGTAACTGAAGCCTGCCAGTTCCTCTGGAGTAAGAAGCTGATTATTCAAGATATATCTCACCATGGCTCCACGGCAAGATTTAGCCCATACAGCCTGCATCTTCAATCTGCCGTCTTTCTGGCGGACATAAAAGAGTGGCTGAATGACCTTTATCTCCTTACATACTCTCTTCCAATCGAACAGATGTTCATATTCCTCTGTAGAAAGATGGATGAGTATACCATCGTCAGCTTTCACACTATCGATGAGAACATCTGTCAGTTTGTCTTTCCAGAACTGATTGATAGGCTTGTCGTTTGTAGCTTCGAGCGATACGCAATGCTCCATACGATAAGGTACAATGCCATCCAACGGTCGAAGCAATCCATAAAGGAAGCAGGTAATCCAGAGATGTTTCTGGGCATACTCTAACGACTCCTCGCTCAAAGAACTGGCACGCAAATGTTTGTATGCCTGACCATTGTAAGCCAGGATAGCAGGCATCTTTTCGGTTGCCATAAAATCATGATATCGCTTCCAGTTCGTCATTGCAATCTTGCTGCTGCAATCCAGTTGCTTAGCCAATTTCTCTACATTCATCATTGCCATTTCTTTGGCCAAGTCATTGGCAACTGATTGGAATAGTGGCACGGAGATAGGCTTCCTGTCTGCCTTCTCAAACATGATTTTGGCATTTGCCAATAATATCTGCATAATAATCAATCTTTTGAATTGTACCTGCAAAGATAAGAAAAAATCAATATACAATGCTAAATAGCCAAGAAAAATCCCATAAAATTAAAATTTTTTATAAAACGAGCATTATATAGTACTTTTTCTTGTGTAATCTATAAATATTTGTTACCTTTGCCCCATGAAAACATTATTAGACGTTCATACACATACAATAGCATCAGGTCATGCCTTCAGCAGTTTGCAGGAAATGACCTTGACAGCAAAGAAGAAAGGGTTGGATATTTTGGGAATCACAGAGCACGGTCCCAATATCCCGGGTACCTGTGATCCTATCTATTTCAGAAACCTTCATTGTGTTCCACGCCAGCTCTATGGAATCAAACTGATGCTTGGAGCAGAACTCAACATTCTCAATACGAAGGGAGATATCGATCTCGACGAGGATTACTGGCGTATGCTGGATATCCGAATAGCAGGCATCCATAGCCTTTGCTGGCAGGGAGGAAGTAAGGAGGAGAATACGCAGGGTGTCATCAATGCCATGCGCAATCCCTTCGTGCAGATTATCTCTCATCCCGGCGATGGTACGGCAGAACTGGATTTCGAAGAACTCATGAAAGTTTCCAGGGAGACGCATACCTTGCTTGAAATCAACAACCATTCTATGGCTCCCATCCGCCACAAGACTGTGGCTGCTCCCAATAATCTGGAACTGCTGCAACTTGCCAAGAAGTATGAAACTCCAGTCATCTTCGGAAGTGATGCCCACTTCTCTGCGATGATTGCCGACTACAGTAACATTATGCCACTGGTAGAAAAAGCAGAGTTCCCGGATGAGCTGGTTCTCAACTATCAGCCAGAGAAATTCATGGCTTACCTCAAGCCAACCCCTGAGAAATAGGAAAATTTAGTTTCACATTTCAATTTACATGACTATGATTATAGAAGAAATCATCAAGTATAATGAAAACTTCGTAGCCAGTAAGGCTTACGAAAAGTATCTTACGAGTAAATATCCAGACAAGAAACTTGCCATTCTTTCCTGTATGGACACCCGCCTCACTGAGCTTCTGCCAGCAGCTTTGGGTCTGAAGAACGGAGATGCCAAACTCATCAAGAACGCCGGTGGACTGGTTATCAGTCCTTTCGACTCAGCCATGCGTAGTCTCCTTGTAGCCATCTACGAATTGGGTGTAGAGGAAATCATGGTCATAGCCCACTCCAACTGCGGTGCATGCCACATGAACGGACAGCAGATGAAGAAATTGATGCTCAAACGTGGCATCCATCAGAATGTTATCGATACCATCGGGCTTTGCGGCATCGACCTCGACCATTGGCTGGAGGGATTCCACGACACAGAGGATTCTGTAAGGAATACCATCAATACGATCCGTACACACCCTCTCGTACCAAAAGACGTCAATCTTCATGGCTATATCATTGACTCACAGACGGGCAAACTGACAGAAGTGAAATAGAATAAAGGTATTAGTTTTAAATAAAACACATAACAGCAGTTTGTTGTACTTTCACCTTCCCTCTATGATGCTCTTTCCAAGAAAGTAACTTTCGTTACAGCCCCCACATATCATTCAGCATTCTGATAGCTGATTCCGAGCGGAAGACATGATTGCGGAAGGTGATGATGCCTTCAAGAGCAAGATGGTCTTCGAAGGAATTCACCAGAAAATCAGCTTCGAGCAGAATGCGGTGGTCGAGGCTGGTAACATCTTTATAAGTATGATGATGGGCAATGAGCCAGCAGATTCTTTCTATCTGTGCGGCTGTGAATCCATCTACTTCTGACAGTACTTTTCTTGCCTCGCCAGGACCCAGTTCTTCCTGGTGCTTGCCATCGCAGTTGCCGTATCTGGCTTCTGAAACGTGAATGCCTACATCGTGAAGAATGGCTGCTGCTTCGAGCACGAAGAGGTCTTCTCCGGTCATTCCTTCTGCTATTGCAATCATACGGGCAAAGTCGTGTACCTTCACGAAATGCTGGATGCGAGGCGCATCGCCACCATCATATTTTATCATCGCCCTCATCAGATTGGCGAGTATCAATTCCTTGTTTGTCATCATTTTATGTTTTAACCAATAAAAAGAATACTAATCGAAGAGTTTCTTCCAAATCCACAATACCGCTATGGCGCCAATGACGCAGAAGACGAAGTTGGTAAGATAACCCTTGCCAAACAGTTCTATGTTCAGCAGATTGCTGATGATGGCGCCGGCATAACTGCCCACAATACCTATGAATAGGTTCATACAACATCCTTTGCCTTCGCCGCTCATGATGCGGTTGGCAATATAGCCAATGAAAATTCCCGTAAGGATTGGCCACGCTGTGAAATCTGCAATGTGTTCTAACATACTCTTTTGATTTTATTTTTTCTTGTTATCTGAGCTTTCTGATAACTCTTGCCGGATTTCCCACAGCCATGGAGTCATCAGGAATATCCTTGACCACTACGCTGCCGGCACCGATTACGCAGCGGTTGCCGATGGTTACTCCAGGGCAGACGATGACTCCTGCGCCCAGCCAGCAATCCTCGCCAATGGTGATGGGGAAGCCTGTTTCTACTGGCTTGCGTCGTTCCATATAATTGATGGGGTGGTTAGGGGTTACCAGCTGGCAGTTCGGACCTATCAGGGTGCGGTTGCCGATGGTAATCCAGCCTTCATCGAGCATCGTGGCGCCATAGTTGATGAATACATTCTCACCCACCTTGATGCCGTGACCATGGTCGCAGTGGAAGGGTGGACAGATGGTGGCTGAAGCTGGAATGCCAGGAATCAGTTCTTCGATAATGGTTCGATAGTCTTCATCAAACAGGGTTAGCGTCTGTAGGCGGCAGCAGAGACGGTTGGCGTGCTCTATGCTTTTCATGCCTTCCTTGTTGCTGAAATCATAGAGCTCGCTGTTTCTCATTTTTTCAAATTCTGTCATCTTTGTTCTCTATTGATGGATGTAATCCAGAATCTGCTCTGCATGAATCTTGGTTTTGATCTCCTTTGGAGTGAAGATCTTTTCGATGACGCCTTCTTCGTTGACGAGATAGGTGGTGCGGAGGATGCCGATGGTCTTTCTGCCGCAGGTTACCTTCTCGCCCCAGCAGCCGAGTTCCTGCAGTAGGGTGGTTTCGGTATCTGCGATAAGAGGGAACTGCAAACCCTTGGTTTCGGCAAACTTCTTCTGCAGAGCCTGCTTGTCCTTGCTCACGCCGATAATCTCGTAACCGGCTGCTGCCAGCTTCTCCTTATGTGCTTGCAGGGAGCAGGCTTCGGCAGTGCATCCGCTGGTGTTAGCCTTCGGATAACTGTAGAGCACTATCTTGCGACCACGGTAGTCGCTTGCCTTTATCTCACGTCCGTCCTGGTCAATGCCAAGAATCTCTGGTATTTTATCTCCTACATTCATAATTCTATATTTATTTATTATATGTCTTGTTATGATGCAAAGATAATAAAAATAATGCGAACCGATGTGATTCTTATGATTTTTAACACAAATAATCGTTGTTTATCTTTCTACCTGGAAGTTTAAACGAATCTTTCTTTTGGATAAAAAAAAGAAAAATATAGGGAGGATATTTGGTAATATGCTGATATTTACTTACTTTTGTGTGATGAACGTTCATGGTATGAAACAGGGAGCGTGATACTAAACAGGTAAAAAAGGAAGAAAATGAAGAAGATATTTTTGTTTATATTATTCTGTCTTTCCGTATGCAGCATGTCGGCTTACGACTTTCTGCGAGCTGTGAAAGATGAGATTCCGGGAGGTTACAACTTCTGGGTTTATACGCCAGTAGATTATTTTTATTCGCAAGAGCAGACACCGGTCATCATCTTTCTGCATGGTGCCAGTCTTTGCGGCAAGAATCTGAATAAGGTGAGAAGATACGGACCGCTTGATGCCATCGTCAAGGGGCGCGATATCGATGCGCTGACCATCGTTCCGCAGAATCCGGGAGGAGCTTGGAATCCGAAGAAAATCATGGATATGCTAGACTGGGTGAAGAAGAATTACCCATGCGATTCTAATAGGGTTTATGTCTTGGGCATGAGCTTGGGCGGTTATGGCACCATGGATGTCTGTGCTACTTATCCCGATAGGATAGCTGCTGGCATGGCGCTGTGTGGCGGCTGTTCGTATAAGGATGTGAGTGGATTGGGCGATTTGCCTTTCTGGATTATCCATGGCACAGCAGATAGGGCAGTACCGGTCAAGCAATCGAAGGTGGTGGTAGATAAACTTGTGAAGGATGGCAAGGATACCCGATTGATATACGACTGGTGGAAGGGTGCCAATCACGGTACCCCTGCTCGCGTGTTTTATCTGAAGAAAACCTATCAGTGGCTCTTCTCGCACAGTCTATTAAATAAAGACAGACCCGTGAACCGCAACATCAGTATTACGATGAGTGATCTGGGCAGAGCATATGGTGATGTAAACCGAAATGCCCCTCAGCCTGAACTCATCGATGGTCCGAGTGTGATCAAGCAAGAGGGAAATGAATATTAAGGAATCTTTTATAATAAGATGTTCTGCCATGATGTCTTTTTATTTGATTAAATCCCTTTATGCGAATGAATTTTATGCCTTGCAAGGATACTGTTTTTTTTAAAATTAGGGGCTAAGAATGGCATAAAGGTTTTAGATTCTGTTTTTGGGAAAGAAATAACAAGTAAACTTTTCTCTTTTCAATCTTTTTTCGTACTTTTGCACCATCAATTAAAATAAAGAAAATCCAGTTTTTTAAATGAAGTAAGAAAATGGCTGATAAAGATATGAAATGGAAGACGCTCTCGCAGAAGTATCTGATAGAGAAGCCATGGCTCACGGCACGAGTGGATAAGGTGGAATTGCCTACGGGAGCCATTATCGATGAATATTACGTGCTGGAATATCCCGATTGGGTGAACACCATCGCCATTACGAAGGAGGGAGAGTTCGTCTTCGTTCGCCAGTATCGCTATGCGATAGGTAAGACGGTGAATGAACTCTGCGCAGGAGTGATAGAGAAGGGCGAAGACCCGATGGTTGCTGCCAAGCGAGAGCTGATGGAAGAGACTGGATTCGGTGGCGGAAACTGGCAGAAGTGGATGACGATTTCTGCCAACCCAAGTACGCATACCAATCTTACCCATTGCTATCTGGCTACGGATGTGGAGCGTATGGATGTTCAGCATCTTGACCAGGCTGAGGATATCGAGATTCGCCTCTTCTCCAGGGATGAAGTGATGGATATGCTGGAGAAGGGAGAAATCTGGCAAAGCCTGATGGCGGCTCCGCTATGGAAGTATTTTGCGAAAGCAAAGTAAGCTGCAGGGCTTCTTTTATAAAAGCCAAGTAAATATTAGACATTAAACACTAAACATTATAAAGATGGTAATAGATTTCGAAAAGATTGCTGAGGCTCATTTGGAGGGCTTCAAGGGTGGACAGGGTAAACTCGATACTCGTAACTATGTGGATGACAAGGTGAAGATTATGTATTCTACCTTGCGTCCGGGTGCATCAACTGGTCTTCATACTCATGAGGGCAACTGCGAGATTATCTATGTGGTAAGCGGCACTGCTACTTTCCATTATGATGATACCGTAGAAGAGGTTCGACAGGGACAGGTGCATTATTGTCCTATGAACCACGCTCATTATATGGAGAATCTCACAGATCATGATCTGGTGTATCTCGCCATTGTGCCTGAGCATCATTAATATCCCTGGAGTATCAAGGAAAACCATATTATATTCCTCCTGAGGAAAATGAAAAAAGAAAGTCCAACTCGGATGCCTCTCTTATAAAAAGGCTCCAAGCTGGACTTTCATCATTCTTATCTCTCTCTTATGTTGCTATAGTCATCTGTTTTAATCTAAAAGAATATGCTGCTGATTATAGTTTCTCGCAGAACTCGATTTTCTCCTTGTTTGGACCCTCGATGGTGAAGAACTTTACGCCGTTCTCCCAGAATGGAAGACCATTTACCTGCTGATCCAGCATCTTGAAGGTTCCTGCTTCCTTCACTACCAGGAAGAGATCCTCTATGTTCTTTACATCGATGGCGATGTGGTCGATGGCTCCATATTCCATCTTTGCCTGATGGTTCTGATAGGTCTCGATGATGAGATTGTGGAGCTGGAGAAAGGCTACTTCCTCGGTGCCGTTCACTGTGCGGAGGGCTGTCTCGAAGCCCAAGGCATGATAAAACTCAATGGTCTTGTTGATGTCGTTGGTAGGAATGCCGATGTGCTGCACACCTGTTGTAAAATCTTTGATTTTCATAATGAATCTGTGTTTAGATGATTGTTATGATAAAACTTTTTTGTGTATTGAAGATTTAGAAGCGGATGATTTCTGCTCCAATCTGGAAATAACTCTGGTTGCTCTGCGGATTCCACATGCCCTTGGCGTAAACCGGAACGGTGTAGTTGCCGAGCTTGAGGTCGTGGGTGGCTTGCAGCGATACGTGAACGATGCCTGCCGTGGTTCCAAAGAAGTGGGCATCTTCGCCAGCTCTGTTCAGGGCGAAGGCTCCACCTACTCCTGCATCAACCTTCCAGCCATCCTTCTGGTAGATAGGGTATTCTGCATAGGCGAAGGTGGAATATTTCTGCTTGGTATTATCGCTGTTGCGGTCGCGTCCGAAGACTACCGTTGACCAGCTCAGGAGCAGTGGAAACTTCTCGTTCTGAAACCGGTAGCTTAATGTAGCATCGAGGAATCGGCCCGTGGTATGGGCTGAGTAGTTCCAGTATTCCTTATTATTATAGGTGGCACCAGGGGAGAAGTTGTAGGTGTCCCACAGGGCGAATCCCCAACCGCCAGCCTTCAGATTCAGATAATGGTTAAACTCCTTGTAGGAGCCTTCCGAGTTGCAGCCTCCCCAAAGTCCCACGGTAACGTGGTCATTGGCCATCGTATAGCTCAGGTCGGTGAGGAGGACGATGCCGTCGGAAACTTCCATGCCACGCCACAGATGATTGTTCTGCACGTTGGCTTTCAGATGGAGCTGTGCCTGGGCATTTCCCAGGCAAGCAGCCATCATCAAAACAATAACTACAATTCTTTTCATGGTTTTACTACAAAATAAACTTTTTGAACCTAACTAACTATGAACCTTATAAACGTTAACTAATTACTTAAACCATATATTACAGATAATTATAATTTGCATATAATTTGGGCAAATAAGGGCTTATCTTGTAAATTCCTTAGGCAAGACCGGCATGGCTCCGTTCTGGGTACAGACGAATGCCGAAACCTTTACTGCCAATTCATGAGCTTCCTTTACGCTCTTACCCTTCAGGATGCTTGCCACGAATGCGCCTGTGAATGAATCACCGGCACCCACTGTGTCTGCCACTTCCACCTTCGGTGTCTCGATAAAAGAAACTTCGCCAGGGGTGAATACATAACTGCCGTTTACGCCGCAGGTAAGAATGAGCATCTTCAGATTGTACTTGCCCAAGAGGAGCCAGCATTTGTTTTCCAGGTCGATGCCCGGATAACCGAAGATGCGGCTTACGGTGATCAATTCCTCGTCGTTGATCTTGAGGATGTTGCATCGCTTGATGCTCTCGGTGATAATCTCCTTGGTATAGAATCCCTGACGGAGATTGATATCGAAGATTTTGAGGATTCCTTCTCCCTCAGGCATGTGGTCGAGGAAGCGGTAGATAGTGTTACGGGAAACCTCATTGCGCTGAGCCAGTGAACCGAAGCAGGCTGCGGTGCAGTTCTTTGCCAAATCCTCCAGGGCTGGGGTGTAAGGAATGTTGTCCCAGGCTGCTCCCTCCTTGATGTCGTAGCAAGGAATGCCGTTGGCATCGAGTGAAACCTGGACGGTGCCTGTAGGGTAGGCTACCTTGTCTATCTGATAGTTGAGATGGTGATCGTTGAGTTCCTTCTCCAGTTCCTTGCCCAACTCATCATCGCCCATTGCGCTGACCGCACAGCTATTGAGTCCGAACTGCGAAACATGGTAAGCAAAGTTGGCTGGAGCGCCACCTAGCTTCTTTCCTTCTGGAAGCACATCGAAGAGTGCCTCACCGATACCTATCACTGATTGTTTCTTTTCCATTGTCATTTTTACTTTAAGAATGTTAGAGATGTTATTTGATTTCTGTTGCAAAGGTAGCATTTTTCAGCTACCTTCACAAAGAAAAATCATCTAAACTTTCTGCAAACGTTCCCGCAATCGTTTCCAATTTCTGCAATCGTTTGCAGTATGTTTCTTCTCTTCTATCTCTTTACTTCTTCTCTCCTGGTTTCTGTTCGAAATCGATGAGAACCTTCATGCTTGTTTCGCGATGAGCGTCGATAAACTTGTAGGCATCATCGTATTCCTCGAAGGCGAAGCGGTTGCTTACGAGTGGCTTGAGGTTAACGATACCCTTGTTGACATAATCGATGGCTGTGAGATAATCCTCGTGGCGATACATCATTGAACCGATGAGTCTCAACTCATGCTCGCCCAGATAGAACATGCTGAGGGCTGGGTCCTTGGCAAAGACTGCCACAACCACGATGTCGCTACCTTTCTCGATGGTCTCCATCAGCGAACGGATGGAAACTTCTACACCTGCTACCTCGAAACCTACCTGATAGCCTTCCTCACCGAAAAGTTCCTGGGCTGCCTCCTTCAAGGTCTTCTTGGTGATGTTGAGGGTGTGCTTGATGCCGCATTCGCGAGCCTTAGCCAGGCGGAGATCGCTTACATCGGTAATGAGTACATTCTTGGCGCCACGGGCAATGCAGAACTGGGCTATGAGGTTGCCGATGGTTCCTGCACCGCTCACTACTACATTCTTACCCTTCACATCGGTGCGGTTGCTGGCATGGGCACCAACGGCTGAAGGCTCAATCATGGCACCATAGTCGAGGCTCATGCCTTCTGGCAACTTAGCCACGCGGTCGTCATCTACTACAAAGAAATCCTGTGCTGCACCATCTGCCTGGAAAGCCTGAACACGCAGGTGCTCACAAACATTATACTGTCCGCGCTTGCAAGGGTTGCACTTGCCGCAAACCAACTGTGGGCGAGCGGTGATATGGTCGCCAGGCTTGCAGACGGTAACTTCGCTGCCTACAGCCATAACCACTCCAGAGTACTCATGTCCCTGAACCACTGGGTAGAAGGTAGCTGGGTGAAGACCGTGGTACGAGTGAATCTCGCTACCGCAGATGCCGATGCGCTTGATGTTGACGAGAACCTGATGAGCAGTTAAGTCTGCTGCCTTTGGTTCTGCTACTTCCTTGAATTCGATATGCTTTGGTTCTACCAATATTGCCTGTCTCATAATTATAATGTTTTGAAATTGTTATTGTTATGTTGGTGGGATAAAAGATCCCGTTTTTTTTATTTCTTCTTATTCTCCAGATCGGTCATGATCTGCTTGTATTGCTTCTTGTTGAGCTTGTAGAAGCAGAGACATCCTGCGGTGATAATCCACAATACTCCAGGAATGGTGCTGAAGGCGTGGTGCATGATGCTTAATACTTCCGGATTCTGCATGGCGTTGCTTACGTATCCTGCACTGCCCAGGGCAATGGCGAGAAGCGATGTGCCGAGTGCCATTCCTATCTTGTTGCCCAGCGAGATGAAGGCGTATTGGAATCCGTCGTTTCTGATGCCCGTCTTCCACTCGCCATACTCCACACAGTCGGGTATGATGGCATAGATGGCTGTATTGAAGCCTGAGAAGAAGAACCACGACAAAGCTGAGAACAGATAGAACATGATGGCGCTGCCGTTAGGGCTGAAGAAGTACAGACCTATCATCGTAATACCGGTGAGGAAAGCGAAGATGGCTGCCGTGAAACCCTTGTTGCCCGTTTTTCTGAATACCAGAGGGAAGCAGGCGGCACCTATGATGCTTGGCACGATGATGGCCATGGAATAGTAGGAGAAGAGCGTTGCCGAACCTTCTACATAAGTGAAATAGTAGAGCATGTCGGCGTTGCGTCCGTAGTGGATGAAACCGAAGAGCAACTGTCCTAAGAGGGCGAGCAGATAGGGTTTGTTCTTCATCACGGAGCGAAGCTGCACCTTTAAAGGAAGCTTCTGTCCCACAGGAACTTCTACCACTTCCCTGGTCTTGTGGAAGCAGAACAGATGGCAGGCGGCGAAGATGATGCCGTAGAGTACTGCCACTGCCAGATAACCATATTTGGTATCGCCTGCGCCAAACCAGCTGATGAGCGGAACGGTTACGATGTTGATTACTCCGATGGCCATCATGGCGCTCACCGAACGGCTGGTGTTGAGCTTGGCTCTCTCATCGATGTCTTGTGTCATGGCTCCGCAGAGTGTGCCGTAAGGCAGGTTCACGCAGGTATATCCCAGCACCAGGATGCAGTAGGTTACTGCCATATAGATAATCTTGGCGGTCTGGCTCCATTCCGGATGGGCCCAGAAGGTGAGTATCAGTACCAGTGCCGTGATAGGAGCTCCGAAGAGCAGCCATGGGCGGAATCGTCCCCATCGGGTGTGGGTCTTGTCGGTAAGTGTGCCGATGATGGGGTCGTTGATGGCGTCCCAGAATCGGGAAACAAGCATCAGGGTTGCTACGGCACTCATGCTGATTCCGAACACATCGGTGTAGAAAATCATGAGGAAATTGCCCACGAACATCCAACTGAAGTTGCAGCCCACATCGCCCATGCCATAGGCGAGCTTACTGATGAAGGGAACCTTTCCCTGTGAATTGTTCTCTAGCGAACAGTTCGCTTGAAATTTAGAATCTTGTTCCATATCCTTTTTTTAGGTTTGATTGTGATACTTAATGTTGTTTATTCTTTGTTTTGTGTAGGAATAGAGCGATTTGAGAAATCGTTTTTCCTTTTCACGCTGCAAAGATAGAACGATTTTGCAGAAGAAACAAGAAAAAAAACGACTCTTTTTTCGCAACCGTTCCCGCAACCGTTCCCATTTTCCGCAACCGTTCCCAAAAAGATTTCTCTGTTTTTTGTTGTTGCTTTCGTGGAAAATAAGTATCTTTGCAGGCACATATAACAAGAAACCAAAAAGAGATATGGCAAAATATGTAACCATCATGGACATTGCAAGGGAGTTGGGGATTTCCAAGTCCACCGTTTCGCGTGCTCTTTCGGGAGATACGGGTAATGTGAAGGCGGAAACCTTGCAGAAGATATTGGCAACTGCCGAGAGGATGGGCTATCATCGCAACGAACTGGCTGTGAACTTTCGCCAGCAGAGTACTCATAACATCGGCATCATCATCCCCGAAATCGTTACAACGTTTTATATGACCTTTATCAATGAAGCTCAAGCCATCTTGCGAAAGCAGGGGTATAAGGTAATGATTGCCATCTCTAACGAGAATCCTGAGCAGGAGAGAGAGAACATTCTGATGATGGAGCAGCTGCGTGTGGATGGCATCCTGATGAGTGCATGCGATAAGGAGCATAATGTGGACCTATATAATAAGGTGATAGAAAGGGGCATTCCCATCGTGTTTTTCGATAGAACGGTGGAGAAGGTAAAGGCTTCACAGGTTCACATGGACGATTACATCATGTCGTTTTTCATGGTGGAGGCTTTGTTGCGTAAGGGGTATAAGCATATTATTCATATCCCGGGACCTGCTTATATCCGAAACAGCTATGAACGATTGAGGGGCTATCGGGATGCGCTAGAAAAGTTTCATATAGAGTATCAGGCGCAAGATGTCTTGTCGCCAGCATTGTCGGCTGAAGAGGGTAGTTGGGTGATGGAGCGTTTCCTGGAGAAGAATGTGCCCTTTGATGCGGTATTTGGCTTTACGGAGACAGCTGTGTTGGGAGCCAAGAGTGCTATCCAGAAGCGTGGCTTGCGCATTCCGGAGGATGTGGCGTTATGCTGCATGTCTGGCACAGCCTTGGCTACCTTGGTTCATCCTCAGTTGACGGTAGTGGAGCAGCCTATTGAGAAAATGGCGCAGGAAAGTTGCCGACTGCTGCTGGAGCATATTGCCGATGGTTATAGAAGGATAGAGGAAATTGCATTGAGAGGTGAAACAGTGATAAGGGAATCTACTTAATAAAGGTATCGGCTTCAGGAATCTGCATAAAAAAAGCTGTTTCAGGAAACAGTAATAAAAGAAACGGGTGTATCATCTATATTATTGAATGATACACCCGTTTTCTATCTCTTTATCTTAAGCTTTTAAACTTAATCTATTTCCTTATCTTAATCTTCCTCTTCTTCATTCTCCAGCAAGTCGGTGCCGAGGTGAGTGGTCTGTTCACGCTTCAAACGATCGCGCACTTCCTTAGGCTTGGTGGCGTAGGTAATCATTCGGATGGAATCGTTATAGCTTACATACTTCCAGAGCCAGTTGAGCATTACCATTACTTTGTTCTTTACGCCAAGGATAGAGCGGAGGTGAACTACCAACCACAATACCCAGGCAAAGAAGCCCTGGCTGTGGAACTTGCCTAGTTCTACCACAGCCTTGTGTCTTCCGATGGTAGCCATAGAACCCAGGTTCTTGTAGCGGAAAGGCTTGAACTGGGATTCAGTGGCTCCCTCGGCAATCTTCTGGATATTCTTAGCCAGGAGTGCTGCCTGCTGAATGGCTACCTGGGCCAACTGTGGATGACCGCCAGGATAAGCTGGGTCTGTGGTCTGGATACACTGGTCGCCGATGGCGAAGAGACCATCCATGCCAGGGATGCGGTTGAACTCATCTACCACGATGCGGAAACCACGACCCAGATGGTCGCCATCAATACCCGTGATAGGCTGTGCCTTTACACCTGATACCCAGAGGAAGGTGCGGGTAGGAATCTCCTGACCGTCCTTCATCAGAACCTTGTGGTCCTTGTAGTCGGTTACCATCTTGCCAAACTGTACATCCACACCCATACTGGTAAGGAATTCGTATGCTTTCTTAGAAGAGTCCTGTGACATTCCGGCGAGCAGTCTGTCGCCCGCTTCCAGAAGATAGATATGCATCAGAGATGAGTCCATATCAGGATAATCATAAGGAATCACGTAGCGCTTCATTTCTGAGAGGGCTCCGGCAATCTCTACACCTGTGGCACCACCGCCTACAATGACCACGTTCAGGAGTTCCTGTCGCTCCTCTTCTGTGGCACAAGTCAGTGCACGCTCCAGGTTACTCAGCACGGCGTTGCGCAATCCCATTGCCTCTGAAACGGTCTTCATCGGAATCGCCCACTTCTCGATGTTGGCATTGCCATAGAAATTGGTGGTGGTTCCTGCTGCGAACACCAGGTAATCGTACTCAATCTTACCGATGGAAGTCTGCAGAATCTTCTTGTCTGGGAATACGGCTCTCGCCTCTGCCATGCGGAAGTAGAAGTTCTTGCGCTTGCGGAAAATCTGGCGGAAAGGGAAGGAGATGGAACTTGGGTCGATACCTGCCGAAGCTATCTGATAGATAAGCGGAGGGAACTGATGGAAGTTATTCTTATCAATCAACACCACCTGCAGGTTTGCCTTGCTCAGGTCTTCTGCCAAGCGAAGACCACCGAGTCCGCCACCTACGATAACTACTCTCTTCAACTGATTTCTCTTGATATTAATGCTCATAACTACTGCTGTTTTTTATAATTACTGAATACATATATTTGCTGAAAATTCTATTCTCTATAAGGCGTAATGCCTGGTTCTGGCTGAAAATTCGACTGCAAAGGTACAACTTTTTGATGAGGCGGCAAAGGAAGAAGCGTAGAAAAATTGGGTAGAAGCCCGTTGCAATCGTTCTCATTTTTGAAACAGAAAACGTATGTTACAAAATGTAATATGCAGATTGCATTTATAGGTGTTTTTCTATCTTTTTCTTGGAAATGTTTTCGGTTTTAAAGAAAAAGTTGTATTTTTGCATCGACAACTTCAAAATACGAACGTTTATCTTATAAAAACATAATAATGAAACATGTAACTATCAAGGATATTGCCCGTTCTCTCTGTATTTCGGTCTCTACCGTTTCCCGGGCGTTGACGGATGACAAGAACATTCGCAGGGAGACGCGCGAGATGGTGGTAGAGGAGGCAAAACGACTCGGCTACAAGCGCAATCCGGTGGCGATGAACCTGAAGATGGGGCGTACGAACACCATTGGTGTCATCGTGCCGGAGATGCATACTCCTTATGCTTCGCAGGTGATTAACGGAATACAGGAGGTACTTTACAAGAAGAACCAGAAGGTGATGATTGCCGAGAGCGATGAGAAACCGGAGCGGGAGTTGGAGAACCTGAAGATGATGGAGCAGTTTATGGTGGATGGTCTGATTGTGAGCCTCTGCAGCTACCGCAAGAATATCGAAATGTATCAGCAGTTGGCAGCAGATGGTATGGCGATAGTCTTCTACGACCGCATTCCATACGGATTGAAAATGCCGCAGGTGATGGTGGATGATAATGTAGATTCTTATTTCATGGTGGAGCATCTGATTCGCCTGGGCAGGAAGCGCATCGTCTATCTGCAGGGACCCGACGACATTTATAATGCCTATCAGCGAGGCTTGGGTTATCGTGAGGCGATGGAGAAATTCCATCTTTTCGACCCGGAGCTGATTGTGAAGACGGGAATGACCTTCAAGAATGGAGCTGATGCCATCGACCGTCTTATATATAATAAGGTGGAATTTGATGCCGTCTTCGCCTTTACTGATACTTTGGCGATAGGTGCGCAGAATCGACTCCGTGCCTTGGGTAGACGGGTGCCGGAAGAGATTTTCGTGGCTGGTTTTTCGGGTACCGAACTATCTACCATCGTATCTCCTCAGATTACTACTATGGAGCCTCCGTTGGAGGAGATGGGCAGAAAGGCGGCAGAACTGGTGATGGAGAAAATCAATAATCCAGAGATGGAAGATAGACAGGTGGTGCTGAAGACCACGATGAAATGTAGAGAATCTACGGGAGAATAATCAAACTTCGTGGTTTCCGGTAATCACTAGAAAGTGGTTTTCGGTAATCGCCTGAAAGTATTTAAAACGTTTGCAGAAATTGGGAACGTTTGCGGGAACGTTTGCAAGTTTTTTTCGAAAAAAACATCTTTTTATCTCGAAAAAACGCAATATCTTTGCCATCGGAAACGGGAGATAAGATAGCTGAGGAAACTCCTCGGCTACTTGCTTCCCCAAAAATGAATAAACAATTAATATTTACAGCTAACAATAAAAGAATTATGGCAAATTTAGTGAATGCAAACGCAGCAAATGCAGCTCAGGTAGTAAAAGGTTATGCTTATAACCGCAGTTTGGTAAAGGCAGGTATCCTGCACTTCGGAGTAGGTAACTTCCATCGTGCTCACCTGGAGTTTATGACCAATATGCTCCTCGAGAACAATACCCAGCAGAACTGGGGTATCTGTGGAGCAATGATTCTCCCAGGCGATGAGCGTCTCTACCATGCCCTGAAGAAGCAGGACGGTGAATACACCCTTACCGTATGTGGACGTGATGACAGCATCCAGGTTTATCAGTTGGGTGCGCTCGTTGAACTCTATTGGGGCATTGAGGAGCAGGAACAGATTCTGAATAAGATTGCGTCTAAGGATATCAAGATCATCACCCTCACCATCACCGAGGGCGGATACAATATCTCTCGTCAGAGTGGCGAATTCATGCTCGACAATGCGCAGGTGGCTCATGATATCGAGAACCCTGCCAAGCCGGTTACAGCCTTCGGATATGTAGCTGAGGGATTGCGTCGCCGCAAGGCAGCAGGCAATGGTCCTATCACCATCCTCTCCTGCGATAATCTGCAGCACAATGGCAATACTGCCCGCAAGGCTTTCATGACTTTCGTGGGAGCTCAGGACAAGGAACTCGCTGCCTGGATGGAGGAGAACGTTACCTTCCCTAACTCAATGGTTGACCGCATTACTCCAGCTACCCGTCCTGCCGACATCGAGCGACTGAATGCTCAGAACGGCACTTGCGATGAGGCTCCTGTTTATTGCGAGGATTTCATCCAGTGGGTAGTAGAGGATAATTTTGCAGCCGGTCGCCCAGCATGGGAAACCGTGGGCGCTCAGATGACCGACGATGTGACTGCCTTCGAGAATATGAAGCTTTCTCTCTTGAATGCTTCACATACATTGCTCTCTTATCCATCTTTCCTCGGTGGTTACCGCAAGGTAGATGCAGCCATGCACGATGAGAGAATCCGTAAGTTTGTACGTGCCTTCATGGACGATGACATTACTCCTTACGTGCCAGCTCCAAAGGATACTGATCTCGAGGCATACAAGCAGTGCCTGGTTGAGCGCTTCGGCAACCGCATGGTCAGCGACCAGGTGGCTCGTCTCTGCTTCGATGGTGCCAGCAAGTTCCCGGTTTACGTAATGCCGAACCTGGAGAAGATGATTGCTGATGATGCTTCTGGCAAGCGCCAGAATGTGGAGTTCAAGCGTGTGGCTTACCTCTTTGCTGCTTACCGTCATTATCTGAAGTATCAGGTAGATGACAATGGTGATGCATTCGAAGTGGCAGATCCATGGCTTACCGTTGATGACCATAAGGCCATCGATAGCGATGATGCGCTCGATTTTCTCGGCATTTCAGCCTTTACAAGTACCGATCTCAAGGCTGCTCCTCATTTCGTAGAGCTTTACTTGAAGATGGTAGAAGACATCAAGGCAAAGGGTGCCATGAAGGTTTTGGAAGATGAAATCTTGTAATATAGAGAGAAACTCTTGAAAATAAGAGTCAGGTGTTTTTATGGATTGTTTAATTCGTCGAAACACCTGACGATAGCGTAACTTTCTCTCATTTAAACCTGGATAAACATGAAACAATCGATAACGCTTAGGAGTGCTGGACCATTTCTACTCCTGACATTCATCTATTTTATAGTGGGCTTCCTTACTACCGTCAATGGTCAGTGTCAGGGTCCCTTGAAGATAGCCTTCCTCTCGGAGGTTACCACTACCAAGAACTCCCTGGCAACGCTCATCTCCTTCGCTTTCTTCCTGGGCTATCTGCTCAATAGTGCGCAGACGGGACGTTTGCTCAACAAAGTGGGCTATAAGAAGACGCTCATCCGTTCGATGCTGGTAATGGTGCTGGGTCTCGCTTTCTATCTTGCTTCGGCGCTGATTGCTGAATATTGGGGTGGGGCAGGCGTGCATCTCTCGCAGGATTTCGTACCATTCGGATATTTCGTTTTCCTTTTCGGATCTTATCTGATGGGTACGTCAGCGGCAATGCTTCAGGTGGTGATCAATCCTTACATTGCAGCCTATCCTTTGCCGGGAACCCAACCGGTGCAGCGCATGAACTTCACCTGTGCGGTGAATTCTTTCGGTACTACCATCGCTCCTTTCTTCGTAACGGGCGTGATGTTTGCAGGTGTGTCCCTGGATTGTGTTTCTGCCGACCAGCTCACCATTCCATTCCTGGTAATGATGCTCATCATTGCCTTTACAACATGGAGCACTTCCAAGGCGAATCTTCCAGATATTGAAGGTACGAGAGAGGAGACTCAAAATGTGGAATCTGAAGGAAAGACAACTCCTTCTGATGATTCCAAAAATGCGAAGAAACGCAGCATCTGGTCGTTCCGCCATTTGAAATATGGTGTGATTACCATCTTCTTCTATGTGGGAACCGAGGTGGGAATCGGCAACAATATGAATCTCCATGCAATGGATCTGATGGGGCATGGTTACGATCTTTCTCCAGCCCTTCTTGCCACGCTCTATTGGGGTGGATTCATGATTGGCAGAATGGTTTCTGCCGGTTTGAAGAACGTAGCGCCTCGCCCTATGCTCCTCGTCGTTACGGTGGCGGCAATTGTATTGATGTCTGTTTCCATGTTTACCGAGAATCTCTGGCTGATGGCTGCTGTGGGATTATTTCATAGTGTGATGTGGAGTTGCATCTTTACTTTGGCGGTGGATGGCTTGAAGGAGTATACTTCCAAGGCTTCGGGCGTGTTTATGATGGGTGTATTCGGTGGTGCTGTATTCCCTGTGCTTCAGGGTTTGCTTGCCGATTATATCGGTTCGTGGCAGTTCACCTGGTTCGTTCCTCTCTTCTGCGAGTTCGTTATCCTCTGGTACGGACTTGTGGGGTATAAGAAGCAGGAGGCATAAAAGGCAATAGTAAGACATAAATTAAGAAGAATATCAAAAACTCGGGATGTTTCAGGTTAGAAGCATCCCGAGTTTTTTATTTTTAAGAGTTATTCCGCAATCTGATGAATCACATAGGTAACCACGCCCCAAATCATGAAGCGGTTGGTTTCATCTACCCGAATAGGGGAGAAGTTCTTGTTCCATGGGATGAGCCAGCCGAAGGTGCCGCTCTCATCCATCTTGAATTGCTTGATGGTGAATTCGCCATCTACGAAGGCGATGACGAAATTGCCGTTTGAGGGTTCTATCTGCCGGTCAACTACAGCTAGGTCACCGTCCAGAATGCCTGCATCCTGCATGCTGTCGCCAGATATGCGCACGTAGAAGGTGGCCTCACGATGGCGAACCAGAATATCGTTGAGGTCTATCTCTCCCTCCATATAGTCTTGTGCCGGCGAAGGGAAGCCTGCTTTTACGCTTTGCTCTGCCAGCGGAATAGGCATCTTGGCTCCGAATTCCGCAGGGTGAAATGTCAGTTTTATCTTGTTATCGTTATTCTTATTCATCTTGTTTTTACTTTCAGAATATCATGGATGTTCGTGGTAAACTGCTTCGACATGTACTCGCGTTTCAGGTCGAATCGGCAGTCTGTGCCTTGTATGGCCTGGCGTATGGTGCCATAACCATTCTTCCGGTTGATGGCGTCGATAGCCTCCATCAGCTTTTTTTGCTTGCTTCGGTCGATGGGGTCGAAGAGGTCTTGCTGGCGAGGATGGTCGGGTGAGATTTGCCACAGGATAACGCCAGCTTTCTTGAAGTGAAACGACATGTCGGAGCGATCGGGCCTGCTGTCTGCCATCGGTTTCGGGTATTTAGCCCGGAGAATGCTGAGGGCAGCACCTACTATTTCTTCCTGCGCATTGGTGGCGATGGGCAGGGTGAGGGAATCGTGGATGGTGTATTCAGGCACATGCTCGTTAAAACGGGACGTCCATGCGAACACTGTGATGCCCTGACATACGCTACCTTGTCTCCTTAATTTTTCTGTACAACGTACTGCGAAATTAGCCACGGCTTCTTCTATCACATTTTTGTCGGTAATGCCCTCGTTGGCAAAACTCCTGCTGGTGCAGATGCTCTTCTTCTGCGGCAATTCCTCGATGCTGATGCAGCTTTCGCCATTCAGTTCTTTCCATGTTCTTAGGGTGGTGATATTGAAATGGCTGCGGACCCAACTTTCTTGCTTGTCGGCAAACTGAGCGGCGGTTCTGATGCCCATATAATCGAGCTTTCGAGCTATCTGTCTGCCTATTCCCCATACATCTTCTATGGGGAAGAGAGACAGCGCCTTGTGTCTCCGTTCATCCGTGTCGATGAGGCAGCAGCCTTGGAAGCCCTTGTATTTCTTGGCGAATTTAGAGCCGATTTTCGCCAATGTCTTCGTTTCTGCAATGCCTACGGATATCGGGATTCCAACAGCCCGAAGTACATCTGCCGATATTTTGGAGCCATAGCGATGGAGCAGGCTATCGGGCTTTTCTGACAACTCGTCTATTGTCATTTTATTGAACAAAGTAGGATGGCCTTCCGCATGCTCCCGAAAGAAAACTTTCGCCATTGATTCGTCTGCCTCGAAGAAACTCTCATCGATAGAGTATTGGTCGATGCGTGGGGAATAATGGGATAGCATCGACATCACGCGGTTGGAGAGCGAACCGTAGAGCGTATAGTTGCTCGAGAAGATAGCCACTCCTTCAGCCTCCAGTTTTTCCTTCACCTGATAGAAGGGGTCGCCCATCTTATAGCCCAATGCCTTGGCTTCTTCAGAGCGTGCGATAACGCACCCGTCGTTGTTGCTCAATACAACCACGGGCTTTCCTGTCAGGTCGGGGCGAAACACTCGCTCGCACGAACAGTAGAAGTTGTTGCAGTCTGCCAGTCCTATCATATCTTATCATTAACACCTTTTGTTATCACCAGAAATCCTGGTATGATGTGCAAAAATACAAAAAATAATCCGAAAACGATAGTTTTTCATTCAAGTTTTTTTGTTGTTTCGTGATTTATTCTTACCTTTGTGGTCATAAGCTAGTATTGAAACATTATAAAACTGAACGAAATGAATGATAAGAATAACATGTTGGCATTGAGCCAGGAGCGTTTTTCGGCTCGCAAGTTTACTCCGGAGGCGGTGAGCCAGGAGAATCTGGACTATATCATGGAGTGTGTGCGCCTGGCACCATCGGCAGTGAACAGGCAGCCTTGGCGCTGGCTCATTGTGCGCTCAGAAGAGGCGAAGAAGAAACTGCAGGATTGCTACGACCGCGAATGGTTCAAGACGGCTCCTATATATATTATAGGTATGAAAAACGTGAATGAGAACTGGGTGCGCAGATATGATGAGAAACCGCATGGCGATATTGATGTGGCGATAGCGGCAGAGCATCTCTGTCTGGCTGCCACCGAAAAGGGACTGGGCACCTGCTGGGTCTGCAATTACGATACGGCGAAGATGCAGCAGTTCTTTGCTCGCGAGGGCTATGAGGCGGTGGTAATTATTCCTGTAGGTCATATTGCTGAAGACTGTCCATGCGCAGAGAAGAAGCGTAAGGAGATGAGCGAAATCACGGAAGAAATCTAGTTCTGAATATAAGAAGAAATCTAGATCTGAATATAAGAAGAAATCTAGTTCTGATATAAAATCTGGTACAAAAAAGAAGCTGTATGGAAATGAACGAAGAATCCATCCTGGCATGGAATATCATAGAAAAGACAAATGCCAACCTCTTCCTTACCGGAAAGGCGGGCACAGGTAAGACGACCTTTCTCAAGCGATTGAAAGAACTGTCACCCAAACGAATGATTGTGCTTGCTCCTACGGGCATTGCAGCCATCAACGCCGGAGGAATGACCATCCATTCGTTCTTCCAGCTTCCCTTCTCGCCTTACGTGCCGGGCACGACCTTTGGCAGCGGCGAACAGAAACGCTATCAGTTTAGCAAGCTCAAGCGCAATATCATCCACAGTATCGACCTGCTCGTTATCGACGAAATCAGTATGGTGCGCAGCGATCTGCTCGATGCTGTAGATTCTGTGCTTCGCCAGTATCGCAAGCGCCACGATTTGCCTTTCGGTGGTGTGCAACTCCTGATGATAGGCGATTTGCAGCAGTTGGCACCCGTGGTTACGCCACAGGAAGAGCATCTGCTGGGGCAGCATTATGATACTCCTTTCTTCTTCAGCAGCAATGCTCTGAAGCAGGTGGGTTATCTCACCATCGAACTTAAAAAGGTGTACAGGCAGCAGGATGAACAGTTTATCTCGCTGCTCAACCAGATTAGGGAGAACAAGGCTTCTGAAGCTACGCTGCAGGCTCTGAACCAGCGCTATATTCCAAATTTTGTACCACCTAAGGAGGGCAATTATATCAGGCTTACCACCCATAATGCGCCTGCCCAGTATATCAACGAACAGCAGCTTGCTGCCTTGCCTGCGCAGTCATTTTCTTTTACAGCAGATATAGAGGGCGATTTCCCTGAAACATCTTATCCGGCCGATTTCAAACTCACATTGAAGCCGGGAGCACAGGTGATGTTCATCAAGAACGACCCGCAGCACCGTTTTTATAATGGTATGATAGGCGAGGTGATAGGGGTTAGGACCGATGAAGATGGCAGCAAGATTACCGTTCGCAGTAAGGATTCGGGCGAGGAATTTGACCTGGAGAAAATGGAGTGGACCAATGCGAAATATACGCTGAACGAGAAAACCAAGGAGATAGAGGAGACGGTGGAAGGAAAATTCATGCAGTATCCTCTGCGTCTGGCGTGGGCGATAACTATCCACAAGAGTCAGGGACTTACTTTCGAACATGCCATCATCGATGCTTCTCATTCTTTTACCCATGGTCAGACCTATGTGGCGCTGAGCCGCTGCAAGACTTTGGAGGGCATGGTGCTCAGTCAACCGCTTTCTCGCGGAGCCATTATCAGCAGTCAGACGGTGGATGCATTCACCAGCCAGCTTGCTGCGCCTAGTCAGGAGCAAATCTGCAGTCTGGAGCTGCAATACATCATTTATTGCATCAGCGAACTCTTCGATTTTTATTCCATCAGAGCCAGCTATGAGCATCTGATGCGCTGCCTGGTAGAGTTTTTTAATGGTAAATATCCGCGCGTGGTAAGCGAGTATCAGAAGCTGCAGGTGGTGCTGAAGAGTCTGATAGCCGTATCGGATAAATTCCGTGTGCAGTATACGGGTATGCTTGCCCGAAATCCTGATGTAAGACAGGCTGAGCTGCAAGACCGTATTCATAAGGGAGCTATGTATTTTCTTGACAAAATCGGCATTCTGAGTGATTTAATCAGAAAGTCGAATCTTGATACAGACAACAAGGTGGCTAGGAAGCAGTTTGAAGACCGCTTCTCTGTTTTCTCAGAGGATGTAAAATTAAAAGAACGGCTTTTGAAGTATGAATGTAGTGCAGAATTCACGGTAACGGATTATCTGAAAAAGAAGGCGCAGTTCTTGCTATTGGATGTAGATGCCTCATCAGATAGCGGTTCGGGCAGAAAGTCAAGAAGACAGAAGAAACCGAATGAACCGAAGGTGCCGAAAACTCCTACAAGGGAAATCAGTTATAACCTTTATAAGCAGGGAATGACGCTGGAGCAGATAGCTGCAGAGCGGGGTTTAGTCAAGGATACGATTGCAGGTCATCTTGCTTCGTATGTGAAAGAAGGAAAGATTGGACTGCGGGCGCTGATTTCAAGTGCCCATGAAAAGAAAATCCGTGATTTCATGAAGGCTCATCCAGAATTGGAGCTTTTTAGTGAAATAAAGGAAGCTCTGGGAGCCGGTATTGAGTATTACGAAATCAAACTGGTTCATGATTTGATGGAGGGGGAATAAAGCATTCTTTCGCCATATTATAATAATAGCCGTAACTATATTTGCAGTAGTTACGGCTATTTTTTTTAAAATTATCTAGAGTTGGCTCACAGCCTTTTCCAGCTGCTGTAAAGCCTGTTTGATAACACTTCTTGGTGCAGCTACATTCAATCGCATGAATCCTTCTCCGCCAGAACCGAACATCTCTCCATCATTCAATGCCAGATGTGCCTTGTCGATGAATAGGTCGAGAAGTGCATCGTGAGAAAGATGCAGATCACGGCAGTTGAGCCATACGAGGAAGGAAGCCTGTGGACGCAAAGGGCGAATGCCCGGAATATGTTCACGGCAGTAATCTTCTACGAACCGGATATTGTCCTCAATATAGGCAAGCATCGCCTTGCGCCATTCTTCTCCCTTGCGGAAGGCTGCGATAGTGGCGATAGGAGCAAAGAGGGTTGGCTCATCCAACTCGTTAGCGCTTAACCATTTGTAAAATCTATTCCGAATATCTTCGTTTGGAATAATGGCGTAGCTGCTCACAATTCCAGCTATATTGAAGGTCTTGGAAGGAGCCTGGAAGGTGATACTGATGTTGCGTGCCTTGTCTGAAACCGAAGCAAACGGGATGTGCTTGTGGCCGAAGAGCGCCATATCCGCATGAATCTCATCGCTGATAACGAGCAGATGGTGCTCATAGCAGAAATCGGCAAGCTGCTGCAGGGTTTCTTTGCTCCAGGTAATACCGCCCGGATTATGAGGATTGCAGAGAATGAGAATCTTGCATTTCTCATCGCAAACCTTCTCGAGATTTTCGAAATCCATCTCGTAATATCCGTCTTCCCTCATCTTCAGCGGATTGAAGACCACCTCTCTGCCATTACCCTCTGGGGTGAGGCGGAATGGGTGATAAACGGGTGGCTGGATGATGACTTTTTCATCAGGCTGTGTGAAGACAGTCACCACGAGACCGATGCCTTTTACAATACCAGGAATGAATCTTATCCACTCTCGCTTCACATCCCACTGATGGTGATCGCGAACCCAGTCGATGATGCTAGGCAGATAATCTTCCGGCTCCATCGTGTAGCCGAAGAGTGAGTGCTCCAGACGTGCCTTGAGTGCATCTGTAATGAAAGATGGGGTCTCGAAATCCATATCGGCTACCCAGAGTGGCAGCAGATCATCTCGCCCCCAGCGAGGCAGCAGGGCGCCATGCTTCAGGTCGTCGCTGCCCGAACGGTCTATGACTTTATCGAAATTGTACATATTTTTACTTTGAACTTTGAACTTTGAACTTTATGATTAGCCCTTTTTACTCAGCCCTATTAACTATAAACTATCAACTATAAACTATTAACCGCTTGCTTGATGTCTTCGAAGAGATCATCCACATCCTCCAGACCTACGCTGAGGCGGATAGTAGTGTCTTTCACATCCATCGACTTGCGCATGCTCTCAGAGAATGCTCCGAAGATGGTGCTTGCCGAATGAATGGCGAGCGAACGGTTGTCGAAGAGGTTGGTGGCGCGATGGATGAGTTTCAGATTGTTCAGAAAACTGAAGCAGGCTTCCTTGCTCTCCAGGTCGATGCAGATCATGGCTCCCGCAGTCTTTCCAAACTGGCGCTGCGCCAACTCGTGATAAGGATTATCCTCCAGACCCACATAGTTTACATATTTTATCTGTGGCAGAGAGCGCAGCTTCTTGGCAAGCTCCAGGGCATTGCTGCTCTGCACACGATAGCGCGCATCGAGCGTTTCGAGTCCGATGGTCTGCATATAAGCCACCTGTGGAGTCATATAGGCGCCAAAATTGAAGAGCATTTCTCCATAGAGACGCTTGGCGAAATCGCCGTTGTAAGGAGTGCCGTAGTCGATAACCAGACCGCCGAGCGAAGTAGCACCGCCGCTTACATATTTAGAGCTGGAAACCACCTCAATATCCACTCCCAGACTCTTAGCCGAGAACTGTGTGAAAGGAATCACGGTAGAATCCACGACCAGCGGAACATTCTTTTCGTGAGCCACTTCCGAAATGGCTTTCAGATCGGCAACCTCCAGCTGTGGGTTGGTCAGGATTTCGAGGAAGACGCAGCAGGTGTCATCATCAATGGCTTCGCGCACGGCTTCGATATTGGTCAAATCGCGCAAACGCACCTTTACACCAAAACGACGCAGAGTGGCAACGAGCAGCGCATAAGTATTGCCGAAGAGATGCTTGGATGTAACAATATTTTTACCTTGTGCTGCCAGCGCCATGAAGGTGTTGCTGATGGCCGCCATTCCTGAGTTGAAGGCTGTGGCGTGGGCAGCATCGGTAAGGGCTGCCACACGGCGCTCCAGATTGGTTACCGTAGGGTTCTCTACGCGAGAATAATCAGGAGCCTTGATCTTGTCGGTGAATGCTTCTGCCATGACGGCAGCATTGTCGAATTCGTAGGCAAGGGTGTTATATACTGGCACGCTCAGCGAGTCGTATGCATCGCGGCGCTCATATTCCAAATGAATAGCTTGAGTCTGTTTCTTCATCATTCTGTTATTTTATGTGATATTTTTCGTGCAAAAGTACAAAAAAGAAATCAAATAGACAATAAATCGCATAAAAAAAAACGAGTTGCGAATGCTTTTTATGCATTGCAACTCGTTGGAGAGGGGTTTAACCCAACAATAACCTACTGGCTCATCCGATTAACTTAAAGATAACATTTGTAAGGCAAAAATGCAGCAAAAAGAGCAAATTGTAACAGAAATATTCGTTTATCTCGAATTTTATTTGTAATTTCGCACCAAAATCAAAATATGGATATTTATGAATAAACTGATTCTGAAAACAACAAAAAGCGGACTGCTGGCAGCTGCCCTGATGGCTTCAATCTCTGCCAGTGCCGAAACCATAGAGGTGAAAACGCTGAAATATGCAGGCCCCTATGCCGTAGCACAGCCTTGGATGGCTGACAGTGTGAACATCAAGGGCGAAGCGTTCGACCTTAAGCAGTTGCTCGATTCGCCGCTGTCTTTCACCTTATTAAATAAGGGTAAGGAGGTGACTGCAGCCCAACTCCTTGCCGACAAGCAGGATGCGCTCCATCTGGCTTCTTTCTGCGTTTCTAACACCCAGCGCACCAAAGCAACCATCGCGGTAGAAGGATTGGAGCAATACCGCCTGTTCGTAGACGGCGAACAGGTAGCGGTGAACGGCGATAAGGCTGAAACTATCCTGACTCCTTCGCAGCATACGGTTGTCATCAAATATCTTACCCGGAAGAATGCATCTTCTGATAAGAAATCTATCAAGTTGACCGTAACCGCAGCCAATGGTGCTCCGCTTTCTGTAGGCGATGCGGCAGCCAAGCGCGCCTATAACATCTATGATGTGATTTGTGCGCCCAACTATCCGAGTGTTTCTATCTCACCAAACGGAAAGTTTATCGTAGTTCGGAAAACATGGGTCGATAGAAAAGGTAATAACCATAGCATTAGCGAATTGCGCAACTCTCAGACTAACAGAGTGATGGCAACATTTGAGGAGAGTGTAAAATGGATGCCTGCAAGTAATAAACTGTATTTCACCCAGAAGGCGAGCGACAGCAGTATTGCCGGAGAAGAAAAGCAGGATGGCACATTGCAGCTCATCACCATCAATCCGCTGACGATGGAGCGCGAAGTGCTGGCAAGCCATCTTCCTGAAGGCTGGTTCCAGTTTACACCCGATGAGAAGACGCTTATCTATACGCTCACTACTGAAGGCAGAAAAAAGGATCCGCAAGTTTATGATGTAAAAGAACCGGAAGACAGACAGCCTGGTTGGCGCGAGCGCAGCAATCTCGCCAAATACGACCTTGCATCGGGCATTCTCCAGCCGCTTACCTTCGGTTACCACAACATCTATCTGATGGATATTTCTGCCGATTCGCGTTATCTGCTGATAGGCAAGGGAGAAGAGCGACTCACCAAGCGTCCTACAACCCTGACATCATTCTACCGCCTGGATTTGGGCAGTATGAATACATCTTCAGCCACAACGCCAAAGGTAGAAACCCTGATAGAAAAGGGCGAATTCCTGAACAGCGCCCAGTTCTCACCGGATGGCAAGAGCATTCTCGTGAGCGCTTCGCCGGAAGCTTTCAACGGCATTGGAAAGAATGTGGAAGAAGGACAGACACCTAGTATGATTGACACCCAGCTCTATCTGATGACCTTGTCGGATAAGAAGGTTCGTCCGCTGACCAGGGATTTCAATCCGAATGTGCTGAGCACGGAATGGAGCAAGGTCGATGGAAACATCTATTTTACAGCCGAAGATAAAGACTGCGTGCATCTCTTCCAGCTCAATCCGAAATCGGGCAAGTTTACGCTTCTCAAGACTCCTGAAGAGTACATCAAGAGTTTCTCTATTGCCTCTTCTGCAGCAGAAATGGCTTTCTCCGGTCAGAGTGCATCCAATGCCGACCGACTCTATAAGATGAATACGAAGGCGCTGAAATCGCAATTGGTTGACGATTTGAGTGCGCGCGAACTGAAGGATGTTGAACTGGGCGAATGCAAGGCTTGGAATTTTGTCAATTCAAGAGGCGACACCCTTTGTTGCCGTTACTATCTGCCACCTCATTTTGATGCAGCCAAGAAGTATCCGATGATAGTAAACTATTATGGCGGATGCAGTCCTACGAGCCGCATGTTCCAGAGCCGTTATCCTCATCATGTTTATGCAGCGATGGGCTATGTAGTGCTGGTTGTAAATCCTAGTGGAGCCACCGGATTCGGTCAGAAATTCTCAGCCCGCCATGTAGATACGGCAGGCGAGGGAGTGGCAGAAGACATCATCTCCAGCACCCAGGCTTTCTGCGATGAGCATGCTTTCGTGAACCGCAAGAAGATTGGCTGCATCGGCGCAAGCTACGGCGGATTCATGACCCAGTATCTTCAGACCAAGACCGACCTCTTTGCTGCTGCCATCTCGCATGCAGGCATTAGCGACCACACCAGCTATTGGGGTGAAGGCTATTGGGGCTACAGCTACAGCGAAGTTTCTATGGCGAACGAGTATCCTTGGACCAACAAGCATCTCTTTGTAGATCAGAGTCCGCTCTATAATGCCGACAAGATTCATACTCCGTTGCTGTTTGTTCACGGCACGGCAGATAATAATGTGCCTGTGGGCGAGAGTATCCAGCTCTATACTGCGCTGAAACTTCTTGGCCGTCCTACGGCGATGGTATTGGTAGATGGTCAGGATCATCACATCATCGACTACGAGAAGCGACTGAAATGGCAGAACACCATCTTTGCCTGGTTTGCCAAGTGGTTGCAGGACGATGCTTCCTGGTGGACGGAAATGTACGGAGATGAAAAGATGTAGTTGAAGTTTCGGCAGAAATGCCAGCTTCAGTCTCTATCAAATAAAAAAGAGATTATGTTCCTGTAAGTCGGGAATATAATCTCTTTTCTTTTATATGTTTATTTCTTGCAGTTTAGCGTGATAAGCAGAGAAATCATGGCGAAGGCGATTCCTACGATGCAGACGCCTAGCCAGTCGGCTTGCGTCCAGACATAACCGGCACAGAAAGTGCCTAGCGAACCACCGATGAAATAGCTGGTCATGAAGATGGTGTTGGCGCGGTTGGAAGCCTGCGGAATCTCCTGCAGGCAGCCACTCTGATTGCTGAGCTGCTGGCATTGCAGACCGATGTCAACCAGCATGATGGCTGCGATGAGTCCAGCATAAGTGTCGCCGAAAATCAAGGCTATTGCCCAGGCGATGATCTGCATTCCTGCTCCGAACAGACTGAATTTTCGAATGCCAAACCTAGGAATCAGTTTTCCTACACCACTGGCTGCAACGGCTCCCATGATTCCGCAAAGTCCGAGCATTCCTACCATATCACTTCCTGCGCTGAAAGGTGGCTGCGCCAGATGGAAGGCAAGGCAAGACCATATTGCCATCATACTGCCGAACCCGAAGGCTGCACGGATAGAGTAGATGCGGACAGAAGGATGGAAAAAGAAAATCTCTGCTATGGTGGTCATCAGTCCTCTGTAGGTTCCTACATAGTTGCGCTTCATTTCAGGCATCATCAGCAGCATGATTCCCATGCAAACCACCATCACGAAGGCAGCTATGATAAACATCTCCCGCCATCCCAGCCATTCGCCGATGTAGCCGCTGATGACTCGTGAGGCGAGAATGCCCGTCAGCAGTCCGGAGAGTACAATGCCCATATTCCTGCTCTTGTTTTTGGGTTCCGAAAACTGTCCGGCTATCGGAATGAAGAACTGCGGAATCACCGAACAGGCGCCAATCAGCAGTGAAGCTCCCCAGAGCATCCATACGTTTTGCGCTGCAGCCATCACGATTGCCATCAATGCAGCAATGGTCATATTGACAAGGATGAGTTTCTTGCGCGAAAGCATGTCGCCCAAGGGGATGAGGAAGAATAAGCCCAGCGCATAACCTATCTGGGTAATGACGGTGATGAGGTTAGCCTTCTGCTCGGTAATATCCAGGTCGTGGCGGATGAGTTCGAGAAGCGGCTGATTGTAGTAGCAGTTGGCTACGGTGAGTCCTGCGACGATAGCCATCATCAGGAGAATGCTGCGGGGAATGCCCTGATTTTCTTTTAGCTGTATCATTTTCTGTCTGTTTGTTTCTTTGTTTTGAGTGCAAAGTTACGAAAAAATTCTCGGCAATCAAAGTTTTTGGGCTCGATTTCTTGGAAAAATCTTCTCTCTCAGGCAGAAAATCTTCTCTCTCAGGCAGAAAAAGTTTCTGTTCTTTCCCTCGCGCGCGTACCTTATTATATGTATATAGGGACGCTGAGAAGAGGTGTTGGCGCACACCCTTGTTACGCTAAAAAACACCGAAAAGTGTTAAAATTAGGCTGTTTCCGAGCACACTAAAAACTTTAACCTTTGTTAGCACTTCGTAAGTAGTTGATTTATAGCGATTTGTAATTTTGTTACAAAATCACCTAAAAAAAAATCGCAAAAAAAAGAACAACGTATCAAAAAAATGCTTACCTTTGCATCGTTCAAAAGAACAAATGATTGTTTTACAGATTTTAAAAAAGCAAAGAAAATGAAGAAATTAGTTTTTATGTTCGTAGCTATCGCAGCTATCTCTTTCGCATCATGTGGTAACAAAACAGCTCAGAACACAGCTTCTGCTGATTCTGACACAGCTCAGGTAGATACAACTGCTGCTGACACAACTGCTGCTGATACAACTGCTGCTGATTCTGCTAAGTAATTTGAAATTACTTGCGAACGAAAAAATGAGAGAAACAACCGCTGGACTTCGGTCTAGCGGCTTTTTTCGTTTTATAGACCCTAAGGTCTTTTTGGGGAGAACGCCCTGAAGGGGCAGAAGCTCCTAGCCCAGGGCAACACCCTGGGGATGAAAGCAATCATCAATGCGCCCTGTAAGGGTAAAAGCTTAAAAGAAACCAAAGAAAAAGATAAATATATGATAGATTCAAGTGCCTTCCAAGGTAAAAAGGCAGCTTACTATACGCTAGGCTGCAAACTCAACTTCTCTGAAACTTCCACTTTTGGCAAAATGCTCGAAGATATGGGCGTCATTACTGCTAAAAAGGGGGAGAAAGCTGATATTTGTCTGATTAACACCTGCTCGGTAACAGAAGTTGCCGATCATAAATGCCGTCAGGCTATCCACCGGATGGTGAGAAACAATCCGGGCGCATTCGTTATCGTGACGGGCTGTTATGCGCAGCTCGAATCTGAGAATGTCAGCAAGATAGAGGGTGTAGACCTCGTGTTGGGTGCTAACGAGAAGGCGAACTTGATTCAATATCTCAGCGATGCATGGGCGCAGAAATTTGCTCAGGAAAACGGATTGACTGCTCTGGCTCCTCAGAACAGCGATGCTGCGTCTCTTCATCAGCATTATAGCGTGAAGACGAAGGAAATCAAGACCTTCCAGCCTTCTTGCTCGCGTGGCAACCGTACCCGTTATTTCCTGAAGGTGCAGGACGGCTGCAACTATTATTGCACCTATTGCACCATTCCTTTTGCCCGAGGCAATTCGCGCAACCCGAGCATCCAGTCGCTTGTGGCTCAATGTGAGCAGGCGGCTGCTGAAGGTGGTAAGGAAATCGTCATTACCGGTGTGAATATCGGTGATTTCGGACAGACTACCCACGAGCGTTTCGTCGACCTTGTCAAGGCGATGGATCAGGTAGAAGGAATCAAGCGTTACCGCATCTCGAGTCTGGAGCCTGATCTCTGCGATGATGATCTCATAGAGTATTGTGCCCAGAGCCGTGCTTTTATGCCTCATTTCCACATTCCTCTGCAGAGCGGAAGCGATGAGGTGCTCAAGCTGATGCACCGCCGTTACGACAAGGCGCTCTTTGCCCACAAGGTGAATCTTATCAAGGAGAAAATGCCTGATGCGTTTATCGGTGTCGATGTGATGGTGGGCTGTCGCGGCGAAACTCCGGAGTGTTTTGAAGAATGCTATGAGTTCCTGAAGAGTCTGCCTGTTACCCAGCTTCACGTCTTCCCTTATTCTGAGCGTCCGGGTACGGCTGCCTTGAAGATTCCGTATGTGGTTGACGAGAAGGAGAAGAAGAAACGCTCCAAGCGACTGTTGGAGTTGAGTGATCAGAAAACGCAGGAATTCTATGCTCAATACATCGGTACAGAGGCTGAGGTTCTCTTCGAAAAGGCGCCAAGAGGCAAGGCAATGCATGGATTCACCAAGAACTATATCCGCGTAGAACTTTCATCGGCTCTCGCCAAGGAAGAATACGACAACCAGCTTATCAAGGTTCGCCTGGGTGATTTCAATCACGATAAGACGGCGCTGAAGGGAGAGCTTCTTTAGTTGATAGTTAATAGTTTATAGTAAATAGGGCTAATCATAAAGTTCAAAGTCCAATGTATTACAACGATTTTGGAACATGGATCCGGAAGCAGTTTCCTGATTTCCGTGTTCAGAAGATTTCGATAGACGCGGGATTCTCCTGTCCTAACAGAGATGGGAGGATTTCGAGTGGCGGATGTACGTATTGCGACAACCGCACCTTCAATCCCAGCTATTGCGACCGGAAAAAGTCGATTACTGAACAGCTGGAGGAGGGAAAGGCTTTCTTCAGCAGGAAGTATCCTGATATGAAATATCTGGCTTATTTCCAGGCTTATACCAATACATACGCCAGGGTGGAGCAACTGAGGCAGATGTATGAAGAGGCTCTTGAGGTGGAAGATGTGGTGGGAATCGTTATCGGAACCCGTCCGGATTGTGTGAGCGATGAATTGCTCGATTATCTGGAAGAACTGAACCGCCGAACCTTCGTGCTGGTGGAATATGGCATTGAGAGTGCCAATGATGAAACCTTGAAACGCATCAACCGCGGACATGATTTTGCCTGTTGCCGTAGTGCTGTGGAGCGTACTCATGCCAGGGGAATCCTTACGGGTGGCCACATCATCATCGGTTTGCCGGGAGAAGATGCGGAAGAAAGTCTGCGCCAGGCTCCTCTCATCTCTTCCTTGCCGCTTGATATTCTCAAGATTCATCAGATGCAGATTATCAGGGGCACCCGACTGGCACAGGAATATGCTGAGCACCCCTTCCATGTTTACACGGTAGAGGAATATATTGATGTCATCGTGAAATACATCCGTCTGCTCAGAAAGGATTTGGTGCTGGAGCGCTTCGTCAGTCAGTCGCCCAAAGAACTGCTGATTGCTCCCAAATGGGGACTCAAGAACTATGAGTTTACCAATCTCCTGAATAACAGATTAAAGAGTTTACAATAAATATGGCAAAAGTAGCAATCGTTATATTAAACTGGAATGGACAGAAGATGCTGGCAGAGTATCTTCCGAATGTCATCGAATATTCCCGTCAGGATGCTGAAATCTGGGTGGCAGACAATTCTTCTTCTGATGGTTCGATGCACCTTCTGGAGACTCAGTTTCCTCAGGTGAAGACCATCGTGCTGGAGCAGAATTTCGGCTTTGCTGAAGGCTATAACCGTGCCTTGAAGCAGATTGATGCAACGTATTATGTGCTCCTGAATAGCGATGTGGAGGTTTCGCATCATTGGCTTACACCGCTCATCGAGTTTATGGATTCGCATCAGCAGGTGGCAGCCTGCCAGCCTAAACTGCTTGCGGAATACGATAAGGACAGTTTTGAGTATGCTGGTGCTTGCGGCGGATTCCTCGACAAATACGGCTATCCGTTCTGTCGCGGCCGCATCTTTGATACGGTAGAGCGCGATAACGGGCAGTATGATTACCAGCAGGAAATCTTGTGGGCTACGGGTGCCTGTATGATGATCCGCTCAAAGGATTATTGGACTGCCGGAGGTTTAGACGGCCGTTTCTTTGCTCATAATGAAGAGATAGATCTTTGCTGGCGCTTGCGTCTGATGGACAGAAAAATCTACTGCATTCCTGAGAGTGAGGTTTATCATGTGGGTGGTGGAACCCTGCCGAAAAGCAATCCGATGAAGACTTATCTGAATTTCAGAAATAATTTAACCATGCTTTATAAGAATCTGAGTGATACGGAGTTGTCTCATGTAATGCGTATGCGCAGATTTCTGGATTACCTTGCTGCTTTCGAGACATTGGTTCTGAATCGCAACTGGGGTGACTTCAAGGCCATCTTCAAGGCGCGCAGGGCTTTCAAGGCATGGAAACATGAGTTTGACGAAGATCGCAGAAAGATACAGGCGAGTAGGGTGAAGGAGGAGATTCCGCAGGTTTATAATCTCTCTATCATCTGGCAATATTACGCCAAGGGTAAAAAACTCTTCTCGCAGTTGTAGACTATTCATAAACAAACTTAAAAATAAAAATCTATGATGAAAAAACAAATGATGATGGCGCTGGTTTCGCTGATGGTTCTGTCAGCCCAGGCGCAGGCTAATTTCCAGGTGTCGGTTTCCAATCCTTCCAAGGTGGCAAGAACCGATGCTCCGGTGGTGGTAGATCTCAGCAAGTTGGGCGCTATTGGCGATATTCAGCGCGCTGTAGTAACCGTTGACGGCAAGGAGATTCCTTCCCAGCTCGACGACACCAACCGCGATTGTACCAACGATGAACTCTGTTTCCTTGCCGATTTGGGCAAGAAAGAAACCAAGACCTATCAGGTACATCTCTATCGTGAGGGTGAGCAGGCACAGTATCCGGCTCGTACCTTTGCCGAACTCTGTCTGCCAAGCAGAAACAGGAAGCTGGCTAAGAACAGGCAGGATATTTATCTGCGCAGCATCTCGTTTGATAAGAAGACCAAGGACCCTTATCACTACGTCCATTCTCATGGCATCTGCTTCGAAAGTGAACTGATTGCCATGCGTGTTTATTTCGACCATCGTCAGACCATCGACCTTTATGGCAAAATCAACAAGGGGCTGGTGGTTCAGGATACGCAGTTCTATCCTTCAGAAGAGCAGATTCAGGCTGGTTCGGGCGATGATTGCCTCTGGGTAGGCAATACCTACGGGCTGGGTGCGCTCCGTGGCTGGGACGGTAAAGACCAGGTGCTGTTCAACAACGTGAAATACCAGGAGCAGCGCGTTATTTCAGAAGGTCCGCTCCGTGCCATCGTCGAGGTAGTGGATAAGGGTTGGGTTCCGGCTCCGGGCTTGCAACCAGTCAATGCCACCATCCGTTACACCATCTATGCCGGTCATCGCGATTTCGATGTAGATGTGTTCTTCAACAAGGATGTTTCTGATTATCAGTTTGCTACCGGACTCATCAACGTAAAGGGTTCCAGCGAATTTGCTGATGGCAAGGGCTTGCGAGGCTGTTACGGCAGCGACTGGCCAACAGGCAAGGACGATGGAAAGCACAAGCTGGAAACCGTGGGCTTGGGCATTTATGTGCCACAGGCAGCCCTGGTAAGTCAGCAGCCAGCCAATAAGGATTGCTATACTCAGGTGGTGAAACCTACAGGCAGCCAACTCAGTTATAAACTTGCTTATACCAGTGCCAACGAAACCTATGGTTTCAAGGGCGAGAAGGAGTGGTATGAGTGGTTGAAAGCCTGGAAGAAGCAGATAGAAGAGCCGGTCAAGGTTTCAGTTTCTGTCATCATCCGATAAGCAGTTTCTTTTATCATCCGATAAGCAGAAAAAACTGCGCAGATAGCCAGTAATGAGCAAAAATGCCTTACGTTTTGCTCATTGCTGGCTATTTTGCAAACAAATTTAAGAGAAAAACCCATTTTTTTTGCGAATACGTATGATTTTTTAGCAAAAAAGCTTGGTAATTTAAATAATTTTTAGTATTTTTGCAGACGTAACTCGAAGATTTGTAAATTATCGTGAAAAGGTTTTTTAATTATATAGTCATATTAGCAATCGTGCTTCTCAGTTCGGCCTGCGAGTTTAAGTTCAAGCCGAACGAGGAAGGAGAGGCTGTGCCCCTGTCAGTACAGCGTTACGACCGATTGGAAAGCAGATATCTTACTACCGGTGATTTCTCAGCCCTGCAGCAGATGAACACCGATTACCCGATAGAAACCCGTACGCTGATAGAGAAAATGCTCCAGCTTGGCACCATTACCGACGCCAATATCAGCAACCGTTTCCTCATGTTCTATCAGGATTCTACCCTGCAGTCACTTATTGCCGATGCTGAGGCAGAATTTGCCAATATGGAAGACATCAACGAGCAGCTGAAATCTGCCTTCTCACGTCTGAACAGTTGGATTCCGGAGCTCCAGCAGCCTTGTTTCTATGCCCAGATTGGCGCTCTCGACCAGAGCATCGTAGTAGGACAGCACTCAGTAGGAATTTCGCTCGATAAATACATGGGCGAAAACTATCCGCTCTACAAGAAATTCTATACGCCACAGCAGCGCAGCACCATGTCGCGCCAGTATATTGTGCCAGATTGCCTTACCTTCTATCTGCTGAGCATCTATCCGATGGATCAGTTCGACACCCGTCCGCAGCTCGACCGCGATCTGCACATGGGCAAGATTATGTGGGCTGTCAACAAGGCGATGGGCAAGGAGATTTTCAAGACCAAGTATGTGAAGACAATCTGCGCTTATGTAAAGCGCAACCCTAAAGTAACAGTAGAACAACTGCTCAAGGACGAAGATTATTCGCCTATTGAGGCATTACATAAAGATTAACACATGAAAAGATTTCCAGTTTTTATTGCAACTGTCATGATGGTTTCAGCAATGCAAGCTGCAGATAAACTCGACCTGAAGGCTATTACCTCCGGCGAGTTTGCTGCCTCTTATGTTACCGGTATTAACCCTATTGATGGCACCGATTTGTACGCTTCTATCAGCAATGATGGCAAGCAGGTTATCAGTTATTCGTTCAAGACGGGCAAGCAGATGAGCATCCTCTTCGATGTGAACGCAGTCAAGGCTCCTTTCGAACAGATTGAAGGTTATGTAATCAGTCCTGATGGTAAGAAATTGCTTATCATGACCCATTGCGAGGCTATTTACCGCCGCTCCTTCAAGGCTGAATATTTCGTATATGATATTGCCAAGAAGAGTTTGAAGAAACTCTCTCAGGGCGTTAACCAGCAGGTGGCTACCTGGTCGCCTGATTCACGCCACATCGCCTTCGTAAAGGATAACAATCTCTTTGTTACCGATGGAGACAAGGAAACCCAGATTACCCGCGACGGTAAGTTCAATGAGGTAATCAATGGTATTCCTGATTGGGTTTACGAAGAGGAGTTCAGCTTCAACCGCGCCTTTGCATGGAATGCGGATGGAACTGCCATCGGATGGATACGCTTCGACGAATCGCACGTAAAGACTTATTCTCTGCAGATGTTCGAAGGTTCTCATCCTACCCATAGCGAGTATCACGACTATCCGGGAGAGTATTCCTATAAATATCCTAAGGCAGGACAGGATAACTCTAAGGTGAGCCTCTGGAGCTATGATATGAAGAACGGCAAGACCGTGGCGCTCGATGTGCCTGTAGATTCCGACGGCTATTATCCACGCGTCAAGACATCGCCAGATGCCAACAGTCTGATTGTCTATACGATGAACCGCCATCAGGACGACATGCGCCTCTATGCAGTCAATCCTTTCACCGGCAAGAGCAGGATGCTCATCAAGGAGAGTGTGCCTAAGTTTGTAAAGGAAGAGGTGATTGAAAACAGCATCGTGGGCAAGAAGAACATCCTGCTGCCTAGCGACCGCGACGGCTTCATGCATCTCTATCTCTATGATATGAACGGCAAGCTCCTGCGCCAGGTAGAGAAGGGCAACTATGATGTTACCTCTATCTACGGAATGGATGAGAAGACGGGCGATGTTTATTTCCAGGCTGCCAAGCTCAATGCGCACGACCGCCAGGTTTACGTGGCTCATAAGAACGGAAAGGTGGAGCGCCTTACCGATGCGGCTGGTTCCAACTCGGCTTACTTCTCGGGCGATTACCGCTATTTCGTCAATACCTGGAGCAGCTACAGCCATCCTTATGTCTTCACCGTACGCAGCAACAAGGGCAAGCTTATCAAGACATTGGAAGACAACAAGCAGCTGCTCGAAAAGACCCGGAAGTATAATTGGGGCAAGCGCGAGACTTTCTCTTTCACCACTTCCGAAGGTGTGAAACTGGACGGCTGGATGGTGAAGCCTGTAGATTTCGACGCCAGCAAGAAGTATCCTGTCATCCTCTTCCAGTATTCCGGTCCGGGCAACCAGCAGGTGCTCGATTCATGGAGCACGGGCAGTATGGGCAATGGCGGTGCTTTCGATTATTATCTTGCACAGGAAGGATTCATCATTGCCTGCGTAGATGGTCGTGGAACAGGCGGTAGAGGAGCTGAGTTTGAGAAGTCTACCTATCTCCGTCTGGGCGATTTAGAGTCGAAAGATCAGGTTGAGACTGCTCTCTACATGGGTTCTCTGCCTTATGTAGACAAGGATAATATTGGCATTTGGGGCTGGAGCTATGGTGGTTTCAATACGCTGATGAGTATGAGCGAGGGCCGTCCTGTGTTCAAGGCAGGTGTGGCTGTGGCTCCTCCTACCTGCTACCGCTTCTATGATTCGGTTTATACTGAGCGCTACATGCGCACTCCTAAGGAGAACGAAGAGGGTTACAAGGTGAACCCTATCGAGCGTGTAAAGCAGCAGCATGGTGCGTTGCTTATCTGTCACGGATTGGCAGATGACAATGTGCATCCGCAGAATACCTTCGAATATGCTGAGGCATTGGTTCAGGCAGACAAGGACTTCAAGACCCTGTGGTACACAAACCGTAATCATGGCATTTCGGGTGGCAATACCCGCAACCATCTGCTTCGCCAGATAGCAAACTGGTTCAAGCAGAATTTGAAGTAGAAAATGATATGATATAAAAAAGTGAAGCCATTCCCGGCTGAAAGGGAATGGCTTCTTCATTTAATGTTTTCCTTTTTACTTTGCGGAGTAAGGGTCTATTTGAAATTCTTATTCAGTTTTAGCGCCTTTTCTGCGCTTTTCTTTCTTGGCTTTTTTAGCCTTCTTCACTTTTACCTCTTCAACCTCTTCATCGTTTGGCTGAACAGATGAAAAATGAAAATCTGTAGAGTTGATGGTCTTCACCTGATAAGGGCTAGGCGCATCGTTCATCTGCTGTCCGTTCTTTGCCTTCTTAGCCTTTGGCTTCTGAATGTATCTTGCATAGAGCTTGTTCCATTTCTTTTCAGCCTTCTTCTGGTTGAAGTCAAACATCACGATACACGTGCGGTTGCCGGCACCTTGCTGCTCCAGATAGTCGCGCAACTGGTATGAATAGTTCTCGCGGCTAACCAGAAACTTGTTCTTGCGGGTGAAATAGGCAGAATCAACCTTCTGAACGTCTGTGAAATAGACTGTAGAGTCATTAAACGACGAGGCAAATCCAAAGATGTATGCAGTCTTAACTTCGTTCTTGGCTGATGCAGAGAGCGAGCTGAAACATGCTAATGCAATAGATGCTAATGCAATTTTTGTAATTTTCATTTCTTTTTCTGTCTTATATTGTTTTGTGCTGTCTGCCCCATCAGTCATGCAGGATCTTTCCTTATCCCAGATAGGACTTCAGCAGTTTATCTGTCGTTTTGTTCCGGAGTCGCCTGATCGTTTTTTCCTTGATCTGACGTACTCTTTCCCTGGTGAGATGATACTTGGTTCCGATTTCTTCGAGCGTCAGTTCAGGTGTTCCTATGCCATAGAAGGCAGCAATGATTTTCTGGTCTTTGTCCGGCAGCGTGCCGAGCAGTCTTTCAATTTCTGCTCTCAGCGACTCTGCCAGCAGTTCATTGTCGGTCGGATCATCCGAATTGGCCATCAGGTCGAGCATGCTGCCATCTTCATCATCAGAAAAAGGCGCATCCACGCTCAAGTGGCGACTTGTCGATGTAGCCTTCATGGCGTCCTCTATCTTGTCTTCCGGCAAGTCTATGCGGTCAGCTATTTCATCTACACTCGGTTTGCGTTCAAATTCCTGTTCGAACTTACTCATCTCTCTGTTAATCTTGTTAACGCTTCCCACCTGGTTGAGCGGAAGGCGCACAAGTCTGCTCTGCTCGGCTATGGCCTGCAGAATGCTCTGGCGAATCCACCATACGGCGTAAGAGATAAACTTAAAGCCTCGGGTTTCATCAAACTTCTGTGCGGCTTTGATAAGCCCCACATTTCCTTCGTTGATAAGATCAGACAAGCTGAGCCCTTGGTTCTGGTACTGTTTGGCAACAGACACCACGAAACGGAGATTGGCTTTTGTTAATCTCTCCAATGCCCTACGGTCACCTTTTCTTATACGCTGAGCGAGCTCCACCTCTTCATCTGTAGAGAGCAGCTCCTCATGAGCAATATCTTGAAGATATTTTTCCAACGATGCGCTTGCGCGATTCGTAATTGACTGAGTAATTTTTAATTGTCTCATGCTGGCATCAAATTTTAAGTAGTTGCAAAAATACACTTTTTTGTTTAAATACCAAAAAAAATAGTAGATATTTTTTAGAAATACCTACTATTTTATTGTTTTTTGTCTGTTTCTTGAGTTTTTTGGCAGCAAAAATGCCTTTTCACTACTCAATCATGAGACGTTTCTCTTCAAACGCTTACTCTTAGTCTTTCTGCAGTGGAACAGCGAAGTAAGCCTTCTTGCCTGTTGGCCATATACCCTGGATGTAGAGCACTGGGTCCTTGCTGGTAGAAGCACTCTTTACAGCCTTCTGCAGGTCATCAATCGTATTGATGTTGTTGTCGTTGATGCGCTGGATGATGAAACCGCGTGAAATGCCACCATCCTTCAGGGCGCCGCTGTTCACCTTCATTACCTCTACACCATACTTGATGTTGAGCTGATTCTTCTGGCTCTCAGTAATAGGGCGGAAGCTGCCACCGAGCACGTCGAGGTCGGCACTCTTGATAACCGAAGTATTACCCTGGGCATTCTTCAGCGTGATGGTCTTGGTGCTTGCCTTCTTGTTGCGCAGGTAAGTGATGCTCATCTTGTCGCCAGGGCGCTTGCCGTTCAGAATTTCCTGCAGCTCAGCCATCTTGGTCACCTTCTTGCCGTCAACCTTGGTAATCACGTCACCTTCCTTCAGTCCTGCCTCGGCACCGTTGCCGTCTTCATCAACCTTGGCAATGTAAACACCCTCGTTGGTTCCCAGGTTCACTTCCTTGCCGTTCTCCTTCTGTGCGTTGATATAGTTCAGCACATCGCTTCCCTGTATGCTCAGCATCACGCGCTGTACGCTGCCGTATTTCTTCAGGTCGTCTACCACCTTGTTCATGATAGAGGTAGGGATGGCGAAACCGTAGCCGGAGTAAGAACCGGTCTGTGAATAGAGCATGGCGTTGATGCCTACCAGTTCGCCCTGGGTGTTGACGAGTGCACCGCCCGAGTTACCTGCGTTGATGGCAGCATCGGTCTGTATGAAGCTCTCTACACCGTTGGCACCGAGCGAACGTGCCTTGGCTGAGATAATGCCGGCTGTAACCGTATTGTTCAGTCCGAATGGGTTGCCCACTGCGATGACCCATTCACCCACCTTCACCTTGTCGCTGTCGGCGATAGGCAGGGTAGGCAGGTTCTTGCCGTCTACCTTGATGAGGGCGAGGTCGGTAGTCTTGTCGGTTCCGATGATGCGAGCCGAGAATTCGCGGTTGTCGTTCAGTGTTACGGTCAGCTCGTCAGCACCTTCTACCACGTGGTTGTTGGTAACGATGTAACCGTCCTGACTGATGATGACGCCCGAACCGGTAGCCTCTCTCTTCGGAGTCTGCACTTTCTGCTTGCGTGTGCCTCCGTTGCCCTGTCCCGGGTTGCCGAAGAAGCCGAACGGGTCGAAGAATCCTCCGAATGGGTCGTCCTGCACATCTACCGTCTTCACCTTCGAGTTCTGTACGTATTTGATATGTACTACAGCAGGCAGCGCCTTCTCGGCAGCATAGGTTAAGTCTACAGGCTGACCTGCTGGCGCAGCGGTAACTGCAGGTGAAGCATTTACTTTCATGAAAGCACCGGCTGAAAATGCGAGCGAACCAACGCAGAGCACAGCCACAACATAATTACTTAATTTTTTCATGTTTCTTATTTTTTTATTGTTTACTTTTCTTTTCCTTGGAACTGCAGCAGCTAATATCATGCCAAAAGTCAGCTTGTCATGCACCGCTCTGTTTTCCGGTTGCAAATATAGGGTCATTTTTTGAGATACGCTTCATTCTCAGCATAAATTTATTCCGTTTTAACATTTCAAATTAACACTTTAACGGCTATTAAACAAGAAATGCCCTAAATTCACAAATATTTGAATGTAAGCATGAAAATCTTAGTTTTGTATACGAAACTATCTTTTATTAATCATTGAATATCTGTTAAAAGGTAGCGGCTTGGAAACTCGGTTTAACCGGGGGAAAAGAGTGAAAATAGCCTTGCGAATAACTAATGATGCATAAAAAAGTGAGGAATCGTGCGATAGTATCAAAAGTTTTTTGTACTTTTGCATGTCGAAAGCAGTGCTCCGGTCTGTCGCTGGCATCTTTCAGGTGCGAGAGGAAAGTCCGGGCAGCATAGAGCATCCCACTTCCGAAACTAGAAGCTATTGGTGACAGTAGGTGTCGGTAGAAGAAAATAACCGCTTTCACTTATCCCGTTTGTCCAGTCTGGGGTGGTGAGAGTAAGGGTGAGAAGGTGGTGTAAGAGACCACCAGCTGGCGGGTGATCGTCAGGCTGTGCCATCTGGGAGCTGTAAGCTCATGTATACCGCAGATTGAGGGCGGCTCGTCCGATTGCCTTAGGGCTGCTGTGGAGGGTAGAGTGCTTGAGCCCAAGGGTGACTTTGGGACTAGATAAATGACAGACGTTCTTATATCTGGTATGAACACAGCATAACAGCATATCTGATATAGAAACACAGAACTCGGCTTACAGGGGCACTGCTTTTCTTTTTTTTTCAGCATCGCAGCCTTTATATATAATAAGGTATAAGATGCATTCATTTTTAAACGATTTTAAAAACTAGCAAGATTATGAAACTCAGAGAACCGGAAAAGCAGATATTAGATGATTTCGAACATAAGGTTACGGGCAAGATAGCGAAATATGGCAATGAACCCGATTTCCCAAAGTTTGAGAACTACGGCATTACCCGCATGGAGCTGGATGATTATCTTTTTGATAAGCAGTCGATACTCGACATGGGCGGTTCCAAGCGCAGCCAGCTCACCATCGGCGGTTTCATCACCGTCCTCCCCGTACTGGTGCTGTCCTGTTTCCCGGATCAGTCACCCGTCTACGACAACGGCAAGATGCTCGCCACGGTCATAGCCGTCATCATCGGTCTGCTGCTGGCGTGTTTTGTCAAGGCACTTCTCCAGATGATCATCGCCTATCGCGTGAACCATCATAAGGAGCCTAAGATGGAGACCTTCATCAAGGCAGTCCTCTTCTACGAGAAGCGGTCGTAACTGTAAACTATAAATAATAAACTATAAACTATAAGTAGTATGACATTACCAGACTTTATGGACTATAAGGACAAGTTCACCCAGCGTGCATTTGTCGAGAAGATTTCGCATGTTGCCAAACGTGCCGGTGCCAAGATGGTTTATACAGCGCTCATTCTCTATTATACGTTAGAGAGTGACAAGGTTTCGCTGAAGGACAAGGCTCTGATTGTAGGAGCCTTGGGTTATCTCATCAGTCCGCTCGATGTGATTCCAGACGCCATACCTATTGCCGGTTTGGGCGATGACCTGGCCGTATTGCTGTTTGTGCTCAAGAAAGTTTGGGGTGAGGTTTCAGAAGATGTAAAGTCAAAGGCTCAGGACAAGTTGAAGAAGTGGTTTGATGAAGATGAGATTCCATCAGCCGATGATCTCTTCAAGGATTCAGCCACCGATACACCGGTCTGATTTTTCTCTAGGGGCAAGGCATAAGAAAATGAAAATGACCGGAAATGACCATGACCGGAAATGACCGGCTACCCCCTCTCGCCCTGAAGGGGCAGAAGCTCCTAGCCCAGGGTAGCACCCTGGGTAAATACGGACGCAAACAAGTCGCCCTGTAAGGGCAAAAGCTTTGAAATTGAAGGCTTTTGCCCTTACAGGGCGACTTTGTTGTATCTATTTAAAAACCCAGGGCGCTGCCCTGGGCTAGGAGCTTTTGGGCTTTCAGCCCGTCTTCGGCTACCATTATTTAGACTTATGACACATTCTTTTGTTTTTATCCCATGCAGCTCGTTACTCCGAGCGTAGTAGCGATAGCGGTCAGTATGCTGATGGCTATCTGCAGAATTGTTTTCCAAGTGTTCGCTTTCATTTTTTTTGAATGTTGAATGGTTTTTTGAATGTTGAATGTTGAGTGTTGAATGTTGAATTTTTTGGGGGCGGATAGGCTGGGCTAGGGGCTAGCACCCTAGCCAGTCTATCCTTGGGCTAT
>NZ_VZBE01000079.1:0-9323 GCF_009494835.1 Segatella copri
ATAACCAGTAAACTTTCCTCATTCTTCTCTCAAACACTTTTTATATGTACTTTCACGAGTTGAAAATGATAGTAATTTGAAGAGTATCATCAAACACGTATGGTTCGCAGAATCAACTGCCAGCTTGAAAGAATATGATTTCTTGGAGGGTAGAGATTACAATAACATCAATAGGGAATCGCTTATGGTTCATCGAATCATTGATGGTATTATATTCAAATACAATGAGGTTTTGAAATCATATAGCTCTAAGGTGTCATTATGTGTTCGGTATAAGGATATTCCTGCGGCTTTGGATAAGCTTCGCATTCCTAAAGACTATACCATTCTGGTTGGGAGCATAGGTAATCATCTGCTTCCTAAAGGGTATGCTGCCAGTCCGAATGTCCATTTCGTCTATTCAAGACAACTTGAGATTATCATTATGAGAAATAATGTGTTGCCATTTGCCTCTTTTGAGAGAACTGTATGCGATAAAGAGGGATATGAGTTAATAGATAAAGATAAAAGTAAAGTGCTATACTCAAATATCTGGAAAATACGAGATAATGAGGATGCTAAAAATCGAGCTGCCGAAATGAAGCTTTTTTACTTGGTGATTGGTTGCTATGCTGCCATATGTATGCCTCCAGAAAATGAACGGAAGTGTATTCGCATAAAAGCTGTTGATGGTATCACCCAGGATACGTTTGACTTGGATAAGATTATGTGCATAACAGAATATAAACTATAAAAAGGTTGGGATATGGGAATAATTCTTATTGTATTTCTGGTGTTGTCTCTGACTTCTTTACTCTCCCTGAAGGTTCCTGAAAAGTCTTCATCAAGATTTTGGTTGGTAGCCTGGACTTGGCGAAATATTGGAAAACCATATCGTAATTATCTTCTACAAAAGGTAACTACTGCGAAAGTAATATATAGGTATTTGGAAGTGATGGGACTAATAAATGCTTCTACCTTAATCTTTAATATGTTTAGAGTTAAGGTGGGAGATTGGGTAGTTGAACTTTCTGCCGATCCTGTCGATAAGATTGTACTTGTCATAGATATTCTTCTAACTGTTGTTGCCGTAGCATATTTGTTGTTGCAATATTTTAAAACTAATAATGAAGATGTTGCAGGAACGACTGCCAAAGATATATTGTATGCTTTTGCAAATAAGCATGATGAGATAAAAGAACTTTTACCATTATATCAAGACTCTATTGAGAAATTGCATCTTAAAGAAGCGTATAAGCATTTGGTTACCATAAGGAAAATTGTTTGTAAGCGTGGAGCCACGGATTATGAGCTGCTTGCAACCATTGACTTTCTGATGGGTAAATGCTCTCGTTTTATAAAAGAAAATAATGAAAAAGATGAATTCTCAAGGGCTTTTGACGAAATGGAGAAAGCTAATGCGTTTTTGGTAGATATTGTAGAAGAGTATATATACATTAATATAAATAGGAATAAAAAAACGGAAGTATTAGATTTGTGCAAACGGGTATTGGATAGAGTGCCTGATAATGCTTTGGCATATGCTGCGAAGGTTGTGTTGGCAGAGGATGTAGAAAAAACATACAAGGAAGTTCCTGAATCTGTTTTGAGCAAGATAGATTTTCAATTTGTGTTGATGAATTACATATTACATCATCCTGAACAAGAATGGCTATGTATAGATGATGTACGACTAGATATTCCTGAAGACTTAACTTATGACAATCTTCGTCAATGGAGTTCTTGCATATCTATCAGTTCGACCCGTCTATTACGAGAAGGACACTTTTTCTACGATGGCAGGAAAATTACACCAATTTTAAATCGTGTTTATAATATTATTACTAAGTATAAGGAATTATCTAAGGGGACTGACATTGAAAACATATATCCTGATGTTGAATTTATAGCTTTGTATTGTGAGTTTCATTTGTCTGATGATCAAGAAAGAAGGACGAGGATTATTGCTTCTATGAAAGATTGTAAGCCTTCTCGGGAGAATACTATTTCTTATACACTCATGTTATTAGAGATGCTTTTCATAAACAAGAATTTTGAAGAGGCTGCACATCTTCTAGAGGAGCATAAGGGGTGTAATGACGAGATGCTAGCTTTGGTTTGGTTCATTTTGGCAACAAGAACGATTGATAAAAGGTACGTGATAAAAGCTTTTGAGCATTTAAAGTGTATCAATATCTTGTTACCTGATATGCATTGCCAGTCTGTATTAACCTGTGCTATTATTTATGGAAAGGATTTAAAGCAATATGAGCATTTAAAGGTATTTAAAAACTCAATTACCCAGCAGGTATATGAATATGCAATATCATATTTTTCAACCAGTACTTTTGATGTAGAAACTATAAAATGTCTTGCAGAAAAAGCTCCAAAAGAAGCTAAGTTCATTTTGGCTCAGATATTAAGTCGAGAGAATTGTACGGATGAGGCCTTAAAAATCATTGAACCGTTGACATCAGATGGAGTATATTCTGTAGAAATGGGAGTATATCTCAATATAATTCGTGGTCATGAAAAATATAATGATATTTATTTTGATGCTTTGAAGAAGCTGAGGAAAAATGGTGTTTCCCATGTAGATGCATTCCTGGAAGATGAGTATTTTTTGGCTGTAAGTTGTAATGACTTGAATGATGCCGGTGAGGTAATCTGTTTGTTGTTTGATAAATATCCAGACAATAACAGTGTGTTATGCAATTATCTCAATTATTTGAACCTTACACAGCAGCATGATAAATTCTCTCAATATGTTGACAGAATCATTAATCTTGTAGAAGATGATAACAAGCTAAATAGTAATTTCTTCAATTTGTTGATATTGCAAGGGTTCTATAATGAAGGTCTGGAATTCTTGTATAGAACCATATCTAGAACGAAGTCGCAAGAACTGAAGGATTTGTGGTTCCAATATATGCATACTCCACATATTTCACCCATTATCAATGAAGAGAAAAAGGTTGTTGAGAATGGAGATTTTGTTGTGTATGAGGAAAATGGGCAGGAAAAGAGTGAAGATGTGTTCAATAATTCTAATACCGAGAAGCTTATTGGACACAATGTTGGTGATGAAGTTGCATTAGATAGATTTGGGGTTATTTCTAAAGCGAAAATAAGAAAAATATTCAACAAGTACCAATCGCTTACAAGACAGATATATCGTAGTTTACAGCAGGGGCAAAGTAAGAGTATTCGTATGCTCTCGCTTGATGACTTGAAAGGTGGTGATGGGAATATCCTGGCCAATTTGATGATGTTGTCGGGTGGATATGATCATAAGAGGCAAATAGATGAATGGGAAAAACAATATGAAAGAGGTGAAAAAATGCTTATCGAATCATTTGGTGGCCATAATGCGTATGAGGACTGTATTGACAGATTGTTTGGAAATAAGAGGATATATTGCTTACCTTGTCAGAACTATAAGAATTGTCCTATAACTGACTACGAATGTGTATTGGATATTACCTCTGTAGCCCTTTTGAGTATGCTTAGTAAACTCTTTGGTGTAACTTTTGATAAAAAGTTTGTTATTCCCAACGGTTTGCAGATTTATCTTCAGCAGTGTCTGCAAAGAGAAAAGGTAAATATGCCAACTTTTATTTCGTCTGAAATTATTGAGAGATTAAAATTAAATAAGGAAAAGCAAAAAAGTTATCATCTTGGATTATTGGAATATATCTTAGAGTGGATTGACAAAAACTGTATAATAGAAGTTGCAACGAAGAGATTGAATTTAAACTTCAAGGAAAGTGATTATTCGTTTTGGGGAATTCAGAGTGAGAGTATGTTGTTAACAATAGATAAGAAAAGATGTATGATAAGTGAAGATTGGGGGCTAATGTCTAAATTTGAAAACTTTAGAATTCTTAATACAGAGGCTTATCTATATTTGTTAAATGTCAAGGATAAAGCAGATATTTCAAAGTTTCTTGCAGATTTGCATTTCGTAGGAGTTAATGTTGATTCTGATTATATGGTTGATCAATATAGCAAGAAGAATAGGGGACTTCCAAATACTTTTGATGAATGTTTGGAATCTCTTAGAATAAATATGTATAAAATAAAGGATGGTCTTAATCTTGCGAATAAAATATTGAATTTAACAATAAAACTTCCTGCAGATCCTCTAGCTGTAACAAATATCTTTAGTAAAATTTTGGAGGATAAAACTACTGAATTTAGGGTTGATTTGATCAAACAGATGAAAAGTCAGAAAGGATTGCATCCGGATTTTATGAGATATTTGATGGATACTGTAAAAATAGATAAACTCTTGTTAGTATAAGAGTTGACTATATAAATTATTTCGAATTAATAAAATTATAGTTAGCATAAATGAAAATAGCATTTGTTAGCGTCCGCGGTATTCCAAATAACTACGGAGGCTTTGAGCAGTTTGCTGAGTATATCTCAGTGGGCTTAGTAAAGCGTGGCCATGAGGTTACTGTGTATTCTCCTTCTTATCACCCTTATAAGGATGATGAGTACAAGGGTGTGAAAATCAAACATATCTATAGTCCTGAGACTTGGATGGGTGGAAGTATCGGTTCGTTCTTCTATGACTTCATGTCACTGAAGGATGCCTTGAAGCGTGAGAACTTCGATATCATCTATGAGGCTGGATATACGAGCATCATTCCTGCTTTCATCTGGTTTGATGTGAAGAATGTTACCAAGAGTATTGTGGTTACCAACATGGATGGTCTGGAATACAAGCGTACCAAGTTTAACAAATGGGTGCGCAAGTTCGTGTTCTGGGAGGAGAGAATGGCTGTAAAACATAGTCATTATCTGATTGCTGATAATATGGGTATCCATGATTACTATAAGGAGAAGTATGGCAAAGATAGTAAGTTCCTGGCATACGGTGCCGACATCCATGATGATTATGATGTGGAACATCTGAAGGTGTATGGCTTGAAACCTGAGGAATACTATATTCTGGTAGCAAGACTGGAGCCGGAGAATAATATCGTGATGGCCATTGAGGGTTACTTGCATTCTAATGAGAATGGCAAGCGTCCTCTGATTGTAGTTGGTAAAACCAATACGCCTCATGGTAAGGAACTGGTTGCCAAGTATGGTAAGGAAAAGAGTGTGAAATTCGTAGGTGGAATCTATGACTTCAACAAACTGAATTCTATCCGTCACTTCTCTAAGGCTTATTTCCATGGCCATAGTGTAGGTGGTACCAATCCTTCTCTGTTGGAAGCGATGGCTTCTGAGTGCTTTATCCTTGCTCACGATAACATCTTTAATCGTGCCGTGTTGAAGAAGAACTCTTTGTACTATCCAAATGCAGAGAAGGTGACTGAGATGCTGAATGATATCGAGAATATCTGTACACAGCATAAGAAGAACTTCACGGATGGAAATGTGGAGGAAATCAAGAATGAGTATTCTTGGGAGCATTTGGTTGACCAGCATGAGGAATACTTCAAATGGTTGCTGGAACAGAAACGATGAACCAATCTAAAGATTTACTTTTAAAATTTCTTAGTGCCGTTCTCTTTGGTGAGAAACTGGATGCTTCTGATTTTGCGGAAGCAGATTGGAAAAGCATCTTTCAATTGGCAGATGAACAAACTGTCTCAGCTTTGTTGCTAGACGGGATGAGTCTGTTGCCTTCTGAGTGCATCACAATTCCTCTGGGTAATAAGCTGAAGAGAATTGCGACGATGCAACGCATCGAACAAATAAATTGTCTGCATCGGAAGGTCATTGTAAAGATTGACCAATCCTTGAAATCTGAGGGTATTCCTGTTGTCTTTATGAAGGGACAAACGACAGCTTTGCGTTATCCCAATCCTTTGCATAGAACTCCAGGCGATATCGACTTTGTTGTGAATCCTAAAGATTTCAAGAAGACAATGGAGGTGCTGGAAAAGATAGGAAAAGTAGATCATGATTTGGTGCATGAGCATCATGGTATGGCATGGGTAGATGGAGTGACAGTAGAGCCTCATTATAAGGTTCACAATTACCAATGTCCATCTACCGATCATGCTATGCAGGAAATGTTTGCTTCGGTATTTCCTTCAGAGTTGTCTTCTGCTGATATGGATGGGTATGCAGTACCTGTATTCCCTCCAACCTTTGAGAGTGTATTCCTGATATCGCACATGGTAAACCATGTATATGAAGAAGGATTGGGGGTGAGGCAGGTGATAGATTATGCCATGTTCTTATCGAGCTGTGCAGACAAGATAGACTGGTTGCAGCATCATGAATATCTGCATCAGATGCGCATGGAAAGGGCATGGAGAATCTTTACTTGTATTTGTGTTGATTATCTGGGAATGTCCTTACCATCACAAGTGGAGCCGTTTTCTCATCAAGAGAAGATGTGGGCAGCAAAGATGATGACTGACATCATGAGAGTTGGCAACTTCGGTAGAGGTGAATATGTATTTCACCATCGTGGATTCAAGGATGCCTTCAAAAACTACTGTTGGGTAGTGAAAAGGTGCTGGACTCTTGGCTTTGTCTGCCCTAGTGAAGCAAGGTGGTGGATTATATCGAAGGTGAAGCGTTTCTTTTGGAAGAAATCGTTTAAGAAATAGGAATAATTAAAAGTATATAGAAAATGGAAGTAATAAAGACTGATATTGAAGGCGTGCTCATCATTGAGCCTCAACTGTTTAGAGATGCTAGAGGCTATTTCTTTGAGAGCTTCAGCGAGCGAGAGTTTAAAGAGAAGGTGGAGCCATTGGTGGGCTACAAGGTGGAGTTCTGCCAGGACAATGAGAGCATGAGCAGTTATGGTGTGATGAGAGGCTTGCATTTCCAGAGACCTCCGTTTACCCAGAGCAAGCTGGTGAGATGCGTGAAGGGTAGAGTGTTGGATGTTGCCGTGGATATCCGTAAAGGTTCGCCAACATACGGCAAGCATGTGGCGGTGGAACTGACAGAGGATAATCATCGCCAGTTCTTTATTCCTAAGGGCTTTGCGCATGGTTTTGCTGTGTTGTCAGAGACTGCGATATTCCAGTATAAGTGTGATAACTTCTATCACCCAGAGGCTGATGGTGGTATCTCTATCTTGGATGAGAGCTTAGGCATTGATTGGCGCATTCCTACGGAACATGCTAATCTTTCGGAGAAGGATACAAAACATGAGGTGCTGAAGGACTTTGAAAGTCCTTTCGAATACTAAAAGAATTCTTTTTCTAAAAATATTTAGGTGATTTTTTCGAAAACCTACCCGTCCTTCCTTACCATTAAAGAAGGCTTTTTTCGAAAACCTACCCGTCCTTCCTTACCCTTAAGGAAGGCTCCACCTCTCACCCCGGCCCTCTCTCCTCAGGAGCGAGGGAGAAAACCGCCCTCCGGTGCTCGGAACCGCTACGCTATAAGGTTGGCGGACCATCAAAGGTCTCGCCAAGTTGTGCGGGATTGGACCGCCTGGCTAAAGTGGAGACCGCATGGATGGGCTTGGTTTGCTATAATGGACTTATGGAATACTGATTTTGAGGGTAAAGAGCCTTTGGTAGAAGATTTGAAGAATCAATGTCATTGGGAATGTGTGTACTTTGTAGGTCGTTAGAGTGATGAGGACTTACGCCTTTACTATTATGCAGCCTATGTTTTTTCCATCCGTCACCAAAAACGAGGCGTTTGGTGTAGGCATCGTTGAAACGATAGCATAAGGTACACTTATGCAAGGAAATGAGAGCTTAAGTAGCTATGGCATGCAAAGAGAGGCTAGCAATTCTTGTTTCTTAGAGGAATAGACTTTTCCCAAAGATAGGAAGATATGACAACAACTTTTTGGTGCGAGTGTTAGAACAACTTTTATTTAAGCAATAAATAAGTATGAATAGAGATGAATTTTATCATTATTATGATATTGGTGCTATTACAGACCCTGCGGAGCTAAGTCAACGCTATTTTACAATAATTGAGATAAAGAGGAAATTTGTTGATTTACAACTAGTAGGTCAGTCTCTTTATCTTGATGTTAAGTTATTTATAAATAACTATATACGTAGTAAAACCGACAAAGATTTTGGGTATGATGAGTTTGATAGAGATAAGGTCCTTCAAGCAATTAATATAGTAAATTTGCGAGCCCAGTATTTATTGCTAGGACATTTGGAAAGACTATTGGGGAGTTTGGGATATGATACAAATTGGATTGTTATAGAAAAAAATAAAAGAGCCTATTTGTTAAGTTTTCATGAGAAAAAGTATTTTAAAGCGGCTATGCAGTTTTGTAAGTTTCATTTATGGGCTACACTGTTATGCATAATTTTCATTTTTGCTATTTGGTGCGTTGTATTATGCCCTGCTCCTTGTAAGTCATTAATTTTTTTTGAACTTAAGCAAGAAAATTATTGTGAAAATAACATTTTGAATTTTATAGCAAATGTCCTTTCTTTATTTTTAGGATTTTCCAACTCTGCAAAACTTAATTGTGTGTCAGTTTGTGGAGTTTTTATGTTAGGCATATTTCGGTTATTTTATGTTGTCTTGTGTGCGAATTACTTATTCAAAAATCTTTTCTTTAAAGTTAAAATAGATGATACCAAGAACTAGTTTATACTTATATCTTTCAAGATTTGATAAGAGTCAAAAGATGCGACTCTTTCTATTGTGCTATGGCATTTTTTTGCACCTTTCCGTAAGTGGTATCTTGCCAAATTGGGGATATTTTATTTGTGATGCCTTTTATTTGTTGGCTTATTTCTCTCTATTTCGATTAAATGCGTTTAAATATCAAAAGTTATTGATGATGACAGATTATTTATACGTTTTATTGATATGTTGGGGAAAGCCACTTAATTCTCTTAGTGTTTTCTTTATGATGTTAGGTGTCCTACTCATTCCTCTAAATAAAAAGTATTTTAAAAAAAGCATAAAACCATCATTGGCTTGTTATATATTAACTTGTATACTTTTGATTTGGGGAACGTACAGAACATGTGTATTTTCTTATATTGATTTTATGGCCTATGTACTAATTTGTCCTTTATGCTATGAAATATACGAAATTGATTGGAATAGAAATGAACGAACTGCATTTTTTTCTGATATTATTGATGCATATTATAGAAAACAAATCAAACCTCATGAAATATATAAAAATATAATATCTGCTTTTAACCAAAATTTTGGTGATAATTTAATAAAGGACATCGTTTGCCTCATTTCATTTGATGAATTTAAAACTTTTTATTTAGTAAATTCTTCTCACTTTATATATGATTTTAAAATAAATATATCCGATAATGCACAAAAAATCGGTAATATAGAGTTCTATATAAATGTAGATTTCTTTCTTTTACCTTTGCACCCAGGAATCAAGTTAGGATATTTGGTTAATG
>NZ_VZBE01000003.1:0-9171 GCF_009494835.1 Segatella copri
ATTATCAGGAGATTATGGACAGGGACAACTTCGTCACTGCCGACAAGGTGAAGAATGCCTTTCTTGGTTTGGAGTATCGTTGCCATACACTGATGAAAGTCTATTCCCAAAGCCGTGATGAAATGGAAAAGCAATATAAGGCTGGCATGAAGGCTTTGAGTACATACACGAAGTATAGAATCGGGTGTGCCTATGTGGGCGAGTTCTTGCAGACGCATTACCATGTGAAGGATATTGCTCTGAAAGAGTTATCGCTGCCTTTTATCACAGACTACGAGACTTTTCTCAGAACCGACAAGCACTTGAAGATAAACTCTGCGATGGTGTTTGTCCGCAATCTCCGTGCAATGGTATTCCGTGCCATAGATAATGAATGGCTCGTAAAAGACCCATTCAGACGATATGAGTACAAGGAAGAAGAGACCACAAGAGAATTTCTGAGCAAAGAAGAGATTCACCTGTTGATGGAGACACCTATCACAAGAAAGAAGATGAGCATGGTGCGTGACTTGTTCCTGTTCTGTTGTTTTACAGGCCTCGCTTTCATTGATCTGTACAACTTGAAGGAAGAGAACATCAAGGAATTTTTCGATGAAGGTGAATGGATTGTTATCCATCGACAGAAGACAGGAACGGAAGCCAACATCAAGTTGCTTGATTATCCCAAGCAGATTATGGAAAAATACCGTGGATTGTGTGAAGACGGCAGGGCGTTTCCAGTACCCAACTACCAAAGTTGTATGGATTCGCTCAAAAGACTGGGCAAAAAATGTGGTATCACCAAGCCGCTGTCCTGGCACGTGGCGAGTCACAGTAAATTCTTTTATTTATTGAATATCAGCGAGTTGAGTATTTTAAAGAATGTGACTGCTAACGATTTAGAAACGAGCTATATTCTTTTTCTTTCACAACTTTGCAATATACAAAGAACGCTTTGATTTCGTGTGCAAAGTTAAATCTAATTTCTGAAAAACAACATTTTATGCTGTGATTTTACAAAATATTAAGATTAGTCTTTGCAAAGGTAAAAGAGTAGTTACCAACAGTAATTTTCATGTAACGTCATTTTAAGAGTATGGCAAAAAGAACATATTCATAAACGCATATATGTATCTTGCCATATTGGGAAATCAATTGCTTAGTTCCATTTTTGCAGATTATATTTCTATTTTGTCTAAATTACGACGGAATACAGCAGATATTCAAGGGATTTGGATGGATTATCAAAATAAAACGTTATTTTTGTAGCATAAAAACGATAAAAACATGAAATTAAATCGTATAAGAGCAGTCTTAGAGGACAAAGGGATAAGCCAAACATGGCTTGCAAAGAAGTTGGGAAGAAGTTTCAGTACGGTCAATGCTTATGTATGCAACCGCTCTCAACCCAACCTTACCACACTTCTTGAAATTGCGCAGTTGTTGTCTGTGGATATGAAAGAACTTATCACAGACGAGAAAGAACGTAATGATTAAAGTAATTATGGAATAACAATATGAAAATAAATAAATTAATCCATATAGTCTTGGCGATAAATATCGGGGTGTTATGCTTTGCCCTAATGGCCTGTTCATCTTCCAAAATGAATTTGGTAGATGAATACTACATATATTCACCCGATGAGTTTCATGAAACATATTATTTGAAATGTAAGTTGTCTGGTGACAGAGACCATGAAATAGATAGTTTACATACAGTATATTGGAATGATTCCGCCATCATTTTGGGACGAGGTGAAGGTAAGGAGAACTGGTGGCTTATCCAAGCGGCAAGTTCTAACTTGAAATGTTGTAATAATGATATTATAAAAGGTCCTTTTTCTAAACAGTATATACAGAAATATATACAGAAAGGAAAGTATAAGAAAAAGATTTTACAATAAAATGGAGTTTTGTATCATATAATAACATGAAGTCATCAGAATTAAGCAAGCTCATGAGAAAGTTGAATCTCCCCGATAAGTTCAAGAAAAAGGGGCGATTAGCATATTATACATTGGCTCATAAAACTGGGGCAATGGTGTTGGTTGGATTCTATTTGGATAATTCCATAGACCCAAATTCGTTCTTCGTCAACTATTTCGCTCAATGCCTTTATGCGCCATTTAGCACTTATAATTTCAGCTTAGGGGGCAGGCTCGGCTCTTATTGTGATATTAATAGAATGTCTGAACTTCAAGACAAACTGAATGAATTTGATGTGTTTGATAAGCTGAATACATTTGAGGACATTCTGCTTTTCCTTAAAAAACATCCGTACTATGGCTCAAGTTCTGGTCGTGACGAATACTATGCTTTGACCTATTACATTTTGGAAGACTATCGCAAGTCGGTGTCCTTTTTGGATAAAATAATCTCGTTGAGAAAGAGGGAAGATTACAACCTATTCTTAGATAAGATAGAGAACGCTCGATTGCTGAAAGATTATATAGAAAGAGGCGATTACGATAAAGGTGTTAGTCAAATCTTGGAATGGCAAGAGCAAACGATGAACGGAATAAAATTGTAGGAATCATGAAGAAACGAAGGAAAGACGATGACGACTCTTGTTTGGTGCAGTTTGTCAAAACCATATTGTTGTTAGCTTGTGTATATTGGGGACTTATTACGGCGATGCGAACAGTCGATGATAGTTGGTGGCTCATCGGAGGAATAGCAGTAGTTTCCTATCTGCTTGTCAAGCTGTTCAAGGATGACGACTATGTTTCAATGCATACGTGTACCCTTGCCGTTGTATTGGGGGCGATAATCTTCACCACAAACTTTTATTTCCCGATTTCTACGCAACAACGCCAAGCTGTTATCCAAGACCTTTACGGTTCGGGAGGCAAGATGAGGACAACGCGATGTGTTCTTCGTTTTACGGACAATGGACAAAAGGTAAATGTCAGTGGAGGATTCAACAAGGAAGACTATCATGTGGGCGACACCGTAACCGTTACCTATCAGCACGGATGCCTCGGAATGGATGTGGTGAGATACGTCAAATGATATTAGTGCAATGATTAACGCAAGGCTCAAATAAACACAATTATGGAAGAAAAAATAAAGTTAAGAGATAAACTGGTAGATATTGCGTTACAATGGCAAGCAAGTTTTGGGGTTGCACCATCTATTACAAGTTCCATTTCTGAATATGATGCTGCAATGTTGGTTGGTATGTCTGAAAAAGAATATTCTGACTACATGAAAGATAAAACTGCTGTTGCCAAAGGGGCGGATTTCGTTTATAGAAATATAAGGTATCAAGTAAAAGCCAATCGTCCAAGCGGTAAAAAAGGAAGTAAAGTAACGATGGTTCCCAAAGCCTCGAACTACGAATGGGACAGGTTAATTTAGATATTATATGACAAAAATTATGTAATGCAAGAAGCATGGGAATGGTATATGAAAGACTATAAAATGGCGTTTGAAAACAAAAAAAGATTATCTCCCCCAGACTACAGGAGGGGGTATTGCTTGTATCATAGGTAACTGGAAATCGTGGATTCAAAAACAAAGATTATGGAAGAACGGAAAATACAACAACTCAATCGGTTCAAAATAGAGAAGGAAAACACCATACAGTATCCCATAAAAGAATTATTGAAAGATTCCATTAACGACTGGATATTGTCTGACATCCAACAGATAAATATGAAATTGGGGCAAGAACTTAGACTAATTTCAAAAGTAAACAACAAGGATGATATAAAAAGGCTAAAATGCTTCGTAAAAAATAACAAAAGCAATTTACCCTCTATGCTTTATGATGAACTTAAATCCGAAGTTAAAGAAATTGCAGAAGACTTTGAATGGGGGCGTAGCAAAGACGGACAAATAATTTTGGAGATAGAAAATTGGATAGAAAAGGCAAGATTACGCCTCAGAGAAGAATATCCCGATACTCTCATCTACATAGGACGTGGTTGGGTAAATCCCATGGAACTAATCATTGGAGGTGTCGTCGATGATGATGACACTCAAAAGTTTTTTGAGAACTATTTCAACAGCCAAAATCCACCAGTTCCTATTCATTTCAAAATAATTGTTCAAAACGAAGAATAAACCAAGTAAGAAATCATGAACAACGATATTTTGCTTTCTACGAAATTTAAATCCATAGGAGAGGACGCTACTGTCAGTATGCCCTCCCAAATAAAGGCATTGTTTGGCATGAACCCACAAATTGACGTTCGCTTGATAGACTATGACTATATAGGAGATGCAAAAGATGATGATTATACCTCCTTTGCAGAGAAATTATATAAGGCAAATCCTAATGCTCATTACATATTGGTTACGCATTCCAATGAACTTAAAGACAGTTTGTTGGTAAGAAAAACTTTTCATTTTGATTTGACTGGATTTTATTTCAGTGAAGAAATCCAAACTTGGAGTGTTCCCATAAGCAACAATACCATCGTGTTCTTGGGCGTTATAGAAATAGAAACTTTTGAAGATTTAAAGACTGCAATTAGATTCTTGTTTTCAGGAATATATGATTTCCAAAACTTCCTAATACAACATGGTAGTACCTTTGCAAAAAGCGAGATTGTGAACCTCTTGGAAAGGGCTTTGCTTCCCATAAAGAATAGGTATGGGGAAAATCAAGACGTAATTATATCTATGGCCTCAGTATGCCAGCATAAAAAAGATATAATGGTTTTATATCCTTATGGTGGTACAGATTTCGGAAGTTTTATGCTATTTGTTGTGTAGTTTGGATATAATCTGCATAACAGCATTGTTATTTTCCACAACTCTGTGCAATTATCCGGTTTTGTCATTTCAAGAGTATGGCAAAAGAACAAATATTCATTGCAAACATGCATCTTTCCGTGTTGGAAAATCAATTGCTTAGTTCCATTTTTGCAGATTATATTTCTATTTTGTCTAAATTACGACGGAATACAGATATTCAAGGGATTTGGATGGATTATCAAAATAAAACGTTATTTTTGTAGTATAAAAACGATAAAAATATGAAGTTAAGCACTATGAGAGAAATAAATCCCAAAGAAACCACCCGTGCATATGCATTTGAGCTTTGGATGAAAGCCCCGATGCCAATGGTTACGTTTTTCAAGATTTTGGATGTCAGTCGTCTTGTTAAAATCAGCAAAAAGTCAGGTATGAAATTCAATATGCTGATGTGCTGGTGCATCGGCAAAGCGGCAAGCAGTATCAAGGAATTTTATATGCTGCCTGTCGGAGACAAATTGATGCAATATGATGCTATTGCGGTTAATACCATTGTTATGAACAAGGACAATGAGGTCAGTTCATGTGATGTGCCGTTTTCTGAAGATTTGCAGCTATTCAATGAAGATTATCTGAAATTGACAACGGAAGTAGCCCGAAGCTGTGAGAACCACGATTTGACAGAAAGCATGGTAATAGGGACTTCCGCACTGGCCCAATATGAAATTGACGGTGCGGTAGGTATGTACAGCGGTATCTTCAACAATCCGTTTATGATATGGGGCAAGTACCATAAAGGTTTCTTCAGAACGACACTAACGGTTTCATTCCAATTCCACCACACTCAAATGGACGGGGCACATGCTGCAAAGTTCCTGGATCGCCTGCAGCAGGAAATCAATAAATTACTTGTGTAGCGATGAATATGGAAAAACAAAGATTGATACTTCGTTCCTGGACAGAACACGATGCAGAGTCTCTTTATAATTATGCCAAAGTTCTAGCTATCGGCCCTATTGCAGGATGGCCTCCTCATACATCTGTGGAAAACAAAAACAAAAAAATATACAGGAAAAATTAGACAAAAATCCGGATTATGTAATGTGTAAAAAATAACTTCCGCAGTTTTGCGGTTAAGAGCAACATTTGACGAGATAGTTCCATTTGGAGAGCTCATCATCAAAAATGATACGTTTGCTCTTGTTTGATTCGTAAGATTCTTCAATGGGGCTTTTCGTTTCATACGTTCTTTGATTTATTGTAGCGATAATGGAGAGTCCTTTCTTTGTGACGGTAGCCTCTGCTCTGAGAGTGTAAGCTAAACTGTGTCATGCTATCACTGTTATAGTTTAATGCAGTTTATTTGCATTTTGTTCAGTATAGTTTTCCCAATAATGAAGATTTATACTATTTTCTCCATTTAAATAAAAATCCGTGGATAAGCCTATGATTACCCACGTTTTTTTTGTTGGTATGCTCGGCATGAGCTTATCTAATGGGGCAAGTCCCTAATAAGCATGGTGTGGGAGGTCGGTAAATGTGAAAATAGGAGGCAACTGCCTTTTATGATTAGCATTTACCTCCTACCCGATTCGAAGCGAAGAATGCGCTTGTACCCGTTGGTCGTTGTCTATTATTTCTGATTAATTTTCTTTTTAATTTCATTCACCTCTTTAAATAGGCTATTAGCAATGCTATCTTTAATTGCTGCCATCTGTATCATTTCGTTATGATAGCGAATTGAGTCCTCGTAAATATTTACATGAGTTCTCACTTTCTCAATAACTTCTTTATTTGGGCATACAGAAAAGTTCTTTTCGATGTATCGAACATTGGGGTCGTCGGATGGAAGCACCATCTTCAATGCCCTATACTTCAAATCTGCCTCCTCCCAATCTTGGTGCTCTCGACATTGGGTGAGATTGCCCCAAATGGAAATGACAAGAGATAGAGCCAAGCCACCTATGAAAAGAAGAATATTCTTTGAGGTTGGCTCGAAGCGATGGGTTACAACCTTCTTTTGAGGTGATTTGTTCATCACTTCAAGTTTATCTTGCAATGCTTTTGAGGAAACATCATTCCCTTGTCTCATCTGCTTGACTGCATCAACCAAGAACTTGCTTCGCTGCTCATTTTTGCCAAGTTCAACCTTAATAAGGTCTGCAAAAACGACAATGGCATCTCTTAATTTGGATATTTTACCTCTGACTTCCTCTTCTTTGATAAACATCGCATTGATTGACTTATCCAACTTGGTTATGTCATTACTTGCTGGAACGTTTTCCGTTCCTGCGTTCTTTGTGGAGTCAGAAAGTTCATCGACTTTCTGCTCCAATCTCTCAACTGTGCCGTAGATGGCTTCCAATAGTTCTTCTTTCATCTTTCTTTTGTTGTTTGAATGGTTTGTAACTTGCATCAAAGGCTAAAGCCTCTTCTGCGTTTCTTCTTTTTCTTCTTGACTGATTCATCCTCTGGAAATTGCTCAAAGGTCTGAGCATTGGCTGGAGCAAAAAGTCCAATGGAAGAAATACCGTCCCAAGGGTCCTGGCTGCTCTCCGATATGGATGGCTCCTGCTCATTCTTGCAACAGCCCTGCTCATATTGCTGAGCAGAGTTGGCACTTGCTGATAAAAGGTTCTCCGTTCCCTCTAATCTCGCATTCAGTTTGCCAAAGCTATAGTCTCGGCTAATCTGCGTACCCTTGAAGCTATATCCGTCTTTACAGAATCGGATACCTTGCACCTTGGTTTGCTCCTTATCCTTATAGACAAACTCTAAGTGAATACCTCGTTTTGCAAGTTCATTCTTGAACTTCTGCCAACTATCTGCGACTTTCAAGGCCTCCTTGACGGCATTGTGAACCTCGTATTTGGCTCGCTCGGCATTGCGTAATTTACGAGTATTAGTATTGCTCTTGTCCGTTCCGTAAGTAAGTCCATATTTGGATTTAAGAGCCTTGGTCACCTGCTCATTACGCCTGTAATCGTGGGTGTCTGATAAGAGTTTGCTCTCATTGTTGATGCGGTTATACACGATATGACAATGTGGATTGTCTGTGTTGTGATGCCTTACGATGATGAATTGAGAATCTTTTATCCCCATCATCTGCATGTATTCAAGGGCTATCTTAGCCATGAATTCATCCGTCAAACGTGGCTTGTCCTCGGGCTTGAAGCTCAAAGCTATGTGCCCCACAGGCTTCTTAATCCTTGGATTTAGCTGTCTTTGCAGCTCAAAACTTTGTACTATCTCGGCATTCGTGCCGAGCAAAACACCATCGGAAGCAAGGATTTTAGCCTCGTCCTTGCCTGTAACATAGCGGACGCAACCACCAAAGAATGCACCTTTCTTTAGCTTGCCTATCATGTGGTATCCTCCTTTCTGCCCATACTGCTTGGCTTCGGTTTATAACTTGCTTGGCGAAACTCGCCAAGGATTTCTTTCAATCTTCTCAACAAGTCCACCACATATACATAGGTTTCATGGAAACCTCTCTGATGCGACAGCTTGGTAAGTTGGTTGAGGTTGTTCGCCATGCCAATGAGATTCTTGGCGATGGCTACCGTCTCTGCATTGTGTCCGCTGACCACCTCGCCGTTCAAGGCGGACTCACGGATGTACTCCGCCAACTTGCGGTTGGCTTTTCTCGCCCTCAGCCTCAGTGCCTCGTAGCTTGGCTTCGAGAACTTCACCGTGACAGACTTCGACAGCTTGTGAATCCTGCCTGTGGGCGGTCTTCCGCCCTTTTTCTTGTCCTGTTCCTGCATGCTTGTCATTCGATATACTGTTTACAGTTGGTACACTTACTTTCTGCGACCGTCGGGAGCAAAATTCCTCCGCCCTCATGGTGGAGCGAGGCGTTTTGGGGTTCCCAAAACATAACCTCGCTCCCTCTCAGAACACGTTAGTTGGAACTACTGCCTTTCAGCTATCCACGCCCAAGGTCGCAGACCTTAATTCTCACAATTTGCGCCAAGCCTCGAAGTCCTCTTCATAAAGGCTTAGGTGGTGGCGCACGATGTTCTCGATGATGCCCGATACGCTCATGCGTCTCCCTCCGAGGATGCGGACGACACGGTCAAGACGGTCTCGTACATCGGAACTGACGAAGACTGGCTTGCGGTCGTCAATCCTTGGAACTTGGAGGAATGTCTGCTGATATTCCTCCAGTGTCGCCTTGCGCTGCTTGCCGCTGATGCGCTTCTGCGGATTCGGTGGCGATTGAACCTCGTTCGTCAGCTCGTCCTCCATGCTGGAGGTTGTTGCAGCCACATTCTCTGTCACAACTTCTAAATCGGAGTTCTCCACCTCTTCAAAGAAAGAGCTATGTTCTTGGGCATAGTCTTTACCATAAGTGGATGATTGAAGCGAAGCCACCACCTCCTGTGTCATTTTCTCCTGCTGTTCAGGAGACATTTTCGTTTCTTTTGTTCTTGCCATAACTTACATTGTTTAAATTGTTGGTATAGTGGTCACGGTATGCGGCTC
>NZ_VZBE01000030.1:0-8406 GCF_009494835.1 Segatella copri
ATGTATTGAGGATGTTACAACTCACTTGATGAAACATTTGTCTCTTCATCCAACTGAAATCAATGGTATTGAATTTGAGCTGAATTCCATCCTTGTTGAGAAATGGAAAGGAAAACCGTATCGTCTTGTCATACAGAGACAAAGGCGAATAGATGGAGACCTTGACATTTGGGAAGGCGAATATACCTACAGATGTATACTGGCTAACGATTACAAGTCGAGTGCAAGAGACATCGTGGAATTCTACAATCTTCGTGGTGGCAAGGAACGCATCTTCGATGACATGAACAATGGCTTTGGCTGGAATCGATTGCCAAAATCGTTCATGGCACAGAATACTGTATTCCTGCTTATGACAGCTCTCATCAGAAACTTCTACAAAGCTATTATGCAGAGATTGAAAACCCATGAATTTGGATTGCGTGCCACCAGCAGAATCAAGACCTTTGTTTTCAAGTTCATCTCTGTTCCTGCGAAATGGATTAAGACATCACGTAGGCATGTATTGAACATTTACTCAGACAACAATGCTTATGCTAACCTGTTCAAGACAGACTTTGGTTAAAGGCCATGCTTTTCTGGTTAAACCGGCGTATTACCTCAAGTCGCTTTATGGGGTAAGGGAATTTTGTGTTTACGACGTTTCTGTTATGCCCAAGGAATATGTACAATAAAAGAATTTTTGTCGTTTTACAAGTAAATTCCCACGAAACCCTATAGGTTGCGGATTTGAGGTATCCCAAAAACCTTTATTCTTTACCAGCTTCTCATAAAATTCCTTATAACTGGTATGTTTACCCATACTTAAATCAAACCCATTTCCTATGATGAGCGTTGTATTTATTGTCTTATCCATAATTAACTATCAATTATTTTTTTACTAATTCCATCTGCATATTCTGAATCTTAGAGGATATACAAGATATGTAGAGAAGAACAAATACGTAATATACATTTTGCCTAATGAAAAATTCTGAAAGTAAAGCCATCAGACGTCAGCCGAATGGATAGCGACTGCATGTTGTATTTAGTCACTAATTCAGACTGCATGTTCATCTCAAAATCAAATCAATATGGCAAATTATCGTTGTACTTACCCACTATTCATAATGCATGTTCATCTGACGCGTATAAGAATAAGATACGTCAGAGGTTGTACTTACCCACTATTCATAATGCATGTTCATCCTGGTAGCCAAACCTGCGATACCAAGTCGTTGTACTTACCCACTATTCATAATGCATGTTCATCCTCAGATAAATATTATTCTGTATAACAGGCATTTGCTCAATGTTAGAGCTCTCTTATTTCTGCTTCTCTACATCTGAAACGTCACTGCTTTTGGCATTTCTTCGTTTCTGCTTACGATGCTCCACAGACTTTACTTCGGGGGTACACCTCCCTAGGGAACTATTGCTAATTCCAAAATTTTTAATATTAATAGCAGCATTCACATCCCTATCCAACTTTGCACGACATGAAGGACACACCCATGAACGCTGACTTAACTGTAAACCTTTAAATATTTTTCCACAACAGTGGCAAGTCTTCGAAGAAGGAAAATAACGTTCAATTTTGATGAAGTTGATTCCTTTCGACTTACATTTCTGCTGCAGCTTGATACGCAACATGCCCATAGCTGCATCAACTATAAGCTTATTGCGAGAACGTTTTTGCTTATTATGCTTACCATGTTTCTTGTCCTGCAACATACCATCCTTGATTGAAAGATTTTCCACACAGATAGTTTCATAACCTTTCTTAATAATATCTGCTACGACATTATTAATAAGATCATTACGTTGATTGCGAATACGATTCTGAGCACGAGCAACCTTTACTCGTGCCTTTTCCCAGTTTTTTCCGCCTTTAGTCCTTCGAGACAAAATACGCTGCAGATGAGCCAGATGACGTTCCGACTTTCTAAACTTATCACTAGCAGGGAACTTTTGACCATCTGATAATATTGCTAGGTTCTTAACACCTGCATCAATACCAACAGCGGTTTCCGGTTTTATTGCAGGTGGTTCCGGATAAGAACCTTCTGTCTCTACAATAATACTAACATAGTATTCACCAGCGGGATTACGACTAATGGTACAAGTCTTGATTTTCCCCTCAATCTTTCTACTAAATATACATTTGATACCTTCTTTCATTTTAGGCAAATATAATTTGCTTTTATCATAAGAGAAAGATACGTCCTGATAAGTTTGATAAGATTGATTCCTGTCATACTTTGCCTTAAATCGAGGGAAACCGCTTTGATGCTTAAAAAAGTTCTGATAGGCAGTATCCATACAACGGAGTGAAAATATCAAGGCCTTTGCATCGACTTCTTTTAACCAAGATGTTGCAGCATCTTTTTTCATAGCAGGAAGTTGAGACTGAATATCAGTTAAAGAAAGAGACTTCTTCTCCTCCTCCCATGCCTTTTTCCGCATGGCGAGCCCCCAATTATATACCCAACGACAGCAGCCGAAAGTCTTGGCTATCAACTCTCGCTGTTCCTTATTGGGATACAATCGGAACCTACAACTATTATCATGTCTCACTTCCTTAGTCATATTGCCAACAAAGATAGGCTATTTTATTGAAATAGACAAATATTTTAAAAGAAAATTTTAAATCAGCAACCAGTAACGAACATATATTCAACAATATTATGATTTAATATTTTGACTCTGACTTAATATTTCCTCAAATCCGCAAGCAATCTCAATCGCAATCTCAATCGCAGTAAAGAGCTTGAACACTATGCATCATGATAGTATGAGCGTGAATTTTGTCCGATTTTTGCACACCTTCCCCTTCCCCCACAATGCGACTTGAGGTAATACGCAGATTAAAACCATAAGGAACGGATTTTATCCGAATCCAGTTTTGAAGGGTTTTGCATAAGCGCGGTTCTCTGTGTAGATATTCAGCACGTATTGCCTTGCTGTCATGATCCACTTGGCAGGTACGGAGATGAATCTGAAGACAAAAGCCTTTATGCGACTCGTTTTCTTGAGCCCAAAAGCCTTGGTGTCAAGCCTGCTCATAATGGTCTTGTAGAAATTGTGTATCAATGCAGTAAGCAGAAGAAAGACAGTATTCTCCGCCATGAACGACTTGGGGAGCCTGCTCCAACCGAATCCGTTGTTCATGTCGTCAAAGATACGTTCCTTGCCGCCACGCAGATTGTAGAATTCAACAATGTCCCTTGTCGATGACTTGTAATCGTTGGTCAGAATACAACGGTAAGTGTATTCGCCTTCCCACAGGTCAAGGTCGCCACTGTTGCGTCTTTTTCTCTGGATGACAAGACGATAGCACTTGTCTTCCCATTTCTCAACGAGAATGGAATTGAGTTCGAACTGGATGCCGTTAATCTCCTCCGTCTTCCATCCTCTCAGAGCAAAGATGTCATTGTAGAGCGAACTGCATCGGTTGGCACGGATGTAGAAAAGTTTGCAATGCTTCTCTATCTCACTGACGATTTCCTTCGAGCAGGAACCGCAGTCTGCCCTGAAGCGATTTACACGGATGTTCTGGGATTCCAGAAGAGCGAAGAATCTCTTATGAGTGTCTGCCTGATGAAAACGCACATTCGTGTTGCCATCGCTGTTCTCGATATAGACTATCTTGTCACCGATAACATATACGCCAGGCCTGTAGCCGAGGAACTTTTTGTAGGTCGGTTTTGCATCATACTTCTCCGTTTCAAGAAACTGATGGTCAAAGTCAACATCGTATTCCTCAATTTCCTTCAACTCGCCTGTAGAAACCAAAGCGTTTATAAGCAATGTGTTGAGTTTGTCTGCAGTATTGAAATCATAGGTCTTGCCTTGGTCGGAAGTATAGGAGATGTTTTCCTGTGTCAGTTCCTTGATGGCTCTGAGGATGGTATCAGAGCTGCATGTGCGCAAGGTCGGATGATACGAGAGATGGCGCATCAGTTGTGACGTTACATCTTCCACGCATGAGCCGCCACAGAAATAATCGCTCATCAGCGAACGGACTATCTCGCTGAACTGATATCCGATGATACTGCTGCATCTCTGACCAAGTGTCTGGTCGATAATAGGTGAAAGCATGGAGTCAAATTGCTCCATGATTGAAAAAAATCCTCCAAAAGGTGTGAGTTTCTCAGATTTTATTTGTACCTTTGCCATGTCTTGTTACGATTTACGCTTGTTTTCTAATTGCAACACTAAGATAAGTGAAAAATCTGACACGGCAAAATCCTAGGCAACTTATTGTTGCTCAGGAACTTATAAATAAAGTTAAATCAAAGTGTTGCGGAATTAAGGTAATCGTTATGCGGCAGTAATAATATACATATTAATACGAGTTAGTAATCCTGTAGTTCTCACATGCTACGAGGAGGTATTAAAAGGTGCGTTTCGACAATGCATCTATTGTAGTATATAATTGCTTAATCCAAATGAATATTATAAATTTAGGAATTCTTGCTCACATTGATGCAGGAAAAACTTCCGTAACCGAGAATCTGCTGTTTGCCAGTGGAGCAACGGAAAAGTGCGGCCGTGTGGATAATGGTGACACCATAACAGACTCTATGGATATAGAGAAACGTAGAGGAATTACTGTTCGGGCTTCTACGACATCTATTATCTGGAATGGAGTGAAATGCAATATCATTGACACTCCGGGACACATGGATTTTATTGCGGAAGTGGAGCGGACATTCAAAATGCTTGATGGAGCAGTCCTCATCTTATCCGCAAAGGAAGGCATACAAGCGCAGACAAAGTTGCTGTTCAGTACTTTACAAAAGCTGCAAATCCCGACAATTATATTTATCAATAAAATTGACCGTGACGGTGTGAATTTAGAGCGTTTGTATCTGGATATAAAAACAAATCTGTCTCAAGATGTCCTGTTTATGCAAACTGTTGTCGATGGATTGGTTTATCCGATTTGCTCCCAAACATATATAAAGGAAGAATACAAAGAATTTGTATGCAACCATGACGACAATATATTAGAACGATATTTGGCGGATAGCGAAATTTCACCGGCTGATTATTGGAATACGATAATCGATCTTGTGGCAAAAGCCAAAGTCTATCCGGTACTACATGGATCAGCAATGTTCAATATCGGTATCAATGAGTTGTTGGACGCCATTTCTTCTTTTATACTTCCTCCGGCATCAGTCTCAAACAGACTTTCAGCTTATCTCTATAAGATAGAGCATGACCCCAAAGGGCATAAAAGAAGTTTTCTTAAAATAATTGACGGAAGTCTGAGACTTCGAGACGTTGTAAGAATCAACGATTCGGAAAAATTCATCAAGATTAAAAATCTAAAGACTATTTATCAGGGCAGAGAGATAAATGTTGATGAAGTGGGTGCCAATGATATCGCGATTGTAGAAGATATAGAAGATTTTCGAATCGGAGATTATTTAGGTGCTAAACCTTGTTTGATTCAAGGATTATCTCATCAGCATCCCGCTCTCAAATCCTCCGTCCGGCCAAATAAGCCCGAAGAGAGAAGCAAGGTGATATCCGCTCTGAATACATTGTGGATTGAAGACCCGTCTTTGTCCTTTTCCATAAACTCATATAGTGATGAATTGGAAATCTCGTTATATGGTTTGACACAAAAGGAAATCATACAGACATTGCTGGAAGAACGATTTTCCGTAAAGGTCCATTTTGATGAGATCAAGACTATCTACAAAGAACGACCTGTAAAAAAGGTCAATAAGATTATTCAGATCGAAGTGCCACCCAACCCTTACTGGGCCACAATAGGGCTGACGCTTGAACCCTTGCCGTTAGGGACAGGGTTGCAAATCGAAAGTGACATCTCCTATGGTTATCTGAACCATTCTTTTCAAAATGCCGTTTTTGAAGGGATTCGTATGTCTTGCCAATCTGGTTTACATGGATGGGAAGTGACTGATCTGAAAGTAACTTTTACTCAAGCCGAGTATTATAGCCCGGTAAGTACACCTGCTGATTTCAGACAGCTGACCCCTTATGTCTTCAGGCTGGCCTTGCAACAGTCAGGTGTGGACATTCTCGAACCGATGCTCTGTTTTGAGTTGCAGATACCCCAAGCGGCAAGTTCCAAAGCTATTACAGATTTGCAAAAAATGATGTCTGAGATTGAAGACATCAGTTGCAATAATGAGTGGTGTCATATTAAAGGGAAAGTTCCATTAAATACAAGTAAAGACTACGCCTCAGAAGTAAGTTCATACACTAAGGGCTTAGGCGTTTTTATGGTCAAGCCATGCGGGTATCAAATAACAAAAGGCGATTATTCTGATAATATCCGCATGAACGAAAAAGATAAACTTTTATTCATGTTCCAAAAATCAATGTCATGAGCCCACTTTAAAAAGGAGCATATTTTGAATCCAGTCTGACCAGTGTGGTCATTCTGAGTGAAACATAGCAATCGGCTCCGCTGGTGAATATCTGTCGAGAAATCGCTTTGAAAGAGCCGAAAGCTTCTCTGATAGGCCCGAAAAGGGCAAATATCGATCTTTGAAATGTTGAAATCTGGAATATTACCATCCTTCGGAGGTTCATCCACATACATCTGCTATATGCATGCATACGATGTTTGAGCAAGCCCCTGTATCGGGTCTTGCCATTACGTGTATGAAAACTGTATTGGAACATGGCTGCTTCAACGTTATTCCGTTTATGCTGCTCCTCCAAAGGAAGGCTTTCTATCTGCTTCCTTAGCTGATAGGCTTTAATGTCTTTGTCTTCAAAGTAACGCCAACCGGTTTTGTTGTTCCATGGGATTCTCCAACGTTTTCTGGAGCCCTGCTTTGTGACGGCTTTGACGGCCTCATAGGTGTTGCCAGTAGCAATCTCCCTGACGGTCAGACCATCCTCGTCATGTGGTATCAGTTCCCATCTACAGCCACCTTGCATCTTACCTGTCTTGAGCTGCATGGCATTGTGATTCTTCGCAAACTCTCGATTGTCTGGACTTTGATAGGCACCATCTGCATACAGGTCTTCAATCGTAGAATCCGTGACACGTTCACTGTTTTCCACAGCCTCCTGAAGGAAATGGCAGTCTGCAAATACTGCAGTTTCAACCTGAACGGAAGTGATGATGTTAGGCTTGCCTTCCTCTACAGTCTCTGTGATGTTGGTCACATAGCCTTGCACCTTCTGGTCGTTCTTGGCACGATAGGTTGCATCAGGATCGTTAGGATTCTGAAGACTGTCTGCCTTTACCTCCTTCTTGTCTCGAAGTACAGCCTTTCCGTCCATTACGACATACTGTTCTTCAAACAGACGCAGAAGAAGATCATGTGCAGGAGAAGTAGCTGGAAAAACTGCCAGCATCTCCATGATGAAATTACCAATTCTGGCAAGATTGTTCTGAAGCGTATCAGAGTCAGAGCGGTAAACTGTCTTGGAGGAATCCTCTTTCAAGTATTCCTTTGCCCGTTCTTCCTGCTCTGGGGAGAGATGGGTAAGCGTGCATGTCTTGAGGAACTTGACCAGAGTTGTATGTATCAGTTCATAGCGAGACTGGCGAGCGATATTGCTACCGATAAGCTTACTGTCCATACGGACGCATTTGCCTGATATCTTGAGAAGGTGTACATGCTTGCCAGCAAGCTGCTCAAAGCAGAGCTGCATCAGGTCAATGCCAGTTCTTTCCTGATATTCGCAGATGCGGCGGCGAAACAGATAATAGGTATCTATTGATGGGGTTACATCAGTCAGAAGTTCCATGCCGAGAGCCTTTCTGGTAAGAAGGTCAAACTCGCACTTCTCAAACAGATCCTCGTCGCTGCAACCGAATCCCTCCTTCAAGACAGACATAGCCACGAGTATGCGGATGGAAGCATTTGGGCGGCCGCTCTTCTTGCCTTCTGGAAACAATGGCTTGAATATCTCCTCATCAATCTTGGTTGTCACGAGGCTATAGAACTGGTTATGCCATGCGTTGGGGTCAGAATATTTCTTTGAAGCACGAATTCCTAACAGCATTGAGGGAGCCGTGAATATATCTAACTGAGGATTCGGATCTGTCTTTTTAAACATAGTCATTCTTTTAATTGATGGTGTAAAGATACGAAAAATATTCCAAATAACAGCATAAAGCAGAGATTATTTTCGTGAAATATAAACATTTTAAACAGGCCTTACTTTTTAAAGTGGGCTCAATAGTTATTCAAGTCTTAAAAAACTCCAAAATTGACGAAGAACTACAAGATTTCGGGAGAAAGTTTTGAAAAAAGTTATTTTGGCAAGGGTTATGATGGACTGGTGATTGCTATTATAACCAGGGCTTAGAATGCCTAAAAGGTTATTCAGTATTCAGTATTCAGTTTTTTTCGCGATAGTTACCTTTTTCATGGTTATAAATTGTAAGTAATTATTTTATATTATATATATATTTAATAGGCA
>NZ_VZBE01000012.1:0-7435 GCF_009494835.1 Segatella copri
CAAAAGGCTGTTCTTTCGATTGCCGGTGCAAAGATACAACATTTTCGGGCAGAATGCAAGCTTTCACCCTGACTTTCTATGTGAGAAAAGCTATAAGTAGCTGTAATACAATAAGTTCTGTTGATTTTCTATCTGAACTTTATTGCAAATAATAAAAAAAACGCAGAAAAAGTACAATGGAGAACAAAGAAAGGCAAAAGCGGTCATTTCCGGTCATGGTCATTTTCGGTCATTTTCAAAATGAGTTGGGTCATTTTGAGCTATAGTAAATATAAATATTATTTATATTATACTATAGATGACCTTTTCTCCCCCGAAACGAAAATGACCGGAAATGACCATGACCGAAAATGACCGGAATATAATCCTCATAGTGATGGGAGATAATAAATTGTTAGATGCGCTAAAGTGTTGGCTATTAATGTTATATATGATTTGTGTGTAGTCTTGCTATAATTGTGTACGTATAAAATAATCTACATTCATCAGGCTCATATTTGTACCTTATTGTTCTTCTTTTGCCCTTTTTCTACCTGTCATTTCTTCTATTTTTGTCAAAAATACCTACCTTTAGAGCATGATTTAGAGTCCGAGGAGGGGCATTTTTTACCCTTAGAAGAGGGGGTAAAACATCTTCCTAACCCCCATATTTGCATTTTTCCGTTAAATAACGTGATAAAATTCTTGGGTTTGCCAACTTTTTATTATCTTTGCTAGCAATTAACAAATTATTGACGTAGCAATAGTCTGGAAAGCTAGAAACTACATAATAACAATACTAAGATGAAAAGATATAACTTCTTGACGTACAAAGCTTTAGGGGGGGTAATTTTGCTCAGGCAAAGTTAGCCCAATATCATCATGTTCTTATCCGCAGGCGAATATTATCTTATTTTTATATGATAATAGTCGCTTTTTTTATGCTTTCTTCCACCGCCTGTTCTAGCGACGAAGAAACAGAAAAATCAGAGGCTTTTGATTACGAAACCACATTTTTAGCCCACGAATGGCAGATTTCAGCCCTTTATCAGCGCGTTGGAAGTATCTTTATCGACGTAAAAGAGGCTCCTTTGTTCTGCAGTTTCACCTCAGATGCTATTTCTTTCACCGAAACGATGGAAGTGAACCACTTCGACGAAGGCGGTAAAATAACCCAAACTACCACCGAAAACGTTGCTTGCGGTCAGTACACCTATTTAATAAAGGAGAACAAAATACAGATAGATAATCAGATATTCACCATTACGGACAACAACGGGACCCTCGTTCTGCAGAATGAGGACTGGAAGCTAGTGCTCGTAGAAAAATAAACATATTATGGCTAAGAAACAAGATACAATCAGCATTGGTTTTGAAGAGAAAATATGGAAGGCTGCCGATATTCTGAGAGGCAACCTCAGCGCTTCGCAATACGAGGGCGTAGTGCTCGGACTCATTTTTCTGAAATACATCAGCGACCGCTTCGAACAGAAGTTCCAGGAGCTGCAGGGTGACGAATACGCCGACCCGGAAGATAAGGACGAATACACTGCCGAGAACATCTTCTTTGTGCCTGCTGAAGCCCGATGGAGCAAGATTAGTGCTGCTGCCCACACACCAGAAATTGGCGTGATAATAGATGAAGCACTTACCGCCATTGAGCGTGAGAACGAAAGACTGAAGGGCATTCTGCCTAAGAATTTCGCCCGTCCGGAGCTGGACAAGCGCCGTCTGGGTGATGTGGTAGATCTCTTTACGAATATAGAAATGCACGATGCTGGCGAGGAGAAAGACCTGCTGGGCAGAACCTACGAATACTGTCTGCAGCAGTTTGCTTCCTTGGAGGGCAAGAATGGTGGCGAGTTCTATACGCCTTCCTGCATTGTCCGTACGCTGGTAGAGATTCTGGAGCCTTACGAGGGCAGAGTTTATGACCCTTGCTGCGGAAGCGGCGGTATGTTTGTGCAGAGCGCCAAGTTTATAGAGCGCCACAAGGGAAACCTGCGCAAGATTAGTATCTACGGTCAGGAGGCAAACCCTGATACGTGGAAGATGGCGCACATGAACCTTGCCATCCGTGGCTTGGATGCGAACTTAGGAAAAGTCTTTGCCGACACATTCTATGATGACCAGCACCCTACGCTGAAGGCAGATTACATTCTTGCCAATCCTCCTTTCAATCTCAGCGACTGGGGACAGAGTGCGCTTCAGGAAGACGTGCGCTGGCAGTATGGTTTGCCACCAGCTGGCAACGCCAACTTTGCGTGGATGCAGCACATGATTCACCATCTGGCTCCAAACGGAAAGATTGGTTTGGTGCTGGCGAATGGTGCGCTTTCGAGTCAGAGTGGCGGCGAGGGACAGATTCGCCAAGCCATCATCGAAGCCGATCTGGTAGAGGGAATCGTGGCTTTGCCTTCGCAGCTGTTCTACAGTACGGGTATTCCTGTAAGTCTTTGGTTTATCAGCCGCAACAAGGCGCAGAAGGGCAAGACCGTGTTTATCGACGCCCGCAATCTGGGCACGATGGTTACCCGCAAGCTTCGTGAGCTGATGCCTGATACGGATATTAAAAAAATCTCTGACACCTTCCATGCGTTCCAGCAGGGAACCCTGGAGGATGAGAAGGGCTTCTGTGCCGTATGCACCACCGAGCAGATTGCTGCTCAGGACTTCATTCTGACTCCTGGCAGATACGTAGGAATCGCCGAAGACGAAGGCGACGGAGTGCCTTTCGAGGAGAAAATGACGAATCTCACCGGAGAGCTGAAGCAGCTGTTTGAGGAAAGCAAGAAGCAGGAAGAAGAGATCAGATTGCAGTTGAAGAAAATTGGATGGGAGGTGTAAAGTATGGAGTGGAAGCATTATAAAATGGATGAACTGATTGAAGAAATCTCCATGGGACCTTTTGGCTCTGATGTCAAAAAAGAATTCTATGTTGATAATGGTGTTCCAATCCTCAACGGTTCAAATTTGCAAGGCTTTAAGCTTAAAGAAGATAGCTTTGGCTATTTGACAAAAGAAAAGGCAGATTCTCTTAAGAAATGTAATGCTCATAGAGGTGATATTATAGTAACTCATAGAGGAACATTAGGACAGATAGTTTATGTTCCTGTTAATTCGAAATATGACAGATATGTTATTTCGCAAAGTCAATTTCGCTTTCGTTGTAAAGCAGATCTTGTTGATGTTCAATATCTCGTTTATTATTTTCACACAAGAGAAGGTCAGTATAAGATACTAGCAAATGCTTCGCAAGTAGGAGTACCTGCTTTAGCAAGAGCAACATCTACTTTTAGATTAATAGATATTAAGCTGCCTCCGCTAGACGACCAGCGCCGCATTGCCTCCATCCTTTCTTCTCTCGACCGGAAGATAGAGTTGAACAACAAGATCAATGCTGATTTGGAGGAGATGGCACAGGCTATTTTCAAGAATTGGTTCGTTGACTTTGAGCCTTTCAAGGATGGTAAGTTCGTTGATAGTGAATTGGGAATGATTCCGAAAGGATGGAATGTAGGAAGGCTTGATGAAATTGCTGATGTAGTAGGTGGAAGTACTCCTTCAAAAGCTAAGCCGGAGTATTACACTCAGAAGGGAATAGCTTGGTTAACACCAAAGGACTTATCTAACCATCCTGCCGTTTACTCTTCAAGAGGAGAAATCGACATAACAGAAGAAGGCTACAATAGCACATCGACAAAGTTAATGCCTAAGGGTACTATATTGTTTACATCAAGAGCACCTATTGGATATATTTCAATTGCTCAGAATGATATTTGTACCAATCAGGGTTTTAAATCTCTTGTTCCAAAGAAAGCAGGAACTTGTTTCCTGTATTGCTTCTTGAAATATGTAACCCCTGAGATTGAAAACAAATCTACAGGGTCAACGTTTAAGGAAGCATCGGGATCATTGATGAAGTCTCTGCAAGTAATAATGCCGGAGCAAAAAGTATTTGAGGATTTTGAGACTATTGTGTCGCCCTTATTTGCAAGAATTGAATCCTTGGAAAAGGAGAACTCCCGCCTCTCCCTTCTCCGCGACACCCTTCTCCCTCGCTTAATGTCAGGCGAGCTGGAAGTCCCGGAATAAGAAGAGCAACGAAAGAAAATAACGAGAAAGAAAATATAAAATATTAATAATATGGCAGACGACAAGAAATTCACCGAAGACGCATACGAGCAAACGCTCATTGCCCTGTTCCGGGACGAACTCGGCTATGCGTACGAATGTGGCTACGAGGTGGAGCGCGACTATAAGGAGCCTTTCTATCGTGCCGATTTGGTCGCCTCGATGCGACGGCTTAATCCTCAACTGCCAGCCGATGTAATGGATGAAGGAATCAAGCAAATCACCAACATCAGCATCGGTACTTTAGAACAGAACAACGAGCAGTTTACACTCTGGATGCAAAACGGTCTGGAGGTGGGATTCCTGCAAGATGGCGAAGAACGAACAGCCCTGATGAGGCTCATCGACTTCGACCACCCCGAAAGAAACCTCTTCAAGGTGGTGAACCAGTGGAGAGTAGAAGAGTATAAGAACAAGCGCTGCGACATGGTGGTGATGGTCAACGGATTGCCCCTCGTGGTGGTGGAGCTGAAAAGCGCCATCTCCGAAGACGCATCCATCGATGATGCCTACAAGCAGATCAAGAACTATCAGCAGAGCATTCCAAGCCTCTTCAGCTACAACGCCTTCAACGTAATCAGCGACATGAGCGAGACCCGTGCCGGAACCATCACCGCCAAGCAAGACCGCTACATGGAATGGAAGACCGTGGACGGCTCATACGAGTCAACCCTCTTCGCCGACTATCGCACCTTCTTCCTCGGCATGTTCCAGCAGCAGCGACTGCTCGACATCCTGCAGAACTTCATCTGCTTCGACAAGAACCAGGGCAAATACGCCAAGATTCTTACCGCCTACCATCAGTACTACGCCGTGGGCAAAGCCCTGCAGCGCACCCGTACGGCAGTGGAAGGCAACGGAAAAATCGGTGTGTTCTGGCACACGCAGGGTTCGGGCAAGAGCCTCTCCATGGTGTTCTACGCCCACCAGCTGGTGCAGCGACTGCCCGAAGTAACCATCGTGGTGGTAACCGACCGCAAGGACCTCGACAACCAGCTCTTCGGTCAGTTCTGCCGCTGCCAGGACTTCCTTCGTCAGGAACCACAGAACGCCCAGAGCCGTGAAGACCTGGGCAATCTGCTCCGTAACCGAAAGAGTGGGGGAATCATCTTTACCACCATTCAGAAGTTTGAAGAAGGCGACTCGGCACTCTCTACCCGCCGCAACATCATCGTGATGACCGACGAGGCGCACCGCTCGCAATATGGAGATGAGCACTGGGACAACAAGAGTCTGACGATGAAGAAAGGATTCAGCCAGAAGATGAGAGAAGCCCTGCCAGGCGCCTCATTCATCGGTTTCACCGGAACGCCTATCAGCGACCGCGACAGAGACACGGAGGAAGTGTTCGGCAACTACATCGACGTTTACGACATGAGTCAGGCGGTAGATGATGGAGCCACCCGTCCGGTCTATTACGAGAGCCGTGTGGTGAACCTGAACCTCGACGAAGACACGATGAAGCTGCTGGACGATGAGTTCGACAACCTAGCCGATGAGGGTGCCACCGAGGAGCAGATCAGGCAGGCGAAGCAGGAGCACAGCCGACTGGAAGTGCTCTTGGGTGAAGACGCCACCATCGACACGCTGGTAAGGGATATTGTGAAGCACTACGAGGAAAACCGTGCGCAGGAACTCACCGGCAAGGCAATGATCGTAGCACTGACCCGAAGCATCGCCATCAAAATCTACCGCAAGATGCTGGAGCTTCGCCCCGGGTGGACGGAGAAAGTAAAAGTGGTGATGAGCGGTTCGAACCAGGACCCCGAAGACTGGCAGCCGATTATCGGCAACGAAGCCTACAAGAAGGAACTGGCAAGAAAATTCAAGGACAACGACGATGAGATGAAAATCGCCATCGTAAGAGATATGTGGCTCACGGGCTTCGATGTTCCGTCGCTCGCCACCATGTACGTATATAAGCCGATGAGCGGTCATAACCTGATGCAGGCAATAGCCCGTGTGAACCGAGTATTCCCGGGCAAGGAAGGCGGACTGATAGTGGATTACGTAGGCATTGCGCAGGCGCTGAAGAGTGCCATGCAGCAGTACACCAACCGTGACCGCCGCCGCTTCGGAGACCCCGACATCGCCAAGACCGCCCTGGTGAAATGGAAGGAAGAGATGGAAATCTGCCGTGACCAGCTTCATGGTTTCGACTATTCCGGCTTCTTCGAACAGGACAACTCGAAGCGGGCACTCGCCATTACGAGCGGAGCCAACTTCCTGAGTTCTCCAGCCATGGTTCAGCGCAAGAAGAATTTCATGGAGCACAGCAATCTGCTTCACAACGCCACCACGCTCTGCCGTTCGCTTCTGAATGAGCAGCAGAAGGCAGAGGTGTGCTATATGGATGCGTTGCGCGTGATGATGCTCAAACTCTCGCAGAAGGGCAAAATCAGCCGACATGAAATCAACGAGCGCATCGGTGAGCTGCTCCGTCAGAGTGTGAAGACTGACGGAGTCATCAATCTCTTCGGCGACCGCCAGATAGAGTTCTCGCTCTTCGACGACGCCTTCATCCAGGAGGTGAAGAACATGAAGGAGCGCAACCTGGCGGTGGAACTGCTCACCAAACTGATGAAAGAAAAAATCAAGCAGCAGCAGAAGACCAACGTGGTTCAGAGCGACCTCTTCTCCGACATGCTCAGCCAGAGTCTCTCCAACTATCTGAAGGGCTTGCTCACCAACGAGGAAGTGATAGAGGAACTGTTGAAAATGGCTCAGCAGATGAAGCAGGCAGAAGCAGAGGGCAACGACCTGGGACTTTCGCCCGAGGAGAAGGCATTCTATGATGCGCTCTCCACGCCCGAAGGAGTGCGGCAGGCTTACTCCGACGAGGAGTTTGTGGCGCTGACCCGGGAACTGACGGAAGTACTGCACCGCAACCGCACCATCGACTGGAACCGGAAGGAATCAGCCAGGGCGAAGATGCGAGTGATGGTGAAGCGACTGCTCAAGAAGTATAAGTATCCACCAGAGGGTGCAGAAAAGGCGCTGGAAACTGTGATGCGCCAATGCGACCACTGGGCGGATGATGAAGAAAACGTAGTATAAACCCTTTAAAATTTGAAGTAAGAAACAGAAAGTAAACAAGAGAAAATAACATATAGATATTGACGCTGATTATCTGCACTTCTACAGTATTTAGAACCTGCAAAATTCAAAAACGACAAGAAGAAGGTGACAGCAAGGCGTCCACTCCTCTACGGCGTGGGCAGTACTTGTTTGTACCTTGTCGTAGGTTCTTGCAGGTACCTTAATACTGGTACTTACAGGGAACCCCACGCCGCTTATTTAAACAACATAACAATTCAAACCT
>NZ_VZBE01000035.1:0-6396 GCF_009494835.1 Segatella copri
TGAAGATGATATTAAAAAGAGGTTGAAAGATTTCGAGTATTGTCCGATAATTAGCGATACACTGGAGACTTCTGATGTGACTGATGGTGGAGCAGAACTTGTCCTTTATCAGTTGGGGTATCTTACGATAAAGGGATATATGGATGGAATCTATTTGCTAGGATTTCCGAATTCTGAGGTAAAAAAATCACTTTACGAGACGATATTGCCAGTGCTTACTTCAGAAGCTGAGCAATAACGGCGGTGTGGATGCTGCCACGGAGCAGATAAAAGCCAAGCAGTATGCCGAGCCATTCAAAGCTGACAAGCGAAAAGTAATCGCCCTTGCCATAGAACTGGATGATAAGGGAAAGGGATTGGTAGATTGGAAAGAAGTATAAGGAAGAAAGCTGAAAAAGTCCCCGAAGCGTAATAGCTCCGGGGGCTTTCCATATTTATCACCAGGCATTGTATCTACTGAATCTGCAGTATCTGGTCTTCCGTCAAACCAGTTATTTCCTGGATTGTCGCCTCATCCATACCTTTTGCCAGCATATTCTTAGCAATCTCAATACTTCTTTGGCTTTTGCCTACTTCTTCGCCTTTTGCCATGCCTTCTTCCATTCCTTTCTGGTACCTGTCATCCAGGAGAGTTCTTTCAACACTTACCGAATCCCAGAATTTGTCATAGGCACGGAGCTCGGCATCTGTAAAGCCAGAAACTTCAAGATCTTCTACGGCTTTTCCTATCTCTGGGTCATTAAGCAGGTCGGAAGGAATCTCCTTCGTATTGGAATTGATTTCTGTCAGGAAACGGAGCCACAAGACCATCATGCGCTTGTCGGCGATGGAATGTGGAGTGAACTTAGGGAGTTCTATGAAGGTGAAATGCAAGCCCTCGATAACCTTATTGCTGTCCTTATCGTGCACGATGCGGTAGTTGTGGATGAAATCCGGAGTATCATGCGCAAAGATATCATTTATCAGGTTGAGAGAATACACGGGTTGCAATTCGCTGTATCTTCCTCCCTTTTTAGCCTGACTCACATAGAGCTTGGATGCATTGAACAGTACTCGCTGCTGGAATGCGTCAGACCATTCCATCTGCATTTCTACGCAGAACTTCCTGCCTCTGACGTCGGTGCAGAGTACATCAACTATGGTGTTCTTGCCCCCTTCTAGCTGGGGCACAAGTTCCGTTGGCAGATACTCTATCTCGTGTATCTGCTCTTCTTCGCTGAGTGGCAGGAGTGCGTTCAGGAGGCTGATCAGTCTTTTAGGATGATTGCCGAATATCTTCTTGAACGTGAGGTCTGCCTTAGGGTCTAAGTACTTCATAACCTTTCTGTTTTAAAATGATACCGCAAAGTTACGATTTTATTTTCATATCAGCAAGAGATTTCTGATAAAAATTATGAAACAGCCCCCGAAGCGTAATAGCTCCGGGGGCCTTTTATTTTGCCCCAAGCATCAGAAGTGCTGCCTGGGGGTACGATAGAGAATCTGGGGCTAGTCTGCCCAAATTCCCTTATTTGTATCCCAGAAATCCTTCACTTTTTCGTCGCTGTAATCCTCATCTGACGCCTTCCGGATAACAGAGCCGGCGAGGATGGCTGTGGTTTCCATTTCCATGACGCTAACCACTGGCTTGATATATCTTTTCTTTTTCATATCTATTTTTATTACTATTTTTTATTACTTGATGATAACCTTCATGGTCTTGCCGCCACGCTTCACGATGTTTATGCCCTTCTGCAAATCCTGGAGGCGACGGCCCTGGAGGTCGTAGTATTCTGCCTTGCTATCTGCTGTAGACTCCAACTGCTCGATGGCTGTGGTGCTACCGCCGACGCTGATGCTGAACATTCTGGCACCTGCGGCAGGAGCAGATGAGTTACCTACCATGTAAGCACGGAAAGGCTTGCTGCCCACAGACTCTGTTGTTGTTTTATCCAACAGTTTGGCTGGGTTCATCAGCTTGGAGCCCTTCACAATGTAGCAGTTGTTGTCAGTATCCTTGCTGAACTCCTTCTGGGTATAGAGACCCTGGAGCTGATAGTTGCCATTAGCGGTTTCTGCAGTCTGAACATCTTTTGCAATCTCCTTGTTGGCTTCAGTGAAGTTGAGCTTTGTTGCTCCATCCTTCATCTTGATGATAACAGGAGTACCAGCAGCGATGCTTCCCTCAATCTCTTCGAGTTCTACGGTTTCTGTAACATCATCAGCCGAAAGGAGCTTGAAGGCACGGAAGTTCTGATTTTCGAGCGATACCTCGAATGGCAGGCAGAGCGTAGCCCAAGTAGTGCCTTCCTTCATTGTACGATTGTAAGATGCAGCCTTGGCTGCGAATGGCTCGTAAGCCACGAAATCCTTATCGTCGTCAAGAGCAAGATTATCCGTAGCAAGAGTTTCTCCCGTTGCTCCTATCTTCTCATCGCCATTTTTGCCTACCAGCTTGGTGAAGTAGCCAGTCTTGTAGTTGGCGTTATCAATTCCCGTTTGTGGATTATTCTTATCTAAAGCATTGGCTCCCTTGAGTTTGTTGCATCCCTGGAACATCGTGCCATCACCAGTACCGCGTGTTCCTACAGCAAACTTATCGCTCACGAAAATGGTAGTAAGTTCATTACACGTATTAAACATGTCGTCCATAGCACAAGTTTTTTCCCGAGTATCAAAACCAGACAAGTCAAGTGTCTTTAGGGATTTGCATCCTTCGAACATATGATCCATACTTCCTACATTCCTAGTATCCCAACCCGACAAATTAACAGACAAAAGGTTACTACATAATTGGAACATCGAAATCATAATAGACACTTTTGATGTATTAAGATGAGAGAGATCAAGTGACGTCAGCCCAATACAATGATAAAACATGTTTCTCATATTCGTCACTTCCGACGTATTGAAATTTGAAATATCCAGCGATTTCAAACTACCACAGTTGTAAAACATATTACTCATATTCGTTACTTTTCTAGTGTCGAAGCCAGAAAAGTCTGTTGTTTGGAGATGATAACAATTATAGAACATATTATGCATATCAGTAACCTGCGATGTATTCAAATATTCGATACCCTCTATGCTCGTGAGGTTTACGTAGTTTTGGAACCATTCATTACATTTGGTTGGTCGGGCATTTGCAAAGGCGGGATCAAACACTACCTTGGTAACGTTGGTAACGTTAGGGTTTTGCCACACCCAGTCAGGTGTCGCCCACCCATCATAGATTCCATACTCATTTTCTCCCAAAGTCTCCTTGGATGCGAGAAAGAAGGTCAGCGTGCCATCAGCATATTTTACCCTAGGGATTCCACCACTAAAATATCCACCTTCTATCTTGGCATAGGTCTTGTCGGTAGCCTTGTCGTTTTTCCATACTTCTTCGCCTTTGAGTTTTTCACAATTGTAGAACATATAGCTACTATTAGTTACCTGGGTTGTTACAAACTTACTGCTGGCGTAGATGGTGGTGAGAGCTTGGCAACCCCAAAACATGTTTTTCATATTCGTCACCTTCTCTGTATTGAAGTTAGTGAGATAGAGAGAGGTGAGAGCAACACACCTACAGAACATAGAACTCATATCCGTCACATTCGCGGTATTGAAGTTTGTGACGTCGAGAGAGGTGAGAGCATCACAGTCAGAGAACATGCTGCTCATATATGTCACCTTCTCTGTATTGAAGTTAGTGAGATCGAGAGAGGTGAGAGCATCACAGTTAGAGAACATTCTGCTCATATTCAACACATTCACAGTATTGAACTTACTGACATCGAGAGAGGTGAGTTTTAAACAGCCAGAGAACATGTCACTCATATCCGACACATTCGCAGTGTTGAACTTAGTGCCGTCAAGTGAGGTAAGGTTTGTACAGCCAGAGAACATACGGCTCATATTTGTCACATTCGCGGTATTGAACTTAGTGACGTCGAGAGAGGTAAGTTTTGAACAGTTAGAGAACATTGTGCTCATATTCGTCACATTCGCAGTGTTGAACTTAGTGACGTCGAGAGAGGTGAGAGTTTGACAATTAGAGAACATTCTGCTCATATCCGTTACATTCGCGGTATTGAACTTAGTGACGTCGAGAGAGGTGAGAGTTTGACAATTAGAGAACATTGTGCTCATATTCGTCACATTCGCGGTATTGAACTTAGTGACGTCGAGAGAGGTGAGTTTTGAACAGTAATAGAACATTCCGCTCATATTCGTCACATTCGCGGTATTGAACTTAGTGACGTCGAGAGAGGTGAGAGTTTGACAGATCTCGAACATTCTGCTCATATCCGTCACATTCGCGGTATTGAACTTAGTGACGTCGAGAGAGGTAAGTTTTGAACAGTTAGAGAACATTGTGCTCATATTCGTCACATTCGCAGTGTTGAACTTAGTGACGTCGAGAGAGGTGAGAGTTTGACAATTAGAGAACATTCTGCTCATATCCGTTACATTCGCGGTATTGAACTTAGTGACGTCGAGAGAGGTGAGAGTTTGACAATTAGAGAACATTGTGCTCATATTCGTCACATTCGCGGTATTGAACTTAGTGACGTCGAGAGAGGTGAGTTTTGAACAGTAATAGAACATTCCGCTCATATTCGTCACATTCGCGGTATTGAACTTAGTGACGTCGAGAGAGGTGAGAGTTTGACAGATCTCGAACATTCTGCTCATATCCGTCACATTCGCGGTATTGAACTTAGTGACGTCGAGAGAGGTAAGTTTTGAACAGTTAGAGAACATTCTGCTCATATTCGTCACCTTCTCAGTATTGAAGTTTGTGACGTCAAGAGAAGGGAGTTTTGAACAGTTATTGAACATTCCGCTCATATCCGTCACATTCACGGTATTGAACTTACTGACATCGAGAGAGGTGAGTTTTGAACAGCCAGAGAACATGTTACACATATCCGTCACCTTCTCTGTATTCAGATATTCCAGGCCTGTAATTGTTTCCAGTTTTTCGAGATACGTAAAGAAACCGTTCAACGATGTAGGAGTGTATGTGCTAAAGCTCTTATCGAAAACAATGTGCACGATAGTCACATTTCCTAATTTTCTATTGATCTCACGCACCGTCTTTTTATCTTTCACCAAAGCACTATTTTCAGGAAGGGTTTCACCCACATTTTCCTTGAAAGTCAAGGTTTGGGTAGAGGATTCATACGTTGCTATATACTTAGAACTGGAAGCTTCCGTCTGCGCAACCATGCCGGCTGGTAGAAGCAACAAAATGAGCAACATCAATGGGAACAGAGCGAATCTACGGATTATCGCCCCCCCATTGTACATACGGCCGGCTTGCGACCCATTGGATTGATTTGTAAATCTTTTCATTATAAATGTTATGTTTTGTTATTATATTTTATCAAGAAATTACTGAATACTGATTGCCATCAGACTGACTACCAGACACACGAACGTGATAAATACTACGCCAAGAATGAGGCAGATATAAAAACGCCCTCTCCTGATGAAATCACCCAAGCTGAAATGATACATCGGGTAATCATCAAGATAGGTCCTATATTCCCTCACCATGACATTAATCATGGTGCCAACATAAATGAGGAGAAACAGAGCTACTATCAGGATAGCCTGTTCTTCTTTGGCAAATGATTCTATTATACTTTTCATGGTGCAAATATAGTGTTTTTCTTTGAAACAAGGTGTCGCATTCCCCCACATAGGTGTCGCATTCCTACAAAAAAGGTGTCGCATTCGTGGGGAATGCGACACCTAATACATACTTTTTAACAGTTTTTCTCTCTCCAAGCCGTAGGAGAGCAGCCTTCTTTCTCTTTGAACATACGGTAGAGATGGGTACGGGAAGAAAAGCCGCACTCGGCAGAAATGATGTCATTACCGAAGTCGGGGTTATCCAACATCATCTTCTTGGCAGCCTCAAAACGCACCTCGGCAAGCCAGGGGCGGAAGGTGGTATTGAGACAGGATGAGAGGTAGCGCGACAACTCGTATCTGCTGATATTCAACGAACGTGACAGGGTAATCATATTCAGCGACGTATCCCTATAACCCTTGGCAGCACACCATTCATCCAACTTCTCACGGATGATCTTCTGCCGTCTTTCTGAACGCAGTGATTGTAAAGTTTCTTTCTTATCATCAAGTTCTTCATCCTGCAGTTCTAAACAGGCATTGTCTTCCACACATTCCATGGCAGCCTCCTCTTCTTCCTCCTTATCCAGAAGTTCTTCGGAAGGTACGTAATTATAGCCCAAAGCCATAAAACTGAGCGTGAAGAAAAAGACAGCAAGCAGTCCCAGAGGTCCGATAACATATAGAGATTTGGTGGAAAGGACTGCAAAAGGCAGGGCTACTGCAGGGAAAAAGACCATGATTCCTAAGACATCACCAAATTTTTGAGAGCTTTTTTGTGTTAAAATAAGC
>NZ_VZBE01000084.1:0-6200 GCF_009494835.1 Segatella copri
AGATAAAAAAATATCTCCGAAGCAGAATTTCCTAAAATGGGAGATCCTCGGGCGGAATATTCTCGCTGCCATCCATCTTCTGGTTGTTCTCTATCTCGTCAGGACGCATTTCTATCACCTTCCAGCCGTTGCCCGTCTTGCGGTGAATCTTCTTGAACCCCAGCGCCTCCATGAACATCGAAATATCCTTGTTCGACATCGACTGGCGGAAGGCGGGGTTCGTGCAGATGCGCTCCATCACATCACTCGCCGTAACAAACTTGCAGAACTCGGACGGCGTATCGGCATCAGGAACACGGTAGAACTTGTTGATGCGCTCGGCTATGTAGTTGTTTACACGGAAATAAAGATTGTGGCGCTGTATCTCCTCGTTCTCCTCCTTCGTAAACCAGTAAACCCAGTCGCAGGGCTCACCCCTCCGGCGCTTCTCTATCACCTCCTGAGCCAGTGATACAGCCTGGGAGTAGATGCCCTCGTAATTGAAGGGGAAGTCGATGGGACTCTTGATCTTCTCGATGCGCCAGATGAGAAAACGGCGGTTCTCGTCATCATCGATGATATGAACCTCATTGCTCGTGGCACAGAACCCCGCATTGTTCTGCAAGATGCAGTCCCACTCGGCATAAGGGATTCGCATGCTGATGTTGCGCTTCGTGATGTTGCTCTTGAAGGAATCCAGGTTCTTGCCGCGCAGACAACTGAACTCATCGAGACACACTATCGCCTTGCTGGCACACATCTGCAGGAAATCCTTGTTCTTATAGTCGCCCGTAGAATCGTTGGCGAAATACTTGCGCAGATGGGGCGGCAGAAGATGGTCGAAAAACGTGGTCTTGAAGATGCCGCCCTTGCCTACGAAAACCATGATAGACTGGTTAGTGACATCGGGCCGAACCCAGCAAACCACCATGTTGACCAGCCATTTCTTGAAGGCATAGGCAAAATCCTCCTCCGTATGGCGGTAACCGCCGGTCTGCATCACGGTTACCCGATGGGCCAATTCAGCGATATAGTCAGTCTTCCGGTCCCATTTCGGCAGACTCTTCAGATATTCCTCCATGGGGTTGAATTCGGGACTGAAGTTACTTCTGATTACCGTATCCAGCTTTTTCTGGGTGGTGCAGATGTTCTCCAGTTCCATCTTCACGAACAGGGAATTGCTCACCCGAGTATCCACTTCGGTCCAGTCTAGATAGAGCTTCTCTCCGGTGTTGATGGCGCGCACTTCATACTGGTTGCTCAGCGTGTTGTGGTGCATTTCATATCGGGCTCCCAGCCATCCCAGCAGTGCTCTCATGCTGGTATAGCGTTTCTGCTCATCATCTCCCTGCTGTCTTATCTTCCAGGTTCCCAGCCGCTCGGTATGCTTGTAAATCTCCCGTGCCACCCGCTCGGTATCGGCATATTCGCCGCCAAACTTATCTGCCATGTGTTTCACAGCCTCCTCCTTTTCGGCTCCGAAACAGAGGCAGAATGTGGCGTATCTCACTACGTAGCTGTTGTGATGATGCTCCTCAAACCGCTCTTCCCAGCTTTCCGCCAGTTTGTCTACATACTGCAGAATCTCTTCGGTGGTGAGCGTCTTGGGTGGCGCCTCGTCTTCCTGTTTGCGAGGGCTTTTCTTTCTGGGTTTTTCCGCCTCCGTCTGTCTTTTCCTGTTCTGTTCCTCCTGTTGCTTTGTGGCTTTTTCGAAGTTCTCCACCTCCTCCCGGCTGATGGGGAGAACTTCGGCATTCCAGTTGAAGTAAGCCTCAGGGTCGTAAGCCAGTCCGCAGCTTCTCACCATGTCCTGGCATTGTTTGTCGCAGCTGATACCCAGCAGTTTGTCGTAGATGCTCATGGCTTTCTGTATGGCGAGCTGGTGGAGTTCGGTGGCAGTGAGATTGCATCCTTTAGGACGCATATATCTGAGCAGGATGCGGAATCCCTTGCCCGAGACGGTGATGTAGAAGACCATGGTGAAGGGGATTTTCCGGGCGGTCTGCCTGAGTGCCGCGATGTTTTTTGGGGGCACGTCGTCATAATCGAGCATCAGCCAGTAGGTTTCCTTCCTGAAGTCAGTCAGCTTCTTGGAGCTTCCCTTGAGCTGCACGCTGGGAGTGATGCAGGGCAGCCTGTGCTTGATGTCCTCTGCCGTTCTCTTGTCCACCTTTATCATCGACCTGTAGCCTTCGGTATTGGTTTTCACCGGTGCCGAATGCATGATGTTGTACTCCAGCACCGCTCTGTTGGGGAGAGGCTTGCTGGTAGAGGTCTTCAGAGTCTGGAAATAAGAGGGCAAGACCTCTTTCTCCTGTTCTGTTTCCGGGTTATTTCCGGTCTCGTTTGTGGGTTTAATCTCTTTCATTTCTTTTTGGATTTTATGAGTTTGAATTTTTGGTTTAATTCCGACTTTTTCATCGCAACAGAATTGTAGGCTAGGACATTTTTCCAGTGACTCAAACTATTGCTGAGGTCGTCCCAGTGTACTGAACCTTTGTGCAGTATCCATTTGCTCACTTCATCGCAGTAATACCAGAATCTGGTTTTTCCTTGGATGTTTCCTTCATATTCCCAGGTCGTACCATTCCAGGCATCCTCCAGATCCTTGTTTATGAGAATGGATATGATGGCTTTATCCATTGCGTAGAGGATTTCAGGAGTGATCATCTTATTTTTTATCTTTTCCGATATTGTGTCGCGTCCACCCATTACTATTCTGATGTCTGTGGCATTTACACCACATACGTTGGCGATAGCCATTTTTACGCTGGCTTCTTCTTCCATTTCTGCTGAAAATTTCAGCACTTCTTGTTTTGTTACGTTATTATTTTCCATGCTGCGAAGTTACACAAAAAGCTGCACATTGGCCGTGAGGGCTATAGCCCTCACTTTTTACAAAGAATAACCTAGGTTAAACTTTTTAACGCAGCATTTTTGCGCCCATTTTTGTGGGGGTATTTTGAAGAAGAAGTAGTGAAGAAGCGAAACATCGGAAAAGTGACGAGGTGAAGGGTGAAGGGTATATTTTAAATCTTATATTATATTCTTTTTTTTAGGATTTTGGGAAAATCCGGATAATCAGAAAAATGAAAAAACGGATTTTTTTCCTTGCCGCGCGTATATATAAAAAAGAGTTTTCAAACCTTCACCCTTCACCTTTTTATTTAAGGTTTTGTGTGTCAAATAGTTACGGGTGAAGGGTGGTGAAGGGTGTTTTTCGCTTTTTATAAACATATTTTAAGAATTCAGCCCATTTTTACATATTTTAAGCGTTTATTTTCGGTTCCAAAAGGGGTGCCTTTTTTTAGGGGTCCACTTTTTCCTCTTTTCTTACCGCTAAAATCTTTGAAAAAGCGAGTGGGGGTAGAGAATCCCGTCTTATGTTGTGTTAAACAATTATCAGATAAAAGAAGTTAACGATACCGAAAAAGGACTGGTTTTTAAACAAATATTAACGCAGAAAACTTGAAGTTTCGCATATTAGATTCTGGTTTCGCAGGTTCAGAAATTAAAGAATTTTAAGGAGTTATTCAAGTTTCGCAAGTGTGTGAATTTATTGAAGTTAAAGAAGTTATCACTCCCTACGGTCGTTCGGGAAGTTAAGAGACAATAGTCTTCTAGCTTAAAATGCAGGACATTTGTCCCTTAACTTCCCTCTAACTTCCCTCTAACTTCCCTTAACTTCTCTTTAACTTCCCCACATGCGAAAGTTCAGTAAAGCAAAGGTAATGCGATGCTTTTGTCGGCGAAAAATCAGAAAGGCAAATCCTGAATTCTGTTCTCATCCGTTACCCCGAAGATATCAGCCTCTTCCGGTTCTCCATCCGCAATCACGATATCCCTTATCTTCTTGCGGTAGCTCTTTACGATACTCCCGTTCTCCAGTTCCCCCCTTCTCCTGATGCTCAGGTCCAGATATTCCTTTTCCCTTTCTATGCCCAGATAGCGCCTGCCGGTCAGCGAGGCAGCGATGCCGGTAGTTCCGCTTCCCGAGAACGGGTCGAGGATCCATGCTCCGTGCCGGGTTGAAGCCAGGATGATGCGTACCAGCAGGGCGAGTGGTTTCTGCGTAGGATGCTTGCCCTGCGATTTCTCCCATCTTGCGATGGCTGGCAGCCTCCATACATCCGTCATCTGTTTGTTCTCGTTCAGCAGTTTCATCAGGTCATAGTTGAAGTAGTGCGGCTTCTTCGGGCACTTTCTTGCCCAGATGATGAACTCGGTGCTGTAGGTAAAGTACCGGCACGAGATATTGGGCGGTGGATTTGTCTTCGCCCATGTGATGACATTGAGGATTTTGAATCCAAGTTGCGTCAGTTTGTTTGCCACCGAGAAGATATTGTGATAAGTTCCCGAAATCCAGATAGTTCCGTTCTCCGTCAGGTGTTCCCTGCATTCCGCAATCCATTCCTCGTTGAACAGGTCGATATGTTCGGGCGAGCCGCCCTTATCCCATTCCCCCTTGTCTACGCACACCACCTTCCCGCTCTGTACGCTGATTCCGCCGTTCGACAGGAAGTAAGGAGGATCGGCGAAGATCATGTCGAACTTGAAATCAAATTCGCTCATCAGCCGTATGCAGTCTCCGTGAAGGAGAGTGAAGTCATCAGCCCTATGATATATCGCCTTTTTATTCATCATTTCGGGTGCAAAGGTAATGCAAATATTTGATTTATAAATGATTAGATCATACTTTAACTTTCATGATCAAAAAAGATCAATTCGGCAGAAAGAAAAGAAAAATTGGTTAAAATGAATAAAAACAGAAAGTTTTTCATATATTTTTTTGTTCTTTCTGAATATTGATGTAAATTTGCAGAATGTTTTTTTATACAGGCTTTAAACGAAATAAAACTTAGCGAGATATGAAACAATACGAAGCTGTAATAGAGACCTTGAAGAGGTTGGGTGGATGTGCTACATTCGGTCAGCTGAATCAGGAGGTGTTCAAGATTGAGGATTGCACATGGAATACCAAGACTCCATTTGCATCCATTCGTCGTATTGTGCAAGACCGCAAGGAAATCTTTCGCATTCGTCCGGGATTATGGGCTTTGGAGGAATATAGAAGCCTCTTGGCGGATAGGGGGATTGTGGCACAAGATGTGACGAATTCGGATTCTGAGCAGGTACAGGAATTCAATCATTCCTATTATCAGGGACTTCTGCTGTATATCGGTAACATGAAGAAACTTGAAACCTATGTTCCTGCACAGGATAAGAACAGGAGATGTATCAATGTGAAGCTGGGCGAAATCTCCACATTGCCGAAAGTTCCGCCATTCTCCTATCAGGAATTCGTGAATAGGAGTAGCACGATAGACGTTATGTGGTTTCAGCCTAATTCTTTGGGCAGCGAGGTGATGATGCCCGATAGTTTCTTTGAGGTAGAGCATTCTACGGATATTCAGAATTCTCTCTGTAAGTTTTCTGACCTCCAGTGTTTCAATGCCCAGATGTTTATCGTGGCTGATGCCAGGCGCCATGATGAATTTATAGACAAGTTGAGCCATGATTATTTCAAGCCTATCTCGGATAGGGTGAAATTTGTAAGTTATGACAAGCTTGATAGATATTATGAGGGGCTGATGACGCAGAGAAAGAGTTCGCTAGTTCTTTGACAGTAGGACTGGCTTGTCTGTTTTATCTATTAATTATACTCAAGTTTCGCATGTAAGCCCCATACAGTAATTATTTTGAAAGTGCAAAAAAGATGAGAAAAGTATGGCGGTTTCGGAAAATAATCGTAAATTTGCAATTGGAAAACAAAGATTAGAAATTATGGTAGAGATAAATGATAGAAAATTACCTGTAGGCATCCAGTCTTTCGAAAAAATCAGAAAGGATGGATACCTTTATGTTGACAAGACAGATATCATCTGGCAACTTGCCAACAAGGGGAAAACTTATAATTACCTGAGCCGTCCACGCCGCTTTGGTAAATCCGTTCTTGTAGATACGCTCGAAGCCTACTTCATGGGCAAGAAGGAACTCTTCGAGGGGTTGAAGATTATGCAGATGGAGACGGAATGGGTGAAGCGACCTGTCATCAGACTCGATATGAGCCAGGCTGGCGCAGAGCCGGAAAGTTTGAAAGGTTATCTAGACTATACATTTCAGGAATATGAATCTTTGTATGAGATAGAAACAAGAGGTAATTCTTCGTTAGCTACTCGTCTGATAGAAATTATAAAGACTGCATACAACAAAACAGGTTT
>NZ_VZBE01000022.1:0-6159 GCF_009494835.1 Segatella copri
CGTTAACCAATTCGTTTAAACTTGTTTCCAGGTGCAAAGGTATAAGAGTGACATTTATCCCTAATATTTGTATTTTTCTGTTTGCAAATTTTGTTTGGAAATGAAAACTGCAAACGGAACTGCAAGCAGAATTGCAAACGAAATTGGTAGCGCTAATTTCTTTATTCTGCTGTATTTTAGTTTGTTAGCGTGTTTTTATCTGTTTTCAAAAGCGTTTTCATTAAGCAAGTTTTTAAGTGAAACTTTGGGTGACATTTTTATAGATTAGTAGGAGCGCACTCGTTATTATTGCATAACACAGACAGCCAACATAGCGAGCTACTTTTATCTATATTATTGATATTCAGAGTATAATCAGTATATTTGCACATAATATTTATAAGATTATTGCGTGCAAAAACAATGAATATATATAAAAAGCGCATAGCGGTCAATTCAATTGCGCACACAGTGTATTCGCATTTTCAATAAAGTTTAGTCAGCTGTACTAACATGATTGGATGACATGGGTAAATAAAAGGAAAATAAAGCAATAAATTAAGTATAATCTTTTATAAAAATTGCGCAAAAACGCATCATCTTTAAAGAATATTCATTAAATTTGTAGCCATAAAACATATATATTTATGGAAAGTAAAAAAGATTTGAATCGTATAAAGGTTATGTTGGCAGAGAAGAAGAAAACCAATAAATGGCTTGCTTCTACCTTAGGAGTTAATGCCGCTACAGTTAGTAAATGGTGTACAAACTCTTCATAGCCATCACTTGAAACATTGATGAAAATTGCAGAGTTACTGGAAGTAAACTATACAGAACTTATAAGAGTCGAGCCAAAGTTATGAAAGCAAAGAATACCTTCACCATCCACACAGAACTGATGGATGGAACTCTATCAGGAGTTAAGAATATCTATATGGGGGCAAACTCTACTTGTCACCTCTACGTTATTCCACGTGATAAAATTAATGTAGCCAACGATATAGCAGACATAGCAGGTCAACCTGCTTTTTATATTCTGCTAGGTGATTCCAAGTTTCAAATCTGTTGCATCACGTCAGAGTTTCATTGATGAACATTGCAAAACGGAAAATGGGCAGATAATCCTTCAGCACGATGTCCCTATGGACAGTCCAAGTGGTGCAAGTGGAATAATACTCGGCCGACCAAGTAATGGCTGGGATGACTGGAAGGATGCTGATGGCAATAAATTAGGTAATGCCATAGAGCGATAGGAATAAGGTAAATGAAACATGCTTCAATATCCTTCATTCCATTCTGCGGTACAATTGGTTTAATCAGAAGAATATATAATAGGAAAAATAATGAATTTAGAAGAAAAAATCATAAGCGAAATAACTGGTAAATTCACAATAGAGGCATATCAGAGAGGCTATCGTTGGGGAAAAGATGAAGTTGAATATCTTCTTGAAGATATCAACGAAATTCCTGATGGTCAAAAGTATTGTCTCCAGCCTGTTGTTGTGAAAAACGTGAATGATACTTATGAACTGATTGACGGGCAGCAACGCCTGACAACTCTCTATTTGATTATGAAGTATCTGAATGCCTACGTTGATATAAAATTTAGCATAGAATACGCTACACGAAAGAGCGAAAATGGGCATATCGGAAGTAAGGAATTGCTTGAAACAATTGATGAAATTGATCTTTCTTTACCTTCTAACAATATTGATGAGTTGTTTATCAAGAAATCATATAGTATAGTTAAAACGTGGTTTAATGGTGAAAAGTCTAAGATGATGAGTTTTGCCAATAAACTGCAAAACTATGTCACAATTATCTGGTATGAAGTAGATGACGATGAAGATAGTGTAAATATATTCACACGTCTGAATATAGGTAAAATAAATCTCACCAATGCAGAACTCGTAAAGGCATTATTTCTTAGCCGTGGCAAAAAGGATTCCGAAGGTCGATATGCAGGAAATCCTTATGGCATAGAGGAAAAAAAACAGCATGAAATTGCTCTCGGTTGGGACTCAATGGAGAAAGATTTACATAACGAAAAATTCTGGACTTTCATTACCAATGAAAAGTCTGATCATTATCCCATTCGTATGGAGCTGTTGTTTGATATGATAGAAATGAAACCGAACGGCGAGAGTAATTTCTATACATTTAACAGATTCTATGAGAGGTTTAAGAATTCAGACAATAGATATGATACTTGGGAACTGATAGAACGATACATGCAACAGCTAAAAGAGTGGTATCATAGTTTTGACTTATTCCATCATATTGGATTTCTTGTTGCTACTGGCACAAGCGTGAAGTCTCTTCTTGACATAGCTATGAGTACAGATCATCCTATTAAGAAATCTGATTTTAAACTTAGAGTGCTTGATATGATACGGGAGAAGATGGCATTTAAGGTTGGAGACAATGATTTCGGAGAAGACATAGACTACGCAGAGCTTAATTATGAAGATCATTCCGAGTTTATACAGTATGTTCTTCTTCTGTTTAATATTGAGACTATCAGACAAAAAGGAGACGAGAATGTCCGTTTCCCATTTTATCGATATAAAAACGAAGGAACATGGTCATTGGAACATATCCATGCTCAAAATTCAGAGAGTCTGAAAACAAACCAAGAATGGAAGGAATGGCTTGAAATTCACAAAAAATCTCTTGAAGGCTTGGAAGTTAGTTCTGACGATAAAAAACAAATTGAAGAGGTTATTGATAAGATGAACACTGTTATTACCCATATTAATGAAAATGGGTATAAAGGTTCTATAAGGGATGAGTTCAACGCAGTAGCTCCTGCAGTGATCAATATTCTGTCAGATGGTGATGACAAGTCGCAGATGCACACCTTGTCAAATATGGCATTATTGACCGTTGGTGAGAATGCGGCTCTTAACAATTCCACTTTCGATGTTAAACGCATGAAGATTATTGCTATGGATAAAGCTGGAGAGTATATTCCTGTATGTACTCGAAACGTCTTTATGAAGTACTATTCTTCCTCAGATACGAAGCTGCATTTCTGGTCAGAAGAAGATAGAAAAGGTTATATAAGTGCTATGAATAATGTCTTATACGACTATAAAGAGAAAAATAGCAACAAAGAAATTAAACTTATAAGGAACAGAATAAATTATGGTAACAGAAAATAAGGAAAGCAAACCTTTTAGTTTCAAGTCTTTTCTTGAATAATATCATGTGGTTATCCCCATGGTGCAGAGAGATTATGCACAGGGGCGTACCACAGATGATGTCACCCGTGTGAGAAATAGATTCTTAGATGCTATTAAGTCATATCTCGTAAAATCAGAAGATGATAACGATGTGATGAAAATGGACTTTATCTATGGAGAGAAGGAACTGGTCTGGAGCACTACTACAGCAAATAAACTGGAGAAAATAATTGTGACACCACTAGATGGTCAACAACGCTTAACTACTTTATATTTACTGCATTGGTATGCTGCAAAGAAAGGTGCTGTAGAAGCAAGTAATTACGAGTTTTTAAACAACTTCACTTATGACATCCGTCCTAGTTCGCGAGACTTTTGCTCACATCTTTTGCAATATGTCCCTGATTGGTCTTTATCGTTTCACGACCAATTGGTTGACCAAAACTGGTTCATGGGTGAATGGCTAAATGACCCCACAGTAATAGGTATGCTTGTAATGTTGGATTCCATTAATGATAAATTTGGCAACATAGCTAATCTTTGGGAAATCTTGACAGGGAAGAAGGCTCGTATAGTCTTTTATTTCCTCCCCTTATCAGAAAATGGACTCTCTGATGAGTTGTATATCAAGATGAACTCTAGAGGAAAGAAATTGACTGCGTTCGAACATTTTAAGGCAGAGTATGAAGATCTGTACGAAAAAGACTCTGATGAGGCAAGAACGGTAAATCATAAATTTGATGTAGAATGGGCAGATACTTTCTTTCCATATCGTAATCAAGATGACATCGTTGACAATGAGTTCATGAAGTATTTCTTTTATGTAAGCCATATCCTTTGCTATGAACAAGGTATCAAGAAGTCTAACGATGAGTTTGAGCTAATTAAACTGGTATATAGCGACTCGCCTAATGCAGTTGCCAATCGCAAATATCTTGAAGATGCTTTTGACTGCTGGTATAGGGTTATGAAAGATTATGGATCGATAGACAATTTCTTTGCGAAATATCTTTCCGGATTTACTTATGAGAAAGGTAAGGTTACTACATTTAAGAGTGTTTACGAATACCTCGATACTCAGAACTTCTTTCATGCATGTGTGAAACTCTATCAGGTAAATAACAATTTTTCATATAGTGATTTTTTGTTTCTTTATGGCATAATTACCTACCTGATTAACAAGGATGCAATAAAAGAAGATGAATTTATTGATCGTCTTCGTACATTGAGAAATCTTATTTGGAATTCTAATTCAGGTGAAATTCGTGGTGATGCTGATTATATGAAAGATTTGCTTTGTGAAGTAAAAGACTTGATGTTGGCAGGTGTTATAAACAAGGAACTTTCCCACAAGTTTAATGGCATTCAAATAGACGAAGAAATCGAGAAGAAAGAGAAGAAACAGGAAATAGATATAGAAAACCTTCATAAATTTGAGGATCATCCTTTAATTTATGGCTATGCGTCTGGATTGGGATATGATAATCTTGGTTTGGTTGATACATTTGTTTCTTTGTTTGATAGCACGCCAGAATTTGTTAAAATACACCGTGCGATGTTGGCTATTGATAATTATATGCAGACTGATTCCAATCGCTACTATATGGGAAATCATAACAGATCTACTTGGTCACAACTATTGCATAAAAGCCGTAATAGAAATAATTTTGAAAAAACAATGGCTGTTCTGCGTATGCTTCTTCAAAGAATTAAAAATGGGGAGAGTTTGGATATTATAATCAATAAATACCTTTCGGAAAAGGAAGAAAAACAGGCTTTCGATTGGCGATATTACTTTGTAAAATATCCAGATATGTTACGAGGTGCTGATGGAGAACTGACATGGGACGATTCGAACGATTACATTTGTACTACGCTTAATAAGCATCAGTTCAACGGACAGCACTGGAATCCTTTCTTGAATGTAATATATCAGAATTTGTCAGATAAGTTGCGCGACAAAGATGGTAATGAAATTATTAGATTAGAAAATTATGGGGATGATTTGAATATTCTGAAACCTATTGCATCTATAGGTACAACTGGTACAGGCTTTATCTATTATTATCAAGATACTAGTCAGCCTTGGGATGTTGAGCAGGAGAATTCCCTCGACAAAGTAGATCGAGTTGCATTTGCTATAACCAAAATAAAGAAAATAGTTCAAGAAAATTTAAATGAACGTACACAATCATAGATAAGTGAAGTACAAGATCGGGACTATAGGAAAAAGGATCGTATCTCACTTCTATTATGATTTGAAAGAATTAAGTAAACCCACTGTTTTTAGCGTTTATGCTAAATCTCAGCGGGTTTCTTGTTTTACTATAACATTCCCCAAACCATATTAGTAAGACGTTAGATAATTTGGGGAAAATAAACTATTTGCTAGCTTTTATCATAGCAATTACCCACAAATATGAATAATCTTCGAAATAATATAAAAACGAAGATAACCATTGGTAATTAGAAATTACCTCTTAACAAAAAAAACAGCCAACATAGTGGCTGTCTTTAATTGAATGGGATGAATTATCGTCCTCGATGGTAATGTTGCTCTTCTTCCTGAGCAACAACCTCTTCTTTTTCCATTTGCTTGGCAACTTCCTTTATGTCGTCTGTTGCATCCCAATTCAATTGCGCACACAGTGTATTCGCATTTTGCACCCCCAAAATCCTTAATGACCGAAAATGACCGTGACCTTAATGACCGAATTTAAGGGGATTGAAAATGATAATGGCCCTTAATGACTTTGACCCTTCATGACCGGATTTTAGGTAGAAAACAAAAAAGACCGCTCTCCTCGTATTGGGGTGAGCGGTCGATTTTTATTTTTATGGCTGGGTCAGCTAATTATAATAAGGTGGACTCCATGTTCTTTATCCCATGCATCTCGTTACTCCGAGCGTAGTAGCGATAGCGGTCAGTATGCTGATAGCTATCTGCAGAATTGTTTTCCAAGTGTTCGCTTTCATTTTTTTTGAATGTTGAATG
>NZ_VZBE01000046.1:0-5324 GCF_009494835.1 Segatella copri
TCAACATTACTTATACGTTTGCTTGTGTGCAAATACGTCATAACCCATTATCAGGTGGTTATTGCGGTGAGGTCCCACCTCTTCCCATTCCGAACAGAGAAGTTAAGCTCACTTGCGCCGATGGTACTGCAATGCAATGCGGGAGAGTAGGTAGCCGCCTCCTTTCAATTTCAGAAGCCTCGATTACGAAAGTAGTCGAGGCTTTTTTGTTTAATACACTGGCTATTTAGTATGATTACCCTTGCTATATAATATAATAACCCCTCGCTATTTACCATAATAGCGAGGGGTATTTCTGCGATATTCTGAGTGTTTTGCCTACTGCTTGGTGAATTTCAGATTTTTAGGAATCTTCACCCATTTCCGGTTTCGGGCAATTTTCAGGTTACTTCCATCTTTCTGCTGCAACTCGTAACTACCATCGGGTAAGGCTATGAGGTCGGCAGTAAGATCTTCGCTCCCGTAATCATTGATAATGGATAGATGAGCGGTCTTTCCTTCTATGTCAGCATCTGTAATCAGCCATTTGCGACTATCCCGTCTGTCACCGAAATATCCGGGCATTTCACCGAACAGTTCCTGTCCTGGAACCTTGAGGTTCTTATGGTAGAAGTCTATATTCATATAGACATCATACTCTTTGTTTGTAATCTTCCCCTTGAATAGGGTGCTGTCTGTTTGTGCCATACTAGATATACTAATTAGGCATAATAATGTTGCTAAAATCTTTCTTTTCATCTCTTTTTTCAATTAACTGCGACAAAGTTATTCATTTAAATCAAGAAAACTGCATTTTTTTTAGGATTTTAATAAGATTAATTCGTTTTTTTGCAAATATTTATCTATCTTTGCGGTGTTTATTGATAATTATATATGGAAAAGAAAAGATTATTTCCAGATTACATATTTGAGTCTAGTTGGGAAGTGTGTAATAAAGTTGGTGGTATCTACACCGTTCTTTCAACTCGAGCTAAGACTCTTACGGAAAGGTTAAAGGATCAGCTAATCTTCATTGGTCCTGATTGCTGGGGAGACAAGGTGAATCCTTATTTCTCTCAAGATGATACGCTTTATGCGGAGTGGAAAGCAGAAGCTCTGAAAGAGGGCTTAAAGGTTAAAGTAGGTAGATGGAATATACCGGGAGAGCCAGTAGCTGTTTTGGTAGATTTTAATCCTTACTATGCTGTTAAAGACCAGATCTATGGACAACTATGGCAGGACTATCAGGTTGATAGTCTTCATGCTTATGGTGACTATGACGAAGCATCGATGTTCTCTTATGCTGCCGCTCTGGTAGTAGAGAGTTTCTACAAACATGTTGTTGGAAAAGGCAAAAAAGTTATCTATCATGGAAATGAATGGATGACAGGACTTGGTGTGCTCTATGTGAACAAGCATCTTCCTGAGGTGGCTACAGTGTTCACCACGCATGCTACAAGTATCGGTCGTAGTATTGCCGGTAATAATAAGCCTCTTTATGATTATCTTTTTGCCTATAATGGTGATCAGATGGCGCAGGAACTCAATATGCAAAGCAAGCATTCTATAGAAAAGCAGACTGCTAAGTATGTTGATTGTTTCACAACAGTGAGTGATATTACTGCCAACGAGTGCAAGGAATTGCTCGATAAACCGGTAGATTTTGTTTTGCCTAACGGATTTGACAATAGTTTTGTACCTAAAGCAAGTACCTTTACAAAGAAACGTAAGGAGGCAAGAAAGCGTTTGCTCGATGTAGCCAATGCTTTGATGGGTACAGATTTGGATGATGATACGCTCATCGTTTCTACCAGCGGACGCTACGAGTTCCGCAACAAGGGTATCGATGTCTATATTGAGGCTATGAACCGACTGCTTCGTGACAACAATTTGAAGAAGAATGTATTGGCATTCATTGACGTACCTGGTTGGGTAGGAGATCCACGTCAGGATCTGTTGGATCGTCTGAATAGCGGTAAGAAGTTTGACACGCCATTGGAGGTTCCGGAGATTACCCATTGGTTGCATAATATGAGTCATGATAATGTGTTGGGTATGCTGAAGTACTTCAACATGCATAATAATAAGGAAGACAAGGTGAAACTGATATTCTTACCTTGCTACTTGACAGGCGATGATGGCATTATCAACAAGAGCTACTATGATGTAGTGTTGGGTAATGACCTCTGTATCTATCCTTCTTATTATGAGCCATGGGGATATACTCCATTGGAGGCTGTTGCGTTCAAGGTGCCTTGTATCACCACCGATTTGGCTGGTTTCGGTCTTTGGGCTAACTCAGAGAAGGGAAGTTACAGTGAAATAGAGGATGGTGTGAAGGTTATCAAGCGTACCGACTATAATTATTCTGAGGTAGCTGATGCTATCAAGGATACCGTAGCTAAGTACTCGGGATTCACCAAGACACAGGTGAACAAGTGTCGTAAAAATGCTGAGATTCTTTCAGAAAAAGCATTGTGGAAACACTTTATCGAGTATTACTATGATGCTTATGACTTTGCCTTGCGCAAGGCTGAAATTCGTATGAAGAAATAATAATCTCTCTTTCTTGATGGCATAAGCCATAAAACAAATATTTGGATTCTGCAAGAATCGCTATGTTTGCAAGATAGAAAATATACATCTTAAAAATAAAACACAATGAAAATTAAGGCAGACTATGCTAATGCTCCTCAATGGAAGGAGACAACCATTAAATCAAGCCTTCCTAAGGAGTTGAAGTGCTTGGATGAGATCGCTCACAATATGTGGTGGGCATGGAATTATGAAGGTCGTGACTTGTTCAAGAGCCTCGATGCTGATTTGTACGAGAAGTGCAATGCTAACCCTGTATTGCTCTTGGAGCGTTTGAGCTACGACCGCAAGGAGGCTATTGTTAAGGACAAGGAGACAATGGCTAAGGTTAAGAACGTCTATAAGATGTTCCGCGAGTACATGGATGTGAAGCCTAATGCTAAGCGCCCTTCAGTTGCTTACTTCTGCATGGAGTATGGTATTAACCAGGTGGTTAAGATTTACTCTGGTGGTCTTGGTATGCTTGCTGGTGACTACTTGAAGGAGGCTTCTGACAGCAACGTGGATATGTGTGCTGTTGGTTTCCTCTACAGATATGGTTATTTCAAACAGTCTTTGAGTATGGATGGTCAGCAGATTGCTAACTATGATGCTCAGAACTTCAACTCTCTCCCTATCGAGCGAGTATATGATGAGAATGGTAACCCATTGGTAGTTGATGTGCCTTACACAAACTATCAGGTACATGCATACGTATGGCAGATGAATGTAGGTCGTATCAAGTTGTATCTCCTGGATACAGATAATGATATGAACTCAGAGTTCGACCGTCCTATCACTCACTCTCTCTACGGTGGTGACTGGGAGAACCGCTTGAAGCAGGAGATTCTGCTCGGTATCGGTGGTATGCTCGCATTGAAGAAGATGGGTATCAAGAAGGATATCTATCACTGCAATGAAGGTCATGCAGCTCTTTGCAACTTGCAGCGTCTCTGCGACTATATCGAGGAGGATGGCTTGAACTTCAACCAGGCTCTCGAGTTGGTTCGCGCTTCTTCTCTCTATACTGTTCACACTCCCGTGCCAGCTGGTCATGACTACTTCGACGAGGCTCTCTTCGGCAAGTACATGGGTGGCTATCCACAGCGCCTTGGCATCTCTTGGGATGAGTTCATCGGTATGGGTCGTGAAAATCCAGACGATCACAACGAGCGTTTCTGTCTCTCTACATTCGCATGCAACACTTGCCAGGAGGTTAACGGTGTAAGTAAGCTTCACGGTTGGGTAAGCCAGCAAATGTTCTCTAACATCTGGAAGGGCTACTTCCCAGAGGAAAACCACGTAGGTTATGTAACCAATGGTGTTCACTTCCCAACTTGGACAGCAACAGAGTGGCGTAAGCTCTACGATACATATTTCGACAAGAACTTCATGAACGACCAGAGCAACGAGGAAATCTGGCATGCCATCTACAATGTTTCAGATGCTGAAATCTGGAATACCCGTATGACATTGAAGAAGAAGCTCGTAGCTTATATCCGTGAGAAGTTCACCCAGACATGGTTGAAGAACCAGGGTGATCCTGCTCGTGTAGTATCTTTGCTCGAGCGTATCAACCCTAACGCTTTGATGATTGGTTTCTGCCGTCGTTTCGCTACATACAAGCGTGCTCACCTGCTCTTCACCGACTTGGAGCGCTTGTCTAAGATCGTTAACGATCCTGAGCACCCAGTATTGTTCTTCTTCTCAGGTAAGGCTCACCCAGCTGATGGTGCAGGTCAGGGCTTGATCAAGAAGATTTTCGAGATCAGTCAGCGTCCTGAGTTCCTCGGCAAGATTATCTTCCTCGAGGACTACGATATGACTTTGGCTCGCCGTCTGGTTTCAGGTGTTGATATCTGGATGAATACTCCTACACGTCCATTGGAGGCTTCTGGTACATCTGGCGAGAAGGCTGAGATGAATGGTGTTGTCAACCTCTCTGTACTTGATGGTTGGTGGGTAGAAGGTTACCGCGAGGGTGCTGGTTGGGCTCTTCCTGAGAAGCGTACATACCAGAACCAGGGTTACCAGGATCAGCTTGATGCTGCTACTATCTACAACCTCTTGGAGAACGACATCATCCCTATGTATTACAACAAGAATAAGGAAGGCTTCAGCAAGGAGTGGATCCAGGTAGTAAAGAACTCTATTGCTACTATCGCTCCTCACTATACAATGAAGCGCCAGTTGGATGACTACTATGATAAGTTCTACAATAAGGAGGCTGCCCGCTTCAAGAAGTTGAGCGCTAACGACAATGCACTTGCTAAGGAGATTGCACTCTGGAAGGAGAGCGTTGCAGAGCGTTGGGATGGTATCCACGTTGTATCTAAGGACGACTGCATGCTGATGGCTGCTGAGACTGGTCAGAAGATCAAGGTTCAGTATGTTATCGATGAGCAGGGCTTGAACGATGCAGTAGGCTTGGAGCTTGTTGTATTGAAGGATCAGCCAGAGGATGGCAAGCAGATTTATGCTGTTTATCCATTCAAGATGGTTGGTCACGAGGGTAACAACTTTACATTCGAGGCTGAGATTGAGCCAATCAATGCTGGTTCATTCAAGACAGGCGTACGTATGTATCCTAAGAATGATAAGTTGCCACACCGTCAGGACTTCTGCTACGTGAAGTGGTTGAACTAATATAATAGCGACATTGTCACATTATAAATATATGAATCCTGTATCTCTTTTTGGGATACAGGATTTTTTTTGGTATGCTCGGCATGAGCTTATTCTAATGGGTGCAAGTCCCTAACAAGCCCTAA
>NZ_VZBE01000062.1:0-5244 GCF_009494835.1 Segatella copri
AGGCTCCGATCCCGATTATCATACCGCCCCGGATCTGTATTATAAGCTGGCGAAAAGGGATGGTTATATGAGAAGTATTTGAGAGAGAAGATTGGAGGGAAATGCTTAGAGAGGTGGAAGAGCCCGCCTCTCTAAGTGTTTAGTGTTCGTAATTATGAAAATTGCATAATACTATCTAGAATTCTCGGAAGTTGGATTCGCGCATCCTCTATGGATTGTTTACATCTCTTTGTTGGGTTACGATATGGGTACGAAGTCATAACCTCATCATAAACATCGACCATGTCTTTATCTACTGTAATATACCTCCCAAACTTGTATCGACTATTTTCATTTTTTAAGCCAGCTAGGAATATTACAAGAGCTATTAGCTTATCTGTAAGTTGCGAATATCCTAGCTTGTGTCTAAATTCACCTATACTTATATTTGCGGCATCATAATCACAATTAATGATATAGGTTCCCTTTTTAAAAGCTCGCTTCATTAGAATGTCATAGTTAGCAAGCATTTCTTCACTATACCTATAATCTGAATGAAATTCTCGGGTTATGTCTTCGAACCCTGCATTTAGCAATATTCGAAAGAATCTTACTCTTGTTTTTATAAATTCATTTGTTGTATCCATAATAATTAATATTAATTTATTTGCTATTTTTTTCATGAAAAGCCACACCATTAATGCTAACCATCCATTCTGTAACGCAACTCTGTATGCAGCAGGGCTACCTTTTTTAAATGCACCACGAGACTCATACTTATGTGATTCTATGAATACATTTTCACGTGACCATTTATAATTATAGCTCTTTGGGCGCTTTAGCCATGTCATTTCTTCAATCCACCCGTTATCTATAGAAGCCCTATAGGCACCAGGATTCCCCCATCTGAACTCGCTGCGTGAAGAGTATTTATGAGATTCATCCAATGTATTCTGCTTATTTTGCCAATAGCCCTTAGGCTTTACATTAGAAACGAACCAATTCATCTCTTCTATCCATTTGTATTTTACAGCTTTTGAATATGCTGTTGGCGCCATCTTTTTAAATTCCATTTTAGTTGAATATTTGGCACCTTCTTCGAATACACGTTCTTTTGTCCAATAGCCTTGTTCTCTCACTTTAGTTTTTATCCAAGGCATTTTTTCCCATAGATTGTGTTTTAATGCATAATCATACGCAGCATGACAACCTTTGCGGAAATCAGTTCTCGTTGAATACTTTTTAGATTCTTCTATGACATGTTCTTCATTTTGCCAATAACCTTGAACGGCTTGATCATGAGCTAGCCATGTCATTTCAGATTCCCATTTATGTTTCCTTGCAGAATAATGAGCAGCAGATGACTTCCAAAAGAATTCATTCCAAGTTTTATATTTCTTCGATTCTTCAAAGACATGTTCTTTTACATTCCACCAACGAGGCGGTTTTCTTTTGCTGTAGAACCAAGAAAAAGTTTCTTCATTCATCATCTTGTATTTAAGAGCTGCATCATAAGCACCTGCAGCTTTTGTAAAAAACTCTGTAGGCGTTTTATATTTTTCTGCTTCTTTTATTACTTTGTTTCTTGTCCACTTATATACGAGACTGCCCAAAGAGCCAATGTTCTCACCAGTAGCATTGATATTATTAAGCAATGTATAATGGAGAATATCTCTGTAATAAAGGGATTGTATTCGCTCTTCACGCTGTCTTTCTATGATAGTAAGTCCTTCTCTCAATATTTTATATTTAGGGACATTTTTACCTTCGTTTGCGAAATATTTAAACACAGAATCATTACTATTAGTTCTGTGTTCGTAATCCCTGCGGTCAATATTGTTGGTGGCTCCTACATAAGCATATTTCTTGTCCTCATCAATATAAACATAAATCTTATGTATAGGTCCTTGTATGACACGTTCATACCCCTTTGGCTGGAACCACGTCATTTCTATAAGCCACCCGTTTTTCCATGCGGTAGCATAAGCAGAAGGAGCTTTACGGCGAAAATCACTTTTATACTTATATTTTTTGGCTTCTTTGAAGACAGTCTCCTTATTTTTCCAATGCCCCTTTTTTATACGATTTGCTTTCTTTAGCCAAGTCATTTGATCTAGCCAATTGTTATCGCTTGCTGTCTTGTAAGCAAGGTAATTTGCATCACAAAACTCTTTTACTGATTGATAATTATGGGATTCCTCAAAGACATTTTCTTTGATTTTCCAATATCCATCAGGTTTGCGTTCTGCTTTCGCAAGCCAAGTCATTTCATCCAGCCATCCGTTATCCTTTGCTAAATTATAAGCAGTATAACATGCTTCTCTGAATTCTTTTAAAGTTTTATACTTATGAGATTCATTAAAGATATTCTCTCTTGATTGCCAAAACCCACGTATAACCCTTGTTCTTTTAAGCCAAGTCATTTCGTCAAGCCACCCTTTTTTTCTTGCAACTGCATATGCTGACGCATTTTTGCGGTTGAAATCACTAAAGAACGAATATTTTTTTGATTCTTCAAAAACTGCATCTTTCGTCCATTTGTTTGGTTTTGGTGCAGGGTGAACCAACCAAGTCATTTCGTCTAACCAACCATTTATATATGCAATATGGAATGCGCCAGAACTCCCCTTTTTGAATTCTGATCTAGAAGAATACTTTTTGCTTTCTTCAAATACATTTTCCCTTGTCCACTTTCTTGCCATATCTCTATATTTTTTATTTTATCAAAGATAATTATTTGCTTGCAAAGATATATGAAAATCCACAACAATGCAAATGATAGCGTTGTTATCAATGCATTTTAACTTTATTTATATGCTTATGCTATTTTGTGTGGCTTTTTATGGGTAGTTACATTATAACTAGTCTGTGTTTAATAATGTTAAGTTGAAATGTTATGGAACATTTTTTCTATCAAACTAGCTTGATTATCAAAAAAATGAATTACCTTTGCAGTGAGCTTTGTAGGGTGGTTTATTAACTGCTTCTGGAGCTACAATCGGTTAAATTTAAAAAATTCTACAACATAAGGTTGTTATTGTAAATAAACGTATTTTAATATGGATGACGATAGAAAATTTGAAATTTCTTCAGCAGTCGGTACTACAGTATTCTTTATTTCCTGCATTGGGATAGGTAGTTACGAAGAAGCTGTGCATGAAGGCTATGAAAGCATTCATGAAAAGTTGCCTATGGAAACCGTCTTTACAAGTAGTTTGGTTACGGGGATTGTATTGGCTATAATAACATGGTTGATTGTTACTTTTGTGGATTGTCTCAAGAGGGCAAAAGAAAAAGATGAGTTAACAACATGGGGGCTTTTTAAGAAGGAAGTATTCTCTAAAAATACATTGTTGGCATTAACAATTCTGATTGTCGTTTCAGTTCTAATAGCTTTTCTTGGAATATTGTTTATAGGCTTGGCTATTTTCTTTTTACCTCTATTGAAGGGAAAATTTAAATGATGGCAGGATTATTATTCTGCCATCAATACGACTCCAACCTTCACACTTTTGCCGCAATGAGGGCTTGTATTTAGAGATATTTTATTGCGGAGTGTTGTACCAGCGGTCACACGTATAGCGTGTTTGACTTACGTCGTATAGCGATACAACTGGGCCGTACTGAAGATAGATAAAAGAAGCCGGATTGTCCTTTAGTAGGTAACTACCTAAAGTGACAGTACCATTCTTTGTCTCGTAGGTAGTTGTGAAGTCTATCACGTCACCTATTACAAACTGGACGGTTCCATCAGCTTTGAAAATCATTTTTGCTTCATATGTTTTCGCTGTGCCGTTTTTGGTGTCCGTCAACTGAACCTTATTGTACCATGTGCCATGTAAAGCCCCATCGTGGATTGTCTCGTCGGTCTTGTCTTCTGTCATGTTCTTATGGTAGTAAATATAGCAAGACTTTCCATCTGTACCTGTACCAACGATATATGGCTTTGGCTCTGTTATCGTTATTGAGCCAGGTTTGTCAGAACTGATAGTTCCACCAGATGTATCTTTCTCTGTATGTACGTTGCTATATGTACCATGAAAAAATTTGCTAGCATCAAAATTTGGTTGGGTACTCGATGTTATTGCTGCTGTTAGTTGGTTGCCATCTAACTGCCATGTTCCGAAATAAAGGTAAGCTTGGCTTGTCAAACCGCCAGTTGTAACGTTTGCGCTACTTTCGCATACCAATAGGTGGTTCTTGTAGAAAGAATAAGTTTCGTTGCCAATGGTCCACTCTTTACCAGGGAGATATTCACTTGCGGTAATCAAATCATCTTTGTCACCATCATCGTCGCTGCCGCCGCAGGCAGTTAGGGATATGGTGGTAAATGCTATCGTCATGAGGGCGATAATTTGGCGTAATGTTTTCTTAGATTTCTTCATTTTCTGATGTTTTTGTTTTTTAATATCTAAATATTTGTTTGCAAAGGTATAAATAAACTCCGAGAAAACCACAGCTTTTTGAAGTTTTTTTAGCAAGCAAGGAGTATTTATTTTTTTGTTTGTGATAGTGATGGTTCTATTAGCATTATAATTATTATCATAATCATCCCAGAATGCATCATCTTTGCATTTGACGTTCACGTCTTTCGTCCTCTTTTTCGATTTCTTTTCCGGTTTATAAGTTTTTTGAGTGTTAAAATGTTGGTTGAATGGGGGATTTTTAAAAGCTTTTGCCCTTACAGGGCGCAAGGTTGATTGCTGGTTTACACAGGGCGAGTGCCCTGGGCTAGGAGTTTCTGCCCCTTCAGGGCGTGTGGGGCATGGACTATATTTTTTACTAAATTACCATTTTCCCAAGAAACATGGGATTTTTCCCAATAATGCCTCGATTTTTCCCAAGAAAGCCCCGATTTTTCCCAAATACAGCAGTTTATCGGGAAAAGTGTGGGGGAAGGCTTGCAGGAAAATGAGGGTGTTTTATTGGCATTTTGTTAATATTTTGCGATTTTTCATTGATTTTTCCCTACTGAGCGAGTAGCCCATTTGTTTTTCCCAAGAAATGCCCGATTTTTCCCAAATACTTGGGTTTTTCGGGGGAGTTGTGGGAAAGGGATTGTTTTGCCTTTTTTTCTGCAGTACTTTTGCAGCGTCGAAGAAACAAGACAACGCTGAATTGTTTAGTGTTCTTGAATCCCCTTCGTACATTTATATTATATGTATACTCAGATTATGAGAGTGGTGCAGCAGGGCGAGACCTTCGCTGTGCAGAGTCAGAAAAGTGAGAACGGACAGATGATGAAATGCAACATCGTTCTCCAGG
>NZ_VZBE01000039.1:0-5198 GCF_009494835.1 Segatella copri
TTCTTATGTTAGAATGTAAATCATGGTTTGAAACTGTACACACTCGGAGTACAAACGAAAACAAGATATGCTTGTGTCGAAAAGGTATATATGAACTGATGGTAGAGTCGTCATCAACAACAATAAGAATTAGAGAACTATCTTTCTCCATTCATGGACGCCTGGCAAGGTGGGGCAATGGAGCAGTTGGCAGGACAGATTGCAAGCGCAAAGATTCCGCAGTCACGAATGATCTCACCACAACTCTACCGGGTGATGTCCGCAAGCGAGTTTACACTCGACATCAACAATCCCGAAGAACCGAAAATTCTATGTGTCAGCAACAATCCCGACCGTCAGAACATTTATGGTGCTGCACTCGGCTTGTACAACAGCCGCATAGTAAAACTCATCAACAAGAAGGGACAACTCAAATCATCCGTTATCATTGACGAGTTGCCGAACATCTATTTCAAGGGATTGGATAACCTGATTGCTACGGCACGAAGCAACAAGGTTGCCGTCTGCTTGGGCTTCCAAGACTTCTCGCAATTGGTTCGTGATTATGGAGACAAGGAGGCAAAGGTGGTTATCAATACGGTAGGTAACATCTTCAGCGGTCAGGTCGTTGGCGAGACCGCCAAGACTTTATCCGAGCGTTTTGGAAAAGTACTCCAAAAGCGCCAGTCTATTTCCATCAACCGTCAGGATGTTTCTACATCCATCAATACCCAGATGGACAGTCACATTCCGCCGAGCAAGATTAGCGGACTCACCCAAGGAATGTTTGTCGGCTCTGTTTCCGATAACTTCAACGAGCGTATCGAGCAGAAGATATTCCATGCCGAGATAGTAGTTGATACCGAAAAGGTGAAACGGGAGGAAAGTCGTTATCAGAAACTCCCCATCATCAACGATTTCTTGGATGCGGATGGCAACGACTGTATGGAGCAGACCATACAGGACAACTACAACCAAGTCAAGGAGGATGTCAAGCAGATAGTCAAGGATGAGCTGGGGCGTATCGCCAACGATGAGAACTTGAAGCACTTGATACAGAAGGCATAAATGCGCTTTTTACAGTTGAATATAAATAGGTTTGTGCTATTGCTTTTTCCGCGAGTGCCAAGAATAATAGTTAAAAATGATTATAATATAGCTAATAATTAGTTATCAATTTTGATAATCAAAATATTTATCGTAACTTTGCACACAAATAAAAATAACATGGCTGAATAATATATGAACATAACAAGTGAAGACGAGGCTTTGTTGGAACTGTTCGAAAATGGAAAGACATCTGACAAGAAGTATAAAAGACTTCCTATAGCCGCAATCAAGGGTTATGTTAAGGCTGTCAACAAAATGAGAGCTGCAACAAGAATTGAAGACATTATGCGTGATCATGGCTTGCGCTACGAAAGATTGCACGGAGACAGAAAAGATCAAGAATCCGTAAGATGCAATGATGTCTGGCGATTGATTTTCCAAAGCTCTCCTGCCGATGGCAGTATTATCATTACCGAAATAGAATTAATTGAAATATCACATCATTATGACTAAGTTTAGTTTCAATCAGGCAGTTCCATTTGAGGCAACTCATGTGGGCGAGGTGATTAAGGACGAATTGTCTGCTCGTAATATGAAGCAGAGCGAATTGTCCGAACTCACTGGCATACAGAAATCCATTCTGAATGATGTCATAAAAGGTAAACGTTCTCTGACACCTGAAATGGCATTGTTGTTGGAAAACGCTCTCGGCATTTCTGCGACATATCTCATGAACATCCAGACGCAATACGAATTGGATTGCGCCAAACAGAGCGAAAGGGTTGTGTTGCAGACTAAAATGCTTGAGATTTGGAATGTACTCAAAGACCAAGTATCAATTCCCTTTTTCAGAAAAGCCGGTATCGTTAGAGGAAATATCATCGAGGATGTAAAACGCATCTTCGAGGTCTTTTCCGTGGATAACTTGGATGATTTCTTTGGTTTGAAGGCAGAAGAAATGGAACTTTCTTATTACCGCAAGTCAGAAAAGGTGAAAACCAATCCCGTGGACATTCTGTCTTGGAAATATTATTGCTATCATCTCTCTAAAAATGATGATTCAACTTTATGCACATTTGACAAGGGGGCAGATACAGAGATGCTGGCAAGAGAGCTGAACAATGTGTTTAAAGAAAACAAGAATACGGTGAACAAAACCCAAGAGGTTCTTAACAAGTATGGCATTCGTTTTCTTGTAGTCAATAAGGTTGGGCAAGTTCCTGTTGATGGAATGTCCTTTTGGATAGGAGATACACCAACGATTGTCATCACTGAGAGAATAGCTTCCATTGACAATTTTGCTTTCACCACTTTACATGAGGTCGGTCATGTATTCAAGCACCTTACCCAAAATGGTAAGGCAATGATTAATCTCATGGAGGACAAGAAGAACATCGAGGAGTCTGAGGCTGACGAGTTTGCTTTAAATGCGACCCTACCAAATGCGGAGTGGAAAAAGTTCATGGCAAGGACTCGTGATGTTGTACCTTATAAAATAGCACCATATATTCAGACAGAAGCAGACAAACACAATGTCAATCCACAACTTCTGTTCGGACGCTATAAGCATGATATAGGTATATACAAGATAAAGAATTTCTTTGAAGCGAAAATTCTATAACGATTCACAAAGCACCATTGGTTACACATTTCATAACCAATGGTGCTTTGCATTTTCATCTCCTCATTCTCTCCAATTCATCATCCCTCCGCATTTTCTCATTCAACTTCTCCTGCATCTTGTCCAGAAAATAGGTGCGACTACAAGATGAATGTCGCTATACAAAGCATATCTATATAGGTAGTCAGCGAGTCGTTTCCAAGATTGGAGACTTTGACTCTTATGGTTCAGACCCACGCCGCATCCAGTATGCAGGTGGTGAGACTGATGGACTTTCTGTTGTTGCCCAAAACAGCTCTATTTCTCTCGATGAAATAACTCGCCAGAGATGCGGGCATCACGACCAACAACAATTTTATTGCTCTTGCTCGTGTATATCGTCAAAATTAATCATATTATTTCCCATTTTCTTGATTACAGAATATGTTCTAACATCTGATGTCTTCACCGTACGCTCACCGTCTGCATCATACCAATAGTTGGTCACAAAGCCGTTATCATCAGAAGCAAGGAGACGGTTCTCCTCATCCCATTTGAGTTTGCGCTCTGCGGTCTTCTCGTCAGCCATGCCATCCTTCTTTGTACGGCTTGTATTGACATAGACCAGGTTACCATTGGCATCGTAAGTGTAAGTATGGTTGTTGTCCACCTTGGCCACGGAATTCGGATTCTCTTCCGTGCGGTAGTTCGCATCCTTCACTTCTGCGAGCAGGAACTTTTTGCCCTCAGTCTTGCCGTAGGTATAGGCCAGGTCATAGCCCACATGGAGCGTTCCGTCGAACTGCACGCCCTGCTGCGTGAAATGCTGCTTCTTCGACACAATGCGGTGCATGTTGTCGTAGCCCATCTCCAGCCGATAGGAAGCGGTCTTTCTGTCCGCTCCAGCATAAGTTCCCGTGGCACTTGCCAGGCGGTAGAGTGCGTCATACGTATAGGCATGCGCCATCTGTCCGCCCGCCTTTCCGCTTTCGGGAAGTGCGGCCTTGTTGGCAACGCTGAGCACGTTGCTTACGGCATCGTAGGCATAGGCATTGTCCATGATGGACTTGCCGCCTGCGTTGACCGTCAGGTTCTGCAGCCTACGGCGTGCGGGTTCGTAGGTGTAGAAAGTCTCCGCACCGTTGCAGTACTTCAGGTTGGTGCGCTGCTCGAATTTGTCATAGCCGATACTGTTCACGTAGTCATAGCCGTAAGACTTTCAATATTTCATAATCAGGTTTGCTATCTTATAACAACTCAAACGATTCCTTTTTATATCATTATGCTAAAAAACATCAGATTTTTGAATCGTATTTATGTGATAAACGAGTCTTTTATTTATAGAGCAGAAGGAAGATACCTGTAATTTCTGTATCCCCTTCTGCTCAACTGTTTACTTTAAAACATGCATTATATCATGTAATATAATATCACCATTATCCCATAGAACATAAAACCAATACCGCCATAGTATCCCTTAAGAACTGAAGGATGAGGAATTGTTATTTTGAAATAAGTCCTATTAACAGGATTCTTTTTCTGTTCCATATATGTATCAATAAATATTTCTATACCAAATAATATTGCACAAAATGCATGACAGATGTAATAAAAAAAACTTATCACACCTAAGAACAGTCCTATCAATGAAGCTATTCCATATATATATGTGGAAAAACTTTTTTTACTCCTATTTCTGTATAAATATATAAGTATCCATACACTACTCAAGAGCGTTATGCAATTAATAAATATTATGCACCATAGAGGTATCGTATCCATTATTTATTATCTTTTGTATTATTATTTTCTGAGTCCTTTTCTTCTATTACCTTATCGGTGATTTTTTCAGCTCCAGAGATTTTAAGTTGGCGACTTTGATCTAATATTTCAGTTCCTAAGTCAAAACCTTCTTCACCGATTTTTTTGTCATGACTAGGCAAATATTTATGAAATAATTTTCCTGTTGCTTTGTCAATAAGTACAAAAAGACCACTCTTAAGCACATCAGCCCAATCATCATTTACTGCATCAATGAGCATTCCTGTAATACCTGCAGCACCAGAAATTGTGTTTCCAATACCAGCCAAAGGTACACCAACTTCAGCACCAGCAACAGACAGTGTTAATGCATAGCCAGCTATAGCAGCAGCATCTCCGACATTCTGGGCTGCATTGACAAATTCTTTACCGACTTTGTAATGAAGAGTTACAACAAATTCACCATTTTCATAAGAACATACCTGATAAGAATATCTAAGAATAGGATTCTTTGTATCTCTGTTCTCAATTACTTCAGAAGCTTTGTTCTTGTGCCATAGATTGTACCATTTACGCGAGGCTTCAGCTAAAGCTTTCCATCTGAAATTTCCATCAGGATCTATATATATGATGGGATTGTTATCTGTATAAATATACGGTGATACATTTGGAGTTTTTTCCTTTAATGCATCCGTAGAAATCCACAAACTCAACCTCGGGTCATAATACCTCGCTCCATAGTAATACAACCCCGTCTCTTCATCGAATTCCTTCGCATTGAAAAGATAAGGTGTATTCCAAATGTTGT
>NZ_VZBE01000001.1:0-198255 GCF_009494835.1 Segatella copri
ATATATATTTAAATTATTATATATATATTTATATATAATAATTTACCTCTAAAGAAAGGAAAGGAGGGGTAGGCGCTGAAAACTGTCACAACTGTCACAACTGTCACACTGTAACGCTTTCTGGGTAAAAAGGAAGTAGTCAGAAGAAATGGCTTTTTTCATAGCATCTCATTGTTTTCTTGCTCAAAACACACAGAGAAACATTTTACAAAATATAGTTTTCTCCCCCGCAACTCTACGACTTTTTTTGTTTAACTACGAAAGCCGGAATGTTAAAATCGGTTTAACATAACTCTGCAGGGTGAAATTTGGCGGTTCGGAAATTTTGTAGTACTTTTGCACCGTATTCATTTTTTTCCATGAAGCGCAGACCTTGAGGCTGTAAAACACAGCCTCAAGGTATAAAACAAAAAAGCCCCCGATGCAGAAAAGCACCGGGAGCCTTCGTAAGCAAATTATTATTATCTTAAAAAGATCAACTGAATATGCAGCACATCACAGTACACACCATGACACACCGACAGAAAGGCCTAGATGAGGTTCATGCCCGCTTCCTCAGCCTCCTTGCGCATCTCCTCAGGCCAGATGCTAGCCTGGATCTCACCAATGTGAGCCTTATGAAGCAATACCATGCACAGACGGCTCTGGCCGATACCGCCACCAATGCTCAGAGGCAACTTGTCGTTCAGGAGCTGCTGATGGAAGTAAAGCTTCTCTCTATCCTCCTTGCCCTCCAGCTTAAGCTGACGCAGCAGACTCTCCTTGTCGACACGGATACCCATAGAACTGAGCTCGAAACTGCGACCCAGAACAGGATACCAGATGAGGATATCACCATTCAGTCCCATCTTGCCGTTCTCAGCCACGGTGCTCCAGTCATCATAGTCAGGAGCTCGGCCATCATGCTTCTTGCCATCGCTCAACTTGCCTCCGATGCCCTCTACAAATACAGCGCCATACTTCTTGCAGATAGCATCCTCACGCTCCTTAGGAGAAAGGTCTGGATACATATCGAGCAAATCCTGCGCATGAATGAAATGAATATCCTTAGGCAGGAAAGGCTTCAACTGAGGATAATGCTCGCAAGCCAGGAACTCGGTACGCAAGATGGCACCATAGATGCGGCGCACGATATTTTCGAGGAAGGCGATGGTACGGTCTTCCTTGGTAATCACAGCCTCCCAGTCCCACTGGTCAACATAGAGCGAATGAAGATTATCCAGCTCCTCGTCAGCACGGATGGCGTTCATATCTGTATATACGCCATAAGCAGGCTCAATCTCATACTCGGCAAGCGTCAGTCGCTTCCACTTGGCAAGAGAATGAACCACCTCAGCCTGGGCTTCGCCCAAATCCTTGATAGGGAAACTTACAGGGCGCTCTACGCCGTTCAGGTCATCATTGATACCAAGACCCTTCAATACGAAGAGCGGAGCGGTAACGCGACGCAGACGGAGCTCGGTGCTCAAGTTTTGCTGGAAGAATTCTTTTATCATTTTAATACCCATTTCGGTCTGGCGCATATCCAGCAGCGCCTTGTACCCTTCAGGTTTTATCAAATTGCTCATTTTTATTTCATATTTAGTATTTGCGCTGCAAAGGTACAAAATAATAATTAATCTGCAAGCATTTTTCCGTATTTTTTCGCAAAATGATAGCATTTTTAAGTTTTTTAGTAGCATTTTGTAGAATAATTTGCAAATACACATTATATATATGAAAAAATCTGCCCCAAATATTTGGTTATTTCAAATAAAAGCAGTAATTTTGCAGTCGACTTCCGTTTCGATGTCATACAACCGGAGAAACGGGCGGTAGGAGAAGGTCTCGTAGCTTAGCTGAATAGAGCGTCAGATTCCGGTTCTGAAGGTCGTGGGTTTGAATCCCACCGAGATCACCCGAAACAACAGAAATGATTAATAATTGAAAACATGGATTTAGTAGAACGATTTATAAACTATACGAAATTCGACACACAGTCGAGCGAAGAATCGACCAGCGTGCCTAGTACGGCAAAACAGCTCGAATTTGCCAAGTACCTGAAGAAGGAACTTGAGGACGAAGGACTGAGCGATGTCGAAATGGATGACATGGGCTATATCTATGCCACTCTGAAGAGCAATACCAAGAAAAAGACTCCTACCATCGGATTTATTTCACACATGGATACATCGCCTGATGCCAGCGGAAAGGATGTAAAGGCGCGCGTCATCAAGAACTATGACGGCAACGACATCGAGCTGAGCCCGGGCATCATCTCAAGCGTTGAGACTTTCCCAGAACTGAAGGCTCACAAGGGAGAGGATATCATCGTGACAGACGGTACTACCCTGCTGGGTGCTGACGACAAGGCGGGCATCGCTGAAATCGTACAGGCTATGTGCTATCTGCGCGACCACGACGAAATCAAGCACGGAGATATCCGCGTAGGTTTCAATCCTGACGAGGAAATCGGTATGGGTGCACATCATTTCGACGTAGAGAAGTTTGGCTGCGACTGGGCGTACACCGTAGATGGCGGCGACCTGGGCGACCTGGAATACGAGAACTTCAATGCTGCCGGAGCCAAGATCGTCATCAAGGGCGTGAGCGTTCATACAGGCTATGCCAAGGGCAAGATGGTGAATGCAAGCCGACTGGCTGTGGAATTCCAGAACATGATTCCTGAGAACGAGACTCCTGAGCAGACTGAAGGCTACCAGGGTTTCTACCACCTCATCGGCATCGAGAGCCGCTGCGAGGAGGCAAAACTCAGCTACATCATCCGAGATCACGACCGCAACAAGTTTGAAAGCCGCAAGGATTTCATCGAGGACTGCGTGAACAAGATGAACGAGAAGTATGGCGACGGAACCGTAAAGGCGGTTATCTACGACCAGTACTATAACATGAAGGAGAAGATTGATCCTAACATGCACGTCATCGACATCGTGCTCAGAGCGATGCAGGAGAGCGGTGTTCCACCTCGCGTAGAACCTATCCGCGGCGGTACAGACGGAGCCCAGCTGAGCTTCAAGGGTCTGCCTTGTCCTAACATCTTCGCCGGCGGTGTCAACTTCCACGGCCCTCATGAGTTTGTGAGCATCCAGGTAATGGAGAAGGTAGTGAAGACCATCGTGAAGATTGCGGAAATCACAGAAGAATTTAACGACTAATACAGATATGGGGAATTTAGACACATCTAAATTCCCCTTTTTCATAAACAGAAAAATATGGCTGAAATTCCATTCTTAGTAAAAGACCTCGCCCTCATCCTGATGGTAGCAGGCATCGTAACCCTCATCTTCAAGAGGCTCAAGCAGCCGCTGGTGCTGGGATACATCATGGCGGGATTCCTGGTTTCGCCACACATGTCCTACACCATGTCGGTAGTCGACGAGACGGACATCCAGACCTGGGCCGACATCGGTGTCATCTTCACCCTCTTCTCGCTCGGTCTTGACTTCTCGTTCAAGAAAATCGTGAAGATGGGTGCCTCTCCCATCATCGCCACCGTGGTCATCGTGTTCTGCATGATGATGCTGGGCATCAGCGTAGGCCACAGCTTCGGCTGGGGAAGGATGGACTGCATCTTCCTGGGCGGTATGCTCGCCATGAGCTCTACCACTATTATATATAAGGCATTCGATGATATGCGGCTGCGCACCCAGAAGTTTGCCTCGATGGTGATGAGCGTACTGATACTGGAAGATATCCTGGCTATCGTGATGATGGTGATGCTGTCGGCGATAGCGAGCGGAAGCAGTCCCGACGGCGGGCAGATGCTTGCCTCTATCGTGAAGATAGGCTTCTTCCTGGGCGTGTGGTTTATCGTGGGCATCTTCGCCATTCCGTGGTTCCTGCGTTCGGTGAGGAAACTTATCAATGCCGAAACCCTGCTCATCGTTTCGCTGGGTCTGTGCTGCGGCATGGCGGTACTGAGCACCAAGGTGGGTTTCAGCAGCGCCTTCGGAGCCTTCGTTATGGGCAGCATACTGGCAGAAACCATTGAGGCAGAGAAGATTATCAAACTCGTAGAACCGGTAAAGAATCTCTTCGGAGCCATCTTCTTCGTATCGGTAGGTATGCTGGTAGACCCGAAGATTCTGGTAGAATATGCCGTTCCTATCCTCGCCCTGGTGGGTACGATCCTGGTAGGTCAGGCGATATTCGGCACCTTCGGCTTCATGCTCGGAGGCGAGTCGCTGAAGTCGGCGATGCGCTGCGGTTTCTCGATGGCTCAGATTGGTGAGTTCTCTTTCATCATCGCCTCGCTGGGTCTGTCGCTCGGCGTCATCAGCAAGTTCCTCTATCCGGTAGTGGTAGCGGTGAGCGTCATCACCACCTTCCTTACACCTTATATGATTCGTCTTGCCACACCTACCTATCAGGTAATGGAGAAACATCTGCCCGACAAGCTCATCCATATTCTGAACCATTTCGCGATGAGTCATCCCCAGACGCAGCAGCAGAGCAAGTGGAAATCGCTGATCCGCCAGATGCTGGTCAACACCACCGCCTACTCTATCCTCTCGGCAGCCGTCATCGCCCTGATGTTCACCTTCGTGCTGCCACTGATGCGCAATCTGCTGCCAGGCTGGCATCTCCACTGGTATGCCAACGCTATCACCGGTCTGCTCACCGTCCTATTCATCTCACCGTTCCTGCGCGCCATCGTGATGAAGAAGAACCACAGTGCCGAGTGGAAACGCCTCTGGGTGGAGAGCAGCATCAACCGCGTGCCGTTGCTCTTTACGGTGTTCGTGCGCTTTATGATAGCACTGGCTTTCATCTTCTATATCATCAATTTCCTCTCGCGCTTTACCAATGCGCTGATTGTCTGCATCGGTGCAGCAGTAGTGATGCTGATGATAACCTCCCGCCGCATCAAGAAGCGTAGCATCGTGATGGAGCGCGTCTTCGTTCACAACCTTCGCTCGCGCGATATTGCGGCTCAGGTGAATGGCGAAAAGCGGCCGCTCTACGAGGGCAGACTGCTGGACCGGGATATCCACATCAGCGAATTTGAAGTGCCAGAGGACAGCAGTTGGACGGGCAAATCGCTGCGAGAACTGCATCTGCGCCAGCGGTTCGGTGTAGACCTGAGCAGCATTCACCGCGGCTCTCACCGGCTGAACATCCCGAACGGCGACATGATCATCTTCCCGGGCGACAAACTGCAGGTAATCGGCAACGACGACCAGCTGCAGAAATTCAACACCGCCCTGCAGAGCGACCTGCTGCCTGAGGAGGCTGAAATAGAAAAGCGCGAAATGAAACTGAGCCAGCTCATCATCTCTTCTTCCAGCGAATTCCTGGGCAAGACGCTCATCGAAAGCGGTATCAGAGACCGGTACAACTGCATGGTTGTAGGACTGGAAGAAGGTCGTGAGAATCTGACGCACGTATCCCCTACCCGAGTCTTCAAGAAGGGAGACATCATCTGGATAGTGGGTGAAGAAGCAGATTTGAAGAGAATTAAGAATTAACAGAAAACAAATAAGCCTTACTTGGCATCCGGAACCAGTTGGTCCGGTGTTCAAGTAAGGCTTATTTCGTTTTCATCTGAGAGAAGGAACTACTTCACGGTGATATGGAAGCACCCCTGATTCACCTCATATTTAATATAGCAGCGGTTCTTGTTGCGGAAATCGCGGAGCACCTCGGAAAACACCCATTTCAGGGTATCATTCTGCACCTGTCGGCGAGGCTGTTCACGGGTCTGAATCTGCTTGTAGCGGTTGTAGCAGATATCGAAGGTAGTACCATAAAGATGGCACGAATTCTCGGTAGCATTGCCGTTTCGGGTACGCAGTTTCGCCACATCATCCTTGGTACGCAGAATGCTCGTCACGATAATCTTATGCAGCGGAATGCCCTTGATCTGCAGCGAATCAAAATAGGCACGGCCGATATCCTGGAGCAGCACAGAGGCGCGAGGCACCAGGTAAGGAATGCTGTTGTTCAGCTTGTCGACATAAAAGAAAGGATTGCTGCCCACATACACCAGCTTGCCCTTGCTGTTCTCCGCCTCCAGACGGTTCTGTACCGGTTTCACACCATGCTTAGTCGCCGCCAGAATCTGCACATCCTGCTGGTCGGGGAAAGTATTGCCGAAATGAGGCACCGAGAAGATGCGATGCTTCACCTCCTTGCCATCCTTGTCGAAGAAGATAGAAGGCTTGCCGCCCTGTGCCGTATCAGGCATAACAGAGAGTTCATCCTTCTTCAGGTCCTCAGCCACATTCCCTTCAGCATCAGCCGATGCATCAGAAATTTCAGCAGAAGAAGCATCAGAAGCAGCCGAATCCTTCGCAGCCACGAGCGTAGAATCAGCCGCACCAGCAGCCGCAACCTTCGGTTTTGCTACTCCCGGGAAGATGACTCTCACCAGCGCCAAAAGCAAAACCACAATACCAAAACCCTGTAAATATCTGTTCTTACTAATCTTCATAATTATCTTATTTTCACGAAATAATATTCTATATTCTTCAGGCAAAACGGGAACCGCATCGCCAATTTTAGCTGCAAAGGTAACAAAATCTCTCGAAAAAATAGCTTTTTTAATATTTAAAGAATGTTTTATTCGCCGAAATTTGCTCATTTCATGGAAAAGTAGTAATTTTGCAGCGTTATATAACAAAATATTAGATAGGACAGTTTAAACTTTATAGAATTAAGACATTTTGATAGAGAAACATATTGTACTCGAAGATATCGATCCAGTGATGTTCTACGGTGTGAACAATGCCCACCTGCAGATGATTAAATCGCTGTATCCTAAGTTGCGTATCGTGGCACGCGACAACGTGATTCGTGTGCTCGGCGACGAAGAGGAAATGGCAAAGGTGGAAGAGGATATTGAGCAGATGCGCAAGCACTTGCTTAAATACAACATGCTCAATGATGAAGACATCCTGGACATCGTGAAAGGAAAACAGACCAAGGCGGACAGCGTGAAAGGCGTGCTGGTATACAGCATCAGTGGCCGACCTATCAAGAGCCGCAGCGAAAACCAGCAGCAGCTGATAGATGCTTACGAGAAGAACGACATGGTATTTGCCGTGGGACCAGCCGGTACCGGCAAGACCTATCTCAGCATCGCCCTTGCCGTAAAGGCCCTCAAGGAGAAAGCCATCAAGAAAATCATCCTCTCACGACCAGCCGTAGAAGCCGGCGAAAAACTCGGTTTCCTGCCTGGCGATATGAAAGACAAAATTGACCCATACCTCCAGCCGCTCTACGATGCGCTGGAAGACATGATACCTGCCGTAAAGCTGCAGGATATGATGGAAAAGCACATTATCCAGATTGCTCCGCTCGCCTTTATGCGCGGACGCACACTCAGCGATGCCGTCGTCATCCTCGACGAGGCGCAGAACACTACCTCCCAACAGATTCGCATGTTCCTTACCCGTATGGGCATGAACACCAAGATGATCATCACCGGCGACCTGACACAGATTGACCTGCCACGCGAACAGCGAAGCGGACTGAAAGAGGCGCTCAAGATTCTGGACGGCGTGGAAGGCATCGGAGTGGTGAAGCTGGGACAGAAGGATATCGTGCGCCACAAACTCGTAACCCGCATCGTCAACGCATACGACAAGTATGACAAGGAGAGAGCGGAAGCACGGGAAGCTCAGAAAGCAGAAAAAGATAATTCAAAATAATAAGAATTAAGAATGAACAGAATGATTACTCAAGGCATATCATAAAGTTCAAAGTTCAAAATTCAAAGTTCAAAGTAAAATGAAAGCATTAACAAAGACAGATTTCCATTTTGATGGACAGAAGAGTGTTTACCACGGTAAAGTACGTGATGTGTATGACATTAACGACGACCTCCTCGTGATGGTCGCTACCGACAGAATCTCAGCGTTCGACGTTGTTCTGCCTAAGGGTATCCCTTTCAAAGGACAGGTGCTCAATCAGATTGCAGCTAAGTTCCTGGACACGACTACAGACATCTGTCCAAACTGGAAGTTGGCTACTCCAGACCCAATGGTTACCGTAGGTTTGAAGTGCGAAGGTTTCCGCGTGGAGATGATCATCCGTTCTATCCTCACCGGTAGTGCATGGCGCGAGTATCAGAAGGGCTGCCGCGAGATCTGCGGTGTGAAGTTGCCAGACGGTATGCGCGAGAACCAGCGTTTCCCAGAGCCTATCATTACCCCTACTACAAAGGCTGACGAGGGTCACGACATGAATATCTCTAAGGAAGAGATCATCGCCCAGGGTATTGTTAGTGCAGAGGATTACGCTGTGATGGAAGACTACACACGCCGCATCTTCGCCCGCGGTCAGGAAATCGCTGCCAAGCAGGGCTTGATCCTCGTAGATACCAAGTACGAGTTCGGCAAGCGCGACGGCAAGGTTTATCTCATCGATGAGATCCACACTCCAGACTCTAGCCGCTACTTCTATGCTGACGGTTACGAGGAGAAGTTTGAGAAGGGTGAACCACAGCGCCAGCTCTCTAAGGAGTTCGTTCGCCAGTGGCTCATCGAGCACAACTTCATGAACGAGCCAGGCCAGACTATGCCAGAGATTACCGACGAGTATGCAGAGAGCGTATCCGACCGCTACATCGAGCTGTACGAGCACATCACCGGCGAGAAGTTTGACAAGGCTGCAGAGGAAGGCGACATCGCTGCCCGCATCGAGAAGAATGTAAGCGAGTGGCTTGCTGCACACAAGTAAACTATATATAAATGTATAAGCAAGAACAGATAAAGCCCTACGAGGGCACAGGAGACAAGGGCAAGCTGGTAGAGGAGATGTTCGACAACATCGCCCCTACCTACGATACCCTGAACCACCGTCTCTCGTGGGATATCGATAAGGGATGGCGCAAGAAGGCAATCAGGCGTCTTGCGCCCTTCTCTCCTAAAAAGATGCTCGACATCGCTACCGGTACCGGCGATTTCGCCATCCTAGCCGCACAGATGCTACATCCCGACCAGCTGATCGGAGCAGACATCTCGGAAGGCATGATGGAGATAGGCAGACAGAAGGTAAAGCAGCTAGGACTGGAAAACACCATCTCCTTTGCCAAGGAAGACTGCCTCAACCTCTCGTTCCAGGACGAGAGCTTCGACGCTGTAACCGCAGCCTTCGGTATCAGGAACTTCCAGAACCTGGATCAGGGACTGAAGGAAATGTGCCGGGTACTGAAAAAAGGCGGACATCTCTGCATCGTAGAACTCACCACGCCGGTCAGTTTCCCGATGAAGCAGCTGTTCAGCATCTACAGCAACACTGTCTTGCCGATGTATGGAAAACTCATCAGCAAAGACCAGAGCGCCTACAGCTATCTCAACAAGACCATCGAGGCATTCCCTCAGGGCGAGGTCATGATGGAGGTGTTCAAAAAGGCAGGATTCGCAAAGGCAGAGTTCAAGCGACTCACCTTCGGCATCTGCACACTCTATTTCGCAACCAAATAAAACAAAAATATTATGGACAAGTATGGACTCATAGGTTACCCTCTGGGGCATTCGTTCTCAAAAAACTATTTCAACGAAAAGTTTGAGAACGAGGGCATCGATGCCCAATACATCAACTTCGAGATACCTTCTATCGAAAATCTTACAGAGATTCTCGACTCAAATCCTGAGCTTAAGGGTCTCAACGTCACCATTCCTTACAAGGAGAAAGTGATCAGCTATCTCGACGTGGTAAGCCCTGAGGCGAATGCTATCGGAGCCGTCAACGTGATCAAGGTGGAGCACAGAGGCGAAGATGTTTATCTGAAAGGATATAACAGCGATGTAATCGGTTTTACCAAGAGCATCGAACCTTATATCGAGCCTTATCACAAGAAGGCTCTCATCCTGGGTACAGGCGGAGCTTCAAAGGCTATCAACTTCGGTCTGAAATCGCTCGGACTGGAGACGGTCTTCGTGAGTCGATACGAGCGTCCGGGTACTATCCAGTACGAAAAAATCACCCCTGAGGTTATCAAGGAGTATAACGTCATCGTAAACTGTACCCCAGTGGGCATGTACCCACACGTAGACGAGTGTCCTGCGCTGCCTTACGAGGCAATGGACAGCCACACCCTGCTCTACGACCTCATCTACAATCCCGACGAAACCCTCTTCATGAAGAAGGGCAAAGAACACGGAGCCACAGTAAAGAATGGCTTGGAAATGCTCTTGTTGCAAGCCTTTGCATCATGGGATTTCTGGCACCAGGAAAAATAAGCATATCATAAAGTTCAAAGAACAAAATTCAAAGTAAGAATATGAGTAACAATAGATATATGATGCGCGGTGTTAGCGCAGCAAAAGAAGATGTTCACAACGCTATCAAGAACATCGACAAGGGTATCTTCCCACAGGCTTTCTGCAAGATCATACCTGATATCTTGGGCGGCGACCCAGAGTATTGTAACATTATGCATGCCGACGGTGCAGGTACCAAGTCGAGCTTGGCCTACATGTACTGGAAGGAGACGGGCGACCTCTCTGTATGGAAAGGTATCGCTCAAGATGCTATCGTGATGAATACCGACGACCTGCTCTGCGTAGGCGCCGTAGACAACATCCTCGTAAGCTCTACCATCGGCCGCAACAAGATGCTCATCCCAGGCGAGGTAATCTCAGCTATCATCAACGGTACTGACGACCTGCTCCACGAGATGCGTGAGATGGGTATCGGCATCTATCCTACCGGCGGTGAGACTGCCGATGTAGGCGACCTGGTTCGTACTATCATCGTTGACTCTACCGTTACCTGCCGCATGAAGCGCAGCGACGTCATCAACAATGCCAACATCCGTCCAGGCGATGTCATCGTAGGTCTTTCTTCTACAGGTCAGGCTACTTACGAGAAGAAGTACAACGGCGGTATGGGCAGCAACGGTTTGACTTCTGCCCGCCACGATGTATTCGCCAAGTATCTCGCAGAGAACTATCCTGAGAGCTACGACCACGCCGTGCCAGAGGAGTTGGTTTACAGCGGTAAGTATAAGTTGACTGATGAGGTAGAGGGTTCACCTATCAATGCCGGAGAACTGGTACTCTCTCCTACCCGTACCTACGCTCCGGTCATCAAGAAGATTCTCGATGAGCTCCGCCCAGAGGTTCACGGTATGGTTCACTGCACCGGTGGTGCCCAGACCAAGGTTCTTCACTTCGTAGGCGAGAACTGCAAGGTAGTGAAGGACAACATGTTCCCAGTACCTCCACTCTTCAAGGCGATCCACGACTGTTCAGAGACCGACTGGAAGGAGATGTATCAGGTATTCAACATGGGTCACCGTATGGAGATCTACGTTCGTCCTGAGGTTGCCGAGAAGGTCATCGCCATCAGCAAGAGCTTCAACATCGATGCCCAGATTGTGGGTCACATCGAAGAAGGCAAGCGCAGCCTGACCATCAAGAGCGAATTCGGAACATTCGAATACTAAAAACAATGTTAGTGTCAACTCAACATTCAACACTCAACATTCAACATTAAAATCAATGGATAATAACAACATATTACAGAAGCTAGAAGGCTTAGAGAGCCGATACGAGGAAGTAAGCACCCTCATTACCGACCCAGATGTCATCGCCGACCAGCCACGCTACGTGAAGCTCACCAAGGAATGGAAAGACCTGGGTGACATCATGGACGCACGCAAGCGATACATCAACTGTCTGAACAGCATCAAGGAGGCAAAGGACATCCTTGCCAACGAGAGCGATCCGGAAATGAAGGAGATGGCTCGCGAAGAACTCAACGAGAACGAGGCGCTGCAGCCTAAACTCGAAGAAGAAATCAAGATTGCGCTGGTACCTAAGGACCCAGAAGACGCCAAGAACGTACAGATGGAAATCCGAGGCGGTGCCGGAGGCGACGAGGCTGCCCTCTTTGCAGGCGACCTATTTAATATGTATAAGAAATACTGCGAATCGAAGGGATGGACCGTCAGCGTGACTTCTGTTTCTGAAGGCGCAGTAGGTGGATACAAGGAAATCGACTTCGCTGTAAGCGGTACTGACGTTTACGGAACATTGAAGTACGAATCAGGTGTTCACCGTGTTCAGCGTGTGCCTGCTACTGAAACACAGGGCCGTATGCACACCTCAGCTGCTACCGTGGCCGTATTGCCAGAGGCAGACAAGTTTGAGGTGAACATCAACGAAGGTGACATCAAGTGGGATACCTTCCGAAGTTCAGGTGCCGGTGGTCAGAACGTGAACAAGGTGGAGTCTGGTGTACGTCTCCGCTACCCTTGGAAAAACCCTAACACAGGCGAGGTAGAGGAAATCCTCATCGAGTGTACCGAGACCCGCGACCAGCCAAAGAACAAGGAGCGTGCCCTGAGCCGCCTCTATACATTCATCCACGACCGTGAGCACCAGAAGTATGTTGACGATATCGCCAGCCGCCGCAAGAGCCTCGTTTCTACCGGCGACCGCAGTGCGAAGATCCGTACCTACAACTTCCCACAGGGTCGTGTTACCGACCACCGTATCGGTTACACCACTCACGATCTCAATGGTTTCCTGGCAGGTGATATTCAGGACATGATTGATGCCCTGACCGTAGCCGAGAACGCAGAGAAGCTGAAAGAAACAGAATTGTAAAACCCCGATTCATCGTTCCGTACTTCGGGGCGATGAATCATCATATCAATCCATTATGAACAGAAAAGAACTCGTAGAGCAGATTTTCGCCAAGAAGAGTTTCTTGTGCGTAGGTCTTGACACAGATATCAACAAGTTGCCTAAGTGCATCACCGAGAGTGAAGATATCCAGGGCGCAGAAGCCGAAATGATATTCAGATTCAACAAGGCTATCATCGACGCAACAGCCCCATACTGTGTGGCTTACAAGCCAAACCTGGCTTTCTATGAGAGCCGCGGCATCGATGGCATGATTGCCTTCGAAAACACCATCAAGTATCTCCACAGCCACTATCCAAACCACTTCATCATCGCAGATGCCAAGCGCGGCGATATCGGCAACACCAGCAAGATGTATGCCCAGACATTCTTCGAGGAGTACAATATCGACTCAGTAACCGTAGCTCCTTATATGGGTGAGGATTCAGTCAAGCCATTCCTCGAGTATGACGGCAAGTGGGTTATCCTCCTGGCACTGACCAGCAACAAGGGTAGCCACGACTTCCAGCTCACCGAGGATAAGGAGGGCGAGCGCCTCTTCGAGAAGGTTCTCAAGAAGAGCCAGGAATGGGGCAACGATGAGAACATGATGTATGTAGTAGGCGCTACACAGGGCAAGATGTTCGAAGACATCCGCAAGGTGGCTCCTAACCACTTTCTCCTCGTACCGGGCGTAGGTGCACAGGGTGGCAGCCTGCAGGAGGTTTGCAAGTATGGCATCATCAAGGACTGCGGCTTGCTCGTCAACTCTTCCCGCGGCATCATCTATGCCAGCAACGGCGATGACTTTGCTGAGGTAGCAGCTCAGAAAGCTAAGGAGTTGCAGGCAGAAATGGCAGCAGAACTTGCTAAGTTATAAAAACTCGATTTAGGCGCAAAGTATCTTGAAAAAGAGGCTTTGCGCCTAAAAAATACCTTTTTATGGGGCGAAAAAGCAAAATATTACAAAATAAAGTCGAGAATCTAAATCTTTTTTGCTATTTTTGCAAACAAATTGCGGTTACCTAAAGGTAATGATGCCTTGGGAACCTAAATAAAACAAACTAGAAGTCAGATAAATTATGGAATTTACCGCTCAACAAATAGCCCAGTTCGTTCAGGGCCGTGTGGAAGGTGATGAGAACGCAACAGTCAACACCTTCGCAAAAATCGAAGAAGGTAAGGAAGGCGCTATCTCGTTCCTTTCTAACCCTAAATACACTCATTATGTTTACGAAACCAAGTCAAGCATCGTACTCATTGATGAAACCGTAGAATTGGAACATCCTGTCAGCACAACCCTCATCCGTGTGAAGAATGCATACGAGTGTGTGGCTAAGCTCCTGCAGATGTACGAATCCATGAAGCCTAAGAAGACCGGCATCGATCCGCTGGCTTTCGTATCTCCAAAGGCTAAGGTGGCTGAAGGCGTATATGTAGGTGCTTTCGCATATATCAGCGATGGTGCAGAGGTAGGCGAAGGTAGCCAGATTTATCCTCATGCCTACATCGGAGAGGGTGTGAAGATTGGTAAAAATGCACTCATCTATCCGAACGTTACCGTATATCACGGCTGTAAATTAGGCAATAACGTTACGCTTCATGCCGGTTGTGTAATCGGTGCCGACGGATTCGGATTCGCTCCAGGTCCTGAAGGTTACGACAAGATTCCTCAGATTGGTATCGTTACCATCGAAGACGATGTAGAGATTGGTGCCAATACTTGTGTAGACCGTTCTACAATGGGTTCTACCTACGTACGCAAGGGCGTAAAGCTCGACAACCTCGTACAGATTGCCCACAATACCGACATCGGTGCCAATACCGTCATGTCTTCTCAGGTAGGTGTAGCAGGCAGTACAAAGGTAGGCGAATGGTGTATGTTTGGCGGTCAGGTGGGTATTGCCGGCCACATCACTATCGGCGATAAGGTGTTCCTCGGTGCCCAGAGCGGTGTTCCGGGCAGCCTCAAGAGCGGCCAGCAGCTCATCGGAACTCCTCCTATGGAGCAGCGCGCTTACTTCAAGTCTCAGGCTATCTTCCGTCGTTTGCCTGACATGTACAAGGAACTCAACGACCTGAAGAAGCAGATTGAAGAATTAAAGAAAAACAATTAAAAATAATAAGGCACGGATGACACGGATGACGCGGAGGCTAACGCCACTAAGGAATCCGAAGAAAACGCAGAGAAAAAATCCGTGTTATCCGTGCCTAAAAAATGAATATAATTATGTCAAAACAGAAGACACTGAAAGGTAGTTTCTCTCTTTGCGGAAAGGGTTTGCATACAGGCTTGAGCCTCACCGTAACTTTCAATCCTGCACTAGAGAACACCGGTTATAAAATACAGCGCATCGACCTCGAAGGCGAGCCTGTTATCCAGGCTGTAGCTGAGAACGTTGTTGAAACACAGCGCGGTACCGTACTCGGTAAGGGCGATATCCGCGTTTCTACCATCGAGCATGGTATGTCAGCACTCTATGCCCTCGGCATCGACAACTGTCTCATCCAGGTAAACGGTCCTGAGTTCCCTATCCTCGACGGTTCTGCTGCTCCGTATGTAGAGAAGATCCAGAGCATAGGCATCCAGGAGCAGAATGCTGAGAAAGACTACTACATCATCCGTCATAAGATTGAGGTGAAAGATGATAATGGGTCTGTCATCACCATCCTTCCTGACGAGGACTTCAGCATCACAGCCATGTGTTCTTTCGAGAGCAAATTCATCAACAGCCAGTTTGCTACTCTCGAAAAGATGGAGACATACGCAGAGGAGATTGCATCAGCCCGTACCTTCGTTTTCGTACGCGACATCATGCCTCTGCTCCAGGCTAACCTCATTAAGGGTGGTGACCTGGACAATGCCATCGTTATCTACGAGCGCCAGGTAGAACAGGCTCAGCTCGACCAGCTCGCCGACCATCTCAAGGTGCCTCACATGGATGCTAACAAGTTGGGTTACATCCAACACCGTCCATTGCAGTGGGAGAACGAATGTACACGTCATAAACTGCTCGATATCATCGGCGATATGGCACTCATCGGCAAGCCTATCAAGGGCCGCATCATCGCTACGCGTCCAGGCCATACCGTAAACAACAAGTTCGCCCGCCTCATGCGCAAGGAGATTCGCAAGCACGAGATTCAGGCTCCTATCTACGATCCTAACGAGGAGCCAATCATGGATAATATCCGCATCCGTCAGCTCCTGCCTCACCGCTACCCTATGCAGCTGGTCGATAAGGTCATTGCTATGGGTCCTAACAGCATCGTGGGCGTAAAGAATGTAACCAGCAACGAGCCTTTCTTCACCGGTCACTTCCCTGAAGAGCCAGTGATGCCAGGCGTTCTCCAGGTAGAGGCGATGGCACAGTGTGGCGGTCTGCTCGTCCTCAACCAGTTGGAGGAGCCGGAGCGCTGGAGTACTTACTTCATGAAGCTCGATGATGTGAAGTTCCGCAAGAAGGTGGTTCCAGGCGATACCCTCCTCTTCCGTGTAGAACTCCTCGCACCTGTACGTCATGGCATCAGCTCTATGAAGGGCTATATGTTCGTAGGCGACCAGGTGGTGGCAGAGGCTACTTTCACAGCACAGATTGTTAAGAACAAGTAATAATAAAATAGAAATATGAATCAGATTAGTCCATTAGCGTTTGTTCATCCAGAGGCAAAACTCGGTGACAACAACATTATCGGTCCTTTCTGCTATATCGACAAGGACACCGTTTTGGGCGATAACAACGTATTGCAGAACAGCGTTACCATTCACGTGGGCGCTCGCATCGGCAACAATAATGAATTTTTCCCAGGCGCCAGCATCTCTACCAAGCCTCAGGACTTGAAGTTCAAGGGCGAGCAGACAACCTGCGAGGTGGGCGATAACAACAGCATCCGTGAGAACGTTACTATCTCTCGTGGTACAGCCTCTAAGGGCAAGACCGTAGTAGGCAGCAACAACCTCCTGATGGAGACCGTTCACATAGCTCACGACTGCGTGCTCGGCAGCGGCTTGATTATCGGCAACTCTACCAAGTTTGCCGGTGAGGTGGTAGTAGACGACAACGCCATCGTCAGCGCCAACGTTCTCGTTCACCAGTTCTGCCATATCGCAGGTTACGTGATGATCCAGGGCGGTTGCCGTTTCTCTCAGGATATTCCTCCTTACATCATTGCCGGCAAGGAGCCAACCCGCTACTGCAGCATCAACCTCATCGGTCTGCGCCGTCGCGGTTTCAGCAGTGAGACCATCCAGAACATCCACGAGGCTTACCGCCTGCTCTACAGCAAGGGTATATTGAAGGAAGGTATCGAGGAAATCAAGAAGAATCTTGAGATTACCAAGGAGATTCAGTACATTATCGACTTCGTAGAGAGTTCTCAGCGAGGCATTATCCGATAAAAGTAAAAGGGTAAAAAAGTAAAAAGGTAAAAAGAGCATCCTTGCATAGGTTTATGAAACGAGCAAGGATGCTTTTTTCTTGAATATAAAGAATGATATATGAAAACATTGATTGTGGTCTTAGGTCCTACCGGTGTAGGTAAAACGGAGCTTTGCCTTTCACTGGCAGAGCATCTCGCTATACCTATCATCAATGCCGACTCCCGCCAGATTTTCGCCGAACTCCCTATAGGAACCGCAGCCCCTACTGCCGAACAGCAGCAGCGGGTGAAGCATTATTTCGTAGGAAACCACCACATCGAAGACTATTACAGCGCTGCCCAATACGAGGCTGATGTAATGAATCTCCTGCAGGAAGATATCTTCAAGAATCACGATGTGGCGCTGCTTACAGGCGGCAGCATGATGTATATCGATGCTGTATGCAAAGGAATCGACGACATCCCTACAGTTCGTGACGACATCCGCACTTGGATGAAACAGCGGCTGGAAGAGGAAGGGCTGGAGGCACTGGTAGAAGAACTCCACAAGATGGATCCGGAGCACTGGGCGATAGTAGACAGGAAGAATCCACGCCGCGTGGTTCATGCCCTGGAAATCTGCCATCAGACCGGCAAGACTTATACTTCTTTCCGCACATCCGAAAAGAAGCAGCGCCCTTTCCGCATCATCAAGATAGGTCTGAACCGCGACAGAACTGAACTCTACGACCGCATCAACCAGCGTGTACTGATGATGATGGACGAAGGTCTGGAGGCAGAAGCACGCAGCGTATATCCACACAAGGGCCTCACTGCCTTGAGAACCGTGGGCTACAAGGAAATGTTTGCCTATTTCGATGGCGAGATAGATAAGGATGAAGCCATCCGCCAGATACAGTCGCATAGCCGTGAATACATGCGCAAGCAGCTTACCTGGTTTAAGCGGGATACCACTATCCAATGGTTCCATCCAGACCAGCAAGAAGAAATCCTTGCGTATATAGATAAAGAAATAGGATAACTCTTAGTCCCTTTTTACTAAGAGTTATCCTAAAGTAAGGCTTGACCCCTTATTTTAAGGGGTCAAGTGGGTAAACTTATTGATTTTCAAACACTTAACATACATAATACGGTAAAGCATCGTAACAAGGTAGTAAACTAACTGATTTTCAGATATTTAACACACATAAAACCGTAAAACGCGGTAGATGGGTATCAGCAGATAAAGAGGAAAAGCTGATATCCATCCCTCTATATCCAATCAAGAATCTCCTTGAAATATGAGATGCGGCGGAGTTTCGGGTGTTCATACTCTTCAGTCTTCTCATGCGCCCAAATAGATTGGGCAGGAATATGGATGGCAGAACAGCCGATGCTCAGCGCAGGAGCAATATCACTCTTGAAACTGTTACCCACCATGACGAGTTCTGAAGGCTGGACATCCAGTTCCCTGCAGAGGCGGCGGTAAGCTTCAGGCTTTTTATCACTCACAATACTTACCACATCAAAATAACGCTGCAAACCCGAGCGCCATAATTTATTCTCCTGATCCTGCAACTCTCCCTTCGTAAAGACGGCAAGTTTCAATCCCCTGCCCTCTTTCTTCTTTTCATGCAGCAGAGCCAGCGTCTCCTCTACCCCCTCCAGCGGTTTGGCATCAAGATGCAGCAGACTCTTTCCCAGCCCTATAATCTGAGCAATCACATAGGCAGAAACCTTGCCCTTACTTACCTTCACGGCATTCTCTACCAGCGAAATGGTGAAAGCCTTGCAGCCATACCCCAAGTCAGCCATATTACCACTTTCCGTCTCCAGAAGAGCGGCAGAGATTTCTTTCTCTTTTCCGTATTCAGAAAGAAGTTCGCAATATTCATGCTCCACCTCTTCGAAATATTCCTGTAATGCCCAGAGCGTATCATCAGCATCGAAGGCTATCGCCCTGATATCTTTAAATCTATCCATTTTCATGTTTGTTATGTTTTACACCTTATTATATATAGGCGTTCTGACTGCAAAGATACTACTTTCTTTCAGAAAAACAGAAGAAAAATCGTTTTTAACAAGAATGTAACATCTGTTTAAATAGCCTGTAACATTTCCTACGTACTTTTGCAGCCGAAAAGAAGGAGAAAATGGATAACTCCCGCAAATAAGGGAAAGAAATGTCCCCCACAAAGTAAACAATAACAATAAACATTAAGATAATAATGGGTACAATTTATTTATGTATTGTGATCTTCCTGCTCTGTCTGGCAGTGTTTGATCTCTTCGTAGGAGTCAGCAACGATGCTGTTAACTTCCTGCAATCTGCCATCGGAGCAAAGGTGGCTAAATTTCGCACGGTGCTGATTATCGCATCCTGCGGTGTGGTTCTCGGAGCCATCATGTCATCGGGAATGATGGATATCGCCCGCCATGGTATCATGAGTCCTGACCACTTTACATTCGAAGAAGTGATGACGCTCTTCCTGGCGGTCATGGTGACTGATGTCATCATCCTGGATGTGTTCAACACCTTAGGTATGCCAACCTCTACTACCGTCTCTCTGGTATTCGAGTTGCTGGGTGGTGCTTTCATCCTCGCAACATTGAAGATGTATGGAGACGACAGCCTCAACTATGGCGTATTGCTCAATAGCAACAAGGCGTTGGAGGTAATTATGGGTATCTTCTCATCTGTCATCATCGCCTTCGTGTTTGGTGCCTTTGTGATGTGGCTTTCCCGTATCATTTTCACCTTCAACTACCGCAAGCACAGCCGCTACAGCATCGCCATCTTCGGTGGTATCGCCTTTACAGCCCTCTCTTACTTCATCTTTATGAAGGGTTTGGGCAAGAGTCCTTACTTGCCTGCTGAGGTGCGCGATTATATCGACCAGAATCTCGGTTTCCTCATCTGCATCACCTTCGTGGTATCTGCTGTTGTAATGGAATTCCTGCACCTCTGCCGTGTCAACATCTTCAAGTTTACGGTGCTGATGGGTACTTTCGCCCTGGCTATGGCTTTCGCTGGTAACGACTTGGTAAACTTCATCGGTGTGCCTCTGGCTGGTCTCTCTTCTTATCAGGACTATATGGCAAATGCCAACGGTGCAGCGCCAGACCAGTTTATGATGACTTCATTGATGGAGAGCGCCAAGACCACTCCTGGCTTCCTGCTTGCTGCCGGTGCCGTGATGATTATCGCCATGGCGACATCCAAGAAAGCACAGAACGTAATCAAGACTTCTGTTGACTTGAGCCGTCAGGATGAGGGCGATGAGATGTTCGGCAGTTCTTCTGCAGCCCGCGTGATTGTACGCAACTGCCAGGCTACAGATTCATGGTTGAAGCAGTTTATGCCAAAGGCGCTGATGAACTGGATAAACAGCCGTTTCGACAAGAATAATGTTGAACTCGAGGAGAGTGCTGCTTTCGACGTGGTTCGTGCAGCCGTAAACCTGGTACTTGCTTCTATGCTGATCACCATCGGTACCAACCTCAAGTTGCCTCTCTCTACCACCTACGTTACCTTCATGGTAGCTATGGGTTCTTCACTTGCTGATAGAGCATGGAGCCGCGAGAGTGCCGTATTCCGTGTAACAGGTGTATTGAGTGTAATCGGTGGTTGGTTCATCACAGCCGGTGTAGCTTTCGCAGCCTGTGCCATTGTTTGTATCATCATGCACTTCGGTGGTGTGGGCATCCAGGCTTGCTTCATGGGCTTGGTTATCTACCTGCTCATTCGCAGCAACATCAAGTATAACAAGAAGGCTAAGGAAGAGGGCAAGAGCAGTACATTCCAGCTGATGATGCGTTCCCGCGACCCGGAGATTGTATGGGATTTGCTTCGCCGTCAGGTTTCACGCACCCAGTCTTACGTCTGCCACTTCGCCCTGAACGAGTTCAACCAGATTATGGATGGTCTTACCAACGAGAATACCCGCGACCTTCGTCATGCTAACAAGGAACTGAAGAAGGAACAGGATATGCTGAAGAAGTTCCGTCGCCAGGAGATGCTCGGTTTGAAGAAATCGCCTATCGAGATTGCCATCGAGCGCAACACCTGGTTCCATCTGGGCGCCAACAGCAACCAGCAGTTTATCTACTCTCTGCGCCGTATGCTCGACCCGATCAAGGAACATGTTGACAACAACTTCAATCCGCTTCCAGCTGAATACATCAAGGAGTTTGCTCCTGTACGCCAGAAGATCAACGACCTGATGCGCATGAGCTGCGAACTGATTGAAACTGGCAGATATGACAGCTATCGCGAAATTCTTGCCGAGGCAGATGCCTGCAAAGACGAGCTTTCTGTTCTCCGCAAGAAGCATATCGACCGCATCCAGCACATGACTGACAATACGCTGATGCAGATTTCTCTAGTTTATCTCAACGTACTGCAGGAGAGTCAGGAATTCCTGAGTGTGATGAGACATCAGTTAAGAGCTGCAAAGAAGTTTATGGAAAAGTAAATTTTCTCTGACATCTTGTCACGAAACTACTTTTTGGTATATCTGTTGCATGATGACAGATGACAGCGGATAACAAGAGTGTTATTTTGCTATCACAATATAATCTGAAAAGGTTAGTTTCTCATAGGTTAAGATTGTTAGGTTTAGTTTTTAGAAAAAAGTTTTAGGTTTTTAGTTAGATAAGGGCTTCAAGTGCTAGTGATTAGTATTTGGAGCCATTTTTTTGCACAAATATTTGGCTATTAGGAAGAAAAGTTGTAATTTTGCAGCCGATTTCTGAAAAGAATCATCATATTCAATAACCCGAGTGCTTGGTAAACCTCGTAAAAAACAAGAAAATGGACAAGAAAAAAACTCAAGTGAGCGTGCTGTTTATGCTTTTCAGCATCCTCTTCTGCGTTTGCCTGATTGCAGCAAACGTACTCGAAACAAAGCAAATCGCCTTCGGGCCAGTTTCCCTTACCGGTGGACTCATCGTATTCCCTGTAAGCTACATCATCAATGATTTGGTATGCGAAGTATGGGGCTATCAGAAAGCGCGTCTGTTGATCTGGACCGGCTTTGCGATGAACTTCTTCTTCGTGGCACTGGGTGCTATCTGCGATGTAATTCCTGCAGCACCTTATTGGACCAACGATGCCGGTTTTCATGCCATCTTCGGTCTGGCACCCCGCATTGCAGCAGCCTCTTTCGTAGCCTTCATCATCGGTTCATTTGCCAATGCCTATGTGATGAGCGTGATGAAAATCCGCGATGGTGGCAAGCATTTCTCTGCCCGTGCCATCCTCAGTACCATTGCAGGTGAGAGTTGCGACAGTCTTATCTTCTTCCCACTTGCCCTGGGCGGTGTGGTGCCTGCATCAGAATTGCCTTGGCTCATGCTCTGGCAGGTGATACTGAAGACTGCCTACGAGATTGTGGTACTGCCTCTGACCATCCGTGTAGTGAAATACGTGAAGAAGCATGAAGGTGAAGATACATACGACAATAACATCTCCTACAATGTATTCAAGATCTTCAGCCTCGGCTAAAAGACATCAGTAAATTTCAAACATTAAAACATTACCAAGCGTGGATAGAAAAGAAGACGGTCTTCAGGCATTAGGTGCCAAGACTACATATAGAATGGATTATGCGCCAGAGGTGCTCGAAACTTTCGTGAACAAGCATCCTGGCAATGATTACTGGGTACGTTTCAACTGCCCTGAGTTTACATCACTCTGCCCTATTACGGGTCAGCCAGATTTCGCAGAGATTCGCATCAGCTATATTCCTGACGTAAAGATGGTAGAGAGCAAGAGTCTGAAACTTTATCTCTTCAGTTTCCGCAATCATGGCGACTTCCATGAAGACTGCGTGAACATCATCATGAAGGATCTCATCAAGCTGATGGATCCTAAATATATAGAGGTAACAGGCATCTTTACTCCTCGTGGCGGCATCAGCATCTGGCCGTATGCCAACTATGGCAAGCCAGGCACCAAATACGAGAAACTGGCAGAACAGAGATTCGCTACTCACGAATAAAAACAAGAAACCTCGGAAGATTGCTTTTATGCATCTTCCGAGGTTTTTATTGTTTATAGCTGATGTCATTATGGGAACTGAGGATAATCCTCGAAGCGAGGCTTGCGTTTCTCCAGGAACGCCTTGCCGCCCTCCTGAGCCTCATCCATCGTATAATAGAGCATCGTGGCATCGCCAGCCAACTCCTGAATACCAGCCTGACCATCCAGTTCGGCATTCAAGCCAGCCTTGATCATACGGAGTGCCAGAGGCGAACGCTCCATCATGATTTCAGCCCACTCTACACAGGTATCTTCCAACTGGTCGAGAGGCACCACCTTGTTCACCATTCCCATCTGTTCAGCCTCCTTGGCAGAATACTGCTTGCAGAGGAACCAGATTTCGCGTGCCTTCTTTTGTCCCACCATTCGTGCCAGATAAGAAGAACCGAAACCGGCATCAAAACTTCCCACCTTAGGACCGGTCTGCCCGAAGATGGCATTCTCTGAAGCGATGGTCAGGTCGCACATCACATGAAGCACATGACCGCCACCGATGGCATAACCATTTACCATAGCGATGACCGGCTTTGGCAAACGGCGAATCTGCATCTGTACATCGAGCACATTCAGGCGAGGTACACCATCATTACCTACATAACCGCCTCGGCCCTTTACATGCATGTCACCACCTGCACAGAATGCCTTATCACCAGCACCCGTCAGGATGACAACACGGATATCCAGACAGTCGCGGCAATAGTTGAATGCCTGCGCCATCTCCCAAGTGGTCAACGGCGTGAAGGCATTACGGTAGCGCTCACGGTTGATGGTAATCTTAGCGATATGATTATACTCCTCGAAGATGATTTCCTTGAAATCAAAACCTTCTATCTTCTTCCATTCTCTCATTTTACTTTGAACTTTATGATTACTATTTATCTTATTCTTTTGACAGAACTATCAGTTATAGTTCCTTACAGGTCCTCTATCAGCACTTCTGGATGGCTTCCAGCATCTCATTATCTACATCCATATCGGTGAAAACCTCCAGAAGCATCGGGCGCTCGCTCTCGGCATGAATCAATTGGCTGATGCCCTGTTCCATCTCTTCCATCGTATGAGCTGCGAGATATTTTACCTCATTCTGACTACAGATTCCTTCAGCCGTTGCATGATGCTTTGCCATTACCATTTCTTCGCGAGCCTGACTCTCCTTTAATCCCTGGAACTTGCCAAAGATGGCACCGCCACCATTATTGAGCACGATGATACGGAGTTTGCCATTCAGATTTCTATTCCAGAGCGCATTCTGGTCATAGAAGAAACTCAGGTCGCCGAGAACGCAGTATACATGCTTATCAGACTTGTTCTTGCACATCGAGAAACCTACAGCCGTAGAAAGAGAACCTTCTATGCCGTTCACACCACGATTGCAGTAAACATGGCGGTCGGCATACAGATTCATCAACCGGATGGCAGAACTGTTGCCGGAAATGACGCTGCTCATCAGACCAGGAAGGAAAGTATCGAATTTGCGGTCATAGATACCATCGTCATGAGCATCTTTACCGCCTAAGGTGAACGCTTTGAAATCCTGAGGCTCAACCTTCTGAAGCTGGCAGAAGAATTCCTTTACGGTAGCCAGACTGCTGAACTCAGGCTTGAAGTTCTCTTTGCGTTCATAGCTTTTAGCCAACGCATCCATCCACAATTTGCGATAATCCTTCCAGTGGTTGTGCCAGCCAAAATTATCCAACCATGACATAGCATCACTGTTTGGCAAATCCATCACTTTAGTAAGATGCATGAACGTATCTTCGATATCAGCCTCTTGCGAGATTCTTATCTGCTCAATTCCTTTAAGCGAACGCAGATAAGATTTCAGCTTCTTGCTCACAATATGTCCACCTATATAAACCACCAGGTCAGGACAGAATCTTTCATCGTCCTTTATTTCATCCATCAAATTCTCGAAAGCGCCATACATGGTGGTTTTATTCCAATCTTCTCCCAGTTCTTCCTGAACCTTATATAGATAAGGTGGCATTGCCAGAGATTCCCATAATATAGGCATCCGGTCAATATAAGCCAACAAGTCTACATATTTTTCGGTATTGTCCAACTGTCCTATTACCAACAATGGACGTTTGGCTTTTAACACACATTCAAAAGGGGTCTCTTCAAATGTGTCAATATTTGCCCTGCAGTAAGCAACCTCTATCTTGCGCTCAACGGGCAAAGCTTCTTTCGTAAACGAATAGAAAGGCTCAGAGATAGGTACATTGATGTGTACAGGTCCCTTTACCCGCCCCATGCTTTTCAACAGCGCTTCGTTGACCAGCCGGTTGCAATACCAATGCATCTTTTCCTGCTGCTCACCAGCGAACACTTCTGGCAGAGATACCGCTTTTCTTACCATCTGCCCCAAAGCATCAGGCTGAGGAAGCGTCTGACCATCCAGCTGGTTGATCCACTGTGCCGGTCTGTCGGCAGAAATCACTATGAGCGGGATTTGCTGATAATAAGCCTCAGCTACTGCCGGATAAAGATTGAGCAATGCAGAACCCGAAGTCACACACACTACGACAGGCTGATAACCTTCAGCCATAGAAAGTCCAAGAGCTTGGAAGCCGGCGCTACGTTCGTCGGTTACAGGATAGCAAGTGATGTCTTCACACTCGTTGAGATTGTGAACTATGGCTGCATTTCTGCTGCCCGGACACACCACAGCATGGCGAACACCATGCGCTACCAGTAAACTTGTCAAAATATTGACGTTTTCTTTATTGCTATACATTTCACCTTATTTTTCAGGTTATTTTTATGTTTTCAGATTCTTGAAGAGCCTTTGTCTTTTAGCATTATAAAATCAGAATGAATCCCTATCATTTCTCTGCAAGACCTTTACAGGACCGACAGGATGGTCTGCATCTTAGCTTCAGTTTCCTTCCACTCCTTCTCCATCTCGCTTTCCTTCAGCAATCCGCCTCCGGCATAGAGTTCGCAAGAGCCGTCATCCAGGATGTTCATGCAGCGCAGGGAAACATAGAGATGCGTCTTACCTTTCGGCGAAATCGGTCCCACAAAACCACTGTAGTATTTGCGCGACTGATGTTCATGCTGCAGGATAAACCGGCGAGCTTCATCCTTCGGTATTCCGCAGACGGCAGGCGTAGGATATAAGGCATCGAGCACATCGCCCAGACGCCCCGTATCATGCAGACGGAAAGCGATGTCGGTACGGAGATGATAGAGATTGGCAGCCATCGTGGTATAAGGTCCCTTCTTCTGATAATCATCCGAAAAGGCCTTGATGCAATCCTCGATATAATCGGTTACATACTGCTGTTCCTCTCTGTTCTTCTCCGACCATTCTATCCCTTCTACCGGATAATCGGCTACGGTCTTGGAAGGTTCAGCCTTTTGGGTGCCTGCCAGCGACATGGTTGCCATCTGATTCTGTTCACCTTTAAGCAGAATTTCAGGTGTAGCCATCAGCCATAAACCCGATTGGGGTGTATAAATCAAGGCTACAAAAAGACGGGAATACATCCGGCAGGTCTTCAGAAACAGAGCCTTTAAAGAGTCTGAATCCTGCACAACTGAAGCATTGGCTGTATTCTGCACATCTGAAGGCTTGCCGGCATCTTGCACTGCTGAAGTCTGGACTGATTCTAAAGACTGCCGATTGCTCTGAATACGCAGTTTTCTTGCCAGAACAATCTTGCTGAATTTACCTTCAGAGAGCTGCCGGTGAAAGCATTCAAACTCCCTTGCATAGGCTTCAAAATTACGTCCCGACGTAGATTCTGCTACGTCCCGACGTAAATCCTGCTGCGTCACGACGTAGGAAGTGCCGCATCGCGATGCATTTTCAGCCCCCTCGGCAGAGAGAAGTTTGCTTTCATCCGGATGCATTAACACCACGGGACATTCGCTGGATGGCGCGAAAGGAGCTATCACGAAACCTTCCTTGCCATTCAGTTCTGCCACAGAAGAGAGTACCTCAGGTTCTCCCTCATGCTGAGCCACATAGGTAGCATGGTGCAGATAAGGCAGACGATAATACGCAAAAGCTATCATACCTTAGTTTCTGCCCCTTTTTTCGGATTATCTTTCTTTGGAGTGAACACATAGTTGGTTACCTGTACGGTACAGATTACCTCACCAGCCGTATTCTTGATATCCACCTGCCAGGTATGCAAGGTTCTGCCCTTGTGCACAATCTTGGCAAAGGCAGTAACCGTATCGCCCTCGCTGACCGCCTGAACGTGAGTACCGTTCACGTTGATACCCACGGCAATCTGTCCCGGACAGAGCGCCAGGGAACCGATACCCGCCACATTCTCGGCAAGAGCCAGAGAAGCACCTCCACTCAAGAAGCCGAAAGGTTGGCGATTACGCTCATCTACCTTCATCGTTGCCTGAAGCGTATCAGGCTCAGGGGTAGAAATGAAATGCATTCCGAGGGTCTTGGATAATCCATCAGTCTTGCTGATTCTTTTTACTAATTCATCTATGTTCATCTTATTATCTCCTATTTTTCGTATTTTGTTATTGATTCAGAGCTATTCGTTTTCTCTTCGCTCCAAAGTATGTTTCTGATAAACTCAACGCAAAGGTAAGACTTTCTTTAGAGAAAACAAAATTTATCGCACTTTTTATTTGATGAAGGGCAAACTTTACATACCTTTTCCTTTCTTTAATAATAAAAAACATAAAAAACGGCATATAGTTCAGATTTATTTTGTATTTTTGCACCAAAAATAAGAAAATAAAAGATATATCTGAATAGAATATGAACATTTTAGAGCTAAGCGAACAGGAAATCGTTCGCAGACAGAGTCTTCAGACATTGCGCGAGATGGGTATCGACCCATACCCAGCAGCAGAGTTTCCAACCAATGCATTCAGCACAGATATCAAAGCTGAATTCAAGGACGAGGACGAGCCACGCCAGGTAGTTATCGCCGGACGTATGATGGGGCGCCGCGTAATGGGTAAAGCTAGCTTCGCTGAGTTGCAGGACTCAAAGGGAAGAATCCAGGTTTATATCGCCCGCGACGAGATTTGTCCAGACGAGAACAAGGACCTTTATAATACAGTATTCAAGAAGCTTCTCGATATCGGTGACTTCATCGGTGTAAAGGGTTTCGTATTCCGCACACAGACTGGCGAGATTTCTGTTCACGCCAAGGAACTGTGCCTGCTCTCTAAGAGTTTGAAGCCACTCCCTATCGTGAAGTATAAGGATGGCGTGGCTTACGACAAGTTCGATGATCCAGAGTTGCGTTACCGCCAGCGCTACGTTGACCTTATCGTTAATGATGGCGTAAAGGATACTTTCCTGCAGCGTGCTACCGTACTCCGCACACTCCGCAGCGTACTCGACAACGCAGGTTATACTGAGGTAGAGACTCCTACCCTGCAGAGCATTGCCGGTGGTGCTTCTGCCCGTCCATTCATCACCCACTTCAATGCGCTCGATCAGGATATGTACATGCGTATCGCTACCGAGCTCTACCTGAAGCGCCTCATCGTAGGTGGTTTCGAGGGTGTTTATGAAATCGGCAAGAACTTCCGCAACGAGGGTATGGACCGCAACCACAACCCTGAGTTTACCTGTATGGAGCTTTATGTTCAGTACAAGGACTACAACTGGATGATGGCTTTCACAGAGAAGTTGCTCGAAACGATCTGTATCGCCGTAAACGGCAAGCCAGAGCGCGAGATTGATGGCAACATCATCAGTTTCAAGGCTCCATATCGCCGTCTGCCTATCCTCGATGCCATCAAGGAGAAGACCGGTTTCGACTGCAACGGCAAGACCGAGGAAGAGATCCGCGCATTCTGCAAGGAGAAGGGCATGGACGTAGATGAGACCATGGGTAAGGGTAAGTTGATTGATGAGCTCTTCGGTGAGTTCTGCGAGGGAACCTTCCTCCAGCCAACCTTCATCACCGACTATCCTGTAGAGATGTCTCCATTGACCAAGATGCACCGTTCTAAGCCAGGCTTGACCGAGCGTTTCGAGTTGATGGTAAACGGTAAGGAGCTTGCCAATGCATACTCTGAGCTCAACGACCCAATTGACCAGGAAGAGCGTTTCATCGACCAGATGAAGCTTGCTGACAAGGGTGATGACGAGGCGATGATCATCGATCAGGACTTCCTCCGTGCCCTCCAGTACGGTATGCCTCCAACATCTGGTATTGGTATCGGTATCGACCGCTTGGTCATGTTGATGACAGGCAAGACCTTCATTCAGGAGGTACTGTTCTTCCCACAGATGAAGCCAGAGAAGAAGATGCCACAGAGCACCATCAAGGAATGGGAAGAGATTGGCGTGCCAGAGGATTGGGCATACGTGCTCCGCAAGGCAGGCTTCAACCTCATCTCTGATATCCGTGAAGAAAAAGCACAAGGCTTGCAGCAAAAGATTGGAGAAATCAACAAAAAGTACAAGCTCGGCTACGAGAAGCCTTCTGTTGACGACATCCAGGGCTGGATTAATGCAGCAAATGCTTAATTGATAATGCATAATTAATAATGTATAATTAATAAAGAGCTCCGGCTTTTTATTGGTTATACATTATATCTACAAACAAAGGCGAAAGTCTCATTATTAATTATTAATTATAAATTCATTCGAAGTGTTCAACTGCGGTAAAATAGCGATAATTGGCGGCGGTAGCTGGGCTACGGCAATAGCCAAGATTGTGGTGGGTCATACTCATCATATAGGCTGGTATATGCGTCGCGATGACCGCATCGAGGACTTCAAGCGCATGGGGCACAACCCTGCCTATCTGATGTCGGCACGATTCAATGTAGATGAGATTTTCTTCTCTTCCGACATCAACAAGATAGTGCAGAATTACGATACACTCGTGTTCGTCACCCCGTCGCCTTATCTGAAGAATCATCTCAAGAAGCTCAAGACGCGACTCAGCGACAAGTTCATCATCACAGCCATCAAAGGTATTGTGCCTGATGAAAACCTCGTTTGCTCAGAGTATTTCCATCAGGTTTACGATGTGCCTTACGAGAACCTCGCCTGCATCGGAGGTCCTTCTCATGCCGAGGAGGTGGCACTGGAGCGACTGAGCTATCTCACCGTGGGCTGTAGCGATACCGAAAAGGCGCGTGCCTTCGCCAACGATTGTCTGGCGAGTGAATTCATCAAGACCAAGACTTCGAGCGATGTCATCGGTATCGAATACTCTTCGGTTCTGAAGAACGTATACGCCATCGCAGCAGGTATCTGTGGCGGTCTGAAGTATGGTGACAACTTCCAGGCGGTACTCATGTCAAATGCCGTTCAGGAGATGCACCGCTTCCTGACAGCCGTCCACCCTATCGACCGAAGCATGTACGACTCAGTTTATCTGGGCGACTTGCTCGTAACAGGTTACAGCAATTTTTCCCGCAACCGCACCTTCGGAACCATGATAGGCAAGGGCTACAGCGTGAAGAGTGCGCAGATAGAGATGGAGATGATTGCAGAAGGATATTTCGGCACCAAGTGTATGAAGGAAATCAATCGCCACATGCACGTCAACATGCCGATTCTCGATGCTGTATATAATATATTGTACGAGCGCATCAGTCCGCAAATCGAAATCAAACTCTTGACCGACTCGTTCAGATAGGCACATCCTATCCTTCGGCTTCGGCAGAAGAGTTTGTCTTCAAGTAGTAACATTAACACATTCATTTAGATATTAAAAGAAAAATGAAAAGTATCAGCTTAAACATTACAAAGGCTGCATCATTCCTTACAGAAGGTGCAGTAAAGGCTTACGAGCCTAAGGTTAAGGCCGCTCAGGAAGCTCTTGAGAACGGCACTTGTGAAGGTAACGATTTCTTGGGATGGTTACATTTGCCATCTTCAATCACTCCTGAGTTCCTCAATGAGATTCAGGCTGTTGCCAATACTTTGCGCGAAAAGTGTGAGGTGGTTGTTGTAGCAGGTATCGGTGGTAGCTACCTCGGTGCACGCGCCGTTATCGAAGGTCTCGGCAACTCTTTCGCTTGGCTCGTAAACGACAAGAAGAACCCTACTATCCTCTTCGCAGGTAACAATATCGGTGAGGACTACCTCTTCGAGTTGACTTCTTTCTTGAAGAACAAGAAGTTTGGTGTCATCAATATCTCTAAGTCTGGTACCACTACTGAGACTGCTCTCGCTTTCCGTCTTTTGAAGAAGCAATGCGAGGATCAGCGCGGTAAGGAAGAGGCTAAGAATGTTATCGTAGCTGTAACCGACGCCAAGAAGGGTGCTGCACGTACTTGTGCTGACAAGGAGGGTTACAAGAGCTTCATCATCCCTGATAATGTAGGTGGCCGCTTCTCTGTTTTGACCCCTGTAGGTTTGTTGCCTATCGCAGTAGCAGGCTTCGATGTAAAGCAGCTCGTAGCTGGTGCGGCTGACATGGAGAAGGCTTGTGGCAAGGACGTAGCTTTCGAGGAGAATCCGGCAGCTATCTATGCAGCTACACGTCAGGCTCTCTATACTCAGGCTGGCAAGAAGATTGAGATCGTATGCAACTTCCAGCCTAAACTTCACTACTTCGCTGAGTGGTGGAAGCAGCTCTATGGTGAGAGCGAGGGTAAGGACCAGAAGGGTATCTTCCCAGCAGCTTGCGACTTCACTACCGACCTTCACTCTATGGGCCAGTGGATTCAGCAGGGCGAGCGCTCTATCTTCGAGACTGTTATCAGCGTAGAGACTCCTAACGAGAAGTTGCTCTTCCCTCACGATGATGAGAACCTCGACGGTTTGAACTTCCTCGAGGGCAAGCGTGTTGACGAGGTGAACAAGATGGCAGAGCTCGGTACACGTTTGGCTCACGTTGACGGTGGTGTTCCTAACATCCTGGTTAACGTACCAGAGTTGAACGCTTACTACCTCGGTCAGCTGATCTACTTCTTCGAGAAGGCTTGCGGTATCAGCGGTCTCTTGGAAGAGGTGAACCCATTCAACCAGCCTGGTGTTGAGGCATACAAGAAGAATATGTTCGCATTGCTCAACAAGCCAGGTTATGAGGCAGAGAGCAAAGCTATCCAGGAGCGCTTGAAGAATGAATAATGTGTAGTGTTTAATGTTTAGTTGAGGCATACGCCATGCAAAGCATTAAACACTAAACATTAAACACAAAACATTAAATAATTGATGAAGGAAATTATTTTTAAATATATGAAAGAACACGGCTTTGGGGAATTCAACCCTAAAGCCGTGCTTTTTGATATGGACGGCGTGCTGTACAACAGTATGCCAAATCATGCTGTGGCATGGCAGGAATCGATGAAACAGTTTGATATCCACATGACAGCAGCCGATGCTTATGCCACCGAAGGAGCCCGAGGCATTGATACTATCCAGATGATGGTGAAGAAGCAGAAGGGCATCGACATCACGCTGGACGAAGCACAGAAGATGTATGATGTAAAGACCGAAATATTCCACTCGATGCCTACTGCCGAAATATTTCCTGGCGTAAAGGAAATCATGCAGAAGATTAAAGATGCCGGCATGCAGGTAGGAGTGGTAACAGGAAGCGGACAGCGCCCGCTCATCATGCGACTGCTCAACGACTTCGGCGATTTTCTGGATGAAGCTCATATCGTAACCGCCTATGATGTAAAGCGCGGCAAACCAAATCCTGACCCATATCTCATGGGATTGCAGAAGGCAGGAAACCTGAAACCCTGGGAAGGCATCGTGGTAGAGAATGCTCCTTTGGGCGTCCGTGCCGGCGTGGCAGCCAACATTTTTACGGTAGCAATTAACAGCGGTCCGCTACCAGATGAAGAATTATCCAATAAGGGTTGCAATCTACTCTATCACCAGATGACTGAATTCTGTGATGACTTTGAAAACCTGATTGCTAAGGCTTAATCCGGTTTACCCACAGATATTCTGACTTATTCAATAAAAAGACATCATTAAAAACATATAATGACATGAATAGAAAAGTAGCTTTAATTACAGGTATTACAGGCCAGGATGGTTCATACTTGGCTGAATTATTGTTGGAAAAAGGGTATGATGTTCACGGAACTATCCGCCGATCATCTACCGACTACCGCGAAAGAATTGCCCATTTGGAGGGTACACCTAATTTCCATCTTCACTATGCTGACCTCGGTGACTCTATGAGTATCATCCAGGTAATGAACAAGGTGAAACCTACTGAGGTATATAATCTGGCAGCACAGAGCCACGTACAGGTGAGCTTCGACTCCCCTGAGTTTACAGCAGATGTAGATGCTACCGGTGTGCTCCGTATCCTGGAGGCTATCCGCCAATGCGGTCTGGAGAAGACCTGCCGCATGTATCAGGCTTCAACATCTGAGCTCTACGGTAAGGTAGAAGAGGTTCCTCAGAACGAGAACACTCCATTCCACCCTTATTCTCCATACGCTGTTGCCAAGCAGTATGGTTTCTGGATTGTCAAGGAGTATCGTGAGGCTTATGATATGTTCTGCTGCTCGGGTATCCTCTTCAATCATGAAAGTGAGCGCCGTGGTGAGACTTTCGTAACCCGCAAGATTACTTTGGCTGCAGCCCGCATCAAGCAGGGCAAGCAAGACAAGCTCTATCTCGGTAACCTGGATTCACTCCGCGACTGGGGTTATGCCAAGGATTATGTAGAGTGTATGTGGCTGATTCTCCAGGCTGAGAAACCAGAGGACTTTGTGATTGCAACAGGTAAGCAGCACTCTGTTCGTGAGTTCGCCCAGCTGGCGTTCCACTATGTAGGAATCGAACTGAAATGGGAAGGCAAGGATGAGAACGAGAAAGGTATCTGTGTTGAGGGTCCTGAGGAACTCATCGGCAAGACACTCGTTGAGGTTTCTCCAGATTTCTACCGTCCTACCGACGTGGTGAACCTCTGGGGTGACCCAACAAAGGCAAAGGCTAAGCTCAACTGGAATCCTAACACCACCTCTTTCGAGGATCTCGTCAAGATCATGGTAGAGAGCGATATGGCTAAGGTAGCTGCCGAGGATGCCGGTCAGAAGGTTCGCTGCAATCTTGCAGAATATCTCGAGAAGGGTATTGTTAAGTAATAGTTTATAGTTAACAGTTGATAGATAGTTTATAGCAATAATCAATGTTATCAAAAGATTCTAAGATTTATATAGCAGGACACCACGGACTCGTGGGTTCTGCTATCTGGAATAACCTCAAGAAGAGAGGCTATAATAATCTGGTAGGCCGTTCTCACAAAGAACTCGACTTGACCGACCAGTATGCAGTAGAGAAGTTCTTTGATGAGGAGAAGCCGGATGCAGTAGTTCTGGCTGCTGCCTTCGTGGGCGGTATCATGGCGAATTCATTGTATCGTGCAGACTTCATCATGCAGAACATGAAGATGCAATGCAACGTAATCAGCAACGCCTATTCTCATGGCGTGAAGAAGCTCCTCTTCCTGGGCTCTACCTGCATCTATCCTAAGAATGCACCGCAGCCTATGAGCGAAGATGTGCTCCTTACTTCTCCGCTGGAATATACCAACGAGGAATATGCCATCGCCAAGATTGCCGGACTGAAGATGTGCGAGAGCTACAACCTTCAGTATGGTACCAACTATATCGCTGTGATGCCAACCAACCTCTATGGCCCTAACGATAACTTCCATCTGGAGAACAGCCACGTAATGCCTGCGATGATGCGCAAGATTTATCTTGCCAAACTCATCCACGATGGCGACTGGCACAGCATCGAGGTGGATATGAACAAGCGCCCTATCAACCCTACTGATAAGCTCCGCGAAATCATCGGCGAGGGTAACGTAGACGGCAGCAACTCTCACGAGCGCATTCTGAAGGCGCTGGAGTTCTACGGCATCTACGACAACAAGGTAGTGCTTTGGGGAACAGGCAAACCATTGCGTGAGTTTCTCTGGAGCGAAGATATGGCAGATGCCAGCGTTCACGTGCTCCTGAATGTAGATTTCAAGGACATCATCGGTATCGAGAAGTACAGTTCTGTATTCTATGGTGCCAAGGTAGATGGTGCTGTGGATAGAAACAACTCTGAGGGCCGTGGTGGCGCTATCCCTTCTCTCGGTGAGATTCGCAACTGCCACATCAACGTGGGTACCGGCAAGGAGCTCACCATCCGTGAACTTTCTGAGCTTGTAGTAAAGGCAGTAGGTTTCGAAGGCGAGGTAGAGTTTGACGCCAGCAAGCCAGATGGAACCATGCGCAAGCTCATCTCTGTAGATAAGCTCCACAGCCTCGGCTGGACGCATAAGGTAGAGATTGAGGATGGTGTGAAGAAACTCTTCGACTGGTATCAGGAGAGTCTGAAAGACTAATAAAGAATATCGATTATGGATACAGAACAACTTTCTATGACCAAGAAAACCCTTGTGGGAGTACAGTTCCTGTTTGTGGCTTTCGGTGCAACGGTTCTGGTGCCTCTTCTGATAGGCATCGATCCGGCAACGGCTCTCTTCACCGCTGGTGTAGGAACCTTTCTTTTTCACTTCATCACCAAGGGTAAGGTGCCTATTTTCCTGGGCAGTTCCTTCGCCTTTATCGCCCCTATCATCGCTGCAACCAAGCAATGGGGACTGCCGGGAACAATCGCCGGACTAACCAGCGTTTCTCTGGTGTATTTCGTCATGAGCGCCCTAGTGAAATGGCAGGGCAAGAAACTGCTGGACAGGATTTTTCCTCCGGTAGTCATCGGTCCCGCCATCATCCTCATCGGTCTCTCCCTTTCGGGCAGCGCTGTGGATATGGCAAAGACCAACTGGATTCTCGCCTTTGCATCGCTCATCACCGCTATCCTGGTGCTTACCTTCTGCAAGGGCTTGATGAAGCTGGTTCCTATCATTTCGGGGGTTATCGTGGGCTATGTCATCGCCATCTGCATGGGCGAGGTAGATTTCTCGGGCGTGGCAACGGCATCATGGTTCTCCTGTCCTGTATCCTTCGATACCATCACCCATTTCTCCTGGGCTCCATTCCTCTATATGTTGCCCGTGGCAATAGCTCCGGTGCTGGAGCATATCGGCGATGTATATGTGGTGAGTGCCGTAGCCAAGAAGGATTTCGTGGCAGATCCGGGATTGCATCGCACGATGTTGGGCGATGGACTGGCATGTCTCTGTTCAGCCTTTCTGGGCGGACCTCCTGAGACCACTTATTCAGAGGTAACAGGTGCGATGTCTATCACCAAGGTAACGAGTCCTGCTGTGATTCGCATATCCGCAGCCACCGCCATCTGTTTCTCCATCGTGGGCAAGTTGAGTGCTTTGTTGCAGAGCATTCCTCAGGCGGTTTTAGGTGGCATCATGCTGCTGCTTTTTGGAACCATCGCAAGTGTGGGCGTTCAGAATCTGATGCAGAACAAGGTAGACATGAATGAAACCCGCAATGTTATCATCATCTCTGTGATGCTGACGATGGGCTTGGGTGGCGCCGTTCTCTCATCCGGTTCCTTCGCCATTTCCGGCATCGGTCTTTCCGCCGTCATCGGCGTAGTTCTCAACCTCGTTCTTCCTAAGACGAAGAAGAAAGAGGCATAAATAAGGAAAAAGCTTTGAAAACGAGATTGTTTTCAAAGCTTTTTCTTTTTTTCTTGCATCATTCGGAGTAAGCGGATGAATTAGAACAAAAAGAGAGGTAAAACAAGGAATTTACCCTACTAAAACTGTTCTTTCAACTAAGAAAAGAAACATTTATACTTAGATAAAATCTCCGTTCATAGACGTTGAATGTCCGTTCAAAGACGTTGAACCGCCGTTCAAAGACGCTGAACCGCGGTTCAACGTCTATGAACGGAGATTTCAATAGGGTTAAAGAACATTTTATCCTATAATCAACCAAGACTTTTCCCGAGATTAACACAAAATTAATGCAGGAAGGAGAAAGAAAGGAGATAGGAAGAAGATAGAAAGGAGATAGGAAGAAGATAGAAAGGAGAAAGAAAAGAAAAGCGTACAAGCAACATCTGTCGCCTGCACGCTTTCTCTTTATATTTAACTTACTGAAGTTTGAACTTTGAAAACTACAAGTTAACCTTGATTCCGGCATTTACTTTCACACCATAATACTCCACCTGCATCGTACGCTTTTGCTCTCCCTGATAATAACGCAAAGGCTGGTTAAGCAGATTATTGGCGTTGGCATATACTGTAAATTTCTGCTTCTTGCCCCATGTATAGCTGGCGTTTACATCCAGATAGTTCACATGATCATAATAACGGTCAAGTGCTCTACTTGTACTCATCTGATCGATGAATGATGAAGCAAAGTTGTATGACAAGCGAAGACTCAAGCCACTCTTTTCGTAGAAGAGTGAAGCGTTGGCTGTATGCTCTGGAGAGCCTGCCACCTTTACATCATCTCCATCCTTAATGCCCAGACGCTCATTAAAATTGCGTGTAGTGCTATGAGTATAAGTATAGTTTCCATAGAATCCCAGACACTTAAGCGCAGGAGCTATAAAGCCGAAGTCGCGCTGGTAAGCTGCCTCTACACCATAGACACGTGCATCATAAGCATTAATGTTCTGTGTAACCGCAAAGTTCTTATCTGCATTTTCACCGGCCAATCCGAGGTCGCTGCCGAGATATTTGTTAGAAGCCCACTCTACATTCACATTCTTGATGTCCTTATAGAAGAGACCCAGACTCACCAGACCTACACTCTTGAAATAATGATCGGCTGAGAGGTCGATATTGATAGCCTCAGCTGGCTTGGTTTTTGGATCGCCGATAGTAGCCTCTTCGTCTGCGATATTGAAGGTCTTGTTAGCGATGAGCGCAGAATATTTAGGACGAGAGATGGTCTTGGTAACAGAGGCACGAAGACTGCCATCGTCTGAATATTTGTACTTGAGGAGGAAACTTGGAAGCAAATCGGTATAATGATTCTTGAAATCACCCGTAGGGACCATTGTGGCATCACCATCCTCCGGAATGTCTACATTATATCCGCTGGTTTTCAGGTCAGTACGCTCTACGCGCAAGCCGAGAGTGGCAGAAAGTTTTTTGCCAATTTTCTGGTCGAAACGGAGATAACCTGCTGTAATCTGCTCGCGAATTTTATAGTTGCCAGCCTCTTCTTCAAAGTTCTCTTCTCCTTCAAACTTGCTGAAATCAATTTTTCCCAATGTCTTTATTGAGATGAAAGGAGACTGGGCTGGATATTGGCTACCAGGCATGAAGCCGTCGCGTACCAGAAGCGTAGTCTGCTTGCGCCAGTCTTCGCCCAAAACTTCCTCTGCATCATAATCGAAGAATGAAGTGGTACGGGTTTTATCCTTGCTTGTATATTTGGCACCAAACTTCAAGGTGTTTCCATAAAATCCATGAGCCAGAGGCAAGGTAAAGTTGAGTCTTCCCTTCCACTCATTCTCTGCAATATCCTGATTAGAATTGTTCAATTCATCGAGCACCCAATGGCTGTCATCAAGCGAAGGGAGTGATGCTGAATAATAAGGCTGCTTGTCGCCTACATCCTTAAAGCCATCGCCGAAGTCGATAAAATCAGTTTCCTTCTTGCCATACTTATATTTATAAGATGCATAGCGTTCGTTTGGACGTTCTTCTGTAGCACGGGAATAACTAACAGCCCAATCCATCTTCAGACCGCCAAACATGTGCTCACCATCAAGCGTATAATCCATCGTCTGCTGCAATTCCAGACGGGCATTCTTGTTATCTGATGAACCAGCTTTAGTCTGGAACACAACGCTTTGCTTTGACGCCTTGCTGTTCAGTTTCTTATAGCTGATGCGATAACGGTTTTCCCAGTCGCTACGGCGATTATAGATTCCCTTGAACGAGATACGGTGAAGCGGACTGAATTTATAATCCATGGCTAAAGAATAGCTCTGGCGTTCGCGGGTAACGTAGTATTGACGAACCTGAGTTTCCTTCAGTTCCAAATCCTTATCATCATTCTCCTCATATTCGAATTCTGTATTATCAGAACCACCTGGAGCATACTGATAAGAGGCAGAAGCCATGATACCCAACCGGTTGTGGAAGAAACGGTCGCCCCAGGTAGCAGCCAAATCCCATTGTGGCTTGCCGCTAATCCAGGTATAACCCGAACCAACATTGAAGTTCAGCACCCGATGGCTAGGCGTATTCTTGGTTACAAGATTGATTTCACCACCTATTGCATCGCCATCCATATCAGATGTTACCACCTTGTTCACCTCGATGGTCTGAATCATGTCGGCAGGAATCAGGTCGAGCTGTACATTACGCGTATCACCCTCGGCAGAAGGCATTCTGTTACCATTCACAGTAACAGAAGTAAGATCGGCAGAAGTTCCTCGAACCTGTCCGAAGCGCGCCTCGCCCTGATCATACTGCACATTAATACCATTGATACGCTTCAACGCATCACCAATATTAGAATCCGGGAACTTGCCTACCTGGTCGGCACTTACCACATTGGTAACACCCATATTTTCCTTTTGCATCTGAAGAGCCTTGCGCTGACCGTAGAAAGCACCCTCAACCACCACCTCACGAAGTTCATTTCCCTCGGAAAGCGTGATGTTTCGTTCTACATTTTTACCAACAAGTTTAATCATGTAAGTCTTAGGTGAATAACCCACATAAGAAACCTTTACCTTATAAGTGCCCGGTTTCATGTTAGGCAAAGCATAAAAACCATTCACATCGCTTGTTACTCCTGTATGCAAATCTTCTACCAAAATGGTTGCACCTGGCAGAGCCTGATGGTCGCCGTCAACAATACGTCCACTAATAACTCCACCCAACATGGCGTTGTTTTCCGGTTCGGTAGCTGCTAAAGATGCACTTGTAGCAGCAACCATCAACAAAGCCGAAAATAATACTCTACTTGGATTCATAAAATTATTTCTCTATTATATAATTACCGAATTCTTCACTTTTACCCTTTAAAAGCTATTTTACTTTTTTACCTTTTTACTTTTTTACCTTTAAAACCGTGTGGATGATTTTTCCATCCTTGTCAATCATCGACATTCTGAGCTGCTTCTTATCTGCTGTAAATACAGAGAAACCATCGGCTGGACTGCAGAACACGGTGCCATCGATAGGCTTCACAGGACGAGCCAGAGATGAAGAGGAATTGACTACGTAGTCGATGTTGTCGCCCTTCTTCTGGATATGCTGGAAGTTGTGGATGTGGCCGCAGGCATAAATCGCCACATTATTATATTTATGGAGGATAGGAAGAAGGCGCTTCTGCATGTCGAGGCGCTCATTCTCCTTCTTCGTGGTGTAGGCATAGATAGGATGATGGCCTACCACGATGACCCAGTCTTCCTTGGCATTCTTCAGGGTTTCGTCGAGCCATGAAAGCTGAGCCTCAGCATCCTGCTTGCAGGCATCAGGATAGATTTTTGAATTCTTGCGGTAAGAATCGATAAGAGGTGTGGTGTCGAGGAAGATGACACGGATGGTGGTTCCCTTGTGGTCGAACACCTTGGTGTAATATTTGGCTGACATCATCCAGCGGCGGCTCACCTTGCCATAGTCCATAAAAGCCTGAGTATTACCACGATACTCATGGTTTCCACAAACCGGGAACCAGTCGAGCATCAGGTCGGGATGAGAATAAACATATTCGTAATTGGTAAGCCACAGAGGATCCTGTGTAGAAGTCACGCCATTGAAATGGTGGATGTCGCCTACGGCAAGTACGCATTCAGGATCTACCGTGCCAGCCATCTCGCCCATCAGTTCGGCGATAGGCTTCTGGTCGTAGTAGCCGTTTCGGCCCATGTCATTGGTCATGTAGAGGGTGATTTCGCCCTTCAGTTTCTGCCATTCGGCAGCATTCGCCTTCCAGTTTGGATTCTGCGGAATAGCGGTTGCTGCACTCTGAGAACAGGTTGTTAATGCTGCGTTTTGAGCCTGTGCAGTCAAGCCTCCACCCAACAATAAAGCCGAAGCCAAAACTACAGTTGCTACTCTACCTTTCATCATAGCAAAGCCATTCATGCTGCTATGCTTACCCGATACTTTCTTTTCCATTTTTTCTTTATCTGACTATAATACTTTTATTAAAGATTTCCCCTTTCGAGGTAATACCTGTTAAATTTCGGGTGCAAAGGTAGGGGTATTATGTGTCAATGAGGTTACAAGGATTTGAATTAGCAGATAAAAGATACTACAATTTTGTTACAGGAGTTTTCCCGATTCTTTTAGGGAAAATCATACATCAGATTATAGTTTTTCCCTTGTTGTTTTCAGCTATTCTCCCTATCTTTGCACTACGTTAGAAGAAAGGCTGCACTCGACAATTTGAAAGCAAGCTTTCATTGTGCTCGTTTGCACTTTCTTTGCACCAGAAATAAATAAATGCAGTAATAACCCTTTAAAGAGAAGACAGTTATGAAAAGAATTATTATGACATTGGTAGCAGTATGGATGATGATTACATCTATGAATGCTCAGAGACTGACAAATATTCAGGCAGAAGCCCGTTTTATCACAGATAAGATGGTGGTGGAACTGGGATTGAGCAGCGCCCAGCGCAACAGCATCCTGAACATCAATCTCAATTATCTCAATGGCATCCGCAGCTATCGCGACATCGATGCCTACGGCTGGCAATACCGCAACAAGCAGCTCAAGCGCATGATGACCGCCAGACAATGGAAGAGATTCAAGAACTCTTACTATTTCTATCGCCCTATCGGCTGGCAGAATCATGTGTATGTTCACCATATTTATACCAAGTATCCAAAGCATAACTGGGGACACGACAAGCGCCGCCCTCGCCCTGAGTGCAGCTACGGAAGACCAGGATGGCCAGGCGGAACCCATGTAACTTATGGACCAGGAAAGCCGTGCAAGCATCACAAGCATCACAAGCACGACAAGAAGTGGAAGCACGACAAGAAGAAGTGGAAGCACGATAGAGATTGGGATGATGATGATGATGACGATGATGATGATGATTGAGATAATGACCGGGATTAAGACAAAGATGATAAAACAGAAGAAATCCAAGCTAGAGATGATTCTCCGGCTTGGATTTCTCGGTAAATAAAAACTAACTATGCTGACTAACTAATCATTAATAATTAATCATTAATCACTAACAAAACGTCTTCCACAATCTGCTCATCAAGCAGGCGATTATCCGAAAGCAACTGCTTCACATCGTATCTGTCGTAGAGACCCTTCCTGATGCCGCCCACCATCACCTTCATTTCTGAAGTGCCATAGTAAGAGGCGATACGCTCTCCGAATCCGCCATCCTTCGAGCCATCCTCCAGAGTTACCACCAACTGATGGTTTGCCTTCAGGCTATCCAGCGTCTCGGCATCCACCTCGTTCAGATAACGTGGGTTGATGAGCGTTGCATCGATACCCTTATCAGCCAACAGGCGGACTACATTTTCGCCCTTCTGATAGAACGAACCGGCGGCGATGACTGCCACCTTCTCGCCCTGATGCATCACCTTGTACTTTGCCTCGTAACCATATTCAGCATCAACGGCTTCTGACGTATGAACCACGCCATTGCTTGGCACGCGGATGGCGATAGGTTTCTTATCCTGCAGAATGCTCCAACGGAGCATGGCGAAATACTCCTCGCAGGTGGTTGGAGCCAGATAGATGAGCCCCGGAATGCTGCAGAGCATCGGAATATCGAAAAGGCAGATGTGGGTGATGTCGTTCATCGAGTTCACTCCGCCTCCTACCACGTTGATTACGGCTGGATTGGAATTGATGCAGAGGTCTTGCGCAATCTGGTCGTAGGTACGTTGGATAAAGGTGCTGTAAACGGTCCAAACCGGATGCAATCCACCCTTCGCCATTCCCGAAATCATGGCCACCGCCTGCTCTTCGGCGATTCCCATATCGATGTGCTGCTTGCCAGCCAGTTGGCGCTTATCGGCAGTAAAGCCGCCTGCGGTAGGAGTACCGGCAGTTACGGCGATGAGGGTCTTATCCTGCTTCATCTCGCCCAGCATCCAGTCGGAGAATAAAGTGCCGTAATCCTCTGTTGGAGCAACCTCCGGGAGGGTTCCATCGGCATTCCTTCTTGGTCGCGAACCGTCTTCCAGATTGAAAGGCAATCCCCAATGCCAAGCCTCCTTATTGGCTACGGCTGGCGCAAATCCATGACCTTTCTCTGTGTGAATGTGAACCACGGTAGGCTTATCCGTATCCTTCACGCTCTCGAAAACCTGGATAAGTTTTTCGATGTCGTTACCCTCTTCCAGGTACTTGTATTCAAAGCCCCACGCCTTGAACCAGTTGTGCTCGCAGGTGCCGTTGCTCTGGCGCAAGGCACGCAGGTTCTTGTAGATTCCGCCATGATTTTCGGCGATAGACATTTCGTTGTCGTTCACCACGATGATGATGCCCGTACCGAGTTCCGAAGCCTCGTCCAGTCCCTCGAAAGCCTCGCCGCCCGAAAGGGAGCCGTCGCCGATAATGGCGATGATGTTCTCATCGGTTCCCTTGATGTCGCGCGCCTTCTGCAAACCGGTGGCAAGACTCACGGAAGTGGAAGTATGCCCCACCTCGAAGTTATCATACTCCGGACATTCGGCAGGAGAAGAATAGCCCGAAATGGCATTCATGTCGTCCACATCGCCAAGAAATCCCGCAGCTCGTCCGGTAAGCACCTTATGCGGATAGCATTGGTGGCTTACGTCAAACACGAGCTTATCCTTTGGCGCATCAAAAACGTAGTGAAGCGCCACGGTAGCCTCCACGAATCCGAGGTTTGGTCCCACATGACCGCCATGCTTGCTTACACGGTTCAGCACAGCCTGTCTGGTTTCATCAGCCACCACCTGCAACTCCTTCAAATCCAGCTTCTTCAAGTCGGCTGGCGACTTTATTTTCTCAATATACATTTTCTTATAGTTTTAATTATGATTTCTGGGTGCAAAGATACGAAGATTCGCGAAAACACGCATTACCCCAACTACAGAAAAAATGAATGATTTTCCGGAAATCTCATCTTGGAATATTCTTCAGAAAAACTCATCTTGGAATATTATTCAGGAAATCTCATCTTGGAAATCAGCCTGCTGCCTTATCCCTATCCTTCAGTATCACAGCCATGTTATCCAGCGCCCATTCTATCAGATGATCCATAATAGGAATAAGGGTTTCAGCACGGGGTGTGAGAGAATACTCCACTCTTGGCGGCACTTCGGCATAAGCCTTGCGGGTAACGTAGCCATCAGCCTCCAACGATTTTAACGTGCTGGTAAGCATTTTCTGCGAAATATCCGGAATCAGCTTACGCAGGGCATTAAACCGGAGGGGGCCATCCTGATGATATTTCAGGGTGTAGATTACCAGTAGCGACCACTTGTCGCAAACGCGCGCCAGGACGTTACGGATGGGACAGTCCTGCACTACCATTTCTTTTATCATTCTTCCCATAATCTATCTTCTTTATATTCTACAATAATCTATAATATTCTGCAAAACTCTACAATATTCTGCAATAGGCTACAAAAGTAACTAATATCCGAAAAGATACCAAACATACCAAGTTAATCTAAGTTAACGCTTCATTTTTCTTTCTCCCATTCCCACGCAACAGTTACCTCCCAGTAACCATCTTACCCCCAAGTGCCCTCTTGCAGGAACCAGTTTTTCGCTGTATCTTTGCAGCGCAATTCAGAAATGAAAGCTGAAAACAGAAGTATTCACAAATTCACAAAAAGAAATAACATAAAGTGAAAGAAAAAAGAAAAAGAGAAATATAAACATTTAAAAATAACAGACAAGATGAAAGAAACAAAGATTATTGCAAAGGCTGAAAACTTCACAGCCACAGATTTTGGCAAGATGAGTGAAATCAAGGATTACACCTTAGAGATGGGTCCTGAGATTAAGATTCCCGGAAAGGTATTCGGAGGTCAGAGCGTGAACGCTACTGGTGGTGAGTTCTCATTCCAAAGCTTTGCTCCTGGCACAGAGACAGGATTCCTCCACACCCACAAGAACCACGAGGAACTGTATTTCTTCCTCAGCGGCAAGGGCGAGTTCCAGGTGGATGGCAAGGTATTCCCTATTCAGGAGGGAAGCGTGGTGAGAGTAGCACCAGCCGGCAAGCGCTCTGTTCGCAACAACGGTACAGAACCACTCGTGATGATCTGCGTGCAGTATAAGGCCGAAACCTTTACAGCCGAAGATGCAACCGACGGCGTGAATCTCAACGATAAGGTGGAGTGGTAGAAACTACTCCACCACCTCCATGATTTCAGGATGCTCAAGCTTTTCCTGTTTCTTGAGCTTCTTCACTACTTCGGAATAACTGTGGCGAATCAGGGCCTGGATGAAATCATCTTCCAACGTGCCATAAAGGTTTACCTGATTCCAGTATTTCTTATTCCAATGCCATGCGCCTTCTATTTCGGGATACACTTCCCGGAGTTCGAGGGCGTAATCGGCATTACATTTCATCGTAACCCACTCGGGGCGCTCCAGGTCAACACAGGCAAAGATCTTGCCCAAAATGCGAAATACCAAAGTCCGCTCATCAAAAGGAAAAGCCTCGGTTACGAGGGGAAGCGAGAGGCAATACTCTCTAACTGATTCTATATTCATCATTTCTACTGATTATTTCTGATTAAAATGTTTCTATGTTTTAGGGGACAAAGAAATTGCAAACGAGCGCAATGAAAGCTTGCTTTCAAATTGCCGAGTGCAGCATTTTTTCTGCAAAGATAATGAATTCTGATGAAACGGCAAGACTTATTCCATAAAAAAAAAAGAAAAACTTTAAAATAACTCCCTTATGGGATACCTAAAAATAATCTTTTTGTAACTTTTTCAACAAAATATTTGGTAGTTACATAATTTTATTGTAGATTTGCAGCAGATTTTTTTAAGAAGGAGTGCTTATGCAGAAGAAAAAGGATAAAAACCTGATGAAAACGGATGTAAAACCGATGAAGCAAGGACTGCTGTCCCGGATTTTCCATCTCTATTACGATGGTTTCAGGACGATGACCCTGGGCAAGACGCTCTGGGCTGTCATCCTCATCAAGCTTGCCATCATCTTCCTGGTGCTCAAGCTCTTTTTCTTTCCAGATTTTATCAATACGAATGCCAAGAACGGAGACAAGGCTGGCTTCGTTTCCAAGGAAATTCTGAGCAGATAAGACTCAGAATCCCCGCAACCTTCACATCGAAAGAAATACAAAAACATTATATAATAACAATTTTAAAACCATTCAACTATGATGACAAATCTATTGTTAGACATTACATCAGCCACCATCGACTGGTCGAGGGCGCAATTCGCACTCACGGCCATCTACCATTGGCTGTTCGTGCCGCTCACCCTGGGACTGGCAGTAATCATGGGCATCGCCGAAACATGCTACTACCGCACCAACAAGCCGTTCTGGAAGCACGTAACCCGTTTCTGGCAAAAACTCTTTGGCGTCAACTTCGCCATGGGCGTTGCCACAGGCATCATCCTGGAATTTGAATTCGGCACCAACTGGAGCAACTACTCCTGGTTCGTGGGCGACGTATTCGGCGCTCCCCTAGCCATCGAAGGCATCCTGGCATTCTTCATGGAGAGCACCTTCGTGGCCGTGATGTTCTTCGGCTGGGATAAGGTGAGCCGGGGCTTCCACCTTGCCTCTACCTGGCTCACGGGACTTGGCGCCACCATTTCAGCCTGGTGGATTCTCGTAGCCAACGCCTGGATGCAATATCCAGTAGGGCAGGAATTTAATCCCGACACCATGCGCTTCGAGATGACTTCGTTTATGGATGTGGCACTCTCGCCATTCGCCATCAACAAGTTCACCCATACCGTTACTTCCTCCTGGATCATCGGCGCCACCTTCGTGGTAGCCGTAAGTTGCTGGTATCTCCTGAAAAAGAGAGAAGCCCAGCTGGCGAAGGCGAGCATCAAGATGGGTGCCGGAGTAGGACTCATCGCCACCCTGCTGGCTGCGATGACCGGCGACAATTCCGCCTATCGGGTGGCACAAGTGCAGCCGATGAAACTGGCTGCGATGGAAGCATTATATAATGGTGGAAACGGCGAAAGCCTCACGGCGATAGCAGCCGTTCACCCCTTCCAGCAGCCCGATTATGAGAACGAGCAAGAGCCAGCCATGCGCATCGCCATCCCTAACATGCTCTCGTTCTTAGCTACCCGCACAGCCGATGGCTACGTGCCTGGCGTGAACGATATTATCAAGGGTTACACCCACGAGGATGGCACCCGGGAACCATCCGTGCAGGAAAAGATAGCCCGGGGCAAGAAGGCGATTGTTGCCCTGAAAACCTATCGCGAAACGAAGGCGAAAGACCAGCTCCCTATCTTAAAGGAGAACATGAAATACTTCGGATATGGTTACATCAAGGACGCCAAGGAACTGGTACCGAGCATCCCGATCTGCTTCTACGCCTTCCGCCTGATGGTGGGAGTAGGCAGCCTGCTCATCCTCTTCTTCGCCCTCAGCCTATTCCTGGTCTATAAGAAGGAAATCGCCCAATACCGATGGTTCCTCATTTCCGCCATCATCATGATTCCGCTGGCTTACATCGCCTCAGAATCGGGCTGGATAGTAGCAGAAATCGGTCGCCAGCCTTGGACCATCCAAGACCTGCTGCCAGTAAGTGCCGCCATCTCTGACATCGAGGCAGGCAGCGTGGCCACCACCTTCTTCATCTTCCTGGCACTCTTCACCACCATGCTTGCCGTGGAAATCAGCATCCTGGTGAAGCAGATCAAGAAAGGACCTGAATACGAATAAAAACTTAAGATGATAAACTTAAGATAATGAATTAACTTTATGACATTAGCATTATGACATACGAATTTTTGCAATCATACTGGTGGTTCCTCGTATCATTATTAGGAGCCCTGCTGGTGTTTCTCATGTTTGTACAGGGAGCCAACACCTTGATATTCTGTTTGGGAAAAACGGAAGAAGAGCGTCGCCTCATCATCAACTCTACGGGACGAAAATGGGAGTTCACCTTCACCACGCTCGTCACCTTCGGTGGAGCCTTCTTCGCCTCGTTCCCGCTGTTCTACAGCACCAGTTTCGGCGGAGCCTACTGGCTGTGGATGATCATCCTGTTCTCGTTTGTGATTCAAGCCGTGAGCTATGAATTCCAGAACAAGATAGGTAATTTTCTTGGACCGAAAACCTTTCAGATTTGCCTCATTATCAACGGCATCGTAGGTCCTCTGCTCCTTGGCGGCGCCGTAGCCACCTTCTTCAACGGCAGCAATTTTCTGATAGACAAGGGCAATATTACCAACAGTCTGCAACCCGTCATCAGCCGCTGGGCAAACGCCAGTCATGGTCTTGATGCCCTGCTCGACCCATGGAATGTGGTGCTGGGACTTGCCGTACTGATGCTAGCCCGCATTCTGGGCATGCTCTACATCAAGAACAACATCGAGCACCAGCAGATTCAGGAGCGCTGCACCCGCCAGTTGCCATGGAATGCCCTGCTCTTCCTATTGTTCTTCCTGCCATTCCTCATCAGATTAATGATAAAGGATGGATTCAGCACTTCTTCTTCCGGCATTACGATTGAGAGTATGAAGTATCTTCACAATCTTCTGGAGATGCCAATCTTGCTTGTAATATTATTAATAGGTGTAGTACTCGTTCTTTTCGGCATTTTCAAGTCATCGAGGAGCGTGCAGTATAGAAAGGGAATCTGGTTTACGGGCATCGGAACCGTGCTTACCGTGTTGGTTCTGCTGCTGATAGCCGGCTGGAACAATACCGCCTACTATCCATCCAACATCGACCTTCAGAGTTCGCTCACTCTCGCCAACAGTTGCAGCAGCGAGTTCACGCTCCGCACCATGGCGATAGTTTCCCTCCTCATCCCGTTCGTGCTCGCCTACATCGTCTTTGCCTGGCGCGCCATCGACCGCAAGCGCATTACGCAGGAAGAAATAGAGCAGGGAGAAGCGTATTAAAAAAGACTGAAAAAGTGAGCCACTTCAAAAGTCCCACAGATACTACAGATTTACACAGATTCATTCTTGTCATAATCGGGAGGAAAATTCCCCAAATATCCAAACAAAAAAATCTGTGAAATCCCCGACCGTACAGGTCAAAAATCTGTGTAAATCTGTGAAATCTGTGGGATAAAAAAACTACAGCTCTATCACCTCCAAATCATCCGGAACGAAGATTCTACCCTTGAAGTTCTCGGCAGCTTCACGGGTATAATTTTCTTTACGATTAGCGAGTGTCTTCTCCTCCGTATGATACAGGATAAGATTCTTCACGCCCAGTTCCTCCGCCAGTTTTCCAGCATCAAGCGCCGTACTGTGGCATTTCTCATAAGGCTTGAACGTATCGCGGTCGGCATAGAGACAAAACGCCTCACACATCATCCAGTCAGCCCCCACTATGTAGCGTCGGTTCTGCTCGTTATAAGGTTCATCGCCCAGGCACGCCAAGACCAAAGGCTTACCCGATTCATCAGAAGAAGGCAGCTCAGCTCGGAATCCGAACTGTTTTTCCTTAGTAGACTGAATATCAAAGCATTCCAGCTTCATATCCCCCACCTCGAAACAATCGCCATCTTCCAACTGATGGAACACCACCCTTTCAGCCACCTTAGCCAGTTGCTTCTTGGCAAGAATCATGTCGATGATGGTCTTGATCACCTTCATCACCTTATCGTTTCCATACACATGGAGCAATCCCTCGTAACCCTTACATTGTGCCACCATTCGGATTACCCAGATCACACCCAACACATGGTCGGTATGCGCATGGGTAACGAAGAGGTGATGAATATCAGAAATCTGAACATTCACCTTCTTCAGCTGCGCCAGTATTCCGTTTCCTCCGCCCGCATCCACCAGCATCAGGGAGCCGGGAGTCTGGAGCAGAAAACAAGTATTATAAATCTGGGAAACCGTAGCATTTCCCGTTCCGAGCATCGTAATTTGAGTCGTTGTCTTATCCATTATTCGTTATCTATTTGATTCACGCCCGCAAAACTACTCATTTTCTGATAAACCACCAAGAAAAAGCCCCAAAATCTTTGCTTATTCCAAATAATAATCTTAACTTTGCGGCATAAAAGGTAGGTCCATGCTTGCCGGGTACTCTGCAAAGGCATAAGAAAAGGTTATTTTTCAAACACGCAGCAAAGATAGGAAATCATTCAGCGGCAGGGGTAAAAACTGATAAAACGGAGTCGAGGCCTTCTAGAGGAAATGGGGACTTCGGGGAGGCAGGAAACAGGCTCATCCCTACCCTCATTTCCTCTTCAAAACAGTCTCAAATCTCAGTCTCAGTTAGGAAAAATGTCACAATCCAACTTCAAACCCGCTTCTTAAGTCTTTATAACTTACTGATTATTAATTAGTTATATATAATATATATAGGAAGCGAGACCATAAAAAAAACAACTGAGACTCTGAGACTGAGACTGCAAGCAAGAAAAAATGAACATGAAATTTGATTTAACTCTCTAAAAAGCAATAGATTATAATATTTTTAGCAACATCGCTCCGGCGATGCCAAAACCCAGTAAGGGTACTGAATTTGTAAAATTTGCCATCTCTCAGGCATCAAAAGACATGCAGGAAGTGCTCATTCCGATGGCAATTCCGGCATTAGCGGCTCATTTCACAGACGTAAGATTCATGTATTCCGACAACAAATCTTACGAAATGTGCGGGCAAATGGGCCATCTGAAGGGTGCCAACAAGGAAAAAACGGAGCATACAGACATGAGATTCCGGTTTTCCACCTTATCTACGGCACCAATCCTGCATTCATCCAGAACGGCCATGGCTAACGAACAGCTGGGCATGTGAAGCATACTTACAAAGTTCAGGGGTTTAGAGTTTATTGTTGAAAGATTTTAGCGGAAAATGTTCCGCTATCGCACAGCATCGCACGCTATCGCACAACTGACAAAACGGGATTTCGTATCTTTGCATCGTGATTCAGAAAGCGCGCAAAATTACTTGCCCAGTTGGAGAAAAAAATCTCCCTAATTGGGAAAATAAAAAGGCCTGATTTAACCCGATAAAAAAAGAGCCCCCAATGCGGGAAAAACATCAGGGGCTTTTATTTTGATATCAAAAATCCTTAGTAAGGAAAAAGGAGCGGAAGAACGAAGGTCATCACAACGCCGATGATAATCTGCAGAGGCAAACCTACCTTCACGTAATCCATAAACGTATAGCCACCCGCCTTCATCACCAGCGCATTAGGAGGCGTGGAGAACGGAGAGGCAAAGCACATGCTGGCGCCCAACGTAACCGCAAAGAGGAAGGAATAAGGACTCACACCTACCTGCTGGGCCGCCACCAGGGCAATAGGAGCCATCAGCACAGCCGTGGCAGTATTGCTGATAAACATCGTCATCAGAGAAGTGGTGAAGTAGATGCCTGCCAAGAGAGCTGTAGGTCCCATCGAACCCAAACTCTCTACCAGCCCCTGAGAAACCAAGGCCGAAGCACCCGTCTTCTCAAGCGCCGTAGACATCGGCATCATGGCGGCAATCAGCACGATACTCTCCCAGTTGATGGTCTTGTAAGCCGCCTCCACATTCCGGAAACATCCGGCAAAGACGGTCAGCAGTCCGGCGATGATGGCCGCCGTGACCGGAGCCACAGGAATGAAATCGAATACCATCATCACAATCATCAGCAGCATGATGGCAGCCGCCACAGGCGCCTTATAATCCAAGAGCACCTTGTCGGCAGTCTTCTCTGGCTGGTCGATAACCACCCAGTTGCTCGTATCGTTAGCCAGATGAGCCAGATTGGTCCATTCGCCCTGCACCAGGAGCATATCGCCCACATGCAGCTTGGTGGCTATCAGATTGTCGGTAATATATTCATCGCCACGCTTTACGCCCAGCACGTTGATGCCGAATCGCTTGCGCAGGTTGGCATCGCCTATGCGCAGACCGGCAAAATTAGACGTAGGCATCACCACGATTTCGGTCAGTCCCAAGTCGTAGAAATCAATCTTCACATCCTTCATCTTCCTGAGGCCGTAATCGCTGGCAAAGCGTTTCATCTTCTCCTCCTCACCTATTATATATAAGGTATCGTGAACCTGAATGGTGCTGCTGCTCTTCGCCATGTTCTGGCTCACATCCTTCACCAGTCCCAGTCGTGATTTCTTCTCGTTTCTTATCTCGATGATACTCACGCCATATTTCTTCTGGATGCTCAGATTCTTCAGGGTTTTGCCCACGATATCCATCTGCTCGCCATTCTCGTCGAGGGCGGCAGAAGGGCGGCGGCTAGGCACGATGTAGCGATGCAGATTATCGAGCAGCTGATATTCGTCTACCAGGTCATCAAGCGATTTGCCCTGCTTTTTTTTCTTACCGCTCTGCTTTTTGCTGAGGAAGATTTTGCTGAGCGGCATGAGCACGATGATGCCGATGGCGATGACGATGATGCCCACAGGGAAGAAGCTGAAGAAGGCAAGCGGCTGATAACCGCCCTCGGTCAATACTTCATCGATAACCAGGTTGGGCGGCGTACCGATGAGGGTAAGCATTCCGCCCAGACTTCCGGCAAAGGCGAGCGGCATGAGAAAACGCGACGACTGCATGCCCGAGCCCGCAGCTATGCTCATGATGATAGGCATCATGAGGGCTACCGTTCCGGTATTGCTCACGAAGGCGCCGATAAACGAGGTAACGAGCATTACGAGCAGGAAGGTGATGGTTTCGTTGCCGCGCGAGAGCGCCATGAGCTTATTGCCCGTAAGCTTGGCAAGTCCGGTCTGCATGATAGCTCCACCCACCACGAAGAGTCCTATCATCATGATGACGATGGGCGAAGAAAAGCCCGCCAGCGCCTCGGCAGGTGTCAGGATACCCAGAACCAGGAGTGCAGCCAGGGCGGTAAGCGCCACGATGTCGGCCCTCACCCTGCCCCAGATGAACAGGGCTACCGTAATAAGCAATATGATAAGTGTTGTTGTCATGTTTTGAAAATTTTTATTTTATAATTACTGTATTCATTCTCTCACCTGCTGCGGCGTCATTCCGGTATGTTTCTTGAAATAGCGGCAGAAGAAGCTGGCATCAGCAAAATGATATTCCCATGCCATCTCCTTGATGCTCTGGGCAGAGCGCTTGAGCTGCATCTTCAGCTGGAGCACCACATACTGGTCGATGATGATTTTGGGTGTATGCCCCGTTACCTGCCTCACGATATTCGAAAGATACTTGGAGGTGATGTTCATCTGCTCGGCATAATAGTTGACATCTCTCGATTTCTTGTAATCGCGTTCCATGAGCATCATGAAGCGGTTGAAGAGTTCCCTCACCCTGTAAGATTTCACCTCGTCGGGGCAGTTCTGCGGATTGCGTTGCAGATATTCGTGGAACCCTATGAAGAAGGCCTTGAGCTGATAGAGTACCAGCTGCGAGATGCAGGTACAGTCGTGCTGCTCGAAATAGAGTCTGAGGAGGGAAAACATGCTCTCGATGATATGGGTAACCACGGGCGAATCCTGCCGGCATCGGTCCTCGCGCAGGGCTGAATAAACCGTCTGTTCCAGCTGCAGACTGGCTTCGCGCAGCAGAGATGGATTATATTTCAGCATCTCCACTTCGAAGGTCGAAGCATTCATGGCGGCACAGGCATCTCCCTCGCAGGAAGCAGAAGGCTCCACCTTCTTCACCTCTACCACATCATTCGGAAACAGGGTGATGACGGCTCCCTCATAGAGATCCCAATCCTTATAATTCACATTCATCACAGCCCTGCCCTTGCGGCAAAGGAGAATGGCTCCATAGGTCAATACCTGCGGACCCTCCTGCCACTCGCTCAAATCGGAGCAGAAAAGACTGGCCTCCTGATAACTGTTCAGTTCTGATAATTCTACCATAAATACCTTTTATTCGCTTTTTGCGTGCAAATATACGGAAATAATGTGAGAAAAAAGAACTTTTGTTCCGAAAAAATCCATGCGGCACGAAAAATTTAAAACGGATATTCGCCAAAATCGCCGTACCTTTGCACCCGAATTCATGAAATAACAGAATTTTTAAAGAATAATAAAAAACAGATTTTTGAATGATAAAGAAAATGATGATTGCAGGCCTTCTCATCTGGGGAGGCTCTCTATGGGCTGTGGCTCAAACCAGGATGACCATCGCCCAACTCTTCGAAAGAATCGAAGAAAACAGCAAGTCGCTACGAACCTCGAAATCGGGCGTAGAAGCTGCCAGCATCGGAATCGAATCGGCTAAAAGCAAGAAACTGCCCGACCTCAATGCATCCCTCTCCTTCAGCTACATCGGAAACGCCCTGATGACCGACCGCGACTTCAGTAACGCCCAAGGTTTGAAATCGCCCCACTTCGGCAATAATTTCGCCTTCCAGGCACAGCAGGTGGTTTATGCTGGTGGCGCCATCAACGCAGGCATACGCCTCGCCGAACTGGGCAAGCAGCAGGCAGAGGTGGGCGTGAAACTCACCCGTCAGCAGGCTCGCTTCGTCGCCCTGGGACAGTATCTGGACCTCTACAAGATAGACAACCGCATCAAGGTATATGAAAAAAACATCGAGCTCACCCGCCAGCTTATCGCCGACATCAAGGCGAAACAAACCCAGGGAATGGCTCTGAAGAACGACATCACCCGATACGAACTGCAGATGGAGAGCCTCAAGCTGGGACTCGCTTCGCTACGCAACAACCGCAGCATTCTGAACCACCAGCTTCTGAATACGCTCGGCATGAACCAGGGAGAACAAGGGGGACAGGAGATGCAGATTATTCCAGACGCCACGATTGCCGACAAGGCTTACGCCAAGGATGGCGAAGCTTACTGGCAGACGGCAGGCACGATGAATTCGCCCCTGCTGGAACAGAGCAGCAACGCCATCAGGATAGCGGAACAGAAGGAGAAGATTGCCAAGAGCGACCTGCTGCCGAAAGTGGCCCTGGTGGCTGCCGAGAATTTTGACGGACCTATCCTCTTCGAGTTGCCGCCGATAGACAAGAATCTGAACGTATGGTATGTGGGCGTAGGCGTGAAATACAGCCTCAGCTCGCTCTTCAAGAGTAACAAGCGCATCAAGCAGGCTGCCGTAGAAACCCGACAGGCAAAGGAAAACCACGCCCTGCAGGCAGAACAGCTGAACAACAACGTGCAGGCTGCCTACGTGCAATATCAGCAAACCTACGTAGAACTGGAAACGCAACGCAAGAGCGTAGAACTGGCGCAGCAGAATTACGAGGTGATGAACGCCCGCTATCTCAGTCAGCTGGCGCTGGTAACCGACATGGTGGATGCATCGAACCTGAAGCTCAACGCCGAACTGAACGAGGTAGACGCCCGCATCAACATCGTATACGCTTATTACCGCATGAAATACGTAGCGGGAGAAATTTAGGAAGTGAAGAGTTCATTTGCTCTTTTTTCGAACATTAAAACAAACATAAATTATGAATAAGAAGATTATCAAGAGAATATATAATGTAGTTATCATCCTCTGTTTTATAGGAGCCATCGGCTGGTGCTTCAGCCATTTTTATCATGGTAGCGACGTGGCTTATACCGATGATGCCCAGGTGAACCGCCACATTACGCCTATCAACACGCGCGTATCAGGATTTATCAAGGAAATCCGTTTCTCCGACTATCAGCACGTAAAGAAGGGCGATACACTCGTCATTATCGAAGATTCAGAATTTCGCCTGCATGTGGCTCAGGCAGAGGCTGGGCTGCGCGGTTCTAAGGCAGGTTCTTCGGTTGTATCAGCCAGCATGGGAACCACCACTACCAACGTGCAGACGGCTTCGGCAGGTATCGAAGAGGCACGTGTAGACATGATGAACGCCAAGCAGGATTTCGACCGTTTTGCAGCCCTGATGAAGAAGGATGCGGTAACCCGCCAACAATATGATAATGCCTACGCCCGCTATCTGGGAGCCAAGGCACGTTATGAGCAGGCAAGCAGCCGGAAGGCAAGTGCCGCCTCGGTTCGCAACGTACAGACCCAGCAGCTGGGCGGTTCGCGTGCCGGCGAGAGTGTGGCTGAGGCTCAGCTCAATCTGGCTCGTCTGAACCTTTCTTATACCGTAATCGTGGCTACCTGCGACGGCGTGATGGGCAGGAAAGATATCCACGAGGGACAGCTGGTTCAGCCAGGACAGATGTTGGCACGCATCGTGGATGACAACGATGTATGGGTAGTAGCCAACTATCGTGAAACCCAGATGGACGGCATCCAGGTGGGCAAGGCGGTAGATTTTACAGCCGATGCCATTCCGGGTGTCGTATTCCATGGCAAGGTAGAGGCACTCTCTGCAGCTGCCGGCAACGCCTACTCCATGATTCCGGTAGATAATGCCACCGGCAACTTCGTCAAGGTAGAACAACGCGTACCGGTTCGCATCGCCCTCACCCGCGATAACGACCCTAAACAGGTAGCCCTGCTCCGTGCCGGTCTGAACGTAGAAACCAAGGTTCGCCTCAAATAGAATGTTCTATAAACTATAAATTATCAATTATTAATTAAAAAAAATGCCAGGACCTCCTATGTTACAGGGACCCTTCCGCGTCCCTTCGTTCAACGGATATATTCCTCGCCGGTTGCAGCCTTGGATTTATCTCCTCTTCGCCTTCATCTTCCAGATGTCGGGCGGAATTTACGGAGGAGCCATGAGCCAGGTGATGGGCGAGTACAGTTTGATGAGAGAAGACGTGCTCATGATTGTCATGTTCAACGTGGTGGGCGTGGCGATGCCATTCCCCTTCCTCTTCAAGATGAAGTTCCATTTTACCAACCGCCAGCTTCTGCTGAATGCGGCGTTGGTAATAGCGGCTTGCAATTTCCTCATCATGTGGACCGATTCGGTTCCCGTGATGTGCATACTCTCTTACCTAGCAGGTTTCTTTAAACTCTGCGGAACCTTCGAATGCATGAGCAACATCCAGTTGTGGATGACCCCCAAGCGCGATTTTACCATCTTCTTCCCCCTGCTCTATAGCGTGGTTTTGGGAAACATGTTCTTCACGCCTTGGGTTACCGAACACCTTATTTATATATATATCAGGATTGGCGCATCATCAACTGGACGATGACAGGCGCCCTGCTGCTGGTAGCACTCATCGTGTATGTCACCACCCACGACTTCCGCTTCATGAAACCCCTGCCCTTCATCAGCCTCGACTATCTGGGATGCTTCCTCTGGTCGGCATGGATGCTGGAGTTCATCTTCTTCTTCACCTACGGCGAGCATTACAACTGGCTCGATTCAAAGATCATGCAGATAGATGTCGTACTCTTTATCATAACCGGCTATTTCTGCATCCAGCGCATGCTCCACATCCGTCATCCTTTCATCGCTCCCGCGGCATGGAAGTATAAACGGCTCATCCCCCTGCTCATCCTCTTCGCCTTCGTAGAGTTTATGGGCAGTACGCCCAAGGTGCTGCAGACAGCCTTTACGGGCGGCGTGCTTCATTTCGGCACGTTTACCACCAATGTGCTCAACTTCGTAGAATGGGTGGGGTCTATCGCCGGATGCCTCTTCTGCCTGTTCTGGTGCAAGGTGCTCCATCAGAAATATACCCAACTGCTCACGATAGGCGTGGCAACGATGGTATGTTATCCCGTAATGATGTATTTCCTCATCGACCCGGGACTCAACATCGAAGCACTCTATCTGCCCATCTTCCTCAGAAGCATCGGCAACGCCATCTTCTTCTGCATGTTGACCATCTATCTGGAAGAGCTGATGCCGTTTGAGCATTTCTTCATGGGACTGACGATGGCAGGCATCATCCGCAACGGCCCTGTTTCGGCGATGTGCTCCGGACTCTACAGCTACGGACTTCGCCATCAGATGGCAGAAAACATGTCGCGCGGACTGCCTTATGATGCCGGCAACCTGCTGATGATCAGCATCCGCGAGCTCTACGGCCTAACCTGTCTCATCGGCATCGGCGTGCTCATCATCTTCCTGCTCTGGGACATTCAGCCTATCCGCAGCACCCTGAAGAAGATGCCTGCCTGGAACTTTGTGGGAAGAAAAATGAAGAAAAATCTTGCATAATACAGAGATTTATGCTAACTTTGCAAACAAAAAAAAGTTAGCAACATGACAAAGAAAGGTAAACATACCGTATTATTTATCTGCCTCGGCAACATCTGCCGCTCTCCGGCTGCCGAGGGAATCATGAAGAGTCTTGTAGAAAAAGCAGGGCTTCAGGATGAGTTTGAAATCGATTCTGCGGGCATCGGGAGCTGGCACATAGGTCAGTTGCCCGACAGCCGCATGCGCAAATGCGGCGCCGAGCATGGCTACAATTTCAACAGCCATGCCCGCCAGTTCCAGAAGTCAGACTTCGCCCGTTTCGAAACCATCGTGGTAATGGACAACGAAAACTACCGTGCCATTACCTCCATGGCTTCTTCAGAGTCTGATAGGAAGAAAGTAGTGCGCATGGCCGATTTCCTGACCCACCATCGCGAATACACCACCGTTCCCGATCCGTATTATGGCGACTATAGCGACTTCGAGCTCGTTATCACGCTTCTCGAAGATGCCTGCCAAGAGTTGCTGGACAGCATTATCGGGGAAGGGTAAAAAGTATAAATTCCTATGCAGTTTGATTTTTTAGAGAAATAAATCAATAAAAGTGCTATTGTTTCGCTAAAACTTTGTATCTTTGCAAATAGATTTGTTAAAGCAATAAGATTATATTAAATTATGCCTAAAGTACTTCTCTATATAACTGCCAAAATAATATGGAACTTTCTGTTTTACAATACAGATTTCCATGAAAACAGAGCTCATGTTCATGTGGGTAAACGAGGGACAGAAGAACTCTGCAAAATTTGGTTAGAGCCAAATATAGAATTGGCAAAACAAGGTGACTTAACAGATAAGCAGGTCAAAGAAGTGATTAAGATAGCAGAAAAATACCAATCTAAATTACTTCATCAATGGAAGCAGTTCAAGAAAGGTAAGACAATAAAAATCATTAAAATAAAAGAGTAAGAATATGTATCAGAAAGAAGGTTATTGGGATGTGAAGCCAAAGATAAAGGCTTTATCCTTTCCCAAAAGAGGTAAGTTTGAAGTTACCCTGCAAGATGGCCGTTCCATAACGATGCCTATCTCTGCATTCCCAAGCATGAAAAAAGTCCCAGTAAAAGAAAGAAACAACTGGTATCTCATGGGGGGTGGCTTTACTTGGGATTCTTGTCCAGAAGTAATCCATATTGAACAGATTTTGGGCAACTATGCAAATTATGCCCACGAGCAAAATGCCTGAAACAGAATTATAAATATTGGGAGTATTCAGCAAATGAAAAAATGCTGATGATACTCCCTTTTTCTTTTTATACCGTAATCTCACCCGAGCCATAGCAACGATGATGATGCTCATCATAAACTACACAGAACTGGCCGGGAGCCACACCATGAATCGCCTCTTCTGAATGAATCATCCAGCGGCCGTCTTCCAGCTTTTCTATCGTAGCAGGATGATATTCCGGCGTATGACGAATCTTGAAAGTTACCTTCTTCATCGCAACCTCGCGTGTGAGGAAATGGAAATCATGGAGAGGAAAATCCTTCTTGTATGCCGACTGCGGATCATAACCATGACTCACATACAGGATATTGTTCTCTACATCCTTCTTAATCACGAACCAGGGACCGCCGCCAAAGCCCAAGCCCTTGCGCTGGCCGATGGTATGAAACCACAAACCCTTGTGCTCGCCTATGCGCTTGCCCGTTTCCATCTCTATGACATCGCCCGGCTTTTCGCCCAGATAACGGCGGATATAATCATTATAATTTATCTGTCCCAGGAAGCAGATTCCCTGGCTGTCCTTGCGCTTGGCATTTATCAGATGCTCCTCTTCGGCTATCTCGCGAACCTCATTCTTGACATGATGGCCGATAGGGAAAATCGCTTTTTTCAATTGCCAGCTCTCTATCTGAGCCAGGAAATCGGTCTGGTCTTTTACAGGATCAGGACTCGTGACAAGCCATTTATCGCCATTTTCATCCGTTTCGGTCTGCGCATAATGCCCCGTGGCGATGAGGTCGTAGTTGTGCCCCATCTTCTCATCGAAGGCACCAAACTTAATCAGGCGGTTGCACATCACGTCCGGATTAGGCGTAAAACCAGCCTTCACCTTCTCCATCGTATAACGGGTTACCTCGTTCCAATATTCATGATGGCAGTCAACCACTTGCAGCTTGCACCCATACTTTCTAGCCACAGCCGTAGCCATCTCCAGGTCCTCCTCCGAAGAGCAGTCCCACTCCTCTTTCTCCTCAGGACCAATCTTGATGTAGAAGCAATCAGGATGCAGGCCCAGCTGGGCAAACTCCCAAACCACAACCGAACTGTCGACGCCACCCGAAAGGAGCACGGCAATTCTCTTATCTTTTATTTCGTCAATATTCAGCATATTCTTTCCTGTTTATAATATTCCGGTTGCAAAATTACGAAAAAAAACTGATATAATGAGCAAAGAAAGGGCTAGAAATGCATAAGAAAGAGAAAAGAAAAGCCCGCAAAGCCTATTTTCACTATAGAAAACGCTTATAGCCGCATTCGTAGCTTTTAAACATAAAACGAGTTTTGCTTTCGTTTTTATCTATACCTTTGCAATCGATTTCAGAAATCGATAAGAAAGAATGTTTTTGAAAATTCAGTATTTACATTAATAGATAAAGAAAAATGGAGATTTTAAAAAATCTATTTTATGGCTTCCCAGACCTTTGGGGAGGCGGAGTAGCCCACTCTGTGATGATTCTTTCGCTGGTCATCGCCTTGGGTTTGTGTTTAGGTAAGCTCAGAGTAAAAGGTGTTTCCCTGGGCTTGGCTTGGATTCTGTTCATCGGTCTTATCTTTGGACATTTCTCTCTCAACCTTGACGAGCATCTGCTCCACTTCCTCAAGGAATTTGGCTTAATTCTCTTTGTCTACTCTATCGGTCTGGAGGTAGGTCCGGGCTTCTTCGCTTCGTTCAAGAACGGCGGCAAGAGTCTCAACCTGCTCAGCATGATCGTTGTGGCCCTGAGTATCATTACTACCTTAGTCATCTTCTCATTTTCGGGAACATCCATCACCTCTATGGCAGGTATCCTTTCGGGTGCCGTAACCAACACTCCTGGATTGGGTGCAGCCCAGCAGGCATTCAGCGACCTGCGCCACATCGACGCCCCATCCATCGCAGCCGGCTATGCCATCGCCTATCCTATGGGTGTGCTCGGCGTTATCCTCAGTTTCATTATATTAAGGTTCGCGCTACGCGTAGACAAGCAGAAGGAAGAGGATGAAGCTAAGCGAGGCAAGGGACATCTTGAAGCGATGACCCTGAACACCTTCGCCGTAAAGGTTTCTAACCAGATGGTTTTCAAAGATACCGTCAAGCAGATTCGCTATCTGCTGAAGCGCGACTTCATGGTTTCCAAGATTATCCGTAACAACGGCGAACGCCAGAACGAGGTGGTTAACGGACAGACCGTGATAGAAGAGGGCGACATTCTGCAGATTGTGGCTCATCCTACCGTAGAAGAACCTATCATCGCCCTGCTCGGCGAGAAGGTTGACGTAAAGGACGAGGAATTCAGCAGCGAACTCATCAACCGCCGAATTCTGATTACCAAACCGGGCATCAACGGCAAGAGCATCAGCCAGTTGCAGATTAGAAGCAACCTTGGCGCCAACATTACCCGCGTAAACAGAAATGGTGTAGACCTCATCGCAACCCCAGACCTGAAACTCCAGTTGGGCGACCGCGTAACCGTAGTGGGCAAGGAACTCGCCATCGCTCATACCGAGAAGGTGCTGGGTAACCAGATGAAACGTCTGAACTACCCTAACCTTATCCCAATCTTCCTGGGCATCATGCTGGGTTGTATCGTAGCCAACATTCCGTTCTTCATCCCAGGCATCAACGAGAATCTGCGTCTCGGACTTACCGGCGGCCCATTGGTAGTAGCCATTCTGATAGGTTATTTCGGACCGAAATACAACCTCGTTACCTACAATACCATTTCAGCCAACTTGATGCTTCGCGAAATCGGCATCTGCATCTTCCTGGCTTGCGTGGGTCTCGGCACAGGCGAACAGTTTATCCAGACCGTAGCATCAGAAAGCGGACTGACCTGGATACTCTACGGCATCGCCATCACCATGATACCAATCATTCTGGGCGGCATCATCGGCAAGCTCGTGTTCCACATCAATTATTATACATTACTCGGCGTATTGGCAGGTGCCAACACCAACCCATCTGCCCTGGCTTACGTACGTGAGCAGACTTCGGCTGATGCGCCAACAGTAGGCTATGCGAATGTATATCCATTCGCCATGTTCCTCAGAATTGTAACCATTCAGATTATTATTTTTGTATTTGGATAAACATATATGACAGAAAAAGAATTGAAAACCTGCGCTTGCGTAGAGGACAACTGCAACTGCAAGGAAATAGCAGAATCAGAACTCAGAAGAAAACTCGACTTATTATTACGTACCGGTAGCATTCTCATGGAGAGTGCTGCCGACACATCCCGCATCATGCGAACCATGAAGCGTGCAGCAGCTTTCCTCGGTCTCGACGAGCGATACATGCACCTTTACATCAACTGGAACGTGCTGATGGTAAACTATAGCGACGAGGAGCATTCCTTCTCCAAGTTCCAGAGATGCGAGAAGCACGGTATCAACCTCACCTCTATTTCCCAGGTAAGTAAGCTCACCTGGAAGGCCATCAAGGAAAACTATTCGCTCGAACAGTATGAGCAGGCCCTGAACGACATCAAGGCCACCCCACGCAGCTTCACCCCTTGGCAGGTAGCCATCGGCGGCGGTTTTGCCTGCGGCGGATTCTGCATCCAGTTCGGTTGCGACTGGCCAGCCTTCTTCTTCTGTTCGCTTGCAGCCATTCTGGGTTTCCGCCTGAGAATGTTTTTGCCAACCAAGGGCTGCAACAACTATGTAGCCATCGGTATTTCGGCTTTCGTAGCCACTCTGATAGCCTGGCTCACCTCATTTCTTTCGCTCAACCCATCGATTGCCGAAGCGGTTCCAGCCTTCATGCATTCAGATACCCCTTGGCATCCGCTGATGGCGTGCGCCCTCTTCATCGTGCCGGGAGTTCCACTCATCAACTTTGTGTGCGATATGCTCGACGGATATATTGAGGTGGGAATGGTTCGTGCCCTGAACACCCTGCTGATGCTCTTTGCGATGGCGTTCGGTATCGCCTTCGCCATCCAGGTTTGCCACATCGACAACTTCGTGAAGGATCTTACGATGACTCCTCATCACGAATACTGGGAGTTTGCCATCGCAGCTGCCGTATCGGCCATGGGTTTCTCTACCATCTTCAGCATACCTCGCCGTCTGTTGCCGGTTGTAGCTGTGGGCGGTATCATCGCCGTATGCTTCCGCAATTTCGTCAACCTGGGTCCATCTAACGGCAACATCGGTCTTGACATGGGTCTGAGCATCGGTTCGCTTGCCGGTTCTGCGCTCATCAGCATCATCGTGATCAAGGCGCGCCATTGGTTCCATACCCCTCACCAATGCATCACCATTCCTAGCGTTATCCCAATGGTACCGGGAGTTCTGATGTATCGTGCCCTCTTTGCCTTCATCGACATGCATGGCGTGGTAGGCGAAGTAACCGTGGGTATGAACAACCTCATCAAGGCTTCGCTCGCCATCATCTGCATCGCCCTGGGTGTGGCAATTCCAAACGTATTCTTCCGCCGCTTCATCGCAGACAACCGCAAGCGCAAGCTGTTGGATATGCTGGTAGAAAGAAAGAAGAAGAATGGCGAATTCGTAGATTTGCACGAAGTAGAAATCAAATAATCATTTGGTTGGAAATCTGATTTTCATCGGATGATAACCGGATAAAAAGAAGTAGAGATGCGATAAAACATCATTTTATTCTTCAAAAAATGGGGATATTAAAATAATTGTTTTATCTTTGCACCCAAATTTAGCTATCGGTTATTTCTATAGCCGATAGATTCAATAAAGGAACAATATGGAAATACGACAACTGAAATATTTCTTGAAGGTAGCCGAGACGCTCAACTTCTCAGAAGCTTCGCGCAAGTTATACATCACCCAGAGCACCCTCTCACAGCAGATTTCGCATCTGGAACAGGAGATAGGTCTGCCTCTCTTCGAGCGCAATTCTCATGAGGTTTACCTCACAGAGGCGGGCAAGGAATTGAGACCTTACGCCCAAAACGCGGTCAATTCTGCCGAAGCCTGTGTAGACCACATGAACGATCTGAAGGAAATGCTTACAGGCGAACTGAACATCGGCGTAACGTTCTCCTTCAGCAACATCATGTCCGAGACGCTCATCGCCTTTCTCCACGCCTATCCTCATGTAAAGCTCAACATCCAATACCGCACCATGCAGGAACTGATGGACGGACTGAAGAAGCGCGAACTCGACCTCGTTCTGGCTTTCAAGCCTCTGAAGAACGAGAAGGCGGTAGACAGCCGAGCTATTTTCAGCAACCGTCTTGCCGCCATCGTGAACGTGAATCATCCGCTGGCGCGCCTTTCATCGGTCAAGCTTTCCGATCTGGAGCGTTACGACCTCATCCTTCCTTGCAAGGGTCTGCAGGCACGCAACGCCTTTGATCACATGGTAGAGGGCAAAGATTTGAACTACAAGATTATGGTAGAGGTGAATAATGTAAACATCATCTTCGACCTTCTGAGCCGCAGCAATCTGGTGACCATTCTCTCCGAATCGACCACCATTCTGCAGAACGGCATGAAGGCGATTCCTATCGATGCTGCCGACAACGAAATGGATGGCTGCATCCACATTCTGAAAGATGCTTACATGAAAAACTCAGCCCAGGAGTTCATCCGCATGCTGAGCCAGAGCACCAGCATCCTCGCCAACTTTGCGCTGAAGGATATCCTGAGATAATCATCTTAACGCCTGGCGGCTCGCGAGCCTATTTGCTTGCGGCTAGAACAGAAAAAAAATCCTCGTTCGAGTTCTTTTTCGAGCGAGGATTTTTTCTTCTTTTTACCCTTTTACCCTTTCTTTCTTGCGATGATAATCGTTACGCCAGCCAGGATAGCGAGGATGCCTATCGCCAACTGCAGAGAGAAACTCTCGCCGAAGACGCATACGCCAATGATGACGGCCGTTACAGGCTCCAGGGCTCCCATGATGGCGGCTGGCGTACTGCCGATAAGATTGATGGAGATGGTCATGAAGAAAAGCGACAATACCGTTGGCAACAAAGCCAGCTGGGCAGCACAGAGCCATTGTTTAGGCGTTTGAAGCATCTGTACCGGCTCGCCTGCAATAAACGAATAGATGAACATCGTTACCAGTCCGAAGACTAATATATAAAAGGTAAGCTTGATGTTCGACATGCCCGGATTCTTCCATTGGTTGATGGAGATGATGTAAAGGGCATAGAGCAGGGATGAACACATGACGAGGGCAAAACCCGCCGTGCTCAACTTGTCATTTCCATCGCCCTGATAGAGCAATCCTACTCCCGAAACCGCCAGAAGAATGGCAAGCGAGGTAGACCACGTTACCTTCTCGTGGAAGAAGACCGTCATCAGGATGGCCGTCATAATAGGATAAACGAAGAGGATGGTACTGGCAATACCCGCAGCCATGTAATGGAAACTAACATAAAGCGTGGCTGATGAGAGCGAAAACATGCAGCCCAGCACGCCAAGACGAATCAGGTGTCCCCACTTCACCTTGAAACTCTCCTTGCGGAACAGCATCACCACGGCAAACATCAGTACCGCCAAGAGATAACGGTAGATGAGCACGGAACTGGAATTGAATCCGTCGCCATAGAGCTCGAGTGTGCCCAAAGGATTGGTACCATAACATACTGCGGCAACAACACCCGCCGCAAAGCCTTTAACTTTATTACTGCTTGTCATTAGATTAAATACTATTTTTTTCTTATACTTCTTGTTATCTATCTATTTCGGGCTACAAAGTTACAGCAAATATTCGAGATAAGCTAACAAAATCGTATAAATATCTTGTAATATCTGAGAAAAAACGCTCTTTTCTTGTGCTTTACGAAAATAAATTGTACCTTTGCAATATCTTTGAAAAAAGATAATCAGATGAAACATTAAAAACTAAACAAAAGAATTAATAACAATGGAACAGATTAAGAATGATCAGCTCACACTTGAGATTTCATCTCTCGGAGCAGAACTTCAGAGCATCAAGGATGCTAATGGTAATGAATATCTCTGGGATGGCGACGAGAAATACTGGAACCGCCACTCTCCTATCCTCTTCCCTATCGTATGCGGATTGTGGAAAGACACTTATCGCACAGAGGGCAAGGAGTATCACCTTCCTCGCCATGGTTTCGCACGCGATACAGAGTTCAAACTCGTTGGCAAGACTGCCGACCGCCTCACCTTCGCGCTCATCGACAACGAAGAGACTCAGAAGAACTATCCTTACCACTTCAACCTTGCCATCTCTTACCGTCTGCAGGGCAACGAGATTCATGTCATCTGGCACGTAGAGAATACCGACGACAAGGAAATCTTCTTCCAGATTGGCGGTCACCCAGCATTCATGGTTCCTGGCTGCAAGAAGGGCAAAGAAATGAAGGCTACCCTGAAACTCGACAACGAGGCTCCTGTTCGTCTCTATGGTAACGTAGGCGGATGCATCGACCGACAGGCTAAGGAAACCGTAGAAACCGACAAGGGTATCTGGGAAGTAAACGAGGAGACTTTCGCAGAAGATGCTGTTATCTTCGACAAGAGTCAGGTTAAGCAGGTGAGCATTCTCAACGAGCAGGGCGAACCTCATGTAACCCTCGAGTTCAAGACTCCAGCCGTAGGTATCTGGAACCCAACAGGCAAGCACGCTCCATTCATCTGCATCGAGCCATGGTATGGTTTGAGCGACTGGGCTGAATATGATGGCGAGTTTAAGGACAAGTATCTGATGAACCGTCTACAGCCAGGTGCAAGTTTCATGAGTGAATACATAATTCGAATTGAGAAATAATGGAAGAAAAAGACAATTTGCAACTCCCCGAGAACGCATTCCGCGAACTGAAAGACGGGGAGGAATATAAGCCGCTGATGTCGCCTGACAAGGTTTATCCTGAGGTGAACGGATGGTCGGTTACATGGGGTATCGTGATGGCAGTCATCTTCTCTGCCGCCGCAGCTTATCTGGGCTTGAAGGTGGGTCAGGTGTTCGAAGCAGCCATCCCTATCGCCATCATCGCCGTGGGCGTAAGTACCGCTACCAAGCGTAGCAAGGCGCTGGGCGAGAATGTCATCATCCAGAGCATCGGAGCCTGTTCGGGTGCTGTGGTGGCAGGAGCCATCTTTACCCTGCCAGCCATCTACATCCTGCAGGCTAAATATCCGGAGATGACTACTTCGTTTATGAAGATTTTCATGGCTTCGGCTTTGGGAGGAGTGTTGGGAATCCTTTTCCTTATTCCTTTCCGCAAGTACTTCGTAAGCGATATGCACGGCAAGTATCCGTTCCCTGAGGCTACGGCTACCACGCAGGTACTGGTGAGCGGAGCCAAGGGAGGCGACCAGGCTAAGCCGCTGCTCATAGCCGGACTGGTGGGTGGTCTTTACGACTTTATCGTAGCCAGCCTGGGATGGTGGAACGAGAATTTCACATCGCGTGTGGTAAGTCTGGGATGCGACCTGGCTGACAAGGCTAAACTCGTATTCAAGGTAAACACAGGTGCTGCCGTATTGGGTCTGGGTTACATCATCGGTCTGAAGTATGCCTTCTTCACCTGTCTGGGTTCGCTCGTAGTATGGTGGCTGATTGTTCCGGGCATGAGCGTTATCTTCCATGATAGCGTGCTGAGCGCCTGGGATCCTAGCATCGTGAAGACCGTGGGGGCCATGAGTCCGGAGGAAATCTTCCGTGCCTACGCCCGCAGCATCGGTATCGGCGGTATCGCCATGGCAGGTATCATCGGCATCATCAAGAGCTGGGGCATCATCAAGAGTGCCGTAGGTCTGGCTGCCAAGGAGCTGAAGGGCAAGAGTGATGTGGATGAGAACGTGAAGCGTACCCAGCGCGACATCTCTTTCAAGATTATCGCTATCGGTTCGCTTGTTACCATCCTCGTAACCTTCCTCTTCTTCTGGTTTGGCGTGATGGAGGGCAACCTTCTCTTCGCCATTATCGCTATTCTGCTCGTGGCTGCCATCGCCTTCCTCTTTACTACCGTAGCGGCTAATGCCATCGCCATCGTGGGTTCAAACCCTGTTTCGGGAATGACCCTGATGACGCTTATCTTCGCCTCTGTGGTGATGGTGGCTGTAGGCCTGAAAGGTCCTGGCGGCATGCTGGCTGCCCTGATTATGGGTGGTGTGGTTTGTACAGCCCTCTCGGTAGCAGGTTCGTTTATTACCGACCTGAAGATTGGTTACTGGCTGGGAACAACTCCTAAGAAACAGGAGGGATGGAAATTCCTCGGTACCCTGGTGAGTGCGGCTACCGTGGGCGGCGTGATGATGCTGCTCAACGAGACTTACGGTTTCGCATCGGGTTCGCTTGCAGCTCCTCAGGCTAATGCGATGGCTGCGGTTATCGACCCTTTGATGAATGGCGTGGGAGCTCCTTGGGTGCTCTATGGCATCGGAGCCGTGATAGCTATCGTGCTGACTTATTTCAAGATTCCTGCCCTGGCTTTCGCTCTGGGTATGTTTATTCCGCTGGAACTGAACGTTCCTCTGCTCGTGGGTGGAGCCATCAACTGGTATGTTACTTCGCGCAGCAAGGATGCCAAGGTGAACAGCGAACGTGGTGAGAAGGGAACGCTCATCGCCAGCGGCTTCATCGCCGGTGGAGCCCTGATGGGTGTGGTTAGCGCCCTTCTGAAGTTTGGCGGCATCGAGGTAAGTATCGCCGACAGCTGGTGGGTTAATCCGATGTCTGAGGTTTGTTCGCTCCTGGCTTACATCTGCCTCATCGGTTTCTTTATCAGAGCCACAAAGAAATAAAGAATAGGCTTTTTACAAATAAGACAATCGCCTGGATGCATCTGAGCACCCAGGCGATTTTTTATTCTATCCGAATAGTTTTTCTATCCTACGATTCCGCAGCTACGAAATCCATCGGCTTGACGCCAAACTGCTTCTGGAAGCACTTGGCAAAATAGCTAGGACTGCTGAAACCTACCATATAGCTGATTTCGCTGATGCGGTAGTTTCCTTCTTTCAAGAGCTTTGCGCCCTTCTTCAGTTTCACGAGCTGGATCATCTCGTTTGGCGTAACATCGGCAAGACCGCGAATCTTATTAAAGAGCGAAGAGCGGCTTATGCCCATCTTTTCGGCAAGGAACGCCACGTTGAGTTCCGGATTCGCCACATTCTCTTCGATGATGCGAGACATTCGTTCCAGGAACGCATTATCAACCTGAGTTTGAGCTATCTCTGCTATCGGCTCAAGCGGAGTATGAGAGAACTTACTCCTCAACAGACGGCGCATCTCAAGAAGCTGTCTTACGCTTGCCTCAAGATACTTCATCGAGAACGGTTTTTCTATGTAGACATCGGCTCCACAGTTCATACTCTCCGTCTTCGCCGCATCATCGGTCTTTGCCGTGAGCATCACGAACGGGAGATGAGAATATTCAGAATTTTCACGCACCCTACGGCAGAACTCCGGACCATCCATCTCTGGCATCATCCAGTCGCTTATGATGAGCGAAACAGGATGTTTCTCCAGTTTACGGAGCGCATCCTTTCCGTTGTCGGCGGTATAAACCGTATACATCTTTTCGAAATGAGCCTTCACAAACTGGCGCATGTCTTCATCATCATCCACAATCAGCATCACCGGTTTTGCCGGTTCACGAAGCGGACTGGCAACAGCAACGCCTGCCTTTTGAGAACCTTGCTCAACTGGAGTTTCATCTGTCAGCAGATTTTCCTCAGCAACAGTTTCTTCTTCCTTCACCATTTCATCCGCCTTCTCTACCACAGCATCCATCTGGTTGAGCGGCAAGGTTACGATAAAGGTAGATCCCTTACCTACTGCAGATTCTACTTCAACCATACCATGATGAGCCTCAACGAGATTCTTCACGATGTTGAGACCGATTCCGGTTCCCGGTTTATTGTCGCGTGCCTGATAGAAAGCTCCGAAGATTTTCTCCTTTTCGTCAGGACTGATTCCCAAGCCGTTGTCTTCCACCTCTATGCGGAAATGGGTTCCATTCTCCAGCAGGCGGCAGGACAAGCGTACATAATCCTCGGTATATTTCAAGGCGTTGCTCATCAGATTGCTGATAACCTTGGTAATGGCCTCCTGGTCAATCATCGCCACGAGCTCATGGGCTGGATAATCTACATCAAGACGGATGCTTTTCTGCTCGAAGGTAGGAGCAAAGCGCTCTGCCACAGCATGCATCAGCTTAGAAATATTGTTCAAACGGAAATGAACCTGCATGCCCTTCTGCTGCACTTTGTTGAAATCGAGCAGCTGATTGACGAGCAAGAGCAAACGCTGGGCGTTACGGTCGATAACAGAAAGCGTCTGCGTGATAGTCTCACCATCGGAAAGTTTTCCGGAAACCTGTTTCCAATGCTCTTTCAGACTCTCCAAAGGTCCGATGATAAGCGTTACCGGCGTACGGATTTCATGGGCTATCATCGTGAAGAACTGCAGGCGGGCATCTCTCATCTCCTGATCCTGCTTGAGTTCCAACTGGTCGAGTTCTTCCTGATGACGGAGTTTCTCACGTTTCAACCGGCTCTGCATGAACCAGTAGATTGCGTAACCGATGAGCAGAAGATACAGAATTTTGGCTGGCAGAGACCACCAGAACGGCGGATGAACCACAATCTTCAGTTTTGCCTCATTCTTCGACCATACACCATCATTATTGGTTGCCTTAACCAGGAAGGTATAGGTTCCGGCAGGAAGATTGGTATAGTTGGCACGATGCTCGTGGGTATAAATCCAATCCTTGTCTACTCCCTCAAGTTTGTAAGCATACTGGTTCTTCTCAGGCGATACATAGCTCAGGGCGGCAAACGAGATATTGATGGTATTCTCGTTATGAGACAGATTGAGTTCTGCTGCATGACTCAGAGATTTCTCCAGCTGGTCGCTCCCCGCCTCTATCGGCTGACCGAAGAGTTCTACCGAGGTGATTGCTACAGGAGGAGCTACCTGGTTGATCTTGACGAGATATGGATAGAAGCAATTGAAACCTCTTGTAGAACCGAAATAGATTCTGCCATCAGAAGCCAGGAGTCCGGCGTTTGGCATAAACTGGTCGCAAGTGAGTCCGTCATATTTATTGAACAGCTGGACAGGTTCACCCGGCGTATATTTCACAATTCCCTTGCTTGTAGAAATCCACATTACTCCCTGCGAAATGACAAGACTCGTGAAATCCTGACTAGGCGCATCGATGGAGATTCGGCGGAATATACCTTTTGAAGGCAGAAATTCGCAAAGTCCTTCGCTGGTTGCGACATAGAGCTGCCCCTTTTCGCCGATAGCCAGACAGTTTACCTGATCACTCACCAGCGAAGTAGAATCATTCTCTACATATTTATACTGTTTCCAGGCATTATTCTTGTCCAAGCGCCACAAGCCGCCTCCCTGGGTAGCAAACCATACGTTACCCTGATGATCTTCCTTGATATCGATGGTAAGCGACTTGAACGACTTGATTTTGCTGAACTTCTGCTGTCCTTCATCGAAGAGGTTGGCACCATCCATCGTAGCCGCCCAGAGCCGTTTTTTCCGGTCGCGATAAATACAATAGGCATTACCGCCCGAAGCCATTCCATCGGTCAGGAAAACCTGCTGCGCTCCGGTAGCCATATTCATTCTGATGACACCATTGCCATAGGTTCCTACCCACAGATTATTTTCATCAGCAAAGAGCGCATGAACATTATACTTGCCCATAGCCTCCTTGCCCGGATAAGAAACAAAACTGTTGGTCTGGGGATTAAAGCAGTCGAGTCCCGCATCATCCGTAGCTATCCAGATGCGATGCTGATGGTCTTCGAAGAATCTTCCTACCACATTACCGCGCAATCCGCCCAGACGGGCTGAATAAGCATGGAAACGCTCTTCAAAACTCGTAGAAGGAAGATAATTCACACCACCATAGTAAGTAGATACCCAAATGCCACCTTCATTATCATCCGCAATACCATAAACAAAGCGCTCGCTCGTACTCCGGCTCGGATTGTTGACTTCCGACAACATGTGCCAGATACGGTTCTGAATGTCATACTGCACTAATCCATCATCGCTGGCTATGAGAAGAGACTTGTTGTCGTTGCAGTAAAGCTGATGGATATGATGAACAGCATTACTCAAGGTTCCGCTGATGAGTTGTTCGGCACTACCATCGGCGTTGAGCTTGTAAAGTCCGTTTTCCCAGGTTCCGACATAAACATTGCCATCGGAAGTAGCCAGCATCGCCATGCCGTGAAACATGGTTGCATCGCCCTTCAGAGGGAATGCTTCAAACTGGTCGGTCGACTTGTTGAGATGATAGATGCTGGCTTCACCCTGGTTACAGAGCATCCATACCTGGTTGTTGGCATCAACCAGCGTACTTTTCACTTTACCCTGAATATTCTTCATCGGATACTGATGCAGTTCGTGAGTAGTCCGATTGTATCTGAACACGCCCTGTCCGCTAGTAGAAATCCAAACATTCTGATCGCCGTCAAGCGAGAAATTTAGGACAGGCGCCGTAATCTTATCACTCAGTTTCTGGAATTGGTCGGTTGCATTAGAGAACAGATAGGCTCCATTATTGCAACCTACCAGCAGTCCTTCTTCGCAAGCAGTAAGGGCGCTCACAAACTGGTCTACAGTCGTAAAGGGATTATAATAGGTTCTGACATCGTATCCGTCAAAACGGCACAATCCGTTGTCTGTACCAAACCACATGTATCCCTTGGAACCTTGAACCACGCTACGCACAGCATTACTCGGCAAACCATTATCCATCGTGATAGAGCGCACCATAGGGTCGATAGCAGCCAATTGTGCACCCGAGTTGGTTTGCGTTACCGAATGTGGCTGCGCCTGAATATCCGTAGCCCCTTTCGAGACGAAGGCTGTCGGTACCTGCGCCTCAGCCCCTACAGGCATCATCATGCAGAGCACAGAAACCATTAGAGTAGATATCTTTCTCATTATATGAGTCTTTATTTTCTGTTGTTAGATAATTTAATGCCGCAAAATTACAAAAATATAACGAGAAATACAACAAAAAGAACAAAAAAAGCCCCGAAACAAGCAAATAGCTACTTTTTAAAAGTAAGACTATCCGTTTGCTTCAGGGCAAAACTTAAATAATGATTCAAGTGAGAAGTTTCACTATCAACAGATTGAAACCTGAATTACTTGCTCTTTACATCGCTCCATTTAGGCGGTTTCACACCCAGCAGATTCTTCACGAAGAAATCGTAACGCTTGTGCTCACCATAGAGTTCGCCCATGGTATGATGGGCTCCAGGAATCACCACGAGTTCGAAATCCTTGTTCGCCTTTTCCAGGGCATTCACCACCTGATAGGTGCTCGATGGATCTACGTTGTCATCTATCTCACCTACCACCAGCATCAACGGGCGCTCCAGCTTATGGGCGTTCTCCACGTTGCTGCACTCTACGTAGCAGGAATCGATAGGCCAGCTCATCCATTGCTCGTTCCACCAGATTTTATCCATCCGGTTGTCGTGACAGCCGCAGGCACTATAGGCTGCCTTGTAGAAATCGCCATGCAGCAATACGGCTGTGGTACTCTCCTGTCCGCCTGCCGAACAGCCATAGATTGCCACATTATCAGCATCCATATAAGGATACTTCTTGGCTGCAGCCTTGATCCAGAGTTCACGGTCTGGGAATCCGGCATCCTTCAGATTCTTGTAGCAAACCTCCTCAAACTTCTTGCCGCGATAGGAAGTTCCCATCGCATCGAGCTGGACTACGATGAAACCGAGTTCGGCAAGCGAAGTGGTGTACCAGTTGTATGGCATGAAACTCTTCGGAGTATAGGCATCGCCCGGACCCGAATAGATATACTCGATAACCGGATATTTCTTGTTCGGATCGAAATTGGTAGGGCGCTGGATGATGCCCCACATATCGGTCTTGCCATCACGTCCCTTAGCCACAAACACCTCAGGAGCTACCCATCCGTGCTTCTTCAGCGTAGCGATATCAGCCGTCTCCAGAGTCTTGACGAGCTTACCGGTCTGCGCATCTCTGAGCACGGTAACAGGAGCGGCATCCACCTTAGAATAGGTATCCAGGAGATAACGGTAATCATAGGTATATTGGGCACTATGATTTCCCTCTTCAGGAGTGAGCGCCACCATATTCTTGCCGTCGATACCTATTTTATAATAATGTACCAGATATGGGTCCTCATTCTTGTTCACGCCACTAGCCGAGAAATAGATTTCTCCCTTCTCTTCATCCACACGCTGGATGCCGCGAACAAACCAGTCGCCCTTTGTAATCTGTAGGATAACCTTCGACTTCTGCACATCGTAGAGATAGAGATGATTCCAGTTGTCGCGCTCGCTCAGCCAGAGCAGCTGCTTGCCCTCCTTGATAAACTGGCGCCACAGACGACCATAGTTCACGAAGGTATTGGCACGCTCCTCTACCACGGTACGAAGCTTGCCGGTTTCGGCATTCATCGCCAGCATCTGATAGAGATGATGCCCACGCTGGTTGTACTCCATCGTCACCTCCTTGCTGTCTGGTGTCCATTGCATCCATTCCAGTTCATACTGGTTTTCTATCTGATGCTTGTCAGCCTCCACCTTCTTTCCGGTAGCCACATCGATGATGACCGGATAGTGCTGTGGCAGGGCATCGCCCGGCTTAGCATACTCCTGCTTGTGGAGGATAGGCTGCAGCTGGTCGGCAGGCGAAGATTCTACGTAGTAGGCATAGCGTTTCTCTACCGGCACCCGCTTGCATACGAAGATGTGCTTGCCGTCTGGGCTCCATTGGATGCGGTTGCTGTAATAGCAGCCGATAGTACCATCCTGAGTGAGGATTCGCTTGGCTTCAGTATAAGGTTTTCCTGCCTCATGAACCACCACGTTGTAACCTTCGATGTAGGCTTCCATCTTGCCGTCGGGCGAAAGTACCGGATAAGCCTCCTTCTCCTCGTCTACCTCCATCCAATGGCGCTCATGGCGTCTGCCAAACTGAGGCTTATAAGGGCGGCGAGGCTTGATGCCCAGCGCTTTCTCCAACGCTTCCTGCGAATCATAAGTCTTCATCTCATCCTTGTCGGCATCATAGGATACAAACTTCTTGCCCTGAGGAGTAGAAATCTGATAATGCAATACGTGGGTTGAGTCGCACCAAGCCGATGAGCGTGCCCAATGGAACACGGAATCGGCTGAAAACTGATGACGCAGCGCATAGGCTCTGTTGTAATCTTCTAATGTGCCCTGTGCTGAAGCTGTAGCTGCCGGCATCGCCATCACCAGGGCAAGAGATGCCGATAATAAAGTCTTATTCTTCATAAGCTATGATATTTTTTATGTAGATGATTTTTATTCGATTCGTACTTGATTCTTATCCGAATCTTACTTCACTCTTACCTCACTCTTACCTCATAAGGGAAACGGCAGGAAGATGGATCGAGCGAATGATTCGCAGGAGCTCCCATCACCACGAGATAGAGCGCCTTGAGAAGCTGGGACTTTGGAGCCTGAAACGAAACCTTTCCATTCATCGCATCACCCATCTGACCATAGATGCATTCATCAGTATCGGCGGTTACTCCCACCAAACCATAACGGTAACCGATGGTGCGTGCCATCTTGTCCTTGGATGCCTTGAACACCTTACCCTCAGCATCGAGTGCTCTGAAATCTACAGTAACCTTCTTGCCTGCCTTCGGGATTTCCAGTTTGATGGCATTGAAGCCATAGTTCTCTGGAACCAAAGCTGTATCCGGACGAAGATAACCATACTTCTGCTTCAGCATCTTGGTATCGAAGGTACAGGCATAAGGACGGGTCTCCTTGCGGGCATAATCGAAATCGAAGTTCACGAGATGGCGATAGCAGTCGAACATCTCATCATTAAACTGCTTCTGACTCATCTTATACTTCCGCTTGTAGGTTACAACCGGATCCTCTCCTACCTTTCCCTCCCGATAGAGCTGGGCGATGCTTTCCAATCCATGCTTCTCGGCCCACCATTCTATCACGTATGGCGAATGATAGATGTTGTCCAGATGCAGATAACCCTTATGGGTAAGCTGTCTGAAGGCATCAAAATGATACTTCTCATCTGTTATCCAGTCGGGATTCACTCTCCAGAGCATCCATTGGGATGTCATCTCGAAGAAGCCGCTTCCTCCCCAGGCTTCGCCCGTTTTGTCTGCCATAATCTGAAGTTGGAAACTGTGTCCCAACTCGTGAGCCAGACAGTTGAGTTTTTGATCTTGAATACGGTTAGGTGTTACCCAGAGAGCTCCGATAAAGTCATCGTAAGTTCCGCCGTAAGCAGTTCCTTCCAGCGAATAGTTCACCATCACCATCATCTTATATTTATCGCAGATACTGCCCGGCAGAGAGAACTTCAGGGTATCACGGAAGAAACGATAGAACCGTTCAACCTGAGTCTGCAGATTACCCAGGTCGAATTTCATCGGCTTACCTTCGAGCGAAGGAGGATTCTGCGGATTGTCTCCGAATGGCTTTTCCCAGAAATACACGATATTCTGGGTCTGTGCACTATGTCGCCAGCACCATCTCTCATCATCCTTGTTGAAATCATAGGGTTTCAGAGAGTCCGGTACGAAGATGAGTTTCTGTGGTGCAGAAACAGGATTTACGGGTCTGGTGGCAGGAGCCTCAGATGGATCCTGCTGCGCGAGGGCTGCAGTAGCCCAAGGCAAGGTTGCCGCTGTGAGTATCAGCGATAAGAAGATTCGTTTCATTTCGGTTATGATTTTTGCGTTATTTATTATTTTTGCGTTATTGATATTTCGCCACAAAAGTACTGATAATCTAGCAAAAACGCTCGCAATATCGTCTAAAAAGATACAAATATCGTATTCTTTGTTCTTTTTGATGAAAGAATGCTTTCTTTAGTATTCTTAAAAGGCTAAAACACATAGCTGATATGATGAGAGAAGCCCTATCTATCACCTTAAAGAATTAGATCTATGTGATTGCTGCCATATGCCAGCAAGGTTGTCGGCAATTGCCAGCAATGTTGCTGGCAAATGGCAGCAAGATTGCCGGCATATGCCAGCAACCGCACAAATCAAGATATTCAAACCAAATAAACGTGGATATATGACTGTTTAAGTTATGAGTTATAGGGTATTAAGATAACACACCTTACGCTTCGGATATGTACGTATAAAACAATGGCAGTATCCAAACTACCAGCCAAATGGATTTAGTACATTTCATTTCGTTTATGTTTAAATAAGTTTATGTTAAGTTCCGCTTGCAAAATAACTATTTTTTTCATGAGACTAAGTGAAAAAAATCGTCCAAAATACCATTAAAATAATAGATTTACGCAAAAATACTTGGAAGATATTATAAAAAGTCGTATTTTTGCCAAAAGAATTCTATAAAAAGAACAGATTATGAGATTATCAGAAGAACGATATGACAATCCTGCCTATCGAGACATAAAAAATTCGATTGATACTGCAAAGGAAGAAGGCAGAGAAGAAGGTGTTGCCAAAGAAAAGTTGGCCACCGCAAAGCGTCTTCTCGGCATGGGGCTCACACAAGAACAAGTTGCCAAAGGTACAGGTCTTTCTATTAAAGAGATTGAAAAACTTATTTAAGTTTAAAAGAAAACAAAGCCCCCGATAGCATTGTTACTATCGGGGGCTTTTATATATATTCCCTTGTCTTATCTCTAAAGATCTCAAGGGAAATTGAAATTCAAGATTTACTGCTCTGCAGCCTCATCTGGTTCCATAGGCCAGTATGGATTCTGGTACAATGGAGAGTCTGCATAGGTCTTATGGTCAGGAGCTGTAAGCATAAACTGACGCAAAGGCATTGGCTGCAGGTACTGAGCCATAGACCAGGTCATACCATTGTAAAGCATATTGGTAGAAACAATCTGGTATGGACGGAAATACTCAGTTAACTTACGAGAAGATACTGTAGCAGTAACAGAACCATCGTCAACCAACTGCTTTTCTGTATACCATTTCTCCATTGGAGTATTCCAAAGATGGAAGCCCTCAAGCTGATAAGGCTGCTTCATCAACTGATCGAGTGAACGCCAGCGAATCAAATCCATCCAACGAAGACCTTCAGCCATCAACTCTGTACGACGCTCACGACGAATGCTATACAAAGTAGGATCTGTCAATGCCTTGCCTGCAGAAAATGCACCCCAATCATATTGTGTACCAGAACCATCGGTATAACCCTTTAACTCCTGTGCCATATCTGTGGCAGCAATAGTTGTCTGAGGGTCAGCAGCCTCACCAGTAAAGCCAGCAGCCTCACGGATAGCCTTCCAATATGAAATGCTCTTCGCATTTAAATTGTGGTCGAGCATATATTGAGCTTCAATATAGTTGAGCAAAGCCTCTGTGGCACGGAAGGTGATAGATGCAGTATAACCAGCCTGGTTTTCGGCCAAGTTCTGATTAAACGTACCACCCTTTCGAATAGCATAACCAGTAGTATAAGTTACGTCAAATGAGCGAGTAAACACTTGTGGAACTGGCTCGATAGGACGAACCTGCTCAGCAGCAATATTATTATCCTCACCCTGAAGAACGTTCTTCTGACCAGGACGCTTCAAGAAGATAAACAAACGTGGGTCACGATTGCGAACTACTGCATGAGTCGTTGTATCTTCATATACATATCCATCATGGTGTGCATAAGTAGGCTTACCATCCTTCATCAGAAAGGCATCAATCATACCACGGGTAAAACCAGTATAGGTATTACCACGGTTTACAGCTACCTCAATGTTATCAGTCACACCTTTACCCTTATTATAGGCCTTCCAGAGAAGAACCTCAGGATAGGCAGACATATCGGTATTACCAAACTTATAGAAATAAGGATTGGTATCAGATAAAGACTGAGGTACGATACCTGTATTCTTATCCAATTTGCCTACATAAGCATCACCTACAATGGCAGCCTCATCAACCGCCTTCTGGAAGAAGTACTTAGCTTCAGCCTCAACGCTACCTGTAGGATACTGATAATTTGCATTATAGTCTTTTGCCTTTCCTGGCCATCCCTCACCATTAGGAACGAACGGAGTACCAGCGAAGTTGGTCAACCAAGAACCTTCAAACAAGGCTACACGTGATGCAAACAGATGAGCAACTGCAGGAGAGATACGTGTGGTTGCTTCCCAACCATCAGGCTCCATATAGGTTACAGCAGAATCCAGGTCGGCAAGAATGAAACGAGCTACTTCGTTGCGAGGACTACGCTTATTAGCAGCTACAAGGATAGCCTCATTGTCAGGCATGGCCTCTGTCACAATAGGTAAGTCACCGAAGCTCTTGTACAAGCTGAAATAAGCATAGGCACGGAAGAAGTGTAACTCGCCAATATATTGACGAATCTTATTTTCATCACCCGCAATCAATCCATTCTCATAGTTAGACTGTGCAATATTCAACTGATAGTTGATATCACGAATATTGTTCCAGCTCCATGAAGAGTTGTCGTTACTAGTCTTCCAACTACCTTTCTTATACTTAGAATCACCATCAGAACCGGTCTGATTATCCGTACCATTATCGTATGCAAATGTACCATAGCCTGCACCACTATGATATGGCAATACAGTCTGATAGAAAGCATTAGCTACGGCTTGAAGCTGAGTAGCATCCTTGTAATAGTCGGTAGGAGTAATCTCTGTAAGAGGCTCTTGCTTCAGGAAATCATTACAAGAAGCCATCAACATACCGCATGCCAACAAAGGAAGAACCTTTAAAGATATATTGAATTTCATATCATTCTAATATTTATAATGTTAAACTTAAACCAAAAGAGAAGGTTGTGCTCAATGGATATCCATTGCCATACCATGTACCGATGGTCTCTGGGTCATACTGCTTGCGGAGAGATGTTCCTGTCCAGAGGTTCTCACCCGAGAAGTAAACACGAAGTTTCTCAATAGAAATCTTACGTGTCAGTTCTTGTGGAAGGGTATAACCAATCTGAAGGTTCTTCAAGCGAATGTAAGAAGCATCCTGCAGATACTTTGTCTGAACCTGCTCATTCTTGGCGCTATAGGCTGCACGTGGCAAGTAAGCATCCTTATTTGTTTCCTGGAAACCATTGACAACAGACCAAGAGTTCTCGTCACGATAATAGTCTTGCAAACCATCCAGGCAGACCTGATACCAACGACCATATTCGAAAGTACCAAAGAAGTAACGTGTACTAGCCCAATATTCACGCTTCATGACACCCTGGAAGAAACAACGTACATCGAAGCCTTTCCAAGCAGCATTCAAGTCAATACCAAAGAGATAGCGTGGTGTGGAATTACCAATCTTCTTAAGGTCTCCATGATCTTCCAACGTATTGGCACCCCAGGAAATCTTACCATCTTTATTGAGGTCACGATACATGATATCACCAGCACCCCACTTGTTATTGTCAATTGTACTCTGGTCAACCTTTGCGATATGAGCATCCATCTCTTCTTGACTCTTAGCTATACCGATGGTCTCAAAGCCGTAGATATCACCAATACGCTGTCCCTCAATATAGTTACCCAATGAATGAGAAGGGTTATTAGGATATCTTGTGATAGTAGCATAGGCATCAGAGAGATTGAGGCTGATTCCATACTGCAAACCATTAGACAAGCGATCGTTCCAACCGATGGTCAACTCCCAACCATTAGTGCGCAAGTCGGTATTGTTAGTAACAGGTACATCCGTACCCAAAATGCTCGGAAGCTCAGGGGCATTACCTATCATATTTTTTGTCTTACGTACATACCAGTCAAATGATCCATGCAATCGATCCTTCAAGAACGCAAAGTCAAGACCGACATTGAAACTCTGGATGGTTTCCCATGTCAAATTCTGAGAAACCAGTCCTGGTGCCCAAGCTGTCATTGGTTTCAAACCATCCTGCAGCCATGTACCATTGTTGGCATATACACCAATCGTCTGATAAGTCTGGTAAGTACCAACATTCTGGTTACCCAAGTTACCATAAGATACACGAAGCTTCAACTGACCAATCCAATCATTGATTGGCTGCATGAAGTTCTCTTGTGCAATATTCCAACCTGCAGATACTGATGGGAAGAACTTCCACTGATTTCCCGGGCGGAATCTTGAAGAACCATCATATCGACCATTAACCTCAAAGAGATACTTGCCCTGATAATCATAATTCAAACGACCAAAGAAACCACAAGTTGTCCAACGGCTCATGTTGCCAGACACAGATGGATCCACAGGATTACCATAAGCATCAATACCAGTTGTACCATCAATTTGAGGCTTATTACCAACGATGAGACCAGCTCTATCTGCATATTTGTACTTCATACGCTCATCCTCAGACTGGAAACCAGCCATAATATGGAAGTTATGCTTCTTCTGCAAATTGAACGAATACTCAGAATAGAGTTGGAAATTTGTATAATTTTCCTTATAGTAATCTTCACCTACATAGGTAAAATTATTCTGGTCGTAAGCCTCACCATTCAGATTATACAGATAAGTATGCTGCATATCTGTATGACTCTCATTATGGGATGTACGATAGTTGAAGATAGCATGGGTAACCCAATTCTTGATTGGTTCAATGTCCAAACCTACCTGATGATTATACTCATCATTCTGATAACGATATGTACCACCATTAGTCATGGTATTTACCATCTCATTATAGAGATTACCATTTCTATCATACAAAGGAACACATGGCCACTGTCCACCAAGATATTCATAAACACCCTGACCCAAAGACTGAGGACGATGATAATCCTTGCGAACAAAACGGAGAGAGTAGTTAAACTTCATCCAATTCGTCCACCGTGAAGAGATCTTGGCAGTAGCAGTATATCGGCTACTACCTTCATCAGCAACCTTGATCAAGCCATCCTGACCTAAATATCCAAAAGAAGCATAGTAGTTGAGTTTGTCATCACCACCAGTTGCACTTACATTGTGCTCCTGAGAGAATGTATGTTTTTTGTATATTGCATCATAGAAATCGGTAGAAGCATAACCATCGGTAAATCCACTCAACCAATAGCCATTAGCATCCGCATCCAAAGAATAAATCAAATTGCCATTTTTATCCTTACGGGTACCAGTATTAACATATTCGCCCTCTATCCAATCCTTCATACGTTGAACATGGTCTGGTGTAAAAAGCTGACCACCACCAATGTTCGTATTCGCATCATTCTGCATACAAGCAAAATCGACAGAATTCATACTATGCTTCATACGAATTGGGGTACTGAAGCGGAAATTATTATTGTAGTTCACACTTACCTTGTCACGCTTGCCACCCGTCTTTGTAGTAATCAATATGACACCGAAAGGTGCACGGGAACCATAAATAGATGATGCAGCTGCATCCTTCAATACTGATACGCTGGCAATATCCTGAGGATTGATGGTATTGATATCACCCTCCATACCATCGATCAAGACCAACGGACTTCCGCTGGAACCCTGTCCGATTGTAGTTGTTCCACGTACATTCAAACTTGGAGTATCATCCAAACTACCTGCAGCCTGGGTAATCTGCAAACCAGCCACCATACCCTGCAGAGCCTGAGTTGCATTACTTACAGGACGGCTATCCAATTCCTCACCCGAAACAGCAGTCACCGCACCAGTAAGGTTTACCTTTTTCTGGGTACCGAAACCTACGACCACCACTTCATTCAGTTTGGTATCGTTAGCTTTCAAAACCACTTTTGAAGTTCCGGCAGGAACTACCTGAGTAGCATATCCCAAGTATGAAATAGTCAACTGAGCATTACGCTTTACCTTAATAACATAGTTACCATCAATATCAGTAACCGTACCATTACGGGTTCCTTTTTCCATAATGGTAGCTCCGATGACTGGCTCACCGGCATCATCAACAACTGTACCCTTTACGGTAATTTCACTCTGTTGAGTTTCCTCTACCTTTGGGTTTGATAAGGTCTCACTTGCTGCTAAAGTAGGTAATGTACCTCCGCAGACAAGGACCAAACACGCGATGGCTTTTACATAAGCTTGACTATGTACAAAGCCTGAGATTTTTTGTGTCTGTCTCATATTCTATTCATGCTAGGTTTATTATTGTTTAAATTTCGATTGCAAAGTAACAAAATATTTTGTATATTATGCTACATTATCGTCTAAAAAAGTGAAAATTTTGTCCAAACCTGACGATTTAGACGATATTTCGTCTTTTAAGCCGATTTTGTTACACTTAAATGTTGTTTATTCTAAATGATGTCTTTGTTGTCTTTAATGTTTTATTGTTTTGTTGTTTCTATATCTTTTTTATTGTTTCATCGCCTTCTTCAGTTTTCCCACAGCGGCATGAATCATGTCGTGGGTTCCACTTCCGTCGGTTACGTATTTCTGAACCATTCTGCCATAACTGATGGCATCCTTGAGTTCCTCGCTGGTGTTGTCATCCGGCCAACCGGCACGGCGAAGCAGACCGGAAAGTTCTCTGAGATCTTCCATCTCGGCAAGATTGCCAGGGCGCATCGTGTTGATGGCACGGTTCAGGATGGCAGTAGTACCTTCCAGTTCATCCTGGGTTACCTTCTTCTTGCCCTTTGCCACCAGCTCCTGTGCCTGAGCCATCACCTTCTGCATGCGTTCATAGCCGAACGGTGCCCATGGAGCATACTCCGGAACCTTCTGCGAAAGGGCATTCCACTTCTCCTGGTCAGCCTTGCGCTCTGCGGCAAGATTCAGGAGAGAATTCAGTTCGGTGAAATCTATCTTCACCTTTTTGCTCTTCTTGCTCTTGGCATCGGTCAGGTTGATGCGGTAGTAGTGGGTACTATTAGCGTTGCGATAATAGTCTGGCTGGAATTCCTTGCCATCCAGCTTCAGGGTAAGGAGATTGGCTCCTGCACCTGTGGTCACGCCGTTCGATTCGCCCACGGTGATATTACTCAATCGGGAGTCGATGTTCAGCGTAGCCTGATTCCAGGTCTGTGCGCCTGTGCCCGCCATCACCAATGGTCCGTACATCAGGGTTCCTACCCAGGATGTCTTCAGCGGAGTACCGTCCATACTTGCCACATCGCTCGAAAGCTTGTCGGCACCATATTCGATATGCTTGCTGAATGGCATGTCGATTTCTACGACATCTCCCACCTTCCAGTGCTTCTGCTCCAGTTCTACATAGGTGCTAGGCTGATAGCTCTTTGCCACTTCCTTGCCGTTCACCTTGATAGAGAAACCTTGAGTTGCCCAGTATGGTACACGAAGTTTCAGGGTGAAATCGCCCTCGCCTTCCGTAATCTTGATGGCTGAATGCTGTGCCGGCCACAGGCAATCCTGCTTGATAGTCACGCCCTTCTCCTTCCAGTGGAGGGTGGTTGGCATATAGAGACCTACCCAGAGGGTGTTGTCGTTGGCGAAATATGCCGACTGCTGGTACTTGGTATGGTTTTCAGAACCTGTACCGCCGCAGCAGGTACTCTGAGGAGTCTCGTTGCCGAATGGCTTGGTGGCATTCAATCCTACCGCATACTGATAGCAGGTCTGATACTGGTCTGGATTGAGGGAACCGATAATCTGATTGTACAGCGTGCGCTCGATATAGTCGAGATACTGTGCATTATCAGGGTTATAACAGTTCAAATCCTTGCTCAATTTGATAAGATTATACGCACAACAGGTTTCGTTGATATCCGGATAAGCCTCCGATTCGCCTTCCTGCAGTCCGTTGGTTGCCATACTCAGAATCTGGGTATATGGCTGGCGGAACATCTCTCCATTTCCTACACCACCCATCGCATACATGTATCTGCCCTGCACCAGTCTCCAGAAGTTCTCTGCCAGATTGTAATAGTATGGCTTCTGATTGCTCTTATAGCTGCGCAGCGCTCCGATAATCATCGGAATATGCTGGTTGGCATGGCGGGTGCGGATGTCATCGATGTTCTTGCTCAGCGGATCATAGAACTTAGGCGCATCGAAACAGTTGGCAGCCTCGAGGAGCTTTGCCTTTTCATCCGGATTGGAAACCATCTCAGAAAGACGGGAGAGCGATTCGCTCATACCTCCCACCTCACCGGCGATGTACATGTCCCACATCTCGTAGCGGTTGCCCGGCTTGGCTCTACGCTCATCCTGGGTGCCGTCCTGCTTTACGTAAGTGCGGTAGTGCATACGGTTCCATACCCAAAGTCCCATATCCTTGGCGATGAGGAGAGCCTTGTCGCAGATTTCCTTATCATCAAAATAGGTTGCGATGTCTATCAGACCGGCAAGTTGCTTGTGTACGCTGTAATAAGGAGCCCAAACCCAATCGGAGTTGTTGTAAGCACGATACATTTCAATCAGAGCACAATGCTGAGCTGGAATGGCGTTGATATAGCCGTAGCCATAAAGTTCAGGGTGCTTCTTATACTCATCAAAAGCAGCCCAGGTGCCCTTCATCTTTCTGAGTTCTGCCTCAGGTGCGAAATCACGAGCCTCCCAGTTGCGCTTCAGTTCCTTATTATATACGAAGGTCTTCTCCTGACACTCTCGCAACTCATTCACCATTCGGGTGATGTTCTTGCGGAGGATTGCCTTCTGTTCAGGATTAGTTGCCACGGCGTATGCCTGTGCAATAGCCGACATATAGTGACCAGATCCATGACCCTTGAGCTTGGTATCCGGCGAATCCCAGCCATCACTCTTGGTATACCCTTCGGTACTGAGTCCGTAGGTATCACGATAGTTGTAGAGTTGTTGGGTAACATCCCAGGAACAGATCTCACGGAGTGCCTCATCACGATTGTGGGTGAGTCGGTTGTCACCATCTATGCTCACATCAGCGAGTGAGAAGGTATGAGCCACTTCCTTTTCTGGAGTCTGATAGCCTTCAGCCACCACCTTGATTTGTGCCTTGACAGGATAACCATTGTCGGTAGTCTCATCACCAATCACAAAACCACCTATCTCATATTGGCTCCCGGCAGGATGTTTCTGCGCATCAGCCTCAGCCTGCTCATCAGCAAGCGGAGCGTTAGCCCAGCGCACCTGTCGATACTCTGAATAACCATCAGAATAGGTTACCCATACGAGATTAGGAAGTCGGGGAGTTGTGCCCACCGGACAATCCACTGATATGGCATCCACCTTAGAGATGGTGCGATAAACCGTGGCTGCTATAGTCATTCCCGGCAAACAAGCTACTTCTATTAATAATGTGAACTGCTTTGAATTCATATCTGCTAGGTTTATTATTGTTTCGTTTATTTTTCTGGCTGCAAAATAACAGAAAAAATCAACGAAGTCCTAAAATTATCGTACATAAAGATGCAACTATCGTCTAACAGGGGGCTTTTGATACGATATTTTCATCATTTTGGACTTTCTTTGCATTACATAAACAATTCTATTCGTAAATTTGCAGCAGAAATAAAAACTTGTGGTAATCCGGTAATACAGGCATTGCCACCAAGCAAACAACAAAACGGACAAAACAACAATAAACCTAGAAAGTTATGGTTAAGAAACTCTTTTTCATCGCCACCTTATTATATATAGGGGCAACAGTATCGGCAGAGAACTATCTGGTGAAATCACCAGATGGTAAAATCGTAGCAGAACTCAACACCAACAAGTCTCTCTCTCTTCAATTTAAATACAATGGCTCCATTCTTTTACAGGAGTCTTCAATAGGTGTAACGCTGAACGATGGAATGGACATGGGTAAGAATCCGAAGGTAGCAAGCCACAAGCTTAGCAACCATAAGGAAACCATCCATGCCCCATTCTATCGTCAGCAAAACTTTGAAACAGCTTATCAGGAACTGAATCTGAAACTGAAGAATGGTTTCGGCATCATCCTGAGAGCTTACGATGAGGGAGTGGCTTACCGATTCTATACCCAGCGAAAGGGCAAGACCATCATTCTGAATGAAACCGCCGCCTACCAGTTTGGCAAGGACAAGAAGGCATGGTTGCCTTATACCACGACACCTGAAAAGCCTTTTGCCATGGCATTCCAGAATGTCTATCACGAAACACGGCTCGATACCGCTAAGCAGGATTTGGCTTTCCTGCCGGCAACCATAGATTGCGGGAAGGCGAAGGTTACCATTCTGGAGAGCGACCTGGAGAAGTATCCGGGCATGTGGCTGAAGGCTAACAGCAGCGAACAAGATAAAGAGAAGGGAATCCTGAGAGCCGCCTTTGCTCCCTACCCTAAGGAGATGGCTTACTACCCTTGGCGACACATGAGCCACGTAAAGAGCACCTGCGATTACATCGCAACCAGCACCGGCAAACGCAATTATCCTTGGCGCATCTTCGCCATCACAGAGCACGACACACAGATGCCGACCAACAACCTGGTGTATGCCCTGGCTGCACCCAACAAAATAGGCGATACTTCCTGGATCAAACCGGGAAAGGTGGCTTGGGACTGGTGGAACGACTGGAATCTGAAAGGTGTGGATTTCAAGGCAGGCATCAACTTCGATACTTACAAATATTACATAGATTTTGCTCATAATCACGGCTTGGAATACATCATCCTTGATGAAGGATGGTACAACTCGAAAGAGGGAAGTATTCTGAAACCAATAGACGATATCCAGTTGCCTAAACTCATAGAATATGGTAAGAGCAAGGGCGTGGATATCGTACTTTGGGCTGTGTTCAACGTGATGGACGAGAATCTTGAAACCATCTGCAAGACCTATGCTGATATGGGCATCAAGGGATTCAAGGTGGATTTCATGGACCGCGACGACCAGACCGCCATCGAAATGGTGGAACGTCTGGCTGCCTGCACCGCCAAGCATCATCTCATCCTCGACCTGCACGGCATCTACAAACCGGTAGGTCTGAACCGCACCTATCCTAACATCCTCAACTACGAGAGTGTTTTCGGTATGGAAGAGTGCCGCTGGACGGAAGCCAAGAATGATATGCCACTCTATGATGTCACCTTCCCATACATCAGAATGATGGCAGGACAGGTGGATTTCACACCGGGAGCGATGAGAAACGGAACCCGAGACAACTGGAAGGCTATCTACACCAAACCGATTTCGATGGGAACCCGATGCCACCAGGCTGCCTGCTATATCGTACAGGACAGTCCGTTTACGATGCTCGCCGACACCCCTACCAACTATGAGGCTGATGAGCCATACACCCGATACATTGCTTCATTGCCTGTAGTCTTCGACAAGACCATCGTGCCACAGGGCGAAATCGGAAAGTATATCGTTACCGCCAGAAAGAAGGGCAACGACTGGTATGTTGGCGGTCAGAGCAACTGGGATGAGCGCACGCTCACCCTGAAGTTTGATTTTCTCCCAAATGGAGATTACGAAGCAATCGTGCTGAAGGACGGCATCAATGCCAACCATGATGCCGAGGATTACAAGATTGAGAAATCCGTTATCAATCAGAAATCGGAAATGAAGATTCATCTTGCTTCTGGCGGAGGATTCGTCATTAAACTCATTAAGAAATAAATATTTAGAAAAGAAGTTCATATGGTTAGTAAAAATATAATTGTAACACTATTCGTAACAGCAGCTGCGGCAGCGCCTGAGACAGGAGCTGCCCAGAAAGCTGCCTACAACACTCCGGGAGCCGGCAACCCTATCCTGCCTGGCTATTTTGCCGACCCAACCATCAAGAAGTTTGGTGACACCTATTATATATATGCTACTACCGATGGTAGCGGAGCCGGTTTCGGACCGGCACAGCTCTGGTGTAGCAAGGATTTCAAGAACTGGACCCTAATGCCGATGAACTGGCCGGACAGCCACTGGATCTGGGCACCGGATGTAATGCAGAACGAAGCCGACGGCAAGTATTACTACCTCTACTGCCAGCCTTGCAAGCTTCATCTGGGTGTGGGCGATACACCTCGCGGTCCTTGGAAGAACGTGCTGGGCGAGAGCGAAGCCGTGCTCGTACCGGACAGATTCGTAAAGAATGCCATCACCCTTGATGGTCAGACCTTCCGAGATGATGATGGTTCGGTCTATATGTATTGGGGAACCTGGGGCATCTACAAAGGCTTCGGTTGCGGAGCAGGTAAGCTGAATCCTGACATGAAATCGTTCAGCGAAACCAAGCTCATCCCGAACACCGAGGTTACTCACTTCTTCGAAGCTCCTTTCGTCTTCAAGCGCAACGGCATCTACTACTTCCTCTACTCCTGCGAGCATTGCGAAGATGCCAGCTACCGTGTGGATTACGCCACAGCCAAGAGTCCGCTCGGTCCTTATACCTACCACGGCACCATCCTCAAGACCAATGCCGATGGAACCGTTCATGGTCCGGGACACAACAGCGTGCTCCAGGAAGGCGACAACTACTACATCGTATATCATCGCCATGACAATCCGCATTCCAACCGTGGATTCCATCGTCAGGTGGCAATCGACAAACTCGAATTCAATGCAGACGGTACCATCAAGGAGGTCGTTCCTACCCACGAAGGTCTCGATCTGAAACCGGAGATGAAGGTAGCAAAGAACCTCGCATTCGGCGCCAAGGTTACAGTTTCCTCTTACTACGACAACGATTTCCGTCCGGAATATGCGGTTGATGACAACAACGGCACACTCTGGCGCCCTCGCACCACCGGACCAGCCTGGATCCAGCTCGACCTGGGCAAGAAGCAGAGCATCAAGAGCATCTGGACTCAGTTTGAATACGGAACACAGTTCTATCAGTATCTCATCGAGACTTCGAATGACGGCAAGCACTGGCAGACCTTCTCCGACAAGCGACAGAACCGTCTGGCTGGTTCGCCGATGGTAGATTTCGGAAATGCCAAGGCGCAGTACATCCGCCTCACCTATACCGGCGGACAGAAGAATGGTTTCGGTGGCGCCATCTGGAACATCAAGGTTTACGGTTCCGTAGAAGATTCTGCTCCACAGCAGTGGCTCGGTCTGACAGCAGCCGATTTCGATGGTACAACCTGGCATAACAACGAGGGAATGCTTGCCGGCAAGTTCTCGCTCCTTCAGGGCACCGCCCTCAGAGAGCGCATGGCTGGCAAAGATGCCATCACCCTGCAACCGGGCACCCAGCTGGTGATGACTCACCCGCAGCTCGGCAAAGCACGCAAGCATACCCTCACCGCCCAAGTTTTCGACAACGGAAGCTGGCATCAGATAGAAGAAAACGATCCTCGACTGAATCTTTCTGAAGGAAAACTGGAAATTCTTGCAGGCGAAAAACAATTTACCCTCACCAATCTCCGTTATTATAACTGGGAACAGGAGGCGGCAGAAAAGGCTTTCGATGCCCAGAGCAACATCGTGCGTGAGGCAGTAGCCGACAAGAACTGTCAGGGACTGGTGGTAGATATCAGCGCTGACTACTACAACGAGGGCGATACCGTGCCTTACATCAAGAACGGAAGCCCGCTGGATGTCCATCTCAAGGGCGAGTTCGAGACGCAGCACGATACAGCAGCCATCATCAAGACCATAGAGGGCAAAAAGGCATTCGCCTTTACCGGCAAGGAGAGTTACAGAAGCAACTTCATGCTCCCTGCCACTATCCGCGACAACGCTCCATACACCATCGAGGCATGGATTCTGAATCCGGAGATTGCCGAGAATGAATGCGTAGCCGATTTCACCTCTTCTCACGATGAACTGGAGAAGCTGATGCTGGTAAACGGCACCGAACCACGCTGCGGTGTGATGAACCACTACGGATGGTACGAGGATGCCGGCTACAAGGAGATGAAGACCCTGGAAGGCAAGTGGCAGCACGTATATGTCTGCTTCGACGGCAGAATCGAGAGCATCTACATCAACGACAAGCTCATCAGCCAGAAGGATATCCAGCTCCTCGTCAAGCCATCGCAGTTTATGCTTCTGGGCAAGAATGCCGAAGAGGCATGGCCTTTCTCGGGCTATCTGCACTCATTGAAACTTTGGGACGAATACATTCCTTACAAAAGACAAACAAAATAAACTAGCAATACATGAAGAAGATTTTAGTAACATCAGCCTTGGCAGCATTGGCATTGATGCCTGCTTCGGCACAGAAGGTAAACAAGAGCTCGAGTGGTTATCCTATCACTCCGGTGCCTTTCACATCAGTGAAGGTTTGGAACAATACGTTCTGGGGACAGCGTATCGAAACCTCTCGCAAAGTAACCATCCCGCTGGCTTTCAGCAAATGCGAATCAGAGGGAAGATACAAGAACTTTGAGCGCGCAGCTCATCCCAGCGACACCTATGATGTGGGCAAACTGATGCCCTACAGCTTCGACGACACCGACCCATACAAAACGATTGAGGGTGCCAGCTACGTGCTACAGACCTACCCAGACAAGAAACTCAAGGCTTATATCGACAGCGTGCTCGATATCATTGCTCCGGCTCAGGAGGCTGACGGATATCTCTATACCGCCCGTACACAGAATCCGAAGCATCCTCATTTCTGGGCTGGCGACAAGCGCTGGAGCAAGGAAGAGGATCTGAGCCACGAGCTCTACAACCTCGGTCACATGGTAGAAGGTGCCGTGGCTCACTGGCAGGCTACTGGTAGCCGCAAGTTCCTCGACATCGCTATCCGCTATGCCGACTGCGTGGTTCGCGAGGTTGGTCCTAACCCAGGACAGGCTTGCGTGGTACCGGGACATCAGATTGCCGAAATGGCACTCTGCAAGCTCTATCTTGCTACAGGCAACAAGAAATATCTCGAAGAGGCAAAGTTCTTCCTCGACTATCGTGGCAAGACATCTATCAAACAGGAATATTCTCAGAGCCACAAACCGGTATTGGAACAGGACGAGGCTGTAGGTCATGCCGTACGTGCTACCTATATGTATGCTGGTATGGCAGATGTAGCTGCCCTCACCGGTGATACTGCCTATATCCACGCCATCGACCGCATCTGGGACAACATCGTGAGCAAGAAGCTCTACATCACCGGAGGTATCGGAGCTACCAACAACGGCGAGGCTTTCGGTAAGAACTACGAATTGCCTAATATGAGTGCCTACTGCGAAACCTGCGCAGCTATCGGCAATGTTTATGTCAACTACCGTCTCTTCCTTCTCCATGGCGAGAGCAAATATTACGATGTATTGGAGCGTACCCTCTACAATGGTCTCATCAGTGGTGTGAGCATGGACGGCGGAGGCTTCTTCTACCCTAACCCATTGGAGAGTATGGGTCAGCATCAGCGCCAGGCTTGGTTCGGCTGTGCCTGCTGCCCTAGCAACATCTGCCGTTTCCTGCCATCCCTCCCGGGCTATGTATATGCTGTAAAGGATAAGAATGTATATGTCAACCTCTTCCTCAGCAACTCTTCTTCTCTGAAAGTAGCCGGCAAGAAGGTGGCTTTGAGCCAGGACACAAAATATCCTTGGAACGGCGACATCGCCATCAAGGTGGATGACAACAAGGCAGGTCAGTTCGGTATGAAGATCCGCATCCCGGGCTGGGTAAAGGGTCAGCCAGTACCATCAGACCTTTACTACTACAGCGACGGCAAGCGACTGGGCTATACCATCACCGTAAACGGCAAGAAGGTAGAGGCTAAGGTAACAGAGGATGGCTATTATACCATCAACCGCAAGTGGAAGAAGGGCGATGTGGTTCGCGTTCACTTCGATATGGAGGCGCGCACCGTACGTGCCAACAATAAGGTAGAGGCCGACCGCGGCTGCATCAGCATCGAGCGTGGTCCTATCGTATATTGTGCAGAGTGGCCAGACAACCAGGGCTTCGACATCATGAGCATTCTGGAGAACCGCGAACCTCAGTTCGCTGAGGGCAAGCTCTCGTACGATGGTTTCATCGACCCTAAATATAAGAATGTACTGACACTCTACAAGGGGCAGAGCATGGAGACCTTGACCGAGAACGTGCAGACCCTCGCCTACGACAAGAGCGGCAAGCTGAGCACCAAGGACCAGACCCTGACTCTCATCCCATACTTCGCCTGGGCTCATCGTGGCAACGGCAATATGAAGGTATGGTTGCCACAGGATGTCAAGGCTGCCAAGCCATTAGCTCCTGCAACTCTCGCAGCTCAGGCTAAGGTAGAATTCTCTTCTCCTGTGCCTGCCAAGAGCAGTATCACCGACGGACTGGTTCCAGCCGATGAGAACGACCGTTCTGTCCCATACATCCACTGGTGGCCTAAGAAGAACACCACAGAGTGGATTACCTACACCTTCCCAGAGAGCAAGGAGATCAAGACCAGCACCGTATATTGGTACGACGATCAGCCATGGGGCGGTTGCAAGGTGCCAGACAGCTGGAAGCTCTACTATCAGGACGAGGCAGGCAACTGGAAGGAAGTTCCAGGAGCCGATGCTTATCCATGCAAGCGAGGTGTAGCCTGCATCGTGAATTTCGACCCTGTGAAGACCAAGGCAGTTAAGCTCGAGCTGAAGCAGCCAGAGACTCTGTCCTGCGGTTTGTTTGAGTGGAGCGTGAAGTAACAAGACTTATTTTTAAATATTTTTCTTTCAAGAATTGCCATATTGCCATACCAGCCAGTAATCTCTCTGATTACAAAGCTGTTAGGGATATGGCAATTCTTTATTTTTAGGGGTTATCTGCCATATATTGCCATGAACAATCTTTATTCATAACTTCGCCATCGATGCGGAAGAAATTACGTCCCGACGTAGCATCTGATATATCGCGACGTAACAACAACTGCGTCCCGACGTAGCATCTGATACGTCGCGACGAAAATGAGGGTACTAATTCTCACTATAACAATATATGGCAATTCCCGGTGCTTTTCCGAGAATTGCCATACATACTTTTACGCTGAGTATCAACCATTTACACATACAATATAGCAATATGGCTATTAAAACAACGCATTAAAACTTTTTTTATTTTTTCTTCACTAGTCTAATGACATACCCAGACCAAAGGCACCATACGGCAAGTATTCCCATCACGAAGATAAATATATATGTAGCAATACTACCTATGAAGATTCTACCGCTATGAGCCTCCAGAGCCACATTCCATAATGACATGGGCAGTTGGTTCATATAAGCGGGTTGTGGCGCAAAGTCGGTTCCTTCATTATACTCAGCAATGACAGGCGTATCAGAGAAATCCTGGCTCATACCTGCTATCGCCATTTTTCCGAATGGTGCACCAGCGTTCTTTAAAGCAGCTTTCCCGGTAGAATAATCAACGGTTGTCCCCTTTACTCTATCCCAAACAAAGAGACCACTAAACGAACCGCAATACCATTTACCATCTTTGTTTTGCTGAAGGACATTCAATCCCATAACACTGACTGGTGGAGTATTGGAGATGGACTCCAACTTTCCTGTCTGGAAATTCACGGAAAAGAAACCATCCGAAGTTGACAAGAGCCAGTCACCGAACTTTTCATCATAACGCACCACACGGAGTTTGTCATTCCAAGGGTTCTTGCTATGAAGCGTCGTCCCTGGAATAGACGGCATCTTGTTCAACACCAAGGCTATCATCACAGGTGGACGAAGGCACCAACCTGTCAGGGCTATCAACAAAGTAAGCATGATGGTGTATCGGCCTATTTTGTCATGCCATTGCAGCGAAAAGCGAAGCAACCTCTTCTGTTTAGGCTTTAACCAGAAGATAAGACCTGAGATGCAGAGCAACACCAGGATGATGGCAATGCCATCTACGATGAGTTTACCTATGCTGCCAAACAACTCTCCACTGTGAAGCAGCCATATCGTACGAAAGACTGTAACCTTCCCATCATACTCCTTTGGCATAGGCAATTCTATCCGGTGGAAATTCTGATAAGGTGGCAAGGATACATAAGCATAGGAGCGGCTGAGAACCAAAAGCGTATCTCCATGAGCAGAAATGTCGCTCAACTTCTCTTCCGGCTCTGTCGGAAGAGTTACGCTTTTCCATATTTTGTGACTCCCCAACCGGTAGAGTGAAAATGGAGATACCGACCAGACAGAACCATCATCCGTTCTGATAACATTTCTTATCTGTCGGCAGTCTGCTCCTGCAGGAATCCCCTTATTAAAGTCCTTGAATGTGGATGCTGTAGAATCCGTTTGCCAGATTCCCCCGTTTCCATACAGCAATATGGCATCATCCAAAGCAAGCGTTCCCCTCAGCAACCCGCCATTCCAATTCTTGAATTCATAGCGACTTGGCAGATATTTCCTGCTCACGTCCACATCTTTGATAAGCGAACGGTGGTTGAGCAGAATACCCGACAAGCAGAACATCAGCATGAAAAAGCTCATACCGATGCCTAACCATTTATGTTGTTTTCTCCAAGTTATTTTCTTATTTAGCATATTCATAATCATTATTACTATCTTGAATCAGGCTGCAAAGGTACATATTTCTAAGAAAGTATGCAATACCTAAAAATAATGATAATGAGGATGCTATTACAGCCATTGCATTAAGAGTTTGGTTAGCATGTTTAAGGCAAGAACTCATAAAACATTCATTTTAAGCTATTTAGAATCTTTAGTATGATTTTTTCCTTAAAAAATTTGGTAATTTCAAATTTTCGCCTTATCTTTGCACCCAATATCAGAAAATTCTCGGGGTTGACTGGATTTGACGGCGAGATGAAATGGTACGTAAGCATGCGGAGGCTCGTTGGCTACCTCCTAAATCCTAGTGAACAAAAAATTAATTGGCGAAAATAACTACGCTCTCGCTGCCTAGTCGAAGTATAGTAAACTAGCTTTATTCCAGCACAGGGTGCTGGAACGAGACATCGCTCAACGGATGTTGTTCCGAATCTTGTTGATCAAGCGGTGCAGGTAAATCGGAAATAGTTCATGTACGCCTCGTTGCATGGATGAAATTTTAGAGGATAAGGGTATGATTGGTGGTCCAGGTCCTGTCATGCCTCGAAAACCGGAGGCTGGAATAAGCATGTAGAAAGCGTATGGTTTCCTTGTGCGGACGAGGGTTCGAATCCCTCCAGCTCCACCCTATTTGATAGAAACAAAAAACTCGCAGATTCTTTCTTTAGAATTTGCGAGTTTTTATTTTGCTGTTATTGTTTTCTCAAACTTTCACGATACTTCAGAGGTGACATGTGCAGATGCTCTCTTACATATTTACCGAAGAATGAGGTATTGGAGAAGCCCAGTATACCTGAAATCTCCTTGATTGTTTTCGTTGTAGAACGGAGATAATAGGTGATATCAGCAAGCGTATACTCCGTAATCCACTCGATGGCTGTCTTGCCGGAATGGCGCTTGCAGATGATGGAGAGATATTTTGGCGTGATGCAAAGCTGCTGCGCAAAATATTCTACAGGCTGATGCTTGATTTCGCTCTGCTGCAACATCTCCAGGAACTTATCAAAGAAATCGCTGGCACTGGTTCCCAACGTTTCTTTCGGGAGATCTGTCAGCAAAAGATTGCTCACGGCAAGAAGAGCACTCTTCAGGAGCGTCTCCACTATCTCACGGCGATAAGGTTTCCACGAACTGCGGTCGTTGAACTTCGGATCCAGACAGAGGCGCACCAAGTCGGTAAACTTAGAATAGAATACCATATCCACCTCATTCATCTTCAACACCGAAACCTTGCTCACATACATGGCACGGTTCCATACCGAGATATGAGAACGAAGAATACCAAGCAAGCCGTGATTGCTGACACACATGGCTGTGCATGCAAAATCTTCCGACACCTCTTTGATGTCGAGAATAGAGTTAGGCGGACTGATAAATATATCGCCCTTCTCCACGGTGAATTCCCGCCCGTTGAGTTCAGCTCTCAGGCTGCCTCTCTGACAGGATGCAATCATGTTCATCTGGAATCTCATAGGGTCGGGGTTCTGCAACACCTTGACATTATCTATAATCAAGATGTCCTCATCCAGATAGCTCGCACTGATTTCTGCACTCTGTGCAAACTCACCTTCTTCGATACGCTGCCTGACGTCCTTCTGTTCTTTCATTAATATGCTTTTTAAATTTCTTCACTCTTCGTTCTTCACTCTTCCCTATCAAAAAGCCTCTCTGTATTTATTTTCGTCCTTATCCTCCAACATAGAGAGATAACTCTGATAGCGGCTAGCTGCAATATAATGTTCCTCAACCGCCTTGATTACCGCGCACCCCGGTTCGTGGGTATGGGTACAGTCAGAGAACTTACAATTCTGAGAGAACTTGAAGATTTCCTTAAAATAGCTGGTCAGCTCTTCCTTTTCGATATCAAAGGTACCAAAGCCCTTGATGCCCGGAGTATCAATGAGATAACCACCTTCCGGCAGTTCCAGCATCTCACTGAAGGTTGTGGTATGCATTCCGCTATTATGCGCCTCGCTGATTTCTGCGGTACGCTGCTCAGCATCAGGGATAAGCTGGTTGATGAGGGTTGACTTTCCTACCCCGCTGTTGCCGCTCAACAAAGATTTCTTATCCTTGATAAGAGGTCGCAACAGTTCAACACCTTCGCCTGTAGCTGCCGACAATTCGATACATTTATATCCGATGGTTTCATAGAGTGTACACATCATCTTCTCGTAATGCAATTCTTCTTCTGAAAGTATGTCACTTTTATTGAAGATGATGATAACAGGCACTCTGTAGGCCTCAGCGCCAGCCAGGAATCGGTCGATGAAGGTAGTAGATGTCTGCGGATAATTCACCGTTACCACAAGCAGCGCCTGGTCTACATTAGCTGCCAAAATATGACTCTGCTTACTGAGGTTAGGTGATTTACGAATGATATAGTTTTGGCGGTCTTCGATAGAAGAGATAAATGCCGTACCCTCCTGATTGGTAATAAGCTGCACATAATCGCCTACAGCCACAGGATTGGTGCTGCGGATGCCCTTCAATCTGAAATTGCCCTTGATTTTACTTTCTATCAGCTGGCCATCGTCTGTCTTGACGGTGTACCAGCTGCCTGTATTTTTAATAACGAGTCCTCTCATTATCACTTATTAAATAATGTAAGTTCAGAATGATTTAGACTGTCATGATTTCCTTCTCCTTCTCGTCCATCAGGTTTTCGAGCTGCTTGATGTACTTGTCGTGGAGTTTCTGCAAATCGTTCTCAGCATCCTTCTCCAAGTCTTCAGAAAGTCCATCCTTGATAGCTTTCTTCAACTTCTCCTTGATTTCCTGGCGCACGTTGCGCACCTCAATCTTAGCACGCTCAGCAATCTTATTACACTGCTTTACGAGTTCCTTACGGCGCTCACCTGTTGGCTGAGGAATACCCAGACGTACGATTTCGCCATTGTTCTCAGGAGTGATACCTACACCACTATCCATAATAGCCTTTTCGATATCCTTGATAGCTTTTTTGTCCCAAGGGCGGATAGCGATAGTACGGGCATCAGGGGTTGTAACTGTAGCTACCTGGTTCAGAGGAACCATACTGCCATAACTATTTACACGCACACCATCGAGGATGGCTACATTAGCACGACCAGCACGAACATGAGAGAGTTCCTCTGCGAGATACATTGCTGCCATCTCCATACGCTCTGCTGCAGAATTCAAAGTTTCTTTAACGTCTATCATAATTATATGTTTTTATTTTATTAATTCTAATCTTTCCAATTCTTCGCCCACATAGTTGGTGAGTTCTACAAACTGCTGGATAGTGAGCTGTTCAGGGCGCTTGGTCATGATGTCGGTGGTATAGAAATCCTCGCGTGGGGTTACACCCGGGAACATCTGCTTGAGGCTTACACGCAGCATCTTGCGACGCTGGTTGAAGACTGTCTTTACCAGACGCTTAAACAGTTTTTCATCACAGCCAAGGTCAGTCACCTTGTTACGAGTCATACGGATTACCGCACTCTTTACCTTTGGTGGTGGGTTGAACACATTCTCATCTACCGTAAAGAGATATTCCACATCATACCATGCCTGGATGAGCACACTGAGGATACCATAGGCTTTGTTGCCTGGTTCTGATGCCATACGCAATGCCACCTCGCGCTGAATCATTCCGGTACAGCAAGGAATGAGATCCTTGTAATCGAGCATCTTGAAGAATATCTGCGATGAGATATCGTATGGATAATTACCTGTCAGTACAAACTGCTTTCCATCGAATATCTGGTTCAAATCCATTCTCAGGAAGTCTTCACCGATGATATTATCCTTGAGTGTCGGGAAATTCTCATGAAGATACGCCACCGACTCCGAGTCGATTTCCACCGCCTTGACGGGTCTTGGTTTCTCTACGAGATATTGGGTAAGAACGCCCATACCTGGTCCGATTTCGAGAACAGGTATATCCGGGCAGGCATCCACCGTATCGGCGATGCGCTTTGCTATATTGAGGTCGGTCAAGAAGTGCTGACCGAGATTCTTCTTAGGCTTTACAGCTTTCATATCTTATCTTTATATTATATATTTTGCAAAAATACGATTATTTTTTGAGAATCCACACGAAGTATGCGATTTTTTTTATCTTTTTGGGTAAAAAAGGGAAAGAGCCACTTGTTTCTTAAAAAAAAGGCTATACTTTTAGCCATAAATGGCGCCCAAGCGTTTATTTATGCTAAAAATATGCAGATTCGAACGATATTGTCAATAAAAGTATTATCTTTGCATCTAATTATGGATATAAAGAAGATAGCAAACAACATATGGAAGGTGGCTTTGTCGCTCATTCTGGGTGGCGCCATCCTTTATTGGATGTATCGCGGATTCGACTTCAAGCAAGTAGAAGATGTTCTGCTTCACAAGATGAGTTGGACCTGGATGCTGCTGTCGTTCCCTTTTGGCATCTCTGCCCAGGTGTTCAGAGGATGGAGATGGAAACAGTCGCTGGAACCATTAGGCGAGAAGGCCCGCTCCAGTATCAGCATCTACTCCATCTTCCTGTCCTATGCTCTGAGTCTTGTAATTCCTCGTGCGGGCGAGTTTGCCAGATGCGGCGTATTGAAGAAATGGGATGGTGTTTCGTTTCCGAAAGCCTTGGGTACCGTCGTTACAGAAAGAGCCATCGATTCACTCCTCGTGCTGCTGATTACGGCGCTGGTCTTTGTGATGCAGATTCCGGTATTCCTCAATTTCTTTGAGAAAACAGGTACTAGCATGGACAGTTTACTCTGCCAATTTACAGCCACAGGTTACATAGTGACTGCTATCTGTGGCATAGCAGTACTCATCCTGGCTCACTATCTGCTCAAGCGACTCGCTATATATAATAAGGTGAAAGCAACACTGGGAGGACTCTGGCAAGGTATCATCTCGCTGAAAGGTGTCAGAAATGTACCGCTCTACATCGCCCTTACACTGGGCATCTGGTTGAGCTATTTCTTCCACTACTATCTCACCTTCCAATGCTTCGAGGCAACCTCCCATCTTAATCTGATGTGCGGTCTGGTGACATTCATCGTGGGCAGCATAGCGGTCATCGTACCAACTCCTAACGGAGCCGGACCTTGGCATTTTGCCGTCAAGACAATGCTCATACTCTATGGCATTCAGGCAAACGATGCCCTCTTCTTCGTTCTCATCGTACACTCCGTGCAAACCCTGCTTGTAGTCCTTTTGGGAATCTATGCCTGGATAGCACTGGCGTTTACCGGGAAAGTGAAGAGTAAGGAGTGAAGAATCCTCTTGCTTTAGGGCGTATGCCCAACTTAACATTGAACATTTAACATTAAAATAAAAATATTATGGCTGACATTAAGAATTTGAATCCAGTTGAAATCTGGCGTAACTTTGACAAGTTAACACAAGTTCCACGTCCATCTGGACATTTGGAAAAGATTCAGGCTTATTTGCTCGATTGGGCAAAAGAAGCAGGTGTAGAGGCTTTCCAAGACCCAGCAGGCAACATCGTGATGCGCAAACCTGCTACTCCAGGTATGGAGAACCGCAAAGGCGTTATTATGCAGGCGCACATGGACATGGTTCCTCAGAAAGCACCAGACAGCAAGCATAATTTCGAAACAGACCCTATCGAAACCATCATCGATGGCGACTGGGTACGTGCTAATCATACAACACTCGGTAGCGACGACGGACTTGGCGTAGCTACAATCATGGCTGTAATGGAATCAAAAGATTTGCAGCATGGTCCTATCGAGGGCTTGATTACCGCCGACGAAGAGACAGGCATGTATGGTGCCAATGATCTCCCAGCAGGCGAACTGAACGGCGACATTCTCTTGAACTTCGATACCGAGGTTTGGGGCGAGTTCGTTATCGGTAGCGCTGGCGGTATCGACATCACAGCAACTCTCGATTATAAAGAGGTAGAAACCGACAAGGAAGATGCTGCCGTTAAGGTAACCCTCAAGGGATTGAAAGGCGGTCACTCCGGTATCGAAATCAACGAAGGCAGAGCGAATGCCAACAAGTGCATGGTTCGTTTCGTGCGTGAAGCTATTTCAGAACTCGATGCCCGTCTAGCTTCATGGCAGGGCGGCAACATGCGCAATGCCATCCCATTCCAGGCTGAGGTTGTTCTGACCCTGCCTAAGGAGAACATTGAAGCTTTGAATGACCTGGTAGCAGACTGGAAGGACGAAATCTGTGATGAGTTCGAAGGCATTGAAACAACTGAGAACATCGAGTTCTTCGCTGAGAATGTAGAGACTCCTAAGATGCAGGTTCCTGCCGAAATCCAGGATAATCTTGTAGATGCAATCTACGCTTGCCACGATGGTGTATTGCGTATGGCTCCATCTATGCCTGAAATCGTAGAGACCTCTTCAAACCTCGCAATCGTTGAGATTGGTGACGGCAAGGCTGCTATCAAGATTCTGGCCCGTTCCAGCCACGAATACTACAAGATGTATCTTGCCACAATGATAGAAAGCTGTTTCAACATGGCAGGCATGAAGGTTGAATTCAGTGGCAGCTACATGGGATGGAACCCTAACCCTAAGAGCGACATTCTGGAACACGTATTGAAGGTTTACAAAGAGCAGAACGGCACAGACGGTAAGGTACAGGCTGTTCACGCAGGTCTGGAGTGCTCTATCATCCTGAGCAAGTATCCTAACCTCGATGTCGTATCATTCGGTCCTACCCTTCTTAGCCCTCACACAGCCAATGAGCGTTGCCAGATCAGTTGCGTAGCTCCTTTCTGGAACCTCGTCAAGCAGCTCCTGACGGAGATTCCTGCAAAGTAAAAAATGGGGAGCGAAACTACAAAAAGATTAAAAAAGAAAGCCGAGAGTGAAAATTCTCGGCTTTTTTGTTCCAGTTTTCAAAAGAAATCATTACCTTTGCAGTCGATTTCGCAAGTCTTGTAAAATCTCTGTAGCAGATCATACAAATTCACTTGCATAAGTTTCATTAAAATAACACCAAAATGGACGATTATCACGCGGAGAACAATAATGAATTGTAAGGCGTGGAGATTCAGCAACGATGAAGCCTTTCAGTAGGCCGTACCCAAGCGCTAGTCTCCATACCCCAAACTTTTATTATGTGGAGATTAGCAAACTATGAAGACTTATTGGAATATAGACAAGAATCTGACTGTACTCAATGAGTGGCAGCCAAACTGCTGGATACAAGTAACATGTCCAACTGATGAAGACCAGCGCTTGCTGGAAGAAGAATTCAAGATCCCTGATTATTTCCTCTCGGATATCAGCGATACCGATGAGCGTGCCCGCTATGAATATGACGATGGCTGGATGCTCATCATCCTCCGTATCCCTTATGTCAAGGAAATACGCAGCCGTACCCCATACACCACTGTGCCTCTGGGTATCATCCATAAGCGCGATGTTACCATCACCGTATGCTATTATGAAACCAATATGATGATTGATTTCGTAAGCTACCAGCAGAAGCGCAGCGAGGGGTTCACCGACTATGTAGACATGACCTTCCGTCTCTTTCTTTCATCAGCGGTTTGGTATCTGAAGCGATTGAAACAGATCAATTCGCTCATAGAAAAGGCAAAACGAAACCTCGATCATGGTGTAAACAATGAGAGCCTGATTGGCCTGAGCCGCCTGCAGGACTCCCTTACCTACTTCATCACCTCTATCCGAGGCAACGAGAATCTCCTGTCTAAGTTGAAGTTCAAGCTGCAGGTGGACGAACTTGATGCCGACCTCATCGAAGACGTAAACATCGAGATGACACAGGCACGCGAAACCACAAGCATCTACTCCGACATTCTGGAGTCGACGATGGATACTTATTCGAGCATCATCAACAACAACATGAATACCACGATGCGTACCTTGACCAGTATCAGTATCGTCATGATGTTGCCTACGCTGATTTCCTCATTGTTCGGTATGAACTTAATCAACGGTATGGAAGACAGCCATTACGGATTTGCCATTGCCCTGGTTATCTCCGTGCTCGTTTCTGCACTTTCATGGGGCTTCCTCAGATACAAGCGCCTGCTCTAAGCATATACCACTCTGATATGCATTAAGTAGCCCGAAAGAGCACATAAAACGATGATTAGCAAGAAAAAGGCAATTATAAATACAAAAAAAATTAAAAAATCGAATATCATGGCAAGATATTCGATTTTTTTTTTTAAGTTTGCAACTTATTAATAATATAATTTTGTATGGGGTCGAATTGCGGATAAGCGACTACCGGCCCAAGAAACTCGAATCATAAACTAAACAAAGTGACATGATGGACTCTCAAGAAAAAGCTCTGTTGCAGCAGAGCACCCTGGAAGACCCTGCCAAGAAGGCTTATGCCACCAAGCAGGAAGTGCTCGAAAGAGTAAAGGAAATCGCTCATAGCAGCGAAAATCCAAACAAGGAGGAACTCGACCTACTCAAGACTACTTTCTACAAGATTCATCTCGCAGAAAGAGACGCACAGATGAAAGAGTATCTCGCAAAAGGCGGTGACCCAGAGAAGTATATCCTTCTACCGGATGACACCGAAGAAGCCTTCAAGGCTGAGATGCAACTCATCAAAGAGAAAAGAGCCAAGATCTTCCTGGCACAAGAAGAAGAAAAGCAAGATAATCTCCGCAAAAAAGAGGAAATTATCGAAAAGATAAAGGCCATGACCACCTCACCGGAAGAGGCCAATAAATCATATCAGGACTTCAAGGCCTTGCAGCAGGAATGGAAGGAAATCAAGAACATCCCTGCAGACAAGGCAAACGAGGTATGGAAGAACTACCAGCTCTATGTAGAGCAGTTCTACGACATGCTCAAGTTGAACAGCGAAGCCCGCGAATATGATTTCAAAAAGAATCTTGAAGCCAAGACCAAACTCTGCGAGGCTGCAGAGAAACTCAATGAGGAAGAGGATGTTATTTCTGCCTTCCACCAGCTTCAGGACCTCCACCAGCAATATCGTGAGATTGGTCCTGTTGCCAAGGAGTTGAGAGAACAGATTTGGGAGCGTTTCAAGGCTGCCAGCACTGTTATCAACAAGAAGCACCAGCAGCACTTCGAAGACCTGCGTGCCAAGGAAGAGGAAAACCTCGCCAAGAAAACTGCCCTCTGCGAAAAGGTAGAGGCTGCCAACCAAGGAGAATACAAGACTGCTAAGGACTGGGAGAAGGTTACCCAGGAAATTATAGAGATTCAGAAAGAGTGGCGCACTATCGGTTTTGCCCCTCAGAAGATGAACGTCAAGATTTTCGAGCGTTTCCGCATCGCCAACGATGAATTCTTCAACAAGAAGGCAGAATTCTTCAAAGGATTGAAAGATACCTACTCTGCCAATCTCGAAAAGAAACAGCAACTCGTAAACAAGGCAAAGGAACTGGCTGACAGTACAGACTGGAAGAAGACTGGCGACAAGTTCATCGCTCTTCAGAAAGAATGGAAGAAGGTGGGTACCGTACCTCATAAACAAGGCGAATTGCTCTGGAAGGAATTTCTGGATACCTGCAACAAGTTCTTCGAAGCCCGCAACAAGCAGAATGCCGGTTCACGCAGCGAGGAACATGCCAATCTGGACAAGAAGCGCAACATTATTGCCCAGCTCAAGGAACTTGTAGTTGCAGAGATTTCAGACAACGATTTCCAGAAGAAACTCAAAGATCTTGCCAAGCAATACAGTGCAATCGGACACGTTCCTTTCAAAGAGAAAGACAAGGTCTATAAAGAGTATCATGAGGCTATCGATGCAGCCTACGAGAAACTTCACGCCACCAACGCAAAGCGCCACTTCGACAACTTCAAGAACAACTTGAAGAATGTTGCCAAGGAAGGCGGCAATGCACTCGGCAATGAGCGTGGCAAACTCTTGCGCCGCTACGACCAGTTGCGCAGCGAGATTACTACTTACGAGAACAACCTCGGTTTCTTCAATACGGCCAGCAAGAAGGGCAACAGCCTGGTAGAAGAAATGAACCGTAAGATTGAGAAACTCAAGGCTGACCTCGAAATGGTAAAGCAGAAAATCAAGGCTATTGATGCCGAGAAGAAATAAATACAATAAACCCCAGGGCAAAAGCTCTGGGGTTTATTGTTATGAATACTCCATAAAACAGAATTCCTATAAACAAAAAAACACCTTTCATTACTGAAAGATGCCTTACCGTATGAGTTGGGATACCCGGACTCGAACCAGGAATGACAGGACCAGAATCTGTAGTGTTACCATTACACCATATCCCAATATCAGCAAACGAGATGTTCTTTTCTCAATTGCGAGTGCAAAGGTACTAGTTTTTTTTGAACCTACAAAATTTTTCGGCACTTTTTTCTAAAAAAAGCGCAATTTCTTTAATTTTCCACATTTTTTTTGCCTTTTAAGTCGATTTTCCATTATAATAATGTATCTTTGCAGAAAAATAGAGAATATAAATTAAGTAAGAAAGAAAAGATAAATGAACACAGTTAAACAACTCGTAGAGACTATTAAAGAAGGTATACAAGAAAAGAAAGGTCAAGACATTGTTATCGCCGACCTGACAGAAATCGATGGAAGCATTGCCAAGTACTTCATCATCTGCCAGGGAGGAAGCCCTACTCAAGTTGAAGCTATCGCAGGTTCTGTGGGAGACATCGTGCGCAAGAACCTGAAAGAAAAACCTGTAAATGTAGCAGGTCTCGGCAACGACCAGTGGGTGGCAATGGACTTTGTTGACGTATTAGTACACATCTTCCTTCCGGAAGTACGTGCTTATTACGACCTCGAACATTTATGGGAGGATGCAAAGCTTACCCATATACCTGATCTCGACTAGTCAGCCTCTCCCATCCTACATGATGGATCAGACATTGTTTTTCGACTAAAAGTTATACATATAAAATAAAATGGAACAAAGCAATAATATGAAGCCTCGTGGCAATGGTGGACCAAAGATGCCACGATTTAATATGACCTGGCTTTTCACCATCTGCCTCATCACCATGATCATCCTCTTCTTTACAGGAGGAGGCGATGCGATTGGAGGCAGCGCTGCCAAGGAAGCCACATACACCCAGTTCAAACAGTATGTAGACAAGGGTTATGTGCTCAGTGTTGTGGCCAATAAAACAGAAAGCACCCTCAAAATATACATCAACCCGAAATATACGCGCGATGTATACAATATGCCGGCAAAGTCTGTTGGTCCTAACCCATACGTAAAAGTACAGTTCGGCTCGGTTGACGAAGTGGAACGCTATGCCAACCAGATGTTGAAGGAAAAGAAGATACGCTCCTTCAGCTACGACAACCAGAAGGATAACGACTTCTTAAGCACGCTCTTCAATCTGGCACCTCTGCTCTTCTTCGTATTCTTCATCCTTTGGATGTCTGGAAGATTCAGCGGCGGTATGGGCAGCGGCGGTATGGGCGGCGGCATCTTCAGCGTAGGCAAAAGCAAAGCTAAGATGTACGAAAAGGGAAATGCCATCGGCATCACCTTTAAGGATGTGGCCGGACAGGAAGGTGCCAAGCAGGAAGTGAAGGAAATTGTAGACTTCCTGAAAAACCCACAAAAATATACCGACTTGGGTGGTAAGATTCCAAAGGGAGCCCTTCTCGTAGGCCCTCCGGGAACTGGTAAGACCCTCTTGGCTAAGGCTGTTGCCGGCGAGGCTGGCGTACCTTTCTTCTCCATGAGCGGTTCCGACTTCGTTGAAATGTTCGTAGGTGTAGGTGCCTCACGTGTACGCGACCTGTTCCGCCAGGCTAAAGAGAAATCACCTTGTATCATCTTTATCGATGAGATTGATGCTGTAGGCCGTGCCCGCAGCAAGAACCCAGCCATGGGTGGTAATGATGAGCGCGAGAACACATTGAACGCTCTCCTTACAGAGATGGATGGTTTCGGCACCAACAGTGGTGTCATCATCCTTGCAGCTACCAACCGCGTAGACATGCTCGACAGCGCCTTGCTCCGTGCCGGACGTTTCGACCGCGAAATTCACGTAGATCTCCCTGGTTTGAACGAACGTAAGGCTATCTTCCTGGTTCATCTCAAACCTATCAAGATAGACGAAACAGTAGATGTTGATCTACTGGCCCGTCAGACTCCAGGGTTCTCGGGTGCAGATATTGCCAACGTTTGTAACGAGGCAGCCCTCATTGCTGCACGCCACGACAAGAAGGCTGTGTGCAAACAGGATTTCCTCGATGCAGTAGACCGTATTGTAGGCGGTCTGGAGAAGAAGACTAAGGTGATGACTGCCGACGAGAAGCGTAGCATCGCTCTCCACGAAGCAGGCCACGCAACCATCTCATGGTTCTGCCAGTATGCCAACCCTCTCATCAAGGTTACCATCGTGCCTCGTGGTCAGGCTCTCGGTGCTGCATGGTATCTGCCAGAAGAGCGCCAGATAACCACCAAGGAACAGATGCTCGACGAGATGTGTTCATTAATGGGTGGACGTGCCGCAGAAGAACTCTTCACCGGTCATATTTCGTCAGGAGCCATGAACGACCTGGAGCGCGCCACAAAGAGTGCTTATGGTATGGTAGCTTATCTCGGTATGAGCAAGACGTTGCCAAACATCTGCTTTTACAACCGGAACGAATATGCATTCCAGCGTCCGTACTCTGAGTCTACAGCCCGCGAGATAGACCAGGAAGTTCTGAAGATTGTCAACGAGCAGTATACACGTGCCAAGAACATTCTGATGGAGCACAAGGAAGGCCACAATGCCTTAGCAGAGCTCCTGATCAAGAAAGAGGTGATTATGGCAGAAGACGTAGAACATATCTTTGGCAAACGCCCTTGGTTGAGCCGTTCGCAGGAAATCATGGAAGACGAACAGCCTAAGATAGACGATGACGCCGTAAAGGAACTTCCTGAAGTTCAGGCTGCCATCAAGGAGCATGAAGAGAACCAGAAGAAGAATGCAGATTCTGAAGAGACTTCCAAGAAGGATGAAGGTTCGGAAGAAAACAAGAACGAATAAAACAAACCGATATGACTGACAAACAGAAGAATCTAGTGATAAGATCCATCACAGGCGTATTTTTCGTGGTGTGCATGGTATCTTGCTTTCTCAATCCCAGGGCAATGGTTATCCTGTTCGCCCTCATTACCGGATTGAGCATATGGGAGTATTGCGGATTAGTTAACCAGAAGGAGAATGTTACGGTAAACCGTTTCATCAGCACCGTGGCGGGTGTTTACTTCTTCCTTGCCGTGGCTGGTTTCCGCATGGGCATTGTGGGCAATTTCGTGGTTTTCGTACCTTATCTGCTCACCATCCTCTATCTCTTCATCAGCGAACTGTATACAGGCAACAAGGATGCCATCAACGATTGGGCTTACACTATGCTCTCTCAGTTGTACATCGCCTTGCCTTTCTCGATGATCAATGTATTGAGTTTCGAGACATCAGCTTTCGATGGCCAGATACATTACGACATGCTGCTGCCTTTGAGTATTTTCATTTTCCTCTGGACCAATGATACCGGTGCCTATTGCAGCGGTTCGCTTTTCGGCAAGCATAAGCTCTTTCCTCGCATCAGTCCAGCCAAGAGTTGGGAAGGCAGCATAGGCGGAGGTATATTCGTACTGATAGCAGCAGGCATTATCGGCTATATTGCCAACGATGGCGAAGCCCATCGTCTCAGCATTCTCGGTTGGGAAGGTTTAGGTCTGGTTGTGGTATTCTTCGGCACATGGGGCGATCTGGTAGAAAGCCTCTTCAAGCGTACCCTCGGAGTAAAGGATAGCGGCAACATCCTGCCAGGACATGGAGGTATGCTCGACCGCTTCGACTCTTCGCTCATGGCGATACCGGCAGCAGTAATCTACCTATACACCATCCAGTTGTTTGGATAATACATCTTTTATGAGATAAAGGCCAAACCTATAGTTTGGCCAAGCAAAAAAGAAAGGCAGGGATTCCTCAAAGAACCCCTGCCTTTCTTTTTTCATATCACCCCCAAAAACGCAAGTAGCTTCGATGGCTCACGAAAGTACTTGCGATAAACTATGCTGTTATCTGTTATATTTCTTCAGTGCCTGCTTCACCATCTTGCCCCATGGCTTGATGAGATCATCTGTCCAGTTGCCGGTAGCCTTGGCACGTGGCAAAAGCATGGAACAGGTTTCATCCTTATCCGAAACCGACCAGTTTACCCAACTCACCTTGTTTTTCTCCATTACATCGAGCCATTTCTGATACTCTTCAGGAGCCAGAGGACCATTACCCGAAGCCTCCATACCAGCACATTCTGATACAAAGACCGGCAAACCGCTCTTCACGGCAGCCTCCAGTTTATCACGCAGATAATCTTTATGGGTGGCTGCATAGAAATGAAGGGTATACATCACATTCTCCACACCCTCGATAGGGCTCTTTGCCACGATATCAATATCCTGGTCCCAATGCGGACAGCCCATCAGGATGATATTATCCGGATCATACTTTCTGATTTCCGTGATGATGGTTTTAGCGTATACCTTCAAGTCTTCCCATTTATCCTCAACAGGTTCATTGTAGAGTTCGTAAAGCACATGAGGATATTTACCATACTTCTGCGCCATCTTTCCGAAGAAGGCCTTAGCCTCGGCTGTATGCATCTTGTGTGCATGCCAGTCGATAATCACGTAGGTATCATTCTTGATGGCAGCATCTACCACCTGGGTAATGCATTTCAGAGCAAAGTCTGGATTTTCCAGATAGTTGTCGTCTATCTGAATTCCCATGGCTGCTCTGATGATGTTGGCATGCCAGTCTTGCACAAGCCATTTCACCGCTTTTTTGTTGTAGAACCGAGGCCAGATGTTGTGCCATCCCAGACTCACGCCTCTCAACACTACAGGATTACCACTCTGGTCGCAAAGCTGCGCACCTTTTACCTGCAACTGTCCCCATTGCTTTACAGGGTTTGCTGCATACACTTGTGCCATACAAAAGAGTGCACAAATGAGGGTCATTAGTTTTTTCATTTTTTTTTAGGGTTTAAAATTAAATATATATTTTTGGGTTTGTTTTTTTAGGATAGCTAATACTCCTACATAGGTAGCAGATTACAAATCTGCCTTAGTCAGCAGTTCTGCAGCGGATTGATATCCGCCACAGAACTGAAAGAGATTACTTTTTATTAAAACATTTCACCTTTTTCCTGTTCTTCTTCAAAGTGTTCACCCTTTTGGGCTTCCTGCGCCTCATACTGTGCCTGGGCTGCACGCTGCTGAGCCTCACGTGCTTTAGCCTCAGCCGCCAGTCGGGCTTTTTCTGCTCTTATTCGTGCCAGTTCAGCCTCTTCTTCTGCCCGTTTCTGCGCCGCCAAAGCTTCCTCTTCGGCACGTTTCTTAGCAGCCTCGGCTTCAGCTATCGCCTTCTGTCGCGCACGTTCTGCAGCCTCAGCTGCAGCTTTGGCTTCAGCTTCAGCACGTTCACGAGCCATACGGAGAAGCATTTCCCTACGCTTAACCAGAAGATCAAACATGATGCCCGCAGCCTCATCCGGCGCAACCTTATCGCCTAACTGAGTTCGAACTTCCTGATATTCTGCCAACATCTTATCCCTGCCAGGTTCTCCCGGAAGAATCTGATAAAGTTCGTTGGCAATACCATCAACCGTAAAGCGGTCGGCAAGCATCTCCGGCACAATCTCTTTATTGGCGATAAGATTCACCAGCGAGATAAACTTCACTTTGATGATATGCTTGAAACCGAAACGGATGAGATGAGGTACAGGCGTTTCATAACATACCACCTGAGGCACATCGAAAAGAGCCGTCTCTAAGGTTGCAGTACCACTGGTAACAAGAGCTGCCGTAGCATGCGACAAGAGCGGATAAGTCTTGTTACGCACCAGTTTGACAGGTGTACCCTTGATAAACTTCTCATAGTAAGCATCGTCTATCGAAGGAGCACCGGCAAGCACCATCTGATAATCTTCAAAACGCTCAGCCACCTCAATCATCGCCGGCAGATTGTCTTTGATTTCCTGCAGACGGCTTCCTGCCAGCAAAGCGATAACAGGACGATAGGTGTCAAGATTATTCTCCTGACAGAATTCCGTAAAACTCTGATGATATCCCGACCTGAACTCCCCTACTTCCTGAGCCGTAGGATTACCTACATAGTGAATAGGATAACGGTGTTTCTTTTCGAAGAACGGCACCTCGAATGGCAAGATTGAGAAGAGTTCAGCGATATCACGTTTAATGCTGCGAATCCGCCACTCCTTCCATGCCCATATCTTAGGAGAAATGTAATAATAGGCAGGGATATTGGTGTTCTTTTTCAAGAACTTAGCTATCTTGAGATTAAATCCCGGATAATCTACCAGTATCACTACATCCGGCTTCCATTTCACAATATCTTCCTTGCATCTCTTCAGGTTCGAAAAGATGGTACCCAAATGTAGCAGTACAGGCACAAAACCCATATAAGCCAACTCCTTAAAATGCTTGACGCGAGTGCCACCTTCAGCAGCCATCAAATCACCGCCAAAGAAACGGAATTCAGCAAACTCGTCTATTTTTTTCAACGAGCGCATCAATCTGCTGGCATGCAAATCTCCACTAGCCTCGCCTACTATCAGGTAATACTTCATAATTCAAAGTTCTTTAACCAATCATAATCCGTTACATCAATCTTAGTTGGGGTAATAGCGATGTAACCATGATTCACAGCCCACTGGTCGGTATCCGTTGCCTCCGGTTCGTCATTACGGTATTCACCCACCATCCAATAATAATCATATCCATGCGGATGCGTGCGATGATCCACCTCATTGATCCAGGAGCCATGAGTCATCCGGCAACCCTTGAAGCCCTTGAACGGAGGCAAAGCCGGAAAGTTGACATTCAGACAGGTATATTCTGGCAATCCCTTCTCCAGCACCATTTTAACTACCTTAAGCACCCCATCGCGCAAAGGAGTGAGATCTGCATTCTCATCATAATTGCAACTGCTGAAGGCTATGCTTGGAATATGCTGCATACAGCCCTCTTTAGCTACACCCATAGTTCCCGAATAATGATTGTTCACGCTCGAATTGTCACCATGATTGATACCGCCGATAATCAGATCGGGCTTGCGATTAGCAAGAAACTGATCCAATGCCAGTTTCACACAGTCTACCGGTGTGCCGCTACATGACCAAACCTCCACATCATCTCCCATATTGTGGCGACGCTTTAGGCGCAAGGGAGTAGTAGCCGAGAAGGCACAGGCGAATCCCGAACGGGCACTTTCCGGAGCAACAACCAGCAGGTCGCACCAGTCTTTCAGAAAGTTCACCAGGGTCTTGATTCCATTGGCATGATAGCCATCATCATTCGAAATTAATACTAACGGTTTCTTATTTTCCATAAAAATATCTTTCTTTTTGGTGCAAAAGTACGAAAAAACCTTTAAAGATAGCGACTTTCTCACAATATTTTTGTATCTTTGCCGAAAATTTACTAAGAAAATGGGAAAAATCATCGCATTAGCTAACCAAAAAGGCGGTGTAGGAAAGACTACTACCACCATCAACTTGGCAGCATCGCTTGCCACGCTAGAGAAAACTGTACTCGTAGTGGACGCCGACCCACAGGCAAACGCTTCCAGTGGATTGGGCGTGGACATCAGCGAGGTAGACTGCTCGCTCTACGAATGCATCATTGACCATGCAGACGTACGCGATGCCATCTACACCACCGACATTGATGGACTCGATATCATTCCTAGTCATATCGACCTGGTAGGTGCCGAGATAGAGATGCTGAATCTCAAAAATCGCGAAAAGGTGATTAAGACATTGCTTCAGCCTATCCGCGACGAATACGACTATATCCTGATAGACTGTTCGCCTTCGCTCGGTCTCATCACCGTCAATTCGTTGACGGCAGCCGACAGTGTCATCATCCCAGTTCAATGTGAATATTTCGCACTTGAAGGTATCAGCAAATTGCTAAATACCATCAAGATCATCAAGAGCAAGCTGAATCCGAAACTCGAGATAGAAGGTTTCCTGCTCACCATGTATGATAGTCGTCTACGCCTTGCCAACCAGATATACGACGAAGTGAAACGCCACTTCCAGGAATTGGTGTTCAAGACCGTTATCCAGCGCAACGTGAAGCTGAGCGAGAGTCCGAGCCATGGTCTCCCAGTTATCCTTTACGATGCAGAAAGCAATGGAGCCAAGAACCATCTGGCCTTGGCAAAGGAGATTATCAACAAGAATAGTTAAGATTTGGAAATTGAACTCTTTTAGAAAGTTCAATGTTCAAAATTAAAAGTAAAAAAATGGCAGTACACAAGAAATACAACAACGGTACAAAGAGCAACGCTTTAGGACGCGGACTCGACGCCCTCATCTCTACCGAGGGAGTGCGCACCCAGGGCAGCAGTACCATCAATGAAATTCCTCTCGACCAGATTGAGGCGAATCCCAATCAGCCACGCCGGGAGTTTGACGACGAAGCCCTACATGAGCTCGCCGAAAGCATCAAGGCCATAGGCATCATCCAGCCTATCACCTTAAGACAGGTTTCAGAAAACAGATTCCAGATTATCGCCGGTGAACGCCGCTGGCGCGCTTCACAACTTGCGGGGCTGACAGCTATCCCTGCATACATCCGCACCATCAGCGATGAGAACGTAATGGAAATGGCGCTCGTAGAGAATATCCAGCGCCAAGACCTCAACGCCATAGAAATAGCACTCGCCTACGAACACCTTCAGGAAAACGAGGGTATGACACAGGAGAAAATTTCAGAACGTGTGGGCAAGAGCCGTGCAGCTATCGCCAACTATCTGCGACTGCTCAAACTTCCTGCCCAGGTGCAGATGGCACTACAGAAGAAAGAAATCGACATGGGTCATTGCCGTGCCCTACTGGCCCTCGACTCACCTTCGCTGCAAATCAAGTTGTTCAAGGAGATACAGAAGAACGGCTACTCAGTAAGAAAGGTTGAAGAGATGGTACAGCGACTCAAGAGCGGAGAAGACATCGAGAGCGGTAAGAAAACCATCACGGCTAAGGCTCAGATGCCTGAGGAATTTACACAACTCAAGAACCGCCTGTCACAGTTTCTCAATACCAAAGTGCAGTTCACCTGCTCTGCTAAGGGCAAGGGAAAAATCAGCATTCCATTCGCCAACGAAGAGGAGCTGGAGCACATCATGAATGTTTTCGATCAGTTAAAGCAAGAATAAAAGTGAAACTCAGTATATCACAAATCTGTTTGGCAACCCTGCTGCTTCTGGCACCGATGGGCGCACAGGCACAGAAGTCGAAACAAAAAAAACAAGTGACCGATGTGCCAGCCATTGCATCAGCCGACTCGGCAAAAATAGCCATCGACTCGATGCTTACCGCACAAGACAGCAGCAAACTGGCAAGCCTCACCCAACCAGCAAAGCCTGTACGCAAAAAGCGCAACTGGGCAACCTGGCGACCTGATACCAAGCGTGCCATGTGGTTGGCACTTGTATTACCTGGTGCCGGACAGATATACAATCGCAAATATTGGAAACTGCCTTTCATCTATGGCGGTTTCGTAGGCTGTACATACGCCATCACCTGGAACAACCAGATGTATCACGACTATTCGCAAGCCTACATGGATATTATGGACGATGACCCCAACACCCAGAGCTACAATCAATTTCTGCACTTGGGTGCCCAAATCAACGAATCGAACATAGAACGCTATAAGGAAATCTTCCGCAAGCGAAAAGATAAATATCGCCGTTGGAGAGACTTGGGAACCTTCGTCATGATAGGCATCTATGCCTTCTCAGTGATTGATGCCTACGTAGATGCATCGCTCTCGGAATTTGACATCTCCGATGATCTCTCGCTCAGAATAGAGCCTACCATGCTGAATAACGGCAACAAGACTGCCAATCCGTTGCGGTCTGGAAGCCTCGGCGTAAGTTGCTCACTCACATTTTAATGCGTGAGGAGTTAGAATACACCTATATATATTATAACGCAAAATAGAAATTAGAAACATAGACGAGATAAAACATCAATATGAAGAAAATACTAGTCATGGCAGCAGCGATGCTGTTCAGCTTACAAGGCATTCATGCCCAAACCGACGTTACAGAAGAAACAGATAACGATGATATCATCACCGTTACCGACAAAGACGGAAAGCAGGAGGAAATCGAAGTACCTGAGGGAATGGAAGATAACCTCGACAGCCTGCTCCACCTTTACAATGCACAGACTTACATGATGGCAGATACAACCTGCAAATACCGCGATGTAAACCCTGTCTTCGAGAAGGAAGTGTATATCGACCGTCTGAAGAGAATGCCTACCATCATCGAAATGCCATACAATGAGGTAGTACAGAAATTCATAGACCGTTACAGCGGTAAACTACGCCGTTCGGTAAGTTTTATGTTGGGAGCAAGTAACTTCTACATGCCTATCTTCGAAGAGGCATTAGAGGCTTACAATCTGCCACTGGAACTGAAATATCTGCCAGTTATTGAATCGGCACTCAACCCTAAAGCTGTATCACGCGTTGGTGCCACAGGTTTATGGCAGTTTATGCTGCCTACCGGCAAGCGATATGGACTGGAAGTAAACTCACTCATCGATGAACGCCGCGACCCGGTAAAAGCATCCTATGCAGCCGCTCACTATCTGAGCGACCTGTACAAAATATTCGACGATTGGAGCCTCGTGATTGCAGCTTACAACTGCGGTCCAACCAATGTCAACAAGGCCATCCATCGTGCAAAAGGCAACGCCGACTACTGGAACATCTATCCATATCTGCCAAAGGAAACACGTGGATATGTACCAGCTTTCATCGCTGCCAACTATATCATGAACTACTACTGCGATCATAACATCTGCCCTATGGTAAGCGAACTGCCAGTAAAGACAGACACTATCGTAGTATCAAAAGATATCCACCTGGAGCAGATTTCCAAAGTGCTGAACATCAACATCGAGCACCTGCGCAATCTGAATCCACAGTATCGTCATGATATCATCAACGGATTGAACCATCCGATGGTATTGCGTCTTCCATCTACCCTCATCGGTAGTTTCATCGACCAGCAGGACAGCATCTGTGCTTACAGAGCCGATGAACTCTTCCAGAAGCGCGCTACCGTAGATGTCAACGATGCACAGCCTACCTATAGCCGCCCACGAAGCAGCTACAGTCGCCACAGCGCTTCTTCACGCAGCAAGAAGAGCAGCAAGAAGAGCAGCAAGCGAGGCAGAAACAGAAAACAAGGCAGCAAGAGTGTAACCATCAAGAATGGTGATACCCTTTCTGAAATAGCAGCACGCAACGGAACAACCGTTAAGAAACTGCGCAAACTGAACGGCATCAAGGGTAACAGTATCCGTGCCGGAAAGAAAATCAAAGTGAAATAAAAGAACTACGTATGCTGTAGTTTTTTCAGTCTAATTAAGAACATTATTTATTGGAGGGACCCACTATGGATGACCAGAACTTGAAAGACCTCGAAAGAGAGCAGGCTGATAACCAGTTGATTGGCGATGCCTTTCAACACCTGCTTGACACCTACCTGAGTTCGCGACACCGCAAGAAGGTAGATATAGTGACCAAGGCATTCAACTTCGCCCGACAGGCGCACAAAGGTGTGCGCCGCCTCTCGGGCGAACCATATATCATGCACCCTATCGCCGTGGCTCAGATAGCCTGCGAGGAGATGGGGCTCGGCTCAACGAGCATCTGTGCCGCACTGCTTCATGATGTGGTAGAAGATACCGACTACACAGTAGAAGATATCTCAAACATCTTTGGAGCCAAGGTGGCACAAATCGTTGATGGACTCACCAAAATCAGTGGTGGAATCTTCGGCGATAAGGCATCAGCACAGGCAGAAAACTTCAAAAAGCTATTGCTCACTATGAGCGATGACATCCGTGTTATCCTTATCAAGATTTGCGACCGCCTGCACAACATGCGCACGCTGGAATCGCAACCGGCCAACAAACAATACAAGATTGCGGGCGAAACCTTGTATATTTATGCACCTCTCGCCAACCGATTGGGCTTGAACAAAATCAAGACCGAACTCGAAGACCTCAGCTTCCGCTACGACCATCCACAGGAGTATGCCAACATAGAGCATAAACTTGCCGATACCGAATCGCAGCGCGATACCCTCTTCGAGAGTTTTACTGCACCAATCCGCGAAGAACTCGACAAGTTAGGTGTAGAATACAAAATCAAAGCACGTGTGAAGAGCCCTTATTCTATTTGGAACAAGATGCAGAACAAGCACGTTACCTTCGATGAGATTTACGACATTCTTGCTGTGCGCATCATCTTTACGCCAAAGGTGAGAGCAAACGAAGTAAACGAATGTTTCAATATCTACGTAGCCATCAGCAAAATCTACAAGAGCCATCCAGACCGTCTGCGCGACTGGTTGAACCATCCGAAAGCAAACGGTTATCAGGCACTCCACGTTACCCTGATGAGTAAGCAGGGAAGATGGATAGAAGTACAGATCCGTTCCGACCGTATGGACGAGGTAGCAGAAAAGGGGTTTGCTGCCCACTGGAAATACAAAGAAGGAAACGAAGGTGAATATACAGAAGATGAGAACGAACTGAACGACTGGCTCAGCACCATCAAGGAGATTCTGGACGATCCGCAGCCGGATGCCATGGACTTCCTCGATGCTATCAAGCTGAACCTCTATGCTTCAGAAATCTTCGTCTTCACACCAAAGGGAGAAATCAAGACGATGCCGGCAGGCTGTACTGCCCTCGACTTCGCCTTCCAGATTCATACCTTCCTGGGCAGCCACTGCATCGGAGCCAAGGTAAACCATAAGCTGGTTCCGCTGAGCCATAAGCTGCAAAGTGGCGACCAGGTTGAGATTCTTACTTCCAAGAGCCAGCATGTACAGGAAGAATGGGTAAACTTCGTCAGTTCAGCCAAGGCAAAGAGCAAGATTCTTGCTATCCTGCGCCGCGATTCACGAGAGGTTCAGAAGAAGGGAGAAAACATACTCACCGAATGGCTCAAGAAGAACAGCATCGAGATGAGTGCATCGGTGGTAGACCGCCTATGCGATTTTCATAATATCCAGAAGCCTGAAACCCTCTTCCAGTCATTGGGAGACCATCAGATTATCCTAGGCGATAAAGATTTCGATGAGTTGCAGGGCAAGCCTAAGAAACAGCAGGCCAGCAGCTGGCGCAATTATATCCCATTCCTGGGCAAGAGCAAGGAGAAGGCTCAAGAAAAAGGCATCGTGAAGCCTCAGGATCTTTTCGTGGTGGGCAAAGACTTCAACAAGAAGAAGCCACTCATCCTGACCGAGGAGAACATCAACCAATTTATCTTCCCTAGCTGCTGCCATGCGATTCCTGGCGATGACGTTATGGGCTTTATCGACAACAAGAACCGCATCGAAATCCATAAGCGCTCTTGCAGCATAGCAGCCAAACTGAAGTCCAGTTTCGGCAACCGCATCGTAGATGCCAAATGGGATATGCACAAGCAGATACTCTTCGATGCTACCATCGAAATCAAGGGTATCGACCGTAAGGGCATGCTGCTGGATGTAAGTAAGGTGATTAGCGACCAGTTAGGCATCAATATCCATAAGTTAACTATCAGTAGCGACAACGGCATCTTCGACGGTACCATCGAACTCCGTGTTCACGACCGCGAAGAAGTTAAGACCATTATGAACCAACTCCGAAATATTGATGATCTGCAGGAAGTACAGAGAATCCTGTAACTTAGGAGTTTATGATAATAAAGAAAAGATAAATAACAGAGAATCGCCGGATTTAAAATCTGGCGATTCTCTATGAAATCATACAGATTTCAACATCTTTATAGAAATCGATTCAAAACAAAAAACTTAAAAACAATATGAAAAAATTATTCTTATCATTTTTAATGATGTTGCCCCTGTTGTCTCTGGCAGCAGCCAACAAGTATGACAACCCCGACACGATTGTAGTATCCCGTGATGGTACCGGCGAATTCCGCACCATCGACGAAGCCATCGAAGTATGTCGTGCTTTCATGGATTACAGCAAGGTAATCTACGTAAAGAAAGGCGTGTACAAGGAGAAACTCATCCTCCCTTCATGGCTCACCAACATCACCATCTGTGGTGAAGACCGTGATAACACTATCATCACATGGGACGATCATGCCAACATCAAGATGCCTGTAGGTGGACTCGATTCAGAAGCTGCTGTAAAGGGTAAACCGATGGGCACATTCCGCACTTATACCCTGAAGGTACAGGGCAGTTACATCACCCTGAAGAACATCACCATCGAGAACAATGCAGCCAAACTGGGACAGGCTGTCTCCCTGCATCTTGAAGGCGATCATATCCTGGTTCAGAACTGCCGTCTGCTGGGCAATCAGGATACCGTTTATACAGGTATAGCCAACAACCGTTCAGCCTTCTACGATTGCTACATCGAAGGAACCACCGATTTCATCTTTGGTCCGGGAAGAGCATGGTTTGAGAATTGTGAGATTCGCAGCAAGGCCAACAGCTACATTACAGCTGCCTCCAGCCCAGCCGGTCAGGAATATGGCTATGTATTCAACAAGTGCAAACTTACCGCCGAGCCAGGCGTAGACAAGGTTTACCTGGGCCGCCCATGGCGCCCTTATGCAGCTACCCTCTTCATGAATTGCGAAATGGGCAGCCACATCCGTCCAGAAGGATGGCACAACTGGGGCAAGCAGAGCAACGAACAGACAGCCCGCTACAGCGAATATAACAACCACGGTGCAGGTGCTGCAACCAAGGCACGCGTAGCCTGGAGCCGTCAGCTCACCAAGAAAGAAGCTGCTAAAGTTACCATCGAGAATGTCTTCGGCGAAGAAGCGTGGTAACTCTAGCTAATCATAAAGTCCAAAGTTACTAAACCAGTCCATCGAGCTGCTTTTTGAGTTCTTTGAGCTGGTCTCTTACAGAAATAAGGGTGTCGAGAACTTCAGAAGATTTCTCGGCACCCGTTCTGTTTTGGTTCAGATACTTACGGGCAGCCGCAATCTTCAATCCCTTCACCTTGATAAGGTTGTAGATAAGCCTTACCTGCTCAATATCCTTATCGGTATACTGACGCACTTTGTTGCCAGCAACCTTCGGTTTGAGAAAAGGAAACTCCTTTTCCCAATATCTCAACGTAGAGTCGTTTAGACCAAACATTTCACCTACTTCCTTGATAGAATAGTACAATTTCGTTGTTTTATCTGGAATTATTGCCATTTTTTCCGTCTTTAATTTCAAAAATAATTAATTTAGTTGCAAAATTAAACAATTCTTCTTATCTTTGCAAAGATTTTCGGAAGAAAATGCCCTAAAGGGCAAAAATATTTTCTGAGAGGACTCTCAATCCCCTCTCCAAAACAGGAAAAAGAAATTAAAGATAAATATAAAAAAGATATGATGACAGCTAATGAAGTGCGCGAATCCTTCAAGAAATTCTTCGAAGGTAAAGGCCACAAGATTGTTCCATCAGCACCTATGGTTATCAAGGATGACCCAACGCTGATGTTTACAAACGCTGGTATGAACCAGTGGAAAGACATCATCCTCGGTACAAAAGACCCAGGCAAGGATGTTCGTCGTGTTGATACTCAGAAATGTCTCCGTGTAAGCGGTAAGCACAACGACCTCGAAGAGGTGGGTCACGATACTTACCACCACACCATGTTCGAGATGCTCGGTAACTGGAGCTTCGGCGACTACTTTAAGGAGGGTGCCATCGATATGGCATGGGAATACCTGACCGGAGTGTTGAAACTCAACCCTGCCGACCTCTACGTTACCGTATTCGAGGGTAGCAAGGAGGAAGGTCTGGAACGCGACAACGAGGCTGCAGGTTACTGGGCTAAGCACGTGCCAGCCGACCACATCATCAACGGTAACAAGCACGACAACTTCTGGGAGATGGGCGATACAGGTCCTTGCGGTCCTTGCTCAGAGATTCACGTGGATTCTCGTACTCCAGAGGAGAAGGCTCAGGTGCCAGGCCGTGAGTTGGTAAACAAGGATAACCCACAGGTCATCGAAATCTGGAACATCGTGTTCATGCAGTACAACCGCAAGGCTGATGGTTCTCTCGAACCACTCCCAATGCACGTTATCGATACAGGTATGGGCTTCGAGCGCTTGGTTCGCATGTTGCAGGACAAGCACTCTAACTATGATACAGATATTTTCCAGCCAATCATCAAGGAAATCGAGGCTATCTCTGGCAAGAAGTATGGCTTCACTACTCCTACAGGTGAGAATGGTGAGGGTAAGGATGAGCAGGAGAAGATCGACATCGCTATGCGTGTTTGCGCCGACCACCTCCGTGCCGTAGCCTTCTCTATCGCCGACGGCCAGTTGCCAAGCAATGCCAAGGCTGGTTACGTAATCCGCCGTATCTTGCGCCGTGCCGTACGTTACGCTTACACATTCCTCGGCCAGAAGCAGGCATTCATGTACAAGCTCGTCAATGTATTGGTAGAGCAGATGGGTGCAGCCTTCCCTGAGTTGCCAGCTCAGCAGGAGCTCATCACCCGCGTGATGAAAGAGGAAGAGGATTCATTCCTCCGTACCTTGGAGAAGGGTATCAACCTCCTCAATGGCGATATGGACGAGCTCAAGGCTCATGGCGAGACTCAGCTCGACGGCGTAAGCGCATTCCGTCTCTTCGATACATACGGTTTCCCTCTCGACCTGACAGAGCTTATCTGCCGTGAGAATGGTTACACCGTAGATGCTGCAGGCTTCGACGAGGAGATGAAGAAGCAGAAAGAGCGTGCCCGCAATGCTGCTGCTGTAGAGAACGGCGACTGGGAGGTTTTGAAAGAAGGCGACCAGAACTTCGTGGGTTACGACTATACAGAATATGAGTGCCACATCCTGCGCTACCGCAAGGTGACTCAGAAGAAGAACTCTTTCTATGAGTTGGTACTCGACAACACTCCATTCTATGGTGAGATGGGTGGACAGGTTGGCGACAAGGGTGTACTCGTTAGCGAGAACGAGACCATCCAGGTTATCGACACCAAACGCGAGAACAACCAGAGCATCCACATCGTAAAGGAGTTGCCAAAGGATGTAAACGCTGATTTCATGGCTTGCGTAGATATCGAGAACCGCGAGGGAAGTGCAGCCAACCATACAGCTACCCACTTGCTCGACTACTGCCTGAAGCAGGTTTTGGGCGACCACGTAGAGCAGAAGGGTTCTTATGTAGATAAGGACACCTTGCGTTTCGACTTCTCTCACTTCCAGAAGGTAACTGATGAGGAGCTCCGCAAGGTAGAGCACATGGTAAACGAGATGATCCGTGCCGACTATCCATTGGATGAGCACCGCGATACTCCTATCGAGGAGGCTAAGGAACTTGGCGCTATCGCCCTCTTCGGCGAGAAGTATGGCGACAAGGTTCGTGTAGTTCGCTTCGGTCCATCTGCCGAGTTCTGTGGTGGTATTCATGCCAAGAGCACAGGTAAGATTGGTTTCTTCAAGATTATCTCTGAGAGCAGCGTAGCAGCCGGCATCCGTCGTATCGAGGCTTTGACAGGTAAGGCTTGCGAGGAGGCTATCTATGGTTTGCAGGATACCATCGTAGCGTTGAAGGGCTTGTTCAACAACGCCAAGGATCTCGAAGGTGTCATCAGAAAGTACATCGACGAGCACGATGCCTTGAAGAAGGATGTTGAGAAGTTCCAGGCTCAGGCTGTAGAGCGTGCCAAGGATAAGCTTGTAGAGAATGCAAAAGAAATCAATGGTGTGAAGGTTGTTACAGCCGTATTGCCAATGGAGCCAGCAGCTGCCAAGGATTTGGTATTCAAGGTTCGCGAGGCTTTGCCAGAGAACATGATTTGCGTGGTAGGTTCTGTTTATAACGACAAGCCTATGCTCAGCGTAATGTTCAGCGATGATATGGTAAAGGATCATGGTTTGAACGCTGGTAAGATGATTCGCGAAGCTGCCAAGTTGATTCAGGGCGGCGGTGGCGGTCAGCCTCACTATGCTCAGGCTGGCGGTAAGAACAAGGACGGCTTGAGCGCTGCAGTAGATAAGGTTGTAGAGTTGGCTCAGCTGTAATCTGCTTCCACATTTGAATATATGATAGAGTTATCTTAACTCTTATATATAATAAGGTATAAAGGGTTGCAATCCATCTTTTCGAGGATTGCAACCCTTTTTCTATTGACATTAAAGGGGTCTCCATATCATAATTATCAATTTATGATAATCATCAAATGATAAAATTCCTTATTTTATTATCATTTTATGATAATCACTTTATGATAATCGGAATAAAAGTTGTATCTTTGCAGAAGATAAGCTGCACTCGGCAATTTGTAAGCAAGCTTACATTGCGCTCGTTTGCATTATCTTTGCAGCCGTAAAATATATAATAAGGTATAAATATGGTAATGAAGAATCCTTTTGTCACAAATGGTTACGCCGGTCCGGAATACTTCTGCGACCGTATGGAAGAAACCCAGCACATCACAGAGATGCTGACCAATGAGAATAACATGGCTCTGATTTCCCCTCGACGCATCGGAAAGACAGAGCTGATTCACCATTGCTTTGCCCAGCCAGTCATCCAAAAAGATTATTATACTTTTATCATAGACATCTATTCAACCAATTCCGTCAGCGATCTGGTCAATATGTTCGGCAAAGCCATTATTGATGAACTTCGCCCTAAAGGTAGAAGCGCTTGGGAGAAATTCCTGATAGCACTCTCTTCTCTCCGTTCAGAAATCTCTTTCGATATCAACGGGGCTCCAGTTTGGGGAATAGGCATCGGCAACATAGTAAATCCCGAAATTACGCTTGATGAGATATTCTCTTATCTCAACCAAGCCGACAAGCCATGTCTTGTTGCCATCGACGAGTTTCAGCAAATCACCAACTATGCCGACAACCGCATAGAAGCTTTACTCCGTACCTACATTCAGCGTTGCACCAATGCCCACTTCATCTTCTCGGGTTCTCACCGCCATCTGATGGCAGAAATGTTCACATCTCCTGCCCGCCCATTCTATCAGAGCGTGACGCTGATGAACCTGAAGCCTCTGGATGTGGAGAAATACAAGGAGTTTGCCACAGCCAAGTTCGAGGAGCGCAACAAGCATCTAGATACTGCCATTATCGGAGAACTCTTCGCCCGTTTCGGTGGTGTCACTTCATACATCCAGCGAGTAATGAATGTTCTCTTCCTCAAGACTCCCGAACAGGGTACCTGCACTCTGGATATGGTAGATGATGCCATCAACTACAATCTCAACATGGCATCAGACACCTACGAGACCCTTCTGCGCCAGATGCCGGAAAAGCAGCGCAATGTCTTCATCGCCATCTCTGCAGAGGGCGAAGCCAGAAGCGTAAAGAGCGGAGCCTTCGCAAAGAAATATCATCTCCCGTCGCCAAGCTCTGTAAATTCCGCCCTGAAGGGATTGCTGGAGAAAGATTTCATTACCCAGCAGGATGATGCCTACGTGGTATATGACAAGTTCTTCGATTTGTGGCTGAAGAAGTATCTGAAATAGTATAAGGTGATTTCAATATTTTTGTTACCTTTGCACCCAAATTTAAATATATATTCAATATGGCTATTATAAAGACAGTAGAGGGAAAAAATCCTCAATGGGGAAAGAATTGTTTTATCGCTGAGAACGCCGTACTGACCGGCGACTGTATTCTTGGTGATGACTGCAGCATCTGGTATAGTGCGGTATTGCGCTCTGACGTGGATGCCATCAGATGTGGAAACAGAGTGAATGTACAGGATTGTGCATGCATCCATCAAACCGGTACGATGCCTTGCATCCTGGAGGATGATGTATCTGTGGGACATGGTGCCATCGTTCATGGAGCTACCGTTAGAAAAGGCGCACTCATCGGAATGAATGCCACCGTGCTTGACAAGGCTGATATCGGTGAAGGAGCTATCATTGCAGCAGGTGCTGTAGTTACCCATGGCACCAAGGTTCCTGCACATGAGATTTGGGCGGGAATTCCAGCCAGGAAAGTAAAGACCTGCGCTCCTGGACAAGCCGAGGAGTTTGCCAAGCATTATTCCGGATACATCAAAGACTGGTATCTGAAGGAAGATTAATTGTTACAACGAGCATTTAATATCATTGAAACAATACCATCTATAAGTTATAAAAACTAAAAATAGACAAGTTTTATCACTTATAAGTGAAACTTTTCGTATATTTGCAAAAATTTTCATTTATAAGTGATAAAAATATGGCAACTATTATTCGTCAATCATATATCGACAAGATAGAAAGGTATCTTGGTAAGGAGACTATCATCGTATTAGTAGGTCAACGTCGTGTAGGTAAAAGCTGCATGATGAAAATGATTCGTGACCGCAAGAAGGCAGATGACTGCAACAATATCATCTTTATAAATAAGGAGAAAAGAGAGTTTGACAACATTCAGACCTATCAGGATCTCAACGACTATATCGGAGAGCACTTTCAGTCCGATAAACATAACTATATCCTTATCGATGAGATACAAGAAATCAAGGAATTTGAACGATCCATCCGAAGCTATCGCACAGAACCCAACACCGACATTATCATCACAGGTAGCAATGCCCGCATGCTGAGCAATGAACTGAGCACACTCATCGGTGGCAGATATAAGGAAATCTATATCCAATCGCTGAGCTATAACGAGTTTCTGGAATTTCATCAACTATCAGATAATGACGAAGCACTTGCTCTGTACATTCAGTATGGTGGCCTGCCTGGTCTGGCAAAGATAGGTCTTGAAGAGGATGATGCACGTGAATATCAAATGGATATTTACCATACCGTTTTGCTTAAGGATGTCATTATGCGCAACCAAATTAGAAACGTGCCATTCTTAGAGAACCTGGTGCGTTTCCTGGCAGATAACACAGGTAAACTCATCTCAGCCAACAGCATCTCCAAATATATGAAATCTCAAGGAGAATCCATTGCTTCGGCAGCTATCACCAATTACATATTCTTCCTTTGTGAAGCCTATATTCTGCACAAGGTGAACCGCTATGACATCCACGGCAAACGTATCTTTGAAACCAACGATAAGTTTTATTTTGAAGACAACGGCATTAGAAATGCCATTGCCGGGGGAACACGTGAAGGAAACATTGAGAAAGTGATAGAGAATATCATCTATCAGAACCTCATACGCTTGGGCTATCAAGTTTATGTAGGACAACTGCAAGCTGGAGAAATCGACTTTGTTTGTACCAAGCCAGAAGGCGAACGCATCTACGTGCAAGCTTCCTACATCATAGCCGACGATGCAACCAGAGAACGGGAGTTCGGTAATCTCCGTGCCATCAAGGACAATTATCCGAAGTACGTTATCTCCATGACTCCTCTGCTCACAAAAAATGATAATGACGGCATCACGCACCTGCATCTTCGCAAGTTCCTGACTGAAGGAATATAAAAACGATAGAGCAAACCAGTTAAATAGCGTTAATGCAATAAACCTTATCGGGTTTTAGAAGTCCAAAAGATGGTTTTGGTAGAAACCATGACTCACTTCGTGTCGAATTAACTCCATTTTAGTGTCATACTTGTTGGGTATATAAATTAATAATAAGAATAACAGGAGAAAATCCGATGAAAAATTTTATGAGAAATTATTCAGGAAAACTACAACAACTACTTTGCTTGCTGACATGTGTACTGATGATTGCGGCTGTCAGTATTCGAAGAGACGGCAAGGTGGTAGGACAGAATGTGAATCAGCAACAGACAGTAGCACCAAAGACTGAGCCCATGGCTGTGCTTGAAGATGGTTCTGTACAATTGAATACTACAGAACTTGGAAAAGACATTGTAGGCTACGGAGGCATCGTGCCATTGGAGATTACCTTGCAGGATGGCAGGGTAAAGAGTATCAGAGCACTTGCCAACTCAGAGTCTCCCGATTTCTTTAAAGAGGCTTCTGCCCTTCTTACAAAATGGAACGGCAAGACGATAGAAGACGCTCAGAAGATAAAGGTGGACGCCGTGTCTGGCGCAACATTCTCTTCGAAGGCAATCATCGGAAACGTGCAGCGAGGACTTCAATATGCAGCTAAGAATCCTGTAAAGACTTCCGTATGGTCAGAGTTTGATTTCTCTGCCAAGGCTATAGCCGGACTGATTGTTGTGCTCATGGCAGCCATCGTACCGCTTTTCATCAAGAACAGACGATATAGGATAGGTCAGCAAATCTTGAATGTCATAGTGCTTGGTTTCTGGTGTGGCTCATTTCTTAACTATACATCAATCGTCAGCTATATGTCGAATGGCATGAACATAGTGGCATTGATAGTACCGGTCATCATGATAATCACGGCATTCGTATATCCTCTCTTCGGCAAGAAATCATACTATTGTACGCATGTGTGCCCCTTTGGTTCTTTGCAGGAGCTTGCAGGAAAATGCGTTGGATATAAAGTCAGAATGAAACCAACGACAGCCAGACGACTGGATATGTTCCGCCAGATTCTGTGGGCCATACTCATGCTGTGTTTGTGGACGGGTATATGGTTCGACTGGATTGATTATGAACCCTTCTCTGCCTTTGTATTCCAATCAGCATCATGGATTGTCATTGCCATTGCCATAACCTTCGTGGCACTCTCAACGGTAATCATGCGACCATACTGTCGCTTTGTCTGTCCTACGGGATCACTCATTAAATACAGCCAAATCTCTATTTTAAAGAAAAAGAAATAGAAATAAACCGGTCATTAGAACGCATGATAAACGATGCATTCTGACGGCCGGTTTTTACTTGGTATGAACTTTCAAAAAACAAAATCATCATTTCTAGGTATTGCATATTTCCTGATAAGTCAGTACCTTTGCACCCGCAAACAAGACCGAGGCAGGAATGGCATATATTCCAGCCTCAGCCGGAAAGCATGGAATAAAAGCAACGGATAAGCGAGAAACAGTCATTGCCCATATCATTCCTTACATATTATATAATAAGGTGTAACTGCCTTTTTATATTTATATCCCTGAAGAATGTGCTAGGCCCGACGTATAATTACTCCTTATGGTACCACAAATTATTTTCCAGCAAAACGGAAATAACTTTGATATGATAAGAAGCAACTATATACGTAGGGGCGTATTGGCTCTATGCATGCTCATCATGACGATGGCGGCATGGGCACAGCACGATTCAGACTCCCTCAAAAATGATTTCAGTAAGCATCATCAGCAGGATAACTATAGAAAGAATCTGCATGGTGACAAGTTAAAACAAACCCAGCATCTGGGCGAAGTAGTGGTTCGTGGCAACCAGGTAAAGCGTGTCAACTCGTCGGCATTCAATGTCATGGCAGTAGATACACGTCGCCTGCGCAACACCAACCTCGACCTGGCGCATGTTCTCGACCGCATATCGGGCGTGAAAGTGCGTGAGGACGGAGGTCTTGGCTCTGGCGCAAGCATCAACCTGAATGGCTTTACGGGCAAGCACGTGAAACTCTTTATCGATGGTGTGCCGATGGATGGTGCATCATCCAGTTTCAGCATCAACAATATACCTGCGAGCTTTGCCAACCGCATCGAGGTATATAAGGGTGTCGTACCCGTAGATTTCGGTGGAGATGCCCTGGGAGGTGCCATTAATATCGTGACCGACCACTCGCCGCATACATACGTTGATGCCAGCTATAGCTATGGCTCATTCAATACTCATCGCAGTAATCTCTCTCTAGGATGGACGGGCAAATCGGGGCTTATGCTCCGCTTGAACGCCTATCAGAACTATTCAGACAACGACTATAAGGTAAAGACGCAATGGACTGATCTTGAGACCAATGCGGTGAGTAACGAAGAGGCATGGTTCCGCCGGTTCCACGACAGATACCACAACGAGGCTGTCATCTTCCAGCTGGGTGTGGTAGATAAGACATGGGCCGACAAGCTCGTCTTCGGCTTGAACTATAGCCATGAATATGCACAGATACAGAACGCCAATCTGATGAAAATCGTGTTTGGCGGCAAATATCGCACAGCGCAAGGATGGACTCCCTCACTGCTCTATGAGAAGCGAAATCTTGCTATCCCAGGTTTGAACTTCCGATTGTCGGCACGTTACGACATGGTGAAGACCAATAATGTGGATACGCTCAGCCGCACCTATAGCTGGACGGGTGAGTATAAGGTAAATGCCTATCAGGGCGAGGGAGTTCCGACGCTTGCCGAATTCAAGGGTTACACCCTGGCTACCGTTGCCAACCTGACCTATCATCTTGGCGACCAGCATTTCTTTACGCTCAACGATACTTATACCCATTATCGCCGCCGCACCACCAACGCGGCATCCAATAGCGTTCAGAGTTCAGCAGCCACCTTCATGCGCCGCATCAATGCCAAAAACACCTTGGGACTGTCGTACAAGTTTATCCCCAACCAGCATTGGAACATGGTGGCCTTCCTGAAGTACTACGACTCACATGTTAGAGGACCTGTGAACATCGCTTCATCCGGGCGTGCCGACTATCAGGAGCAGGAACATTCTACCGATGCCTTGGGATATGGTGCAGCAGGAACTTACTTTCTGTTGAACAAAGACTTACAGATAAAGCTGTCGTATGAGCGAACCTATCGTCTGCCTACCGACCGTGAGCTCTTTGGTGATGGCGATTATGAGGATGGCAATGCCACCCTTCGCCCGGAGAAGAGCGACAACGTGAATCTGAACCTGGGCTATCAGCATACTTTCAATGATGCGCATACCCTAAGTGTAGATGCAGGCTTCAACTATCGCCACGTAGCGGATTACATCATCCGAACCATCGGACAGAAGGGAGTAGCCGTGAGCACCAACCACGGCAAGGTGCTGGGACTGGGAATGGACCTGGGCTTGCACTACTATTACAAGGATGTGGCAAGTATCGGTGGAAACTTCTCCATGCAGAACACCCGCGACAGAGAGCGACTCAACAGTATCGGGGCAGAATCGGTAACCTATGGCGACCGTGTGCCTAACTTGCCTTATACATTTGGCGGTGCTGATGCAAGCTATACTTTCAAGCATGTGTTGGGCAAGGCAAACCGACTTACCATAGGCTGGAACATGAGATACGTACACCGGTTCTTCCGCTCATGGGCAAGCGAGGGTGCTAAACTCTATGTGCCAGAGCAATGGAGCCATGATGCCAATCTGGTGTATGCGATACAAGGCGGCAGATACAACGTATCGATAGAGGCGAACAACTTCACCAATGCCCTACTCTACGACAACTATAGCTTGCAAAAGCCAGGGCGCAGTTTCAGCATCAAGTTCCGCTATGTGTTTTACAAGCAATAGTAAGGGTATTATCTTAGGAAAATATTGATTCAGAATACATTATAATTAATCAGTAACATACGTTTAAAAGAATGAAAAAGACTTATTTATCACTGTCAAGAATGGCAGTGACAGGGCTATTCTTGTGCCTTTTCGGAATCACACCCGGGCTTACAAGCTGTAGCAGCAGCGATGATATTTCGGGTGCAGACAGTGGCTCGGGAAATGAAAACGGAGACGGTTCCTCTTCGGGTTCTGATGAAGCAGTAAAGAACGGGAAGGGTTCTTACTTCATTGCCGTAAAGACCGACAATGGTACAGAATACATCATGCAGACTAACAGTCTGACGGCAGGCAATCTTGACATCAGAAACAACATCATGGAATTGCCACAGACAGAATATACCTGGATATTCAACAACCACGATGCCATCGGCATGGTTTATCAGCAGCAGTTTGCCGGTCTGGGATATGGATTGCGCTGGACATCGGATGATTCTCAGTTCTCCAAACTGGGTGAGTTCCGCATTGAAACCCGCTTCTCCAACTATGGCTTCTTCAATGGTCAGTTGCTGACCAGTGTTGGAGGTCAGGTTTCTGCCGACGGCAAGCGAAACGACGGAGCCACCTTCGCCTTCTGGAACATCACTGCAGACGGAGTGAAACTCGATCATACCAAGACCATCTGGACGGAAGACATCACAGGCAATGGTCAGCAGGTCACCTTCTCAAGCATCATCGACAATGGCGACGGAACTTTCCTTACAGCGATGGTTCAGTCTGCATTCCACCAGACGGGAACCGGTGATGGTTCCAGCATTGGCGACGTGAAATATCCCGATAGTGTATGGGTGGCAAAGATGGATAAGGATCTGAACGTACTGAAGGTTTATCGTGACGACCGTATCAGCTATGCAGCCGGCCAATATCGCTCTCAGGTTCTCCACGAAGTATTCAAGACCAACGATGGTACGGTGTATGTCTTCTCCAATGCATTCAATACCGCAACCACCCGCAAGGCTGGTGCTCTGCGCATCAACAAGGGAGCAGAGGAATTTGATAAAGATTATTATTTCGACATTCAGACTCCTGCCGATGGCTACAAGTTCCGACGTGTATGGTACATCACAGACAGTAAGTTCCTGCTCGAAATCTACAACGAGAAGAATATCAACACCATGACAGTCGGCCATCAGTTTGCCATCGTAGATATGGAGAGCAAGAAGTTTACCTGGCTCAGCGGCATCCCTACGAAGAATCTCATCACATCGGGTACGGAAACCGGAGGCGTTCCGATGTATGCAGATGGAGTAATCTATCTCCCTATCACCCAGTTTGGCCAGGATGCAGCCATCTATCAGGTGAATCTAGAGACTGGTGTGGCAACCAAGGGTATCAGCATCAAGGGTGTGACAGAAATCAGAACACTCGGAAAATTAAACAGATAAATTCAATATCATTCATATATAAATAGAAATTAAAAAAACATGAAAAAATTATTCTTTTCAGCAGCGCTCATGGCGCTTGCATCATGCATGACATTCACATCATGCTCAGATGATGACAACAACGAAAATGGTGGCGGTGCATCCGTCATCGACCCAAAAGAGGTTAGCTTTGTCGTAACTTCCGGCGACCCTAATACCGACCTTACCGGTGGTGTCTATATGAAGGTTTACAATGATCTTTCTACTGCCAAGAATGGCGAGAATGTATATGGCGCAGCAGATGCGGTGAAGTGTTACGACAGCTTCACACAGGTTACTTACAATAAGACCACTGGCGTTTTTACGGGCTATATCTATGCCCGCGGTGCTTCTGCTGAAGGTATCGGCAGTCTGAAGGCAGGTCTCCGCAGCTATCAGGTAGAGAATGGCAAGATGGTGGAGATTGGTTCACCAGTCCTGGTTTCCGCTTTCGGTAACACAGGTACATTTGGAACCTATTCCTACGCAGCACAAATCAGTCAGCCATACGCCATGGTAGTGGATAAGACAGGTGCTGGCAACAACATTGCGCTAGGTCTTACCCAGTATGCCATCGATGAGGTAAACCCAAACATCTCCAATATCGTTGATATGGGCAATAATCAGGTGGCAATGGTTGTGAATTACAGCAATCGTGATTCAGCCGCTGTTGCCATCTGCGACTATAGTCTGAATATCAAGAAGATGATTTACGACGATCGCATCGGCACATCAGTGGGAGCCATGCGTTCTGTGCGTTACACCCAGAGCGGTGCCGATGATAATGGCAACATCTATGTATTCTCAGGTTCCAGCGCTACAGACAGCAAGGTGGGTGCCCTGCGTATCAAGAAGGGTGAGACAGAGTTTGACAAGAACTATCAGTTCAATATCTTTGCCGCATCAGATGGTTACCGTTTCCGCAAGGCATTCCACATCAGTGGCAGCAAGTTCCTGCTGGAATTCTATCTCGACAAGAACAAGTATGGCAACATGGATGCTTCCGGCAAGATGGCTGTAGTGGATATGGATGCTAAGACCCTGACATGGGTAACCGGACTGCCAGATGCCTCTACCGTATCATTTGGCTGGGGCGACGGCTATGCTGATGCCTATTACCTGCCAGTGGCTGCTCCTACAAGCATGAGTGGTGGTTCAGGAAGCGGTTCTGGCGGTAGCTGGAATCATGGCGCCAAGAGTGTAACTCGTGCAGAGAGCACCTCTTCCGTTACTCCAACCATCTACAAGATAGATGCAACTACAGGTGTAGCAAGTCCATTCATGACCTTCGGAAATGGCGACTTGCTCAAGGCTATAACAATTCTTAAACAATAAATTATTATAATGTATTTTTCAAATTGTATGCATAAACTTAACAAAATGCTCATAGTCGCCTTGGCGGCTATGGGCTTTGCTTCGGCAAATGCACAGACTACTCTTCCAGGAAGCATCCAGGATGCAGTGAAGGAAAATGTAAGTGCAAAGGCTGTGATGGAGAACATCATGACCCGCACAAGCGTAAGAAAGTTCAAGCAGCAGCCAGTGGAGGATGTCAAGATAGAAGCCTTGCTCCGTGCCGGTATGGCTGCACCTACAGCGAACGATATGCAACCATGGCATTTTGTGGTTCTGAAGGACAAGCAGGATATTGAGAAATATGCCGAATCCAATAAGTATCATGCAGAGGATATCAAAAAGACACCTCTCTTCATCTTTGTCTGCGCTGATACCACCCGTATGGCAGAGGGACAGGGCAAGGAACTCTGGGTACAGGATCTTTCCGCCGTTTCCGAAAACATTCTCCTGGCAGCTCATGCCATGGGATTGGGAGCCTGCTGGACAACCATCTATCCTATCCAGAAGAAAGTGAATGGCATTTCCAGAACATTGAATTTGCCTGACAATCTGATTCCGCTAAATGGTATCATCATCGGTTATCCTGACGAGCCGGAGCAGCCAAAAGATAAATGGGATACCAAGAAGATTACCTACGGAATACCGAACTAGGGAATACCTAAAAATGATGATTTTTAAAAGCGGCTTTGTCTGTTACAGAATTATTTTGTAATTTTGCGCAATATTATCAAGGATATAACAAATATAATTATGAAGAAAAGAACATTGATTTTAGCAGCAATATTAAGTATGGGAATGGCTGGCAGCATGATTGCAACAACCAGAAGCTCACACTCTGAGGTAATGACCAAGGAAGCTGACGGTACTTACATCATCAATACCACCACACTGTGCAAAGACGTTAAGGGATTTCGTGGCAATACGCCCCTTTCTATCTATATCAAGAAAGGAAAAATAGTAGGAATCAAGCCGCTTGCCAACAAGGAGACTCCCAACTTCTTCAATAAGGTAAAACAGGGGTTGCTCAACAAATGGAATGGCATGAAAGCCAGCAAGGCAGCTACTGTCCAGGTAGATGGCGTTACGGGTGCCACCTTCTCCAGCAAAGCAGTAAAAGAAAATGTAAAGCGTGGCATTGCTTATTACCAGAAGCATAAGTAGGGAAAGATTGATTCATAAAATAATAAATCCCGGCAGGAGATAGCATGCAGCTATTCTCTTGCCGGGATTTTTGGTAATGTAGCTTAGCCCCTTGAATTTCCCATTTCCCAGGAGAGAAATACTAAGCCCTTATTCCTCCCCATTCAGGCATTCGCCCGTCTCATAACTCTTCGTCATATCCTTTAAGATATCAATCATCTCCTGCCTCAAGTTCTCGGGCTTCAGTACGATGATATTTCTGCCATGCCATAACAGTTCCTGAAGGAAATCACGGCTGGGGCGAATGGTGAGGGTATATTCCCGATACATTCCATCTTTCGACTCCTTTACTTTCTGCTGACTCTCGTGCAGCGGAACCTCCTCGATGTAATTGTATTCCGGATAGAAGGCACGGATGCGGATTTGCTCCACGGGCACATCTTCCATCCGATAGATGCCAAAGCAATCTTCATAATAATTCTCTGGAGTCAGGAACTTCTTCATCTTTGCCGGCAACGGATGCTTCTCGCAAATAAGCTTCAGGAAACTGATGCGGTCGAAAGGAAGACAGCGAACGAACTTCTTCTCATCAACCTCAGCATTCAAATCAGCATCTCCATCAACCTCAGCACTTGAATTCTTCACTCTTCGTTCTTCACTCTTCACTCCAATCACGTACCACCGTTGTTTGAAGTATCTCACGAAAGCCGGTTGCAGCACGATATCGCTCTCTGCTCCGAACCCCGAAACATACTTAAACTTCAGCAGATATTGCTTATCTATCGCTGCAAGAATATCATCCAGATATTCCGTATTGTATGGCGGCGTATCAAGCATCACCTTGTTATGAAATTTCAGCATATCACCAAACGAAGCCAACCGCAGGGAACTCAGCATCCATTCCGTCACATCATCATTAGCGATCGGATCACGCTTCAGATAATACCGATAGCCGTCGCTCTTGTCGCATTCCACAGTAATGCCAAACTGCGACTGGATATTTTCACGATAACGATGAAAAGTACGTTTGTCCAACTCATCCTCATCCTGATTAGCGTTGGCATCACGCCACTCATTAGCAATCTCCTCAAAGGTAAGATGCTTACGATCCAAGAGGCCAATCAGCCAACTATAGAATTTTACACGATTGTCCATAATCTCTAAAAATCTAATGAATATTTACGAGAAATGCCTAAAAAGAAAAGGAGAAAAGATAGCCAACAAAATGGTAATGCTAAATGCTGGTGTTTCTGACTTTTGTCATATACCAATGCGCGATACACTTGTGCCCGATGCTTGAAATGAACTGTGAACAAACTCGTCTCTTTGCATGAAACACATGAATTATTAATAATGCTAACACAGACCTATTGCCTGATGTCAGTTTCTTGCTGCCTCTATCTTTTCTCCGAAAATTTTAATCTACTCAATGAAAATTTCAATCCTCGCTCCATTAGCGGGGCAAGTCTTGCAAATCTACCAAATCTACAGTCCAGTTCAAACTCTGAATTTTCAGGTCGAGTTCCCGATACTGCTTGGCATAGGTATCAGCCTCCTTACGAAGAACCTTTATATCTATGGTTCTAACATATTTCAGTTCGTTTCTGCCAAAGCGAGTATCGTTGGCAGCTACGTAGTTCACCACCTCTTTCAATGCCTTGACACGCATCGACAAGACGTCTCTCTTGGCTATCAATCGAGTCAAGGAGTCTCCGTCCTGAACTATCTGAACGTTGGTGATGTTGATGCGATAAATCAAGCCTTCCAACTGGACGAGTGCTTCATCCAGTTCCTTGTACAGTTCCTCCACGTTATCGCAAAGCTCATCACCCTCCTGCACTTTGGCGCTTTCCTTGATACGTTCTTTCAGTTGAGCCACTTTCTTCTGCAAGTCGGCTCTGATGCTCAATGCTTCTGCTAACTTCATAATCTTCTATTTTTTATATATGACGTTCTAATTTTATTTTTATTGCATCACAAATTATTTTTCACCTTTCCAAACAAGGCACACCCTCAGGCCAATGAGGGTCATTCTCGTTTACATCAGGATAATGAATATCTCGCTGCTCTGACACGCTGCGCTCATAATTCAATTTCACATTGATAGTGAAATCATCCATGCGGAGAATATCTGGCAGGCACCATGGCTCATGAGTATGCAAGGCATGCATCGCATAACAGATACACAAATGGTCGTACGCCTTGTTGTGCAGATAGCCTTCCGCCCACGACGTGCCATCGTCGAGCGTATCAGTCAACTCTCTCAACGTATCCTCTTCGTTGCCGAAAAAGTTGGCAGACGCACCATTCACGATGGTATCCATCTTGCAATGTCCTGTACTGAGCAACTCATCTGTCAGATGAATCATATAGTCGAAGTCGGAACCGTAATAGTCATCATTCTCGAGATGCAAGACCGAGTCTTTGTCAGCATACTCGAATCGAAGCGTACTGTCCAAGTCGTAGCAGAAACGGTCGTCCACCTTGTATGGCGAACGGTAGAGCGTAAGCCAAAGGTTACGGCACTGCTCAAAACACTCCAAGGTGAGTTTGTAGAGTTTGTCGTTCAACTTGCTCAATCGTTCCACCTCGGCAGCAGTAGGATGAAGCATCATCTCATCGAGCGTCACCTCACGAAGCCCGAGCAAATCGTCCAGCAAATCCCGCTCCGTATCACTGAAGTTACGGAAGAACCCATCTGGATTATTATCCTCCCGATTCACCACCTTCTTGATACGACGTTCCACCTCTTGCACGATGGCACGCTTATCCTCTATCGTAGACTTTTCTCTTATAAAGTCTATAAATTTGAAGTGAGGCTCCGAACTATAGCTACGGTCGTTCTCTACATCATCTATCAGTTTTTTCCATTCCTTTTCCATTTACTTCCTCTTTAAAGAATACGTTTCCTTTTTTCCATTGATACACCTCTCGCTCATATCTCAAGCTGACATCCGTCCAAAAATCATCCATACGAAGGATGTCAGGCAAAGAGTAATGCTCATGACTATGGAGCGAGTGAAGGAGATGGCAGATACAAAATTTGTCGAAAGCCTGATTGTCGAGATAATCCAAATTCCAGTTGGTCCCATCATCAGCCACTAGAGGTTCCCCATACGAATACCGCCCACTATCCCTAAAATTGCAATGAAAATGGAGCATATACTCGAAGTCTGAGCCATAATAGTCATCATTATCCATCTTGAGGACGGAATCCTCATCATTCCAACTGAAATCAACGTGCTCCTCCACATCATAATAATCCTCGTTTGCCATCAAGCTCGGTGAGTGCAACAAAGACTTCCAGAGGTTGCGACCTTGCGCAAAGGCATCCTTCGATAGTTCATGAAGTTTATCGTTCTGATGTCCCAAACGCTCAATTTCTTCCTCTGTAGGATTTAACATCATCACATTGAGAATCTTTACCCGAGTACTCCAAAGGGAATCAAGCACCTCCCGCTCCTGTTCACTGAACTTACGGAAGCGGAAACTCTTGTCCGCATCATAACGGGCAATCATCTTGATGCGACGCTCTACTTCTTGTACAACTCTGCGCTTGTCATCATCCGACGCTTCGCCCACATAATCCATCAAAGCAAGAAAGCCTCCGTTTCAAACGGATCTTTCTCAATTGTATCGATAAGTTGAATCCAATTTTCCTTCATCTTCACCTACGATTTCACCATTACTAACTTCTATTATCTTATCATCGCCAAAGCTTCCTCCCCGTATCTTGTAGGGAGAGTTTCGCTTCAACGTCTTCTCCAAATACTCCAAGTCTTTGGGACGGAGATGAGTGAGAGCGAAATCCACCTCATTCAGCTGCGACTGATTGCTCAAGGCAAGATGCTGGAGATTGTGACACATGAAGATGTCCAAGCGACGCAACTTGTCGTTCTTACTCAAATTCAAAGACACCAAATCTTTGGCACCCTCGATATGCAACTCCTCCAAGAGAGGATTGGCAGAGAAATCCAATTTCTCGTTTCTTATCTCGTGGAAGTCGATGAACTCCAGCAAAGGATTCTTGCTCACGTCGAGTTTCTCCTCGCCATACCCAGAATAGCCCAAGATACGCAAGTTAGGACATTCCGTGAGAATCACATCTAAGGTTTTCACCTCGAACATGCCACATCCATCAAATCCTATAATGGCATCCTCCTCTTCCGAACAGATGGTAATGGTGTAGTACATGCCCTTCTCAGGATAGGCATGACCTGCCTCCACCCAAGCCAACTTTTCGGAAGCAGGTTTCTGTTTACCTGTCACGACCTGTACCTTTCCATCGCCCCAAGCGATTCTTGCCTTGCTGCCTTTCTTCAGCATCAAGTGCAAGCCTACGGTCTCCCCCATTGTCCAGTCCAAAGTCTGGATATTGATTGTAATCTGTGCCATAATTCCTTGTTTTATGTTTACAGCTGCAAAGGTACAGGTTGGGTGTGTCAAATCGTGACGCAAGCGAGAAAATTATCTCAAAAATCTTTGTATCACCTTGTGCCAATAGTCCCAGGAATAGCCTACGGACGGATGATTCACCGCCATCACTTTCACCTGCTTGCCATTACTCAGAAGATAAGTACCCATAGCAACAGGATAACCATCCACTACGATGTCGTCGCCATCCTGCCAGCGCACATTAGGAAGATTATCCCAAAGCCTCTTGCCCCATACGATGACATACTCAGGTTGGTACTTTTCGATGACCTCGAAGAAAGCCTTGCCAGCCTGGTGATATTGTTCGGCTGTGCCAGCCTCGCGAGGACCACCCATCGCCACTTGCAGATAGTTGAAGAAGATAACCGAGTTCCAAATCTTCAGCCTCATTGCCTGGTCTGTTTCTTCACCCACTAACGAACGCTCAAACTTCAGAAAAGTCCGCATCCAGTTCTGCCGTTCCTTGTTCTCATTGAGATAATCATCAAGCACCTGCTGCGTAAAGTTCATACACTCCCGATGTAGCTGGCAGTCGCCACAATCCGTACAACTCTCATCACAATAATGACTCTCGCCCAATATCATGATTCGCTTGCCGAATATCCCCCCGTTGGCATAATCCTTGCCAACGAAGGGTTGAAAGAAAATATTCCTATTCATCTTTTAGAACAAAGAAGCTATCCAATCATAAGCCATGGTTCCCAAGCGAATAGCCCATGAAATCACCACATAAATCAACCAGCAAAGCACGACGATGAACACAGCCGTCCAGAATGCCTTCTTATTCACCTTATTGATAATCTCCTTATCATCCTCGATATACCCGGTAACCAATCTCAGGTTCTCTACATACGAACGTTTGAATACATCCAGCACATCACCTATATAGAAAGGTATGGCACCTATCAGTACATCCATCAAGATATTATAGATGACAGCCAAAGTCAGCGGAATAGACTTAACCACGCAAAGACTGTAATAGATAAATGGGAATGCAAACACGCTCGTCAAAGCATCACCGATACCGACAGGAAGGATGAAACCAAGGATAGGATCCAAGAACCACTTGTCCATATACTTCGCCGTACCTACCATCAGACGATATGATGGCATGTTCATCATCTTCTCACGCTTTGCAGCTTTTTTATCAGCCCTCGCCTGTTCTTTGGCAAGAGCCGCCTCTCGCTTTTGATCTTCTTTTGCGAAATCCATGCCCAAATCAGCCTGGGCCTGCTGTCTTCTTGAACTTTCCATACACCTTATAATTCTATTTGTTTCTTACCATTTATAAATTCCGTGAACTCCTGTTTCGAAAGAGAGAAACCGCTCAAGTCGCTCATCAACTCCATAGCCTGCTTACGTTCCTCCTCACTACCAGCCAGATTGATGCGCTTGAACACCTCACGAAGATAAGCACTCTTGTTGTCTATCTTAGCCATTTCACGCTTAAACTCATCAGCATGTTTCTTCAACTCCTTATCGTATGCAGCCGAAGCCAAGCTACCACTGAGCTGCTGCGCTTTGAGCTTAGCGAAACTATCAAATAGAGCAATACCTTTCTGTAAGGATTGTTCCATAGCACCAGTTAACTGCGCCAAGTCTTCCTCGCTATACTCTGCAGGTTTGTTCTGTTGTGCGGTCTTGCCCTCTATCTTCTTAGGGTCTTTCGTGTATGCTTCAACTCCGTCAAGCAGATTCTTAGCCATATCCTTGTCGGCATGAAGATTGTCTGCCAACATTCCTGTAAACAGAGAAAGGTTCTGCTCCACATCAGCAGGAAGCTTGGCTGCCTCCCGATAATCGGGAATATCTACCATATGCACCAACTTCTCATCAATCTTACTCTCCATGATTTCACGTCCAAGTTTCAGCATGGCAACCATATCACGAAGATGTTTCAGCATCTTCAGCTTCAATTCGTCAGAGCAAACTATCTTGCTTCTGATTTCCTTAGAAACCTTATCCAGTTCACTGGAGAGTTTGGCATACTCATTTTTGATGCGGGTTTGTTCCTCACGATGCGATTCCAATTCCTCCTTATCCAACTTCAAATCTACCTGATAGCTCTCGTATTCTCTCACAAGAGGGAAGCATACCGCATTCCATTCAGCAAAGTCGCGATAGTAGTTTTTGTTGGCCATACCAAAGGTGATCCAGTTGACGAGGAAGAAAGGCTTGGAAGGCTTCTTCGCCTTCGCTTCCATATAGCTTCCCTGCTTAGACTCCAAGGTAGCGGTGATGTCATTAATCAGCGAGGTATAGACATCGATGTTCTGAAGATGGTCGTTCATTTCCATGTCCAGCGCCTTCATCTGCTGAAGCAGACATTTTCGTTGCTCCTCCAATGGACGAATAGTCTCATCCGCATACAAAGCATCAAGCGTCGCCTTCAAGTCAGAAGCCAACAGTTTTTCTCCATAACGCAAGAACACATTCGCCTTCGGGATTACCACATCATTGAGCGTCTTGCAGATTACCAACAATCGTCCCATATCAGCCTTGATGCGAGTGGCATCATGCTTCACGCTGGTTTGGAAAACTGATAAATCAGACTTCAAACGATTAGCGCGTTCACTTGCTCCCATATAGTGTTCGAGCATTGTCAGTCCTGCCATCGCCAATCCCAATGACTTGTTGCCATTCGACAAAGACTTATAAGCCTGCAAAGAACCCTGTAAGGAAGTACGGAAACTATCAGAAATCTCACCAATCAAAGCTGCACATTTCTCCGTGAGCTTGTTATATTCCAGCTCCACATACTTAAGCATCTCGTCCACATCCAACCACTCTATTCGCTTGAAGTCGAACAGATCAGGTGAAACCATCTTAATAGAGTCGCCATAGATATCAATCAGTTTCAGGGCATAGTCACGATAAACCGTCCCGATATCACTACGCAAGGAAGTAAAATCTTCGATATTTCCACGAACACTATCCTCAGCATAGTGATAAGCCTCCACCATCTTGGTATATTTATCAAACATGGTAGACGCCTTACTTCTTACATCTTTCACGCCATTCGTGCCCATGACAATATCAGCCATCTTCGACGTTCCCTTAACAAGAACCAGGTTAAGGTTCAATTCCACTTGCTCTTTCAACTGCTCCAAAGCAGATGAAGACAACGCCAGTTCCGTCTCAGCTATCTTCAAAGCCTCCTCCTTGTTGCCCTGTTCCAGGCTGTCATTCAACTTGTATTCAGCCACAAGGGTTGTACGTGAATTATTGGAAACAAAAGCAATGGCGATATTGCCATTATCATGGAAATATCTGTAGGCATCAAATACCAGCTTACTCACTTCCGAGGAATCGGAAGCTATACCATACTTCTTCAGTTCAAAAGCCAAATCTGCACGAAGATACGTCTTGTTCTCCTTGCAGAGTTCATCAGCAATCGTCTTGATTGCCTGATATACTTTTTGATTATCAGCCATACTGTTCATCGTATTTATATTTATATTTATTTATTCTTTATCACTTCCTACAAATGCCGAAACCTTCATAAAAGAGAAGGTTGCATCAACGAGCCAACCGATACATGAGCCGACTGTAGCTATCCACCAGGCAACAAGATAACCTGTAGTACAATTGGTAGCCTTGAAAAGGACATCGCCGTCAAAGAGATGCCTCACCAGATTAGGCAGGAAAAACAATCCATGCGCCAATCCAGCTTGCCATCCATACAATTCCGTACCATTGATGTTGACAAACAATACTGCTGCCACTATTGCAACGATTGGTCGCCAGGGTAGGAACATGAAAACCATTACAAGAAGCCCTATAATTTTATTCATTTTTCGTTATACTTTATTTATGCTATGATTTCATCTATACAGACAATTATCTTTTAGATACATCTTGTTGTTTCTAATCTCAGTTGGAGTAAGTTTCTCTTTACGATAATCCTTCAAGGAATCCTTCTGCACCTGAAATCTACTCGTTTCCACAAAGATCAGGCTCTTGTGAATCCTCGTCTTGGCACGCTCCTCCATCCATTCTCTGCCTTTAGCGTGAGAAGACATATACCAATATCTCGTCTCAGCTATATAGATATGTCAAATGGTGGCAGAGTTTCTAATATTATTACTATTAACAACTTTCTGTAGTACAGACTATTTACTATTGTTCTTATTTATTAATAAGAGACATAAATAATATTACCTTAGAACATCTTTAACTCATAAAAGCATAGAGATCCATATATTTATGCACCTCTATGCTTACCAGAAAAAGAATAGTAATTCTTAGCTTAAAAAAACTAGCCTACTACTTCTTGTTATCTGCCACAGTTTTTAAGATTACCCCTCCAACTGTGGCTACAATACCTGCAACTTTAACAACACTTTTTGCTATTTTCTCAGCTTGTTCTGCTTTCTTACCCATAATAGTTTTATTTAATGTTATACAATGTTTGTTCTTTCATTTAGTCCAACTTTATAAATTCAAAATCATTTGGATTGCAGCATGCTTTCCTGTAGTCGAAAGCATAAATGCGCATGTAGGCTTCTTGTACCTCCTTGGCTCCATTATAAAAAGGGGTGACGGTGTGCTGCATGGTTGTTACTGTCACTACCATTTCGGGAGTGAGGACGGTACCGTTCGAGCGCTTGATGCGCTTAGGCTTTACTTGAAATACTTTACTCATAGTTCATTTTATTTTATGATAACCAATTAGTTGCGATAAGCTTATCACAACTAATTAAGTTATCAGGATTATGCTTTACATTTTATTTCTTCCAATTCTTTGGCGCGTTCCTCAGAGATTCCCAATGATTTTCTTTCACGCTCCAATAATCTACGGACATTATCTGGAATTACTCCATCTTCAATTACATCATCGAGAGCTTCCATGTACTCTTTTTCTTCATCGGTAAAAGATACCAAAGAAGCCTTTACCATGTCCTCTATCTCTTGTGCTCTCGTCTCTGACAATCCGAGTTTCTGACGTTTACGTTCCAAGAACTTACGAGAATGAACATCTATTTCAGACGCATCTTCCAAACAGAACTCTACTTCTTCCTTATATGCAATCTCGTCCTCTGACAATTCAGAATTCAGACTTTGGTCAATTGAATCGGTAGCTTGACTATTAGTGACATAAGCATTGTCAAAATCCTGTAAAGGCTTGAATTTCATATCAATCTCCCATTCTATCTCTTCTGTCTTACTAAAAGTCTTATCCGTTTTAGCATCATAAGCCCCACTTGCCTTAGCAAAGAGATATTCAAAAGAACCTTTTAAGGACATTAATTGATTGGATGAAACAGTTGTTGTTTCAATAGAAGAAACATGTTCAACGTAAGACAATATATTACCATTCAGTCTCTGCTTCACCAATGTCTGCCATGTAGGATCAGAGTCATACCAAACCATTCCTTCTGGACAGAACGGCTTCTTTATTGGAGAATAGCACTGAACAAGTTCCACACCATCTTTAGACGAATAGGTGTTGGTTTCTGAACCAGAAACACCGAGGCTACCTCCTACATTTAAGAATTTGCGTCCTGCTTCTCCAGAGCGTTCTAAACATGAAGACTCAGAGTTGGAAACATCAAGACCTTTAATTCTCTTGAATTTAATTTCGACAGCTCCCAAGCATTGAGCTAAATAACATAACTCACGTACCTTTTCCATGAACAACTGCTCTGTTGCGTTTTCAAAAGGAATATAAACTCCTGGCTTCAATGGATGTCCAATATAAAGCGTATTAGGCTGCGGATGACCTACAGGAAAATTGATATAGTCAGGAATCAGCCCAAGAGAGAAAATCCATTGCACATTATCCTCCTTGTCATAGCAACCAGGAATCTGCTTGTCATTGCTTACTGTAAACAAGAACTTACGTTTATTATAATCATCATTCAAAAACGAGCTTTTGTCGCTGCTTATCTCTCGCGTCAACAACTCATACGAATTTTTTGCATTCTTTTTAAGGTCAAAATCCTCAGAATCCATAGCTGCTATAAAGCAATTACGAGCAGAACGCACATCATCAGCAACCTGTTCTATATCTCCTTTCTGTTTGAATATAGTGTATCTGTAAGGATCTTCTTCCTCGCAAAGTTCCAGAGCCAGGTCGCATGCTTCTATCGCATCTCGCATGTAAGAGTTCATTCCCTTGTGTGAATCCAATGCTCCCTTTTTGGACAAAGCCTCAGAAAGGTACATGTAAGCTACACATTTAGAATCATTATCATAGCCATTATCAGAAACAACTTGCTTTGCACAATCTATAACTTCATCATAATTTTCCTCATTTAGCAAATTAGACATGTGATCAAAAACCGTTTCTGTCTCAACATGTCCAACAGATTTTGCCATTTCCGTTAGAACTTTAGCCAATTGTTTTGCATCCTCAATGAGTTCATTCGATTCTGTAGAGTCCTTGAAGAATAAGCCTAAACGAAATTGTACATATTCCTCTTGATAATTCCAAACAAACAAAGACATTTCACGATATTCTACATGATGAATATCATTAAATTCAATATAAGTTTTATCATTTGGGGTATCATTGTCATGTATAAAGATTATTTGCTTATCAGTTATTACAAGTCCCTGATTCTTGCTACTCCAAAAAGAAGTATCACGTACCCAAAGAATTTGCTCATCTAATCCTAATCCAAAATTATTTCTAATAGCACTCTTATCTGAATCAGAAATATTCAATATCAAACAGTCATTGTTATTATGATGGCGAAGCAATGACATCACTCCACGCTTAAAGATTGATAACATATTACCATCATTCGCAGACTCGCTTTCTGTTATACGTACATGGTTTTGTACTGCCTCTATTATTTCTTTTGAGCGCTTTAATGTGATATCCAAGCCTTTTCGAACTTTACTCAAACGATCCCATTCTTCACTCGGAATACCATTTCCATATTTTCCAAAAGACTTGGAAAACTCGTCATAATATGTTTTTTCTAAACTCGTCAACTCCATATATTATATTTTTAGTCCAACTTTATAAATTCGAAATCATTTGGATTGCAGCATGCTTTCTTATAATCGAAAGCATAGATGCGCATGTAGGCTTCTTGCACCTCCTTGGCTCCATTGTAAAAAGGGGTGGCGGTGTGCTGCATGGTTGTTACTGTCACTACCATATCGGGAGTGAGGACTGTACCGTTAGAGCGTTTAAGGCGCTTAGGCTTTACTTGAAATACCTTGCTCATAATCATTCAGTTTTTAAAGTTCATATATATAACTGTTCCTGCTTTTCTGCCGAAACAGCTAGTTGTTACTTCATTTTGCAAAGATTATGCAAACGAGCGCAATGAAAGCTTGCTTTCAAATTGCCGAGTGCAGTAAATCATTTACTTTCAAGGGGCAAAGATAAGGAAAATCTGCGAACCAAACAAGTCCATAATGGTTCATAAATGAAAAAAGATGGTGCGAACCCCTACTTTCTTCACTTCCTTGTAAGTTAGGCTCTGGTAAAACCCGTAGAAAAGAAAATGCGAAAGAGGAATCCACACCATATGACGGTGTAGACTCGCTCAAACAAATTCTCGTTCTTTCTACGTTTCAATTTACCAGATTTCAACCTACAGAACTGAATAGCTTGCTCGTGTCCACAAGATGATCTTGTTTCTCTGCATCATAGCGACTTCAAGCGAGGACTTTCACCTGCCCTGTCACTAATACAATGGCAAATTTAGTAAAAATCTGATGAACCACCAAACTTTTAACAAGAAATCTTATGGATTCCTCTTATATTTTATTTTCAGGGACTCCTAACCCCTCTTCTTTCTGCATTCATACCTTATTATATAGAGTTATTGTCAATTCTGCTGCAAAACTACAATCCGGTTGCGACAAAAACTGACATAGGGAGAAGAAAAGATGAAGAGGGAAGATTAAATTGCAGATGAAATACATTCGGCAGAAAGTCCCATCGCCAGCAAACGTTGTTCTGTTTCTGTGTTGGCCTCATGTTTGCCTTCAACTCTGCCTTCTTCCATACTTCCGAGAAAAGTTGCTGAAAAAGTTTTATGGTTGCATGCAAACACATGAAGAAGAATACTCAAGTGGTTCAGTCAGCTAACTCAAGTGGTTCAATCAAGCAACTCAAGTAGTTCAGTCAGCGAGTTCAGACGTCTCTGTTAGCTGATACAGACGTCTCGATAAGCTTACAGATACGTCTCCGTTAGCCTACGCAGTCATATTCGTAACCCGATGCAGTCATATTCGTAACCCGACGCAGCCATATTCGTAACCCGACGCAGCCATATTCGTAACCCGACGCAGCCATATTTGTAACCCGATGCAGCCGTATTTGTAACCCGATGCAGCCGTATTCGTGAATAAGTTTTATGTAATCATCTATCATCCATCACGATTTGTATCCATTCTATATCTTAATATACTAATATTCAGATACTTGAATAGCGTGATAGATACTTCAAAAACGGAAATATCCATCACGCTATCCATCACGATTTGGGGTTATCCCTCACGATTTTATCACTTATTGTCTCGTGACTATTGTTCATCATGATATGCAATTGAAACGCTCGACATATGAAGTTTGCAGATTCTAAGCATTTCATTGACGGACTAATGAAATGAACGAATGTGTTTTATGATAAGCACCATATAGCACGCAGGGATTCCTGCATGCCAATGGTTAAGCTTCTATCAAATTAGAAGCAGGTATATTACATCAAGTCACACTTCTCCCCAGTGTTCTTCTCAACCTTCTCGCCATCTTTCAGGATGCGAGCCTTATAGCCAAACTTCTCAAAACCTTTCTGGAGTTTCTCTGGGGTTGTCTTGTCGGCATTATACTGTACTGTGACCGTCTGGTCTGGCACAGAAGTCTCAATGCTCTTGATTCCCTTCTCGAAGCGAAGGTTGCTCTTGATCTTATTCTCACAAGCCGCACAGTGCATCTGTGGGGTTGTGGTGAACACTACGGTCTTGATGTCCTTGGCAAAGGTTACCATTGCCACCATCATCATTATGAACATTACTAAAATCTTCTTCATAACTTTTCTATTTGCTTTAATCATTCAACTTTAAACATTTTCAATTAAAAGTGTACTCTCACTCCTGCGTAGGACATCCTGCCCTCTACAGGTCCCCAAACCAAGGTTGGCTCGAAATCGCTTCCCCATGGGTTGCCGGCACCATAGATAGGAGTTTTCTGCTTGAAACCAGTCAGGTTCTCTCCTCCCACATAGATACTCCAATGGCGGAACCATCTCGTAACCTGCGCACTCACTTGTCCGAAGCTATGGAAACGAGGAGACCATGACTGGCTTCCATCTGCCAACTGGTAAGGCTCAGGATTTCTGCCTCCACCATTCAACTGCACGGTGGCATCAAATTGCCAAAGGCCAAGTGGAGTCTTATAGGAAGCCGTGAAGAGCGCCTTATACTTGCTGGTCAATGGCTTTTCTTTCAAGATTTTGCCATAATCGTAGGTACACTTCACATCGTTCAGACGATAAGCCGCTGTTATCTCCAAGCCCTTCAGCAATGGATAAGAGGCATCTATCTGGAAGGTGTGCGAATAAGACTTGCCCATCAAATTGCAGATGGAGATAAGCCCCTTGTTGGCATCATAATCCACCACCGCTTGATTCTTGAAGTCGGTATAGTAATACTCGGCATTCAATTTCAGTGTCTTGCCAAACATCGGGATGTAGAAAGCGGTACTCATACCATAGTTCCAAGCTTCCTCTTGCTTAAGTCCATCACCCGTAATCTGAAACTCCCTGCCGCTCGCCAAGAGATAGTTGTACTCTGCCAAGCCAAATACCGTGCGATAGCCCTTACCTGCTGACAAGCGGATGCTGATGGCATCGACAGGCGAATACTTCACGTGGAAACGAGGGGTGAAGAAGCTGCCATAAAGCGAACTATGGTCGAAACGGACACCTGCCATCGCTGTTAACTTCGTGCCTAACGTATAGGTATATTGGGCGTATGCTCCTGGAGTCGTCTCCTTCTCGTTCATTCTCTGCATCTCCGACAAAAGGTAAGGAGAGTCTTCTAGCCCTACTGCCGGTCTTGGAGAAACATTCACATTGGCGCGCTGTCCCAGGTAATCATGGTTGACGCTCAAACCTACCGACAAATTGTGCTGATGAGTAAAATTGGTCTCAAAAATCAGTGAGCCATAGAGATTCTTCTCATTGAGGTCGTAGAACTTGTTGCCATACTGGGCATCGAGCTGGTGCATCGAAGCCGAGGACATGAAGGCAATATTGGTACCATGCTCGTGATTGAGGATGAAGGCATGTTTCATATAACCCTCATAGCGGTTGGTATGGAGCTTGATTCGATAAATATCATCACTATGAACATGTTCCTCATCCTGCCCACTGGTACGAATCTCCTTCAAAGCCCCAAGTCCACCATGAAAGATGTAGTGCTTGCCTTTATACAGCCAACGGTTCTGTACATTATATTGTTCTCTGCCTGGCATATCATAGAAACCATCGCCATTGTCATCATGGTTTTTGAGGATATTCTCATGATGCAACAATATCTCCGTTGCCCACTTATCCGACAGATGAACGTTGGCATCGGCGTTTGCCTCGATTCGGCTCTTGGTATCGCCAAAGAGGTTTACCTCCACCTGTTGCTCATCCTCTGGCTTCAAGTAATCCACGTTGATTTGACCTGTAATCGACTCATAGCCATTCTTCACCGAAGCACTGCCCTTCGATACCTGAATGCCTTTCATCCAAGGTCCCGGCACATAGCCCAGAGCGTATGGGATGGCTGCACCACGGAAATTCGGCAGATTCTCGGTGAGCATCTGTACGTAAGTGCCCGAAAGACCGAGGAGTTTGATTTGTCTTGCGCCCGTCGTGGCATCATTATAAGCCACATCCACCGAAGGGTTGGTCGTAAAACTCTCGCCCAGGTTGCAACAAGCCGCCTTGAAGAGCTCATCCTTGTTCACGGCGATGCCATTCACGGCACCAGCCAATCGGGAAGTGCCCGACTTGCGAGCCACCACCTTCACCTCATGCAAGGTCTCGTCCCTGAAGATGGAATCCTGAGAGGAGGAATCTACAGAGTTATTTTCTACAGAATTATTATATGATGATGACAGAGACACAACCTCTGTCTTACTATTTTTTGCATAAGTCTCAGCACCAATAACCAGCAAGGTACTGAGCAATATATATCTTGAATACATAAATATATTTCCTTTTATCCGAATCTTAAATCTTCGCTTCGGATGATTTTACCATTTTATATATGTATGCAACCCTAAGATTTTACTGATAGGGATAGGCATACGACAATCTTGGCTGCAAAAGTATAGAAAAACTTTTGCAACCTATTTGCAAATATGGAAAAATCAAATAATCAGGAAGTTAAGGAGGGCAAGATAAGCCCTTGGAGGCGAATGCGGAACATTCAGATTCCAATATCTTGCCTTTTGAATGCTACAGATAACAGGACGAGGCAACGTCTGCCAAAGGGCTGGCGCGATGCCTGCAAACACTGGTACTGCATCGAAATCCAAGTGTTGGATAGAGACCGTAGGCGACAGTTTCACCATCTCCACTTTCATGCAATGCTTGTTCACCTGTGCGCCCAGCTTACCTAGGCAACAGTCATGGTGCATGCTACGTTTCACGCAACAGTCAGTCACCATACCCACCATCACCTTGTCATAGTGAAGGCAGTGCATGACGGTAGTACCCACGCTCAAGTAAACCACCATGAGCGAGAGCATCAAAACCATCAATATGTTGAGCGAACGTTTCATACCTATTTTTTGCACCTTTCTTTTCTCAAGTTGCAAAATTAAGCATTTCCATCAAAACAATAACTTAATACCCCTATAATTTAATAACCTTTAACAGCTCTTGAATGAGCATGAATGCCCCCACTCTTTCTGTTAATCTTTACTATATTCCTGCGAGAAAACTTGCAGGATAAAGGGAATATGAGTAACTTTGCACACGAATTTCTGAAACTATTGTCTTACAAAGACATAAAATAAGAGAGAAACTATTTTTTAAGGATAATATTGACTCATAAGAACAAATGAAAAAAGGACTATTTGCACTCGCGCTGGGTACCTTTACCTTGGGCATCGCTGAATTCATCATCGAGGGCATCATCACAGACATCGCCCACAACATGAACGTTTCCATCCCAGAAGCAGGACATCTCATCTCCATCTATGCACTCGGCGTCTGCGCCGGAGCTTTCTCGTTGATTCTCATGCATAAATACAGACCCAAGAATATCCTGCTGTTCCTGGCTTCGCTCATCACTTTCGGAGCTGTCATCGCCTCAGTAGCACCTAACTACTGGCTCTTGCTCTGCGCCCGCTTTATAGAAGGTCTGCCTCATGGCGCCTACTTCGGAACGGGTACCATCGTGGCGGTGAAGATTGCCAAAGAGGGTAAGGGAACCAATGCCGTGGCAATGATGTGCGCAGGTATGCCGGTGGCCAATCTGCTGGGTGTGCCGGCGGGAACCTTCCTGAGTCACATGTTCAGCTGGCGAGTACCTTTTGTCAGTTGTATCGTACTCGGACTCATCACCTTATACATGATTCACAGATGGGTTCCGGATGTAGAAGCACTGCCAAACAACGGTATGAAGGCACAGTTCCATTTCCTCCGCAACAAGGCTCCGTGGCTCATTATCGCCGCCACCTTCCTGGGCAATGGCGGCATCCTCTGCTGGTTCAGTTATATCTCGCCGCTGCTTCAGATGGAAGGCGGATTCAGCGCAGCCAGCATCTCTCTGCTGATGATTCTTGCAGGCGGCGGAATGGTAGTAGGCAATCAGGTGAGTGCCTTGCTTGCCGACCGCTTCAAGCCGGGCCGCTTTACCTGTTATCTCCAGTTTCTGGCAGCAGCGGCACTTCTGCTCACCTTCTTCCTCGCCCCTATCGGCTGGGTATCTGTGGTGCTGATGGTCATCTGCTGCGCCTGTCTTTTCGGAATCGGATCGCCTGAGCAATTCCTCATCGTGAAGCATGCCAAGGGTGGCGAAATGCTGGGCGGCTGCTGCATTCAGGGCGCCTTCAATCTGGGTAACGCCATAGGAGCTTTTCTGGGTGGTATTCCTGTTGCGATGGGATTAGGATACAACTTCCCTGCCCTTATCGGTGTGCCGATGGCATTGGCAGGAGCCATCTGTCTGCTGATTTTCCATAAGAAATATGAATAAAAATGCGATAATCCGAAATAAATGATTATCTTTGCAAAACAAATTTCAAATAAACAAAGAAACATGATGAAACTTAACAAGACTTTCCTTACCCTGGGCTTGGCCGCAACACTCTTGCAGATGCCAGCCTCATCGCTCGCACAGACTGCGGGCGGTAACCGTCAGAATCCTCTTTTAACAAAGAGCAGTCTTCCATTCGGTGCTCCTGACTTCAGCAAGATTCAGGAGAGTGACTACCTGCCAGCCATCGAAGCGGCTATCAGGGAGCAGCGTGCCAACATCCAGAAGATAGTAAACAACAAGAAGAAGCCTAACTTCCAGAACACCATCCTCGCCTATGAGGAGAGCGGTGCGCTGCTCGAAAAGGTGACTAACATCTTCTTCGGTCTCACCAGTGCCCACAAGACTCCGGGCATCGCCGAAACCGAAAAGAAGGCTACCCCATTGCTGACCGAACTCGACAATGAGATTTCGTTCAACAAGAAACTCTTCGAGCGCATCAAGTATGTTTACGATAATGAATATAAGAAACTCAAGGGCGAAGACAAGCGCCTTACTGAGGTTATCTATAAGAGTTTTGTACGTTCAGGTGCCCTTCTTTCTGCCGAGAAGATGGAGCGCATGAAGCAGATCAACTCCCGCATCTCTGAGTTACAGCAGGAATGGGGCAACCTTCTTCCTGCCGCTACCAACAACGCCGTGGTTTGGGTAAACAGCAAGGAAGAGCTCGCCGAATTGAGCGATGCTGACATTGCACAATGCAAGAAAGATGCTGAGAGCCGCGGAGGCAAGGCACCTTACTGCATCGTCATCATCAACACCACCCAGCAGCCTATCCTTTCCAATCTCCAGAACCGCGAATTGCGCAAGAAGGTGTATATGGCAAGCATCCACCGTGCCGATGGTACTAACCCAAAATTCAACACCTTCCCTATCGTAACCGAGATTGCCAAGTTGCGTGCCGAGAAGGGCAAGTTGATGGGATATGCCAACTATGCCGACTATGCGCTCGAAAAGACGATGGCTAAGAACAGCAAGAATGTGGATGATTTCCTGAAGCAGCTCATCAAGGAATATGCTCCTAAGGCTGATGCTGAAACCAAGGCGATAGAAGCGTATGCCCAGAAGACGGAGGGCAAGGACTTCAAGCTGCAGCCATACGACCGCTTCTATTATTCTGCGAAGATGAAGAAGGAGATGCTCAACATTACCGATGATGAGATCAAGCCATACTTCAACATCGACAGCGTACAGGTGAATGGTGTGTTCTATGCCGCCCATCGTGTTTACGGACTGAACTTCAAGCAGCGCAAGGATATCCCAACCTATCACCCTGACATGAAGGTATTCGAGGTAAGCGACAAGAACGGCAAGCCAATCGCCCTCTTCTACAGCGATTACTTCCGCCGTCCTACCAAGCGTGGCGGTGCATGGATGAGCGCCTTTGCCAAACAGAGCAAGCAGCGCGGCCAGTTGCCTATTATATATAATGTATGCAACAATGCCAAGGCACCGGAGGGTCAGCCATCTCTCATCACATGGGATGAGGTTACTACCCTGTTCCATGAGTTCGGTCATGCGCTTCACGGAATCCTTTCCAACTGCAAGTACAATACCCTTTCAGGAACAGCTGTTGCCCGCGATTTCGTAGAGATGCCATCACAGTTTAACGAATCGTTTGCATCTATTCCGGAGATATTCGACCATTACGCCCGTCATACCGAGACCGGTGCTGCGATGCCAGCCGACCTGAAGGAGCGCATGCTGAAGAGCATCAGCTTCCAGACCGCTTATTCACTGGGCGAGAATCTGGCTGCGACCTGTCTTGACCTTGCCTGGCACAAGATTAGCGAAGAAGAGGTGCCTTCGCCTTATATGGCAGGCGCCTTCGAGAAGGAAGAGCTCCACAACATCGGTTTGCTCAACACCCAGATTCCTCCTCGCTACAGCACATCATACTTCAACCATGTATGGGGCGGCGGTTATGCTGCAGGCTATTACAGCTATCTCTGGACAGAGGTGCTGGCTGTGAACATCGCCGACTACTTTGCAAAGCATGGTGCCTTGGATCCAGCCGTTGGTCAGGCATTCCGCGATAAGATTCTGAGCCGTGGCAACACCAAGGACCAGATGGAAATGTTTACCGACTTTACAGGTATGGAGAAGCCAGATGCTTCCGGATTCCTGAAAGCAAGAGGTTTGTAATGCATAAAATTACGATATGAAACAGACCAGCTTTCATTCAGTAAAGTTGAAGATAAAGCGTACGGCACTACTGGTAGTAGGCCTTACGCTTTTTCAGCTTCTAGCCTGGGCAGGACCTCGCAGTTTCCAACAGGCACAGGCCATTGCCGAGCGCCAGGCAGCCCTGCAAGGCATCGTAATGGACCAGCAGCAGGTAAGCAAGGCTAGAAAACAATATCAGCAGGAAGGTAGCAGTTCTTCGGAGACTGCTACCAGCTACTATGTTTTTGACAACGGAGCAGACAAAGGATTCACCATTGTTTCGGGCGATGATGAACTGCCGGAGATTGTGGGCTATTCGGCTCATGGCAACTCTGAGAATCTGATGAAGACAGAAGGATGTGCAGCGTTTCTGAAAGCTTATCAGAAGTTTGTTGCAGCCTTCAACCAGGGTGATGCCAAAGCCAGAAAGATTTTGGCTGAGCAGAGAGCGCTGAAGGCTGATGCCCGTTATCAGCAATCAAAGATAGCGCCGCTCTTGGGAGATATTGCCTGGAACCAGCTGACACCTTATAATAAGATGTGTCCTAAATATAGAGGTTCTAGCCAGAGTGCTACAGGATGCGTAGCTACAGCCATGGCACAGGTGATGATGTATTATCAGTATCCTAAAGAGCTGAAGGCTACCATTCCCGCTTATACCACCACAACAAATAAGCTCAAGGTTAATGCCATCAGCAAGGGTGAAAATTATGACTGGGACAACATGCTCCCAACCTACACCCAAGGAAAATATAATACCACTCAAGCCGATGCAGTAGCCAAACTGATGTTCCATTGCGGTGCGGCAGTACAGATGGATTACGGACCTTCTTCGGGTGCATGGGTACTCCCAGAAGATATGTCAACCTATTTCGGTTATGATGCAGACCTCTTGCAGGAGGTTTACCGCTCATTCTATACGCTGGCAGAATGGAAGGAGATTCTCGACCGGGAGTTGGAGGCCAAGCGCCCTATCCTCTATGGCGGTGCTGCTTCTGATGAAAGCGGCCACCAGTTTGTCTGCGATGGTTCTGACGGAGAAGGTCTCTATCACATCAACTGGGGCTGGTCAGGCCACAGCGATGGATACTTCGACATCACCCTCCTCGACCCTGAAGTCCGTGGAACAGGTGCCGGCACATCGGCTAACGGCTATAACCGCGCCTGCTCCATCATCATCGGTATTGCGCCGGACAACGGAATCAAGGATAAGCCGCTGATAAAAGAGCATTCTCTTTACGCTGACGCCTATAAAGATTACAGAAAATGTAACATCACCAAGGGCGAGCGCAAGAATGCATCAGAGAAATTCTCGCTAACGGTTACACCTGTATTTTCTAATCCTACCTACAATAAGTTCGAAGGCTTAGTTGCTCTTGGTATCAGAAAAGATGACGGTTCATATACGCCAATCACGCAGAGTTCCAAGTTAAAATTTAACGCGATGGATCCAGAGGAAGGATATGAACTCGACTTTATTAATTTCAACCTCAACTATGCCTTCCCTGTCGGCGCCACCGTTCTTTACGAAATCTACAGTACTGATAATGGTAAGAACTGGGATGTATGTGCCTATATGGAGAACGTTGTTCCGTTCGAACTGGAAGCTACAGCCACATCGCTTACGCTGAATGGCAATAAACTTTCGGCTGAATTAAAGAGCAACGAGGCAATCCGGCTTAAAATGGACAATTCGTTTGATATTACCATCAGGAATGACAGCCAGCGCGAATATCTCGGTCTGATAAACGTTTACACCAGCAAAACCAACACGAAGCCAACCTTTAAAGAAGGCTCAAGCAGCGCAGAGGAATACATGTGTGTACCGGCAGGTGAGTCTACAACCCGCACCATTACATTAAAGCAGACAGCAAATGAAATGTATGTTTGGGTAACCGACCGTAATGGCGAGATCTTATTGGACGGAGTGAAGTTTAAGGTTGGTCAGATTGGTGCTGGCGAGAGTACAGGCATCAGTCAGATAACCGCCCAGAACAACGTCCGCATCAGTTCTGCAGCCGGTGTACTCACGATTGTTTCCGCAGAATCCAAGTTGATTCCTGTTTACAGTATCGGAGGCCAGTTTATCACCAAGGTATCCGTTTCAGCCGGTGTTCCTGTCCAGGTTAACCTGCGTCCAGGAATCTATATCGTAGCCGGCAGAAAGGTAGCTGTCAAATAACAGCCCCTTGCCGTTTCCCATAAAGAACTGGTGGGCATAACATTTTTAAAACTTTTATCAGAAAACTCTTGCTGATATGAAAATAAAGTCGTAACTTTGCGGTAGCATTTTAAAACAGATGATTATGAAACAGGTAGAAGAAAGATATATCAGTTTGCTTACAGACTTCGGTTTCAAGCGGATTTTCGGAACAGCAATGAACAAGGATTTGCTGATTTGTTTTCTCAACAGCTTGTTTGATGGCAAACAGGTTGTTAAGGATGTGAAGTATCTGAACCCTGAACATGTAGGCGATGTCTATGCTGACCGCAAGGCTATCTTTGACGTATACTGTGAAGGAGAAAACGGAGAGAAGTTTATCGTTGAAATGCAGAATGCCTATCAGACTTACTTCAAGGACCGTTCTCTGTTCTATTCCACATTTCCTATCCGTGAACAAGCACCAAAGGGAAAGGATTGGGATTTCAAACTCAATCATGTCTATACAGTTGCTTTGCTCAACTTCGACATGAATGAAGATGCTTTCGAAAAGGAAAAGATTCGCCATAGCGTGCAGCTTTGCGATACCGCCACTCACAAGGTGTTCTACGATAAGTTGGAATTCATCTATGTTGAGATTGCTAAATTTGACAAATCCCTAGAGGAACTAGAGACACTTTACGACAAATGGCTTTATGCGCTGAAAAATCTCTACAAACTTACCCAACGTCCTAAGGAGTTATGTGACAAAGTCTTTGACCGTCTTTTCGAAGAAGCCGAGATATCCAAGTTTACCCAGCAGGAGTTGCGTGAGTATGAAGCCAGCAAGATGGCCTATCGCGACATCAAAAATTCCGTTGATACCGCCAAGCGGGAAGGAATTGCAGAAGGCATGGAGAAAGGCATAACCCAGCGAAACTTTGAGATTGCAAGAAAGATGCTGGCAAAGGGTATGAATGAAGCGACTGTCTTGGAGATAACGGGACTGTCTGCAGAGGAGATACAGCTGCTGAAAGCGGAGATATAAATTACAAATAACACTCGAAAGAGGGTGTGTCATAAGTTAATGACACACCCTCTTTCTTTATCCTTTAATAGCCTGAGGTGTCCAGCTCTTCAGGAATCTGAGCACCTTTTCTTCGTTATATCCCTTACCTTCTTCCAGGAAACTGGAATCCTGGATATGGAGAACCTTTCCAGTTTCATCGAGCACCACAAAGACCGGGAATCCGAAACGCTGAGGATTGTTCAGTCGTTTCATCAGCTGCTCAGCCTTCTTCACCGCCGCATCACCGGCAGTTTTTCTGCGATTGTAGTTCACATGAATATATTCAAAATGATCATTCACCATCTTGTTGACCGCAGCATTCTTCTCTACAAAATCGGCAAACTTCAAGCACCATGGGCACCAGTTACCACCTACCTGACAGATAACAAACTTGCCATTCTTCCTGGCTTTAGCCAAAGCCTCATCAATCTGAGCCATCGGATCGATGCTTTCATTATACACCTTCTTGAGAGCAGTCTGCACCTGAGCAGGTTTCAAAGCTCCAGCCTGGTCGAGCGAATCCAGTTTCTTCATCATCTCCTCCGCCTTCACGGTAGAGAATGCAACCTTACCTTCCGGATTGATCAGATAAGAGGTAGGAATCCATGAGATATGATAATCCTTGGAAATCTTAGTTTCCTTCCATTTCTTAAACTCACAGTATTGCAACCAGCTATACTGATTATCGCCCAGATATTTCTTCATCTTAGCCTCGTCGGTATCAAAAGAAACACCCACTACCTGGATCTTGGTATTGTATTTGTCATAGATAGCCTTCACCATCGGCATGTCTCTTCTGCAGTCTGGACACCAGGAAGCCCAGAAATCGAGCACGGTCCAGACACCCGGAACCGTCTTTCCGTCTTTATCCTTCTGAGTCTTCTTATCTGAAAGCTGGAAGATTTTCTTACCCGTCTTACTGTCAGTAATCGTAAAGTCGGGAGCCTCGGTGCCTACAGGCAGCAAGTCAAGCGAAGTCTGTGCTCTACCGACGACAGCCGTCATCAGGAGCAAAAAGAATAATAGTTTCTTCATACAATTTTTCTGTTTTGTCTGTTACTTCAAATATATATATTAATATTAACCATCGAAACTAAAACTGATAATAAATGAACGGTTGCACACTCTCCTGGGAAACCTCCACCACCATCTGCAGACAGATGATGAAGAGCAGCAGTTTAGCCACCCAAGGCAGGAGGATGAACCGCGCCTGAAGACGGTGATACTGGCGCTCGGTAAAGAGATAGCTCAACATGACACCTATGATGCAAAGCGTCCAGGCAGGACGGGCATGGAAGAAAGGCACCAGATAATCGATACTGAAATCATTTGCCACCTTATCATACATCTTCCCCAGCACACCCAAATCCTTGGCACGGAAGAACGACCATGCAAAGCATATATATAAATAGGTAATGAGCCAGCTGAGGGAATTGCCAGCCAGCGTACGGGGAATGCTTATACCCAACTGACGGCTGAAGAACTTATGCACCACAAGTCCGAAACCATGAAGAGCACCCCAGATGACGAACATCCAGGAAGAGCCATGCCATAAGCCTGCCACCAGCATGGTGAGGAAGTTGTTGAAATACATGCGCACCTTTCCCTTCCGGTTTCCACCCAGCGGAATATACACATAATCGCGGAACCAGAAGGAAAGCGAGATGTGCCAGCGACGCCAGAACTCGGTAACCGAGAGCGAGCGGTAAGGGAAATAGAAGTTGTCGGGCAGATAGAAGCCCAAGATGGCTGCCACACCGATACTCATATCGCTGTATCCCGAGAAATCGAGGAAGATCTGGACAGGATAGCCGATGAGCGCTGCCAGATTCTCAAAACCCGAGAAGGTTTGCGGCGCATCAAACACCCAGTTGTTGAACTGTGCGATATAATCGCTCAGCATATTCTTCTTGACCAGTCCCAGCATAATGAGGAAGAGTCCCGTCCAAAGCATTCTGCTGGAAGCCTGTTCGTTTCGTTTCAGTCTGGGTATCAGGTTGGCGGCACGGGTGATAGGACCCGCCATCAGCAGCGGAAAGAAGGTGAGATAGAAGCAATACTCCAGGAGCGTTACCTCCATGTCAAACTTGCGCTTATAGGTATCTACCGCATAGCTGATAGCCTGGAAGGTATAGAACGAGATACCTACAGGCAGAGCGATAGACTGCAGGGAGAAGTTGGTGCTGAACATCTCGTTGACTACATCGCCAATGATGAAATTGGTATATTTGAAATAGCACAGCAGAGCCAGGTCTACAAGCACTACGAAGGTGAGCAGCGCCTTGCGTGCCTTTCCCTCATGCAGTCTCATTTCCTGGGTTACGGCATAATTGATGCAAGCCGTAAGCGGCAGCATCCACATCACCATTCCGTTCACCTTATAGGCAAAGAAAAGGCTGAAGCAGATGACATACATCATCATGGCTGTGCGCGAATAGCTCTTGAGCAGGGTATAAATGGCAAGGAAGAAGATAAAGAGCAGCGCAAACGGAATGCTGCCCATCATCAGCGGAGAATCTGCCTGATAAACAAACAGCCGCTCTATCCAATGCCACAAGGCACTTATTTCGAATGTTGAATAATTCATTTGTCTTTTCTGAAGATATTATTTATTGAACTCTTTCTTATACGGAGTCTTTATGGTTTACATGTTTTACCGCTGGAACCGTCTTGTCAGCAGCCGGAGACGTTTTTCCTGCAGTTGCAGGTTCCTTGGTTGCAGCAGGACTTTCTGTGGTTTCAGGCACAGTTCCCTCAACAGGCATAGAAAGAGAATCCTTCTTCATAGCCGTGTTGTCTGCCCTATGTTTGGTTCCAGGAGGCAAGATGGTAATCTGTCTGTATCTGCGGTCACGCTTATCCGGCATTTCCAATCGGAACGGATGCACACAATGACCGCTATTCATCCACTCTACAATCTTATCCATCCACATGGCAGATGAAGCCATAGTCGGATGCCGGCCGTCTTTCTGGCGTTCGAAGGTAAGTTTGTAACTAGGATAATAGCCTCGTGGTCCCATCACCTCACGAAGGAGTTTGTTATATCCATTATCCTCACACCAGTTTGGCGGACCGATCCATATCGTCGGAATATTACCAATCTTGCTTAGGATGGAACGGATGCGTTTTTCACATCCCTTCATATCAGACGTATACAGTTCGTTGCTGCCCAGACATACAAAGACATGGGTAGGTTGGATACGTTGGATATAATGCTGCAGGGTATCGGTAGCAGCCCAGTTTCTGGTGCCCGAACTCACCCAGGTAATACAGGTGAGCTTATGTCCGTTCTTGTTGGCATAATCAGCCAGTCGCAGACCTAGATATTCCGACATCGAGTCGCCGAAGATCAGTACTCGCTGCGCCGCCGTATCCACGGGTTCCTTTATCATGCTGTCAGCCTTTTCCTCTTCAGCAAGCTCTGCCTCGCTTTTACCGGTGAGCGCATCCATTCCAATCTGTTTCAGCGGAATGTTTTCAGCCACTTGCTCTGGAATGAAGGCATAAGCCAGCAGTCCTCCAATGGCTATTGCCAGCAGGGCTATCATTTTCCAGGTTTCTTTCATTTTATATCTTTAATGAGTTTTGGTTATTCTTTTTCTTATACATTCGCCCGACATTACAGCTGAAAGGGAGTGAGCACATTGAGCAACTTTCCGAAATCGGCCTTCGAGATGCGCCTTCCTCTCAAACTGCGCACCTGCGGATAGTCTTCGAAATAGTTCTCCATCGTAGTATACCACTGATGAGAAACCACTTCCCTGACCATCTTCAGTTGATTTTCGATGCGACGGGCAAAACTCGGATTCACTCTCGAGAGATAATGTCTTCCATCATTCATTTCGATGGCAAGCATCAGATAAATTTGCGGTCCCTTCTTCTCTTTCCTACTTCTTACGGTTTCGCTTACCTTCCAACCCTTGGTGGATGTCGATACTCTGATATCCCAGCCATACTGGCTGTTGAGCTTATCCATCAGTCCCTTGAACACAACCCCGTGAGCCGAGGTATCTTTCAGTCCCGTATAACCGATGATGTAATGTATCATCTCGTGGAGCAAGACACTCTTTGCCTGCTTGTCGGTCATATCATAATAAGTAGACATGGAGAGTTTGAAATCGTAGAGTTTGGTGCGTCCCCATCTGGAGGCCCGCTTATAGGCAAGTTGCCCCAATCGAGTCTTGGCATGAGTAAGTCCGAGTTCAGGAACAGGCAGCTTTCCCCCGAAATATTCCTGGTCGAAACGCCTGAACCACTCCTCCATCCATTCTATTGTAACAATCATGTATGTATATTTATTCAATAATTATTCAGTTCTGTATATCAGATACTACAAAACGTTTGCAAAGATACAACTTTTTCTTTGTTTCTTTCAATATTTATCGAAAAATGCGTAACTTTGCACGCAAATTTACAACAAAAATGAACAAGACAGCACAACATATCATAGATATTAAGAATGTGTCGAAAAGATTTGGCGAGAAAACAGCCCTCAACAACATCAATCTCTATGTGAGAAAGGGCGAATTTATGACCATTCTGGGTCCTTCGGGATGCGGAAAAACGACATTATTGAGACTTTTGGCAGGGTTTGAAACCGCCAGCGAAGGCATCATCACCATTGCCGGCAACGATATTACTAACCTTCCTCCTTACAAGCGAAATGTGAACACGGTATTCCAGAAATACGCTCTGTTCCCTCATCTCAACGTTTACGACAATATCGCCTTCGGTCTGAAACTCAAGAGCACACCGAAGGAAGAGATTTTGCCGAAGGTAAAACGTGCCCTGAAGATGGTGAACATGAGTGATTATGAATATCGTGATGTCAACTCGCTTTCGGGCGGTCAGCAGCAGCGTATCGCCATCGCCCGTGCCATTGTCAACGAACCGGAAGTTCTTCTCCTGGACGAACCGCTTGCAGCACTCGACCTCAAGATGCGTAAAGACATGCAGCTGGAATTGAAGCAGATGCACGAACGCCTGGGCATTACCTTCGTATACGTTACCCACGACCAGGAAGAGGCCCTCACCCTGAGCAATACCATCGTGGTGATGAGCGAGGGAGAGATACAGCAGATAGGTACACCTACCGATATCTACAACGAACCTGCCAATGCTTTTGTTGCTGACTTTATCGGCGAGAGCAATATTCTCTGCGGAACGATGGTCCACGACTGTCTGGTGAATGTGGCAGATACCGAACTGCCTTGTGTAGACAAGGGCTTCGGCTGCAACCAGGAAGTGGATGTCGTGATACGTCCTGAGGATATAGAAGTTTCCACCGATACCGCCCACGCCCAGTTTGTGGGCAAGATAACCTCTTCCATCTTCAAGGGAGTACACTACGAGATGCTGGCAGAAACCGAGAAGGGCAATGAATTCCTCATCCAGAACTACAAGCATTTCGAAGTAGGTCAGACGATAGGAATGAGCGTGATACCCGACAATATTCACATCATGAAGAAGGAGCGCATCACCAACACCTTCGATGCAAAGGTAAACGGCGACGGAACAATAGAATTCCTGGGCTGCGAATACCAGATGGAGATTCCGGAAGAAATGAAGGACAAGATTCAGACCGATGAAAACGGAAACGAAACCATCCGGGTGAACGTGCCTTTCAACAAGATAGAACTCTTCGACAACGAGAGCGAAGGAACCTTTACAGGCGACATCAGTTTCATTCTCTACAAGGGCGACCACTATCATCTCACCATCGATACCGACTGGGGCGAGAAGCTCTATGTAGATACACAGGATGTATGGGATTTAGGCGATCATGTGGCCATCACCATTCCTCAGGAGAATATTTCGTTTGAATAAAAATTATTAATTCCTAATTATCAATTATAAATTGAACATTATCAAGTTTATCTCTTCGCGACAAAGCTGGTCGATACCTTACGCCATCTTTGCAGCGATATTTGTGGTACTGCCATTGCTTCTCATCGTAGTGTTCGCATTTACCGATGAGAACGGAGCCCTGACGCTCTACAACTTCCAGAAGTTCCTGGCACCCCCCGAAGCCATCAACACCTTTGTGTATTCGATAGGCATCGCCTTTCTCAACACCCTGCTCTGCATTCTGCTGGGCTATCCGGCCGCCTATATTCTGACACAAACCAGAATGAAGTATGCCAATACCATCGTCATGCTCTTCATTCTGCCGATGTGGGTAAACATCCTGGTGCGCACACTTGCCACCGTGGCCCTCTTCGATTTTGCCGACCTTCCGCTGGGTGAGGGCGCCCTCCTGTTCGGTATGGTCTACAACTTCATCCCATTCATGATTTACCCTATCTACAACACCCTGCAGAAGATGGACCGCAGCTATATCGAAGCAGCCGAAGACCTGGGAGCATCGCCTTGGCAGCAGTTCTTCAAGGTCATCCTGCCCCTCTCCATGCCGGGCGTAGCGAGTGGCATTCTGATGGTATTCATGCCAACCATCTCTACCTTCGCTATCTCCGAACTGCTGACGATGAACAACATCAAGCTCTTCGGTACCACCATCCAGGAGAACATCAACAATTCGATGTGGAACTACGGTGCAGCCCTCTCGCTCATCATGCTCTTCCTCATCGGCGCCTCTACCCTCATCGCAGGTGATGGCAGAAAACAGGAAGGAGGTATCAGATGATGCAGTCATTATTCAGTAAGGATATGATGAAGAAAGTATTCTTCCAAGGATATCTCTGGTTGCTCCTGCTGCTACTCTACTCCCCTATCTTCATCATCATTATCTTCTCGTTTACCGAAGCGAAGGTGATGGGCAACTGGACGGGTTTCTCGCTGCAGCTCTACAAGAATCTCTTTGCAGAAGGCACGCACCATTCGCTCACAGCGGCACTGGTCAATACCGTAACCATCGCCCTGATTACCGCAACCGTATCCACGCTCTTCGGAACCCTGACAGCCATCGGCATCTACAACCTGCGCAACCGCTATGCACGTAACGCCATACAGTTTGTCAACAACATTCCGATACTCAACGGCGACATCATCATCGGTATCTCGCTCTTCCTGCTCTTCATCACGCTGGGCATTCCACAGGGGTATACTACCGTGGTACTCTCGCATATCACCTTCTGTCTGCCATACGTTATTCTGAGTGTGATGCCAAGACTGAAGCAGATGAATCCGAACCTCTATGAGGCGGCACTCGATCTGGGCGCCTCTCCGATACAGGCACTTCGCAAGGTCATCATCCCAGAGATATTGCCGGGTATGATTTCCGGTTTCATGCTTGCCATTACGATGAGTATTGATGACTTCGCCGTCACCATCTTCACGATAGGTAACGAAGGTCTGGAAACCCTCTCCACATTCATCTATGCCGATGCCAGAAAGGGAGGACTGACCCCAGAACTTCGGCCGCTGAGTACCATCATCTTCGTACTGGTACTGGTGATGCTGATTATCATCAACAAACGTTCTGAGAAAAATAAGAAGAAATGAGAATGAAGAATAAGATATTATTAGGAGTCAGTGGAGTAAAAGGAGTTAAGGCCATCGTTTTTCTCTTTCTTAGCCTGCTGATGATTCTGCCGCTCTCTTCCTGTTACAACAAAGAGAACCGTGAGGAGATTCTGAAGGTCTACAACTGGGCTGATTATATAGATGAAGACGTTCTTGCCAACTTTCCGAAATGGTATGAACAGCAGACCGGCAAGAAGATCCGGGTCATCTACCAGACCTTCGACATCAATGAGGTGATGCTTACCAAGATAGAGCGAGGTCATGAAGACTACGATGTGGTATGCCCGTCAGAATATATCATCGAGCGCATGCTCCGCAAAGACCTTCTCCTACCTATCGACACCGTCTTCGGCAAAACGCCCAACTATATCAGCAACGTATCACCATACATTGTTGAGCAGATAGATGCCACCTCCAACAATGGCCGCATCGCCCACCATTATGCCGTGCCTTACATGTGGGGAACCTGTGGCATTCTATATAATAAGGTGCACGTACCTATAAATGATGCACAGACCTGGGGAACTTTATGGAACAGAAAATATCAGGGCAAACTCCTGATGAAGGATTCCTACCGCGACTCCTATGGCACCGCACTCATCTGGGCACATCGTAAAGACCTGGAAGCAGGCAAGGTGACCGTACCACAGTTGATGAACGACTATTCACCCGCTGCCATAGCCGCAGTAGAGAAAGAGTTGAAAGCTCTGAAACCAAACATAGAAGGATGGGAAGCCGACTTCGGCAAGGAGACCATGACCAAAGGCAAAGCCTATCTCAATATGACCTGGAGCGGTGATGCCGTCTGGGCTATTGAAGAAGCCGGAAAAGTGGGTGTAGAACTGGGATATGAAGTACCGAAAGAAGGAAGCAATGTATGGTTCGACGGTTGGGTAATCCCTAAATATTCCCGCAATCCGAAGGCTGCCGCCTATTTCATCAACTATCTCTGTCAGGAAGACGTGGCACTCGCTAATATGGAGACTACAGGATATGTGAGCAGCGTGGCAGGCAAGAAAGTATTAGAAGCTATGAGCGATACTGAGGCTTATCCCAAACCTGTAAATCTGGCCTACTTCTTTGGCGAGGAAGGCAGGAGTGCCCATCTCAACCCTATCATGTATCCAGACAGCAGCATAGTAGCCCGATGCGCCATGATTCATGATGCCGGCGATCATACTCCCGAGGTATTGGATATGTGGTCAAAGGTGAAGGGAGACAATCTGGGCGGCGGCATCGTTATCTTCCTGCTAGCCGTAGTCCTTGCCCTCACGGTATTCGTTGCCATCAAGAAATATGAGCATTACAAGCACAGAAGGCTGTCGAGGAAACACCGCAGAAGACATGTGGTAAAGGTAAAAGGGTAAAAAAGTAAAAGGTAAAAGAGAGGGAAAAACCTATTTTATAGGGGAAAATGAACATTTTTTGAAGGAAAAGAGAAAAAAGTGCCGAAAAAATTTGGTAATATCAAATAAAAGCATTACCTTTGCAATCGCTTTTGAGACATAAAGCTTTTGGGTAGTTACCAGAGTGGCCAAATGGGGCAGACTGTAAATCTGCTGGCTATGCCTTCGGTGGTTCGAATCCATCACTACCCACTTTTCCCAAAAAATAACTCAAAAATTTAAGAGTCCGACTTTCGAGAGAGAGCCGGACTTTTTTCTTTTCATATAAATCCTGAACAAAAGAAGAAGAGTAAATTACTCTCCTTCTATCTGCGTATTTGGCCAATTCACCAGATATAGCATTTCGGTGGCACGGGTGAAAGCAGTATAGAGCCAATGGATATAATCGGGAGTAAGCATATCATCCGTCATATAGCCCTGGTCTACATAGACATGCGACCACTGTCCGCCCTGCGCTTTATGACAGGTAACGGCATAGGCAAACTTCACTTGCAGAGCATTGAAATATGGGTCTTGCCGGATTGCCTTCATACGGTCTGCCTTCAGTGGTATGTCCTGATAATCCTCCTCTATCTTATGGAAAAGCTGCTCTTGCTGATCATGGGTCAAAGCAGGAGCCTCACTCGTCAAAGTGTCCAGCAATACCGTAGCCTCCAGTTCATAATTATCATAATCGGGAAATTTCAACAGAAGGGTGGCAAAATGAAAGCCGTAGAGGTCGATGCGACGGCTCACCTTCATCACCTTCGCCCTATCTCCATTAGCCAGGAAAGCAGGAAGTTCGTTACTTTGAACTTTTCGTTCTTCACTTTCCTTTATCTTCTTTCTTTCTTCCTCCATCCAATAATAATTGTTCTTCACAATCATCAGCATGTCGCCACTCTCCAGTTCCTCTTCCCTATCAAGTACCATGTTGCGAATGCCCTGGTTGAAGATGTTGGCGCGCTTGTTGCTACGAGTCACCACAATGGTATCGTCCAATCCTACATGATGATAGCTGTCGCCAAGAGCCTCGATGAGTTCTGCACCCGGCATCTCCCTGATATCCGAGAAACCGGAGAAACAGATTTTAGGCAGTTGGGTAATGTCATCGTGGGTAATCATCTGGCGGATACGGGTAGCATTAAAGAGAATACCCGACTGCTGACTCTGACGGACTACTTCGTTCAAATCGCACTCATAAACCGACAGTCCATATCCCTGGAGCATCGCAGCAGAAAGGGCTGGTGATTCTTCCTCACCAACAGGAGGCAACTGTGCCTTATCGCCTATCAGCAAGAGGCGGTCGTTACGTCCCTGATACACAAAATGAATCAGATCATCTAGCAGACAGCCGCTGCCAAAGGTGGTTCCGCCCAATCCCAGATTGGCAATCATCGAAGCCTCATCTACCATGAAAAGCGTATCAGTATAGAGATTCTCATTGAGGTTGAACTGTCCATCCACTCCGGCAAACGCCTTTTCGCGATAGATGCGGCGATGAATGGTATAGGCAGGCATCCCGCTGTTCAGAGAGAAGACCTTAGCCGCCCTACCCGTAGGAGCAAGGAGCATCACCTTCTGGCGAACAGCACGGAGCGTACGGACGATAGCACCCGAAAGCGATGTCTTACCGGTACCCGCACTACCCCGGAGAATCATCACAGCATGAGGATTACTATCCGTCATAAACTGCACGAAAACATCGAGCGCCTGAGCCTGTTCTGGGGTTGGCGGAAAGCCAAATTGCTGTAATATCTGATATTTTAACTCTTCAATGTTCATATTTCGAAAACTTTTAGTATCTTTGCAGAAAATTTACTGCACCTATTTGCTGTGCAAAAGTAATAATACTTTTTGAAATGAGAAAAAGAATAAAGAATAATTATATTTTGGGAGCATGCGTCATCATCATGATGCTACTCTGTATTCTGAGTGTAAGCCAGCCCATCCGCTTCCAGAAAGCCATGGCTAGCAGAGAAGCAGAGGTGAAGGAGAAACTGATGCAGATACGTCAGGCTGAAGAGAAATACAAGGCGAAACACGGCGTATATACAGGCGATTTTCCGACACTGGTAAAAGGCAAGTTCTTACAGGAAGATGCCCAATACATTCCCTATTCCGATGGTAAGAAGTTTACACTTGCTGCCACGGTTATCGTAGGAAAAAGCGGTAAGCAGATTCCGGTGATGGAATGTGGGGCCGGTTATGAAACCTTCCTCGACGGACTCGATGAAGGTTCCATCCAGCAGAAGATAGAGGAGGCCAACTATGCCGGCAACTATCCCGGACTCAAGATAGGCGATTTAACGACAGATAATAACAACGCAGGTAATTGGTAACAGATATGCAAATAAAAGGTAACAACATTCAGCAAGCACGACTCACCATCCGCGTGAGCAGAAACACCCTCAGTTTTTCGGTAGTTGACCGTGAAGCTGAGCATCAGCTCATCTATGAACCTTATACTGTAAAGAGTGGTGTTTCGATGGCAGCCAACTTGCGTCAGGCTTTCAAGGAGAGTACTCTCCTGCAGCGGGGATACCAGAAGGTACGCGTATATCTCGATTCGCCTATCCTGCTGGTTCCTATCGAAGAATTTCATGAAGAGGATATCGATGTGCTCTATCAGCATGCCTTCAACAGTCATAACAGCGATGCCATTCTCTACAGAGTGCAACCGGAACTGAATGCGGTAGCGGTATTCCCTATCAACAAGGATTTGAAGATGGTGGTAGAAGACAACTTCAAGGATGTCCGCTTCACACCTATCATGCAACCGATGTGGCACTATCTGCATCATCGCAGTTTCACCGGCATTCACCGCAAGCTCTATGTTTATTTCCACGACAAGAAACTGGACGTTTTCGGTTTCGAGAAGAACCGTTTCAAATTTTTCAACTCGTTCAATGCCGAGCATGCCAAGGATGCCCTCTATTTCATTCTCTATGTATGGAAGCAGTTAGGATTCAACCAGATGCAGGATGAGTTGCATGTATCAGGCAATGTTCCGGATAAGGACTGGTTCCTCTACAACACGAAACTCTACATCAAGAAGACCTTCATTCTGAATCCTGCCGCCGAATTCAACCGTGCGCCCATCACAGAGATTAAAGGTCTGCCATTCGATTTGATGGCACTGTACTTAAGTAAGTAAAGTGCGTTGACAAAAAGGCGCTAGCCCCACTCAACATTCAACATTTAACATTCAACATTTAATATTCAACATTAAAACAAATGAGAATCATAACAGGACAATATAAGGGACGCCATTTCGACATTCCACGTTCGTTTAAGGCGCGTCCGACAACAGATTTTGCAAAGGAGAACATCTTTAATGTGCTGCAGGGATATATTGATTTCGAAGATACCTCTGCCCTCGACCTTTTTGCCGGTACGGGCAGCATTTCGCTCGAACTGGTATCACGAGGCTGCAGCCGGGTAATCAGCGTAGAGGCAGACCGCGATCATGCCAACTTCATACGCCAATGTTTTCAGAAGTTGGGCGAAGACAAGGATATTCTGATTCGTGGTGATGTATTCCGTTTTCTGAAGACCTGCAAGCAGAAGTTTGACTTTATCTTTGCCGATCCTCCATACGCCCTGAAGGAGTTGCCGCAGATTCCAGACCTCGTTCTGAATGGCGACTATCTCAACGAAGGAGGCATCTTCGTCTTTGAGCATGGCAAAGACTATGATTTCTCCGAGCATCCACGATTCCTGGAGCACAGAAGTTACGGAAGCGTAAACTTCTCAATATTCAGATAGAAAAAATCCCCGTTTGCACCAGACAAGATGCAAACGGGGATTTATTCGTTATAACAGCGGCGAGAGTAATCTTACCGTACTCTCGAAAAGACGCTGCAGAAACGGACGTTTTACGAAATAAGATACATCATCTACCAGGATGCTCTTCGCCTCATCCCGCAGATAGATAGCCTTCACGCGCTGTGCCATCCCCTCATCAAAGAAGAATGCATTCGCTTCGAAATTATTCTCAAAACTTCGGAAATCAATATTCGTACTGCCTATCGTACAGAGATTATCATCACTCACCAGCAATTTACTATGATTAAAGCCTGCCGTATAGAGATAAACCTTTACGCCAGCCTCTATCGCCTCCATCACATACGAACGTGATGCCCACTCTACCAGTTTGGCATCAGCATGACGGGGCAACATCAGACGGATATCCACACCCGCCAGAGCTGCTGTTCGCATGGCAAACAATACGGGTTCAGTTGGCAGGAAATAAGGCGTTTCCATATACACATACTTCCGGGCCTGAAGCAGGATGCGGACATAGCCCTGCATAATGTCAGGCCAAGGACTGATAGGACTGCCCGTAACTATCTGTACGAGACAATTGTTGTGGATATGCGCACTGACCGGCGGATAATACTGGCGATTGGTAACCAACGTACGGTCTACGAAATACCAGTCTACCAGAAAGGCTCTCTGAATGGCGTAAACGCCACCGCCCTCAATACGGAGATGCGTATCGCGCCAGGCCTGTTTCTTATCACCCTTCACATAGCGCAGAGCTATATTCATGCCGCCGATAAAGCCCACCTTACCATCTATGACACAGAGTTTGCGGTGGTTACGATAGTTTACCTTACTCGTAAAAGCCGGAAAGCGGACTGGCATGAACGAATGTACATCAATGCCTGCATCACGCATACGTTCAAAGAATTCATCCTTCACCTTCCAGCAGCCTACATCATCATAAATCAGTCGCACCTCTACTCCCTGCTCCGCCTTATCAATCAAGGCATCAGCTATCAGATATCCCAAGGCATCGGCTTCGAAGATATAGGTATCGAGATGAATATGATGCTTTGCCTGTCCTATATTATATAATAAGGTAAGGAAGAAATCGTAGCCATCGGTATAAATATCCATCTGATTATCTTTAAAAGGCAGCGCCCAACTCTGGTTGGCAAAGAGATTCATCAGCGGTTTATTGCTGTCTGGCAGGTGAAGATTCTCCTGCTCTACGAACTCGAGCATGGAGCGCTTGGTGAGCTGGTCCATGCTGCGGTCGCTGATAAGCCGTTCCTTGCGGGTATTCTGTCCGAAGAAGAAATAGAAGATGATACCCACAAAGGGGATGAAGAAGAAGACCAATATCCATGCCATCGTCTTGGCGGGCTGACGATTGTCCATCAAGACGGTGATGATAGCCGGAACGGTTATCACGACATAAAGCAACAGATATATCCAGTGAAAATAAATCATATAGCATTTCTCCTTTTAAATCTCTAATACTTCTTTACAGAGTTCCTCCCCACAGGACAGGAGTTCCGGTTAATTGAAGATATTGTTTGCCTGACTCGCCAGAAGCGTGTTCATCTGCTTGAGTTTCATAAACTCCTGCAGCAGTTCACGATTGGTCGGATTCCTGGCAAACTCCTGCTGTACCTCAATAATACGCTGAGCAATATAATGAGTGCGGAAACTCAAGATGTCTTTAAAGACAAACTGACGGAGTTTGTCGGCGCTCATCTTCATCTGCAGACTAGCCGTAGATACCTCCTGGTCACCTGTAGGCAAACCTGCCAACCTGCTGATTTCCGGATTCGGATGATTGGCAAAATAAGTTTCGGCGACAAAATCATCTTCTTTTTCGAGATGCTCCACAGCCTCCTGCATAATCTGATTATATAAATCATTATGAAACTTAAAGCCATCTCCACCCAAATCAAGACTGATATACTGGGCCACAGCTACCTCCACATCATTTCCGTCTACATCCTGTACCGTGATGAGCTGGTCGCCATGATGAATAATCAACTGTACCAGAAGGCCTTCTACTTCCAGAAGTTTATCCAGTGGGGTAACCGCTCTCATCACCGATTGCGCCTGCTGCGCTGCCGCTACAGGCGAATCTTTCAATCCCGCTGCACGTCGTTCTGCCTTTACCTGCTCACTCATACCGTTGCGCACAAAATTATTCAAGGCATTCACGATAATTGCCTCGTTCACGCCCAAACGGTGAGAACAGTCGGTGATATAAGAAGCGCGCGTTATCTGATTCTTGATTTTCGAGATACTCTCTACAATCGAATTGATAGCCTGGCTTCTCTTTACAGGGTCTGTCACACCGCGTAGCAGAATATCGGTCTTAAACTGTATGAAGTCGGTCTGATTCTCCTGAATATATCTTCTGAATTCCTCTGCCGAATGACTGCGGGCGAAACTATCTGGGTCATTGCCGTCAGGGAGGAAGAGTACCTTTACGTTCATCTCTTCTTCAAGCAGCATATCGGTACCTCTCAGCGCAGCATGAATACCCGCATTATCGCCGTCATAGAGAAGAACGATGTTACTGGTAAAGCGGTGCAGCAATCTGATCTGATGCACGCTCAGCGCTGTACCCGAGTTGGCCACTACATTTTCGATGCCACACTGATGCATCGAGATAACATCGGTATATCCTTCCACCATAAAGACACAATCCTCCTTGGCTATCGCCTTCTTGGCCTGATAGAGTCCATAGAGTTCGCGCTCCTTATGATAGATAACGCTATCAGGCGAGTTGACATATTTCTGGCTGATGCCCTTGGTTCTGCTGTCGAGAACTCGTCCGCCAAAAGCTACTACCTTGCCGCTCACGCTGAACCAAGGGAAGATGGCTCTGCCCGAGAAACGGTCAAGAATCTTATCCTCACCCGACTTATTGCCGGCTTCGTCCTTATCCACCTTGAAGCAGAGTCCCGTATCAACCAGATATTTCGGATTATAGCCAGCCGCCTTAGCCGCCTCAGCAAGAGCAGTACGCTTAGGGAGCGCAAAACCCAACTGGAATTTTCTGATGATATCATCCCTGAAACCTCTTCCTCGGAAATAGGCCATACCGATAGCGATACCATCCACATCATGCAAGAGAATATCCTGGAAATATTTCGCCGCCCAATCGTTGACGATAAACATGGATTCTCTTTCGCTCTCGCGCTGTTTTTCTTCATTGGTCAGTTCCCGTTCCTGAATCTCTATTTTATATTTCTTGGCGAGCCAGCGAAGAGCATCGGGATAGGTCATCTGTTCCAGTTCCATCAGAAAGTTGATTGCATTGCCTCCCTTTCCGCAGGTAAAGCAATGACAGATACCTCTTGTTGGAGATACAGAGAAAGATGGATTGGAATCGTTATGAAAAGGACACAAGCCGACATAATTGATGCCACGCTTCTTGAGCGTAACAAATTCAGATACCACCTCTTCTATCTTGGTGGCATCCATAATTTTTGCTATCGTCGGTCTGTCTATCATTATATATATTCTTTTTTCTGTTTTTACTATGCAAAATTACTATTTTTCTTTGAAAACACAAAGAGAAACGGACAGAAAAGTAAAAATGAAACATATTAAAAACTAAAGATTACATAAAATAAAGTATATCCGGATAGTTTTGGCTACCTTTGCAACCGGCAAAAACACATTGCTGACAATCGGATAAAATAACAACAAGATAAATAAACATGAAACTAAACAACATCAAGCAAACATTCCTGGCTGGCGCTGCCCTGCTCTCAACAATCAGCATGAGCGCAGCCGACAGATTTGTGAATTTCAAGCAAGGAGACTTGCTGCTGAATGCCAATAACCGGGTAGAAATCTACATGGACACCAACGACTGCAAAGGAGTGAGCTATGCTGCTCATGCCCTGCTGAAAGATATAAAAAGTGTGAGTGGAGCCACAGCCACCCTCACCTCGGATGCCGGTTTTCTGAAAAAAGCCGACACAGCCCGACCAGCTATCCTCGTAGGCACCATCGGCCATTCAGCAGCCATCGACCAACTGGTGAAACAGAAGCGCATCAACGGAAATCTGCTGAAGGGCAAACGTGAAAAGTTTATCATCACGCTCATAGATGGTCAGCTCGTCATTGCTGGCAGCGACCGCCGAGGCACCATCTACGGCATCTACGAACTCTCGCAGCAGATGGGCGTATCGCCTTGGCATGACTGGGCAGACGTACCTGTAGAGCATCACGATTCCATTTTCGTAAACAAAGGAATCTACACAGATGGCGAACCAGCCGTACGTTATCGCGGTATCTTCCTCAACGACGAGGCGCCTTGCCTAACGTCATGGGTAAAGAACACCTACGGCACCGGATATGGCGACCACCGTTTCTATCAGCGCGTCTTCGAACTGGTATTGCGACTGAGAGGTAACATGATGTGGCCTGCCATGTGGGGCTGGGCTTTCTACGCAGATGACCCGGAGAACGAGAAGACGGCAGATGAAATGGGTGTAGTGATGAGTACTTCCCATCATGAACCGATGGCCCGCAACCACCAGGAATACGCCCGCAACCGAAAGGGATGGGGACCATGGAACTATCAGAAGAACAAGACAAACCTGCAGAAGTTCTTCCGTGAAGGCATTGAGCGAATGAAGGGAACTGAACAGATTGTAACCATCGGAATGCGCGGCGACGGCGATGAAGCGATGAGCGAAGAGGCAGATACTAAACTGATGACCAACATCATCAACGACCAGCGTAAGATTATCGCTGACGTAACCGGCAGAAAGGCTAGCGAAACCCCACAGGTTTGGGCACTATATAAAGAGGTATTGGATTACTACGACAAGGGCATGAAGGTGCCTGATGACGTAACCCTCCTGCTCTGCGATGACAACTGGGGTAACGTGCGCCGTGTGCCGAATGCCAAGGAACGCAAGCACAAAGGCGGTTGGGGCTTATACTATCACGTAGATTACGTGGGTGCGCCAAGAAACTCGAAGATGCTCAATGTTACCCCTGTGCAGAACCCATGGGAGCAGTTGACGCTTGCTTACGAGAATGGAATTGACCGTCTCTGGATTCTCAACGTGGGCGACCTCAAGCCGATGGAATATCCTATCAGCCAGTTTATGGACATGGCTTGGAATCCTCGCAAATACGATGTGAACAACATTACCCGTCATACCCGCAACTGGTGCGCCCAGCAGTTTGGCGAATCGCAGGCAGATGAGGCGGCACGCATTCTGAATCTTATCTGCAAATATAATGGTCGCTGCACCCCTGAGATGCTCGACAAGAACACCTATAGTCTGGAAAACGGTGAATGGCAGGAGGTTGTGAACCAGTATCTCCAACTCGAAGCAGATGCGCTGCACCAGTACAATAGTCTGCCGGCAGCCTACCACGATGCCTATCGCCAGATCATCCTCTTCCCTATCGAGATGATGAGCAATCTGCACCAGATGTATTTTGCCCAGGCACAGAACAACACCCTCTACAAGCAGGGCAATCCGAAGGCGAATGTATGGGCTGATGAATGCGAACGCCTCTTCAAGCGCGATTCACTCATCTGCGACTATTACAATCATAAGATGGCTGGCGGCAAGTGGAACGGAATGATGACCCAGAAGCATATCGGCTACACATCATGGAACGATGCCTTCGAAAAGGATACCTGTCCGGAGCTCTTCCGGGTAACCTCCAAGGATGGAGTGATTATCTGCGAAAACAACGGCGTGGTAGAAATCGAAGCTCCTTACTACAACAGCAAGACGGATGCTGCCGAGGCAAAATGGACAGAGATTCCATTCATGGGCAAAAGCGTATCGGCAATGACTCTGATGCCATATACCAAGAGTGTAAAGGGAGCTAGCATCACTTACAAGTTTAAGATGCAAGTTAGCAAAACTTCGGATGGCAAGGCATTTAATGGCAAGCAGAAGGTTCGCATTCATGTGATTACCAAATCAACCTTGGATTATCTTAACAAGGGCGGCTTAACCTATGGTGTAAGTTTAGATGGCGCTTCTCCTGTAGAGGTTAACTTCAACAAAGATTTGAACGAGAAGCCGGAGAACATCTACAATATCTATTATCCAACGATAGCCACTCGCATCGTGGACAAGGTGATAGAGCTAGAGCTGCCAGCCTCATCCGATGGCATCCACACCCTCACCCTCACTCCTAACGACCCAGCCATCGTCTTCGAGAAAATCGTGATTGATGGAAGAGGAGGAAAAAAGAGTGTCAAGGTGATTTAAAGGTAGCATATAATAAAAGGTATAGGCACGCACCCACGAAAGGATGCGTGCCTATTCTTTTTACGCAAACTATCACTATCTTCTTATGTTCTATACTTCGTAGCATTCATTTTTACATAAACAATCACAATAGTAACAAATAAATGAAAAAAAAGAGTATTTTTTAAATCTTTTTTGAGAAATATACGTTTATATGAGTAAAGTTAGAAACATAAAAACAAGAAACGAATGAATATAGGCAACCCCAAACTCATAAAACAACTGGAGAGTCTTGTCGACAATCGGCAAGACTGGCTATTTCGTTTTGCCTATATTCGAATCGGGCAACGTGAGGATGCAGAAGATATTGTGCAAGAGGTGCTGCTTGCAGCTTTCAAGAAACTGAAAGAAGGGCTACAAGTGGAAGAGTTGGACCGCTACATCATTCGCTCTGTTAGCAACGCATGCCGAGACTACTTGCGCAAAAATCGTCCGCAAATCATAGCTATCAATGAAGCGGCAAGCATACCTAACAGCAATGGTGACAAACAAATACACGAGGAATTTCTCAGAATATCAAAACTGCTGGAAGATATTCCACAGGAGCAAGCGGAAATCGTAAGAATGAAATGTTACGACAACTTGACGTTCCGAGAGATAGCCGAACTGGAGGAGATACCAGAAGCTACCGTGAAATCTCGCTATCGCTATGCCATCCAACATATCCAACAACGACTCAGAAAGGAGAAAAGTATATGAAAGAGCAAATGAACATCCATAATGACAAAGGATTTGAGGATATAGAGCAACTGCTCCAACCTCAATGTGATTTCCATGCCTCCTCCCAAACCAAGCAACAAGTAATAGAGAAGGCAAGGAAGAGCTTGGTCAGCCATCGCACCTTGCGTATCTTTCCATGGATTTGCGCAGCATGCGTGGCTGGCATCATCGCTATCATCCTGCAACCACCCAAGGATACCACTTCTGCGTCGGGCAATGCGACAATGGCTGTGAGAAAGGCTACACAGCCGATGCAAAAAGCTATGATGCAAGAAAAGAATTTGACGGCAGAAAAGGAAAATACAGCAGAAAAAGCCATCACAGAAGAGAGCAGAACATACGAGAAGAAAAAGACTTTCGCCAAGCTCAATGCTCCCAAAAGGGAGGCTAAACCTAAAGCTGAGTTTGGAGATGACATGCCAGACACCGAAGAAAAAGGTCCGGTACTCTTCCCTATGTCAACCTTGCCCGAAGAGCATCTTTTCAAAATGCAGACAGCAGAAGCTCAAGCCACTACAAGCAATGCCGTGCAAAGTGAGGATGACCGCCAACAAATACGGCGAATCACCGTAAAACTCTAAAGAAAGTATATATAATAAGGTATAAACATTAAAGAACAAAGAACATGAAAAAGTATGTCATATATTTATTACTCATGATGTTCTCATCAATGGGAGCACAGGCACAAAAGTCTTATTTCAAAGAGGCTTTGGAGAAATTGGTAAGCAACAAGGCGTTCACCATGAATCAATCAGGAGCAAAAAATGAGGTTGGTGACACAGCACAATGGAGTTGGAAAAAATATCGCTTTAAAACTCTCAAGAAAGACGAGTTTCTCAAGGAACTGGACAGAATCAACAAGGCTTTTCAAAAAGATTGCAATCAGCCAGCAACTGACTTTTACTATATGGTAGATGGAAACAACAACCCACTGGAGACATGGATGAACTTTGACATATCCGTAGGCAACGACCTTATTATGGTTGGAAGTTTCTCGGGATATAGCGTCCTTATCAATCGCCAACAGATGGGTCACTCTGGCATGCGCAGAGTCTGTGCCATAGAATGGGACCATATCGTAGAGAATGGTTGGGTTAACGAAAAAGGCTATGAAGGAAACATCTGCATCGTAGAAGGAAAAGCTCCTTTAAACAAGCACTACGTAGCAAATGAAATAAACCAGCAAACGTATAAAGCCACACAATATACAGGTTATCTTACCCCAAAAGACACCATAAACGAAAAGGCAGCTCCTAAAGAAGAGACTAAAGAAGAAAAAGAAGAAGTGCCTAACGAGCAATTGACCAAGATGCTTAAAGATGCTCAGACCAACCTGAAAGGCAACTTTGAGATTATTGGCAAGCGTGACCCTGAACTTTGGGACCGTGGCTATTTTATCTGTTACAAAGACGAAACAGATATGTATGTAGAACCCATCCTTGTGGCTACCAACGGCACTAACTTCTCATACAAGCACGACCTGAAGGACATTACCATGGGAAGAGTGAGAGCACTGATGAAAGATGGAACCATCTGCTCGGCATGGATAGACATTCCTTTTGTGCCAGGAGAGATAGCAGAGCTAAGCGTACACAATGGTTACTACAGCCTCACAGGATCAAGTTTCTATAAGCAGTGGGTGGAAGAGGAAAGCAAGAACCATGATGGATGGGACGAGCGCAAGTATACGGATTACGCACTCAGCAATATCCATTCTCCTGGCATCATCTGCTATCTGTTCTATCAGCATTTGATAAAAGGTTCTTCGAATCAAAAGAAAATATTCAAAGCTCTCCCAACAACTCTACAAGAGAATCATGTGGGTCGCTTTATCAAAAAGCATATGAACAATAAATTATAAAAATCTCAACTTTCAGTCACATTCATTTAATACATATGTGATGTAAGAAAGGACATACTGCATAGAACCCAATGCCACCTCTATCAGTTTTGATGGAGATGGCATTTTTGCTTCAAATTAGCGCATCCCCATAGAGGTAAATTTCAATGCCGACATGAATGAGAAGCCAGAGAACATCTACAGCATTTACTATCCTACGATAACCACTCGATGAGTAATTTCTATCATTTTTACTCATTCGGAATGAGTAATTCTGAGCAAAAACACTCATTCTGAATGAGCGTTTCTTGAAAAACGCCTTTTATTCACCTTCTACCTTGCATCCACTGAACCCCATTTCCTGCGCCTTCTCAGGTCCGAAGGTGTAATAGATAGTCTCAGCCTCATCACATACCTCCCCTGCGAATTGGCAAGGGTGAGATGAATGGTAACAATGTTGTGACTTATATGATGCAAGGAAACAATTATAACGATTGCGTGACATTTGTCATGCGATTATACGACACTTATCATACGGTCGGATGACAAATGCCGTATAATAACATGACATATGCCAATGTTTAAATAAGCCTAATAGTTTACACCAAAAGATACAAGTTATCACATTATTATATATATTTGCATCATCTTTCATAGAAGACAAAGAATAAAGAAAACAACGAACCATCAAACAACAAGAAATATGGAACTGAAATACGACATTTACATGCTCAACAATGCCCAAGGCACAGGAGAAAAGCGCCAATACGTTCGTATCGTGCAGCATGAACCTATGACCGAGAAGCAACTGCAAGAGAAAATCCAGAGCCGCTGCTCACTCACCAAGGGAGATGTGGCTGCGGTGTTGGCAGAGCTTCACGACCTTATGATGGAAGAATTCTCCATGGGACGCCGCTTTTATATCCCAGAGATAGGCTACTTCTCCATGTCGGCTAGCCTAGAGATGCCAGAGGAGAATCCAGACAAGAAGATTACGGGCAAGGAAGTACGCATTACCGGCATCAACTTCCGACCAGAAGGTAAGCTAATGGAGGAAGTACAGCGCAACGTCCATTTCGTCCGCTCCCGCTATTCCAACCAATCTACAAAATACTCCGAGGAAAAGCTATTGGCGAAAATCAAGGAGTATCTCCAAGAGAACCGCTATATCACCACTCGCATCCTGCGCATCCACTTCGGCTTGACTCCATACATGGCTCAGAAGTGGCTCACTCATTTCTGCGAGAAGGGTATCATGGTGAAGGAAGGCACCCAACATGCTCCTATCTATTTCTTGAAGTGAAGGGAGGAAGAAATTCTATATTTCAATTTAATCATCATTATTATGACAAAGGAAGAGCTGATAGACAGAATCAACGACATCGAATGGGAGGACTTCGAGGCTAAGGAGGCCAAGAGCGAACTCCCTAAGAATATATGGGAAACCGTAAGTGCATTCGCCAACACTTCCGGCGGATGGATAGTGCTTGGAGTAAAGCAGAATGGCAAGAAGTTTGAAATCTCCGGAGTTGACAATGCAGAGAAGTTGGAACAAGACTTTTTGGGTACTTTGCGTTCCCAAAAGTTCAATGAGCCAGTCGATGCCAAGAGTATGCTCTATCATATAGATGGGCATAGGGTCTTGGCATTTCATATTGCCTCATCACCCCACAAGCCTATCTACTATAACAATCCACAGAATACATTCATCCGATTTGGCAGTGGAGACCAACGAGCAACCAATGGTGAGATAACCGCCATGTTTCATAACCAATCATTCGGCATCAAGTCTGAGCAAATACTCTTAGACTCCAATCTCTCCATGCTCAACGAGGACACCATTCGTGACTATCGCAATTACTTCAAGCTATACAGTCCTCGTCCCAATCTGATAGGCAATGACATCGCCGACTTCTGCAAGCGCATCGGCATCGCCGATAATGAGGGGTATCTGAATTATGGCGGTTTGATGTGTTTCGGCAAAGAAGAATGGGTTCGTCATTATGTACCGACGTTTTGGATGGATTTGGTGGAGATTCCAGGTAGAAGTGTAAGAGAAGCCCGAACCCGCTATACCTACCGCATTCCCGAGCAAGAGAACCTTTGGGAGTATTTTCAGATTATGATTAGGAGACTGCGCCTCATCGTGGATACTCCATTCATGATGAACGACGAGGGATTCAATGTGGAAGACCGCTCGCAATTCAAGATTCTGAGAGAGGCATTGGTCAATATGCTCTCCCACTTCGACCCTTTCAGCACCATTCACTCCTGCATCCATATCTACACCGACAGAGTCGAGTTCTTCAATGCAGGTGGCTATCCTGTGCCTATATCCCAACTGGGCAACCATCTCTATTCCAATCCTCGCAACCCGATTATCGCCAAGATATTCAGACTGGTAAATCTATCAGAAACCATCGGTTATGGTTTCGACATGATGAATGAGTGGAAGGAAATCACAGGAAATGACGTGACTTTTGAGAGTGATATCTGTACCAGCACTGTCACTTTTTGGCTGGATAGTGACAGAGCTAGTGACAGAGCTAGTAACAGAGCTAGTAACAGAGCTAGTAACAGAGCTAGTAACAGAGCTGAAGAAGATACATACATAGATGCTACAGACAAAGTTGTATCCATTCTCAAATTTTGCAAAGACCCGAAATTCAGAAAAGATATATTCGAGCTACTCGGTGTTACTTATCAATCAAAGAACTTCAAGGCATTCATCGAGCCTCTGTTACTTCATGATTATCTGGAACTTACGGTACCAGACAAGCCGACAAGTCCTAAGCAGCAATACAGAACGACCAAAAAGGGTTTGTTGTTCTTGGAGACAATATAAACAATACGACTCTGTCGCTTTTTAGTACTGAACGACAGAGTCAACGACAGAGTCAGGCATTTCAAGCTCTGTTACTTTTCGTAAAATCGTAACAGAGCTAGTAACAGAGCTATAGTAACTATGTTAGTAACCATGTCAAAACAAAAAAGGAAATTAGAATGAAATTAGGATTCATAAACTTCAGTTCCGAGGAACAACTGAAAATGCATCAAGTTATACAAGCCATCCAAGAGCATCAAGCAATTTACGAGCTTGGTCTGGGACGCATTCGCGATGCATTTTCAAACAAGCTGTTTCCAGGAATCTCCACATTACATAATAGAGCGAAATACTATGCCATACTCCCTTCTCTTTTTTTGGAAGCAGAGAAAGGAACATACAAAAGTGCAAACGAAGTAAGAGCCAAGGTATTGAATCTGGAGATTAAATTGACTCGTCAACTATTGCGAGGTACAGAACCAGCCAACAACTGGGGAATAACAGGAAGTAGTGTAATCGATGCGGCAGAAGCCGAGAATAGTTTCTCTATAAAAGTGCCGATAGTGGTGCCAAAAGTCGTTTTTTAAAGCACTTTTGGCACCACTATCAGCACTTTTTCCATTGATTTCATCCAATCAATTGGACGGTTTTATGCTTATTTTATCCAATCAATTGGACAAAAAGAGAGTCAACCTCTCTGATACTGACAATGGAATCATGAAATAAAAGGGGAAAGTGCCAAATCACTTTCCCTCTTTCTCCTCCATCCATTCTTCCAACACCTTGCAATATTCATCGTTTTGCTCGGCAAATGGCATGTGTCGGGCTCCTACGAAGAGATGCCACTTGGAATCTTGGATACCATCATAAAGTGTCTTTGCTACCAATGGAGTACAGAGGTCGTTGGTGCCACTCATCACCAAGCAAGGCACTTGGATTTCGCCCAGACAGTCGGTGTAATCATAATCACGGAGCGTACCAGTAGGAGTGTATTCATTTGGTCCCCAACCATGGAGATAAGCCTCAGCACCAGCACGCTTCTTCCGGCGAAGACACTCTGGACTATCCTCCGTCACCTCACCGGCACAATGCAGGAGCATGAAGTGTTCATTCGCCTTGGCATACGCCTCGCTCGAAAAGTCATCCTTCGCCTCAGCCTCAGCGATGGCACGCTGGTCTTCCTCCGACATAAACTTAATCATGCGATGTTGCTCACTTGCCCAAAGCTTGCTGCTCGAAAGAGTGCTGCTGAGGATGGCTGACTTCACGCCCTTTGCTTGCTTCTCTATCAGATAGATGATGGCGAGCATGCCACCCCACGACTGTCCCAAGAGATGAAAATGGTCGATGTGGAGATAGTCGATGAGCGCACAGAGTTCGTTGAGCCAAGTCTCAGGAGTCCAGAGTTCGGGATGTCCCTCCACAAATGAGTTGCCACAGCCCAACTGGTCGTACATGATGACAGCTCTACCTGATTCCGCTACCCTATCCAATAGCTCGAAATAGTTGTGGGTACTGCCTGGTCCACCATGCAAGAGGATGATAGGGCTCTTGCCCTCCTCTGTTTTACCTACGATACGATAATATGTTTGATAGCCCATGAAGGGCATATAACCTTCCTTGATTTCCATTGTCTTCAAATATTTTTATTGTTACCTAAACTGTGTTATCTAATTTTGCTGCTCCTATACCTTATTATATAGTCTTCATTATTCTTCATATTCGGTGGAGTTTTGAAAAGACATGTATATCACATTTATCATGTGCATATATTATGATGTGCAAAAATATAAAAAATATGGCAATTAAACAAATATATCTTGCTTATTTTATCAAAAGAACTTAAATAATTTGGCTGTTTCTTGCTAATGCAATATCTTTGCATTCTAAATAATAATGAAACCAAATAAAAATAGAATATATGTTTAGTGGAATCGTAGAAGAAATGGCTACCGTCGTAGCTATCAGACATGATAAGGAGAACATCGACTTTACGTTGAAGTGCTCTTTCGTTGATGAACTCGGCATCGACCAAAGTGTGGCGCACAACGGCGTCTGCCTCACCGTGGTGGAAATCAAGGACGGTACCTATACCGTTACCGCCATGAAGGAAACCCTGGACCGCAGTAATCTGGGTCTGCTCAAGGTAGGCGACAAGGTGAACGTAGAGCGTTCTATGGTGATGAACGGCCGTCTGGATGGTCATATCGTACAGGGACATGTGGACGAGACTGCCAAATGTATCGCAATGAAAGACGCTGATGGCTCTACTTATTTTACTTTCGAATATGAGCTCAACAAGGAAATGGCAAGAAAAGGCTATTTCACGGTGGACAAGGGCAGCGTTACCGTTAACGGCGTTTCGCTCACCGTATGTGATCCTACAGACAACACATTTACCGTTGCTATCATTCCTTATACCAGAGAGAATACCAACTTCTGCGACATCGAAGTGGGAACGGTAGTGAATATCGAATTCGACATTCTGGGCAAATATATCGCTCGACTCAAGAGCTTTGAATAAGCCAGTAAAGTTAAGTACGGACGTTCTAAAAAACTTGCACATTTCTTGCGTTTTGCGCACAAAGCAAGACTAAATGGGCATTTTTTTTATAAAATATTTGCGTAAGCCATAAAAAAGTGTTACTTTTGCCCCCGTGTTTTGTCCCAAATTGAACATTGGACAGTAACTTATTGGACGATAGCAAGTCTGACAATCGCACTAGACGACGTACAACTTGAGTACTGAGCACTAACAAACTTAGGAAATTATAACAATAACCATTTTTAAAAATATGAGTTTAAAAATCGTAGTACTTGCCAAGCAAGTACCTGACACAAGAAATGTGGGTAAGGATGCGATGACCGCCGAAGGCACAGTAAATCGCGCTGCCCTTCCTGCAATCTTCAATCCTGAAGATTTGAACGCATTGGAGCAGGCTCTCCGATTGAAAGAGCAGAATCCAGGTTCTACAGTTGGTATTTTGACTATGGGTCCTCCACGTGCTGGCGAAATCATCCGCCAGGGTCTTTATCGTGGTGCTGATACGGGTTGGTTGCTTACCGACCGTCTCTTTGCCGGTGCTGATACATTGGCTACTTCCTATGCCCTTGCTACCGGTATCCAGAAGATTGGTGACGTAGACATCGTAATCGGTGGTCGCCAGGCTATCGATGGTGATACTGCTCAGGTGGGTCCTCAGGTGGCTCAGAAGCTGGGATTGAACCAGGTTACTTATGCAGAGGAAATCCTCAAGGTAGAGGATGGCAAGGCTACTATACGCCGCCTCATTGATGGTGGTGTGGAGACTGTTGAGGCTCCATTGCCATTGGTTATCACCGTAAACGGAAGTGCTGCTCCATGTCGCCCATGCAACGTGAAGCTCGTAATGAAATATAAATACGCTACCTGCCCTATGGAGCGCAAGGGTGATGAGCCTTGGGCCAACCTCTATGAAGAGCGCCCTTACCTCACTCTGAACCAGTGGAGCGTTGCCGATGTTGACGGCGACCCTGCACAGTGCGGTTTGAGCGGTTCACCTACCAAGGTGAAGGCCGTGAAGAACATCGTGTTCCAGGCTAAGGAAAGCAAGACCTTGACCAGCAGCGATGAAGACATCGACGGACTGATGAAGGAATTGTTGAACGAAAGTATTATCGGATAATTTTGAAAAGACAATGAACAACGTATTTGTATATTGCGAGGTAGAAGGCACAACCGTTGCCGAAGTATCTCAGGAATTGCTCACCAAGGGTCGTAAGCTCGCCAACCAGCAGGGCGTGGAGCTCCATGCCATCGTGGCTGGTACCGGCATCAAGGGTCAGGTAGAGGATCAGATTCTCCCTTATGGTGTAGATAAATTATTTGTTTTCGATGCTGAGGGATTGTTCCCATATACTTCAGCTCCTCATACAGACATTCTCGTCAACCTCTTCAAGGAGGAGAAGCCTCAGATTGCGCTGATGGGTGCTACCGTTATCGGTCGCGACCTCGGTCCTCGTGTTTCTTCTTCATTAACCAGCGGTCTTACCGCCGACTGTACAGAACTTGAAATCGGTGATTACGACGATAAAAAGAGCGGCAAGCACTATGAGGGTCTGCTCTATCAGATTCGTCCTGCCTTCGGTGGTAACATCGTGGCTACTATCGTAAACCCAGACCACCGTCCACAGATGGCTACTGTCCGCTCTGGCGTGATGCAGAAGAGCATCTACGAGGGTGAGTGCAAGAAGGAAAAGGTTTATCCAGAGGTAAGCAAGTATGTTCCAGCTGAGGACTTCGTAGTAAAGGTACTCGACCACCACGTAGAGGCAGCCAAGCACAACCTGAAGGGTTCTGCCATCGTTGTAGCCGGCGGTTATGGTGTAGGAAGCAAGGAAGGCTTCGACCAGCTCTTCGAGTTGGCTCATCTCCTCCATGGTGAGGTAGGTGCTTCCCGTGCTGCAGTAGATGCAGGTTGGGTAGATCACGACCGTCAGATTGGTCAGACTGGTGTTACCGTTCATCCTAAGGTATATATCGCTTGCGGAATCTCTGGTCAGATTCAGCACATCGCCGGTATGCAGGATTCAGGCATCATCATCTCTGTAAACAACGATCCTGATGCTCCAATCAACAAGATTGCCGACTACGTTATCAACGGCAATGTTGAGGATGTGGTTCCTAAGCTCATCAAGTACTACAAGCAGAATTCTAAGTAATCTGCATTACACATTATTTAAATAAGAAAAGTAAAATGGCTAATTACTATAGTGATCACCCTGAGATTGAATTTCATCTCAATCACCCATTGATGAAGCGTGTTGTTGACTTGAAGGAGCGCAACTACGCTGAGAAAGACCAGTTTGAAGATGCTCCAGTAAACTACGAGGATGCCATCGAGAACTACAAGCGATTGCTGGATATTACCGGCGATGTAGCTGCTAACATCATCGAACCAAACTCTGAGGATGTTGACCTCGAAGGTCCACACCTGGAGAACGGCCGCATGATTTATGCCAGCAAGACATTCGAGAACCTCGATGCTACCCGCAAGGCTGGCCTCTGGGGCTTGTCAATGCCTCGTCGTTACGGCGGTTTGAACTTGCCTAACGCCATCTTCTCTATGGCTTCTGAAATCATTGCTGCTGCCGATGCCGGTTTCCAGAACATCTGGTCGCTCCAGAGCTGTATCGATACACTCTATGAGTTCGGTTCTGAGGAGCAGCGCCAGAAGTACATCCCTCGCATCTGCGCAGGCGAGACCATGAGTATGGACTTGACTGAGCCTGATGCTGGTTCTGACTTGCAGCGCGTAATGCTGAAGGCTACACAGGATGAAGACGGCACATGGCGTCTGAACGGTGTGAAGCGTTTCATCACCAATGGTGACTCAGACATCCACCTGGTTCTGGCTCGTTCTGAAGAAGGCACCAAGGATGGTCGTGGTCTTTCTATGTTCATCTACGACAAGCGTGATGGTGGCGTAACTGTTCGTCACATCGAGCACAAGTTGGGTATTCACGGTTCTCCTACCTGCGAGTTGGTTTACAAGAATGCCAAGGCAGAGCTTTGCGGTAACACCCGTCTCGGTTTGATTAAGTACGTGATGGCTTTGATGAACGGTGCCCGTTTGGGTATTGCAGCTCAGAGTGTGGGTGTTGAGCAGGAGGCTTACAACGAGGGCTTGGCTTATGCCAAGGAGCGTGCTCAGTTTGGTGAGAAGATCATCAACTTCCCAGCCGTTTATGACATGCTTTCAAGAATGAAGGCTAAGTTGGATGCAGGCCGTTCACTCCTTTACTGCTGCGCCCGCTACGTAGATATCTACAAGGCTTTGGAAGACATCGCCCGCGACACTAAGCTCACTCCAGAGGAGCGTCAGGAGATGAAGAAATATACCCGCTTGGCTGATGCATTTACTCCATTGGCAAAGGGTATGAACTCTGAGTATGCCAACCAGAATGCATACGATGCCATCAGCATCCACGGTGGTTCTGGTTTCATCATGGAGTACAAGTGCCAGCGTCTGTTCCGTGACGCCCGCATCTTCTCTATCTACGAGGGTACTACTCAGCTTCAGGTAGTAGCAGCTATCCGCTACATCACCAACGGTACTTATCTCAGCATTATCAAGGAGATGTTGGAGAATGAGGTATCAGATGACTTGAAGCCATTGAAGGAGCGTGTTGCCAAGCTCGTAAATCTTTACGAGGCAGCCATCAACAAGGTGAAGGAAGCAAACGATCAGGCAGTTCATGACTTCCTGGCTCGCCGTCTCTACAATATGACTGGCGACATCGTAATGTCTCTCCTCATCCTCGACGATGCTACCAAGGCACCAGAGATGTTCCAGAAGAGTGCCAACGTATATGTTCGCATGGCAGAGGAGGAAGTTCTCGGTCATTCAGCATATATCCAGAACTTCAAGGCAGAAGACTTGGAGAGTTTCAAGGCGTAAAGGACAATTATAAGATAATAGGAGATAAGCTACTATATTTCTACTACTTATCTCCTATTTTTACATCTACAATTTTTCAATATACATAAAGTATGAAGCAACATGTCAATATAATTTCCGCAAGTATTAGAGATTCTAAAGTTTTACATATTGGTATTGTGTTACAATGCAATGAGCATGATACTTTTGGTATTGTAGTAGGCTATTCTTGCTCAGAAATTCGGGGAAGTACCATGATAAAAATGGGATTTCCGATATTGAGCTATTTTGAAAAAGAACGTGGATTTCAACTAAAGGAAAAGACTTTTGTTGTATACCTAGTAAATAGCAACGATTATGAGCATGCTTTAGAAATAAAGGAATTATCATCATTTAAACTCATCAATGGTTCTCTAGATAATGAAATACAAGCTTTATCACCATTTATACAAATGGAAAAGGGATTTAAATGCTTATATTATCCAACAAAAAAACAAGAAGCAATAATATATCTAGAAAAAGTACTCACAGCAGAAGACAATACTCTTTTCGAATATTTTTTAACATTAAAAGAATTTGAATTTGGCGAAATACCTTCTCAAAAAGAAAGGGAAGATACGCTTTTAAAGATTCACACATATGTTCAAAGTTTTGAAATAGAAAAAGAATTACAAACTTATTGCGTTACACAATCCGCTTGGTTTCAGTGCCGACCAGGAAGAGACGATCATTATTTTATGGAAGAGAAAAGAAGTATAGAATCCACAGATCCATATATAAGATCACTACTCCCTTTGTGCAATGATCTAAATTACTATTCGTGCAATGGGCGTAGTTCAGAAGAAGTAGATTTCTCTAGAAAAAATGAGCAACAAATAAAAGTAGATAAAACAAATGCAATAAAAATGTACTCAAAAACCAACCATATCAACTTTCTCATTAATGATTACTACGAGCACATTTTTTCTAATAAGGACAAAAAAAATAAAATCTGGGCAGATATTGAAAGCATCTTAGACTATTATCACATAGAGAAATGCTGTGGCAAATATTTCTACAACACCCTTACTATAAAACATTACAATAATTTAAGACAGAATATTACAACCAAATAGTTTAATATATAATTAACATTTCATTAACGAGGAAGAACAGAAAAACTTATTCTTCCTCGTCTACTATTAACAAACTATTTTTTGATAAGAAACAACGTATCGAATTCTTGCCATATAGCCATCTTTATCAAAAACAACATCTGAAGAAGTTGAAGATTCAGAAATTCCAGATATTCCTACATTTAAGACAAACCATACATTTTCTTCCTTCAACCTTTTTTGAAAAGCAAGCAACCATAATTCCACAGCATTCTTAGTAATTGTAGGTGGCAACAATATCACTACATTTTTCGCAGCATAGGATAAAACAGAAACCACATCTGACATTCTATCCCACGTGCCGATAATTTTATCACTATACTCCTCTTTTAGTTTTCGATAGTGATTTGCATCAACAAAATCAATAAAAATACAACTATTCATAATTTATTATTTATAAAGTTCAACATCAGCATTACTAGTGCATATGCACTGATAACGCCCTTCTCTAATACAATCTGTAGCATCAGTGGTATCCCAAACAACATCAGTATTAATAACATCAACTATAAGAGGACACCTATAAGCACCTTTAGGAAGACCAGCATCTTTTATTTTGTTTGCACAATCTCCACAAACATACAATCTAGCATTAACAGTATTCATAACTTTATCTATTTAAAAATTATGGTAAGTATTATCACTAAACCATTCGGGGGCAAATATACACATTACAGATTACCTAACAAAACTAATTATTTTTTTTAACGTACGGTTAAGATTCTGTAACAAAATGACCAACATCAGTACAAATAAGAACCAAAAAGTCCATGGGTAAGTAAATACCACACGGACTTTTCTTTATTTTTTCTGTGTATTACTTCTCGTCATCGAAGGGTCAGCAACATACTTTTGAAGAGGATGATTAATCATTTCCGGAATCCAATAGAAGAGCTTGTTTGCTAATCGTAAAGGCTTTATGTACTTATCCTTCATAGGCTTGGCCGCTCTTTGAATTATCAAAGCAAGCTCTTCGTAGCTATAAGGCTTAAAAGCGCATAAATCTACAAGGAGTTGACTAACCTTTTCCCGAGATGCCCACTTTCCTAGTTTTGCAACTCGTTCTTGGAGCCCTTTAGGAAGTTCCCTCAGTAATTCATTACGACTTTTCGGTTGGCTTTCGATTTCAAATGTACCATGCTGAGGTGGTATCTTTTCGCCTTGAGGTGGTATCTTTTCGCCCAATGTACCATGCTGAGGTGGTATCTTTTCTCCCAATGTACCATGTTGAGGTGGTATCTTTTCGCCCAATGTACCATGCTGAGGTGGTATCTTTTCGCCCAATGTACCATGCTGAGGTAGTAACCTTTCGTCCTGAGGTCGTAACCTTTCTCCTAAGGATACCACCTTGGAGGTTCTTATATAGTAAGTGTTACGCCCCTGCCCTTTCTTCTCGATAAATCCAAGTTCGCAAAGCTTATGAATCTCCAAGCGTGCACGGGCATGAGTAATCGAAGAATCCAGCTGGCGATACGTAGCATTATCTATCGCACCCACTTCTCTCACGAAGACTAGAGCCAGCTTCTGCTCATTCACCAAGCCAAACTCGGCATATTGAGCCAACCATTCCATATTCTCCTTGCTGAGGAAATGATGGAGCAGAAGTCGTGCCGTAAACTTATTCGCTTCATGGTTCGACTCAAAAGTCGGCGGCATCAAGCCTGCCTCCTTCATCAATCTGCGCATCGCACCAATACCAGTACCCTTAGTCTCAGCAAGATTCGTATCATGGAAAATCTCACTGATTCTTGGATTGCGAAGCATAGAGCCTGGCTCTCCCCAATCATCCTGAGGTTTCAGAGAATAGCCTGGGTTGTGAATCTCAATACGATTGGAATAGCGGATAATCTGAATCGGCTGATTCACTCGATTAGAACGGTGAATATACGAATTGACTATCGCCTCACGTAATACCTTGTTTGGAAGAATCGCCGGTGTAGATGCCTGCATGGAATCCTTCTTCAGCTCAAAACCCTTTGGCAGGTCATCCATCACAGCACTACATGCCTTGTTCACCATGAGGATTAATGGTCCACGCATATCGATGGTCTGCTCAAAACGATTATCGCCATCAGCTAACCACTGATTGCCAGAAATTCTGATGTAATCAACTCTGAACGAAGGAACCAAACGACGAAGCGACATCTGTTTTCCAAAAACCAAGAGACCCGTATAAGTCAAATCATATCCACCTTGCTTATTCTTCTTAATAGCTCCTAATGCCCTCAACAAATCTACATCATTCAGCGTCAGTTCTTCCGCATCAGGATTCACTTCCTTGCGAAGTTTACGATAGAAATTGAGTGCATTCTCATCTATATCATCAAGGTCTGCATCATCTACAATACAACTATCATAGGTATCAGCAGACTGATAGAAAAGATACATATCCTCTTCTGAGCATTTTTCATCAGAAGGACCAATACGACGAAACGCCCCCTCAGGCAAACCACGCTTGGCAAAATACGCTGGTTTCTGACTCTCAGGTAACTCTTCGATTTTGACAACAATAACAGTCTTACCCAAATATTCCTCCACATTAATAATCGGGCGAATACGGACATTGAACATAGAGTTACACATAGCGACAAAATCAGATTGAACTTTGTCTGTGTTCTCAATATTCTCAGGCTCATAGACAGGTCTGCCGTCTTCAGCCATTCCGGTACGTTTGGCGCCTAAAAGCAGATAACCACCGCACAGACCTGGCTCGTTGGCAAAAGCACAAACCGTTTCCATCATGCTCTTGCCAACAGCTGATGCCGACTTGGCTTCTATTCTCCTATTTTCATCAAAGCTATTTAGCTCTGCAAATAATTCCTTCGCTGTTCTCATTTTCTTAATTATATTTAGGTAAGGAGACGTCATTTGTCATCCTCTTTGCCTATTCGGCGGTAAAGTTAATCAAAAATTCACAAACTTACAAACAAAAGATGGATTTTTTCGCTTTATCCCTTTCATTTTCAGATATAATTAGTATCTTTGTGGCGTTTTAATTGGAGGACAAAGATATGAGTTTAAAATTAATTGATAGGGAGGAGAAAAAAGGACTTGCCAAACTATGGGAAGACATAGATATCTGGTGGTATTGCCATGTAACAGACAAATACCGCTCTGTATGTTGCTGGTTCAGAATATGCTGTAACAAAAGACGTTGGAAGCTCGTAAAACAAGCAGCCTTCCATACATATCCATTCTCTTATGAATATTTTTATGATTTGCAGAAAACATACATGGAAGAGTTAATAGCACATTATAAACATGGATATTTCGCTACAGCAGAAACTTACGAGCCAATAGTACGTTGGATAAAAATGGCGGTCAAACTCCATGATATTATGCTTGACAATAATGTTGATCTTTTCTACTATGAAGGAGAGATGGAGTTTGTGCCAATAGATGATGGAAAGTTCTATAAATTGAAAGATGACAATGTGAAGTATCGTTGCTTGGTAAAGGTAAATATGAGAAACCTTGACCGCTATCTGAAATTATCACATAACCAAAAAGCTAAAAATTGGTACATAGAGCATCCTCATGAACTATACCAGTTGAAAGCATGGTACTTATACCATAAGTTGCTTGCTTACTATGCACAATCTTGGTGGGACTAAAACCATTCATTTTTGTCGAAGTATAGAAAAGTCATACGACCAATGGGTATACAGTTGTACAACCAAAAGATGTATAGTCGTACAACCAAAAGGTATATAGTCGTACAACTAAAGAGGGTTGCCACTAGGCTCAGCAGACCTTCCGACTGCAGTCAGCAGACCTGCTGACTAGGCTCAGCAGAGCTGCTGACTGCAGTCGGAATCTTCTAGAAACAGGCTTCGTATACTTAATATATTAGTTCATTGAATCTGATTAAACGCCTTTCGTTACTTACCCAGTCGTCTCGGTGCGTTTATTCAGGCATATTAGGCTTTAGCAGTAAATAATAATCTCTTTTTATAATCACAGTCATTCCCGAAAAGTGAAACAAATAACAAAAATCGGAAATAGGGATTTTCCCTTCTACTTTAGGGAATCCTTCTCTTTTTATTTCAAAAGAAAGCTGTACTTTTGCAACCATAAAACAATATAATAACTTATAAAAACAGTATCGCTTATGAAAAGAAATGAAGTAATGGCGCTCATCGCCACAACCATATTGATGTTTGCCGTATGCCTCTCGGCTTCGGCTAAAGGAAAAAGAAACGTGGAGCGGGGAATGACCAAACAAGAAGTGATTGCCATCTTGGGAGAACCTAAGCTCACCAGTTTCGACATGTATGGGGACAAATGGGAATATGCCAAATATAATAATCTGTTTGGAGATTCCAAGTACATCACGGTCTTCTTCGACAGAAACGGAAAGGTAGTGCAGTACGATACAAGAATCATAGAACCCAACAGCCAGACGTCGAATGTACAGCAACCACACACAACTCCACCCATCTACGATGGAAGATGTGAGCCAGATGGCAGAATGAATTACGGCTATTGTCTCGATGATACTTCCTTCTCCAAACTATATAATAAGGTGAAGAAGGCAAGCTTTGATGACAATAAGTTCGATCTGATAGAAGTGGCTAGCCTCGGCTGTTACTATTCCTGTGCCCAAGCTGTCAGCATGATGAATATATTCACTTTTGGTGACAGCAAGATGAAAGCCCTCAAACTGATGGCTCCTCATATCATAGATTTGCAGAATGCCATTATCATCTATCAGCAATTCAGTTTTGAAAGCGAAAAGCAAAAGGTAGGAGAAATATTAAGAAGCAGCAGAATATCTCCTCAAAACTTGCATATTCAATGAAAAAGCATTAATTTTGCACTCAAAAATTGCAAAATAAATGAATACAAAGATATTATCAAAAGACAAAGACCCGATGGGTGCCGCTATCCTTGATTATCAGAAATCGGGAAGAGCAGGAAGATTACGTGTGCTCTCTTCTATGTTCGAAGAGGACGAAATGCCGGTGAAACATCTCTTCAGAAAAGTTGAAGAGATGCCGATGCTGGAGCAGAAGGCCTTGCAACTCACAAAAGGGCGTGTACTGGATATCGGAGCCGGCAGCGGCTGCCATACGCTCGCCTTGCAGGAGAAAGGCTTGGAGGTAAAAGCCATTGATATTTCTCCTCTGAGCTGCGAAGCGATGGAACTGAGAGGAGTAAAGGATGCGGAATGCATCAATCTTTTCGATGAACATCTGGAAACAGGGTTCGATACCATCCTCCTCCTGATGAACGGCACTGGCATTGCCGGGAAAATAGAAAACCTCCCTACCCTCTTCAACCGTCTCAAGGCTTTGCTCAACAAGGGCGGACAGATTCTTATCGATTCCTCCGACCTCAAATATATCTACGAGAATGAAGACGGAAGTTTCGACATCAATCTGAATGGTGCCTACTATGGTGAAGTGGATTATCAGATGATTTACAAGGATATAAAGGGCGACAGGTTCGACTGGCTCTACGTAGATTTCCCATTGCTCAAATCCATCGCCGAAACCTGCGGTCTGCATGGCGAACTCGTGGAAGAAGGCGAACATTACGACTATCTGGCTAGGATTTTCTAAGTATATAAAGATAAAAGGAGTTAAGAGGATGGTCTTAACTCCTTTTTATCTTTTCTTTCTATTTAATCGTCGAAATCGTGACGTCCGAAAAATCATTCATATAATCCAGAATCTCCAGCGTATGGAACCCCCGTTTGGCTTTTATTTCAATGCTCGCCTCCACAAATTCTTCCTTAGAAAATCTCCGTTCTTTCAGTTCGTAAGAATGAACTTCCATGCCTTTCTGTTTGATTTTACTGATGAATTCCTTCACGCTGTCCCTTGATGGAGCAGAGAAATTCAGTTCGATGGTAGAGGTTCCCAACTGCGGTATCAGATAATTCAGCACCTCCAGTCCCATCAACACCATCATCGTAGTAATAGCTGCAGCCACATACATACCCGTTCCGCAAGCCAATCCGATAGCTGCCGTCACCCACAAACCAGCAGCCGTAGTCAACCCCCTTACCACATTCTTCTGGAAGATGATGGTACCGGCGCCCAGGAATCCGATACCCGAAACCACTTGGGCAGCAACGCGCGAGGAATCCTTCAGATCAAAGCCAAATCCATACTGGGAAACAACACAGAAAAGTGCACTACCCAGGGCTACCAGGAAGTGAGTGCGGAACCCCGCCTCCTTGGCCCGGTATTCTCTTTCGATGCCTATCGCTCCTCCTAAAATGAGAGCTAGAGACAGGCGAACAGTCAGGTCTATATAGGTTGCATCCATAAATATCCTTTCTTTTTAAAAGATGAAAGAAGCATCACAAAATGCCTCTATTTGATGTTATCAATGCAAATATACAACTTTTCTTTGAAAGAAAGGCGAGAATTTCAAAAAAATAATGTATCTTTGCAACTGTTAGTGCCTATTTCGGCAATTTATTCACAAATACACATTTATTTATATACATGGCAACAGTTGACGACAAGAAGATCATCTTCTCAATGGTGGGCGTATCTAAGATTATCCCACAAAACCAGAAACAGATTCTGAAGAACATCTACCTATCGTTCTTCTACGGAGCAAAAATCGGTATCATCGGTTTGAACGGTGCCGGTAAATCTACGTTGATGAAAATCATCGCAGGACTTGAGCAACCTACCCAGGGTGAGGTGGTTTGGAGCCCAGGCTACTCTGTGGGCTACTTGCCTCAGGATCCTCCGCTCGACGAGAACAAGACCGTGAAGGAAAACGTGATGGAGGGTGTGCAGAAAATCTATGATGCACTCGCAGAATACGAGGACATCAACAATAAGTTCGGTCTCGAAGAATATTACGGAGACCCTGATAAGATGGACAAGCTGATGCAGCGTCAGGCTGAGGTGCAGGATATCATTGATGCAACCGATGCCTGGAACATCGACTCCAAGCTGGAGCGTGCGATGGCTGCCCTGCACTGTCCTCCTGGCGATTGGCCTGTTACCAATCTCTCGGGTGGTGAACGCCGCCGCGTGGCTCTCTGCCGCCTGCTCCTGCAGAAGCCGGACGTACTCCTGCTCGATGAGCCTACCAACCACCTGGATGCTGAGAGCATCGACTGGCTGGAGCAGCACCTGCAGCAGTATGAGGGTACCGTCATCGCCGTAACCCACGACCGCTACTTCCTCGACGACGTGAGCGAGTGGATTCTGGAGTTGGACCGTGGCGAGGGTATTCCATGGAAGGGCAACTATTCTTCATGGCTCGACCAGAAGACCAAGCGAATGATTCAGGAGGAGAAGACTGCCTCTAAGCGCCGCAAGACATTGGAGCGCGAGTTGGAATGGGTTCGCATGGCGCCTAAGGCACGTCAAGCTAAGGGTAAGGCTCGTCTGAACTCTTACGAGCAGATGCTCAACCAGGAGCAGAAGGAGCGCGAGGAGAAGCTGGAAATCTTCATCCCTAACGGTCCTCGTCTGGGTAACAAGGTTATCGAGGCTCAGCATGTAAAGAAGGCGTTCGGCGAAAAGGTTCTCTTCAACGACCTCAACTTCATGCTTCCTCCTAACGGCATCGTAGGTGTGATTGGTCCTAACGGAGCCGGCAAGACTACCCTCTTCCGCCTCATCATGGGCTTGGATCAGGCAGATGGCGGAACATTCGAGGTGGGTGAGACCGTGAAGCTGGCTTATGTTGACCAGCAGCACAAGGACATCGACCCACAGAAGACCGTTTACGAGGTGATTTCCCAGGGCAACGAAACCTTGCGTCTGGGTGGCAGAGATGTGAATGCACGTGCTTACATCAGCCGCTTCAACTTCTCGGGCACCGACCAGAGCAAGCTCTGCAGCGTACTCTCGGGTGGTGAGCGTAACCGTCTGCAGTTGGCATTGGCATTGAAGCAGGAGGGTAATGTTTTGCTCCTCGATGAGCCTACCAACGATATCGACGTGAACACCCTCCGTGCCTTGGAGGAAGGTTTGGAGGCATTTGCCGGTTGTGCAGTGGTAATCAGCCACGACCGCTGGTTCCTCGACCGAATCTGTACCCATATTCTTGCCTTCGAGGGCAATGGTGAGGTCTTCTTCTTCGAGGGCAGCTATTCAGAATATGAAATCAACAAGGCGCGCCGCCTGGGCGATACAGAGATCAAGAAGGGTCGCTATCGCAAGTTGATGGAGGAATAAAGATTCGAAAAAGATAAAGAAGAACTCGGTTCTGAAACAATAAAAAACAAAAGAAAAGGTGTGTCTTTGCCTTAAGACACACCTTTTTTGTTTCTATGTAGCCGTTTTCAAAAGCTTTACCAGATGCAACCAGGACGTTCAGGAAACTGCGTCGCGACGTATCTGGCTGTACGTCGGGACATAACGATTATTACGTCGGGACGTATCAGATGCTACGTCGGGACGTAATTTCTTCTATGTCGTCAGTTAAATTGCAAAAAAACAAATGAAAAAAGCCAAGTATTGAACCGAAAAAAAGGATTTTTGCTCAATGCTTTCTTAGTTTTCACCCCAAAATCCCTCTAAAACACCTATATTTCGCTGGTTTTTATGGCAATAGATGGCAGATAGAACCGAAGAACAGAGAATTGCCATACCCATAATGCATTCGTAATCAAAGAGATAACCTATCAATATGGCAATATGGCAATTCTTTGGCGCAAAAAAATATATATAAAACAACATGCCCGACACAATCGAGTAGGAGGAAAACGAAGTAGTTTTCCTCCTACTTTCGTTTTCCGACCTC
>NZ_VZBE01000061.1:0-4160 GCF_009494835.1 Segatella copri
ACGATGAACAGGTGGCGTATAGACCCTTGATTATATGGTGATATTCGTAATCTACCTGGCATCAAACCAAAGTAGTCATTTTCAGAAAATCTCGCAGATGAATGTGCTTAATGCCATCAATATTGGTTTGACTGTAAAGCCTATCCATAGAAATCACGTATTTGGGATGACTGTCTTTTATCAATTTCAAATTGCCGAATTCACGCTCTACCGTTTCCTCAGAAGCCAGCAGATAGGTAACTTGCACATACGCCACACTATCCGCTTTCTCGGCAACAAAATCAATCTCGGCCTTATACATCTGACCAACATATACTTTATAACCCATCCTGCACAAATGGATATATACAGCGTTTTCCATCACCTTTTCGATATCAAAACGCCTGTTGCCACCTATAATATGATTCCTGATTCCCAGGTCTTCGAAATAGAACTTGTCGCCTAACTCGAAAAGTCGCTTGCCATGAATGTCGTATCTGTTAACTCGATCGATAATAAAAGCATTGCTTAAATACTCCAAATACGTGAGAATCATCTTGGCAGACGTTTCGGTGTTCTGGCTTTTCAGAAATTTTACAATACTCGTTGCTGAGAATTGTTTACCGATATTATCGCTCACAAACTTCAGCAGCGTTCGCAACAATGGTATGTTTCTGATGTTTTCTCGCTCTATGATATCACGAAGTACTATCGTATTATACACATTGTCAAGATAATCTTCTACCAAATCCGTATTTTCCAATCCTAAACTGCGCAACTGAGGGAGCCCGCCATACTGCAGATACAGGTTCAAGGAAGCATCATCATCCTTCAGTTCATGGAACGTCAGGAACTCTTCATAGCAGAGTCCTCTAATGCGATAAGCAATATATCTGCCTCTCAGGCGAGTTGCCAGTTCGCCCGAAAGCATTTTGGCGTTGCTGCCGGTAATCATAATCTGGCAGGTATCATCCGATTGGATACTGAGGAGTGCTTTCTCGAAATCAGAAATCTCCTGCACCTCATCGATAAACAGATAGTTTTCCTTACCCTCAACGATGTTGGCTGCTACATAAGCCTCCAGATCCTGATAGTTGGCTATCATATCAAATGAGGTTTTCTCCTTATCTATATAGATAACGTGATTTTCTTCATTCTCAGCGATGTGATTATAAATTCGCCGCATCACACAACTCTTGCCGACACGCCTCTGGCCGGTCAATGCAATCATCATTCCACGTCCAAACATGCGTTCGATACGATTGGAATACCCTAGTCTTTCTAATATTTTTTGTTTCATACGAGTAAAACTTTTCGCAAAGATACTCTTTTTGTTTCACATAAGTAACAAAAACGATAGATTTTTTGTTTTTATTACTTATAATTAACAGGTTTGGTACACATTGCGCCTCACGGGAAACGACAAGGGTCTATATGCCACGATGAAAAGGTGGCGTATAGACCCTTTTTGCATATACCAGCTTTGCGGATATTTAATTTACTACAACGAAAAAACATCATTTAAGGAAGTTTTTGAGAAAAGTCTTGCTATTCCCGATTATTTCCACTATCTTTGCAATTGAATTGGTTGTACTCGATAAAACGAAGAAGATATGGATTACAAGAGATTACCATACGGCGTTGCCGATTATACCTGGATTAAGAGTCAGAACAGATACTGTGCTGACAAGACTATGTTTATACCTAAGATGGAGGAAGCTGGAGACTTTCTCTATCTCATCCGACCACGCCGTTTTGGAAAGAGTGTCTTCCTTACGATGCTTCAAGCCTACTACGACATCGAGAAGAAAGACTCGTTCCATACTACATTCAAGGATACTTGGATTGAGTCGCACCCAACCGAAGGACTTGGACAATATCAGGTTTTGTATTTCGACTTCTCTAGAGCTGCAGCAGGACAAGGTAGCTTGGAGGAAAACTTCAATATATATTGTAACAGCGTATTGGATGGCTTCATCAAAAAGTATGCTGCCTATTATGATGAAGATTTCAACATGGAGGAATACCTTGGCTTTTCCGGTGCCTCCTATAAGCTAAAAGCACTGAATACTTATTCCAAAAGCAAAGGTACGCAACTTTACCTTATCATCGACGAGTATGACAACTTCACCAACAACATCCTGAGTGAGGAAGGAGAAGCTGTGTATCACGCCTTGACTCATGCACAAGGCTTCTACCGTGACTTCTTCAAGCTATTCAAGGGAATGTTCCAACGCATCATGATGATGGGAGTAAGTCCTGTCACCGTGAACGACCTCAACAGTGGCTATAACATCGGCACCAATCTCTCCATGGACCCCATGTTCAACATGATGCTGGGATTCAGCGAGAACGAGGTACGGGAAATGATAGAATACTACAGAGAAGTAGGACTCATCAAGGTTCCGACCGACCAGCTGATTACCGACATGAAGCCTTGGTATGACAACTATTGCTTCGCGAAGGACAGTCTGGTTACAGACCCCAAGATGTTCAATTCGGATATGGTTATCTATTATCTCCGCCATTTCATCCGTTTTGGCAAAGCACCGGACGAGATGGTAGACCCAAACACCATGACTGATTATGCCAAGATGAAGAAGATCATCTTCCTGGACAAGCTGCAGGGCGACCGCAAGAGCGTGCTGAAAGAAATCATCAACCAAGGTTACATCTGGGCGGAGCTGAGAGAAAGTTTCCCTGCTGAAGACTTGGTTGACCCTGACCTGTTCCCAAGTCTGCTCTACTATTACGGCATGCTGACCATCATTGGCAAGCGTGGCAGAAGAGTAAAGTTGGGGATCCCTAACGAGAATGTACGCCGCCAATATTACGGCTATGTGTTGGATGAATACAACAGGGATGCCAAAATCAACAATAATCATCTTGCCGACCGATACGATGTAATGGCTCTGGATGGTAACATCAAGCCAGCCATCGAATACATCGCTGAAGGTTATCGAAACTGCACAAGTATTCACTCCAGCATCCAGGCAGAGCGCAATCTGCAAGGTTTCATCGCCGCTTATCTCAACCATAGTGGTTATTACTATATCATCCAGGAAATGGAGTTGAATGGTGGTTATTGCGACTTGACGATGATTCCGGACCTCACTCGTTTTCCAGAGGTTGCCCATGCCTACCTCTTGGAGTTGAAATATCTGAAAACGGGCGATACCGATGAAGAAGGAAACAAGGCCTTGGAAGAAGCAAGGACTCAGTTGGAGCAATATGCGCAAGACACAAGATTGCCACAGCTGATGAATGGAAAGCCTATCCACAAGATAGCCATCATCTATAAAGGTAATGACTTGTGGAAAATAACGGAGTGCTAAAGAATTTAGAAAACGACAAGGGTCTATATGCCACGATGAACAGGTGGCGTATAGACCCTTGAATAGGTATTCGGAAATTGAGTGTTAGCGTTGTATCATATCATTAAACCCTTTCCATTATTAATAAAGTTCTTTGTTTCAATTTCGGCACAAAGATACGAAAAAAAATCCTAATCCCAAAATTTATACTGATTTTTGGGATTAGGGACCCAAAAAGCTCCAGAAGCAGCACGTCCTTTACCTTTGCTTTACTCTTCGGCCAGCGATTTTCAATTCCGCTACGCGCCGGTGACCGTTATATTGGGGTACAAGAACCAGCGTGATGCCATTCAGCGACATGTTGAAAATTATTTGCGTGTTTTGTAAACTTTTTAAGAACATTTTCCCTTTTTCTGAAATTATTTTCTTACTTTTGCAAGCGTATTCACTTATATTATAATAATGTATAGCAGAGAATGATGGACGATATATTGAAACAGATAAACGCTGGCAAGGTGTCGGGGGTGCAGTTCAAGGAACGCATTCTCGACAAATATGATATTGCCTGTGAGTTAGTGGCGTTCAGTAATTCACATGGTGGTAAGTTGGTAGTTGGTATAAAGGATAAGACCGGAGAAACCAATGTCTTGTCGTATTCTGAGGTACAAGAAACAACCAATTTGTTGAGTGACATTGCTTCTGAAAACGTAGTGCCATCCATTCTGATAAAGATAGATACTGTTGAGGTCGAGGATGGCAACTTGGTTATTGCTACTGTGAAGGAAGGACTCAATAAGCCTTATCATGATAATAAGGGAATCGTATGGGTGAAGAATGGTGCCGACAAGCGTAAAGTGTTCGATAATG
>NZ_VZBE01000053.1:0-4131 GCF_009494835.1 Segatella copri
CAACTTTAATCCATTCAAAAGTAGATGTAAAGATTATCGGCTATGGCTACAATAATAAATCAATTTTAATGAAGTAACTCGATTTATCATAATTCACTACTGTACAATAAAAAAGGCAATTCAAATACACGTTCTTCTTCAAGTGGGAATGTTTTTGGTTCTTTTGGAAGTGGAAGCAATAGTAGTAGTCAGAATTTTAATAGATGATTGTTTATGAAGAAACTGTTAATAATTTACTTTATTATATCATTTCTAATGGTTTTTGTTTATGCTATCTTTGTGGTAAATGCGTATGTTAGTATAAAATACGAGGTAGGAACTATAGATAATGATGCTATCATAAATATGGTTTACCAGATATTCGATACTGGTGTTACTATAAATTTTATTTGGTTTGCCATAAATACGATAATATTTTTGGGCTTGTATATAAAGCTTCGTCGTAAGTGAAAAATAATATGATTATGCAAAAGATTGCATAATGTTAAGTATTAAAATAATGAGTATGAAAATTAATCTTATTTTTTTGCTAGGATGCATGATTGCATGTTTATTGTTTCTTTCTTGCTCTGTTGGGGATAAAAGTAATAGTCAAGTAACGGAAGCAAGTGCTTTAACTAGTAATGTGCAAGAGAATAAATCCGAGCAAGAGACCAAAACAGCAAAAGAGGCCAACTCTGTACAAGGAAACCTTGGCTTGGAACTCTCGCAGACGCATTTTACGAATAAACCTCAAGTTGTTACGTTGACTATAACCAACAATTCACCATGGACTTGTATCGTTGGTTATGAGTACTTTATCGAGAAGGAAAATAAAGGTTGGAAAAAGATTCCATTGAAGAATGCTGCCTTTATAGAGATAGGTCTTGGCATCCGACCAAACACTGCCAGAAAATTTCAAATTGATCTGGGCAATGTACGTCAGAAATATACGAAAGGGACATATCGCATTGGGAAGAAAATGAGAATAGAGACAACAGAAGGCTACAGAGATACAACGGGTTACTGCTCGTTCAACGTCTTATAATTAATGCCACTTTGCGCACTAAAAGGTGTGTGAAGTGGCATTGTTGTTTATGAAACTATTGTAAAGAAGTTTCCTCAGGATTAAAATATAATAATTCTTGTGGAACGATAGAATATAGAGGGGAGAAATATGCTATAAAAAAGTGTGTTTATTATGTTAAAAAGAAACTGCAAAATGTAGATGTGTATAGGAGTGATGGTATAATATCCTATACTAAAAGTGAAGTAGAATCTGATAAAAAGCTCGCAAACTATTTAGGGATTCCTTTGGTTAGAATTGTTGTGATTAGTAAGGATAAACTTTTGGATAATAATACATTATTTTCTTATGAAGCAAAAGGAGATTCTATATTTGTTAATCAGGCAAAAAATCTTGTCATTTACGTAAATTCTATTCAAAAGTAAACTCTATGGGGAGTTTTTTATTATGGTTCTACAAGAATTAGTGTGTGTTAACGAGAGTGTAAGCTAAACTGTGTCATGCTATCACTGTTATAGTTTAATGCAGTTTATTTGCATTTTGTTCAGTATAGTTTTCCCACTTCTACACCCGGCAACAAATAGCAGAAATCATCGAATTTCTGGATGAACCATAAAAAATACCCTGGAAGAGAATGCATACAACACACTATGCATATCCCTTTCAGGGTGAGTTAATAAAACTACAATCACCGCAATAATACTATTAATTTTTCGTTCTTTTCAAAAAGGGGTTGTGCAATAGTGGCTTAAAGGCTAAAAGCACTACCTTTGAATGCAATAATAAGTAACAACACGTTTAAGGTCACAAATTGTGATCTCAAAAATAAAGATAGAAATATGGCAGACATAACGGAAAAGACAGAAAACGGCGAACTGGTCACAAATCGTGACCAGTTGGTTGGTGTTGACAATATAGAGCCTCTAATAAAAATCATTAGAGGACAGCAAGTTATGCTTGACCGTGACCTTGCCACACTTTATGGCGTTGAAACAAAGCGTCTTAATGAGCAAGTAAAACGTAATATTAAACGATTTCCAGAAGATTTCATGTTTCAATTGACCAAGGACGAATGTTTAAGGTCGCAAATTGCGACCTTAAACGAAGGACGCGGACAACATTTGAAATACATGCCTTACGTATTTACTGAAAACGGAGTCGCTATGCTTAGTAGTATTTTACGTTCTGACACTGCGATTGAGGTGAATATTCGAATAATGCGAGTTTTCACTTCAATGCGTCACTTTCTACAGAACAATGCCGAAGTGTTTCAGCGTCTCTCGACAATGGAATACCATCAATTGGAAATGCAACAACACTTGCAAGAATCCGACAGGCGTATAGAAGAAGTGTTCCGTAGATTGGACGAGGGCAACGCAAAGCCGAAGCAGGGTGTGTTCTACAGAACTATCTTTTGGAAAGGAACTAAACAAAAATTAGTAATGAGATTTTGCGCGATATTAATACTTTCTGTGATTTCAATTCTAAACAGTTTGGAATTGAAATCACAGACTGTTGTAAACATTTTAAGTAATGGTTATAAGTTAGAGAGAAGTTTATTTCTACACGGGAAAAAAATCGGGGTATATAATAAAAAGGGTAGATTGATAAAATTGTCCACAGATGACAAAACGCGTCAAAAGATATTTTTAAATCAATCTAATAGCCTAACAGATTATGGAATAAAGCTAAAATATCCCGAGGTCATATATAAGGATGCATGTGTTATTGCTGATATTTTATCAAGTTATGACCCAAGCGAAATCTTGTCATTTACAAAGCCAATAGGGGAACAAAAAAAGATTTCTATACAAAATATCAATAAGTATTACACATATCTTGATGCCAGTGTTGACTATGTGTTAAGTATTGAAATTATAGTCAAGGATTGTCTTATTACTCAATATAGTTATACATATAAGCCAAACATGTCTGACGTCATTATTTCATATACATGTGTCTTTACTTATGATAAGAATAATAGGGTCGTAAAATTAAAAAAAGAATATAGGAAACACTATGAAACAATAGAATTCATATATGAAACCAAATAAGACATGTTTCTTGCCAAGTCATATTGTGACATAGGTAATTCACAAAGTTCATCCAGCATAGTGGCCCCGGATGGTGAGATTACCACCACATTAGAGTACGACGATCATATAGGTGCATCCATTAAGGACTTAGGCAAAAAGTGTTTTGGTTTCTCAAAGATGGAAATACTTACACCAGATGAATTGGTGGAAAGGATCAATAGAGAGTAATCAATACGCAATATTTCAAGAATATAAATATTAAAAATTACGAATTATGAAAAAAATACCATCTATAATGATTGTAGTTTGGGGAATAGCGGTATTATGTACACTATTCTTGAGTTCATGCAAGCGACCAGAGGTCTTAGACAATAGTACTCTTGTAAATAGCGCAAGAAACGTGGCTTTGACCTTTGGTCCTGCGTATGTTCCATTTTTTAAAGAGGCTAACGTATCGGATGTTCAAGTTTTCAAAAAGAAGGATTACGGAGGAGACAGCCGCCCTCAAATAAGAAAACAGATAGGAAGAAAGTTCTATACTGTAACTTTTACATATGATAGTACTGCCGTTAAATTTGATTTTGGATTTGCAGCAAGAGTCAGAATATGGAAAGATACAGGGGAACCATTAGATGTTATATTTGGTAATGGTTGGGGAAGAAATTTTTTCTTTTTAAGTTTTAAGGAACAAACAGATCATTCTGCAAATGACTATGAGAAAGTGGCTTCTGACTCTATTGTTAAAGTACCATTGCAAACTGTACATGAACCAGAGAACATTTGGAATTTCAATGCTGACAACAAACAAGACAGCCTATCAACGAGAGACTTTTCATCCCATGGCTTTGTGGAAGACAAGAAGTAGTTGAATGTTTTTCTGTAAATTTTGAAAAAAGTTGTTTGACAAGCAAACATATGCACATTGCAGAAATTAGAACCGTTGCTAAATTATTACCTCTATTGAGGTAAAATACTCATAAATCGCTCATTTTAAGCTATTCTGAATATTTGGGCAGAATTTTTCTATAAAAAATACCACTTTTTTCAACCTTTTTTTCCCGAATCCCTGCAAATCGCACAAATCGCATA
>NZ_VZBE01000031.1:0-4096 GCF_009494835.1 Segatella copri
ACATATGCCTTGGAAAGCCTTTATGCAATCCTCGGCGTTAACTAACTCTGACAACCAGTTGGCGAACGAGTTGTTTATGCAAAGTGAAAATGCCTCCTGTAGCCTAAATATAGCCCCAAAGTGGGGCGATTCGCTCTTTGAACTATTTTGTTGCCATCTTGGAGAAATCAAAACACTTTTTGCCTAAGTCCTTAATGGATGCACCTACGTGATATACACAGTTCGCTGCTCTCCTTTTTTTTTCTATTTTATCTGTCATATTTATATTCATTTTTCCAAAATCACAAATTGTAACTTTGAACATTACCATATTTAACAGCATTCAAAGGTAGTGCTTTTAGCCTTTAAGCCACTATTGCACAAACCCTTTTTTGAAAAGAACGTAAAATTAATAGTTTTATTGCTATGATTGCATTTTTAGTAATCACTTCACTCGTTGTACCGTACTTACTCCTTTACCACTCAACTTCGCCACATACCTAATGGCTATGTCGTTAATCCTACCCATACCCCCTGTTTTAGGGTGCATGGGTAGTTTTTTGATAAAATCAATGTGCATAGGATTGCTTGTCAAACAACTCTTATCGTTTGCAAAACTACTAATAAAATTTGGATTATTCTATAAATCCATTATAATTTTTGTTTTTTTTGCTATCCCCTAAATATATCGATTTTTTGGGGCTCTTTTTCAGTTTCTTCTATCTATTTCATGTGCCTTTCTGAATAGGGAGTGAATTGTAATGCAAAGCTTTTATGTGCTGCATTAAGATATGAGTCGTAGGCATGGTCAGAATGGTTATATTTATAAGGTGCAATTTTCCCTTTTCTTAAGCGGACAATACGCCCTTGTTCGTCTATTCGATAGAAGAAAGTATGATAGTAGTTGTCCAAACATGGATTTTGGTCTTTGTCAAGCCATGAATTTTCTTCAAAAACCTCTAATTTTAGAAGTTTACTTTGCTCGTAATATACCCATTTGCTTCTTTGAATATCCTCCATAGGAATATGCCGTTTGCTGTTGAAACTGAACTTTACAAATGTAGGTTTAATTTCGTTCATACCTAAATACAACACATCTGCAATTTTTCCTTCATGTCCATAAGTAACAAGAAATGTTTCATTTGTTTTCCATTCAAAACCAATGCTCTTTATGTTAAAGGCACAGACAAGAACTTGGGCGTATGGTTGACTAACACCTACGAGCCTAACCTCTCGATTTTGTGCTTCCTTATGATGATAGAAAATGTCTCCGAGAAGTTCTTTTGCTAGAGTGTCTTTTAGTAGGACACCACTGTCTGGCGAAGCTTGTTGTAAAGTGTAGGAATAAGAATTTATGCTATATATTTTTTCTACAAGATTCGAAAAACTTACATACCTTGGTTGACACAGACAAGAGGATAGCCCCATTGTTATGACCAAGACTATAACGATATTCAATAAGGAATGTCTCATAATAACTTTTTACTTTGATATTTAGAACTTAGATTATTTATCTGTAAGAATATTAATCATTTCCATATCTTTAATTTGCTTTGCAAAATCTAAAGGAGAGCGTATAGCATTATTTTTACTTAGTGCATCCGCTCCGCATCTTATAAGCAATTTCACTAAATCAACAGCAATTGTATTTTCACAAGATACAATAGATTCTTGTTGAAGATTTCTGCCATATGCATTGCTATAATTTATATTTCTTTCAAGTATATTTTTTTGTTTATAGATTCTCATTTCAAGAACATTTTATTTATGATAAATCTGAATGCCTTTAACATCTGCGATACCCTCAAACATAATGGTTTCGTCATCGACTTTATTGATTTTATTTACGTATTGTTTTCCATTTATGTCCTTGAGATATAAGGAATCATTTTGCAAACAATAGGTATATCTGTATAGGGTATCAGCTTGTGAGTATAATTCCATCGTACTATCATTGAAAAATTCAATCTCAGGATAATTGATCTGTCTTTCTCCACCATTCAAAGTCCAATGACCAACCAAATCCTCATTAGTGCAAAATTCGGTATTGTCTATTTTCGGAGCACTGATTGTACTAATTGAAAATAACAACCTAAGAATTAATATTGGTACTATCGGACATAGATAATAAAGCCAAGTTGCTCTTAAGTTCTTTGAAAGTTGAAACATAAATCTCAACAAAGGGAACAAGTAGATAGGATACAAGCAGATGGTTATAAGCATACCATAACGACATATTTTGTCTACATCAGAGCGAACAGGGGCATCAAAGAAGAATATAGAAACATAGCATCCCCAGGGCCATAATATCAGCGAAAATGCCATAAGTATAAAGAACACCTTCTGTAAAATAGTGGGTGTTCCTCCTAATATGCGAGCTATCAGCCCATCATTAGGTTCTTGTTTTATTTCTTCTTTGTTCATGCAAAAACAGTTCCGTTACTTTTAGTTATCTTTCAACCCCTTTTCCAATTCCTCAATAGTCGGCATAGATGATTTGAAGTCTTTCGGGAAGAGTTTGGAGAGCTGATATTCCGATATACCCATTGGTTCCTTGTATGACTCCAAGGCATATTTAGCCACTACGTTGTCCTTATCCTTACAGATAAGCAAGCCAATGGTAGGATTGTCTATGTCGGTCTTGAACTGATGGTTGATGGCCGACACATAGAAACTTAGTTGTCCCAAGAATGATGGATGGAATGACTGGGCTTTTAGCTCTATGACTACATAGGCATGGAGGTGGGCATTGTAAAACAGCAAGTCTGGGAAGAACTCCTGCTGACCTACCTCCAAGCGGAATTGTCTGCCCATATACGAAAAGCCTTTTCCGAGTTCCAAGAGGAAACGTGTTACATTGTTCACCAATTCATCTTCGATATCACGCTCGTCATATTTCTCCCTTAAGTTAAGGAAGTCCAACTGATAAGGGTCTTTGGTTATCTGTTGCGCCAAGTCGCTTTGTACAGCAGGAAGCGTAGCCTGGAAGTTGGTGATAGCCTTGCCGTCACGCTCATAAAGGTCTGTGTCAAGCCAATTAAGCAACGCATCACGTCCCCAATTATTTTCCCATGTTTTTCTTACAAAGAACAGGGCTTTGTCCATATCATCCTTGCATTTGTCGATGATACGGCGATGATGGTCCCAAGGAATAGAGAACAACAAATTGAAATCATCAACAGGCTGTTGACGTTTTTCAAATTGTTCCGCAACTTGCGGAACATTTGAGTCAGACAACGAATCAGAGAAAAGTTCCGCAGTCTGCGGAATATTTCTATATAGAGGAGCATAGAGTTTGAAAAACTTACTCATATAGCGCAAGTTTATAGGCGAGAACCCTTTTACGCCAGGCATCTCGTTCTTCAAGTCTTGACTGAGATTCTTATAAAAACCAGAGCCGTAAGTGTTGGTATATTGCTTGGCTTCAATGTCTCGTCCCAACTTCCAATAGAAATCCAACAAATAACCGTTGGTGGCACACGATGCTTTAAGGCGATGGCTGTAGAATCGTTCCTTGAGTTCCACAAGCCAGTCCTTGTAGTCGCAATCATCATGAAGGACTACTGCTAAGTCTATATTTTTCTTTGCCATAATTCTAAAACCATTTAACGCTACAAATATAATGTTTTATCGTGATAATCGGTTAAAAATAAATGATTTTTTGAGATTAGTGGCATCTATTTAGACAAATTAAAATTTGTTTGAAGATCTTACTCCTTTACCACTCAACTTCGCCACATACCTAATGGCTATGTCGTTAATCCTACCCATCCCCCCTGTTTTAGGGTGCATGGGTAGTTTTTTAAAAAAAGGAGAAGAGTATGGCTGATACTGCAAGAGAAACGGTTTGGCTATGTTAAACTTGGGTTAACTTTACAGTTTTTTTAGAAGCTTGGCTTTTTTTTGAAAAAATAACGCCTAAAAAAGCAAAATATAGCAGAATGATGCTTTTATTTTGAGTTTCAAGTGGTTGTGGCAGTCGTTGGCTTTAAGTGGCATAGACGAGGAAAAGCGAAAAACGCAGATTGGAGAAATAGAAACGCTTTCAAATCATTACCTCGCAGAAACGCCCTAATAAGCATTTTTAACGGTGGCGGTTCAATTTCTCCATTCTGCG
>NZ_VZBE01000029.1:0-3889 GCF_009494835.1 Segatella copri
CTTATTTTAACACAAAAAAGCTCTCAAAAATTTGGTGATGTCTTAGGAATCATGATAATGATTTAGAGAAAAACAATTTGTTGTTTCCAATTAAAATAGAAACTAAGAATCCTAGTGAAGAGGGGCGTTATGCTTTTTTGGTTGTGCTAAGCAATGAAGAATCTCATGGAAAGATATTTAAAGATGTTGGAGATATGCAAAATGTTTTTTATAAGTTATCAAGGGTTTTAAGTAATGAAAGAAGTATCCAAAAGCATAAAATAAAGAGTTCTGAATTGCTTAATGATAAAATTAAATTTGTAGAAAATGCCCAAGAAACAATGCATTTTATAAGAAACAGGCTAACTCCTATCCAAAATCTTATAGGTTTGATAAAAAAGAAATCAAAGTATTCAAGTGTACCAGAAGAAAGTTATAATCAATTGATAAATAATAGTTGTGAAAGTTCTGATAGAGAAATAAAAGAACTCATTAGAAAAGCAAAATATTTTCTTGATGATAATAATAATCCATTTAAGTTTAACGTGGATGAGCAATATAATATTCAGGCTATAATTTCAATTGTTCGTGGTCATTGGAATGCAATTATGCAAGAGTCTCCTTTAGAGATAGATTCTTCAACATTAAAAAATGTTGCAGAATGTAATATTCTTACAAACCGTGATGCTTTTGATATTTTATTATCTGATATAGTAGGAAATATAAAAAAATATAATAATGGATATGCTAAGTGTATTATTAGTTCTGAAAATTCTTATCTTTGGGTAACATTTTTAAATTCATTTTCTGATAAAGAAAAAATTCAGTCTGTAATTAATGATATAAACTCTTCTGATAGAGATGAAATCATGAGGAGAAAAACTTTTGGATTGAATAGTATAAAACGAGTTTCAGAAAACTTAAATATCCATTTGGAAGCTTCTTTGATCTCAAAAAAGGATAATAAAACAGATCCTGTCTTGGAACTTTATATGTTAAACATTAAAATGAATATAAATAATGAATAAAATATTGATAATAGAAAACGAATATGCCTCAGTCAAGGATGCTTTTGATACAGCTAATATTCTAGGATTCGATTCTAGCTTAGAGATTGAGCATATTGATAAGTCTCAGGATGTACCATATCACCGACTAAATGAGTTCGTGACAATATTTGTAGATATTAGTCTTGCAACAAAGAGTTCCATGGATGGTTATGGAATTATAACAAAAATAAAAGAACAATTTGGTGATTTTAATTACCATAAAATAGTGGTAATATCAGGAAGTTCCAAAGTCCAAGAAGGATTGGAGAATCGCGGATTTGGTGATATTCGACTATTAACAAAACCTTTATTTTTTGAAGATTTAATAAATGAAATTCAAAAACGTACATAGAAGCTCTTGTTACAGTTTTTATGTGATGTAGAATCTTCTTTAGGATTTGTAAAGGTATGCAAGAACTTCAAGCATGGGGAATCCGCAGTTGGTGAACATGCCGAACATGTTGGTTAAAGTGCTCGTGTTCAATTGCTTAAGTCCAAAAGCTGCACTTTCTATGTCAGTAATCATATTTTTTCATTTGTGATGTAGTAAAAATAATACTTTTATAATTAATATGTTCACTTAGTGAATAATTAACAATAAAGGTTCAAAAATAAATTATGGAACTCAACAACACCCAACACAAATCCTTCCTCTGGCATCTCGACTTCGAGCCATTCACCTGGCACACCTTCTACGGAGAGCAATGTCCACCATTCGTTACCGAAGAGAACAAGGAGGCATGGCGACGCTATCTGAAAAAAGTCATCAAGAAGCATCTGAAGGCAGAGGTGATGAATACACCGGAGTTCAGAGATATTGAACTCCAGATAAGGGAAGAAAAGCTGTTGCGCCTTCATTGGTCCGTGATGGGACAAATGCCAACGGGTACGGGTAAAAGAGGGAGTGTTTTAGAATATGGTTATCAGCATAGCCCTATCAATGGGCTATGCTGATGAGTTTACTTCCCAAGGCTGTTTCTATACGAGCAATGGTTTGAGTCGTGAAGTTATGTCTGCCTGTTAGCCATTTGGAGATTTCTGAGTCTCGCTTGTTGAGTAATCGGGCGAAATCCTTTTGGGTGAGTCCCTTGGCTTTCAGAATCTCACTAATGCGCTCGGCAATACCAAAAGACAAATCGAACTCTGCCTTTTGCTCGGCTGGAATCGCAGCGAGACAATCACGGAATAATTTGTTCTGTATCATAATGCTTAAATTTCAAAGGTTGCACTTTCTATGTCTGTTATCATATTCTTTTCAATGGTAATAATGCCATTCTCTATGTTACAAAAATAATAATTTTATTGATAGCTTGTTCACTTTTAAGTGAATAATTAAGAATAATTATTATAAATATACATTATGGAAATCAACAACACCCAACACAAATCCTTCCTCTGCAACAAGAAATATGATGAATATGAATATATGATGTATAGAAAACAGACTGAAATCATCGTAACCATCTTCTATGAAGGTATTCTGAGAGGAACACAGTATGGCAATCATCCTAGAACAAAATATGCCTTGAAGATCCATAGCGTCATCGAGGATTTGATGAATAAAGACTGGAGTAAAGTCAACGAAACCCTTAAATAATGAAGGAAATAAAGTTATTTGATTACCAAGAGGATATGAAGGAACGGATTGAGAAGGCGTTGCGCCTTCATCGGTCCGTGATGGCACAAATGCCAACGGGTACGGGAAAAACGGTTCTACTCGCTTCGGTCGTAGAATCGTTTTTGAGGGAACATTCCAATTGCAATGTTTGGATTGTTGCCCATAGAAGGGAGTTGGTTTCTCAGATTCGAGAAACTATTCAAAGAGTTTTTTCGAAAACCCACCCGTCCTCCCTTACCCTTAAGGGAGGCTCCACCGCTTTCCCCAAGCCCCTTTCCCCTCAGGGGACAGGGGATGTAACCGCTCCTCCTCGTCGCTCGGAACCGCTGCGCTCTAAGGTTGGCGGACCATCAAAGGTCTCGCCAGATTGTGCGGGATGGGACCGCCTTGCTGCTACTTGCTTGCGACCTGCTGATGGGCTTGCTGCTACTTGCTTGCTGCCTACTGAGGGACTTGGGGACCGCCTGGGTGAGAGGGGTGGAGATGGGCTTGCTGCAACTTCTGCCTCTTCTGTTAATCCTACTTCTGACATGATGCCGATAAAGGCTGTGTCGATACAATGGTTGGCTAAACACTATGACGAGATAGAGGAAGAACCGGGAATGATAGTGATTGACGAGGCGCACCATGCGCTTGCCAAGACCTATAAGGAGATGTGGGAGAGATTCCCGAAAGCTAAGTTCCTGGGACTGACGGCTACTCCTTGCCGATTGAATGGTAAGGGATTCACTGATCTGTTTGATGTCTTGGTGCAGTCGTGGAGTGTTCCTGAGTTTATCAGCAAGGGAAGATTGGCAACATACGATTTTGTGAGCATCAAATCGGATAGTGTGACGCAACGGCTCATCGACTCCTTGCAGAAGCGAGGAGCAGATGGTGATTATCAGAACAAGGAAATGGATATGTTGCTGAATAAGAAGCCGAGTATCGAAAGGCTCTATCAGAGTTTGGAAGAATTTGGTAAAGATAGAAAGGGCATCGTCTATGCTATCAATATTTCTCATGCTAATGCTATTGCCGAGTTCTACAGAGAACACGGCATCGCGGCTGTTGCTATTGATAGTAAAACGCCAAGTTCTTTACGAAAAGAACTTATTGAAAGGTTTAAAGCTTCTAATACTTCTCAAAATCTTCCTTTTTCGAATCACCCTGTCAATTCTTCTAAAATCACCCCGTCCCTCTTTACCATTAAAGAGGGCTCCACCTCTCACCCCGACCCTCTCACCCTCAGGGGAGAGGACGG
>NZ_VZBE01000067.1:0-3856 GCF_009494835.1 Segatella copri
ACGGCAATATCGTGGTGAGAATGCTTGAAAGCGTCAGGGAGCACGTTCTTGAGGGTAAGGCGATGCACCATTGCGTAGGCAGCGGAACAAACTACTCACTCAATCCCGACTGCATCATCTTCTCAGCAAGAATAGCCGAACAAAGGGTTGAGACCGTGGAGTTTTCACTCGAACAAATGAAAGTCGTACAATGCCACGGACTACAGAACAAGGACACCGAGCACCATGCCGACATCATCAACTTAGTGAACAGCAATGCAAGACTTATAGAGCAACGAATGGTTGCAACGACATAACACCACATTATTATAATTTAGGCGGAGCGATGAAAATTCGTTCCGCCACTTTCTTCATGAGCCGAGGAGCGGAAAGAAAGTAGCAAAGAACCGTTTTTTCCTTATCTGCGATGCTTGCAGAATAACAGAGGACAGCCCAAATCAAAAGGACTGTCCTTTATTCATAAATCGTTTTTTCTGTTCCTTGGGAGATAGTCCCATCTGGCGATTGACACTTTTGCTTACTAATGCGGCATGATGCCGTCCTATGGATTCAGTGGCAAGCTGAGATTTTAGCCGTAGTCTTTCTTTTTCATTGGCGTACTCTTAATTTATTGTCAGAGGCGATACGACTTGAGACCTTCATCGAATGCAGCCTTGATTTCGGCTGCATAGGCATTGAAGTGTTCGTTGATGATGTTATCCACATAACTTGCAATGGAAATCTTTCCCTTGCCTACGATACTGACAAATTTAGTCACACGCTCATGAATGTCCTCGCTGATGCCAACATGTCTGCCATATCTTGCGGTAAAACCTGCATTTGCCATGAACTTACCGACATACTGCTCAGTACGCTCTTTCTCCATTCTGTCGATTGGCTCAAATTCACCCACATCATAATTCTCATATGCTGCATCTTCATCAAAACACTCCTCCTTGTCGGAAATAGTTGACGATGTACGGTCTTGAAATGTCTCTTCAAGACAAGCGTCAATCTGTTTTCCAGCTTCCTCCATTGTCTCTTCATAATTTCTCATGAAAGCCTCATACAACTCCTTGGCATCTGTCGAAGTGAGTTGTCCTTTACCACAGTTTTTTGTTTTGTCTGCCATAATCATTTTTTAATTGTTATACAAATTCTCTGCTATTGAAATACTTGTTGACTATTGAAAATCTGACTTCAACAGTTTTTGTCAGATACCTGACATATGCAATTCCATCAACGCATCTATTTTGCGTTTAATAATCTTTGAGCGTTCTGCGATTTCAGCTTGTAGCTTTTCGCTGTCCATTTCCGAGAATGTTTTGCCCACATGTGCAAATCTATCCTTTGTTGCATTGTTCTCTTCTGTTCTTTCCATAATTCTCCTTATTAAATTGTTATACAAAGTCGAGGATATTGAAGTCCTCTATACTGTCTGGCACCTTAAACTCTTTCTTTGGCTTGGAAATCTCTACAATCTTGTGAGTTTGCAAGTAGAAGGTGACGTAATCATGGATGTTCTTCTTGCACTCCTCGCTGTTCTCCATGAATTTCTCATAGAATTGGTTGCCATCCATCTCATGGAAAACCTTGCCTGCATGTCTTTTCTCCTTGTCCGTTGCTTTCGGTGCCTTGACGGTATTCACAGCTGCGTCAATGTCCTCAAAACTTGACCCTTTGGCTTGTGGCACATCGGCATCTCCCTCATTATCAGAATATTTCACACCAATATCTTCTATGCGAACATTCGTAAACACGTCATCAAGCTGTTCGTCAGAAATCCGTGCCGTACTCTTTGGAGAATCGTCAAATGTCACGTCATTATCCGATACGGACATGGATTCTGTTTGTTTTTGTTCCGTTTCTTCTTTCTTCCGCAGTTGGGACACTTTGAAAAGACTTTTGCCTACAAGTGCCATCGGGTCGATAGGCGGTTTTTTCTCCTTTTCCTTGCCGTTCGCAACTTCAAGGAGCAACTTGTTGTAAAAATAGATAGTCCAAACATTGAATGCAGCCAAGACTATCAAGAATATAGTTTCCATTGTCATGCTTGTTCCTTTTTGTTACACATTCCAATCGTCAATCTCTTTTCTCAGCAAGCCGTTGATTTCTTCCTGGTTCTCTTCAAGATGTCTCTCAAGAATAAGGTCGATGTAACCACCGACTGTCAACTCATGCTTTGCGAGCACACTGACTATTCTTGAAATTCTCCTGTGTATCTCACGGCTGATATAAACGCATTGACGAGTCTTTATCTCGTTTCGCTTGAAGAATGCCGAATCGTAACTTTCCGAAGAAGCCTTGGGAGGCTTGCGTGAAATTGGCGACTTATCGGTCTGCGAGCATTGGGACTTCCTGCCAACCTCTTCTTTCTCTTCGGTATCTTTCACTTGGGATTGGGAAGCTCCGTCAAGAATGGATGCCGTTGTCGTGCCAATCTTGCTCTTGCCAATAGAGGCAATGAGCAGATTTTCATCTATTGCGTCAGTGTTGATTTTTCTGCTTACCATAGGCTCATGTCTTTATGATTTCACAAATCTCGTCGGACAACTCCTTGATGCCACTCCCTCGCAACAGGTTTGGGTCTGATGGAAAGATGGTGGAACGGAACACTGCCTTTCTGTTCTCCGACAGCTCTCTTCTGAAACGTTTGCTGTCTGGCAGTCGTGTGTTGAGAACCGAATAGGCGAGAGACTTGAACATACCTTCATATATATCATACAAACTCGTTCGTTCTCGTTTGTCAACCATTGTCCAAAAGAAAGCAAGTTTCTTGGTGACCGACCAACCCTGTGTCAAAAAGTTGTCGTGGAACAACTGCATGAAGCTCATTGCGCTTTCTACAACAAAGCGGTCTGCGCTGACGGGTACAAAGATGTAATCCATCTGAGACAAGGTCTTCATGACGCCCTCACTTTTGATAGTCCCAGGCATGTCAAAGAAGATGAAGTCAAGTTTAACCTCTGTTTCATTCAACACTGTCTCTGCGTCGTCAAGCGCATTGACAGCATTGCTTCTCGTTACGCTGAAGGACTTCTTGCCCAGCTTTTTGAAATGCTCACAGGCTTGCGCCTTGAAATAGTCGCTGCTTTTGATGAGTTCCAGTTCCTCGTCTCGCAGGTCTGCAAGGTTGTATTGTGGCTCGTCACAGTCTATGACCGCCACATTGTAACCCTTGACATTGTGAAAGTAGTTGGCTACAAGAGCCGTGATGGTGGACTTTCCTATTCCGCCTTTCTGTGTTGCGAACGCAACAAATCTTGTCTTACTCATATCGTTAACTTTTTAAATTGTTGATTACTCGTTTCTATGATTTCCTGCCAATTCAAAGATATGAACACTTTGATGTCCATGTCTATCGGTCATTGCTCCATTATGGAGACCTTGAACTGTTGCAATGCTTCATCATTTCCATACGACAGTACGACAGTGAATCAGTAAGTCTGTACGTCAGTGGAGCATCATGGATGCAAAGAGACGCTGCAATAGTGACAGGCTTATTCGTTGCTGCAAATGCTTGTTTCATCATATTTTCAAATCATTGGTTCAATGTTTCGGCTGCAAAATAACAACGAAATTTCCCAAAAACAATGGTTTTCAAATCCTGTGGCAGCATGTTGCCGATAGTTGCAGTGGTTGTCTGGGGTAGCATTGTTACAAGGGCGCATTTTTAGCCGTAATTTTGCACCCGAAAGGCAAAGCAATGGATAGCGCATCCATATCGTTCCGACAAGAACAAGGCTTGATATTCCGCAAAGGACTGGATTTCCCGAACTGCTTCCATTCGGGATAGGGACAGCTTCTTACGAAGGCTAACTTCAATCCACCCTAAGCGGATTTTTATGTCCTCAAAGACATAGCAAGGTATGTTTTG
>NZ_VZBE01000081.1:0-3659 GCF_009494835.1 Segatella copri
GTGCTTACAGCGTATAGCTGCTTAGCACATTATTGAATTATTAACGAACTATTGTACAAAATCAAGTCCGTTTCATTGCAAAATACTGCATAAAAGACTATAATTCAACTGTTTCAAAGATCGAATTGCCCTTTTTTATTGGACAGTAGTGAAATCGATTGACAAGACATAGTATCAGATTTAGCTATCTTTGCATCCCAAATGCATAATATAAAAGTACGCTACCACATTGTGGGAAAACAAGAAGAGTTGCAAGAGATATATGACCTCTATCAGACTTTCATACAGAAAGAACGCCCTGCTATGGAAGAAGACGAGGCCGATGATTGGGAAGGAAACATCATCTTAGCTCTTGGTGTGGACTATGGGACTTGCAATCTCTGTGGTAATATCAAGAAATGCGAACTTTCAGAAGGCTTTCTCTATATAGAAGCGGAAGAACTCGCATTGATTACTGACTTCCGCGTTCTTCTCAAAAATCGTTTCAAGGATTTGGAAATCTATTTCGCTACAGAAGATCCAGAAAACGAAACATATGTGACTAATGATGCAGATGGCAAGCATTTTCACGACCTGCCTGATGATCATTTCATAGCTCCATTAGATTATTGACGTATGGGACCAAAAACATTTCTAGCAGCTCTAATGTGCCTAATCATCGTAGCCCTCATGTGCTCACCCATTTTCCTCGTATGGCACGGTTTTACTATGGGCGGTTCAGTAATAGTCAGAATAGCATTTATCGTGATAGGGCTCATTCTATTGCGTTTATTCAAGCCAATTTCTAATCTTACTGGCAAGGACTACAAGATATTCTGATAGTTTCGACTATAAAGGCTACAAATTTGATCGAAGGTGGTATCACTCTGTTTAGCGTGATACCACCTTCTTTTGTTTGGCATTCATATCAGGAATGAAGCAGAAGCCAAGTTTGCTTACTACAGACGCAAGGTTGTCTGGCAAGAATTCTGCATAAACTCGCTCTGTGACGCCAGTAGAGGCATGACCTAACAATCTGCTTATCTCACTGATTTCAGCTCCGTGTGCAAGCGCTAAAACTGCCCAAGTGTGTCTTGATACATGGAAAGTCAAGTCTTGATTCCATTTTAAATCATGAGATATACAACGAAGCGAAGTATTGATGGTATTATTCCAGGAATTTCTACGACGGTATATCGCCTCATGGTCATTTATATCGAAGTTCTCTGGCAATAGATCAAAAACAAAGACTTTGTTTCTACCCTTCCATTTTTCAAGAATACGAATGAGTGGTTCACTCAAAGGTATGGTGTTTCGGTTTCTCGTCTTGACTTGTATTTTACTGATGAAATTCTTGTTGGAATCAATGTCTTTCCATCGGAGCGTCATCACATCAACCATTCGCATACCGCAAGCATGGAAGGCAAAAAGCCACATCTCCAAAAACTCTTTTCGTCGAGGTTGTTCGATGGTATTATAAACGGAAACTAACTCAGCAAGTCTCTCTTCAGTGAGATACTTGATATTCCTCTCTTCTTCATCAAGCCGGTCCTCTTCTTTCATATACAAGTCCTGGAGAGATGCATTAAGCTGATGAGAGATATAACCTAACTGACAAGCATATTCACACGCCTGAAGAATCGGACATAGAGTCTTGTTGACTGTTGTTGCTTTCTTTTTTGCCAAGAGTCGATACTTACGGAAGTCAAGCAATAAGTCTTCACTAATATCTGAGACATAAATGAATTCCTTATGCTCACCATGTGTACCTTTGTGTTCAATCAACAGGTATTCCTCAAACTGATTGAGATATGAAATACCATTCTTGCAAGTACTGAAACCTATCTTACCTTTCTCATAACGTTTTTCCATCAACTCTTTAGCAAACTCTATGAAGTCTTTTCCTTCATCAGGTCGCAAAGCATTGTCATTGTCTTCGAGAAAAGATCGAATCACATCACAAGTAATATGTTGATGCATTTCATAATACTTATGTATCTTCACATCTATGTCTTCGATACGCTTATGAAGAGCATGATTATAATACTTATAGTCAATATCAGTCGTGGCACGTATTTCACCAATACCGCAATAGCCTTTCTCATTCCATTCCTTTACTGACACACTTATACCAGTTGATTTACGAATAGAATCAGCATGCCAATTGTATTCTATATACAATGGATACTTTTTACCAGACTGCACCATCTTTGGTATACGCAGTCTCAATCGTCCTTTCGGATAAAGTCTTGAAATTCTTCCCATATTAAAATACCTTTTTATTAATTATGGCACTATGTACGCGAAGATAGTAGAAAAGTTTATCATATCACTCCTTTTTTATAAACTTCAGATGATTTTAGTATGAAGTAAGGAGAATAATAAGAGAAGAAAAGATGAAATTAACCGATCAGAAAAGAAAGAATTTCAGGATATACCGATTATTGATCATTTAATTATGTAAAATAAGGCCATTAGAACGGTAAAATTGGCGGTAAAAGACGGCAAAAAGCCATATAGGAATTTCATAAGAAATCACCTATATGGCTCATTTCCATTATCTTATTCTGATAATCGTAATCGATGAACGATTAGTACTCGTCATCATTCCACAAGAAGTCATCCTTTGAAGGATAATCAGGCCAGATGTCTTCGATGCTTTCGTAAACATCGCCTTCGTCTTCTATCTCCTGCAAATTCTCTAGAACTTCTAGAGGCGCACCAGAGCGAGTTGCGTAGTCAATCAACTCTTCTTTAGTTGCAGGCCATGGTGCATCTTCAAGCTTTGAAGCCAATTCAAGTGTCCAATACATAGCTCTATAATTTAACGTTTCTATTATTTTGGCTGCAAAAGTAATACTTTTATTTTAAATTCCAAATATTTATGGAACAAATTTACGCACAAATCAATAATTTACATTAAAATTCTGCTTATATTTGGTTTTATCGAAGAAAACTATACCGCAATCAACCAAATTAAAGGTCAAAATCGTACGATTATCTGTTACAAGTCGGAGCCATACTTTCCCATATTCTGCATCGAGATTGATGTCTGTAACTACTAAAACCGTATCATCAGACACATTCCAGAGAAACTGCTGGAAATCCTCTCTCTTTAGCAGGGAAGATGCAGAGAGTTCTACTACATTAGGATAAACAGTTCTGATGCGGAAGAGAAGACGTTTCTGTTTGGAGGCATCTTGGGGATAGGAGGAGGAGATTTCAGAATGAGTCTGACAATAGATTCTGAGAAATCCCTTTTCGTTAACCACCTTGCGCAGGAAAGAATAGGCTGTAGGTGATTGTACTCCGAATCCTCGGGTACGAGGCATCCGTAGCATACGCTGACCGAAATTAGCAAACTTCTTTTTAATTCCTTTCCTATTCATGCTGCAAAGATAATAAAAATCTGCGAAATTCCAGACCGAACAGGTCTAAAATCTGTGAGCATCTGTGAAATCTGTGGGAAAAACAAAAAAGCCTCAGAAATCTTTCGAAATCTGAGGCTCTTGATAAAAGGAGGCGGCTACCTACTCTCCCGCATTGCATTGCAGTACCATCGGCGCAAGTGAGCTTAACTTCTCTGTTCGGAATGGGAAGAGGTGGGACCTCACCGCAATAACCACCTGATAATGGGTTATGACGTATTTGCACACAAGCAAACGTATAAGTAATGTTGA
>NZ_VZBE01000056.1:0-3555 GCF_009494835.1 Segatella copri
TGGCATCAACCGTTATCGTGCAGGTGCAAAGGTATGGCAGCGGGCTTTGGAAATATTCTGCTACTCTTGTTAGTTCTGTTAAAAAACATATCCAATGCTTTTAAAAACTATTTGGACTTCTTTATCAAAAACCAAAGGTTGCTTTTCCATGATTGGTATTCTCCTTGTTTTTCATTCTTGCCGCCAAAAGAAACTTTAGCCTCTCCATTGTGAAAAGGTGTAGCATACGAAAAAACGGGTGGAATAACAATAGCTCCACATGTATCAGCAAAACCTATTTTGCTATTTTTTCCTACAATTCTGAACAAGCCATCACTGACATAATCTGGACCATTGTCAATCTTATATACTTCAAATAGTTCTTTACCTGCATTATTAATACAAACTATTTCACCTTTTCTCGTGCCGACAAAGCCGATAGATGAAATCGTATCAGTAAATGCTATTGTATATTTTTTATTCTTTACAATAGTTTTTCCTTGTAAGTTTTTATATATAATGTTATTACCATTGTCAAATTTTACAATGGTCTGAGCTGTCAGCTGTTGGAAAAGTAAACATGATAGAAAAATAAAAAGGAACTTTTTCATAGGGTATAATATTAAAGGAGGGTGTCTATTCATAGAAAGAGACACCCTCAAAAAAATTACTTGAGAGTATATAGTAACTCCGAATTGCAATTATTGAAATAATCGTTAGCTTCTTCATACTCACATTGTATACCATTGAACAAATCAACATGTCCGGTGGCATCGCTCCAATTACAATCATTAAAGACGATAACGCCTTTTTTGCCTTTGAAGCTATTTGCAGTAGAACCTTTCAAAGGAGTACCTCCTATATGTTTTATGATAAATTTCTTCATATCAGACACACGATAGAGATACCATTTTTTATCAGCACCAGAAGAAACGGCCCCATCGGATGGTGATATTGGTACTCCTGAATAGTTGAAAGCATATGACAATCTGATAGCGCATCCGTTTTTAAACACTTTAGATTTTATATTCTCTCCAACTTTTCCACCAATGAATGTTCCTAATTGAGCAACATCTTTATCCTTTACTTTAGCAAAATTTGAACTTAATGTTTTATACGTTAATGCCATTGTCGCTTACGTTTAAGTCCCTTTTAATCCATGCGGCTTAGCCGGGACTGTTGGCTGAGTCGTATCATTCAAAATTCATTAATATCAAATACAAACATCATGCCTATTTTATTTGGGAAATTTTACAATGTCAAAGTGTCAGTCTAAACAACTTTAAGCTATCAGTACTGAATGCAACTTTTATAGCCACAACTCGCAGTTCCATTTTTTATCGCACAATCCAAAAACTTCCGTGAAGTTTCTATTTTCATTTGCCGCTCTGATTTTCTTTCCTCCACATGGTCTTTCCTTTTGGCATCAACCGTTATCGTGCAGGTGCAAAGGTATGGCAGCGGGCTTTGGAAATAAAAGGTCGAGCCTTCGGTTTTCGAAAAAATCTCCACACCGTTGGGTAGTATTTTTCCTAAAAATTCTTCTATAATCTGCTGAATAGCTTAAAATGAGCGATTTATAAGTGTTCAACCTCAATAGAGGTAATGATTTGGCAATAGTCACAACTTCTGCAATATGCATATGTTTGCTTTGCCTAACAACTCTTTACAGTTGCAAAAATACAAAATAAAAATGAAACCACACTATGTTGGTGCAAAAAAACAATAGTCATAAAACAAAGATTAACTTCGCCTTATGACTATTGTTGTCCACATTAAACTTATTTATCATTTAATTGGTTCCGCATGCACATAGTATTCACTGTTTATAGGGTCTTCCCCGTCAGTTTTAAGTATCAGTACCATGCGAGAATGTTTTGTACGCCAATATGCTTTAATATCAGCATCTTCGGGTAGTGCCTTAAACGTTTTACACAGCGAAGCCTTTTCTGTTTCTTTTATAGTACTATGTGCTTCATAGTACTGGTCCATAATCTTCAACAGACCTTCTCTTTCACGTTCAAGCACGCCTAACATATATTCCTTGTCGTTTTTGTCTTTTGCTCCTTTCAGTACAATACGTAACTCTGCATACGGTTTTGTAATGTCTTCTTTGTAGGCAGTAGGTGGAGTTAGGATAAACTCACGGCTCTTGTCCAGCAAGCAATATTCTGTTAGTTCGGGGTTCTTGGAATTATACCTTACGTTATCCCAATCGTAACCAAAGAATCCATCATTCACCAAATAGAGCCTCTTTCGGGCTTGATAGACAATACGGCCATCTTTATAGCCATTGGCATAGACAATAGTATTGTCATGAGGCGTGAAGAAGTATGTGCTCCACCAATAGGAAGTATTCAAACAGTTTGTCTTACGTTCCATGATTCCAAAGCTATCTGGCATATCACGACAATCACTCGTCCAAGTAATTGAATCGTAGTAGTTGTAATAGGCATTATCTGAAGAGTTGAAACCATATTCATCGGTAAGCTCAAATGTTACAAGGCAGAAGGTCTGAAACACAGGGTCTGTGTTGTCTTTGTCGTCTTCTGCATAGTATGCCTTAATCTTAAACTTGCAGTTGTCGGGAACAGAACGGTCAATATCCGTATCATACGTGTAACTTTTCTTCATCATTTCCAAATCGGTTTCGGTCATGCGTTTATATACAATCATGCCATATATAGACTTGTAACCATTGCTGCCATCACTCGTCGCTCCCAATTTTTGTATGGTGTACATTAAGGTCTTGCCATTCGACTCGTCAAGCTTAAGAATCTGCATGTATCTGTTGTCTGCTTGTTGCTGCCAAACAGTATGAAGCCTTTGTCCATGTCATAAGTCCATGATACACGACTGAAACAAAAGGCTGGCAAGGCATCACTATAAAAATAACTAAAAGCTTGCTGTGATGTCTCAAACCAAAAGTGTGTAGGGCTGCCACCAAATCTGTCTTTCCAAAATTCCTCCTTGCTCAACTTTCCGTTTTCCTGTACCTCATAAGTGGCAATACTCTCCCAACCATAGCCCTTGACCTTACTCTGTATTTCTTCTGCTGCTATTGGCTTTCTCCCTTTTAGCACACAGCACCCCTCATCATTAACAGTATAGGTTTGGTTGAATAGATTCATATCCAACTTACATTGCTCAACACTCAATTCCTCAGACTTATCGCAACTGCCAAATACAACAGTGCAAGCTACGATGAGTGCTATTAACCAAAACTTCTTAGTCATAATAATCCAAATTTAAAGATTTTACATATAGACAGATTACGGATTTTCAGTGTTTCAAATTCTGCTGTCCAAGATAACTGAGTGCAAAAATACAAAAGTATCAACGTAATAGTGCATTTTTTTATTTTTTATAACACTCAAAACATACTTTTGTGCAAATAAAGGAAGAATAAACTACACCTGACAAATCTATTTACATATTTCTATGCACTGCCTACAGTTGGTACACTCACTTTCTGCAACCGTTGGGAGCAAAATTTCTTCGCCCTCATGGTGGAGCGAGGCGTTTTGGGGTTCCCAAAACATAACCTCGCTCCCTCCTCTAAGAACAAAAGACGAG
>NZ_VZBE01000045.1:0-3407 GCF_009494835.1 Segatella copri
GAGGTCGGAAAACGAAAGTAGGAGGAAAACTACTTCGTTTTCCTCCTACTCGATTTGTAAGTAAAGTGAACCCTTTGAAATATTTCTTATACTTACCAACCACGATACTATCAACTAACAACCGATTGAATTTAGATTTTGACTAAATCAATCGGTTGTTTAGCGATAGTTCTTTATTTTGATTTACAAATCAATCTAAACACAACAAAAAACAAGCCTAGAATAAGTGGAGGAAGAAAAGAATACTGTTTATCAATCCAATTATAAAATAGATTCACAAATGAAAACATAGTCATCATCAATGAAAGGATTCCCGTTGAAGTCACCACATAATCATTTATCCGTTGTAATAGTCTATGTCTATACTTTGAATCTAAGTAAGAAAGGAGACCATTGTTCATCTTTGCAACTTCTTCGCCTTTGGTGGTAATCTGAATTCCTCTTTTATTTGTTCTAATTAACCCATGTTCAACTTCAAGACATTTGAGCACACTTTCTGTATAAAGATTATGTTCCGTCTGCTCGTTCTCTCCTAAAGAAAACTCGTGCTTCAATCTATTCCACACATAATCTGTTAGGGAAGAACCATTTTTCTCTAAAAGGACACGAAGAACAAAAGTTTTCCACTTATCCAAATCGTAGTAGTCATTTTCCATTTTCAGTTCTTATTCTTCTACCAGGAGGAAGTCATGCACAACCGGAGATTTACCCATTCCTCTCACACCTATGATTTTGGCAACAAACTGACACGAGTAAATAAACTCTATTTCCTCTTAATAGTGTAATCTTTATAAAGCATATATCTCTTTATATTTCTTCGAGATTTTTATTTATAGTTTCCCTTTCATTCCGTTTTGAGTTGAAGGTATCTATATATTTAATAAAAATTCTTCTCATATCGCTTATTTCTACATATATTGTGCCACCTTCGGCTTCATATTTATCAAAGAAGCAGCATTTATCCTTTGCGACACCTTGCAACTCAAAGCCATCTCCCTCATAATATGGTTCAAGGAATGTTCTTCCAGAGTCTATACATTTGTATTTAGCCCTATATGATTTCACAATATTCAGAAATTCAGACTTCAAGCTATACCAAGAGTTTTCTTCATCAAAGACAACGTTAACCATATAAATATTATTTGTCTCAGGCGTTGAATGCAGAGTGACTATAGCTTTACGATCCATGAATTTGCCAGACATAACATATCCATTTTTACGAAAATCTATCGTTTCAAAACCTTTCTTTCTAAGATCAAGCATAACCAAATCAACAGCATCGTTTAATTCAATTCCCATAAATCTGATATGGGTCTTTGATTCTTTTACTAAACGAATAGAATCCTCTATAGCTTGTCGTCTCGCTTTTTCTTGCTTTGCTATATCACGTGCCTTACGAACAGAATCATTATGATGTTGATATTTTGAGTTTAATGCCTTTCTATATTCAATCATCATTTTCTCTATATCGTCGCCTTGAAAATTTACATAACTACATTTCTTCAAGAACTTGTTTACTCTTTTGTTACACTCTTTAGATAAAATCATATAAGAATTAGAGTTGCTCAATAGGTATCGAATCATCCTTCTCTTATAGTCATAACTATAAATCAATTTAATAGGAAGTGTCTTAATTGGATTAACACTTACATTTTGGGAATAAACATAAATATCTTTGTCTATTTTACTAGGCCCCCAAAAATCATAAGCACGTGACTCTATACTCTCTAAATTTACAAGACTTTGCGCCTTAATAGAAGAGTACGGTACAAATAAAAGGAGTATTAATTGCCACAAAATATACTTTTTCATATTTCTATACATGGGTCCACTTTAAAATGTGGATTCTATTTAAATTAAACAATAGCCGTGGGAGTTATATTCTGCCCTTGGCGTTAACTAACTCTGGCTAATAGTTAGTGTTCATTTGTTGGTCAAACAACTTTAGCACGCAACTACAGCCTTAAAAATGCCTCAAAATGGGACTATTCGCTCTTTGAGCCACTTATTTTGCAATTTGGAGGCTTAATTTGAATAGAGATTTATCATTTTAGTTTCTCAATCTCACTTTTTGACAAATCTGTTATTTGCATAACTGTTTCTATATCCATGCCAGCATCCAACATCCTTTTTGCTATTTGGATAGCTTTCGAGTTTTTACCTTCCTCACGCCCTTTTTCCAAAGCCGTATCTATAGAGTTCTTGACATCACGATACGCCTTTAAACTATCCTCATATTCTTTCAACTCTGTTGGGGTGAACTTTGCAATCTCGGCCTCCTCAAAGAGTTTAGTAAACACTTTCTCTTTCAAGGCAGCAGGACGCTCATCCAATCGGGAAAGGTTTTTCAATACATATAACCACTTATCATAAAGCGTGTCAAGCTCCTCCTCTGTCTTGTTGAACTTCGCTATCTCAACATACTTGAAAGAAAGTTTGTCATTAAAAACCTTAAGAGTCTTCTTGTCAAGCAAACCCACATCATGGTTGATATCATTTTTGTCAAATGCCTCTTCTTCCAAATCGAAATTCAGCAGAGCAACAGTGTAAACATGTTCAAGCTTGAAGTTCCATTCTGCCCCCTTTGGAGCCTGTTCACGGATAGGAAAAGTAGAATAGAACAAAGAACGATCCTTGAAGTACTTCTGATAAGCATTCTGCATCTCAACGATGAACTTTTCACCACGCTCATTTTCGCAATATACATCAAAAATGGCCTTGCGCTCGGCAAAAACATCACCAACGTGCTCACTATTCAAGTACTTCACATCCTTGATGACCTGAAAACCATCAAACAGTGAATTCAAGAAATTGATGAGCAAATCCTTGTTGGGCTTTGTTCCAAAGATACGCTTAAAACCAAAATCGGTAAGTAAGCTAATATAACGTTCTTCTATCCGTTTCATATCCATTTCCTTTTAAAACGTTTTAACTGAATTGTAGTGCAAAAATAAGCATTTTTTTCGAATTATAAATATTTGGAGTGTTAAAATGTTGGTTATGGGGGTGATTTTTCCCAAGATTCCCACGATTTTTCCCAACGTTGGGAAAAATGAGGGATTTTTTGGGGGAAAGTGGGATGATATTCCCTTTTTCTTTACATTTTAACCCTCTTTTTCTTCTTCTTTTAATTTCTTCCCAAGAAATGCCCGATTTTTCCCAAAAACGTGGTTTTTTCGGGGAAGCTGTGGGAAAAGCATTGTTTTGCCTTATTTTCTGCAGTACTTTTGCAGCGTCGAAGAAACAAGACAACGCTGAAATGGTTTGGTGCTCTTGAAACCTCTTCGTACATTTATATTATATGTATACTCAGATTATGAGAGTGGTGCAGCAGGGCGAGGCCTTCGCTGTGCAGAGTCAGAAAAGTGAGAACGGACAGATGATGAAATGTAACATCGTTCTCCAGG
>NZ_VZBE01000054.1:0-3375 GCF_009494835.1 Segatella copri
GACCCGCGACCCCAACCTTGGCAAGGTTGTGCTCTACCAACTGAGCTATTTCCGCAGTTTTTCCTATTACTTAGGAGCGTTCCTCTGAATGCGAGTGCAAAGGTACTACTTTTTTCTGAATTACCAAACTTTTCTTCGATTTTTTTGAAAAAAAATGTGCATTTTGCCCTTTTTAGTGAGCAAAACACACATTTTAAGCCTTATTTTGCCGATTTTTAAACTCATCCGGCAGAAAAATCGGAAAAATGGAAATTATACTAATCCATCCTACTGCGATAATCTTCGTAGCTGAAATCTCTTAGAATTTCCAATTTTCCATCTAAATGTACGATTCCTATTGATGGATGAGTGATTCCATTAAAGGTATTTGTCTTTACCGTAGTGTAATGCAGCATATCTTCGAAAATAACATTCTCGCCTATTTGCAATTCATGGTCAAATTTCCAAAAGCCCATAAAATCTCCACTCAGACAACTGTTGCCACCTATTCTATATATATGTGCGCCCTCAGGAGCCTTCGTCGGATCATCAACCTCCAGGGTTTCTGCATTTCTGACAGCTGGCATATACGGCATCTCCAGACTGTCGGGCATATGACAGGTAAAACTGGCATTTATGATAGCTGTCCTGATACCTTTATCTTCAACCACATCTACTACTTGAGTTACAAGCGGCCCGGTCTGCCACCCAAAGGCACTACCAGGTTCCATGATAATTTTAAGATGAGGATAACGCTGATGAAATCCCTTTATTATATTAATAAGGTGTTCCACATCATAATCCTTCCTGGTCATCAGATGACCTCCACCGAAATTGATCCATTTCAGCTGCGGAAACCAAGGAGAGAATTTCTCTTCGATATGAGCTAACGTACGTTCAAAGACATCCGCCCCACTCTCGCAGTGACAATGACAATGGAATCCTTCTATATCTGAAGGCAACGTCTGAGGCAATTTATCTGCCGATACACCGAATCGGGTTCCAGGTGCACACGGATTATACAGCAATGTTCCGACTTCAGAATATTCCGGATTTACTCTCAATCCCAGTCTGATGTCAGAATTTGCCCTACGAGCCCGTTCATGATATCGCTCATATTGCGTAAGCGAGTTGAAAGTAAGATGACTTGAGCATTGAGCTATCTCATCAATCTCATAATCGGTATAAGCCGGCGAAAAAGTATGCGCCTTACTGCCAAATTCATGATACGCCAGTTTTGCCTCGCTAAGAGAGCTGGCCGTGGTCGAAGAAATATACTCTCTGAAAATCGGAAATGTCTTCCAAAGAGCATAAGCCTTAAAAGCTAGAATAATTTCCATATCGGCACGCTCAGCCACACTCTTGATGAGCGACAGATTGTGTCGCAAACGTTCTTCCTCTAAAACGTAAATTGGTCGATGAATCTCATTAAAATTCGCTAAATTTACTTGCATAACTTGATAAATATTAATTTTATGGTGCAAAGATAGCTTTTTATCCCGAATATAATTGCTAGTTTGCGTTTTTTTTAATACTTTTGCATCATAAAAATCATTTTGACGATGAAATTAGCGATAATGACCAAGTCCACATTCTTTGTGGAAGAAGATAAAATACTATCCTCGCTGTTCGACGAGGGCATGGACAACCTGCATCTTTTCAAGCCAGGTTCGTCACCAATGTATGCTGAGCGACTGCTCACGTTACTGCCTGAAGACTATCTTCGCAAGATTACTGTTCATGATCATTATTACCTCAAACAGGAGTATGATTTAGCAGGAATCCATATAGACGATCCGCTAGCACCGGTACCGGATGGATACAAAGGCAAGTTCAGTCGCACCTGCACAGATCTCTCGATGCTGAAAGAGATGAAGAAGAAATCAAACTATGTGTTTCTGAAAAACATCTTCGACTGTATTGAGTTTAAAGACGAAAAATCTTCCTTCAATCTGCAGCAGCTTGAGAATGCAGCCAAGGCAGGACTCATAGACAAGAAGGTATACGCCTTGGGAGGCATGAGTCTGGAAAATCTCAAGATTGCCAAGGAACTCGGATTTGGAGGAGTAGTAATCTGTGGAGATCTCTGGAACCGTTTCGACATTCACAACGAGCGCGATTTCAAAGAGCTGATTCTTCACTTCGAGAAATTGAGAAAGGCTATCAGCTAATACTGAGGTTCCCGAAAAAAGATTCATCCCCCTACATGAAAACAGATAAAAATAACTATTAATACACATAAACACTAATAGAAATGAGTGACAAAAACTCTTTTTTGGTATTCTCTGGTACTAACTCGAGATACCTTGCAGAAAAAATCTGCGCTAGTTTAGGTTGCCCACTGGGTAATTTGGTTGTAACCAAGTTCTCTGATGGTGAATTTGGCGTATCTTTCGAGGAGTCTATCCGCGGACGCGATGTTTTCCTCGTACAGAGCACATTCCCTAATTCAGACAACTTGATGGAGTTGCTCCTGATGATTGACGCAGCAAAGCGTGCTTCTGCCCGCAATATTATTGCTGTTGTTCCTTACTTCGGATGGGCCCGTCAGGATCGCAAGGACAAGCCACGTGTCAGCATCGGCGCTAAACTGGTAGCCGACTTGCTCAGCGTTGCCGGTATCGACCGTCTCATCACCATGGACCTCCATGCCGACCAGATTCAGGGCTTCTTTGATGTTCCTGTAGATCACCTCTATGCATCTGGCGTTATTTTGCCATACCTGCAGAGCTTACGCCTCAAGGATATGGTCATTGCTTCTCCAGACGTTGGTGGTTCTAAGCGTGCCAACACTTATGCTAAGTACTTCGGCTGCCCTCTCGTGCTCTGCAACAAGACCCGTGCTCGCGCCAATGTAGTAGCAAGCATGCAGATTATCGGTGATGTAAAAGACAAGAATGTTGTCATCATTGATGATATGGTCGATACAGCCGGTACTATCACGAAGGCTGCCGACATCATGAAGCAGGCTGGTGCAAAGACTGTTCGTGCATGTGCATCTCACTGCGTGATGAGTGGTCCTGCATCTGAGCGTGTCCAGGATTCAGCTCTTGAGGAGATAGTATTCACTGATTCCATCCCTTACACCAAGCGTTGCGCAAAGGTTAAGCAGATTTCTATTGCAGATATGTTTGCAGAAACCATTCGCCGTGTTGAGGATAACGAGAGTATCTCTTCCCAGTATCTGGTATAAGGAAATATCATTATACAAGTTTACAAGGAGTCTTTCTTTTAAAAAGGAAGACTCCTTTTTTATGATTCCATTCTTCCCCTATTTCTAATCTACATTCACTTTTCACAATTCACTTTCCACAACCACAATGTTCATTGTTCGATTTCAAAATCGAGTAGGAGGAAAACGAAGTAGTTTTCCTCCTACTTTCGTTTTCCGACCTC
>NZ_VZBE01000063.1:0-3345 GCF_009494835.1 Segatella copri
CTCGTCTTTTGTTCTTAGAGGAGGGAGCGAGGTTATGTTTTGGGAACCCCAAAACTCCTCGCTCCACCATGAGGGCGGAGAATTTTTGCTCCCAACGGTCGCAGAAAGTGAGTGTACCAACTATAAGCAGCATATCGAATGGCAAACATACAGAAACAAGATTATTCTTTGCGTAAATGTTACATTAAGACAAAGAATGCTTCCTTTTTATTTTCATCAATATCTGCCTTTTTGCGGAAGCTAATCCAGGGGATAGCGTCTCTTGTTCCAACATGTCCAATGCCATCTTTAACTCGCTGAGAAGTTCGGGATAATACTTCATTTGCTCATAAGCAAGCTTCATGCAATAGACTCGTATAGCATAGGATTGAGCGCAAGCGGTAATCTTACTTACACAGAAGTCTATGAAATCCGAGCGGAGGAATTCTTCTTCAAACGGTTGGCGTAAGAGAAGATTAAGCATTAGACGGCACTTCCCAACATGTTCTTCTTTCATCACTCGGTCTATCAGCTCGTCATGCTTACTATAAAGCCATTCATTATTGGCTAAGTCGAAATGTGACATGGCATGCAAGGCATTGAACGCCACACGGTCATCCTCATCAAAAGTAAGCTGGTACAGTTCTTCCTTACGATGATTATTTTCCTTGCCTTGAGTGAGAAAGCATAGCTCATGGATGTTATCCATACTTATTCTACCAATTAGTTTTTGTTTCATATCATGCGGCTTAGTGTCCCATTCTTGATGTATCAACTGCCTTTACTTTCTTTTCCTTGTAACCACCGAACTTATATATAACAGCAAAAGTGGCAGTAGCCCAATTGTTGTTAATTTTCATACGGTAATCTTGATTACCTTGTACGGAACGAGTGTCTGCCTTGTTGTTGAAGATGTTGCTGCCATTGATGCGCAATCCCCATTTCCCATCATGTGAAGTCCATTGTAACTTGGCATTCATTCTAAAGATAGGACTTACATCATAAACACCTTGTATTACTTTTGACTGAAAGAAAGGGTTGAGTATAAGGCGCAAGTCTTGTGTGCTGCAAAGTTTTATAGATGCAGTACCTCCAAGTGCTGCTGTCAGCTTCTTGCGGTTGAATGGCAAATCGAAGAAATGGTCACTTTTGGCATGTTTATAGATTCCTACAGCAAACACATTACCGTTGAGCCATTTGCCAGCACCGAATATTGCAGAGGCTTGCAATCCAAAGCTATTCTCATAGTTGAAGTTGGTTTCCTTCAATATTACCGCCATACGGTCTGTTGGTTGGTACGGTAACTGCACAGAATAATCAGGTTTCAGACTTGCAAAAGCCATCAGCGTATAACGTCTTTTAATCTGCCACATAAGGTTGACATTGTAATAAGAGTATGGTTTCAAATCAGGATTGCCATGTATCTCGGTATATGCCGATGAGTAAAATACACTGCTCATTGTTGACCAATAGCTCGGAAATTCAGAATTGGAACTGAATGACAAGTTGAGTAAATGGTTCTCGTTGATATTCCACAGGGCATTGAGTGACGGATATATGCGCCATTTGTCCCATATCGGTGAATGGTATTGTTCGGCTGCTGCGGATACTTCAAGACTAATTGCCTTGTTTATCTGTTTGCTGAAACCTGCGTATATATTCCAAATACGTTCGTTGATGTCCACACTGCTTGTTGCATTAGGCAGAATGTTACCCTCTTTGTCGATGGTGTTCTGATAACTCTTGTTGCTTGTGAATTGTCCCTTTACACCATACGACAATCCCCAACCATGTGTAAAAGAATGGTTTTGGTCGGCTGCGAACATCCATTTGCTGATAGTCTGTTCACTGCCACTTGTAAGGTTGCGTTCCGTTTCTGTCGTATTTTCATCTGCATACATCGTACCGTCAAGTTTTTGTTGTTGAGGGGTACGATAGTTAGTGTACGAACCACTAATGTTAAGTCCAAAAGGAAGTGAGTAGTTTACATCAACATTGTGCAGATACACATGAGTGTCGTAATGCATTCCGCTTACACTTGAACCTGTAGTGTGATTGTTGGAGCAAGACTTTTGCCATTTTCCCGTATAGGCAATGTCAAGTCGATGGTTCTTGCTAAATGCATAATTCATACCAAGTCGGTAGTCATGAGCAATACCAAATGATTTCTGCCACGTTTCATCGTTGTAGTGAATACGCCCGTTATCCAATGGATGGTTGGCTATGCGTGAAGATTCACCATATGAATTGCCGTCAATAAATTGATATTGTGCATCCATTCCAAATTTGCCCCTCTGCATGGAAAGATAGAAATCTCCAAACTCTCTGGAATATTTGTTTTGCTGTAATCCTCCATTTATCTGTCCCGACAACTGATTTTTCCCTGCATAATCTTTCGTGACGATATTTATAGCCATGCCACGAACATGATAACGTGCAGGAGCAGCAAGCATCACCTCTGCTTTAGCCAACTGTGCAGCAGGCATCGCTTTCAATCTGTCTGCAAGCTGTTCTTGCGTTAAAGTGGTCGCCTGTCCGTTGATGATAAGCGTCACCTCGTTTCCGGAAAACTTGATGCCACCATCGGTATCACTAACACCAGGAATACGTGTGAGAGCCTCATAGGCATTGTCGGCAGGTAGTTGTTTCATAAGTAACGGCATGTTATAGGATAACATACCTCGCTCTGCCTTAACGATAGGGCGCGAACCTTTGACCATTATTTCGGGAAGGTTGTGCATCATGTTCTCCATTGTGAGCGAATCATTCTGCGTCTGAGTTTGAGCTTTCACGTTAGCAACTGAAAGCAGAAATAATCCTAAAAGAAATACTTTGTTGTCCATATTTTACCTTTCTAAGCTACATTATCTTTCTATAACTTTCAAAAGTACGAAAAACAATCCATAAACGAGAACGTTTTGTTTTGTATTGTAGGAATGAGGACGACATTTAACATTTCTCTTACTTTTAATGCCGTATATGAAATTTATATATGCTGCATAGACAATGTGTTGCTATATTTGGAATAAGCACACTTCCAACCCAAAATTAATAATCTATAAAAACAAAGCAAAAAGTGTCGTTTTTCAGATTTTAGATTTAACTTTGCATCCGAAAAGAGTTGTTTGGCAAGCAAGGCAAACATATGTAGAATGTAGAAGTTAAAACTATTGCCAAGTCATTACCTCTATTGAGGAGAAACACGCATAAATCGCTCATTTTAAGCTATTCTGAAGATTTTGGCAGAATTTTTCGGAAAAATACTACCCAATGGTGTGGAGATTTTTTCGAAAACCGAAGGCTCGACCTTTTATTTCCAAAGCCCGCTGCCATACCTTTGCACCTGCACGATAACGGTTGATGCCT
>NZ_VZBE01000089.1:0-179220 GCF_009494835.1 Segatella copri
GCAACTGACTCTTAATCAGTGGGTCTAGGGTTCGAATCCCTAAGGGTGTACAAAAGATAAGAATTGGCTCCGTAGCTCAACTGAATAGAGCACTTGACTACGGATCAAGAGGTTCAAGGTTTGAATCCTTGCGGAGTCACTCTCCTATCAAAGCTTCACTGAAATAAATGGTTTTGGCTCCGTAGCTCAACTGAATAGAGCACTTGACTACGGATCAAGAGGTTCAAGGTTTGAATCCTTGCGGAGTCACTAACAAATAGTTGCACCCTTAGCTCAGTTGGTAGAGCAACTGACTCTTAATCAGTGGGTCTAGGGTTCGAATCCCTAAGGGTGTACAAAAAGAGCATTTCTTTATAGAAATGCTCTTTTTTGTTTTATATTTCTCCCTACCATTTCATATCACCTTTAAATATCACTTTATATCTCTTTAAATATCACTATAAAAAAGTTGCAGCCATCCAAAGTTTACACTCAGACAACCGCAACCAATTTACCAATCAAAAATATCTAAAATCTTATCCCGTCATCATCATACAACTCTGCCATCAACAGAAGAGCCAGTAAAGAACTGCCAGCACGGCTATCATAACAACAGCCACCATTGCTTTAATCATGCAGGTAGCCACCTTCTTTAAGACAAACAGTCCTACAACAAGGACTACCAATACCAGCGCATAATATCCAAAATCATTCATATCACATTATTATATAGTATAAACTACCAATCAGTATTCATCACCCTATTAACGATCATTCTTTAATGCCCTGCGGAATTCAGCCGGTATCGGAGTTTCAAATTCCATAGGCTGATGCGTTACGGGATGATAGAAACACAGTACATAGGCATGCAGGCACAAGCGCTGGCATGGATCATCACCATTACCATACTTAATATCACCACACACCGGATGCCCCATATCAGCTGTATGAACACGAATCTGATTCTTACGGCCCGTTTCGAGTTTGAACTCCACCAGAGAATGAGCCGTTGTACGCTCTAATGTATGGAAATGGGTAACAGCATACTTGCCGCCATTATCCGTATCACTACTGTAAGTAATATAAGCCTTGTTATCTTTCAGCCAGTTGGCAACGGTACCTTCATCTTCTTCCATCTCTCCGGAAACCAGAGCTACATATCTGCGGTCGTACACATTATGATGCCAATCATCCTCCAAAGCCAACTCCGTCTGCTTATCTTTGGCATAAATCATCAAGCCTGATGTATCACGGTCCAGGCGGTGTACTACATGCGCCTGGCAGTTCTGGCGAGTCTTATGAAAATAATCATCAAGCACCGTTTTCACATTCAAAGTAGAATGACCGGCTGCCATACTCAAGATACCAATGTTTTTCTCGACAACAATCAGATATCTGTCTTCATAAACAATCTTAAGGTATCTGCTTTTAAATACCTCCTGATTCTTCTTTGTCTTGCTCACACTCACCTTCATACCCGGCTTCAGGGCATAATCAAACTGGGTAATGGTTTTGCCATTTACCTTGATTCCTCTACCCTGCAGAGTCTGCTTCACCTTAGTCTTGCTAGGTCCCTTCACATTCTCCATCAGCCATTCCAGCAACGGAGCAGGCTTTTCTACCTTATAATGCTCATATTCATTTGGGTTTCCGTAGCCATAAGCATTATTGGTGTGCTTATTAAAATTTCCTTTTCTATTTTGTTGTCTCATATTGTTATCGATATCATTTTCTTAACATGAAAAACACAGAATCAATGCTGCATTTTCTCCGTTTCAGCCTACAAAAGTAAGACTTTTCTGCAAAATAACAAAAAGCCACCATGTTTTTAACTAAAAATTAGTAACTTTTGCCAATAAATCATTGTGTTTCAAATATTTTTTTGTAATTTTGCAGCAGAATTAAAGATATAATCAGAATAAAAGATATTTAGGAACAAATAATGATTACAGTACAAAATCTTGCGATCCAATTCGGAAAGAGAGTGCTTTACAAGGATGTAAACCTCAAGTTCACTCATGGTAATATTTATGGTATCATCGGTGCTAACGGTGCCGGAAAATCTACTTTCCTCCGCGCTATCAGCGGCGACCTTGAACCAAACAAGGGTACAGTAGAAATGGGGCCAGGCGAGCGACTTTCTGTCTTGGAACAGGACCACTTCAAATATGACGATTTCCGCGTGATGGATACCGTTCTGATGGGTCATCAGCCATTATGGGAAAACATGAAGGAGCGCGAGCGCCTCTATGCTAAGCCAGAGATGACAGAAGAAGATGGTAACCTCGCTGCTGAGTTGGAGCTCAAGTTTGCAGAAATGAATGGTTGGGAGGCAGAAAGCAATGCCGCACAACTTCTGCAGAACCTCGGCGTAAAGGAAGACCGCCACGACAAACTCGTAGGTGAACTTTCAAACACAGAGAAGGTGCGCGTGATGCTGGCAAAGGCACTCTTCGGCAACCCAGACAACCTCCTTCTCGATGAGCCTACCAACGACCTCGACCTCGACACAGTTGAGTGGTTGGAAGAATATCTCAGCAACATTGAACAGACCGTACTCGTAGTATCTCACGACCGTCACTTCCTCGATGCTGTAAGTACCCAGACCGTAGATATCGACTTCGGTAAGATTACGATGTTTGCAGGTAACTACTCTTTCTGGTATGAGAGTTCTCAGTTGGCTCTCCGCCAGGCTCAGAACCAGAAGATGAAGGCTGAAGAGAAGAAGAAGCAGTTGGAAGAATTCATCCGCCGATTCTCAGCTAACGTTGCCAAGAGTAAGCAGACTACATCCCGCAAGAAGATGCTGGAGAAACTGAACGTCGAAGAAATCCGTCCTTCAAGCCGTAAATATCCAGGCATCATCTTCCAGATGGAACGTGAGCCAGGTAACCAGATTCTGGAGGTAGAGGGACTGAAAGCATGCGACGAAGACGGAACAGTGCTCTTCGACAATGTAAACTTCAACATAGAAAAGGGCGAGAAGGTAGTATTCCTTTCTCACAACCCTAAGGCGATGACCGCACTCTTCGAAATCATCAACGGCAACCGAAAGGCTGACGCAGGTGACTACAAGTGGGGTGTTACTATCACAACAGCTTATCTCCCACTCGATAATACAGAATTCTTCCAGAGCGACAAGAACCTGGTAGACTGGTTGAGCCAGTATGGTCCAGGCAACGAAGTTGCCATGAAGGGTTACCTCGGAAGAATGCTCTTCAGCGGCGAAGAAGTACTGAAGAAGGTAAATGTCCTCTCCGGAGGTGAGAAGATGAGATGTATGATTGCACGCATGCAGTTGCAGAACGCCAACTGCCTGATTCTTGATACACCAACCAACCACTTGGACCTGGAGAGTATTCAGGCATTCAACAACAACCTGGTAGGTTTCAAGGGCAATATCCTCTTCTCTAGCCACGACCACGAATTCATCAACACCGTGGCAAACCGTATCATCGAGCTCACTCCATCAGGCACCATCGACAAGCTCATGTCTTATGATGAGTATATCTACGATGAAGCTATCAAGGAGCAGAAGGCTAAGATGTACGGATTCTAAACAGAAAGTTATTCTGCTGTTTTAAACAGCAACCACAAATTATCTTATAATTTAATAGTGCCAATTCGATGAGAATCGGGTTGGCACACTTTTTGTCAAACAACCAATAACAAGAATTATCATGTTTAAAAAATTTAAGACTATGTCAAAAGAAAAAGAAATCAATATAGAGGACGGAAACGTTCAGGAGACTGTTCAGAACGAAAATAATGAGCAGACAACTCAAAATGAAAATACTGAGGAAAATCAGAATACTGACAACAAGGCAGAAGAAGGTGACAACAATACAGACGCTGCTGACAAGAAGGCAGAAGAGATTGATCCTTTAACAAAAGCACAGCAAGAGGTAGAGGAACTCAAGAAACAGTTGCTCTATAAGACTGCCGAGTTTGAGAATTACCGTAAGCGTACTCTCAAAGAGAAGGCAGAACTGATTTTGAATGGCGGCGAGAAGACTGTAGCTGCTATTCTGCCTATTCTCGACGACTTTGAGCGTGCCATCGCTGACAAGAGCGAAGACCCTAAGGCTATCAAGGAAGGTGTCCAGATGATTTTCAACAAGTTCGTAAAGACACTCGAAGGTCTTGGCGTAAAGAAGATTGAAACCAACGACAAGGATTTCGATGTAGATTTCCACGAGGCTATTGCTATGGTTCCGGGAATGGGCGATGACAAGAAGGGAAAGATCATTGACTGCGTCCAGACAGGTTATACGATGAACGACAAGGTGATTCGCCATGCCAAGGTAGCTGTAGGTCAGTAAGAAAGAAATATCAAGGTTATTTTTCAAAATCCAGAACATTCCATTAGAATTCTGCAAGAAAATTCAATATTTGAAATAAGCAAATGGCTAAGAGAGACTATTATGAGGTGCTGGGCGTAGACAAGTCGGCATCAGAAGACGAAATAAAGAAGGCGTATCGAAAGATAGCCATCAAGTATCATCCAGACCGCAACCCTGGCAACAAAGAGGCGGAAGAGAAATTCAAGGAAGCTGCCGAAGCTTACGAAGTTCTCCACGATGCCCAGAAGCGCCAGCAGTATGACCAGTTTGGTTTCGACGGTCCACAAGGTGGATTCGGCGGATTCGGCGGTGGTGCCAGCATGGACATGAACGACATCTTCTCTATGTTTGGAGATATCTTTGGCGGACACGGCGGTTTCAGCGGCTTTGGTGGCGGCGGATTCGGTGGCGGCTCACAGAAGCGGGTTTACCAGGGTGGCGACCTTCGCGTAAGAGTAAAACTGACTCTTCAGGAAGCAGCAACAGGTGTTACCAAACGCTTCAAGATTCGCAAGGATGTAACTTGCTCTGCATGTCACGGAACAGGTTGCGAAGGTGGTGCCCAGCCAGAAACATGTCCGGAATGTCATGGAAGCGGCTATGTCTTAAAAACGGTGCGCAGTATGTTCGGCATGATGCAAACTCAGGCTGCCTGTACAAAGTGTGGCGGTGAGGGAACTATCATCAAGAACAAATGTAAGGAATGCGGTGGCGACGGAATCGTGAAGGGCGAGGAACTCGTAGAAATCAATATTCCTGCAGGTGTCGACAACGATATGGTTGTTACCGTTGAAGGAAAGGGTAACCAAGGCAAGCACAATGGTCTCTACGGAAACCTACAGGTAATGGTAAGCGTAGAAAAGAACGATGATTTCGAGCGTGTTGGTCAGGACTTATACCATAATCTTGTTCTTGACTTTGCAACTGCCACTTTGGGTGGCGAGGTAGAAGTCCCTACCTTGGATGGCAAGACGAAGATTAAAATAGAACCTGGCACACAACCTGGCAAACAGATTCGTTTGCGTGGCAAAGGTATGCCGGCTATTAAGGGATATGGTTATGGTCGTGGTGATATTATCGTCAATATTACCGTTTTCGTACCTACCTCTCTGACCAAGGAAGAAAAGGAACTTGTTGTGAAATTCAAGGAATGCGATAATTTCAAAGCAGATAATGCAGAGAAGAAATCTCTCTTTGAAAGTTTCAAGAATCTCTTTAAAAAATAAACAGTAAAGAGCAATCCCCGAAGAGGGCGAACTATCTTCGAAAGAACGGTTCGCTCTTTTCGGGGATTATCTGTATATATAATAAGGTATAACATATAACATGAATTATCAAGAAACTGTTGAATATCTTTTCACCAGCACGCCGGTTTTTGAAAAGATTGGAGCCAAGGCATACAAACCTGGGCTTGATACGATGTATAAAATGGATGAACACTTCGGACATCCTCATAACCAATATAAATGTATCCACATTGCAGGAACCAACGGAAAAGGTTCATCATCCCATACCCTTGCTGCAATCCTGCAGAGCCAGGGCTATAAGGTCGGCCTGTTCACATCTCCACATCTTGTAGATTTCAGAGAACGCATTCGCGTAAATGGTGAGATGGTAAGCGAAGAGTATGTAATCAACTTTGTAGAAAACAACCGGAAATTCTTCGAACCGCTACATCCTTCGTTCTTTGAACTGACCACCATGATGGCATTTCAGTATTTTGCAGAACAAAAGGTAGACTTTGCCATCATCGAAGTTGGATTGGGAGGAAGACTGGATAGTACCAACATCATCACTCCTATCCTATCCGTTATCACGAACATCAGTTTTGACCACACCCAATTCCTCGGGAATACACTCGGCGAAATTGCAGGCGAAAAGGCGGGTATCATCAAGCCTCAGATTCCTGTCGTTATTGGCGAATGGAACGAAGAGACCCAACCTGTGTTCATCAAAAAAGCCCATGAGCAGAATTCTCCTATCCATTTTGCACATACAACTGACGCAGACACGAACTTCGAACTGAAAGGCAACTATCAGAAAAAGAACTTCTGCACCATATCCGCAGCCGTAGAATGCCTGAAGGAAGAAGGAATAGAAATCAAAGATGAAAGCATAAAGAACGGCTTCGAACATGTATGCGAGCTGACAGGCTTACGTGGCAGATGGGAAAAACTCAACGAGCACCCTCTCACCATCTGTGATACGGGACATAACCTTGCCGGATGGGAGTATCTGGAACCTCAGATTGCATCCGTCAAAGCCGATACGAAACATATTGTCTTCGGAATGGTTGACGACAAAGATGTAGAGCATGTAATGGGACTATTAGAAAAGTTGCCAAAAGAAAGCACGATTTTCTATTGGACACAGCCATCAACCAAAAGAGCGATTCCTGTAGACAAATTATACGGATACGCACAAAAGCACGGCTTAAACGGAACATGCTATCAAACTATCGCACAGGCATTTAACAAAGCAAAAGCAAACGCAAAAAAAGATGATTTTATCTTTATTGGCGGATCAAGTTACGTCGTTGCCGATTTGCTATCAGAATCGTTTTAGGATTTTTTAAATCAAAAAGTTCATAAAATATTTGTAATACTCATTTTTTTTTAGTTACTTTGCAGTACATTACTTAAACCAAAGTAAGGTAACTAAAAAAAAGTGAGATATTATGAATACAGAACCAGCAAATAAGTGTGGTTTGAAAAGAGAAGATTTTCAGACCACAGTGAATGGCAAGAAGACTGATCTCTTCGTGTTAAGAAACAAGCAAGGCAACGAAGTTGCAGTGACTAACTATGGTGGAGCAGTCGTAGCCATCATGATGCCAGACAAGGATGGCAACTATGCCAACCTCATCCAAGGCCATGACAACATACAGGACGTCATCAACTCACCAGAGCCATTCTTGAGTGTGCTCATCGGTCGTTATGGCAACCGTATTAAAGAAGGCAAGTTCATACTTCACGGCAAGGAGTATCACTTGGCATGCAACGATGGTCCCAACCACCTGCATGGTGGACCTACAGGTTTCCACACCAAAGTTTGGGATGCAACCCGCATGAGTGATAGCGCTGTCGTGTTGAAATACACGAGCCCTTATGGTGAAGAAGGCTTCACTGGTGAGTTGACAGTTTGGGTAGCTTACACATTGACCGACGACAATGAGTTCGTTATCAAGTATCAGGCTACAACCAACAAGACAACCATCTGCAACCTGACACACCACGCTTTCTTCTCAATCCAGGGTATTGCTAATCCTACCCCAACAGTTGACAATATCATCTGTGAGGTGAACGCAAACTACTATCTCCCTATCGATAAGTATTCTATCCCTACAGGTGAGATTTTGAAGGTTGAGGGCACACCATTCGATTTCCGTACACCAAAGCCAATTGGTCAGGACATCAATGCAGACAACGAGCAGATCAAGAATGGTCAGGGCTATGACCACAACTATGTATTGAACAAGACAGAAGAAGGTGAGTTGAGTTTCGCTGCCCGTATAAAAGACCCTGTAAGCTGCCGTACCATGGAGGTTTATACCACAGAACCAGGTTTGCAGATGTACACAGGTAATTTCCTTGCAGGTATCTCAGGACAGTTTGGTGCAACATTCCCACGTCGCAGTGCTGTCTGCTTCGAGGCACAGAAGTTCCCAGACACTCCAAATCACACCTATTTCCCAAGTTGCAGATTAAATCCGGGTGAAACATACACCCAGAAGACAATCTATAAGTTTGGAATTGACAAATAAATCAGAATAAATCATGGAGCAGGTACTCTAAACAGCACTTGCTCCATTTTCGCGCTTGAATGACAAACCCCATCCAGCGCGACAACAATCTTAAAGAGAAGTCTTAACGTCTTTAAAGAAGAAACAACCTCTTAGAAGAAAAGAGTAGCAACCTCTTTACCATAAAAGAGAATCAATAACCTCTTCAAAAAGAATATAAACAAGCTTTTCGCAAATAATAATAACAAATAACAATATCAACTATCAAAAAAAATGGAAAACCAAAGTAAAAATGGCAATATCATCGCCATTATCACGATGATGTTCCTCTACGCCATGATTTCGTTCGTAACGAATTTGGCTGCTCCTATCGGAGTTATTTGGAAAAATGTATTCGCTGACAGCGGAAGTGCTAACATGATCGGTATGTTGGGTAACGCCATGAACTTCTTGGCTTACCTCTTCATGGGTATCCCTGCAGGTAAGTTGCTCACCAAGATCGGTTACAAAAAGACCGCCCTCACCGGTATCGCTACCGGATTCGTAGGCGTGCTCATCCAGTTCCTTTCAGGTAAGTTCGGTGCCGACATCTCAGGCTTCGCTGTTTACCTCTTCGGTGCGTTCATCTCAGGTTTCGCAGTTTGTATTTTGAATACTGTTGTAAACCCAATGTTGAACCTCATCGGTGGTGGTGGTAACCGCGGTAACCAGTTGAACCTCATCGGTGGTACATTGAACAGTTTATCCGGAACTTTAACCCCAATGCTCGTAGGTGCCCTTATCGGTACTGTTACTGCTAATACCAAAATGGTAGATGTGAACCTCGTGCTTTACATTGCCCTTGCCGTATTCGCAGCAGCATTCGTTATCTTGAACTTCATCCCTATTCAGGATCCAGAGATGGGTAAGACTACAGACAAGACTGTATTCGAGCATTCACCATGGGCTTTCCGCCACTTCAACCTCGGCGTTATCGCAATCTTCGTTTATGTAGGTGTTGAGGTAGGCATTCCTGGAACATTGAACTTCTACATTTCTGATACAACAGCAAATGGTGGTGGTTTCATCAATGGTACAGCCTTGGCAAATGCAGCAGCTATCGGTGGTTTCGTTGCAGGTACATATTGGCTCCTGATGCTGGTTGGTCGTCTTTGCTCTAGTTTTATTGCTGACAAGGTATCTAGCCGCATGATGATGATGATTGCCAATGGTGCAGGTATGATTTTTATCGTCCTCGCCGTACTTCTCGGCAAGTCAACAACAGTAGAAATGCCTGTATTTACAGGTACATCATTCCAGATGGTAACAGTGCCTATCGCTGCCATGTTCCTGGTACTCTGCGGTCTCTGCACATCTATCATGTGGTCTTCAATCTTCAACCTTGCTACTGAGGGTCTTGGCAAGTATACAGCCCAGGCTTCAGGTATCTTCATGATGATGGTAGTAGGTGGTGGATTGATGCCATTGGTACAGAACTTCATCGCAGACAATGCTGGCTATATGGCCAGCTACATTGTGCCTCTCATCTGTATGGCATACATGTTCTTCTATGCTGTAGCTGGTTGCAAGAACATCAACAAGGATATTCCTGTTGATTAATAACACGAAATAAATTAGCCCTAAGGCATATATAGTCTTGGGGCTAAATCATATAATCAAATCTTTAGTAAAACAACACAACAAAAACTTAACTAATTATGGATATTGAAAAAGTAAGAAGCCGATTCATCAAGCATTTCGATGGTAAAACAGGTAACATCTACATGTCACCAGGTCGTATTAACTTGATTGGAGAGCATACCGATTATAATGGTGGATTTGTTTTCCCAGGTGCAGTAGATAAGGGTATCATGGCAGAAATCCGTCCCAACGGAACAGATACCGTCATGCTCTACTCTATCGACTTGAAGGACCGTGTAGAATTCAAGGTTAATGATCCTGAAGGTCCTCGCGCTTCATGGGCACGTTACATCTATGGTGTTTGCCAGGAGATGAAGGCATTGGGCGTTGACGTAAAGGGTTTCAATGCAGCATTCTATGGTGATGTGCCTCTCGGTGCAGGTATGTCTTCTTCTGCTGCTCTTGAAAGCTGTTTTGCTTTTGCTTTGAACGACCTTTTCGGTGACAACAAGGTTTCTAAATGGGATCTCGTTCTCGCTGGTCAGGCTACAGAGCACAAGTATGTAGGTGTTAACTGCGGTATCATGGACCAGTTTGCTTCTGTTTTCGGCAAGGAAGGTAAGTTGATGCGCCTCGATTGCAACAGCCGCGAATTTGAATACTTCCCATTCGAGCCTAAGGGCTATAAACTCTGCCTGGTAAACTCTAAGGTTAAGCACGAGCTGGCAGGTTCTCCATACAACGACCGTCGCAACTCTTGCGAAAATGTTGTTAAGCACATTGCAGCAAAGCACCCAGAAGCTAAGTTCGAAACTCTCCGTGATTGCACATGGGAACAGTTGGAAGAGGTTCGCGCTGAGGTAGGCGAAGAGGATTACAGCCGCGCTCACTTCGTATTGGGCGAGAAGGACCGCGTATTGGCAGTCTGCGATGCTCTTGAGAAGGGCGACTACGAGACAGTAGGTCAGAAGATGTACGAGACTCACTACGGCTTGAGCAAGGAATACGAGGTAAGCTGCGAGGAACTCGACTTCTTAAACGATATTGCTAAGGAGAACGGTGTTACTGGTAGCCGTATCATGGGCGGTGGCTTCGGTGGCTGCACCATCAACCTGGTAAAGGACGATATCTACGACAAGTTCGTTGAGGACGTTACAGCTAAGTTCACAGCCAAATATGGTCATGCTCCAGAGATTTACCCTGTAATCATCTCTGAGGGTTCTCACAAGGTTTGCTAATATATACATTATATTATAATATAAGGAACTGCAGTTAGTATTTGCTAACTGCAGTTTTTTTTGTCCCAAATAAGACAAAAACAGGCGTTTTCATACAAATAGTGTTAAAAAGACACTTTAGAAGAAAAAAAGTTAGGGAAAACTCTTGCAGATTCGAAATAAAATTGTAATTTTACACCCAAAATGAATAGACAATAAAAAACAGCCTAAAAATGAGTACATTTAAGACCCTATTTATGGGAGTTGGTTTTGCGGCTATCGCTACCCTCTCAGCTTGTTCATCAAGCAGCAATGCAAGTCTCACACAATCTGGTTTGAATCCAGCAGATTTCGATTCAACAGTATTGGGCAAGAAGACTGAGTTAGTAACTCTCAAGAATGCAAACGGCATGGAAGTTTGCCTCACCAATTATGGTGGACGTGTCGTTTCCATTTCCGTTCCAAACAAGGACGGAAAGCCAACAGATGTGGTTCTTGGTTACGATAATATCCATCAGTATGCTGACACCCTTAACTCTCCTTCAGATTATGGTTCTTCTGTAGGACGTTATGCCAACCGTATCAAGGATGCTAAGCTTTCACTTGCTGGTTCAACATACCAGTTGAAGGCAAATGATAATGACAACTGCCTGCATGGTGGTGGTGCTACAGGATGGTTGAACCAGGTTTACGACATTACAGAGAAGAACGACTCATCCGTTACCTTCACTATCAATGCGAAGGATGGCGAGAATGGTTTCCCTGGCAACGTAACAGCAACAGCTAAATATACAGTCAAGAGTGACAACACACTCGACATCGAGTTTGGCGCTACAACAGACAAAGAGACCGTTGTCAATATGACCAACCACAGTTACTTCAACTTGAATGGCGATCCATCTAAGGAAGGTTTCGATCAGGTAATGTACATCAATGCAGATAAGTTCACTCCTGCAGATTCACTTTACATCCCAACTGGTGAAATCAAGAGTGTCGAGGGAACCCCTATGGATTTCCGTAAACCTGCAGAAATCGGCAAGAAGGTTGATTACAACTTTGATCAGATTAAGAATGCCACAGGTTACGACCACAACTGGTGCTTGAACACATATAAGAATGGTAAGGGCGATGACAAAACAGTTTGCGCAAGCCTCTACTCACCAAAGAGCGGTATCCTTCTTGAAGTATTTACCAACGAGCCAGGCATTCAGGTTTACACCGGTAACTTCCAAGGCACAGGTATCGCCTGCAAGCATGGCATCAAGTATCCTAAACACGTAAGCGTTTGCTTCGAGAGCCAGAAATATCCTGATTCTCCAACCAAGATTACTCAGGGTGTAAAGGATTGGACAGATGCCACATTGAAACCAGGAGAGAAATACTATTCTCACCTCGCTTACAAATTCAGCGTTAAAAAGTAAGCGTAAGTTAGTTTAAAAGTTAGCGAACCGGCGGATAAAGTCCGCCGGAACAGCTAACATCCAACAAGAAGTTTTTGCAATGACAAAAAACGAAATGTGCTGGATAAGAAACTAACATAATAAGCATCCAATAAAAGAAAAGAATAAACAAATAATAATAAACAAACAATCTTATAGTAATTATGAATTGGAATTCAACAGAATTCGTATGGCTTGATTGGGCTATACTCGCCATTGGTGTTATCGGCGTAATTTGGGCTGTCTGGCACGCAATCATGAAAGACAGAAAGGCTCAGAAAGGTGAAGACTCTTCTGCCTACCTCTTCGGTAAGGGTGAGCCATGGTATGTAATCGGTATGGCTATCTTTGCTGCCAACATTGGTTCTGAGCACCTCGTTGGTTTGGCTGGTACAGGTGCCAAGAGTGGTGTCGGTATGGCACACTGGGAGATGCAGGGCTGGATGATCCTCATCTTGGGTTGGCTGTTCGTACCTTTCTACCAGTTGCTCATCAACAAGATGGGTAAGATCATCACCATGCCAGACTTCCTGAAGTTCCGCTATACCCAGCGCACAGGTTCATGGCTCTCTATCATCACCCTCGTAGCTTACATCCTTACTAAGGTGAGTGTTACAGCCCTTACAGGTGGTATCTTCTTTGAATATCTTTGGGGCTTGAACTTCTGGGTTGGTGCCATCGGCTTGATTATCCTCACTACCATCTTCACCGTATTCGGTGGTATGAAGGGTGTGATGACATTGTCAACCATCCAGACTCCTATCCTCGTCATCGGTTCTTTCCTCGTACTCTTCCTCGGCCTCTCTACCCTCGGCGGTGGCAGCATCTCTGCCGGTTGGGCCGACATGATGGATTACTGCGGCAAGTTGAACAACGGCTACGGTACAACCCACATGTTCCACTGGGAGGCAGGTGACTCTATGTATCAGGATTATCCTGGTTTCGTAGTATTCATCGGTGCAACCATCATCGGTTTCTGGTACTGGTGTACAGACCAGCACATCGTTCAGCGTGTACTCGGTCAGGTTCCTGGCGAGAGCAACGTAGAGGTTATGAAGCGTGCCCGCCGCGGTACTATCGCAGCCGGTTTCTTCAAGGTACTCCCTTGCTTCATGTTCCTGATTCCAGGTATGATTGCAGCAGCCTTGGCTCAGAAGGGTGCCATCCAGATGAACGAGACTGATGCAGCCTTCGCCATCATGGTAAAGACCGTTCTTCCTGCAGGTATCAAGGGTATTGTAACCATCGGTTTCATCTGCGCATTGGTTGCTTCATTGGCAGCATTCTTCAATAGCTGTGCTACCCTCTTCACCGAGGACTTCTACAAGCCATTGAAGAAGGGCATGTCTGAGGCTCACTACGTACTCGTTGGCCGTATCGCTACCGTAGTAGTTGTAGTTCTTGGTTTCGCATGGTTGCCAATCATGATGAAGATGGATACTTTGTACAACTATCTTCAGGGTATCCAGTCACTCCTGGCTCCAGCCATGGTAGCCGTATTTGCAATGGGTATCTTCTTCAAGAAGATTACTCCAAAGGCAGGTGAATACACCATGATTACAGGTTTCCTTATCGGTATGCTCCGCCTCGTTACCAACGTCATCACTGACACAGGTAAGGCTACAATGGATGGTGCATTCTGGGATTACACCGCATGGTTCTGGCAGACCAACTGGCTCGTATTCGAGTGCTGGTTGCTCGTATTCCTCATCATCTTCATGGTAGTAGTAAGCTGCTTCACTCCAGCTCCAAGCAAGGAGCAGGTAGAGGCAATCACCTTCACATCAGACTTCAAGAAGTCTATCCGTGAGAGTTGGAGCGCCTTCGATATTATCGGTACCCTCGTAGTAATCGGCCTCTGCGCAGCATTCTACGCATACTTCTGGTAAAATATTATTCACGTCAGGAGTAAGAAGTGAGGAGTTTGGAATTTTCTCAAAGATCAGACAAGACTGTTTCTGTTGAAAAAATCCGCGATCCTTTCTTCTCCTTCTTACTCCTTGATTTTCCTCTCGAAGCTGCTCTATGAAGAGCATGCAAAAGAACACAACTATACATACATTGAATCATTACATCAAAACAGCAGAAAGACCATGACCCAGTTTTATAATGAATACTCCAAAGTATTAGTATCCGTCGATTGTATCATTTTCGGTTTCGACGGTAGTAACCTCCAGGTACTGATAGGCAAACGCAAGATGGACCCGGGAAGAGGCGAATGGTCACTCTATGGTGGTTTCGTTGGCGCAACAGAAAATCTCGAAGATGCAGCTAACAGAGTCATCCTGGAACTTACTGGAATGAAAAACCTCTATATAAGACAAGTAGGAGCTTTCGGCCGCATCGACCGTGACCCAGGTGAGCGAGTTATCTCTATCGCCTATTGCACTCTCATCAATGTGAAAGACTATGATGACAGCCTCCGTGTAGAACACGGATTGGAATGGGTTAGTCTGAACGAACTTCCAGAACTTTACTCAGACCACAAACTCATGATCCGCAACGCTATCGCACAGATACGCCGCCGCATCAATCATGAGCCATTAAGCTTCAAACTCCTCCCAGACCTCTTTACGCTGACACAGCTTCAGCATGTATTCGAGGCAGTAATAGGCGAAGAGATTGATAAGCGCAACTTCCGCAAACGCGTGAAGGATATCGACTTCATCGAGAAAACAGAACTCATCGATAAAGTCAACTCGAAACGAGGCGCCGCCCTCTACCGCTTCAACAAGAAAGCATACGAGGAAGACCCATCGTTCAACTTGAAATAGAATAAACAACTTAAAACAAAAGATATTATGTTAGAAGAATTAAAAGAAAAAGTGTTCAAGGCAAACCTTGATCTCGTTAAGCACAACCTCGTGCTCTTTACATGGGGAAATGTAAGTGGTATCGACCGCGAGAAAGGTCTGGTTGTCATCAAACCATCAGGCGTCGATTATGACACCATGAAGGCTAGCGATATGGTAGTGGTAGACTTGGAAACAGGTAAGGTAGTAGAAGGCGATCTGAATCCATCATCTGATACACCAACTCACTTGGTTCTCTACCGCGCATTCCCAGAGTTGGGTGGCGTAGTTCATACTCACTCTACTTATGCTACCGCTTGGGCACAGGCTGGCTTGGACATCCCTAATATTGGTACAACTCATGCTGATTACTTCCACGATTGCATCCCTTGCACTGATGCGATGACAGAGGATATGATGGCAGAATATGAGCACAACACAGGTGTTGTCATCGTTGACCGTTTCAAGAAAGATAACATCAACCCAGTTCATACTCCTGGCGTATTGGTTAAGAACCATGGTCCTTTTACATGGGGTAAGGATGCTGACCAGGCTGTTTATCACGCAGTAGTAGCTGAACAGGTAGCAAAGATGGCTTTCATCTCATTCTCTGTGAATCCAAACACCACCATGAACCCATTGCTCGTAGAGAAGCACTTCAACCGCAAGCACGGTCCTAACGCTTACTACGGACAGAAAAAGCACTAATTAAAGGGTGTTTCAAATAAAGATATTGAATCACATTAACAATAACAATTAATACAACAAACAATCATGATTAAAGCATTTGAAAATTTAGAGGTATGGTTTGTAACTGGTGCACAGCTTCTTTACGGAGGCGAAACAGTTAAGATAGTAGATGGTCACTCAAAGGACATGGTAGATGGTCTGAACAACAGTGGCATCATCCCAATCAAGGTAGTTTACAAGGGCACAGCTAACTCTTCTGCTGAAGTAGAAGCTGTCATGAAGGCTGCCAACAACGATAAGAAGTGCGTAGGTATCATCACATGGATGCACACCTTCTCTCCAGCTAAGATGTGGATCAAGGGCTTGCAGGCTCTCGAGAAGCCTCTCCTCCACTTCCACACTCAGTACAATGCAGAACTCCCTTGGGATTCTATCGATATGGATTTCATGAACCTCAACCAGTCTGCCCACGGCGACATCGAGTTCGGTCACATCTGCACCCGTATGCGCATCCCTAGAAAGGTAGTTGTAGGTTACTGGAAGAGCGAAGAGGCTCAGAAGCAGATTGCAACATGGGCTCGCGTAGCTGCTGGTGTTGCTGATGCTCACAACGTACGCTGCTTGATGTTCGGTATGAACATGAACAACGTAGCCGTAACAGATGGCGACCGTGTAGAGTTCGAGCAGCGCTTGGGTTACCATGTAGATTACTACCCAGTATCTTCACTCATGGAGTACTACAAGAAGGTAACTGATGCAGAGGCTGATGCCCTCGTTGAGGAGTACAAGAAAGAGTACACCATCAAGATTGATGAGTCTGGCGAGGAAGTTTATTGGGAGAAGGTGAAGAACGCAGCTAAGGCTGAGATCGCTCTCCGTCGCGTATTGAAGGATGAGAACGCAGTAGCATTCACAACCAACTTCGATGACCTCGGCGATGCTGACATCGACGATCCAAACTTCTGCGGTTTCGACCAGATTCCTGGTTTGGCTTCACAGCGCCTGATGGCAGAGGGTTATGGTTTCGGTGCAGAGGGTGACTGGAAGACAGCTTGCCTCTACCGCACACTCTGGGTAATGAACCAGGGCTTGGAGAAGGGTTGCTCATTCCTCGAGGACTACACACTCAACTTCGCTGCCGACCGCACATCTAGCCTCCAGAGCCACATGCTCGAGGTTTGCCCATTGATCGCAACAGACAAGCCAAAGCTCGAGGTTCACTTCCTCGGCATCGGTATCCGCAAGCAGCAGACTGCCCGTTTGGTATTCACATCTAAGACAGGTAAGGGTGTTAAGGCAACTGTAGTTGACCTTGGCAACCGTTTCCGTCTCATCGCAAGTGAGGTAGAGTGCATCGAGCCAAAGGCAATGCCTAAGCTCCCTGTAGCTTCAGCTCTCTGGGTTCCACAGCCAACCTTCGAGATTGGTGCAGGTGCTTGGATCCTCGCTGGTGGTACTCACCACAGTGCATTCTCTTACGATATCACTGCTGAGTACTGGGAAGACTTCTGCGAGATTCTCGGTATTGAGTTCGTCAACATCGACAAGAACACAACTATCAGCAGCTTCAAGCAGCAGCTCCGCAACAACGAGATTTACTACATGCTCAACAAGGCGTTGAGATAATTTAAGTGAAGAGTGAAGAACGAAGAGTGAAGAATTCCATTGCTTTTCTCTTTGTTCCTTACATTAAAGAAAGAATCAATAATGAGCGCAAAAACTATTATAGAATCAGGTAAGGCCATTCTCGGTATCGAGTTTGGCTCTACCAGAATCAAGGCTGTCTTGATCGACACCGACAACAACCCTATCGCACAGGGTAGCTTTGAGTGGGAAAACCAGTTGGTTGATGGTCTCTGGACTTACAGCATCGACACAATCTGGAAAGGTTTGCAGGATTGTTATGCCGACCTCCGCAAGAACGTGAAGGCTGAGTACGACTGCGAAATCAAGCAGTTGGCTGCCATCGGTATTTCTGCAATGATGCACGGCTACATGGCTTTCGGTAAGGATGAGAACATTCTCGTTCCTTTCCGCACATGGCGTAACACCAATACAGCCAAGGCTGCAGCTGAACTTTCAGAGCTCTTCCACTTCAACATCCCATTGCGTTGGAGTATCTCTCACGTATATCAGGCTATCCTGAATGGTGAGGAACACATCAACAAGATTGACTTCCTTACCACTCTCGCCGGTTATATCCACTGGCAGCTCACAGGCAAGAAGGTTTTGGGCGTAGGCGATGCATCAGGTATGCTCCCTATCGACTCTAACACCAACAACTACGATGCAGAGATGGTAGCTAAGTTCGATAAGCTCATCGAGCCTAAGAACCTGGGCTGGAAGATTCTCGACATTCTCCCAGAGGTACTGAACGCAGGCGAAGATGCTGGCGTATTGACCGAGGAAGGTGCAAAGAAGCTCGACCCATCAGGCACACTCCAGGCAGGCACCCCACTCTGTCCTCCAGAAGGTGATGCAGGTACTGGTATGGTAGCTACCAACGCTGTACGTCAGCGCACCGGTAACGTAAGTGCAGGTACTTCTTCTTTCTCTATGATTGTATTGGAGAAAGCCTTGAGCCAACCTTACGAAGTCATTGATATGGTGACTACTCCAGACGGCAGCCCTGTAGCAATGGTTCACTGCAACAACTGTACTTCCGACCTCAACGCTTGGGTAGGTTTGTTCAAGCAATATCAGGAGTTGCTCGGTGTTCCTGTAGATATGAACGAGGTATTCGGAAAGCTCTACAACCACGCTCTTGAAGGCGATGCTGATTGCGGAGGATTGATTGCTTACAACTATATCTCTGGTGAGCCTGTAACAGGTCTTGCAGAAGGTCGCCCTATGTTCGTACGTTCTGCCAACGACCACTTCAACCTTGCCAACTTCATGCGTGCCAACCTCTATGCTTCAGTAGCTGTATTGAAGATTGGTAACGATGTATTGTTCAAGGACGAGAAGGTACAGGTAGATCGCATCACAGGTCATGGCGGTTTGTTCAAGACCAAGGGTGTAGGTCAGCGCATCCTCGCTGCAGCCATTAACTCCCCTATCTCTGTCATGGAGACAGCAGGCGAAGGTGGTGCATGGGGTATCGCCCTGCTCGCAGGTTATCTCGTTAACAACGAAGAGAAGTTGAGCCTGGCAGATTATCTCGACAAGAAGGTATTTGCAGGCAATACTGGTGTAGAGATTGCACCTACTGCCGAAGATGTAGCCGGTTTTGATAAATATATTGAAACCTACAAGGCTGGTCTTGCTATCGAAAAGGCAGCAGTTGAGAACAAAAAGTAAATAAACGATAAATACGTTTGTGGGGATTCTACCTCCACAAACGTATTATACTTAAAATCGACAACAATTAATAAGAACAATGATGAAGAAACTATTCGCTACCACATTGCTTTCAACAGCAGTTGCATTCTCAGCTCAAGCTCAGGATGTAACAGGAACAATCCATGCCAACCAGGGAACACAGAAAATCAATAAAGAGATTTATGGCCAGTTTGCCGAGCATCTCGGAAGTTGTATCTATGGTGGTCTTTGGGTAGGTCCTGATTCTAAGATTCCTAACACTCAGGGTTACCGCAACGACGTGCTCCAAGCCCTCAAGGACCTGAAAGTGCCTGTATTAAGATGGCCTGGAGGATGCTTCGCTGACGAGTATCACTGGATGGATGGTATCGGTCCACGTGAGAAGCGACCAAAGATGCAGAACAACAACTGGGGTGGAACCATTGAGGACAACTCTTTCGGTACACACGAGTTTCTGAATCTCTGCGAGATGTTGGGTTGCGAGCCTTACATCAGCGGTAACGTGGGTTCCGGCACTGTTGAGGAATTGGCAAAGTGGGTGGAATATATGACCAGCGATGGAGATACTCCTATGGCAAAACTCCGCCGACAGAACGGCCGCGACAAGGCTTGGAAGGTAAAATACCTCGGTGTTGGTAACGAAAGTTGGGGCTGCGGTGGCAACATGCGTCCTGAGTATTATTCAGATCTCTTCCGCCGCTACTCTGTTTATTGCCGCAACTATGACGGCAACCAGCTCTATAAGATTGCATCTGGAGCGAGCGATTACGATTATAACTGGACTAAGGTATTGATGGACCGTATCGGCAACCGTGCCAATGCCATCTCTCTACATTATTATACAGTAACTGGCTGGACAGGCAGCAAGGGTTCTGCCACCAAGTTCAACAATGAGGATTACTACTGGACCATGGGCAAGGCGCTCGGCATAGAAGATGTCATCAAGAAGCACGAGGCTATCATGGACAAGGCTGATCCAAAGAAGCAGGTAGCCCTCCTCGTTGACGAATGGGGAACCTGGTGGGATGAGGAGCCTGGCACTATCAAGGGCCACCTCTATCAGCAGAACTGTATGCGCGATGCCTTCGTTGCAGCACTCTCGTTGAATGTATTCCACCGCCATACAGAGCGTGTGAAGATGACCAATATCGCACAGATTGTCAACGTACTCCAGTCAATGATCCTGACAGATACAAAGGGAACAGGTCACATGGTTCTGACTCCAACCTATCATGTATTCAACATGTACAAGGACTTCCAGGAGGCAACCTATCTCCCAATGGATGTAAAGTGCGACTCTATGGATGTTCGCGGCGATGATCACGCAAAAGATGGAAGAAAGATTCCATTGGTATCTACTTCAGCAGCCAAGAAGGCAGATGGAACCATTGTGGTTGCACTTGCCAATGTCAGTCTTGACAAGGCTCAGCAGGTAGAGTTTAATCTGGATGGTGCAGCTGCTCCAAAAGCTGTAACAGGACAGATTCTTTCCTGCAACAAGGTGAGCGATTACAACGACTTCGCACACCCGGATGTAGTGAAGCCTGCAGTTTTTAAGGATGCAAAAGTAAAGAAAAACACCCTTAAAGTAAAAATTCCTGCAAAATCTATCGTAGTTTTGAAAATAAAATAGTATCTTTGAAGGCGAAAAAGGAAGTATCCTTCTTTTGAGTAGCCTACAGAGCTAGAAAAACAAGAATATTTCAGCAGAAATAACAACAATAATAAATATAAAATTATGAACGACATTAAAGTAATGAATCATGCAGCTGATAACATCCGTATCTTGGCTGCTTCAATGGTAGAAAAGGCAAATTCCGGTCACCCAGGTGGTGCTATGGGTGGTTCTGACTTCATCAACGTGCTCTTCTCTGAGTACCTGGTTTATGATCCAGCAGATCCAACATGGACTGGCCGCGACCGCTTCTTCCTCGACCCAGGTCACATGAGCCCAATGCTCTATGCTGGTTTGGCTTTGCGTGGTTTCTTCTCTATGGAAGACCTCAAGCAGTTCCGCCAGTGGGGTTCTGTAACTCCTGGTCACCCAGAGCTCGACCTTCAGCGTGGTATCGAGAACTCATCTGGTCCTCTCGGACAGGGTCACGCCCTCGCAGCTGGTGCAGCTGTTGCAGAGAAGTTCCTCGAGGCTCGTTTGGGTTCAACCATGATGCAGCACAAGATCTACGCATACATCTCTGATGGTGCTGTAGAGGAAGAGATTTCTCAGGGTGTTGGTCGTATCGCCGGTAACCTCGGTCTGAACAACCTCATCATGTTCTACGATTCTAACGACATCCAGCTCTCTACAGAGTGTGGCGTTGTAATGAACGAGGATACAGAGATGAAGTACAAAGCTTGGGGCTGGAATGTCATCAAGATCAACGGTAACGACGTAGCTCAGATTCGTGAGGCGCTCGATGCTGCTCAGAAGGAGCAGGATCGCCCTACCCTCATCATCGGTAAGACCGTAATGGGTAAGGGTGCTCTCCGCGCAGACGGCACAAGCTACGAGGCTTGCATCAATACTCACGGTGCTCCTCTCGGTGGCGACGCTTACGTTAATACCATCAAGCACCTCGGTGGTGATCCTGAGAATGCATTCGTTATCTTCGACGATGTAAAGGAAATCTACGCTAAGCGTGCTGAGGAGTTGAAGAAGATCGTAGCTGAGCGCAAGGCTGCAGAGGCTGAGTGGCGCAAGGCTAACCCAGAGAAGGCTGCCCAGATGGATGAGTGGTTCAGCGGCAAGGCTCCTAAGGTAGACTGGAGCAAGGTTGAGCAGAAGGCTGGTTCAGCTACTCGTGCAGCTTCTGCTGCTTGTCTCGGTGTTTTGGCAGAGCAGGTTCCTAACATGATCTGTGCTTCTGCTGACCTTTCTAACTCTGATAAGACAGACGGTTTCTTGAAGAAGACCAAGAGCATCGTTCGCGGTGACTTCTCTGGTGCTTTCTTCCAGGCTGGTGTTGCAGAGTTGACTATGGCTGATATGTGTATCGGTATGATGCTCCACGGTGGTGTGGTTGCAGCAATGGGTACATTCTTCGTATTCTCTGATTATATGAAGCCAGCTGTACGTCTCGCAGCCCTGATGCAGGTTCCAGTGAAGTTCATCTGGACTCACGATGCATTCCGCGTTGGTGAGGACGGACCTACTCACGAGCCAGTTGAGCAGGAGGCACAGATTCGCCTCATGGAGAAGTTGAAGAACCACGCAGGTAAGGACAGCGTCCGCGTATTCCGTCCAGCTGATGCTGACGAAACTACAGTTTGCTGGAAGCTCGCTATGGAGAATGTTGAGACTCCTACAGCTTTGATCTTCTCTCGCCAGGGCATCGCTAAGTTGCCAGAGGGTACAGACTATGAGCAGGCAGCCAAGGGTGCTTACATCGTAGCAGGCAGCGACGAGAATCCAGACGTTATCTTGGTAGCTAGCGGTTCTGAGGTTTCTACATTGGAGGCTGGTTGCGATGCTTTGCGTGCCGACGGCATCAAGGTTCGCGTGGTAAGTGCTCCATCAGAGGGCTTGTTCCGCGGTCAGAGCAAGGAATATCAGGAGAGCGTATTGCCAAAGAACGCTAAGATCTTCGGTATGACTGCCGGTCTTCCTGTAACACTCCAGGGTCTCGTAGGCGCTAATGGTAAGGTTTGGGGTATGGAGAGCTTCGGTTTCTCAGCTCCTTACAAGGTACTTGATGAGAAGCTCGGTTACACAGGCGAGAACGTTTACAAGCAGGTAAAGGCTTTCTTGGCAGAGGCTTAATTAGCATAAACTAAACAGGAGTTGGAAGCTGGAGTTGGAGATTTTGCCGTATGGCAGATTTCCATTTCCGGCATCCGACTCCTTTCACTCTTTTAACATTAACCTTGTGAAGGATAAGGGTTTACCCCGTTTTCTTCACTTAAAAACTTAAGTATTATGGAAGTAAAGACAGTTGGTATTGCATGCGATCACGCAGGTTTTCCATTGAAGCAATTTGTATTGGAATATTTGGAAAAGAAGGGTTATCCTGTAAAGGATTATGGTACATACAGCGATGCGAGTGTAGACTATCCTGACTTCGGTCATGCTCTTGCCAAAGGCATTGAGAGCGGCGAAGTATATCCAGGTATCGGCATTTGCGGCAGCGGCGAAGGTATCGCCATGACATTGAATAAGCATCAGAGTGTACGTGCCGGATTGGCATGGTGCAAGGAGATAGCTCATTTGGTTCGTCAGCACAACGATGCCAACGTATTGGTACTTCCAGGTCGTTTCGTAGACAACAAGACCGCCGAGGCTATTCTCGACGAGTTCTTTGCCACAACATTCGAGGGTGGCCGTCACGAGCGTCGCGTCAAGAAGATTCCTGTTCAGCAGTAAAGTTCTGAATGGATAAAAAAGAATTAAGGCTGAGTCATCATGCGATGACTCAGCCTATTTTTATGGAAGACGGACATACCAAGAAGATTTTTACGACACATGAACAACTTCAATAAATGCACACAAGCGTAAGATACAATTGCAGAATACGGAAGAAGTTGTCGGAAAAGACAGATGAAATTGCCGGAAAAGACAGTATAGGTTATCGGAGAAGTTAACTCCGTAGGCCGCACAACAGCTGTTGTGCGCTTGCATAACAGCTGATATGCGCTCGCACAACACCTGTTGTGCATGCGTAGACCAGCTGATGGGCGCCTACAGCAAACCAACATTACTCGCTGATGTTTTTACCAATCATTTTGCCACAAAAAACACAGTCCTATTTGTTATCTTACCGGATCAACCCTATCTCAAAGAAACCCAAAAAAGGGATGCCACACTAGGTGACATCCCCCTATGAGAAACAAATACTTATTTGAAGCTTAAACTTTACTTGCTCTCAGCCTCAGCCTGCTTGGTCTCTGCTGCGTTAGGACCATAGTAGCCATAGTAAGCCTGGTAACGGGTGTAACCCCAGTTAGCCTGAGCCTTCTCTGGATCGAGCTGCTTAGCCTTGTCGAGAACCTTGATAGCCTCCTGGTAAACAACCTTGCGTCCGTTAGGATCCTGCAAGTTACCAGCCTTGCTGTTGTAGCAAGCACCCAGATAAGTAAGAACAACTACGTTATCCTCCTTTGCAGCAAGAGCCTGCTTCAAACACTTGATAGCGTTGTCTGCATCGTTCTTCTGGATATACATCATACCCTTGTTGGCAAGAGCAACGAAGTTGTTAGGGTTCTTTGCAATAGCTGCGTCCAAAAGTTCAGTCTGCTCCTTCTCCATCTTCAATGAAGAGAACATAGAGTTCAAACCATCGAGAACAACCTCATTGGTCTCGTCCTTTGCAAAGATATCCTTGAGCTTGTTAACATAGGCGAGAGAATCCTCATGAGTCTTCAAACCATCCTTCATCACATAGAGCTTGAGGTTGAGGGCATCCTTAGCCTCCTTCTCACTCTTCATGGCGATGTCGCAGTACTTCTCGCAACGGGCAGCATCCTTAGCCTGGTATGCATAACGGGCTGCAAAGAGAGCAACCTGACCGATATAGTCCTTCTCGCTATCCTTCTGCTTCTGGTCTACAGAAGCGAAGAGAGGCTCATTGTCTGTATCGAGGAATGCACCCCAATACTTCAATACCTCATCAGCCTTATTGTTCTGAGCTGCAGTCTGACCCGCATTAACGAGCTGAACACGAGCACCCCATACACGGCTAGCATTGTTGTTAAACTTAGGAGCAACCTTACCCTTAGCGTTAGGAAGCTGGTCGTACTTGTAGCACTCAATAGCATTGATCAATGCATTGTATGCGCCCTCAGACATAGCAGCCTCGTCAACCGGGTCGTTCTTCTTCATGATCTGATTGGTCTGCTGGATGCTCTGCTGGTCGTTGAACTGCTTCATAGCGAGATCAACGAGCTTGTTGTAAGCCTTGGCCTTCTCTGCATCGTTAGCCATCTGACCCAAATTCTGCTTAACCAAAGCCTCAGCCTCGGCATAAGACTTAGCCTTCATGACAGCCTTGAGAGCGTCACTGTCGCCTGCGAATGCTGATGTGGCACCTAGTACCATCATTGCAGCTACTAAAAACTTTTTCATTTTTCTTAATGAGTTTAAAAGTTGTTGTTATTTATTTTTTACGCGTCTTTTCTTTTATTCGAAATCTACGTTGCCCGAATCGGTATCCTCAGCTTCAGATGCTTCGTCAGCGAGATGAGCCTCAGCCTCAGCAGCCTCTTCAGCAGTCTTGGCACCTACGGTATCATTCTCTATCTCCTCGCTCTTCTTAGCCCAGGCAGAACGGCTCTCCTCTTCTACAGAAGCCTCGAGCTCAGAACTCATCACCTTGCATACGCTGGCAATGACATCATTCTTCTTGGCAAGATTGATGAGGCGGACACCCTGAGTAGCACGGCCCATGACACGGCAATCGGCTACGGCAAGACGAATTACGATACCACTCTGGTTGATAATCATGAGGTCGTTATCATCGGTTACGTTCTTGATAGCTACCAGTCGACCGGTCTTATCGGTAATATTCAGGGTCTTCACACCCTTACCGCCACGCTTGGTAACGCGGTAATCGAGTACATCAGAACGCTTACCATAACCCTGCTCGCTCACTACCATCACGGTTTCCTTCTCAGGATCGTTGACAACAATCATACCTACTACGGCATCATTACCCTCATCGAGGCGCATACCACGAACACCGGTAGACGTACGGCCCATTGTACGAATCTCGTTCTCGTCGAAACGGACAGCACGACCATTGCGGTTGGCAATAATCAGTTCGTTATGACCATTTGTCAGACGAACATCTACCACCTCATCGCCCTCTACAATGTTGATAGCAATCACACCGTTGGCACGTGGACGGGAATATGCCTCCAGACAGGTCTTCTTCACCGTACCATTCTTGGTAGCGAATACTACATAATGGTTGTTGATGAACTCAGTATCATTCAAACCTCTCAGACGGAGGAATGCATTCACCTGGTCATCGCTCTCGATATTGAGGAGGTTCTGGATGGCACGACCCTTGGAATTGCGGTCACCCTCAGGAATCTCGTAACACTTCAACCAGTAGCAGCGGCCCTTCTTAGTGAAGAACAGCATGGTCTGGTGCATGGTAGCAGGATAGATATACTCGGTGAAGTCCTTATCACGGGTACGGGCTCCCTTAGAACCTACTCCACCACGAGCCTGCTCACGGAACTCTGACAATGGGGTGCGCTTGATATATCCGAGATGACTCACGGTGATAACCACTGGGTCGTTTGGATAGAAGTCTTCTGGATTGAACTCATGGTCATCAGGCTTAATCATGGTACGACGTGCGTCACCATACTTCTCCTTCACCTCGTTGAGTTCGTCCTTCATTACCTTCTTGCAGAGCTCAGGATCATTCAGAATCTGGTTCAAGTAGTCGATAGTCTTCATCAACTCGTTGAATTCATTATGCAACTGCTCCAGACGCAAGCCTGTCAACTGGCTGAGGCGCATATCCACGATGGCCTTACTCTGAAGTTCATCGAGTTCGAAACGCTTCTCCAAGTTGCGCTGTGCATCAGATGGAGTCTTGCTGGCTCTGATAATATGTACTACCTCATCGATGTTGTCGCAGGCGATGATCAAGCCCTCGAGAATATGAGCACGCTCCTGTGCCTTCTTCAGTTCGAACTGGGTGCGTCGGATTGTAACATCATGACGATGCTCTACGAAATACTTCACACACTCCTTCAAGCTCAAGAGACGTGGACGACCATTAACAAGAGCGATGCAATTCACTGAGAATGAACTCTGAAGAGCAGTCAGTTTAAAGAGCTTGTTCAAAAGAACATTGGCATTAGCATCACGCTTTACATCAACAACGATACGCATACCCTGACGGCCAGACTCATCGTTTACATTAGCGATGCCATCTACTCTGCCTTCCTTGGCAAGGTCCGCAATAGCCATTACGAGCTGTTCCTTGTTTACACCGTAAGGAATCTCGGTGATAACAATCTTGTCATGGTTTTCACCACTTTCAATCTCGGCTGTGGCACGAACCACGATTCTGCCTCGACCCGTTTCGTATGCATCCTTCACACCCTGTATACCATAGATGGTAGCACCGGTTGGGAAGTCAGGAGCAGGGATATACTGCATCAATCCATCGGTGTCGATGTCAGGATTATCGATATATGCACAGCAACCGTCAATTACCTCACCCAAGTTGTGGGTAGGCATATTGGTAGCCATACCTACTGCAATACCGTTACCACCATTTACCAGAAGATTAGGAATCTTGGTAGGCATCACGGTAGGTTCCTGCAGGGTATCATCGAAGTTGTTGGTCATATCAACCGTTTCCTTGTCAAGGTCATCCATGATATGCTCACCCATCTTGGAGAGGCGGCACTCAGTATAACGCATGGCAGCAGGAGAGTCACCGTCAACAGAACCAAAGTTACCCTGTCCGTCAATCAAGGTATAACGCATGTTCCACTCCTGTCCCATACGCACCAGAGCGCCGTAAACAGAAGAGTCACCGTGAGGGTGATACTTACCGAGCACCTCACCAACAACACGCGCACATTTCTTATAAGGTTTGTCACTGGTGTTTCCAATGCCGAGCATACCGTAAAGAATACGGCGGTGCACAGGCTTGAAACCATCGCGTACATCAGGGAGGGCACGAGCCACGATAACAGACATCGAATAATCGATGTAGCTCGACTTCATCTCCTCCTCAATGTTGATCTTCATGATTCTATCATGATCCATTGTCTGATTTTCGTCCATTTCTTATATTAATGTATTATTGTTTATTCGTTACTTTCAAAACGCCTGTTTTCCATCCGGAAATCGCGTTTAAGGGCATTTCCTTGCGTTCTAAGCCGTTTTACCCTTTTGAAATTCCCGACAAAGATACAAAAAAAAATGATACTAAAACGCTTTAGAGGCGAAAAATCGCATTATTTTAGCATTATTTGTATTTTAACAATGCAAAAAAGTTGGCATATCATTTGCTATTATTGAAAATAATGTGTACTTTTGCACTGAGATTTTTTAAAAATATAAGCAAATATGATAAATCCGTTTTCACATATACAGGACATACTGAACAGAAGCAGCAAAGAAGCAGCACGCACCTTGGGAAGAGAAATCAGCGTGGAGCATCTGATGCTGAGTCTGATTAGCCAGAACGACAGCGATGTCAACAAGCTTCTGAAGGGCGCAGACATCAGTCCGATGGCTTTCAGCGGAGTCCTTAACAGCAAACTGGAAAAGCATGTGGAAGAAACTCCTGCCGATAACGTGAAGGAGAATAGCCACATCCCATTCAGCCAGATAACAGACAGCATTATCAGAGACTCTATCCGCGAGGCAAACAACTACGAGCACTCCAAGATTGTAGAGCCAAGACATCTGCTGCTTGCCATCTTGAGAAATGACAAGAACCCTGTAGCCAACTGGCTGAGTCAACTGGGCTTAAGCTACGACCGTGCCATCGAAATGCTCTATCCTACTGACAAGGATGATGAGCAGAAGACAGAAGAGCCGAAGGATTTCAAAATGGCCCCCCAAACACCAGATTCAGAAATCCCTGATGCTGACAGGCAGGAGGAAGCAGAGAGCCTGGAGATGGCTGGTGGAATAGAAGCAGAAGATGACTACAACGAGCAAAACGACATGATGGAAACTGACGAAGAGCCATTCGATATGGAAAAGGACCAGAATCCGATGAGACTGTCTACCCGTTCAAATGGAACTCCGCGCAAAAAGAGCAGCACCCCTACCATCGACAAATTCAGTTTCGACCTGACCAAGGCTGCAGCCGATGGAAAACTGGATCCTGTCGTGGGCAGAGAGAAGGAGATTCAGCGCGTGCTCGAGATTCTGGGTCGCAGAAAGAAGAACAACCCAGTATTAATAGGTGAACCGGGCGTAGGAAAGAGTGCCATCGTAGAAGGACTGGCACAGCTCATCAACAACCAGGAAACATCGCCTATGTTCTTCAACAAGCGTCTGGTAAGTCTTGACCTGACTGCTATCGTTGCAGGAACCAAATTCCGCGGACAGTTTGAAGAGCGTATCAAGAATGTCATCAAGGAACTGGAGGACCATCCGGAGATCATCATCTTCATAGATGAGATTCACACCATGATAGGCGCAGGTTCCGGCGAAGGAAGCATGGATGCCGCCAACATTCTGAAACCAGCCCTGGCAAGAGGTATCATCCAGTGTATCGGTGCCACCACGCTCGATGAGTATCGCAAGAGCATTGAGAAGGACGGAGCCTTGGAGCGCCGTTTCCAGAAGGTTATCGTTGAACCAACTACACGCGAAGAGACCCTGCTGATACTGCACAACATCAAGGAACATTACGAGAAGCATCACTGTGTGAGATATACAGACGAGGCTCTCGACACATGTGTCAAACTGACAGAGCGCTATATCACCGACCGCCACTTCCCAGACAAGGCTATCGACGTGATAGATGAAGCCGGCTCGCGCGTACATATTAATAATGCAAGTGTTCCTGCTCCATATATCAAGTTGGAAAAAGAACTGAAAAAGATTATCAGCAAGAAGCAGCAGGCTGTAGCAAACCAGAACTTCGAGATGGCAGCCTCATGCAGAGATGCCCAGACCAAGATCGAGAAAGAGATTGAGGACATGAAGGCGCAATGGCAGCAGGGAGAGATTGGCAAATATGTTGAGGTGACAGCCGAAGACATTGCCAACGTTATCAGCATGATGACCGGCGTACCGGCCCAACGCATGGCAGAGGGTGAAAGCAAACGTCTGAAAGATCTGGAACACAACCTGAAGCACAAGGTGATTGCTCAGGATAATGCCATCAACAAGATGGTAAAGACCATTCTGAGGAACCGTGTAGGCTTGCGCGACCCTAACCATCCTATTGGCGTATTCATGTTCCTGGGTCCTACAGGTGTAGGTAAGACCTATCTTGCCCAGAAACTTGCCGAGGAAATGTTTGGTTCGAAAGATTCACTCATCAGAATAGACATGAGCGAATTCTCCGAGAGTTTCAACACCTCACGTCTGGTAGGTGCACCTCCAGGATACGTAGGCTATAACGAAGGTGGACAGCTGACCGAAAAGGTACGCCGCAAACCATACAGCATCGTATTGCTCGACGAAATCGAGAAAGCCAACAGCAAGGTATTCAACCTGCTCTTACAGGTACTCGACGAAGGCAGACTTACCGATGGCAACGGCAGACTCATCGACTTCCGCAACACCATCATCATCATGACCTCTAACGCAGGAACCCGCCAGCTGAAAGATTTCGGCAGAGGCGTCGGCTTTACTTCTGCAGGTATAAAAGGCGGATTGGCGATGGATGAGAAAGACAAGGAGTATGCCCGCAGCATCGTCCAGAAGAGTCTGAGCAAGCAGTTTGCTCCAGAGTTTCTGAACCGTCTCGATGACATCATCACCTTCGACCAGCTGGATCTCAATGCCATCAAGCGCATCATCGACCTCGACCTGGAAGGACTGGTCAAGAGAATAGAAGACTTGGGATTCCATTTCCAGATTACCGAAAAGGCAAAGGAGATGGTAGCTAAGAAGGGATACGATGTGCAGTTTGGTGCCCGCCCACTCCGCCGCGCCATCCAGACCTACATCGAAGATTCCGTTTGCGAGATGTTACTCGATGGCACAATGAAGCCAGGCGACACCATCTCGGTAGGCAAAAATTCGAAAAAAGAAGAATTGACATTCAAGAAACTATAATCAGAAGAGGGACTATCCACTGGCGATAGTCCCTCTTTTGTTATGAACCCGGTATAGCAACCAACGAACTTTAGTTAATAAGAGTTAACCACGAGAAAAGTTTAGGCAATAATTTCTTATTTCAAAAAATATTCATTACCTTTGCATCTGCTTTCGGGCAAAAAGCCATGATGGCTCAGTTGGTAGAGCAACGCATTCGTAATGCGTGGGTCGCGGGTTCGAGTCCCGCTCGTGGCTCTTTCTTGTGAAAGGAGTTAGTATTTTCCTTCGCGAGATTAGCACATCGGTAGTGCACGGGCTTCCCAAGCCTGTGAGGCGGGTTCGACTCCCGTATCTCGCTCAGAACATCAGTAACCCAGGGTTAAACCCTGGGTTTCTTGGTTTTATTAACATCTTTTCAGCCTTCTATAGCAACAAAATCACTTTTTTCGAGTTATTATATAAATTAAACTAAGATAAAAGAATAATAATGAAGAAACATATCATACTTGTACTGGCGCTTGTCCTGTCTTCAGGACCACTTTTCGCACAGAGTTCACACATGACCGATGATCAGGTCATGAGCTTTGTGGTGAAAGAACATGAGCGTGGCACAGCCAATTCGCAGATTGTTACCAAACTGATGCAGAAGGGCGTAGACATCTCCCAGATTCGACGTGTACGCAATAAGTATCAGAAGATGTCGCAGCAGAACGAGCTCTACAGCACAACCGCTGCAGGAAATGCAGGCAACAAGAGAATGCGGACCAACAATGGTAAGCATAGAGAAGATTACCAGGACAAGGACAATGAGAAGCAGGCTTCAACCTATAGCAATTATCGCATCCAGAGCAAGCAGAACGACAGCTACTACTCATCTTATGATGAAACCAACCCAGATTATGACGATTTCAGCAAGGAAATGAACGCCCTGGTACCCGATACAGCTACCATGGTAAAACAGCTGCAGGCTGAGCTCAACCAGAAGCGCAGTAAGGTTTTCGGCCGTGACATCTTCAATAACAAAGACCTCAGTTTCGAGCCAAATATGAACATCGCTACCCCACAGAACTATCGTCTGGGGCCTGGCGATGCCGTCATCATAGATATCTATGGCGCCTCTCAGAAAACCATCGAGAGCACCGTTTCGCCAGATGGTGAAGTAACCATCGAGGGTTATGGACCGGTCAGCGTTTCAGGCTTAACCGTAGCTCAGGCTAATGCCCGCCTGCGCAATACCGTGGGCAGCAGATACCGTTCAAGCCGCATCAAGCTTACCGTAGGACAGACCAAGACCATCATGGTAAACGTAATGGGCGAGGTTAAGATTCCGGGCACCTATACCCTCTCAGCCTTCGCTACCGTATTCCATGCACTCTACATGGCTGGCGGAACCAACGATCTGGGTACATTGCGAAACATCAAGGTATACAGACACAACAAACTGGTAACGGTTGTTGATATCTACGACTATATTCTGAACGGCAAACTGACGGGTAATGTCCGTCTTGCCGACAACGATGTCATCGTAGTAGGTCCATACGATTGTCTCGTAACCATCGCCGGAAAGGTTAAGCGCCCGATGATTTACGAAATGAAGAAGAACGAGAGCGTCAATTCCCTTCTGAAGTATTCCGGTGGTTTTACAGGCGATGCCTACAAGAAATCAGTAAGACTGAACCGCAAGACCGGCAGAGAACGTGCCGTATATAATATAGAAGAGTTCGACTTCTCCAGTTTCCGTATCGATGACGGCGACTCAATCAGCGTAGACAGCATCCTGCCACGCTACGCCAACACCGTAGAGGTGAAAGGAGCCGTATTCCGTCCGGGCATGTACAATCTCGGCGAAGAAATCAACAGTGTACGCACCCTTGTAGAGCATGCCGAAGGATTGACAGAGGAAGCCTTCACCAACCGTGCCGTAATGCACCGCATGAAGTCTGACCGCTCGCTCGAAGTAGTAAGTGTAGACATTGCCGGCATTATGAACGGCAAGACTCCAGATATCCCATTGAAGGAAAACGATGTTCTCTTCATCCCTACCCGACAGGAAAAGATTGTAGAGCGCACCCTCACCATCCGTGGCGAAGTGCAGTATCCAGGCGTCTATCAATATGCCGACAATGAGACCCTCGAAGACTTCGTTCTTCAGGCAGGCGGCTTAACCGACAAGGCTTCAACCGTTAATGTAATGGTAAGCCGTAGAGTAATGGATGCCAAGGCTTTACGTCCAGATAGCGTTATCGCCAAGACCTACACCCTATCTCTTAAAGACGGCTTCGTTATCGACGGCACTCCAGGTTTCAAGCTGATGCCATTTGATGAAGTAATGATCCGTCAGAGTCCGGCTTATGTAGAGCAGCAGAACGTATCGATTACCGGTGAAGTGATGTTTGCCGGTCTCTATACATTAGACCGTCGCAACGCCCGCCTGAGTGAACTCTTCAAGAAAGCAGGTGGAGCTACCGACCAGGCATATCTCAAGGGAGCCCGCATCATCCGCAAAGCCAACGAACAAGAGAAGCTGCGCATGGAGGCAGTATTGAAGATGCAGCGCGAAGAGATGCAGAAAAATCTTCTGCAGCTAGCCTCCAGCAGCAACAATGCCAGTGCCATCTCGCAGACCTCTAAGGATGTAGAGCGCACCAACATAGAGAAGTTCAATGTACCTAGTGAATACCCTGTAGGTATCGATCTTCCTGAGGCATTGGCGAATCCAGGCAGCGATGCCGACATCATCTTGCGCGAGGGCGACCGTCTGATCATTCCTCAGTACAATGGTACGGTAAAGATCAATGGTGCCGTAATGTTTGCTAACACGGTAGCCTACGAAAAGGGCAAAAAGGCAAGCTATTACATCGACCAGGCAGGTGGTTTTGCCTCAGATGCATTAAAGAGCAAGGCATACATCATCTACATGAATGGCAAGGTAGCCAAGCTCTCTCATGGTGCCAAAGTGCAGCCAGGCAGTGAGATTGTCGTCCCAGCCAAGCTGAAGCGCAAGATGAGTACCGCCGAAATGATGAGTATGGGAAGCAGCATGAGCAGCATCGCCGCCATGATTGCTACGATTGCTAATATGAGTAAATAATTGAGTGAAGTATGACGGCACTGAAACTCTTACCAAATGTCCTCATTTCAATGAATGGATAACAACAATTGAAACTGAAGTATCAAATTCGCTGAAAGAATAGACAATAATTGGTAACAACTGCATAACAGATTCTCATCCAAAAGTTTGGCAGATTCGAAGAAAAGTTGTAATTTTACAAGAAATAACATAAAAATAAAGAAAATGGACTTAAATACATTAATAAATGCTAGATTAGAAATGATGGGCAACGACAGACCATCAAGCTCTTGCAGTACGCATGGTGATACAAGAAAAGAAGCTATTGCACAAGCAATAGAATTTCTCCAGCGCGAATACGAGTCTAATGAACTTGATGAACCATCCGAATATGGCTATCGAGTTAATGTAGAAATCTTTAAGAAAGGCAAGCCGAGATTCTAAAATAGTTTTTTGCCAAAAACTCGGAGAATCTGGGTAATCGTTGTACTTTTGCATAGAAAAATAAAAGTAGATAGAAAAATGAGTGAAAATACAGAATATAGTTATAAAACAGCAGATCAAGCATCCGCTAATCTCGTTCATCTGGTTTCTTTACTAAAAAAGAAACTTTTAGCTATCCTAATATTTACCTTTAGTGTGATGATACTGACAGGCATATACATTTTCAGTTTGCCAAGAAAGTGGAAATCAGATACAATACTCTTGCCTGAATCATCAGCAAATTCGGTATCGGGAAATCTAGGGTCAATAGCAGCAATTGCTGGAATAAAAATGAATACAGGTTCAACAGAAGATGCTATCTACCCTGAGTTTTATCCAAAAGTATTAGGCTCTACTATATTCCTTACCGAATTGCTCAAACAAGAAATAACCGTATCTCGCCTTCATAAGAAGGTAAGCATCTTTGAGTATTTTGAAAATTGTCAGATTAAACCATGGTGGGGCAAATTGTTCAATTTAAAGAAGGAAATTATAAAGTCAAATATAAATCCTACACATATATCCAAACAGCAACAGACTATTGTTGATGCTCTATTTGGTTCGTTTTTTTGCAGTGTGGATAAGAAAACAGATATGATTTCGGTAAGCGTAACAACTCTTGATGCAGATGTTTCTGCCCAAATTGCAGATTTAATTCGCAAAAGATTGCAAATATACATCACACAGTATCGTACAAACAAATCTCGTAAAGACGTAGAGTACACAAGAAAGATCGTTGCAGAGTCAAAAGCTCAATATATTAAAGCACAACAAAAGTACTCAGCTTATTGCGATGCCAATGAAGACATTGGTCTCATGTCTTTTACACAGGTTAGAGACCGATTAGAGAATGAGATGCAAATGGCATACAACATGTATCAACAATCAGTACAACAGATGCAACTTGCTCAGGCAAAACTACAAGAACGAACTCCAATATTCGTTACGATACAACCTGCAGCTATACCATCTAAGCCATCTGGACCGAAACGAATGATGACAATGGCTCTAATGTTGTTTTTAGCCTTTTTCTGTAGTTTTTCGTTCTTTATGGTCAAAGATATATACAATCAAAAAATGGGACATGCAACCAATAAAAATTAAACAACAAATTTCAACAAACCGCAAGGAACTGGTTGATACCTTATATCTTATGATGTTACAAGGTATCAACCAGCTACTTCCTATTTTTGTGATGCCATATCTCATGATAAAACTCGGTGCCACAGGTTATGGTTATGTTGGATTTGCTCTGTCTGTTATACAATACTTAATTATCATTGTTGATTTTGGATTTAATCTCAGTGCAACCAAACATATAGCAATGGTAAAAGATGACTATGTTGAACGGAGTCGTGTTTTTTGGAATGTAATTGCAGCCAAATCAGTATTGTTAACTGTTTCAGCAGTTATACTTGGTACTTTGCTTGTCGCTGTACCCACTTTTCAATTCTACTCTAGAGCAATCATCGCTACATTTCCAATGCTACTAGGCTCGGTATTTACATTTATGTGGTTTTTTCAAGGAGTAGGTAAAATACGTTTATTTTCTATTATAAACACAATATCTAAGGCTACCCTTCTGCCACTCATATTTATTTTCGTGAAGAGTCCTAATGACTATGTACTAGCAGCATTTCTTCAAGCTGCAGTATTTCTGTTTACTGCAATTATTTCTAATGTATATATAATATACAAACGACTTATAAATTGGGTGCCACCAATATGGACTGGGATACAAAGTGAGCTACATACTAGTTTTCCTCTATTTCTCTCATCGGCTTCAACAAGCATATATACACAACTAATCGTTGTTGTACTCGGCTTCTATTGTACAACAGATATCATTGGCAAATACTCTTCTGCAGAGCGTATCATGCGAGCAGTGTGCTTTCTTGTTTACACCCCACTCAACCAGGTATTCTTTCCAAAGATCAGTTCTGTATCTGCAAAGAATTGCAGTGAGGCACGCCGCTTATTTGGACAAGTACGCATACTTGTATTAATGGTCATGGCAATTGTAGGAGTAGCAATCTGGACTAGTAGTATTTGGCTACCATCAGTACTTGGTGAAGACTACTCTGGTCTTGATATCTATTTGAAAATTTTCGCACTTACTCCATTTGCTATTGGAGTTGGAGGTGTTTATGGGCAAATGGGGCTAATAGCTCTAGGGAACGAGCACACTAGCCATCGTTTTCGTGATGTATATTTCATAGCAGCGATTGCATCAATCTGCATGATGTTAATTTTCATACCCTCCCTTCAAGCCGTTGGCGCTAGTATTGTTGTAACAACAACAGAAGTTGCCGTGGCTATCTTAATGATATATAACTATAAAAAATATATGAAATAATGTTGATTGTAACTTTTCTTTTAGCAATTTTAATAGTTGGCATAGGCTATTATATATCGCATGATATATTTTCGCCATACGTAGCAGTACCAGGTGTATGGGCTATTGCTATACTTATATACTATTTCCTGCCAAATACATTTTATCCTATCAAGAATAATTTTCCATTCATCCTTACAGTATGGATTGTAGGATTTGTTGTTGCATCTATCGCATGTGATTATATAGCACCACCAGCCTCAAAAATTTCAAAAGAAATACAGCCGAACCAGAATATTTTATTGGTCTATTCTATCATAACATGTATTTCTATTCCCATAGTTTGTGCAGTAATTATAAAACAAGCATTTATGGAAGATCCAGAAAATATATTTCGATACATGAGAATGATGAGCACTGGTCAAGATGAAAATATAGAGATGCCAAAACTTGGCATATTACTCTATTTTGTATCACTTTCCTTTGTTATGATATTTTTTTCTTTGCTTTATTTCAAAAGTAAAACAATGAAAATCATCATAATTCTACTGAATCTTTTATTGGCAACAGTAACTATGGCAAAAACTTCCTTCTTGGGTGTAATGTTCTCATCGTTATACCTTTGTTTTCAACAAGGAAAAATCAAAGTTAAGCATTTGATTATAGGATTGATAATTTTTATTGGATTTAGTTTCGTATTACAATCTGTGCGTGCCGTTGGAGAAGACATGGAAGCTACTAATTTCCTTGCACTTTATTTATCCAGCAGTATGGTTGCATTCGACTATTATGCAGTTCCATGCTCTTCCCCTATAATAGGCATGCATACATTCCGAATTATCTATGCAATAGGCCATGCTATCGGACTTACAGAAGCGCCAACAGACACGATACTTGAATTTGTATCAATACCAGATATTACCAATACATATACAAATATGTATCCCTTTTATGAAGATTTTGGTATCGCTGGAGTATTTCTATTTTCAATAATATATGGCATCTTTTATGGGTACTTATACAAAAAAAGTAGAACTGGAGGAAAACTAGAATTGATACTCTACGCGATTTTTTTAACATTTGTATTGATGGAATTTATCGGAGAATTTATATTTACAAATTTTTCCATTACGATACAGTATGTATTCTTTGCCTCTTTACCTTTTCTTTTCAGCAAGCAAAAAGGTAATTTGGCTTGAAACTAATTCGGTTTTAAATATTTAATTTTGAAGAAATGAACAACATTGATATTTTGATGGCAACATACAATGGAGCATCTTACATAAGAACTCAAATTCAGTCGTTACAAGCCCAAACTTTGACCGATTGGAAATTATATATTCATGACGATGGTTCTTATGATGACACCATGAGCATCTTAAAAGAAATGAAAGCAATGGACAGTAGAATCAATATAATTGAGGACGGGATAAGATTTCATGAAAGTGGGCTCAATTTCATGCACCTTCTAAAATTTTCAAAAGCTCCATTCTGTATTTTCTGCGACCAAGATGACATCTGGCTAGAGAACAAACTAGAACTGATGCTTAGATTCATTGAAGCAAAAGATAATACAATACCACAGGCTGTATATTCTAATTCTTATGTATATATACCGGAAACATCTGATATTAGCGGCTATGCTACTCTTTGCTTTCCAAAAAAACTAAAAGATGTATTGTTTCTAAACAGTGGCATACAGGGTTGTGCTCTAATGTTTAACGCAGCACTGCGAGACATTTGTAAAAATGCACCAGACATAGTAGCAATGCATGATCATGTATTGACAGTTTGTGCTGCTGCCCTAGGAGAATTATCTTATCTCAACAAGAGGCTGATGCTATATCGTAGACACCAATCTACTGTTACTGGACATACTGCTAAGAAACTGTCAGATAGATACAATTCATTCTTTGATATGGACAAAACAGTTATGTCTCACAAACACTATCAGGCATTAAAAAGTTTGTACCAAAAGTATGAAACGTATATTTCTGATGACAACAAGAAAATATTTTCCGACTATTTCCGTTTTGAAAAAGAATGCCGTATACGAAGATTCTTTCATGTACTTGCAAAAGGCTATAAATTATATGGACGAACTTCTATATTGGCAATAAAAGTTTTATTAAGAAAATTTGTATGAAAATATCAATATTTACACCAACATATAATCGCGCCTATACCTTAGGTGCGCTGTATGAAAGCCTGCGAAAGCAGACTTGTCTAGATTTTGAATGGATTATTGTTGATGATGGCTCTACGGACAATACAGAGGAACTATGCCATAGATTTAATTCTGATTTGTTTCCCATTCACTATTTTAAAACTCAAAACCATGGCAAACATGTTGCTATAAACTTTGGGGCACAAAAAGCTTTGGGTGAATGGTTCTTCATTGTTGACAGCGATGACCAATTACCAGAACACAGTATAGAAAATATCATAAAAGAATCAAAAAAAATTAGTGACAACAAAGATATTGCTGTACTCTGTGGCATGAGATTTTATAAAAATGGAGAACGAGTTGGAGGCAATTTAAATTTCAAAGAAATCGATTGTTCTGCTCTTGATTTTAGATATAAATATCATATTAAAGGCGATGCTGCAGAAGCTATTCGTACAACCGTTATTAAGAAATATCCATTTCCTGTATTTGATGATGAACGATTTTGCCCTGAAGCATTTCTGTTTAATCGGATAGCAAGAAAATACAAGACACATTATTTTAATAAAAATGTATACTTGTGTGAATACTTGACTGATGGACTCTCTGCAAAAATCACAAAGATTAGAATGAACAGTTGGAAAGGAACCTGCTTGTGTTATTCTGAACTTGCAAATAGTTCTGTACCCTTTAAGGTCAAATTGCGTTCATGGCTCAACTTTTGGCGTTTTCATGCCTGTCATAAGCCAGAAGAACTGTATGACAATTTGTTCAAAATACCCCAATGGTCAAAAATCATCAAACCTTTCGGATATATTATTCATATAATGGACTTAAAAATCATCAAATAATTAGAAAACGAGAAATGAATATTATTCATATTATAAACGCTCTTGAAATAGGAGGAGCAGAGAGACTATTAGTAGAAACTTTGCCAGAAATCAAACAAATGAAACATGACGTAAAAGTTATCCTACTATATTCGTCAAACAGCTATTTTGAAAAGAAGCTGAAACAAAATGGGATTGAAGTGATTGCTCTCAACCATAAACATGAAGCGTATAATATTTGCCTCATAGCCAAACTCCACCAACTAATAAAAGATGCAGATGTTGTACACTCCCATTTGTTTCCATCACAATACTGGGCTGCACTAGCTCATTGTGGCATCAAAAAAGGAATACTAGTAACAACAGAGCATAGTACATCAAATACACGTGCGAAGTATTGGCTCACTACACAAATTGACAAATGTATATATGGCTTGTATGATGGCATTATCTGCATTTCGGAAGCAACTGCTGATTTTATTCGTAAGCGTACACCCCATAAAGCCATTATCAAGGTCATAGAAAATGGTGTTCGATTACCATCTATCAGCAGCCAAAAAAACTTGAATAGCCAGCGCAAAGACATTGTTAGCGGATTGTCAGATACCAACTTCGTATTATTACAAGTTGCACGTTTCTCTACGCAAAAGAATCAAGACTGCTTAATTCGCGCTCTAAAATTGCTACCAGACAACATTCATGTACTATTTGCCGGATATGGGAAACGTGAAGAAGTCTGTCGCCAATTAGCTGAGGAAGAAGGTGTATCTGAGCGAACTCATTTTTTAGGTATGCGAGAAGATATTGCCCAACTATGGAGTATAGCAGACTTAGGTGTAATGTCATCACACTGGGAAGGTTTTGGCTTAGCTGCTGTGGAAGGTATGGCATACGCCAAGCCTGTCATTGCATCAAATGTTCCTGGACTTGCCGAAGTTGTTGGTAACAAACAACTTTTATTTTCTCCAAACGACGAGCATGAGCTTGCAGTAAAAATATTGCAGTTTTATAACGATAAGAAAATGCTCAAAGACATTGGAATAAGATGCCAAAAACAGGCTAGTAAATTTGACATCAAGAACATGGCAGCTCAATATGTAAATTTCTACAATCAGTTGCTAAAACAAAAGAAAGATAAATAACAAATCTATTTTAAAGAAGATCAAATTATGAAAATTATATTTTGCGATAATACCTTATGGGGATTGGTAAATTTTCGAGGCGAAGTTATAAAATATCTCAAAAACAAAGGACATGAAGTTGTACTTGTCGCTCCAGAAAAAGAAGACAAACAAATGAGAACAACCATTCCAGATGGTGTGCATTACATTCCAATCAAAATGGAGCGCACATCTCTGAACCCAATAAAGGACATGAAATATTTTCGTACGATGCTTCATATTTTCCGCAAAGAACAACCAGATTACATTTTTACATATACCATCAAGCCAAACATATATGGATCAATTGCCGCAAGACTAGCAGGATGTCGCTCTACTGCTATGATGGCTGGGTTAGGATATATTTTCATAAATGACAGTATCATACTACGTGCAGCAAGAGCATTCTATCAATTTGGACTTTCATTTGCAGAACATATAATAGTGCTCAATGACTATAATCGCCGGCTAATTGAACAAAAGCATTTATGTGCTCCTAAAAAAATTGTTTTTTTAGAAGGCGGTGAAGGCATCAACATAGACAACTATAAGAAATATAACAATGCCTCTAATGATACAACATTTTTGTTTATCGGCAGAATTTTGTGGGATAAGGGTTATGATGAGTTTACGAAAGCAGCCCGTAAGGTAAAAGTTTTATATCCTAATGTGAACTTTGAGTTATTAGGCTCTCTTGACCCCAAATATCCGAAAAGCGTACCTGAAGTGCGCCTTCGTAAAGACGAAGAAGATGGAATAGTAAAATATATCGGTTTCACACACGATATGGACAAGGTGTTCCAAAGAAAAGGCATTGTTATTACTGTGCCGTCATATAGCGAAGGTATGAATCGTGCCCTAATGGAAGCATGCGCATCAGGCAAGCCTATTATTACTTCAGATATACCAGGCTGTCGTGAAGCTGTGATTGAAGGCAAAAATGGCTTTCTTGTACCTGCCCGCAATGCTGACGCATTAGCGGAAGCTATGTTAAGATACCTACACCTCTCTCCACAAGAGAAACAGGACTTTTCGGATGAGAGCCGTAAAAAAGCCGAAAACCTATTTGATGTCCAAAGAGTAATAGCTAAATATACAAAGATTATTCATCAGAATGAAGCCCTCATGACAAATAAATAGTCACCAACGTGAATGAAAATTAATAATATTAGCTTATCTTTGCAGTTTGTAAGTGTGTCCTGAGACAGAATGAAATCTAATAAATCTATCAAATATAGCCAATATCAGACTTCATTCTGTCTCAGGACACACTTTCTTACCTGAACATTAGCTCAAAAATAATTCATTATTTCTACCTATAAGAATTTTACTTCACTATACTCCTTTAAAGCATCTTCCAATCTATCAGCCCTCTACTTTGCCTGTCAAACTCGAGGGCTAAAGAGATAACAGGCTTGGAAGATGCAGCATAGGCATCAACATAATGACGAGAAGAGATTTGATATGAGGCAGAAACTACACCACCATTATCAGACATCTTAAGTTCTAAAATGTAGATATTTTCTGAAGTTTCAACCACCAAATCTATTCTACCTGCAGACATCTGCTGTTCCTCAGAGACCTTAAAGCCACAGAGATAGAAAATGTTCTTCAGAATAAAACGGAAATGCTCCTCAAAAACAAAGTTTTCCTTCTTTTGAGTACTGTAAGGAGTACCAGCAACCAACTGCTTAAGACAAAGCATACTCCTATCGATATTAGCAGCTAGCATCGATATCTTTAATTCTTGAATAGCATTGCTTACTTGCGAAGACTCCTTATCCAACATTATCGGAAGAATCATACCAAACATCGCATTTCGGACTTCTCGGTTAGGATAACCTAATATATAACTGCTACCTACTACCTTTTTGATTGTAAGATAACCGGACTGATAAAGGAAGAGTTTTGGATCATTCATATTGACATCACTCATTTCCAAATAGTCAGAATCAATCAAACAATTGTCCAGCTCAGGAATCTCGTTGATGAATTTACGCAAGACCTTGAGCAACATTTCGTTGGAACCAGAAGCTATCCAATAAGAATTTAGACGCAGATTAGCCAAGGCATTACAGACACTAAAAGGATTGTAAACACCGACGAGACTACGAGAGAAATGATAGCCATCATAGATAGAACTCATTGTATCCATAAGGGCACTCTTCGTGATAGCATAGTTATCTGCCAATTCAGATAGCTGTTCTGAAAAATAGAACTGAATTTCATCTTTAGTCAAACCACATATTGTTGCATACTCATTCCTAAAACTGACATTAGTTAATGTATTAAGCATACTAAACAAACTTATCTGAGTAAACTTAGTAATGCCAGTAATAAAGACGCACTTGATGCAGTAACCATAGTCTTTTAACCCTGTAAAGAAGTTACGATATATCTCACGGCATGCATCATGATGATTGGTTTCATAGGTATGCTGCAAAGGAATATCATACTCATCTACAATAATGGCTATCTGTACTCCCGCCTGTTCGTATGCTCTCTGAATGATACCATTTAAACGATTACCTAAAGACTGCTCATCCGGATTTCTGCCATATATCTTCTCGTATGAAGACAATACATTGTTCAAATATTCTGTAAGCGTCTGTGCAGAAGAACCGCCCAAACTCATACTGAAATAGATTACAGGACGTTTTACCCACTCCGATTCAAGTTCCATAATTTTGAGACCTTCAAAGAGTTCCTTTCTACCCTCAAAATAACACTTAAGGGTAGAGCACAAAAGAGACTTACCGAAACGGCGTGGACGGCTCAGGTAATTGTATTTAGTACCATTAGCCAGTTTCCAAACCATATCAGTCTTATCAGCATAGATATAATGATCTCTACGCATCTCTTCAAAATCCTGTATGCCTAAAGGCAATTTTCTATTCAGTTGCGTCATATTGTCTCATTTTTCTGCAAATATACTCCTTTTATATGAAACAGCCAAACAATTTTTATGTTTTATACAATATTCACGTACCTTTTCAGTTTATATAATAAAATGAAGATATAAATATGTTAACTGAATTATTACCAATCATAGGAGCATTCATACTGAGCATGACATGTGGTGCATTTTTCATTCCATCAGTGCTGAAATTCTGCAAGAAGAAAAAATTGTATGATATTCCAACCCTAAGAAAAGTGCATAGCGCACCTATACCACGATTGGGTGGCATTGCATTCATACCAAGCATGATGATTTCAGCTGTGGCAGTATTGCTTATCATAGCTACAAATAATATTCAAGACAAAATCTCTCTCAGTATGTGGAGCGTAGGTTTTATCTTGAGTCTGTCGATTATCTACTCTGTAGGAATCATTGACGATTTAATCGGTCTTAATGCTAAAGTGAAATTTGCCGCTCAAATTCTCGCTGCCAGCATCATGCCTATATGTGGGCTCCAGATTAATGACCTCTATGGTTTGTTTGGTATTTACGAGATACCTTCGAGTATTGGTATTCCTCTCACAATCTTTACGTTTGTGTTCATAGATAATGCACTCAATCTGATAGACGGCATTGATGGATTGGCAACAAGTCTCTCCATCATTGCTCTGCTTGGTTTCTTCTATTGTTTCATACCATACAACCTGATTGCTTATGAAGTAATGATTGCAGGTTTGGTTGGCGTACTGACAGTATACCTATATTATAATATGTGGGGGAAAGTAGAAAAAGGTACCAAGATATTCATGGGTGATTCGGGCAGCTTAACGTTGGGATTCTTCTTGGCATTCCTATTTGTCAAAGCAATTGCCGTAAATCCCAATATTATGCCAATGTCTCCAAAACGCGTACTGATAGCATACAGTTTGCTCATCATACCTACTTTTGATGTCGTACGAGTAGTGTTACATCGCATCAGAAACAGGAAACCAATCTTTGATGCAGACAAAAGCCACATACATCACAAGATATTGGCTATGGGATATAACCAACACTATACGTTATTCTTTATCATCCTACTAACCCTAACTTTCGTTGGCACCAACGTAATACTTGGCAATATGAATGTAGGATTAACAGGTATCTTACTTATCGATATAGCCCTCTATACGATGCTACACATCGGTATCAATCAAAAAATCAAACTAAAGAAAAAAGTAGAGAAATGACCATACAAAACAAAACAGAAACCAAGAATAGAAACAACAGAATGGAGCGTTTCGTAAAACGTTCTACAGATATTCTTGTTTCTGTACCTTGTCTCGTTCTATCTTCTCCCCTATTTGTCATTATCTCCTTAGCTATCAAATGGGAAGATGGATTACCTATCATCTACAAGCAAGAACGTATAGGTTTGCACGGGAAACCTTTCAACATCTATAAATTCAGATCTATGAAGGCTGATGCAGAAAAAGATGGTCCAAATCTACTAGAGATTGAAGGCGACACTCGACTCACACGTGTAGGAAAATTCATTAGGGCCCACCATTTGGACGAACTTCCTCAATTGTGGAACATCGTAAAAGGCGATATGTCATTAGTCGGTCCCCGACCGGAACGGAAATACTACATCGACCAAATCATCAAGCATGATCCTCGCTATACTTATCTGTATCAGATCCGACCGGGTGCTACTTCTTATGCCACCCTGTATAACGGATATACGGATACAATGCCGAAGATGCTGAGAAGACTGAGTCTTGACCTCTACTACCTGGAGCACAGATCCTGGTGGTTTGATGCCAAGATTCTGTTCAAAACAATGATGAACATCATGTTTGGCAAAATATTTTAATGATGAGCTACTGATGCAATAAAGGGGTGAATACTTGTTCATAGCGATCTTTTAAGTTATTTTATCTCAGCAAACTTTGTAAATAGAAAAGAAAGTTGTATTTTTGCATTCTAAATAGGCAAAAATTATGGCGAATAAATTTATATTGTATCTTGATGAATGCGGAGATCAAAACTTAGCAAGTTTTGACCCACAATTCCCTATATTTACACTTTGTGGTATTGTTGTCTCCGAGGAACAGGACAAAGTGTTGACAGAACGAATCAATGTCCTTAAAAAGGAAATCTGGAACAATATAAATATTATTTTTCATAGTCGGGATATAAGAAAGTGTCAAAATGGATTCGAGGTTTTGTTTGACCTTGATGTCAAAAAACGATTCTTCCAGGGTGTTAATGATATACTTGGAGATAATGGATATGTCGTAGTTTGCTGCTCGATATTAAAAGAACCATATATCAGGCAGTATGGTAAACTGAATGATGTATATGGGTTGTCTTTATCGTATATCATGGAAAGAGTCGTGTTTTATTTAGACTCTCTTGGTTTGACTGACATAGAACTTTGTACCATTATCGAAAAACGTGGCAAAAAGGAAGATGCATCCCTTCTTAATTATTATAATCAGCTGTTAGACAGAGGAACATATTGGGTGGATAGTCATCGAATGAAAAAAGTTTTTAAAAAGTTCGACATGAGATGGAAATCTGAAAATATAATTGGACTTCAGATTGCTGACTTGATAGCTTATCCGGTAACTCGACATGTTTTGAATCCTAATGGAGTGAATCTTGCTTTTGATGTACTGAAAAAGAATATCTTCCAATTAAACGGAAAGGTATATGGTATGAAGATTTTCCCAAAAGAACAAGGAAAATAATACAAAAAAAAGAGTCACAGTGAAGTAACCCTTTCCCGACCGGGGACACCCCAATCCTGAATAAAGAAGCCTTTATCCGATTGCAAAGATATGGTAATTCTTTTATATATGCAAATAAATAGATGATTATTTATTGATTTTTTAAAGAATTAACATAAAAATGAAGGTAACAGATCTGACTCTGTTTGCTCCTGATGTAACTTCTATCTCCATAGCTTGTTTGATCTTAAAGGAGTTAACACTTGTAATTCGCGTCGTAAGCCAGTGGATTACGGGGCGTAAGTAACTAACTTTCGCATCGCAAGTAACTGACTTTTGCATCATAAGTCCCTGACTTTTGCAACGTAAGTAACTGACTTTTGCATCGTAAGTCTTTGATTTCCGTCTCGGAAGCAACCGACTTCTGGGTGACAGGGTGACAGAGGTGACAGGGAATTCTGAAGATTTACTCTCGCGCGGGCAGGCAGGAACTTTCGGCCTGATTTTTCCTGCCTGCCCGCGTGCGAGGCGAAAAGTTGGAAAACTCGTGTCACCCTGTCACCGTGTCACCGTGAACACAGAGCTGAGAATGCGCTGTATAGCTCTCTTGCTATGGGCATAATCTCTCCTGTCTCCGCCTCCGTTGGCTTTCGGAAGTAGAGATCCGTACATTACTGTTTTTGTCGCGACGCCTCCAAAGTAGGTAATAAGGTTCTAATCTGTGTAACACGGTGCAAAGATACAAAAAATAAAATAAATGAGAGTTCCCACAGTGGGAACTCTTAAATAATAATTATTGGTTTTTAGAATCTTTTAAACGATAAGGACTGAAAAATATATCCGATTCTCGAAAGTTGCAGAAGAAATTGGTGCGAACTGTATGGTTGAAACAGGCCGAAGGGCTCAGTTGAGTAATTTCAACCATACAAATCGAAAGATTTTAGACATCGAACGCTGTGAAAGGGAAAAAGACGGTTTCGTGACAGTTTTTCCATTTCACAGCTTTTTATTTGGCATTATTTATATAAAAATCTGTTTTCTCGTACAAATAGAAAAGACTCTGCAAAAGGTTTTTAAAATTTTTTTTAAGTTGATGGTAAATTTGTTGCCATTTTATTTTTTTATTTCAGTTTTTTTTAGTACCTTTGCAAACGTTATCCTGAATACAATCTTTTTACCTTAAAGAAAACTAATACCTATTGAATGTAGAGCAGTTGTCTGAGAAGATAGCTGCTCTTGTCTTTTTTATAGCTCCCCATATAATAAATACCGCAAAACATCCGTTTTTATTTATAGAAACAAGTCTTATCACTTGTATAAATCATCACAGAAGAAACAATGGAAACAGAAGTTAAGAAGATTCCTTATCTCAACCTGAAGGCTATCAATGAGCCATACGAGAAGGAGATAAAGGATGCTATCAACAAGGTGGTCAACAGCGGATGGTATCTGCAAGGTGAAGCCGTAAAAAGGTTTGAGAAATCGTATGCACAGTTTATCGGTACAGAATACTGCATCAGCTGCGCTAATGGGACGGATGCGCTCAAACTGATGCTGATGGGCGAACTGGCTATCGGAAATCTGCTGAAAGGTGATGAAGTGATTGTGCCTGCCAACACTTATTTCGCTACCGTACTTGCCATCAGCAGCGTAGGACTGACTCCTGTATTGGTGGATGCCAATATCGATACATTACAGATAGATGACCGGCTGATAGAAGCCCGAATCACACCGAAGACCAAAGCCATCATGATTGTTCATCTCTATGGCAAACTGGCATGGACTCCGAAGATTGCTGAAATCTGCAAGAAGCATCATCTCTTGCTTTTCGAAGACAATGCGCAGGGATTCGGATGCTCCACTACTCTAGCTGATTCTTCTGAAAAACCATCGAAAAGAAGATATACCGGAAATCTTTCGGATGCTGCCGCCCATAGTTTTTATCCTAGCAAGAATCTGGGAGCTTTGGGAGATGCCGGAGCTGTAACTACCAATAACAGGGAATTGGCGGAAGCCATCATGTCACTACATGAATATGGAAAGATTGAAGACGGCATCTTCAGATATCAGGGCGTAAACTCGCGCATGGATGAGATGCAGGCTGCAGTACTGAATGTGAAACTGCAATATCCTGAAAACGAACAGAAAGCGAGATACAGACAGGTACAGCTATATCTGGAGCATCTGGATGACAGCATCAAGGACAGATGCATCGCTGCGAAACTCATCTCTCCTGCTCATGAAAATGTTTTCCACGTCTTCCCTTTCCTTACCCCGAAGCGAGACCAACTGAAAGCATTTCTGGCAGAGAATGGGGTCGGCACAAAGATTCATTACTTCCGCCCACCCTATCTGCAGCCATGCTATCCGGAAATGAACCATCTGGAATTTCCGGTAGCCAAGAGAATAGCTGACGAAGAACTGAGTCTGCCTTGCAACTCATCGCTCAACGATGAAGATATCATCAGAGTAAGCAAACTCATCAACCAGTTCTTGGTTTAAAGGTACTGCACCTTGGCACCGATAGAGAGGCCGAAGACATCCCAGAAACCGGCATTTCCGTTACGGTAGAAACGCATAAAGTAGATATCCGTTGTACCCAACTCATAGAAGAACGTAATACTCTTGATACGCTTACGTTTATTGTGCGGAATATCATACTTAAAACGTTCACCCAAGGCGATATTAGGACGGACTCTGGTAGAGAACGGATAGTAGCCGCTTTCATACTTGGTAGGCTGCTTAGTCCAGAAATCATGTCCGAACACCGTATTGAAATACAGGCTGCACTCCAGCGGTTCAAACCACCAGCCCTTACCGATATTGCGACGCCAAGGAATGAAATTCTCCTTGAGCGTCATGGTTAACTTCTCATCGTCAGAACTGAACTTCGGGATGTAGCCAAACAAGAGCTGCGTTTCCCACTGGCGGCGCTTACCATATTCCCATCCGATACCCAGCGAAATGATACCCATATTGCCACAGGTCTGAATGATGCCACTAGTAGGTATCAGCAAATCCCAATGCTTACGGTAGCGCATGACGCGGCGGTCATATCGGGTCAGTTTGCCATCCGCCAACACCAGAGTATCATGAACGATACTATCCTTCAGTTCCAACTCCTCACTTTTCCCGGTAACCTCATCGGCAGCATGAACCTGTACAGAACCAGCAGCAAGCAAAGCTCCCAGAATGAATATATGCTTAAAACTCAATAATTTCATAACGATAACCTTTTGGAGTAATGGTGAATATATAGTACTGATGCTTAGCGGCATTAGCCACCTGATAATAGATAATTCCATCGCCATAAATATCTTCTTGCTTGGTATGATGACCATGACCGCAAAGGCAGCACATCAAACCCGGGAACTGATGCGTATAAAAATTGAAGACCTTAGCTACATTATTATTAAACTGCTCTGAATAAGGGGCAGCATGCATACAGACAATGGTACGCGAAAAGTCATCTGCATCTGCCTTAACCTGCTCTTCCATGAAATCGAAATTAGGTACAGGGCGGGAATAGTCAAACTCTATGGCATTGGTATTGAGACAGACAAACTTTACCTTACCGGCAATGAAACTGAAATCGGGATTACCAAAGATTTTCTGATAAGACTGGTTACCTGTTCCCAAACAGTCATGATTACCCAGCAGAGCCACGAAAGGTATCTTCAACTTCTGAAGATGGTCACGGGTCCACTGAAACTCACGGGTAGCACCAAAGTCGGTAAGGTCTCCACAATGAATCACGAAATCGAGGGAATCACTGCGGCGATTGATATCATTAACCTCACTCTTCAAATCATCCAACCACTGGTGTGAATCGCTGATCATAGCAAAACGGATTGTATCTTTCGACTTTACTGCAGCCTCAATCTTCTGAATATTGGCAACATTCAGATTTCTATCGCCGTCGACATGCACATCATACGGATGAACATCGAAGACGGTATCGCAGGATGCCACCATACAGAGACAACAGGCAGCCAGGATATAGGGAATAATTTTATGCATTTCTTATCTTATTATCTTTAAAAACTCTTTCTTATAACTCTTAAATACTACTTTTTCTTCTTTTTCAACCTTGCATAGAAACCTTGCAACCTGCCAGGCTGGCAACCGGCATCGAGCAGTTTCTTCAAATCACGATAGGCTTCGTCTTTTCTTCCAAGCAGAATCAGGATGTCTAAATGATTGAAAGCAAAATCCTCATTACCGGCATCCAACTCCATCGCCTTGGCGTAATCAAACTCTGCCAGCTCAAGCATACCCCTCTCCTTCTCCATGCCACCTCTTGCAGCATAAGCCATCGCACTGTCAGGGTATTGCTCTATCAGACTATTGATGCCGTCGTATGCCTCGGTATAATGCTTATCTTTCTCATTGAGCAAAGCCAGACCAAGTTGCGCCTGGAAATTGCCAGGAACAAGTACCAGAAGATTCTGATAATCTAGACGCGCAAAGTTATAACGGAGCAACTTCTCATTGACAAAGGCACGATAGAACAAACCGGCGATATTGGTATTGTTCAGAAAGAGTACCTTATCAAGATCATCCTTCGCATATTGCCACTGCTCCAGCTGGATATTCCAAGCAGCCTTTTTCAGTCGCAGATCGATACTGTCGGGATGATATGCAAGCACTTCTGTAGCCTTGGAGAGTGAATCGCGCAAGGCATTATTCTGAGCAGCACGTGCCTTGTCGGCATCTACGTTCTGCGCAGATACAGACAAAGAAACCATCGATGCCAATAATAATGTATAAAAACTTTTCATGGTGCAAAGTTAAGAAGACTTTTGCAAACTGCCAAATAAAAAACTATAAAACTTATTTGAGTTTACAAAAAGAACTAAATTTCAGAAAGACAGGACAATCAACAAGAAAAGCCTTAAGAGAAAGGAACACTCCTCTTAAGGCTTTTATCAAGAAAGCATCTGGATAGAAAATTCACCCAGCGCCGAAAAATCCATTTACAGATTAAGCATTCTTAATCCAGTTAACGATCCATGCACCAACCTCAGTTGTGCCATACTGAGCACCACCCTCAACCTGAATTTCAGGTGTGCGGACATTGGCATCGAGAGAAGCATCTACTGCCTTGCGAATCAAGGCGCCCTCCTCGTTCAAACCGAAGTGCTCCAACAACATAGCTGCAGAAAGAATCTGAGCTACAGGGTTAGCCAGGTTCTTGCCAGCTGCCTGTGGCCATGAACCATGAACAGGCTCGAACAATGGTGTGTGCTCACCGAGAGAGCTAGATGGCTGCAAGCCCATAGAACCGGTGATGCAAGAAGTCTCATCGGTCAGGATATCACCGAAGGTATTCTCTGTAACGATAACATCGAAGAATGTAGGCTCAGTCAATACGCGCATAGAAGCGTTGTCGATGAACATATAATCGGTGTTTACCTCAGGATATTGTGGCTCCATCTCCTTGGCAATCTGACGCCAGAGACGAGAAGATGCCAATACGTTTGCCTTATCTACTACTGTCAAGTGCTTGTTGCGCTTCATGGCAAACTCGAAAGCTACCTTCAGGATGCGCTCAATCTCAGGACGTGTATAGATATCTGTATCGTATGCCTTATCGTTATCCTGATACTTCTCACCGAAGTACATACCGCCAGTCAACTCGCGGATAACTACGAAGTCAGCACCCTTCAGGAGTTCATCCTTCAATGGTGACTTGTGGAGCAGGCAATCGAATGTAGCTACTGGGCGAACATTGGCGAAGAGACCCAACTTCTTACGCATAGCGAGCAAGCCCTGCTCAGGACGAACCTTGGCTGTAGGGTTGTTGTCGAAACGTGGGTCGCCAACGGCTGCGAAGAGCACAGCGTCAGCATCCATACAAGTCTTGAAGGTTTCCTCTGGGAATGGATCACCTACCTCGTCGATAGCGTGAGCGCCGCAGATAGCCTCGTTGTAAGTAAACTCGTGGTTGAACTTCTCTGCAATGGCCTGCATAACTGCTACGCCCTGCTTCATAATCTCTGGTCCGATACCATCACCGGCGAGAACTGCAATGTTTAATTTCATCTTATTTGATTTTTTAATTGTTTATTTTTTGTAACCTTCGGAGATATTTTCATATCCTTCGGAGATAATTTCGTAACCTTCGGAGATATTTCTGTAATCTTCGGAGATATTATTCCATATCCAGATTTCGAGGCGAAACAGCCTGTTCATCGCTCTTGTCAGCCTCGTACATGTTAATCATCTTCAGCGTTGCCTTGATAGCTGCTTCTGTCTGGTCGGCATCCAAGCCTCGGGTGCGCCAGATACGATCTCCTTCACGCCAGGTGATGACGGTCTGAACGAGGGCATCGGTACGACCACCAGGTGGGATGGTTACCTGATAGTTGTCGAGCTTAGGGAAGGTCTTGCCGAGCTTCACCTTGTAGATATTGCGGAGGGCTTTTACGAAAGCATCATACTGACCATCACCAGAGCTACGGTCTTCATACTCCTTACCCTCTATTTCTACCTTTACACTGGCGATAGGCTTCAAACCGTAGGAGGTTGATACCATGTAACTTACCAGTTTCACCTTATCCTCTGGAGCTCCATGCTTCAACACATCACTCACGATGTATGGCAGGTCGTCCTGGGTTACCAGTTCCTTGCGGTCGCCGAGTTCTGTGATTCGCTTGGTCACCGCCTTGGTCTGCTCAGGCGTCAGTTCCAATCCCAGTTCATTGAGGTTCTGCACGATATTCGCCTTACCTGAGTTCTTACCCAACGCATACTCACGATGTCTGCCGAAACGCTCAGGTACCAGGTCGTTGCAATAAAGCTTGTCCTTGTTGTCACCATCGGCATGCACACCAGCTACCTGGGTAAAGACGTTGTCTCCTACTACCGGAGTATTCGGAGCCACGGCAATGCCACTATATCCTTCAACCAATCGGGAAATATCGTTCAGACGGTCTTCCTTAATATTGGTCTTTGCCTCGAACATATCCTTCAGAATCACCTGAACACTCGCCAATGGTGCATTACCACAGCGCTCGCCCAAGCCATTCACGGTAACATGAAGACCCTTGGCGCCGCTCAATACGGCAGCCAGAGAGTTGCTCACCGCCAAATCGTAGTCGTTATGGGCATGGAAGTCGAAGTGAGAATTCGGATACCGGCGAACCATCTGTCGCATGTACTCCACACACTGTAACGGATTCAGAATACCCAGCGTATCAGGAAGCAGGAAGCGCTTGATAGGCAACTTCACCAGCTCGTCCATCATCATGAAGAGATAGTCACGGCTATCACGCATGCCACTCGACCAATCCTCCAAATAGAGATTCACGGTGAAATTCTTACTCAAAGCATAGTCAATAGTCTGCTTGATATGAGCGAGATGCTCCTCAGGCGACATCTTGAGTTGCTGGGTACAGTGCTTGTAGCTACCCTTAGCCAAGAGGTTGATGACATGACCGCCGCATTCAGCAATCCAATCCACGCTCTTGTTGTTATCCACGAATCCCAATACCTCAACGGAATCCAGTTTACCTATAGTCTTAGCATAACGGCAAATTCGAGCGACAGCATCCTTTTCACCTTCTGACACACGCGCTGAAGCCACCTCAATGCGATCTACATTGATGTCGTGCAACAGCATTCTTGCTATCATCAACTTCTCGTGAGGAAGGAAACTGACACCATTGGTCTGCTCGCCGTCGCGCAGCGTGCAGTCCATGATCTCAATCTCCTTGATGCGGGAATTATCTCTCTTTGCGTTAACGTTCATCTTAATTATTAATGTTAAGTGTTAAATGTTAAGTGTTAAATGAGGCTTTCGCCCTATCAACCTGCTTCTTACCCTGCAAGTCAACATTCAACACTCAACATTCAACATTACCTATTTATTCTTCTCTTCCCAAGCCTCAACCTTGTCGCGGTTCTGAACGAGGAAGTCTACATCGTCCAAACCATTCTCCAAACAGTGTTTCTTGTAGCCGTTGATTTCAAAGTGCTCGCTCTTGCCGGTAGCAAGATTGGTCACGGTCTGGTTAGGAAGATCTACCTTCACCTCTGTCTTGTGATCCTTGTCGATGCTCTCGAAGAGTTCTTTCAGGAATTCCTCGCTTACTACTACTGGCAATACGAGGTTGTTCAACTCGTTGTTCTTGTGGATATCAGCAAAGAAAGAGCTGATGACTACACGGAAGCCTGCACCTGCGATAGCCCAGGCAGCGTGCTCACGTGAAGAACCTGAACCGAAGTTCTTGCCAGCTACGAGGATGACACCACTGTAAGAAGGGTCGTTCATCACGAAGTCTGGCTTTGGAGTTCCGTCGGCATTGTAGCGCCAGTCGCGGAAGAGGTTGTCGCCCATACCCTCTTTATCGATGGCCTTGAGGAAACGGGCTGGGATGATCTGGTCTGTATCTACATTCTCCAAAGGAAGAGGAATGCAGCTTGATGTAATTACATTGAATTTCTGTTTCATAACTGTACTTATCAATTGTACACTATTAATTGTACATTATTAATTAAAAATTACATAAACTCTCTTGGGTCGGTAATCTTACCTGTAATAGCGGCAGCTGCTGCTACGTATGGACTGGCAAGGATGGTGCGGGAACCTGGTCCCTGACGACCCTCGAAGTTACGGTTGGAGGTACTTACAGAGTACTTGCCTGCAGGAATCTTATCATCGTTCATTGCCAGGCAGGCAGAGCATCCAGGCTGACGGATTTCGAAACCGGCTGCCTCAACAATCTTATCAATTCCCTCTTCACGTATTTGTTTATCAACCAACCATGAACCTGGTACAAGCCAAGCAGTTACGCCATCTGCCTTCTTCTTTCCTTTAACCAATGAAGCAAAGGCACGGAAATCTTCGATACGACCATTGGTACATGCGCCGAGGAATACATAATCGATAGGATGACCCTCGAGTTTCTCGCCTGGCTGGAAGCCCATGTAGTTCAGGCTCTTCTTGAAACCAGCCTGCTCTTCCTCTGGAATCTCATCGAGAGTTGGGATATTCTCGGTAATGCCGATACCCATACCTGGGTTGGTACCATAGGTGATACGTGGTTCGATATCCTTTGCCTCGAAAGTCAACTCTTTGTCGAAGACTGCATCATCGCCACTCTTCAAGGTCTTCCAGTAAGCCACAGCCTTGTCCCACTCTTCACCCTTAGGTGCATATTCACGACCCTTGATGTACTCGAATGTTGTCTCATCAGGAGCTACGAAACCACCACGGGCACCCATCTCGATAGAGAGGTTACAGAGGGTAAGACGACCTTCCATAGACATATCCTTCACTACATCGCCACTGTACTCAACGAAGTAACCGGTAGCACCTGAAGTAGTGAGCTGGCTCATCAGATAGAGAGCAACGTCCTTGGCAGTAACGCCCTTGCTGAGCTTACCGTTGATGCTGATACGCATAGACTTTGGCTTGCTCTGGAGAATACATTGTGAAGCCATTACCATCTCCACCTCAGAAGTACCGATACCGAAAGCAACGGCACCCATTGCACCATGAGTAGAAGTATGAGAGTCACCGCAAACGATAGTCATACCAGGAAGAGAAAGACCCTTCTCTGGACCTACTACGTGGATGATACCATTATCCTTTGTGTTCATGGCAAAGTGAGTAACACCGAAATCAGCGGTATTCTTTGCCAAGGTATCTACCTGCTTCTTTGAGATAGGATCCTCGATTGGTTTATCCTGATCGTGAGTAGGAGTATTGTGGTCAGGCATACAGAAAATCTGGTCTGGACGGAACATCTTGAGTCCGCGTGCTCGCATACCAGCGAATGCCTGAGGTGATGTTACTTCGTGACAGTAGAGACGGTCGATGTAAAGCTGTGTAGGACCGTCCGGAACAATCTGGACAACATGCTTGTCCCAAATCTTGTCGAATAATGTATTCATAATATCTCTTGTTATATATATGTTTATCTAATCTTAAACTTGTTAATACAATCAATATAAGCCTCAACAGAAGCCGTAACGATGTCGGTATCTGCACCGAAGCCATAATATACATGACCATCGTATTCTACCTGCATGTGAACCTTGCCCACATCATCAGAGCCCTTGTCGATAGCCTGGATGGTGAACTCCTTGAGGTTCATCTCCTTGGTGATGACCTTCTTGAGAGCATTGATAGCAGCATCTACCGGACCATTACCAGATGATGCAGCCTCAAACTTCTGACCTGCAATATCAAGACCGATACTTGCCACGCTCTTCACGCCCTTACCTGTAGTAACCTGCAACCAGTCGAGCTGAACACCATGCTTATCAGCAGAATCAGCACCGGCAAGCATCAAAACATCCTCATCGGTAACTTCCTTCTTCTTATCAGCCAACTGGAGGAACTTCTTGTAAATCTTGTCGAGCTTCTCCTCATCATTAATCTCTACACCATTGACATGGAGACGGTACTTCAATGCAGCACGACCAGAACGGGCTGTCAATACGATAGCATTGTCATCCAATCCCACATCCTTAGGATCAATGATTTCGTAAGTCTGAACATTCTTCAAGACACCATCCTGATGGATACCGGAAGAATGAGCAAAGGCATTGCGACCCACAATAGCCTTATTTGGCTGGACAGGCATATTCATCAGGCTGCTCACCATGCGTGAGGTAGGAATAATCTTGGTGGTATTGATGTTGGTATCAATATCGATATGCTTGTGACACTTAAGAATCATGGCAATCTCTTCGAGCGAAGTATTACCTGCACGCTCACCGATACCATTGATGGTAACCTCAACCTGGCGTGCACCATTCAAAACACCCTGCAGGGTATTGGCAGTAGCCATACCGAGGTCGTTATGACAGTGGGTAGAAAGGCGTGCCTTGTCAATGCCATCAACATGCTCCATGAGATACTTGATTTTGTCACCATATTCATCAGGCAGACAATAACCTGTAGTATCAGGAATGTTCACTACAGTAGCACCCGCCTTGACAACAGCCTCTACGACACGAGCCAGATACTCATTATCGGTACGGCCTGCATCCTCAGCATAGAACTCTACGTCCTCAACATACTTTTTAGCATACTTGACAGCAGCTACAGCACGTTCGATGATTTCCTCGCGGGTAGAATTGAACTTATACTTGATATGACTGTCGCTGGTACCGATACCGGTATGGATTCTCTTATGCTTGGCATACTGCAAAGCCTCAGCAGCACAATCAATATCTTTTTCTACGGCACGGGTAAGTGCACAAATAGTAGGCCAGGTTACAGCCTTAGAGATTTCTACCACTGAATTGAAGTCGCCCGGACTTGATATAGGAAATCCAGCCTCAATTACATCCACGCCCAACTGCTCCAGTTGCTTTGCCACCTGAATCTTCTCAACTGTGTTCAACTGACATCCCGGAACCTGTTCGCCATCGCGGAGGGTCGTGTCGAAAATGTATAATCTGTCACTCATATCTTTAAAATTTTAAATTTACACCTTATTATATATATAAGAGCTACACATTCAGAACGCACTACATTTATATAGCAATCCGTGCAGAAGCATCAGATAAAGTAAAAAGCCTTCCCCCACTCCATAGACGGAAGTGTAGAAAGGCTTTTAATATCTTAAGCGATGAACTATACGCACACCTTATCACTTCCGCCCACAAACTGCAGTCGAAGTCGAATAATAATGCTTGTAATGTTCAACAATGTTGTTCTCATATCTATCTTATTATGTTATATTCTTAAATTCGCATGCAAAGGTAACACTTTTATTTGATACTAGCAAACAATTTATAACTTTTTTAATAGAAATGATAACAAATTCCTATAATCTTATGGATTTTTTACCCAAAAACGTTAATCCTGTGCAAGAATTTGGCGAAAAAGCCAGTTCTTGAGTGAAAAAATTGACAAACTCTAACCTTAGAAAGGCAGATTCTCAGCAGGCGGCGGTGGTAGCGGACTACCATCCTGCCCTCCGCCATTCATCCTAGAGCCTACAATCTCACCACCTTCTTCGACAGGTGCTGCTGCAGCATCCTGCGGATCCTGGAATCGGGTAAATTCTCCACGGAAGTTCAGAAGAACATCTCCAACAGAGCCCTTACGGTGCTTGGCAATGATAATCTGTGCCATACCATGAAGGTCATTACCCTTTTCATCCTGATAGATGTGATAATATTCCGGGCGGTGAACGAAAAGCACCATATCGGCATCCTGCTCGATGGCACCGGATTCACGGAGGTCACTCAACTGAGGTCGCTTTCCTTCCAAACCCTCACGGTTCTCTACATTACGGGAGAGCTGCGAAAGAGCAAGCACAGGAATATTCAGCTCTTTGGCAATACCTTTGAGCGAACGGGAGATGGTAGATACCTCCTCCTGACGGCTACCAAACTTCATACCATTGGCATTCATCAGCTGGAGATAGTCAATCATCAACAGTTTAACACCCTTTTCCCTTACCAGTCGGCGCGCCTTGGTACGGAGTTCGAAAACAGAAAGACCAGGCGTATCATCAATATAAATAGGTGCACCTGTCAGTTTTCTCAGTTTTTTATCCAACCGTTCCCATTCTGGCTGTTCCAATTGTCCGTTCAGTATTTTCTTACCCGAAATCTCGCAAACATTCGAGATGAGTCGGTTCACCAACTGAACGTTATTCATTTCCAGAGAGAAGAATCCGATAGGCACATCATAATCTACCGCCACATTCTTGGCAATACTCAATGCAAAGGAAGTCTTACCCATGGCAGGACGACCGGCGATAATCACAAGGTCGGACGGTTGCCAACCTGATGTCATATCATCCAACCCACGATAACCCGTAGGAATACCAGTAAGACCACCCGAGTTCTGAGCAGCGCGCTGCAAGATGGCAACGGCCTCCTTTACAACCGGATCAATCTGTGTATAATCCTGCTTCATATTGTTCTGCGAAAGCTGGAAGAGTTCACCTTCAGCTTTCTGCATCAGTTCATCCACATCCACACCTTCTTCATACGCCATCGTCTCGATGTCGCCGGCATAATGAATCAACTGGCGCTGCATATATTTCTGGGCCAGGATACGGGCATGCGACTCTACATGGGCAGCCGAAGCCATGCCTGCAGAAATATCCATGAGATATTGTGCTCCTCCCACCTTATCCAGTTCGCCAGTCTTGGCCAACTGATCGGCAAGAGTCATGATATCCACAGGCCGTTCCTCCATGTTCATCACCTGGATAGCCTGATATATTCTCTTATGACGCGGGTCATAAAAAGTATCCGGCTTGAGCAACTCCGACACCACCGAAAAGGCATCAGAATCTATCATCAAGGCACCCAGTACCGCCTGCTCCACATTCACAGCCTGCGGCTGCAAATGGGCGTAGGTTGGATCTATCTGTACCTTATTCTTATTTTTATTATTCTCCGCCATCTTTATTGTTTTTCCTTTCCTCGAAAACTTTTTTTGTTATAAATTCCAATTCTATAGGCGCAATACCACGATCATCAAGCCAATTTCCCATATCGAGCAGGCCGAATGCATCTATATCTTCCTTAGGGGAAAAAGCTGCATGACCAGATGCTTCATTCAAAAATCTGATAGCTGCAGTTCCTCCCTTTTTCACGAGAACGCAGAGTCCATAATAGAAAAATTTCATAGACTCCCATCTGTGGTCTTGTGGCTTGGAAACTTTGCTCACCATCGCAGATAACATTTTCATGAATATGCGTTCCTTTTCATCCTTATCCATATCTGTCATGTCAGAATTCAATATATCCCTGATTTCATTATCATCACTATTTTGCAGATAAGGTTCTATTAAAGCCATTGCATGGTCAATGTTTTTATCGCCTTCCGATTCTGAAAAGAGCAAAGAGAAAGCCAGTCTGCATTCTACCTGTTCTTCCTTAGGATACTGTTCATCCATCTGGAAAGCCCATTCCAAAGCCTCTTTATAATGATGGAGTTTCAATAAGAGATCGGTCTTTTTCAGCTTGAGCTTAAACTGCTTATTCTCATCTGATTCTTCTTTAATCAAGCAATTCAATGTTATTAAAGCCGCCGGGTCTTTTATCTCCTCTTCTATTTCTAATTTCAACTCCGTGGCAGCCTTATAAGTTGGGCTTGTATTCTTAATCACATAGAGATGTTCAAGCGCTTCATCATATTTTTCCTCCGATTTGTATGCCAATGCAAGCATCATATGCTCTTCGTCGGTATATTTTTCCAGATTACGCAAAATCTTGCTAACAAAGGCATAGTCACCTCTTTTAGCAGAGAAACGGGCCAGCGACAGGCGATACTTGTCATATTCCGGTTTAGCAAACAGTCCCGTAGTAAAGAAAGGAATTTCCTTCTGCACTTCGAAAGGATTATCAAATGCCTTCCTCATTGGAGAGAGAGTATAGAATCGGTAGAGGTCCTGCACATAGCGATGACGAACCCTGATTGCACGTTTCTTCTTTTCCTCTTCAGAGAGATTCTCTTCATGTTCCATTACCGAATCAAGCAGTGTGACATTTTCAGAATCCTTTGCTTCTGTAGAATCAGTCTCATCCTCTACTGGGTCTTCGGTATTCTGCTCTTTTTCCTCCTCATCTTCTTCGTCATAAAAAACAGGACCAGACACCATATTTTCCGGGGTAACATCCAATGATTCAATAAATTCCTTAGATGTATTATTCAATGAAAGAATGATGCTATACAGATCGGTATCACACATAGAGGCGCCTCTCAAGAGATTGTTGATGAAATTGCGATGCTGTTTCATCGTAGCCCGAACATTCTTGAGCGTAGAATTACGGACATAGAAAGGAACAAACCAATTATAGAGTGAATGGAAATGACCGAAGCTCTTCTGGTTGGCAAACTGATGATAATAGACATCAACTCCTATATCTTCTGAATTTAACATATAGTCGAAGGCTCCCTTAAGGGCATCATCAGGATTCTCCCCATCTGCTGAGAAGCAATTAAGTCCCAATTCACCCGTTTGGTCTATCTTTTCTGCCAAATCCTGAGTAAAAGAAGTGAACATGGTCTTCACCACGGAATGCATCATCTCCTTGCTATCCTTTTTACTTGTAAGACATAGACGCATCTGGCGTTGGAGATCAACACAGGCTGCCAAAAATTCATCATCCATGATCAAGCCAGCAGCAGAATCCCAATATTTCTGTTTTTCACCCGAATTGGTTATTGCACAGAAAACGAAACCCACCAAAGCTCGCTGGCGAACACTGCAAGTACTGTCGTCAGACTTGATTAAGCGCATCAAGACTGCAAGTCTAGGGGCATCAAAGAATACAGAGCATGACAATGAAACAGCCGAAACGAGCATATTGATGGTGTATGGATCTACCAAATCGGAAGCGATGATATCAAGAATATTCTTGACAAAATCATCATTCCAGTCTTCAGTTGTCAAAATATAAGAAAACACCATATTGCGATAGGCATTCAGCTGCTCCTGTATCTTTTGCCTTTCCTCGTCTATCTGTTCTTCAGACAAGTCTACCCTCAAATTTAGCATAGCTTCATCTGTAGCAAATTTCTCAAAGGTTTCCTGTACCTCATCAAAACTTGTCAGATTCTGAGCTCTTTTGCGAAGTGCAACAAATGTAGACTCATTAGCCAAAATCCATTCGTGGCGCATTTTACTATAGAGCGTGTCTATATCCATATCCAAATCTGAAGCAAGATCATAAAGTTCCCGATGTTTAAGTTTGCCATCTATATAATCATGATATAAAGCATCATATCTTTGTTCAATTTCCGCTATTCCTGGCAGACATGGCTCCAAGCCCACTTCCTGATCAATTATCTTGCGAATTGCCTCTATTCTGGATATCATAGTGACATTTTCATGCGAAAACTTTGTCCAGCTAAAATCTTCTCTTTTCATAAGCCGCTTATTTTTGTGCTACAGCCAGGTCACGACGTCTTGGTTCCATAGCGTGTTCATATTTAAGTTTTGGAAGATTACTGATGGTTTTAGCATCGGCACCCGTATATTTTGTGATGATTCTTGCATAATGCTGTACTCCACGACTGTTTATGCTATCAACAGCAATATTATACGCCTTGATAAACTTGGCAACTTGGTCTTTACGGCGCGGTTCTGAAAGTATTTTCTTGCGGAAAGCAACAACACCTAACTGCAAGTTCTTATCTCTGCTGTCAAAGAGTTTTACATGCTGTTCAAGTCGTGCTTTGGTAGCTTGAGGTTCTGGCAGCAACATGGCATCCATCTCGTTGTTAAGCAACATACGCAGACGGATGTTCAAATCGTTGATTTGAACCTTATAAGCATCATATTTAGGCTTACCGCTATCGATTGCTAAAGTAGCCAGATAATCAGTTGCAGAGTAGCGGGTCATTGCCACCATCTTATCTGACAGTTGTTTCAGTTCGGATATACGCGAACGCTTATTGGTGATAAACTGCCAATAAAGATTGGTAGAAATAGGGTACGTCAAGGCAGTACCCCGTTTCTCTATATGATGAGCACGAATCAGATCGGTCACGGCTCCCTCTACGCGCTTGCGCTCGATAGCAGTATCACAATCCATTTGTGCAGTATATCTACGCAAATGTACGTCTACACCTTGCTGCTGGAAGATACTGTCATCACATGCCAGAAAGATTGGCAGGCAGTCCATTGTTGGCATCACCGCTATCTTCAGCGCAGCACGGTCTAGGCTATCCAATCTAGCCTTTTCCTTCTTGCTCAAGCGATGACGTTCTGCTTCCGACTTGCCACATCCTGCAAATCCTATAACCAGCAAGAGCATCAAGGCTGTAAACGTTTTGAACTTATTCATTATCTATCCTTTAATCATTTGTTATTCTACATAGAGAACCAATCCCTTCAAATATTCACCTTCCGGATGATAAATATTGATAGGATGGTCGGCAGGCTGGTGCAACTGGTGCAAGATGCGAACCTTTCTTCCAGCCTGCGCTGCTGCAGTAAACACAGCATTGCGGAACTGATCCTTCGTAACCACCTGAGAGCAACTGAAGGTAAAAAGGATGCCGCCCTTCTTAATACGCTGCAAGCCCTTTACGTTCAGGCGGGTATAGCCCTTCAACGCATTGCGCAAAGCCGCACGGTGCTTGGCAAAAGCTGGAGGATCAAGAACAATCAGATCATACTGCTGGTCATGTTCATCAAGATACTTGAAGGCATCTTCGCAGATAGCCTCATGGCGTGCATCTCCAGGGAAATTGAGCGCAATATTCTCATTGGTCAATTCTATCGCCTTGGCACTGCTGTCTACGGAGTGAACAGCCTTAGCCTCGCCTCTCATCGCATAAACAGAAAAACCGCCGGTATAGCAGAACATGTTGAGCACGCTCTTACCCTTGGCATAATGCTCGAGCAGCGAACGGTTCTCACGCTGATCTACGAAGAAACCCGTTTTCTGACCACGCAACCAGTCGATATGGAATTTCAGTCCATTCTCTACAGCAACATCATCAGCATCACCTCCCAGTATAAAGCCATTTTCCTGTCTGAGGTCAGCCTTATACGGTAAGGTCGTCTCACTCTTATAGTAGATATTCTCCAGTGCTTCGCCCATCACCTTCTTCAAGGCTTTGGCTATCTCCATGCGGCAAACATGCATACCCACACTGTGGGCCTGCATGACAGCAGTAGGTCCATAGCAGTCGATAACAAGTCCCGGCAAGTTATCACCCTCACCATGAACCAAGCGATAAGTAGTATTGGATGAATTACCGGCAATACCCAAAGCGAGTCTCATCTTATATGCCGAATCCAATCTGGCACACCAGTACTCCTCATCAATCTCTATATCTCTAAAAGAAAGAACACGTACAGCGATAGAACCGATCTGATAATGACCTATAGCAATGAATTCACCACTACGGGTAAACACTCTCACAATGTCGCCCTCCTCTATGCCCTCATCCATTGCCTGGATAGCACCCGAGAAGATCCATGGATGAAAACGCTTGAGCGATTCTTCCTTACCTTTCTTTAAATATACGCTTTTATACATATTTATATATGAAGTTTCTTACGATTATCAATTTCTATTCCTTACCACCTTATATTATACCCTGAGTTCATCGAGCTCGTAATCGCCTGTAGCAGACAAACGCTTGAATTCCTCATACAGATTAATGCAGCACCAGGCATCTGTAGCTGCATAGAGAGCCTGCGATTCCTTCAAATCGCTGGCCTCCCAATTGCTCAACCGTTGCGCCTTGCTGATTTTCTGGTGAAACAGGTTAGCATACAGTTTCTGCAGACTCATGTCTGCGATACCAAAGTTCTTTGCAACATCCTGCAACTCGATAAAGTAACCAGCCTTAAAAGCAGCTCGCTTATGGAGCTGCAGCAAGTCATCGTGCCAGGAAAGTCCTACTTTTGGCACGGTGGTATCTTCGAGCAAGCGAATGATGGCAGGAGTCATGCCCGTATGATGCAGGCGGAAAAGATAACAAGTATCATGTGTACTCACCTGCAACAACGAAACATGGTAAGCCTGACCACGCTTGAATGATGGGCGCGTTTCTGTATCCACGCCCAGTATATAATGGCTAAGTAGGTCATTAACAGCCGCTTCTGTATCTTCAGGCTTGTCAACGACTACGATTTTGCCAGGAAACAAAGCTCTTGGCAAATTCGTGATTGCCGCCTTGTCGAAACTAGTGAAAATAATCTTCATTATGCTTTTTATTCTTTACAAGTTGCAAAATTAGAAAAAAAAGATGAGAAAAAGAATTGTTTTCTCAATTATTTTCGCTAATTTTGCAGATAAATTATTCAAAAATATATAAAATGGCTAAAAAAAGAACTGAAAAAAAGACCAAAACCTTTAGCGAAGCTATTGGTTTACAGTATATTTTCAACAATACTATCACCGACTTTTTCATAGGATTAGCCTTGGTAGTCATTGCTGTGGTTATCATCATCGCTATGATCTCCTTTCTCAACACAGGAGCCAATGACCAGAGTTTGCTCGAAAATCTGAAGCCGGGCGAATGGACCAACACGGAAAAACTGTTTCAGAACTACTGCGGATCCTGGGGAGCCATTGTATCCTATTGGCTCATTGCCATCAATTTCGGATTTCCAGCCTTCATGCTCCCATTCTTTGTCATTATGGTGGGATTGCAGATGATGCATGCCTACAAGCTGAACCTGTGGAAATGGTTCTTCTGCATGATTGTGGTCATGCTATGGATGTCGGTAACCTTTGCCAAGTTCATCGCACCTATCATGCCAAGCCTCACATTCAATCCGGGCGGAAAGCACGGACTCTTTGTCGTGCAGAATCTGGAGAACATCATGGGTCCTCCAGGACTTACTGCCATTCTTTTCTTCGTGGCGGTAGCATTCCTCACCTATCTCACCACAGAAACCATTACGGTAATCAGAAAAGCACTCAACCCTATCGGTTATATATCAAATAAGGTGAAATTCGAGATTACTAACCATGGAAAGAACAGGAAAGATACGGAAGCTATCGACGAGGTATACGCCAACGCAGCATATGGTCCTGGCACAGAGGATGAGAAAGAAGAATATAAGGAAGAAGAACCTGCCAAAGTCATCGACCTGAATCTGGATCCGGACCAGACTTTCGCAACCCCAGACACACCTTCTACGCCTGTTGAATCAGAGGCAGACGGACAGGAAGCTACAGGAACAGAAGGTGATACAGATAAAGATGAAACCATCGCTATAGCCAACGGCACGCAGAACGAGAATATGTCACTCATTGCACGTCAGCGCGAACTCCGTACAAAACGGGCTGAAAAGGAAGCATTGGAAAAGCAAGCTGCCGAGGCTGCTGCAGCTTCTGAGCATATAGGTATGGACATCTCTGTAGCCACAGCCGACGAGAAGGCTACAGGCAACACCTTGAGCAATGCAGAAGTACTGAATACTCCGATCAATCCGAAGGAGCCGTTCACCAGATATAAATATCCGGTACTCAACCTTCTGAAGAAGTATGAGGATGACGGCGTATCCATCGATGAGGAAGAGCAGCGCGCCAACAAAAACCGCATCATCGAGGTGCTGGGCAACTTTGGCGTACAGATCAAAACCATCCGTGCTACGGTTGGTCCTACCATCACACTCTACGAAATCCAGCCTGCAGAAGGCGTACGTATCTCTAAGATCAAGAATCTGGAAGATGACATCGCCTTGAGCCTGGCAGCTCTCGGCATCCGTATCATCGCTCCTATCCCAGGTAAGGGAACCATCGGTATTGAGGTACCTAACGCAAAGGCGAACATCGTTAGTATGGAAAGTACTTTAAACTCAAAGAAATTCCAAGAAACCAAGATGGAGTTACCTATCGCTTTGGGTAAGACCATTACCAACGAAGTGTTTATGGTTGATTTGGCAAAGATTCCTCACCTGCTTGTTGCGGGTGCTACCGGACAGGGTAAATCTGTAGGTTTGAATGCCATCATCACCTCGTTATTATACAAGAAACATCCAAACGAGCTCAAACTGGTTCTCATCGACCCTAAGAAGGTGGAGTTTAGCGTCTACTCCCGTATTGCCAATAAGTTTATGGCTGCGGTTCCTGATGAGGAAGAACCTATCATAACCGATGTAACCAAGGTGGTTAGAACCCTGAACAGTCTGTGTGTACTGATGGATAGCCGTTACGACTTGCTCAAAAAGGCAGGAGCCCGTAACATCAAAGAATACAACCAGAAGTATATCAACCACAAGTTGAAGTTGACTGATGGACATGAGTATATGCCATACATCGTGGTGATTATAGATGAGTTCGGTGATCTGATCATGACAGCCGGCAAGGAAGTAGAACTTCCTATTGCCCGTATCGCCCAGCTGGCACGTGCCGTGGGTATCCACATGATTATTGCCACCCAGCGTCCTACAACCAGCATCATCACGGGTAATATCAAGGCTAACTTCCCTGGCCGTATCGCCTTTAAGGTTACATCTGCCATCGACTCAAAGACCATTCTTGACCGTACAGGAGCCAACCAGCTGATTGGTCGTGGTGATATGCTCTATCTCTGCGGCAACGAACCTGTCCGTGTACAGTGCGCCTTTGTTGATACACCTGAAATCGAGCGCATCAACGAGTATATCTGCGAACAGCCTGGCCCTATCGAACCTATGGAGTTGCCAGAACCAGCTAATGATGAAGGAAGCGCAGGTGGAAGCGGCAGCATCAGTGCCCGCGAACTGGATCCGTTCTTCGAAGAGGCAGCCCATGCGATTGTTCTTTCGCAGCAGGGTTCTACCAGCATGATCCAGCGCCGGTTCAGTATCGGCTATAACCGTGCAGGACGACTGATGGACCAGATGGAAGCTGCAGGCATCGTAGGTGCAGCACAGGGCAGCAAGCCTCGTGAGGTACTGATACAGGATGAAAACCAGCTTAATAATCTGTTAATGGCACTTCGAAACTCTTAATTTTAGTAAAGAACTAAGGGTATGAAAGAAGATAATATTGGAAAAGGTTAAATTATTAAACCCTGAAGCCGTGAAAACGTCTAAGAGAGAAAAGACGTTTTTACGGCTTTGTGATAGAGTATGAAATTTTAGAAGATATAACATAGATTTTTAAAAGAAAGGAAAAGATAAAAATGAAAAAGATTTTAGCATTGGCTTTCGTTGCAATGATGAGCATCGGAGCCATGGCGCAGACTGCGCAACAGGTACTTGATAAGACCGCTGCCGTTATTGGCAACAAAGGTGGAGCTAGCGCCAACTTCAAGATGAGCAGTTCTAAGTATGGATCAGCAAGCGGAAGTATTGCCATCAAAGGCAACAAGTTTAACGCCCGAACCCCGCAAGCCATCGTCTGGTTCAACGGCAAGACCCAGTGGACTTATCTAAAGAAAACCAACGAGGTGAATGTCAGCAACCCTACACAGGCTCAGCAGATGTCCATGAACCCTTATACCTTTATTAATATATATAAGACTGGTTATAAGTCAACGCTCAAGACAGCAGGCAGTAACTATGTAGTACATCTCGTTGCCAATAACCAGAAACGTTCTGTAGCCGAAATGTATATCACCATCAACAAAAAGACACATGTTCCATCAGTTGTCAAGATGCGACAGGGCAATACCTGGAGTACCATCACGGTAAGTAACTTCAGAGCCAAGAGCGTTTCTAACAGCACATTCAATTTCAACAGCAAGGAATGTCCAGGAGCAGAAGTCATCGACCTGAGATAATCGCCTGAAATATCGTATAAAGTTTATTTTCAAATAAGATTCCCCGCCACAACACTCCGGTAGCGTGACGGGGAATTACTTTTTCCAAAAGGGTTTTAGTATCAATAATTTCCAAAAGTGAATCATAGACTCTCCCTTTTTGCACAACAAATCTTAAAACAACTATGCAATTGTAAAATATTCAAAAATACTTTGGAATATTTGCAAAAATATTTGGCAGATACAAAAGAATTGCTTATCTTTGCATCAACAAATTATAAAAACAAGTAATTATGAAGCAGACAGAAGCCTATCAAAGACTCGTGGAGAAAGGTATCCGACCATCACTCCAGCGTATTGCCATTATGGATTGGCTCATCAAGCATCCCACTCATCCAACTATCGAGGATGTGTACAAAGGATTAGCCGAGAGTATCCCAACATTGAGCAAGACAACCGTTTACAACACACTCAGAATGTTGAGTGAACACAATGCGGCTCAGATGATCACAATCGATGAACATCGCGTATGTTATGATGGAAATATTAAAAGCCACGTTCATTTCTATTGCAGAAATTGTGGCAAGGTAATTGACTTTTTCGGCGAACCAGCTCCAAAAGTGGAACCAGGAAAGGAAATTGAAGGAAACATCGTATTGGAAGAACAGCTCTACTACAGAGGAATCTGTGCAGAATGCGCTAAAAAAGGCGTAAAGTCACCTCTCACAGAGACTGTTCACTAATAAAAAAAACAATAATTATACAACAACATTTAAAACAAAAACATTATGAAGAAAAAGTTTATTTGCACCGTTTGCGGTTACATTTACGAAGGTACAGAAGCACCAGAGAAGTGCCCTATCTGCAAGGCTCCAGCCAGCAAGTTCAAAGAGATGGAAGATGCAGTAGATGACGATATGACATTTGCTACCGTTCACGTTCTCGGTCAGGCATATAAGGATGGCGTTAATGAAGACGTTATCAAGGGTTTGAAGGACCATTTCAATGGTGAGTGTGGCGAGGTAGGTATGTATCTTGCTATGGCACGCCAGGCAGATCGTGAAGGCTATCCTGAAATTGCAGAGGCTTACAAACGTTATGCCTATGAGGAGGCTGATCACGCTTCTCGTTTTGCAGAACTTCTCGGTGAGGTTTTGGGTGATACCAAGAGCAATCTCGAGGCTCGTATTGCAGCAGAGAAGGGTGCTTGTGAGGATAAGTTCCGCATTGCCAAGCTTGCTAAGGAGCAGGGTTCAGATGCTATCCACGATACCGTTCATGAGATGGCTAAGGATGAAGCCCGCCACTGTGCAGGTTTTGCAGGTCTCTACAAGAGATACTTCAAGTAATAGATTTTAAAAGACGTAACTTTAAAAATTATAATACGATTATTTAGTATTGTTAGTCTAGAAAACAGGAAAGCCGATTCTTGTATAGTAATATACTTGAATCGGCTTTCTTTATGTGATGATAAATATTGTTACTTTGTTTCAGGAACCAGGAACTTGTCTCCTGTTTGCTTAATAAGTTCCTTGGCATATTTCTCAGGATACCCAGGACGAACTGGAGTTGCACCTAATCCATAAGGAGTCTTCTCGAAACTGCCATCTTTTTTGGTTGGCTTGATAATCATGTCATTATACTTCACTACCATAAACTGGAAGAGCTGTTGCCAACGCGCCAACATCTGCTGTGCCTTCTCAATACCATAATCATTGAGATACTTGACAGCAGCCTGTGGATTCTGTGCATACAGTTCCTGAGCCTTAGCCTCAACACCTGGCTGTGCAGCAAAATAGCTGTTATCCAGACTATCACGAACCTCCTTCAAAGTTGGGAACATCTGGCTGTAACGAGGATAAACCATATTGCTGGTCATATTGCACACCCAGTAAGCATTCTTGAAACTGAAATTCACAGCATCTGCTCCCGGTGTGTTATAACACTCAGGACGAACTGTAGAAGAACAGTAGATTGGTGTGAACGCTACCATATTGGCATCATCATTACCAAACCAAAGAACACCGCCAATCTCTCTAGGCATCCATGAACGCATCTGGCTAACAAAAACAAAACCAGTCTGCTGGGTGCTGACCGGACGTTCGTTGAAGCACTGCTTTCCATCCACCTTAAACATCAATGGAGTTGGTCTGTAAGGCATCTGCCAGATACCACCTCCGATATCAGTGCCATCAGCAACAGAAAGAGGTGTACCCTCATAATGGTCACGCATGCAAGCCTCAACATCAGCAACACTCACCTTCTTGTTTGGAACCACCCAGAGAGGCATATCCTTCGCATTAGGATCCTTGCCCAAAGCCCAATCAAGATAAGGACTCATATCATAGAAATGATTCAAGAGAGCCCAAGCACGAGCATCGCAGAAACGACGTCCTGAGAAATCAGGCTTAGCATATGCCATTTTCCATGAGAAATCAGCATCCTTACCCTGATACCATCCCTTACTGCGAGCAAAAGAAACGACATCCTTGGCATACATCACGTTTTTCTTATCCTTCATATTGAACTTGCCGATGCGACTCTGGTTAGCATGTGCACAAATAGCATTATCAGGAATACGGAGAGCTACCCAAACCACGCCCTTAGAGCCTGGTCCCTTGCCCATCATCTCCATAATCCAAGCTTCGTTCGGATCACAGATGGTAAAGGTCTCGCCTTCTGAATTATAACCGTAAGTATTGGCGATGGTTGTCATCACTTTGATAGCCTCACGGGCAGTCTTACTACGCTGCAGGGCAACATAGATGAGTGAACCATAGTCCATGATACCTGTAGAATCAGCCATCTCCTCACGACCGCCATAAGTAGTTTCACCGATGGTGACCTGCCATTCATTGATATTGCCAATCACATTATAAGTCTCGGCAGCCTCCGGAATCTCACCATGATATTTATTGGTATCCCAATCGTAAATCTTACGCATCTCGCCCTTAGCATGCTTACCGGCAGGAAAATGACAGAGACTTTGGAACATACCATAGTCATCGGCACTATATGAACACATCACAGATCCATCAACCGATGCTTTTTTTCCTACTATAAAGTTGGTACATGCCTCAGCTTCTGAGACATTGCCCAACATAGCCACAGCCATCAAGGCTGAAGCAAAAATCTTATTCATAAAATATACCTTAATTTATATATACAAAGTTTATATATACAAAAAGAGAAGAGCATTTGAATTCTTCACTCTTCCCTCTTCATTCTTCACTTATTCGCAAGCCTTGAAACTCATATCCAAGCCCTTCACACTATGTGTCAAGGCACCAACTGAGATGAAATCAACTCCCTGCTCTGCATAATCGCGGATGGTATCGTAAGTGATACCGCCAGAAGACTCAGTCTCATACTTACCTGCGATGATGTCTACTGCCTTCTTAGTATCAGGCACAGAGAAGTTATCGAGCATGATACGATTTACACCACCATGCTTCAATACCTGGTCAAGTTCATCGAAACTGCGAACCTCGATTTCAATCTTCAGATCGAGACCCTTCTCCTTGAGATAAGCATGGCAACGGTCGATAGCGTTATCGATACCGCCAGCAAAATCGATATGGTTATCTTTCAAGAGAATCATATCAAAAAGACCAATGCGATGGTTCATACCACCACCAATCTTCACAGCCTGCTTCTCCAACATGCGAAGACCTGGAGTTGTCTTACGGGTATCAAGGATATGAGTCTTTGTACCCTCAAGACGCTTTACATACTTAGCGGTCATGGTAGCGATACCGCTCATACGCTGCATGATATTGAGCATCAAACGCTCTGTCTGGAGCAAAGAACGGGTCTTACCCTCTACAATCATTGCAATGTCACCCTTCTTAACATGGGTTCCATCCTGAAGCAACACTTCTACCTTCATGGTAGGATCGAAACGGGCAAATACCTTCTTTGCCATTTCAACACCTGCCAACACGCCATCTTCCTTGATAAGCAAGTGGCTCTTACCCATGGCGTCTTCTGGGATACAACACAAAGTTGTGTGGTCGCCATCACCGATATCCTCAGCAAATGCCAAGTCTATCAACTTGTCTTCTAATTGATCTACGCTTAACATATTATTAATGTTTATGTTTAATGTTTAATGTTTATTGATTACTTTTCCGTTCCACAGGGCACGGAGGATGCCTTCCTCATCGCGTTCCACCCGGATTTCGCCGCCTAACCATTCGGTCATCGGCAACTCCTCGCGAAACTCGAAGTAGTTCACCACCCTGCCCTCTTGTATTTCTACCACAGCCTGCTGCAATATCGAGCCATCCGGCAATATCACCTGATGGGCTCCGCATCTCCTCATTTCAGCCATATCTTAAACATCCAGACTAATTACTCGTCATCTGAATAGGTTTATCAGGCATAGGAACCGGTGCACTGGTCGGAGGCGCCAAAGCTCCATCCGGACGTGCTGGAACACTCGGACCTGGTATACGGGTCTTACGAGCAGTATCTACTTTTGCCGAATCTGAAGATGCTGCAGAAGAAACCGGTACCACCTTTTTAGGATGCATACGGATGAGACGAATCTTATTGACAAACATCAGTTTAAGAGTCGTCAAAGAACCGGCATCAGAACTGAAGCCACCCTCATTCAACATAAAGTACCCCTTTATGCATTTAATTCCAAGGCTATCATTATCAGCGAGTTCTACACTATAGTGCTGAGCACTCTGAATATGAATTACAGTCTGTGCCACACTATCGTTCTTGAACTGAACAGCCAGCAAAGCGATACCATCACGCATACCATCCTGGAAGATAAACTGCGATTCGAAATCAAGACGGAACCGGTCACCCTTATGGAAAGCAGTATCAGCTACAATTTTAAAACTGCGACTGTTGAAGCCCTCATCAGGCGAGAATACCATCGAAGTAGCATCCTTCCAGATATTGGCAGTATCGCCAACAGCAGTAAGATTGTCAAAATCACTATTTCCTGCACTGTTTCCACCCAATGCAACCACCTCTTTATCCAATCTTTCAGCCAAATCCTTATACACATCATGCAGCAATTCAGTATGGCGCATATAATAAACCATCGAACTGTCGAAGTCTGCCGAGGTGACATCATGTTTCTTCAGTACAGCCTCGCGATAAGCCAGACTATTCTTCTCACTACCACCGTCTTCGCTCTGCGCCATAGCAAGAGCGATGTGATAATCGAAGAGAATATCCGTCATCTTTCCTTTAGAGAGCACATCTTTTGGCAGCGAAGGCTTGCAAGAAGCGAAGGCTGCACAAAAGGTTACTATCCAACAGAGATAAAGAAAAGCTTTCTTCATGATTACTTGTCCTCCTTATTTTCTTGAGATTGAGACTTTATCTTTTCTTCAGCAGTTTCAATAAAAGAAGAATCTTTAACCTCCTTCTTCTTATCACCACCTCCGAGAGCTTCCAGTTCTTTTCTACAGAAAAGCAAGAGAGAAATGATGCCGACTGATACACAGGAATCTGCAAAATTGAATACAGGATCGAAGAATGTACCATGCTGTCCACCCCAGAAAGGGAACCATTCAGGCCATGTATAGGTGAAGAACGGAAAGCGGAACATATCTACCACCTTGCCCATGAGCACGGGTGCATACCCCTCGCCGAAAGGCACAAGATAAGATACATAATAAGGTGAGGCACCGGTGAAGATAAGTCCGTAGAAGATGGAATCAATCATATTGCCGATTGCACCCGTCAGAACCAGCGCCACCAAAATAATGTATAACAAGCGATAGGTACCACGCTTAATGATGCGATGCAGATAAATGCTCAACGCACAGATGGCTACCAGGCGCAACAGACTTAGCCAGAACTTGCCGATAAACGACATACCCCATGCCATTCCGTTGTTCTCAACAAATTCGATATAAAACCAATCAGTAACACGAACAGACTCGCCAAGGCAAAAATGGGTCTTGATGTACACCTTGATAATCTGATCGATAACAAGAAGCACAACCACCATTGCCGTGACGAGCCATCCGTATTTAATTTTACTTGTTTTCTCCATTTATTACTTCTTTCTAGCCTCCTTAGAAGCTACACTCAAAGTGGCATGAGGTACAGCACGCAAACGCTCCTTAGGAATCAACTCACCTGTTTCGCGGTCAATACCATAGGTCTTGTTCTGGATACGAACCAAAGCTGCTTCCAATCCCTTGATGAACTTCTGCTGACGCTGGGCCATCTGGATGATTTCTTCCTTGCTTTGTGCTTCACTACCCTCTTCAAGAGCCTTGTAGGTTGGTGATGTATCTACCACATCATTACTGTCTGAGTGGTTCAGCTGAGCCATACAATCATGATAAGTCTGCTTTGCCACCTTCAATTTCTCATCAATGATAGCGCGGAACTCCTCGAGTTCCTGATCGCTATAACGTAGTTTTTCGTTAGCCATAGATGTTATCTATTATGTTATTTGTTAATGTTTTTAGGAAATAAGGGCTAGAAAGTTAGAAGCAAGTAGTTTGGAAATGCTCCTAACTTCTAACTCCTAACTCCTAACTATTTAATTCTTCTCTACGAGAATGTTCAACTTAAAGTCATCAAACTCGGTCTCAACACCTGCGTTGTCGCCGATTTCGATGCTGTCTGCCAATACCTGACCCTTGATGTAGTCGGCGAATGCCTCGATGGCTGCGTCAGTCTCCTCATTAGGAGCCACAGTTACGTTGATGCGGTCGGTAATCTCCAGACCTGTCTCCTTGCGGAGGTTCTGGATACGGTTGATCAACTCACGAGCCATACCCTCCTTCTTCAATTCTGGGGTCAACTCTACTTCAAGCGCTACGGTCAGATTGCCCTCGTTAGATACGAGCCATCCTGGAATATCCTCAGAGATAATCTCCACGTCGGCTACCTCTACCACGGCTTCCTGTCCGTCGATATTCAATGTGATGTTGCCTGCCTTCTCGAAGGCTGCAATCTGGTCCTGATCGAGCGCTGACATCTGGGCAGCAACACCCTTCATCAGCTTGCCGAACTTCTTACCCATCACTCTAAAGTTACACTTCACCTTCTTTACGAGAATGCCCTGACCCTCAATGAAGTTAACCTCCTTCACGTTCACCTCGTTCTTCAACAGTCCTGCTACTGCCTCGATGTGTGCCTTCTGTACATCATCTACTGCAGGAATCATGATCTGCTGGAGTGGCTGACGCACCTTGATGTTCACTTTGCGGCGCAATGCCAATACCATAGAAGTAATCTTCTGGGCGATGGCCATACGCTCCTCCAGGTCGGCATCGATGGCAGCCTCATCAGCTACAGGGAACTTATCGAGATGTACGCTCTCCAACTCGCCGCCCAAGTCGTGATACAACTCGTCTGCATAGAATGGAGCGAATGGTGCCAGCAGCTTAGCCACTGTCATCAGGCAGGTATAGAGAGTCTGGTAAGCACTCAGCTTATCCTCGCTCATCTCCTTACCCCAGAAACGTTTACGGTTCAGACGAACGTACCAGTTAGAGAGGTCATCGTTGACGAAAGCATCGATGAGACGACCAGCACGGGTTGGGTCGTAGCTAGCCAACTCTCTGTCAACGCCCTTAATGAGGGTATTGAGTGAAGAGAGAATCCAGCGGTCAATCTCTGGGCGCTTTTCGAATGGCACCTGAGCAGCCTCAGCATCGAAACCATCTACATTAGCATAGAGGGCGAAGAAGCTGTAGGTATTATATAAGGTACCGAAGAACTTACGACGGGTCTCGTCCACACCATTAGGGTCGAACTTGAGGTTGTCCCAAGGCTCGCTGTTGGTCATCATATAGAAACGAACAGGATCGGCACCATACTTGTCAATCATTTCGAATGGGTTAGTCACGTTACCCACGTGCTTACTCATCTTGTTACCCTTGGCATCGAGAACGAGACCAGAAGAGATTACGTTCTTGAAGGCTACGCTATCGAATACCATGGTAGCGATGGCGTGCAGAGTGAAGAACCATCCACGGGTCTGATCCACGCCCTCGTTGATGAAGTCGGCTGGATAGAACTTAGGAGGAATAGCATATCCCTCGTAGGTGCTGTGGATGAGTGCATCGCGGTCTGCCTCTGTGCCACGAGCCATCTCACCCTCGAATGGGTAGTGGAGCTGGGCGTAAGGCATTGAACCTGAATCGAACCAAACGTCGATGAGGTCGCTCTCACGATACATTGGCTTGCCCTCCTCGTTAACCAATACAATCTTGTCAACGTATGGACGGTGGAGGTCAATCTTATCATAGTTCTCCTGACTATAGTCGCCAGGAACGAAACCATTCTCCTTCAATGGGTTGCTCTGCATGATACCGGCAGCCACTGACTTCTCGATTTCAGCATAGAGTTCCTCAAGACTGCCGATGCACTTCTCGCCACGGTTCTCATCACGCCAGATTGGCAATGGAGTACCCCAGAAGCGGGAACGTGAAAGGTTCCAGTCGTTCAGGTTCTCGAGCCAGTTGCCGAAACGGCCAGTACCGGTGCTCTCAGGCTGCCAGTTGATGGTCTTGTTGAGTTCTACCATACGCTCCTTGCGGGCTGTATCCTTGATAAACCAGCTATCCAATGGATAATAGAGGATAGGCTTGTCGGTACGCCAGCAGTGAGGATAGTTGTGCACGTGCTTCTCGCTCTTGAAAGCCTTGCCCTCCTGTTTCAACTCGTAGCAGAGTACGATGTTCAGGTCTTCAGCCTTCTCAGAAGCCTTCTTGTCCCAAACGCCATCCACATTAAACTGTGGGTCGTAGGCATTCTTCACGTAGTCGCCTGCGTGATGAGCGTATGCCTCCTTGTTGACGCAAGCGTTCACAAAGTTGGCATCGAGGTCTTCGATGAGATAGAACTTACCCTGCAGGTCAACCATTGGGCGGGTCTCACCCTTCTTATTAATAAGGTAGAGAGCTGGGATGTTGGCATCCTTAGCCACCTTGGCATCATCGGCACCGAATGTAGGAGCGATGTGAACGATACCTGTACCATCATCGGTAGTAACGTAGTCACCGAGGATTACGCGGAAAGCCTCGCTATCCATCTCGACGAACTGATCGCGACCATCCTCAGAAGCGAATACCTTCTCAGGATGAGCAGCAGCATATTCTGTTACGAAAGCCGGTGCAAAGAGATCTACCTTCTCGCATGGCTTTACCCATGGCAGGAGCTGCTCGTAGTGCATGCCTTCGAGGTCGGTACCCTTCATGTGGTCGACAATGCGCCAAGGGCACTGCTTCTTCTCCTTGTCGAATGGCAGGAGATCGCCTTCCTTGCACTCCTGGTCTGCCTTCAGATATGAACCTACCAAAGCCTCAGCCATCACGAGTGTCATAGGCTCGCCATTGTAGAGGTTGTAGGTCTCGATGGCTACATAGTCAATCTTAGGACCCACACAGAGAGCCACGTTTGATGGCAGAGTCCAAGGTGTAGTGGTCCATGCGATGAAGTATGGCTTGCCCCACTTGGTCCACTCAGCCTTAGGATCCTTGATGAGGAACTGGGCTGTGGTGGTGAGGTCCTTAACATCGCGATAGCATCCAGGCTGATTCAACTCGTGAGAGCTCAAGCCTGTACCTGCGCCTGGAGAGTATGGCTGAATGGTGTAACCCTTGTAGAGCAACCCCTTGTTGTAGAGCTGCTTGAGGAGCCACCAGAGAGTCTCGATATACTTGTTATCGTAAGTGATATAAGGATGATCGAGATCTACGAAGTAACCCATCTTCTCGGTCAACTCGCGCCACTCAGCGGTGAACTTCATCACGTTCTCGCGGCACTTGTGGTTGTAATCCTCAGTAGAGATATACTTCTCTGAAGCCTTGTTGTCGATATCCTTCTTGGTGATGCCGAGTTCCTTCTCGACACCGAGTTCAACAGGGAGTCCGTGGGTATCCCATCCCGCCTTGCGGTGAACCTGGAAACCCTTCATGGTCTTGTATCTGTTGAATGTATCCTTGATACTACGTGCCAACACGTGGTGAATACCCGGGTGGCCATTAGCTGATGGAGGTCCCTCGAAGAAGATAAACTGAGGGCAGCCTTCACGCTCGTCGATAGACTTGTGGAAGATATCATTTTTCTCCCACGCTGCTAGTACGTCATTGTTTGTCTGAGTCAAATTCAGACCGTTGTGCTCGGCAAATTTCTTAGCCATATTATCTATTTTATTTTTATATTGTTTTTACTTTTGGGCGCAAAGTTACAAAAAAAAAAGGTTTTACCCAAAAATAGAAAGACTTTTTATATAATTATTTTATTATAAACGAAAAAGTTAGGAGTTGGAACAGCGCCCCGACTCCTAACTTTTTATTTCCCGATTTATTAAAACTTCGCTGCCATGTATTATAAATTTTCAGCCTCTTGCAGCCAGATGGCAGATGCAGCATCACTAGGCATACGCCAGTCGCCACGAGGACTGAGGCTTACGCTACCTACTTTCGGACCGTCTGGCAGACAGCTGCGCTTGAACTGCTGATTGAAGAAACGGCGCACGAAGGTCTTCAGCCACTTTTTGATAGTCTCCTCATCATAGCTGTCAGGATCATTATCACTGATCTTTACACGCTCCAGTTCGGAATCAATAAATGCCTTCTTTGCCAACATGTAAATCTTGGAAGGACGGAAACCGAAACGCAGGAAATAGTAGAGGAAGAAATCATGCAGTTCGTATGGTCCCACCAAATCTTCCGTCTTCTGCTTGATATTTCCATTCTCATCTGCCGGAATCAACTCTGGACTGATAGGAGTATCGATGATATCCCGAAGAGTGATGCGGCTCTGTTCGTCTACCCCACTCTCTGCTACATGATTTACGAGATGACGGATCAGGGTCTTAGGAATGCTGGCATTCACGCCATACATGCTCATGTGGTCACCATTATAGGTAGCCCATCCTAATGCCAACTCTGAAAGGTCGCCGGTACCGATAACCATACCACCCATCTTATTGGCTAAATCCATCAGAATCTGGGTACGTTCACGAGCCTGGGAATTCTCGTAAGTCACATCATGCACACTGGCATCCTGACCGATGTCCTCAAAGTGCTGGGTTACAGCCTTGGCGATGCTGATTTCCTTAATGGTAATACCAAGGCTCTGCATCAGCGAGATAGCATTATTGTAGGTTCTGTCTGTGGTTCCGAATCCCGGCATAGTGACACCTACGATACCCTTACGGTTCATCTTGAGTTTATCAAAAGCTTTTACACAAACGAGTAAGGCCAGCGTAGAATCCAAACCACCGCTAATACCGATTACTACGGTCTTGGCATGGGTATGAACGATACGCTTGGCTAGTCCCATGAGTTGGATATTGAAAATTTCCTCGCAAGAGGCATTCATATCGCTGCTGGTAGGAATAAACGGATGAGGATTCACCTCACGTTCCAACACAAAATCGCGTTCATTTTCGGTAGGATCGGCTTCGATATTACGGATATTGAACTGACCGCCGAGAACAGAATACTTAATATTGCGCTGGGCATTTACATAAGTAGAATTCGTACGACGCTCAGAGCGGAGTTTTTCTACATCTATCTGTGAGATAACCATCTGCGGTTCAATAGAGAAACGTTCACTCTGTGAAAGTAAAACTCCATTCTCATAAATCAGGGCATTTCCACCATAAACCACATCCTGCGTACTCTCACCGAATCCGCAGGAACTGTAGATATATCCGGTCATGGTACGGGCACTCTGCTGGCTGAGCAGACTCTTCAGATAATGATGTTTTCCGATGAGTTCGTCGCTTGCAGAAAGATTGAAAATCAGGTCTGCTCCTGCTAGCGCCAGTTTGTTGCTAGGAGGAGCCGGAGCCCATACATCTTCGCAGATTTCCACACCAAACTGTACGCCATCGAAAGTTTGAAAAATCTGAACATCAGGTGTCAGTTTCACCTTATGTCCGGCATAACGGACTTCGCAATCTCTCAGGTCCTGAGCCGAGGCAAACCAGCGTTTCTCATAAAACTCGCTGTAGTTTGGAAGATATGTCTTCGGTACAATACCGAGAATCTGTCCATGCTGGATAACGATACCACAATTGAGCAACAAGTCGCCCGCTATCACCGGCGCACCTACGATAGAGATGATATCGAGTTTGCGTGTGAAATCGAGCAACATCATCACCGCCTGCTCAGATGATTCGAGAAGCATCTGCTGGCGGAAGAGATCCTGACAGGAATAGCCCGTAACAGAGAGTTCCGGAAATGTAATGATCTCTACACCCTTTCCCTCAGCCAGCGCTATCTGTTCCTCTATCTGCTGGGTATTGAAAATGACATCACCCACCTTTACGGCAGGGATGGCACTAGCTACCTTAATAAATCCGTACTTCATAATAAATTACTTTATTGTTACCTGTGTAGCACCATAGCCATACTCCTGGAAAGAAGCATCCTGATAGGTGCAACTCTTATAGCGATAGTTCAACTCATGAATGAGAGTCTGGCGCAACACACCTTCGCCCTTTCCATGAATAAAGATAATTTTCTGTCCCTTCTTTTTCTTATATTCCTCCATGGTCTTCTTGAAGATATCCATCTGATAATGAAGAATATCTGCAGAATTCATTCCAGCAGTTGTTTCAAGCACTTCATCCGCATGAAGATCTATCACAAGGGTACCATCATCCTTCTTGCTCTTCTTCTTGCTGGTGTTGGCAACAACCTTCTCATCCTTATACATCTGCTCTTTCAGACGCTTGGAATCGATAACCAGCGGACGGGCTATTTCATCGTTCTCTACAATCGTAAAGAGATAGGCTGGAGTCTCGAAGAAATCGTTCTCCTCGAAAAGATGAAGTTTGTAGAATTTCACGGGATCGAGACGGAACTGAACATCTGTTGCCGGCTTCAGAAGGAAAGGCTTGTCCTTCTTGTAGGCTATCATCTGAATGGCGATATGCTCCATCTCGTTCAGAGCCTCACGACCGAATTCCTCGATGAAGAGTTTGGTGTTCGGTTCTATTTCTCCCTCTGCTTTCAGAGTCCATGCATTTCCCTCAGCCACGAGATAGGTATAGTGGAGATAGTAGTTGCTGTCATTCACCATATAGGTCTCGAAACGGGTATTGGTTACGTCCTTGATGTTGATAGGTACAAAGGCGAGATAAGCACTGAGTTTGTTGCCACCCGTATGTTCCTGAACCGGTTTCACAAAGGTTATCTCACGGTCGGCAGCATCATATTCCTCTACATCCATATCCACGTCATCGTGATCATTCAAGATGGCCTTGATACTCCGGCTGTCCTGATGCAGTTCGGTATTGGCATGCTCCTCAGCCTTCTGCTGCGCATCCATCTTAGCCGAAATCATCTTGCCCATGGAGTATTCATCCTGCTCCACCACAACCACCTCGTTGATAGGCATCGGAATCTCAAAACCATCCTCATCCTCAACGAGCACAATATTTTTACCTTGGAAGCCGGCAACCTTTCCGCCACCCACTTCGCTCAAGAATCTGACTTTATCTCCTTTTTTCATAATCTATTAATAATTTGTAATTGCAAAGATACAAAAGATATTGCAAAACAGGGCTTATTTTAATATTTTTAATGCTACTGATAAAAATAATCCTGTAAAAGATGCACCATGTTAGATATTTTTCTGTATCTTTGCAAAGAAAAAGAAATAGTAACGAACCCTTTAAACTGAAAAGTTATGATTACATTTCCTTGCGCCAAGATCAATCTTGGTTTAAATATAGTTAGCAAGCGGAAAGATGGATACCACAATCTTGAAACGGTGTTCTACCCTATTCCGCTGACCGATGCACTTGAAATCAAGCTCATGGGCGATGAATTCCCTAGCGATGTTCCTTGTGATCTGAAGATTACAGGTAACGCAGTGGATTGCGACGAACAGAACAATCTCGTTGTAAAGGCTTATAATCTCCTGGCTGCCGACTTCAGAATTCCACGCATCCATGCTCACCTGGTGAAGCGTATTCCTTCGCAGGCAGGTTTGGGTGGCGGTTCTGCCGATGCAGCCTTCATGATTCGTTTGTTGGACGAGCGTTTCCGTCTCAACATCGGTAATCCGGAGATGGAAAGATATGCTGCCAAGTTGGGCGCAGACTGCGCCTACTTCATTTCTGCTGACCCCGAAGATGGTGACACTGCATGCTATGCAGAAGGTATCGGAGAAGAACTGATGCCGGTAAGTGGTCCTGGCGATAATCTGAGGGGCTATCATCTGGTTGTGGTGAAGCGCGATGACATTGCCGTCAGCACCAAAGAGGCTTATGCAGCCATCACCCCACAGGCACCAGCAAAATGTTGCCGCGACATTGTACGCCAGCCTATCGAAACTTGGAAAGAGGAACTTGTCAACGATTTTGAGGCACCTATCTTCAAGATGCACCCGGAACTGGCAGAAATCAAACAGAAGCTGTACAACCTGGGTGCCGTATATGCAGCGATGAGTGGTAGCGGAAGTGCCATCTTCGGTATCTTCAAGCATAAACCTGCAAATATAGAGGAACAGTTCGAAGGAATGTTCTGTAAAATAATGAAACTTTAATTTAGTTAATAGTTTACTCAAAATATAATGAACGAAGAAACACATCAGAAACTGATGACTATCAAGCGAAGCTTCCGCTTGCTGATGAATGGTCCGGGATCGCAATCTATGCGCGATAAGGGACTGGGATATAAACTGAATTGGGGCGTACCATTCTATGAACTGAAAAAGATGGCTGAGGAATATGGTAAAGACTATGACCTCGCCATCGAACTGTGGAAGGAAGATATCCGGGAATGCAAGATTCTGGCTACACTCATCATGCCTGCCGATAAGATGCTTCCGGAAATCACAGATTTATGGATGGAACAGGTACAGAGTCAGGAGATGGCAGAGATGCTTGCCTTCAACCTTTTGCAGCATGTAGATTATGCGCCTGTTATCGCCTACCAATGGATAGCAAGTGATAAGCCGCTCTATGAGATTGCCGGTTTCCAGCTCCTTGCCCGTCTTTTTGCCAATGGAAAAGAGCCTAACGAGCGTGGCATCAACGAATTCCTGGATCAGGCTGCCGCAGCATTGCAGGGTGACAACATGGGAATAAAACATGCTGCCTCTAATGCGGTTCTCCGTTTCTGCGACTTCGGTGAAGATTTCGAACAAATCGCAAGAGGAGCACTCAAGGGTATCTACGAGATTTAACGGTTCTGCAGACGCAGTCAGAAACAGGCCACAACCCTGCTAAAAATACGTCCCGACGTAGCATTTGCTGCGTCCCGACATACAAAAAAATACGTCCCGATGCAGCAAATGCTACGTCGGGACGTATTTTTATGACTAATTTCAGCGTTACATGAAATACTTCTGGTATTCGTTTTCGAAGTTCGGAGTGAAAACACCCTTGCCGATGTTTTCGCTGATTTCATCCTTTGTCCAGAATCTGCCACCGGCCAATTCTTCCTGGCTCGGTTTCACCTCACCATCATATACACAGCGATGTACATAAACCAGTTCCTTTTCCCGCTGGCTCTCAAAGACATAATGCCCAAGAGATTCCGGTTCAAAATCGGTGATACCCAATTCTTCCCTTACCTCGCGATGCAAAGCCTGACTCACACTTTCGCCTAAATCAACATGACCGCCGCAGGCTGTATCCCATTTATCTGGCTGGATATCCTTCCAGGCTGGACGATGCTGCAGATACAGATCACCCCGGCTGTTGAATACATGCAGATGAACTACCGGATGCAAGATCTTGCTTCCGTCATGGGCATGACCGCGGGTAACAGCGCCCAGAATGTTGCCCATTTCATCTACTATCGGAAATTCCTCGTTCTTATTATCTATCATCATTTTAAAAGTTTATAGTTAACAGTTTATAGCGGCTTCGCCGTATAGCAAGATTGCCCTATAAACTATCAACTCTTAACTATTAACTTTCTAAAGCGTTCCGTATTCATCAGAGTAGCGCAACATCTGGTCAACATAGCTCTCCTCGTAATCCAATACCACGTCTGTAATTTCGCCTTCTTCATCCATCTCCAGCGTCATCTTCGGATTGATGAATCCCTTGTATGGAGCGAGATTCAGTTTCTTGTATCTTGCCAGTATCTCGCGATGCAATTCCGGATCAATATTCACGGCATACTTCTCTACCAACAGGCGGGCTGCCTCGAAATCACCCTCGCTCTTGATGCGCTGAATTTCAGCAAGCAACTCGCCGAAGAGATGGCGGAGCTTGGCATAATCATTAATCTTCACATAAGTCTTCGTCGTAATGATATTGCCCTCACTGTCCTTCAAAGCATCCTCGGCAGAAGCATAGTTCATATCCATCTTCACCAGTTCCACAGCACCCTCGGCATGCTCCATCACCCACCAGGCTATCAGCGCACGGTTGCGCATGTGGGCTTCCTCTATCTTGTCGCCTTCCTTGATGCGGATAGTCTGGGTGAGCAGACCGTTCATCAGATAACCGTAATACTGAGCCTTGTATGCCTCATCATTCGGAGTCAGACCCAGTTCTACCAATTTATGGTCAGCTACATAATAGAGTCCGAAAAGATCGGCTCTCGCCTCTTCTATCGTACTGCCATACGCCTTCAGTGCATCAGGGTCGGTACCAGGCAAAAGCTGTCCGCTACCATGTCCCAGACACTCATGCAGGTCGGTATGCAGATCATCTGTAATATCCTCGTACTGATTCATCAGACTGATGGTATCCTCGTCGATAACGAATTCATCGCGGAAACCATTGCCTTGAGCTGCCTTGTTATATGCCTCGGTCAGGTTACCGATGGTCACACTCTTAGAACCATATTCCTGACGGATCCAGTTGGCATTCGGAAGATTGATGCCGATGGCAGAAGCTGGATACTCTTCGCCACCCAACATCGCCGCACAGATGACATTGGCTGTAACACCCTTCACCTCCGGCTTGCGGAAACGTGGATCTACAGGTGAATGGTCCTCAAACCACTGGGCATTCTGACTGATGGTCTGGGTGCGCTTCGTAGCTTCAAGATCTTTATATTCTACAATGCCTTCCCAAGTACCTTTCAGTCCGAGCGGATCGCCATACACTTCGATAAATCCGTTGATGAAATCAACCATTCCCTCGTGCTGCTGCACCCAGGCAATGCTGTAACGGTCGAAATCCTTCAGATCGCCTGTACGGTAATACTTCACCAGGAGATCGATGAGATGTTTCTGTTCCTCATTTTCTGCATATTTCTGAGCACGGAGCAACCAGGAAACAATCTCCTTGATAGCTGCACCATAGAGGCCGTCTTCTGTCCATTTCAGCTCCACCAGTTCACCATTACGCTTGGTCAGTTTAGAGTTCAGACCATAAGAAGGAGCCTGTTCGTTGCCGTCTTCCTTCATCCTGGCATAGAAACGTTCTACTTCTGCCTGAGAAACATTCTCATAGAAATTGCAGGCTGAAGTCTGCACCAGATCCTCGCCATCCGTCTGATTCACGCGCTTAGGCATGACTTCCGGGTTGAAGATGACAGGCACCAGAATGCCCAACAGATCTTCCTTGCTCTGTCCCTTGGAAAGAGGCAGATATTCATCGGCTACAGCCCCAACCATCTCATAGAAAGATTCCTCTGAAAATCCTGGCACAAACTTTTCACATCCATAGTGATGATGGATGCCGCTGGCAAACCAGACACGCTTCAGATAAACTTCGAAAGCCTTGAAATCTTCGCTTTCGCGATTACCCTCATAATGAAGGTATACAGCCTCCAGGGTTTTACGGATGCGCAGGTTGTATTTGCCCTGCTGGTCGAAGGTGATATCTCGTCCCAAGAGGGTTGCCTTCGACAAGCAATAAATATAAATTTTCTGTGTGAGCGACAGGTTTTCGAAACCCTTCAGCTCATAACGGAGCATCTGGATATCGGCAAATCGCTCTTGAGTGTTTACATTACATTTTGCCATTTTTATCTGTATTTACCATGCAAAAGTAATACATTTTTTCCACATACCAAACTTTTCCTCCTGTTTTTCGCTCTTTGCAAAGTTTTTTACTTGAAATATGCACTTTTTCTTGGAGAAAACTTTTATTTATGCAGATTATTCATTACCTTTGCATGAAAATCAAAATAAAAACATGCCGGTAAAGGCAGAAATCATAAAACGGCAATCATGCAGATAAACGAGATATTAAAAAGCTATTTTGGATACGATTCCTTCCGCCCCAACCAGGAAGCGATTATCAGAGAGGTAATGCAGGGACACGACTGTCTGGTTCTCATGCCGACAGGTGGTGGAAAGAGTCTGTGCTACCAGGTTCCCGCATTAGCAATGGAAGGTACCGCTGTGGTCATTTCACCGCTCATCAGTCTGATGCACGACCAGGTGGAGGCGCTCAAGGCAAACGGTATCCCGGCAGAAGCACTGAACAGCGGAAACGACACGACCGATGAACTCATCATCCGCCGCCGATGCGAGAAGGGAGAACTGAAACTTCTTTATGTTTCGCCCGAAAAACTCATCAGCGAGATACCTTATTTATTCAGCAACATCAAGATTTCGCTCTTTGCCGTTGACGAGGCCCACTGCATCAGCCAGTGGGGACACGATTTCCGTCCGGAATATTCGCAACTCGGTATGCTGCACGAGAATTTCCGCAATGTCCCGGTGATGGCGCTTACAGCCACAGCCGACAAGATAACGCGCGAAGATATCATACGCCAGCTTCATCTCAATGGGCAGACGTTCGTAAGCAGTTTCGACCGCCCCAACCTCTCCCTCACCGTAAGACAGGAGAGCACCAAAAAGGCAAAGCTCCAATACATCACCCGCTTCATCAGTAATCATCCGGAAGAAGCAGGCATCATCTACTGTCTCTCCCGCAAGAACACCGAAATGGTAGCACAGGAACTTATCGATCTGGGTATCAATGCCGCAGCCTATCACGCCGGAATGACTGCCCAGACCAGAGCATCAGTACAGGAGCGGTTCAAGATGGACCAGATTCAGGTGGTATGTGCTACCATCGCTTTCGGAATGGGCATCGACAAGAGTAATGTGCGCTGGGTAATCCACTATAATATGCCAAAAAGCATAGAGAGTTTCTATCAGGAAATAGGTAGAGCCGGAAGAGATGGAGCACCATCAGATACCGTGCTGTTCTATTCGATGGCCGACATCATCACCCTCCGTTCTTTCTGTGAAGAAAGCGGACAGCGTGATGTGAATATGGAAAAACTGCGCCGCATGGAGGAATATGCCGAATCGAGAGTATGCCGACGACGCATTCTGCTGAATTATTTTGGCGAGACATCATCCTGCAACTGCGGCAACTGTGATGTTTGCAAGAATCCTCCACGCACCTTCGACGGCACCATCAGAGCCCAGAAAGCCCTGAGTGCCGTGGTCCGTTCGGGTGAGCATATTGCAGTAGGTACCTGCATCGAGATTCTGAGAGGCATGCATTCTTCTGCCGTTGTGAAAAACAAATACAACGAGATGAAAACCTTCGGTGTGGGCAGGGATACAACATCTAAGGACTGGAATGCTTATCTGCTGCAGATGCTGCAGATGGGATTCTTCGAGATTGCCTACAACAACCACAACTACATGAAGGTTACCGATTTAGGCTGGAAGGTACTGAAGGGAGAACATCATGTTTCGTTGGCTTATATCGAAGAAGATGATAAAGCCACCCGCCCACAGAAAACGGTACGCAACAGGAAGGGCGCCATCGCCCAGCCGGGAAATCTCATTCCTGAGGTGCATGCCGAACGTGTCATCTTCCAGGAAGACTCGAAAGGCGTGGAAGACAAAGGGCTCTTTGAACACCTCAGAAAGATACGCAAGAACCTTGCCGACGAACAGGGTTATCCTCCATATATCGTACTCAGCGACAAGAGCCTTCATGAACTCGCAAGAATGAAACCTACCACCAAGAATGCCATGAGCCTGATCAGTGGTATCGGAGAATTCAAACTCAATAAATATGGCGATACCTTCATCAAGGCTATCAGGAAATATACAGGACTATAACAGGAGAATATCTCCGAAAGATATTTTCATAACCTTCGGAGATATTTTCATAACCTTCGGAGATAATTTCATAACTAAGGGAGATAATACCCGTAACTAAGGGAGATAGCATTCGTAACTAAGGGAGATAGCATTCGTAACTAAGGGAGATAAAAAAATCGGGATGTCTGCAAGTTCAGAACTGCAAACATCCAGATTTAATTTTATAGATTGAAGAGATGCGCAACTTAGTTGTTTACGCTACCTCCCACAATATCAAGCAATTCATTGGTAATGGCCTGTTGACGACTCTTGTTGTACTGCAAGTTGAGTTCGCGCAAGAGTTCATCGGCATTATCCGTAGCGGTCTGCATGGCCACCATTCTGGCAGCATGCTCACTCGCCTGGCTATCCAGCAACGCTGTATAAATCATCAGACGAAGCTGCTTAGGAATCAAGACTCCCAAAACAGTCTCCAAGTCTGGCTCTACAATGAAGTCATCATTCAGAGGTTTTGCCTCAGAACTCTGGCGTCCGTCAGCTTCAGCCTGCTTTTGGCGCAGATATTCCTGAGCCTTTGCCGTAGCCACATTAGAGGTAAGGTCACGATCGTTGTCCACTCCTATCGACTCAGTGCTGAGGTCAATAGGCAAGAAAGTCTTGCGGGTCAGAATCTGTGAACCGGCACTCTTAAAGTGATGATAAATCATCTCCACCTTATCGAGCTCACCAGCAGCATACTGCTTGGCAAGTGAATGGGCGATATCTGCACAGGTACTGGCATGAGGATGATCGGCAAGATCGTTAAAGTTACCGCCAATCTTCAAACCCAGTTTCTGTGCCTTCTCAGCCACTTTTCGTCCGATAGGATATACCGTGATGTCGTCAATGCCTTGAGCCTTATACTCGTCCACCGCATGCATCATCATCTTGATAACGTTGGAATTGAATCCACCACACAAGCTGCTGTTAGAACTGTAAACCACAAGAGCTACACGCTTGGTCTCCTTGTGCTCCAACTGCAACGGATGGTCGACATTCGGAGTACTTACCAGGAAACTCTTGAGGATATGTTCCAGCATATTTCCATAAGGCAGCATATTCTGGATAGCTACCTGAGCATGATGCAACTTACTGGAAGCCACCATCTTCATCGCACTCGTAATCTTACGGGTACTGTTAACGCTGGCTAGGCGAGTTTTAATCTCTTTTAATGACGGCATAGGCTATTACGCTTTATATTGTCCTGCAACATTAGCCATGGTCTCCTCTACTGCCTTAATGGCATCGTCGGTGAGTTTACCATCGCCCAAAGTCTCAATCACATCAGCGTGCTGGCTGCGCATTGCATCGAGGAACAGATCCTGACAGTCGCGAACCTTATCCATTGGCACGTCGTGCATCAAACCGTGAACACCACAGTAGAGAATAGCTACCTGCTCGCCTACCGGCATTGGGCGGTACTGAGGCTGAACCAGCAACTGGTCGTTCTTACGGCCACGGTCCAGAGTCATCGCTGTTACGGCATCCATATCGCTAGAGAACTTAGAGAAGGCCTCCAGCTCACGATACTGAGCCATATCAATCTTCAGTGTACCAGCCACCTTCTTCATACTCTTGATCTGGGCAGAACCACCTACACGAGATACGGAGATACCTACGTTGATAGCTGGACGGAAGCCCTGGTTGAAGAGGTCGGTCTCAAGGAAGATCTGACCGTCGGTGATGGAAATCACGTTGGTTGGGATGTATGCTGATACGTCACCAGCCTGTGTTTCGATGATAGGAAGGGCTGTCAAAGAACCACCACCCTTTACGTGACCCTTCATGCACTCTGGAAGGTCGTTCATCTGCTCGGCTACCTCCTGCTGGTCGTTGATACGAGCGGCACGCTCCAACAGACGAGAATGGAGATAGAAGACATCACCAGGATAAGCCTCACGTCCGGATGGACGGCGGAGGATCAGAGATACCTCACGGTAAGCCACAGCCTGCTTACTCAAGTCATCGTATACTACGAGAGCTGAGTAACCACGGTCGCGGAAGTACTCACCGATAGCAGCACCGGCAAATGGTGCGTAATACTGCATGGCTGCAGGATCGGCAGCGGTAGCACTTACGATGATGGTATATGGCAGGGCGCCATGCTCCTTGAGGTTCTGTACCAATGCTGCAACGGTAGATGCTTTCTGACCGATAGCTACATAGATACAATATACTGGCTTGCCAGCCTCATAGAAACTCTTCTGGTTGATGATGGTATCCACTGCGATGGCAGTCTTACCGGTCTGACGGTCACCGATGATCAACTCACGCTGTCCACGACCGATAGGAATCATAGAGTCTACCGCCTTCAAACCAGTCTGAAGAGGTTCCTTTACTGGCTGACGATAGATTACACCAGGTGCCTTACGATCCAAAGGCATCTCGAAAGAATCGGTGAGGTCGATATCACCCAGACCATCAATAGCCTGACCCAGAGGGTTTACGACACGTCCGAGGAAGTTGTCGTTTACGCGGATAGAAGCGATACGGTGTGTACGCTTCACGCTCTGTCCCTCCTTGATGCCAGCTGTAGGACCTAAGAGGACACAACCTACATTGTCTTCCTCCAAGTTCATGACGATAGCCATGGTTCCGTTCTCAAACTCAAGAAGTTCATTAGCCTCGGCATTGCGCAGACCATAGATACGAGCCACGCCATCGCTGACGGTAAGCACAGTACCCACCTCGTCAAACTGCTGAGAGCCATTAACCTCCTGGAGCTGCTGCTGAAGAACCTCAGACACCTCACTTGGTTTAATTTTATCTGACATTGTTTATTTACTTTAAAATTTTAAAATTAGAAATTCATAAAGAGTAAAGCACTTGAATTATTCACTCATCGTTCTTCACTCTTCACTTATCTCCTACTTTTTGAGCTGTGTCAGAATGTTGTTGAGCTTAGTCTTTACGCTCGCATCCATTCTGTAAGTATCATACTCAAGGATGAAACCACCAATCAGTTCAGGGTTCACCTCGGTCTTGAACTCCACAGTACCTTTCGTTCTCTGCTCCACCATCTTGCGCATCTTGTCCTCAGTAGAGGCGTCAACGGCAGTGGCGGTGATCAGTTTACCGCGGATGATGTTCTTCTGTTTCCTGTAAAGAGTGATATACGAAGCAGCCATGAATTGCAGGGTGCTCTCCCTATCCTCTTTCAAGACGAGAGCGACAAACTTCTTGCTCAGTTCCGTAGGCTCCTTGCCCAGGGCTGTGATGAGAAGTGCCTCTTTCTTGTCTTTGGAAAGCATAGGGTTGTCTATCGTAAATCTCAGTTCAGGCACGTCGATGTAGCTCTTAAAGAGCGTCTGCATCTCCTGGTAGACCTGATCTTCGAGCTTCATGCCGAGTGCAGCCTTGATGAGGGCACGGGCATAACGCACCGATATTACACCTATATCCATAAGCTTTACTATTTGTTGTCAGAAGAAACCTCGTCCAGCAGTCGATTTATCATATCCATCTGTGCCTTGTCGTCAGAGAGTTTAGCCTTGAGCACCTTCTCTGCAATCTGAACAGAGAGTTCGGCTACCTGGCCTCGGATTTCACGAATGGCATTCTGCTTCTCAGTCTCAATCTGCTTCTTGGCATCAGAGAGGAGACGTGCGCCTTCTTCGCGTGCTTTATCCTGTGCTTTCTCTACAATGGCATCGCGGGTTTCGGCAGCCTCCTTGAGGAGGGCAGCCTGCTTCTCGCGAGCTTCCTGCAAGATGGATTCACCTTCTTTTTGGATATTGGCAAGCTTCTCGTTGGCTTCGTGAGCCTTCTTCAGACTTTCATCGATGTAAGTCTTACGCTCGTTCACCATCTTAATGATGGCTGGGAATCCAGCCTTCCAAAGAATGATGAAGACGATGATGAAGACCAGCGTCATCCAGAAAAGCAAACCGCTATCAGGAATCAATAAATCCATATATACTGGTTAAAGTTTTACTTAAACGTTTTATTTTAACTAACTCTAGGAATCATCTCTATCATGTCCCGGAAAGACATCAGGCTGATGCCTGAGACTTTCTTTTATCGGGGCAGATGATAGTGACAGATGAGATGATTACATAACGATTGCCAGGATGGCGATGATGACAGCGAAGAACGCAACACCCTCAACCAACGCAGCTGCAATAATCATAGAAGAACGGAGGTCGCCCATCTTCTCTGGCTGACGAGCCATAGCGTCCATAGCCTGGCCACCAATGCGACCGATACCAATACCTGCGCCAATAGCGGCCAAACCTGCACCTACTGCGGCACCCAACTTTGCAATCTCTGCTGCTAATAAAAGTGATAACATAATCTTAATAATTTAAGTTGTTTATATTTTCTTTGTTTATTATCTGAATGAAATTAGATCCGTAATCTATAAACTACTTCACTACCTCTGGCTCAGCCTCATGAGACTTTACATGAGCCAGCGAGATGAATACTGCACTCAGCATGGTGAATACCAATGCCTGAATGTAGCTTACCAATACTTCGAGGAGCATCATAAAGGCGCTCATCGCAACACTTACTATTGTCATACCCGTACCTGCCACATAGTTGGCGATAGCATTCTCACTGATGTTGAACATAATGAAAATGATAGCCGCAAACGAAAGTGCGATGGCGTGACCCGCCATCATGTTGGCGAAGAGTCGGATAATCAGAGCCAGCGGTTTCGTAAAGATTCCGAAGAGCTCGATGAATGGCATCAGTGGCACAGGGACCTTCAACCAGGTTGGTACCTCCGGCCAGAAGATATCCTTCCAGTATTCCTTGGTACCGGTGAAGTTGGTGATCAGGAATGTCGTTACACCGAAGAATACGGTGCAGGCGATATTACCCGTCAGGTTACCACCACCTGGAGGGAATGGTACGATACCCATGATGTTCGCCACGAAGATAAAGAAGAAGCAAGTAAGCAACCATGGTGCGTACTTTGGCGCCTCCTTACCCAGGGTGGCCTCAATTACATCAGTATATACCGACATGATGAACATGTGCATCAGTCCCACAAATCCCTTTGGTGCAGGGTCATCCACCTTGTGCTTCCTGCACCAGCGGGCTGGTATCAGGACACAGAGCAACAGGATGATAGCATCGATGAAGAGCACGCAAACGGTCTTCGTGATGGAGATGTCAAGCGGACGAACCTCCTGGCCTCCCACCTTCTCTACTATCTTGTTGGGATTCGCCTGCGCATCAGCGTTCTTGATCACCAGGTTGAAAGGTCCTGGACGGTCTCCATTGGCATCCTTCTCTTCCGAGAATTCGCTGCTGCAGAACACGTGCCAGCCCGAAGTGGTGTTAACGATGATTGGCAGATGAATCACTACGGGATGATCTCCCACCTTGGTGATATGCCATTCATAAGAATCCTTGATATGACCCCACAATATCTCTTTCACATTGATGTTCTCCTTGGCCGATACCTGCAGAGGTGCCAGCGTAAAGAGCAGCATCGCCATCAAGAGGAATTGCTTGAGATGTTTCATATTCTTTAATTCTTACTTTTGTTTATTAATTATTTGTTTCAGAACCGCTTATGAAAGACGGTTCTTTTTCTCTACCCGAGCGAAGTAGATGCAGTCGAACACGAGAAGTACGACATAGAAAAGGGCGAAGATGGCGGTAAAGCCCAGAATGTTCTGCTTGTCGCATACCAGCACATAGATGAGGAACACCAATGTACCAGCCATCAGCTTCAAGACCAGTGCCGCCAGATAGAACTTGGCGAGATTGGCTGGCGATGACTTTGCAACAGCCTTCCATGCTTCACCATAAGCAGTACTTGCAACGAGTGAGAATATCGCACTCACTACCAGCGGGTTAACAACCTGGGCTATCATATCATCGCATTGAGCAGATAATCTGCAGGCAAAGAGCACGGCAAGAGCCACTGCTGCTGTAAGCCACAAAGAAATCTGCTTATACCTGATACTCGCCTGTCTGATAGTCTGCAAGCGCAACTTTTCGTCTTTTTCCATTATCTAATAATTAATCACTAAAAATTAATCACTTATCTAAACTTCTACGCAAAGGCTTACTTCGTTTTTCTTACATTCCACGAATCCGCCCTTGATGTTCATTACCTGCTTGCCTTCCCTGGTAGTGTATTCCACCTTGCCCACTTCGAGCGAAGAGATGATAGGCGCGTGATCCTTGAGAATCTCGAACGAGCCGAGGGTTCCCGGAACCAGTACGCTCTCTACCTCACCCTGGAAGACTACTTTCTCAGGAGATACTATCTTTAGCTGTAACATAAGCCGTGGATTTAAAGATTACGCCTGTGCTGCTGCGAGCAACTGCTTAGCCTTCTCCTTGGCATCCTCGATAGTACCTACGTTGAGGAATGCCTGCTCTGGCAGGTCATCTACCTCACCGTCGAGGATGGCGTTGAAGCCCTTGATAGTCTCTTCGATAGGAACCATCACACCCTTCAAACCGGTAAACTGCTCTGCTACGGTGAATGGCTGACTCAGGAAACGCTGTACACGGCGTGCACGGTTCACGGTCAACTTATCCTCATCAGAGAGCTCATCCATACCGAGGATGGCGATGATATCCTGCAACTCGTTATAACGCTGCAACAACTGCTTTACTCGCTGTGCACAATCGTAGTGTGCCTTGCCCACAATCAGCGGGTCGAGGATACGAGAGGTAGAACCCAGCGGGTCTACGGCAGGATAGATACCGAGAGATGCAATCTTACGGGAAAGCTCTGTGGTAGCATCCAGGTGAGTAAAGGTGGTAGCTGGAGCAGGGTCGGTCAAGTCATCGGCAGGCACATAAACAGCCTGTACAGAGGTGATGGAACCATTCTTGGTAGAAGTGATTCGCTCCTGCATGGCACCCATCTCAGAAGCCAGCGTTGGCTGATAACCTACGGCTGATGGCATACGACCCAACAGCGCAGATACCTCAGAACCAGCCTGGGTGAAACGGAAGATGTTATCGATGAAGAACATGATATCCGCTGCCTCACCATTCTTACCTCCGTGATCACGGAACTCCTCAGCTACGGTCAAACCAGAGAGAGCTACAGAAGCACGTGCCCCAGGTGGCTCATTCATCTGACCATATACCAGGGTAGCCTGACTCTTGGCAAGTTCCTCAGGATCGACAAGTGAGAGATCCCACTTACCTTCTTCCATCGCTTTACGGAACTTCTCGCCATACTTGATAACGCCAGACTCGAGCATGTCTCGAATCAAGTCGTTACCCTCACGGGTACGCTCACCTACTCCGGCAAATACAGAGTAGCCGTTGTGTCCCTTGGCAATGTTGTTGATCAACTCCATGATAAGCACTGTCTTACCTACACCGGCACCACCGAAAAGACCAATCTTACCACCCTTCATGTAAGGCTCGAGCAGGTCAATCACCTTAATACCGGTAGCAAGCATCTCCTTGTGAGTAGAAAGTTCGTCAAACTTCGGAGCCTCACGGTGGATAGGATAAGCACCCTTCATGTCCAATTCATTCATACCATCAATAGGCTGTCCGATGACATTCATCATACGGCCCTTGATCTGCTCTCCGGCTGGCATCTGGATTGGGTTACCTGTAGGGATAACCTCCAAGCCGCGCTGCAAACCGTCGGTGTTATCCATAGCGACACAGCGAACTGTATCCTCACCGATGTGCTGCTGCACCTCGATGACAAGTTCGCGTCCGTCTGGACGTTTTACCTTCAGAGCTTCATAAATTTTAGGAAGCACCTTCTCTGGATTCTCGCCCTTTGTATCGAAGTAAACGTCGATAACAGGACCGATAATCTGAGAGATACGTCCGTTAATTTGTGACATAAGCTTATTAGTTTAAAAGTTATATATATTTATATTATTCTTGACTGCAAAAGTAACAACAATTTATGGAAACCACAAATTAATTTAAAGTTTTATTCGGCTTTTATACCTTATTAAACCATTTTTAGTTCCCTTTAAACCATTTTCCTATGCAAAAGCAAGAAGTCAGGAGTCCAAACTCCCTTCTTCTTACTCCAATCTCTATAAATCAGATACTCAACTCGTCCAAAACCTTGATCAGTTTACGGTCGAATGGCTTATCAGAGCGGATGGCTTCAGAAAGCGGAACGTATACCACCTCGTTGTTGCGTACACCAATCATCACATTGCGCTGTCCCTGCATGATAGCCTCGATGGCGCCACAACCGGTACGGCTCGCAAGAATACGGTCACGGGCTGATGGACGGCCGCCACGCTGCAAGTGACCCAGGATAGATACACGTACATCAAACTCAGGGAACTCCTTGCGCACACGGTCGGCATAATAAAGAGCACCGCACTTAGGACTCTCTGACACGATGACGATACAACTCTTCTTAGACTTACGGATACCACGCTCCATGAATTGAGCCAACTGGTCTACGTCGGTAGAATCCTCTGGAATGATAGCTGCCTCTGCTCCACTGGCGATAGCTGAATTCTGCGCCAGGAAACCGGCATCACGGCCCATCACCTCGATAAAGAAGATACGCTCGTGGCTCTGCGCAGTATCACGGATGCGGTCAACACATTCTACGATGGTATTCATCGTAGTATCATAACCAATCGTATTGTCTGTACCATAAAGGTCATTATCAATTGTTCCTGGCAATCCGATGCAGCATATATCAAACTCACGTGCGAAATTCATCGCACCTGTCAGCGAACCGTTACCGCCAATCACGACAAGCGCATCTATTTCCTCTTTCTGAATCGTTTCAAATGCCTTCTGACGACCTTCCTCGGTCATGAATTCCTTAGAACGGGCTGTCTTCAGCATCGTACCACCAGTACCGATGATACCGCTTACATTCTCTGTAGAAAAGGTTTTAATTTCATCATTGATGAGACCATCGTAACCACGATAGATACCTTTCACAGTGAAACCGTTGTAGATAGCCGAACGGGTAACCGCACGGATAGCAGCATTCATACCTGGAGCATCTCCTCCAGATGTTAAAATTCCAATAGTCTTAATCTTTGCCATAACTATACCTTATTATATTATATATATTTTTTAATGTTAGTTTATTATCCTCTCAGGATGATGTTTTTCATCCATTACCCCTACATATACAGTAGGTATCCAAGGGTATACCCCTTGCTTTGTTTGGGTTTATCGATTTAAATAATTAGGTTTGCGGCACCAGCCACCAGGATATGAGAGAGCCAAAGGATAGCAAGTCCGATGACGCCACCCATCAAAGCTTTCCAGCCAATATTGCGGAAATACCACCCCATGTGCATACGCTCCATCTTCATCAGGGCAAGACCGCTGATTGTACCGATACCAAGAACGTTACCACCAGCCATTACGCAATATGCAATCATCTGCCAGTAGATACCATTGGTTTGATAATCAGTAAGCATGCTGAATGATGGATCATTCACATTTGCCAGATCATGAAGGGAGAAAAAGTTCATGGCTGTAGCAAAGTTGTCAAGTACAGTACTGATGATACCAGCCAAGACGCCATGCAACAGCACGCCAGGACGCTTATCATCCATACCGACAGAGTTGAGAAGAGTAGCAAAATCGTCAAAAGCGCCAGTCTCCTTCACCACTCCGATGGCAAGCATGATACCCATCACGAAGAGAATCATCTGGACGACTCCGTATTGGAACACTCTAGGAGTGCGACGGTCAGCCATCGCATCCATATTCATGAGTTTACGGTTGAATATCTCGTTCACAATCCAAAGTACGCCCAATACGCAGAGCGCACCGAGGAAAGGACTTAATTTCGTAATATTATGGAAGGTAGGGATAAACCACAATCCACCGATGCCCACAAAGAGCATCAGCAAGCGCTGCCATACATTGAGACGGGTATCATCCCCGCGGTATGGCATAGCAATCCATTCTGTCTCTACTCTTTCAGGCAGCATGCGCTGCATCATCAACAACGGAATGAGCCAGGCTGCAAGACATGGCAGCAGAAGCGACAGGAAATAATGAGTAGCCGTTACAGCACCCATATTCCACATCACCAGTCCTTCCGGATTTCCGATAACGGTAAGAGCTCCGCCACAGTTGGCAGAAAGAAGAATGGCACCTCCATACACCATGCGCTGACGACGGTTTGGAATCACTCCATGCATCATCGTAAGCATCATCACTGTTGTAGTAAGATTATCGAGATTTGCCGAAATAACAAAGGTCACGGCAGCGAGAATCCATAGCATTTTCTTAGCGCTTCGGGTACGTAACAACTGGCGTATGAAATCGAAGCATCCGTTGTTATTGAGAATTTCAACTATCGTCATAGTGGCTAGCAGGAAAAGTACGATTTCTGCTGCTCTACCCACATAAGGAAGGAAGATGTTACGGGCAATAAAATACTTCACCGTTGTACTGGTGGATTCTATCTCGTTCCACATTCCGAGATTCAGATAGCGTGAATAATCAGAAGAGTGTTCACTGGTCACAAAGTCCATACCGAAACAGATATAGAGAACCCATCCTACCGTTCCAGCAAAGATGGCTACGGCAGCACGGTTCACCTTGGTAATATTCTCGGTTGCAATGAGAATATATGCCAGTATCAGTATGGCAAGGATGACTAGTGTCATATCATTTATTTTATTATATTCATTACATTTTGAACGCAAAGGTAACAATTATTTTGTTATCGCCAACATTTCGGTGTCTTTTTTTAATGAATTTAACTCATTTTCATACAAATGAGAATTTCGCCCGTTTTTTTCTTTCGCCATTATTTTTCTTCCCTCTTCATTTTCATCATAGAATCAGATGAAAACACGGATAACAGAGAAGAACATCACAGGAAGAAATATCGAGGAAGAAGTTACCAGAACATTTTAAAGGTTATGCATATATATATTATGTATTTCCCTGAAGGAACCCACCAAAAATAGTGTTTTTAGTTAAATATTACTAACAAAAAGAAGAAATTCAAGAGTAAATGCCTGTAACTCAAAGAAAATGAGTAATTTTGCGCCCGATTTATACAATTCACATAAAGTCAAACTTTATTAATTTTAATTTTTTAATTATTTTTTATGTCAGATTTAAAGAACGTAAAGCCATTGGACGACTTCAATTGGGATGAGTTTGAGAATGGCACAAGCGCAAACGTCAGCAAAACAGACCTCGAGAAGGCCTATGACGAAACTCTTAACAAGGTAACAGAACACCAGGTTGTAGAGGGTACAGTAATCTCTGTAGACAAGAAAGAGGTTATCGTAAACATCGGTTACAAGAGCGATGGTATTATCCCTGCTTCTGAATTCCGTTACAACCCAGACCTCAAGGTAGGCGACAAGGTTGAGGTTTATGTAGAGAACCAGGAGGACGTAAAGGGTCAGTTGGTACTCTCTCACAAGAAGGCTCGCCTCAGCAAGTCTTGGGAGCGTGTTAATGCAGCTCTCGAGAACGAGGAAGTTATCCAGGGTTACATCAAGTGCCGCACTAAGGGCGGTATGATCGTTGACGTTTTCGGTATCGAAGCTTTCTTGCCAGGAAGCCAGATCGACGTTCACCCTATACGCGACTACGACGTATTCGTAGGCAAGACAATGGAGTTCAAGGTTGTAAAGATCAACCAGGAGTTCCGCAATGTCGTTGTATCTCACAAGGCTCTCATCGAGCAGGAGCTCGAGCAGCAGCGTAAGGAGATTATCGGCAAGCTCGAGAAGGGTCAGATCCTCGAGGGTACCGTTAAGAACATCACTACTTACGGTGTATTCGTTGACCTCGGCGGTGTTGACGGTTTGATCCACATCACAGACCTCTCTTGGGGCCGCGTAAGCGATCCACACGAGGTTGTATCTCTCGACCAGAAGATCAACGTTGTTATCCTCGACTTCGATGAGGAGAAGAAGCGTATCGCTCTCGGTTTGAAGCAGCTCACTCCACATCCATGGGATGCTCTCGACGAGAACCTCAAGGTAGGTGATCACGTTAAGGGTAAGGTAGTGGTTATGGCTGACTATGGTGCATTCGTTGAGATTGCTCCAGGTGTAGAGGGCTTGATCCACGTATCTGAGATGTCTTGGAGCCAGCACTTGCGTTCTGCTCAGGACTTCATGAAGGTAGGTGACGAGGTAGAGGCAGTTATCCTGACTCTCGACCGCGCTGAGCGCAAGATGAGCCTTGGTATCAAGCAGCTCAAGGAAGATCCATGGGAGGCTATCGAGACTAAGTATCCTGTTGGCAGCAAGCACACAGCTAAGGTTCGTAACTTCACTAACTTCGGTATCTTCGTAGAGCTCGAGGAAGGTGTTGATGGTTTGATCCACATCTCTGACCTCTCTTGGACCAAGAAGGTTAAGCACCCATCTGAGTTCACTTCTGTAGGCGCTTCTATCGACGTAGTAGTTCTCGAAATCGATAAGGAGAACCGTCGCTTGAGCCTCGGCCACAAGCAGTTGGAGAAGAACCCATGGGATGAGTATGAGGCAATCTACACTCCAGGTTCTGTTCACCAGGGTACTATCACTGAGTTGATGGACAAGGGTGCTGTTGTAGCTCTCGCTGAGGGTGGTGAAGGTTTCGCTACTCCTAAGCACCTCACTAAGGAGGACGGCACAATGGCTAAGAAGGGCGAGACTCTCGACTTCAAGGTTATCGAGTTCGTTAAGGAGACAAAGCGCATCATCCTCTCTCACTCTCGTACATTCGAGGAGGGTAACGAGCCAGTTGCTAAGCCAGCTCACAAGCGTGCAAACGGCGGTCGCAAGAACAACAACGAGACAGCTATGATCAACAACGTTGCTGCTAGCACATCACTCGGTGATATCGATGCACTCGCTAAGTTGAAGGCTCAGATGGAGGGCAAGGCTTAATCTTAAACAGATCAAGCATTTGCTATTCATTAGCTAAATAACATTCAGGGGACTGAAATTTCAGTAATGAGATTTCAGTTCCCTTTTTTATTATGTGTATTTAAAAAAATAAACTATCGGGCACTATCTGCCTACTTCTGTAAACTCATCTCGACTAATTCATATCCTAAAACCACTGATTCATGGTATTTTTCTATCAAAACATGTCGAAAAACTCAAAAACCTTTGGTAGTTTCAAGTTTTCTGTTTATCTTTGCAACCGATAAAGCAATAATTTATATGAGCTAGAGAAATCATTCTCTCAAGAATTATCTGAAAAGAAAGAGAAACGATTCTCCAGATTACAAAAGGAAAAGAAAGTTCAAGATATGAAACAGTCAAGATTTATAGTAGCCGCTCTATCAATGAGTTGCATCACTACCCTCTCCTCGTGCTTCAAGGACGAACCCCTCAATGCCGAATGCGACATTGAGCAGGCCTTCATCCCCAACAACGGCAACTGGGAAGAATGCTTCCTCAAAGCCACAGATACCCTGCAGAACGTGATGTCTACGGAAAATGAAATCAGCTTCCTCGTAAAAAAGGGAACCGACCTATCGCACTTCGCACCGAAATTCCAGATTACACCAGGCGCTACCCTATCGCCTGCCAACGGTTCGGTGCAGGATTTCACCAACGGGCAAGTAACCTACACCGTTACTTCCGAGGATGGCAACTGGAAACGGCAGTACAGAGTGGGATTCACCTTCCCGCCCGTGGTTTACGAAGTGATGAAGTACGACTTCGAAAACTATTTCCTCAACGAAAACAAGCCCGTTCATAAATATTATGTCTGGAGCGACAAGAACGACGACGGTACGCTTGCCAACAACTGGGCTACGGGAAATCCGGGCTTCTACATGAGCCGAAAGTCTGCCAAGCCAGACCAATATCCATCGGTGCCTGTGGAGGAAGGCTACGACGGCGCCTGCGTGAAGCTCACCACCAGCGATACCGACCAGTTTGGCGCAATGGCCAAGATGCCTATCGCTGCGGGCAACCTCTTCATCGGAAAGTTCGACGTCAGTCAGGCACTGAAGGATGCTATGAAGGCCACCCAGTTTGGCGTGCCCGTAAGTTTCAAGCCTACCAAATTCAGCGGCTACTACCGATACAAGCGTGGCGATGTGTTCACCAACCGCCAGAAGAAGGTGGTGGAAGGCAAGAAAGACTACGGCACCATCTATGCCGTGTTCTACGACAACCACGACGCCGAGGGCAACAGCATCGTGCTCTATGGCGACAACGTGCAGACCAGCCCTCAGGTGGTGGCAATCGCCAAGGTGCCAGACATCGACGACACGCCCGAGTGGACCCATTTCGACCTCGACTTCGTTTATAAGAAGGAGGTGGATGCCCAGAAACTCAGAAACATGGGCTACAGCATGGCCATCGTCTGCTCATCGAGCGTAGAAGGCGCCTCGTTCATGGGAGCCATCGGAAGTACATTGTGGGTGGATCAGTTCCGCATCGCCTGCGAAAAGGAATAAATGATTCTGCCAAAGAAGATTCAATGAGAAGATCCTTACAAAGAAGATTCATTAAGAAGAGATTGAGAAGATTTAGAAAAAAGAAGACAAGACAATGAAAAAGTCATTCATCATATCAGCCGCAATCCTATGCCTCTGCTCTGCTGAGGCATGGGGACAGAATCTGGGAGAACTGCTCCACAAATTCACCTACCAGGCACGCATCGGCTACAACCTGGGTGGCACTGCCCCTATCGGCATGCCTGCCACCATCCGAACCCTCCACAGCTACACGCTGCAGCCTAACCTGCTGCTCGGCATCGACGCCCACTATCCCCTGGACAACAAGTGGGGATTGATGTTCGGTCTGCACTTCGAAGGCAAGGGCATGAAGATTGATGCGGGCGTAAAGAACTACCACATGACCATGGTGAAAGGTGGTGAGCAGCTGGATGGCGTGTTCACGGGCAACGTTATAACAACGGTTGACCAGAACCTCGCAACGATCCCAGTGCAAGCCACTTACGACGTTACGGAGAAGCTTCGCCTGAAGCTGGGTCCTTACTTCTCCTACGTCACCTCGCATAAGTTTGAGGGCAGCGCCTACGACGGTTATCTGCGCCAGGGCGACCCTACGGGGCCCAAGGTAGAACTGGGACATGAGGACGGAGAGCGTGGCGAATACGACTTCTCGGACGATATGCGCAACTGGCAGTTTGGCATCGACGTAGGTGCCGACTGGAATTTCTCGAAGCGCTGGGGCGTCTACGTGGGCTTAACCTGGGGCTTATCAGAAGTGTTCAAGAAAGACTTCCACGTGATAGAGCAGTCGATGTATCCCATCTACGGCACCATCGGACTGAGCTATCAGCTGAAATAGGAAATCTGCTCCAGAATATCTTATATATAATAATGTATAGGAGAGAAAAATCAATTATATCATAATAAAAGAAAGGAAAACTTATGAAGAATATTTTTACTTTAGTAGCAGCAGCACTCTGCTCTATGCAGATGATGGCAAAGGATTACACCTGCCCTCTCGTGGTAAACATGATGGGAACGGACATGCCTGTGGGCGACATCAAGGTGAACGTGGATGAGCAGAAAGACGGCAAATACACCATGAGCCTGCTCAACTTCAAGATGAACGATTTCATGCAGATTGGTAACATCGTTATCAAGGATGTAGAGGCTACCAAGTGTGGCAACGTCATCATGCTCAATGCAGCAAAGGATATCCAGATTACCAAGGGTGACGATGAGAACGTAGAATGGATGGGACCAGGTCTCGGCAACGTGAACATCCTCCTGAAGGGTGAACTGAAGGGCGACAATTTCAATGCCTGCCTCAATATTCCATTGGCTGGCAACATGATTGTAGGCGTAAAGCTGGGCAAGAATACCAACGAGATGGGCCAGTTGCCAAACGCCGGTTTCGAGAATTTCCACGAAGCATCCTATAGCAGCGCCAAGAGCCAGGAGCCTAACGGATGGCACTCTTTCATGAGCTCTACGGGCAGCATGGCAAGCATGGTTTCAGCAGCTATACATACCTATGCATCTTCTGAGGTGCGCGAGAACGCAGCAGAAGACAACAAGCAGTGTGTAAAGATTGTTTCTACTCCAGTGAAGGTGGGTTCAATTGTTGCAGCTTCTGCCAACGGTACCATCACCACCGGTCGTCTGAAGGCTGGCAGCATGACTGCATCAAGCAAGGACAACTGCTCATTCCTGGATTTCAGCTCTGCAGATGTGGATGCCAACGGCGATCCATTCTATGCTGTGCTCAACAATAAGCCTGATGCCATGAAGGTTTGGGTGAAGTTCAAGGCTGGCGACGGCAACAAGAATCCTAAGGCTACCATCAGTGCCCTCTTGACCAACGGCAACATGGTTCAGGACCCGGAGGACGACAAGTATGCAGCCAACATCATCGCCCGTGCCAACAACTCTTCTATCGAGAGCAAGGACGAGTGGCAGGAGATTACCATCCCATTTACATACGACAATGCTGAGGAAATGCCTAAGGCAGCCCTGGTTACCATGTCAACCTGCGCTGTGCCTAGCGGCGGCAGCAAGAGCGAGACCAATCCAGACGTTTTGTATGTAGACGATGTAGAGATGGTTTACAATGCTGATGTGAAGAAGGTTACCATGGATGGTAAGGACATCACAAACGAGTTTGATGAAGCCGGAGAATTGGAGATTGAAGGCTACAATAAGAATTTGGATATCAACAACTTCCAGTTGGAGGCTATCGGTGCTGGTGCCTACGTTACCAAGAAGATTACAACCGATAGTTTTGATACCTACGTAACCTTCACCGTTACTTCTAACGACCTGAAGAATTGCGTAACCCGTACCATCACCCTCAAGGATTACACCACTGGCATCAAGAACGTTGAGACCCTCACCCTGCCAAACGGTGTGAAAGCTATCTACAACATGGCTGGTCAGCAGGTTACAGACATGCAAAGTGGCCAAGTTTACATCGTAAAGTATACCAATGGTGAAACCAAGAAGATGATTAAGAAGTAATAGTTTTTTAAAACAGCAATAAAAAGACATGCGCCCCCCAGGACGCATGTTTTTTTATATATGCGAGATGAAATATGCAAGAATGGGATATGCAAGAATGAAAGTTGGAGAAAACAAAATACAGGAAGTGGAGAAAACAAAAATCCCCAGCCATCAAATGAATGATAGCTGGGGATTCAATCTTTTCAAAATCTAGAGGCTAAACTCCCTATGTGTTCTCACTAACACTATAAAAAATTTAGCGCTGGATTTACTTCACCTTTGCAACGATAGCCTTGAAAGCCTCAGGGTTGTTTACAGCGAGGTCAGCAAGAACCTTACGGTTAATCTCGATACCAGCCTTGTGAAGAGCACCCATCAACTGGCTGTAGCTCATACCATCGAGGCGAGCAGCAGCGTTGATACGCTGAATCCACAATGCGCGGAATGTGCGCTTCTTGTTACGACGATCGCGATAAGCGTAGGTAAGACCCTTCTCCCAAGTGTTCTTAGCTACTGTCCATACATTCTTGCGAGCTCCATAGTAACCCTTAGTGAGCTTCAAGATTCTTGTTCTTTTTGCTTTTGATGCAACGTGATTTACTGATCTTGGCATAATTTTTTTTCTTTAAAAGTTCGACTAAAAAGTTAATAATTAACGGAGGCAGAGCAAGTCGCGAACCTGCTTCAAGTTTGAACGGTCTACGAGAGTCTCACCAAGGAGATTTCTCTTCTGCTTCTTTGTCTTCTTAGTCAAGATGTGACTGTGAAAAGCGTGATGACGCTTAATCTTACCTGTACCGGTGAAACGGAATCTCTTCTTTGCGCCGGAATTAGTCTTTACTTTTGGCATTTTTACTTTTAATTTTAAATTGTTATTTATTATAGCGATGGCAACGCATATACCAGGGCGTTACGCATCTTTTTTTCTTAATCCTCTGTTCCTTCTGCGAGTTTCTTCAGGGCATCGCCGCCTTTAGCATTGGCGAGCAAGCCATTCTTCTCAGCATTAGCAGCGCGCTCTGCATCTGCAGCAGCCTTAGCTTCAGCCTCTCGCTTCTCACGGTCCATCTTCTGCTGGCTCTTCTTTGCAGTACCAGCCTTCTTAGGACTCATGTAGAGGAACATCTTCTTACCTTCAAGCTTTGGCATCTGCTCCACCTTTCCGTACTCTTCCAAATCATTGGCGAAACGGAGAAGAAGAACCTCACCCTGCTCCTTGAAGAGAATAGAGCGACCACGGAAGAAAACGTATGCACGAACCTTGTTACCCTCGTTGAGGAACTCCATAGCGTGCTTGAGCTTGAACTGATAGTCGTGCTCATCTGTCTGAGGTCCGAAACGGATTTCCTTGGTCTCCACCTTTACCTGCTTCTGCTTCATTTCCTTTGCATGCTTCTTCTGCTGGTAAAGGAATTTAGAATAGTCAACTATACGGCAAACTGGTGGTTGCGCATTAGGAGATATCTCGACTAAGTCAAGCTCTTGCTGACGTGCCAACTCCAACGCCTTACGTGCTGGCATCACTTCTGCTCCACCATCACTCACTACTCTCACGTCGCGTGCACGAATCTGTTCGTTTACGCGGTACTGATTTTTCATTTTGTCATTTTTCATTAACTATTCGATATATTCTTTTTTGTCTTTTTGATTAAACGGCTGCAAAGTTACGATTATTTTGTGAAACCGCCAAATTTTCAGTGGGTTATTTTTAATTTTCCCCACAGATTCTTTGTTTTTCCCACAGAATTATTGTTTAAGTCCCACAGATTGATGTTTTTATGTCCCACAGATTTCACAGATTTACACAGATCTTTATGATAAAGAACAAAATCTGTGTAAATCTGTGAAATCTGTGGGACTTAAACTATAATTCTGTGGGACGTAAAAACATCAATCTGTGGGACGTAAAGACATCGATTTGCGGGATTAAGAAAAACATTCAATCCATGGGAGTATATCCATTGACTTTACGGAAGATTGATTTTCGTATATCTGTGGTGGAAAAATTGACCAATATTCCAAGATGCTTCTTCGCCACACGCAAATACGTAAGCAATTGCTTATGAAAGACATCTTTCATTTCTGCCACAGACTTCAGTTCGACTATGACTTTATCTTCTACAAGAATATCCAGACGGAAATCTACAGGCAAAACCTTACCATCATACATGACATCCAACTTTACCTGATTCTCTACCCTAAGTCCATCTTTGCGCAACTGATAGCACAGAGCTGCTTCATAAACCGACTCAAGTAAACCTGGTCCCAATTCATTATAAACCTTATAAATAGCTCCAATGATCTTATAAGATATCTCATTTTCTGTCATAACCAAACGATTTTAAAATCCTCCTTAACAAAAAAAATCTCCCACAGACGTCACAGTTGTTACAGATATTCAACAGAACACACAAAAATCTGTGTAAATCTGTGAAATCTGTGGGACTAAACCCTCAACACAAAAAATCTGTGGGACAGAGCCCTCAACAGAAAAAATCTGTGTAAATCTGTGAAATCTGCGGGAGATTAGAAAATATCAATCTGCGGGATTACTCCTCAGCTGCCTTCAATTGCTCTGCAACCTCGGCATTGATGCGCTGAGCGAACTCTTCCATGCTCATGGTAGCCTGTTCGCCACCACCCTGCTTACGCATAGATACCAAGCCCTCGGCACTCTCCTTCTCACCAACGATGACCATGTAAGGAACACGCTTCAACTCGTTGTCGCGAATCTTGCGGCCAATCTTCTCGTTACGGTCATCAACCAAAGCACGAACGCCCTGCTTGTCAAGATACTGACGTACCTTCTGAGCATAATCGTTGAACTTCTCTGAGATAGGAAGAATAGCAACCTGGTCTGGAGTCAACCACAATGGGAAGTGACCGGCGGTATGCTCGATGAGAACGGCTGTGAATCGCTCCAGTGAACCGAATGGTGCACGGTGGATCATCACAGGAGTCTTCTTAGAGTTATCCTCGGCTGTATACTCCAACTTGAAACGCTCAGGCAAGTTGTAATCCACCTGGATGGTACCCAACTGCCAACGACGACCGATGGCATCCTTTACCATGAAGTCGAGCTTAGGACCATAGAAGGCAGCCTCGCCAACCTCCTCGCGTGTCTCAAGGCCCTTCTCCTTGCAAGCCTCGCGGATAGCATTCTCGCTCTCTTCCCAAATCTCATCAGAACCGATATATTTCTCTGTATCCTTAGGATCGTGAAGAGAAATCTGTGCCTCGTAGTTCTCGAAACCGAAGATCTTGAATACCTTCAGGATTACGTCGATTACATTCTCGAACTCAGACTTCACCTGATCTGAACGAACGAAGATGTGAGCATCATCCTGAGTAAATGTACGAACACGAGTCAAACCATGGAGCTCACCGCTCTTCTCATAGCGGAATACGGTACCGAACTCAGCGATACGCAAAGGAAGATCCTTGTAAGAACGAGGCTTACGAGCGTAGACCTCGCAGTGGTGAGGACAGTTCATTGGCTTGAGCATATACTCCTCATCCTCCTCAGGAGTCTGGATAGGCTGGAATGCATCCTTGCCATAGTGAGCATAGTGACCAGATGTTACATAGAGACTCTTGCCACCGATACCTGGGCAGATAACCTCCTGATAGTTGTAAGGCTTCAGGAGAGAACGGAGCAACTCCTGCAAGCGGAGACGGAGCTGAGTGCCCTTTGGCAACCAGATAGGAAGACCCTTTCCTACACGCTCAGAGAACATGAAGAGTTCCATCTCCTTACCAATCTTACGGTGGTCACGCTTCTTAGCCTCTTCGAGAATTACCAAGTACTCGTCGAGCATCTTCTTCTTAGGGAAGCTGATACCGTAGATACGGGTCATCTGCTCGCGCTTGGAATCACCGCGCCAGAAAGCACCAGCCACACTAGTAATCTTCACTGCCTTGATAAGGCCAGTGTTCATCAAATGAGGACCACGGCAAAGGTCGGTGAAATTGCCCTGGGTATATGTGGTGATGGTACCATCCTCCAAGTCCTGCTCAATATGCTCGCACTTGTAAGTCTGACCGTCAGCCTTGAACTCAGCGAGAGCATCAGCCTTAGCCACCTCCTTGCGAACCACAGGTTCGTTCTTCTTGGCAAGTTCCATCATCTTAGCCTCAATCTTGGCGAAGTCATTCTCTGAAATCACCTGACCCTCGGCTGGCATCACGTCGTAGAAGAAACCACTCTCTACGGCAGGACCGAAACCGAACTGGATGCCTGGGTAAAGCTCCTGAAGAGCCTCAGCCAACAAGTGGGCAGATGTATGCCAGAATGTGTGCTTACCCTGCTCATCCTCAAACTTGTAGAGTTCTACATTTGCATCCTCATTGATAGGACGGTTCAACTCTACTGTCTCACCATTAACACCGCAAGATACAACGTTGCGAGCGAGAGCCGGTGAGATGCTCTCGGCGATTTGTAAGCCAGTTACGCCCTGTTCATACTCACGAACAGATCCGTCTGGGAATGTGATTTTTACCATAACAACTTAGTATTTTTATTAAATCGCCTGCAAAAGTACGATTTCTTTTTGTAACAAGCGAATAAAAATGCATTTATTTTGCTAAACTTTGCTAATACCTCTTTATATTAAGGGCTTTTAAGACCGAAAATGCTGAGATATTGAAGTTTTCATCTGCTTTTCTACCAACATTTCGTAACACTTTGTAAAATTCAGATACATTTTTAGCCAATAAGTTTTGGAGAAACAAATATTTTCATTATCTTTGCATCCGATAACGTGACAAAATGTAAAGAAACATAGAAAATGGCAAAACCAAAGATTCTCATCATCTATACCGGTGGTACCATCGGTATGGGAAAGGACCCGATGACAGGTGTACTGGAACCTCTTGATTTCAATCACCTCGTTTCTTCCATGCCCGAATTCAAGCTCATTCAGGCAGAAATCGATGTGCGAAAATTCGACCCACCTATCGATTCCAGCGACATGGATCCTATGCGCTGGGCAGAAATCGTAAGCATGATATCCAACAACTACAACAACTATGACGGATTCGTAATCCTTCATGGCACCGATACAATGGCTTACACTTCATCTGCCTTGTCCTTCATGCTTGAGAATCTGACCAAGCCTGTAATATTGACGGGTAGCCAGCTGCCTATCGGTGAATTGCGAACCGACGGCAAGGAGAATCTGATGACAGCCATAGAGATTGCTTCTGCCAAGAATGCCGAAGGACGCCCGATGGTGCCCGAGGTATGCATTTTTTTCAACGGCAAGCTGATTCGCGGTAACCGTGCCATCAAGATCAATGCCGAGGGATTTCATGCTTTCGATTCATTCAACTACCCTCACCTCTGCGATGTAGGAATCAATTTCCAATATCACGACCATCACATTCTTACGCCGGATTACAGAAAGCCAATGGTTCCACATCTGAAGCTCGATCCGAACGTCATCGTGTTCAGTCTCTTCCCGGGTATCCAGGATAACATTGTGCGCCACGTGATGGAATCACCAGACCTCCGTGGTATTGTGATGCGTACTTTCGGTTCAGGCAATGCTCCTCACACGCCATGGATCATGCGTCTTCTGGATCAGGCTGCCCATCGCGGAGTAAACATCGTGAATATCAGCCAATGTCTTACGGGCAGTGTAGAGATGGAACGCTACGGAGCCGGCTTCCAGTTGAAAGCTGCTCATGTGATAAGCGGATACGATTCTACGGTAGAGGCTATGGTCACCAAGATGATGTATCTGCAGGGAAGATATGCAGACAACAAAAAGGTAAGAGAAAAACTGACCGAATCTCTGGCGGGCGAAATCTCTATATAGTATAAGGTGAAATCTTCATCCATATAATGAAGCAATGGAAGTAAATGACAGCCTCCTAATAGTGTATACGATTAAGCTATAGATTAGAAGGCTGTCATTTACCCGCTCATTATGAGGTATTTAGCGAAAACAAACAAAAATATTCTACTAAAACAGAATAGTATTGCAGGAAATATGCAGAAAACTTTTAAAGAAGGTTAAATATCAACAGATTTTTAGCCAAAAAACTTGTTGCATATCATTTTTTGTGTAACTTTGCAACGTAGAAAAAAGTAAAAGATCAGTATCCTTATTAGATACCAATCCGTAATATAAATTAATAAATCAACAAAACCTACAAATTATGAACATTAACAAGGTAAAGGAGTATGGTGAGTTCGTAGAAATTACGGCTCCTGTAGAAAGAACAACAGCTGAAGAGTATCCAACAGTATTAGGCGGAGAAATTTGGTACAACTAAGAACTTCCTGCTAAGGATTCCTATCCTTTGTATCAGATAGTTTTCCTTTAGCAGAACAGAAGCAAAAGGCTATTTTATTTGATTCAGAACATCTTATAATTTTTAGCAGACACATTAATAGCTCAATGATAAAGGCTCAATCCTCGAATAAAATCGGGAACTGAGCCTTTATTGTGTTTATATCTTACCATCGAGATATACGGAATCGGAAATTAGTGCTTACCACAGCAACCGCCCTCTCCGTGATGATGCCCGTGCTTGATGCCACCCTCTACAGCCTGATGCTGGTCGCGGAGCAGATCGTTCACGGTCTTCACTGGGTTGAATGTACCGAGAGGAACCTCTACGAATACTGTATTCCAGTCACTCATCGCACCATTCCAGAGACCTGGCAACTCGAGTGCCTTCAAATCCTTACCATTCTTACTCTTGCTGGAGATGAAACCGGTAGATGGGTCAACGAACTTAGGTAGATCGAAGGCATTGCCCTGATAATCCTTGGTAGCACAAACGAGGTCAACCGGATTGAAGTGAGTACCCTCGGTGAACATCTTCATATACTCCTCGTTATTCTTGTCAATCTGAGAGCTCTCCAAAATCTGAAGGCTTACGGTACCATCCTGGTTATAAGTAAGGAATGGACCACCACCAGGCTCGCCTACGTTCTTAACGACACCGCAGACACGCATAGGACGGTTCAACTTCTTACGCAGATAGATAACCAGTTCGGCATCCTCCAGCTCCTTGATATCAGCCTTGCGGCAGCAGAGGTCGCGCTGAACGAAGCGGATAATCTCCTCCAGCTTCTCATGGTTGTACTGACCAGAATCTAAAACCTTCAGATAATTGAAAGCCTGCTTCTGCAGAGTAACCAATACACCTGCAATCACCTGCTTCCAGGTAACAGTCTCAGCCTTCAGGCGATCAGGAACCACATTGTCAATATTCTTGATGAATATCACATCAGCATCAATCTCATTGAGGTTCTCGATGAGTGCGCCATGACCGCCCGGACGGAACAGCAATGAGCCATCCTCGTTACGGAATGGAGTATTGTCTGGATTGGCAGCGATGGTATCGGTGCTAGGCTTCTGCTCTGAGAATGAGATATTAAACTTGATGCCGTAGCGCTGTGCATACTTATCTGCCTTCTCAGCTACCATCTGCTTGAAGAGTTCCAGGTGGTCGTGAGAAACGGTGAAATGAACGTTTGCCTCGCCGTTGCTGCTTGCATAGAGCGCAGCCTCAACCAGGTGCTCCTCCATTGGAGTGCGAACCTCATCCTCATACTCGTGGAACTGGAGTAACCCCTTAGGCAACTGTCCGTAGTTCAATCCCTCTGGCTTGAGGAGATTAGCCACGACAGCCTTGTAATCGCCCTTCTTGACAAGGCACATGATACCCTTCTCGTTGTTTACATGGCACTTATCACAGAGTGCCTTGCGGAAAGCAAACTTCTTGATATTCTCGAAGAATTGTTTTTCGAAGTCAGTAGTAGGAACATCGTATGGAGCATCGAGGAATGCAAACATGTTCTTGAACATGCGGCTAGCCGCACCTGAAGCAGGTACGAACTTCACAATCTTGTGACCCTCAGCCTTGTAGTCGTTCCACGCCTTCTCGTAGTTCTCTACTTCCTGAGCTGTAGGAGCCATGATACCCTTACCGATGGCAGCCGCACCCTCGAGTTTGAGGAATGGGAAGCCATTCTTGATTTGTTCCAACTGGTGTTCAATCTGCTGCTCGGAGATACCGCGCGCAGAGATTTGGTTTAGATCTTGCTGATTCATAATACCATATTTATGTTAAATTTACACTATATGTGCTACAAAGATAATAGTTTTTTCTGATAATCAGAAATATTTCCGCTTTTTTTTGTACCTTTGCATTGAAAATTTAACGAAGTAGGCGTTTTTTAACGCCGAATCGCCATTGTTTGTCAAATTTAAAATAGAATATTGCAACATGGTTAGTAAATTAGCAAAAGAGCACGACAGAAGAACGTTGCTATCAACGTATCTGTACGGAGTATCAAACTTATTCATTAGTGGAACCGGAATTGGAGGGTTTTCCCCCTTGGTTACCGGCGAAACTATTGGCATTTACAATATCCTCTTCTTAGTACTGGGCATTGCCTCAGCACTCTTCCTTGCCTATAGTGCTAACAGAGTGATGAAGTATAACGATAAAAAATAATAATTATGGAGTTAATAACAATATTTATGGGGCTGAGTGCCGTAATTAGCGCCAGCTTCGCCATCTGGCTCAACACAAAATCAGGTCAGAAGTGGATAGACAGTTTATAACATATAGTATAAGTATTATGGAAGGATTTGCTTTAGTAATGTGTATAGGAGCTGTTATTGGTATGAGCTTAGCCATTTGGAGCTACACCAAATCTGGACAGAAATGGATAGACGAGTTATAATGACTCAATAAATATATCATCAGCAGGAGGGAACGACAATGAACGAAACACCTTTTAAATTCACATCCGAAGAAAAGGAACAGACACTCCAGATACTAGAGCGCCTGAGAACCGCCGTGGGCGATACATTCAAGCCAGGCGATGAGCAGCATCTGCGTGAAGACATACAGCATGCCTTCATCAACCATCAGATCAAGCGCAATGTCTTCGGTATGAACCCAATACTCGCTGCCCTGCAAACCGCAGAAATCGCAGTAAACGAGATAGGTCTGAAACGAGATGGCATCATCGCCATCCTGATGCAGACCAGCGTCATCGATGGCTATCAGACCATCGAAGAGATACAGAAGAAATACGGAGATAGCGTAGCCCACATTATCAGTGGTCTGCTTCGCATCCACGATTTATATAAGCGCAACCCTATCATCGAGAGCGAGAACTTCAGAAATCTGCTTATCTCATTCTCTGAGGATATGCGCGTCATCCTCATCATGATAGCCGACCGCGTGAATGTGATGAGACAGATACGCGATACCGAACAAAAAGAGGCAAAGCATGAAGTAAGCGAAGAGGCAAGCTACCTCTATGCTCCACTCGCCCACAAACTGGGACTCTACAAACTGAAGAGCGAACTGGAAGACCTCAGTCTGAAGTATCTCGAGCACGATGCCTACTATATGATAAAGGACAAACTGAACGCCACCAAGGCTTCGCGCGATGCCTATATTGCCCGCTTCATCCAGCCAATCCAGGAAAAGCTCGATGCTGCCGGTCTGAAATATCACATGAAAGGCCGCACCAAGAGTATCCACTCCATCTGGCAGAAGATGAAGAAGCAGAAGTGCGCCTTCGAGGGTGTATACGATCTCTTTGCCATCCGTATTATCCTCGATGCACCAAGAGAGAAAGAGTATATGCAGTGCTGGCAGACCTTTGCCCTCATCACCGACATGTATCAGCCAAACCCAAAGCGTATGCGCGACTGGCTCAGCGTGCCTAAGAGCAACGGTTATGAAAGTCTGCATACCACCGTACTGGGTCCTGAAAACAAATGGGTAGAGGTACAGATCAGAACCGAACGCATGGACGATATTGCAGAGCACGGACTTGCTGCTCACTGGCGCTACAAGGGTATCAAGCAGGGAGAAGGCGGTATTGACGAATGGCTTGCCAATATCCGTGCTGCCCTGGAAAGCAACGATGATCTGCAGCTGATGGACCAGTTTACCACCGACCTGAAGGAAGACGAAGTATACGTGTTCACTCCAAAGGGCGACCTGCTGAACTTCCAGAAGGGAGCCACGGTACTCGACTTTGCCTACTATATCCACTCCCGCATCGGCAATACCTGCGTGGGCGGAAAGATTAACGGAAGAGCCGTCACCTTCCGACAGGAACTCCATTCGGGAGATCAGGTAGAAATCCTCACACAGAGCAACCAGAAGCCACGCCGCGAATGGCTCAACATCGTGCAGACATCCAAGGCTAAGGCCAAGATTCGTCTAGCGCTGAAGGAAACCCAGAAGAAGGACGGCCTCTATGCCAAGGAACTTCTGGAACGCCGATTCAAGAACAGAAAACTGGATATTGATGAGAGCATCATGGCGCGCATCATCAAGAAAATGGGATATAAGGAGAACTCAGACTTCTATAAGGATGTAGCCGAGGAGAAAATCGACGTGAACAGCATCATCGAGAGATACATAGAGGAGCGCGACCACGACCTGAACCTCGCCAATACCAACAAGCCTGCAGAAAGTGCAGAGAATTTCGAGTTTGAGAATCCTACCGAGGAACTGATGAAGCAGAGCGACGATGTGCTGGTTATCGATGAGCACCTCAAGGGCATCGATTTCGAACTGGCTCATTGCTGCCACCCTATCTACGGCGACCCAATCTTCGGATTCGTTACCATCAGCAAGGGTATCAAGGTACATCGCATGGATTGTCCTAACGCCAAGGAACTGCGCCGCCGTTTCGGTTACCGCATCGTGAAGGCGAAATGGAGCGGCAAGGGAACATCCAAGTATGCCATCACGCTCCGCATCATCGGAAACGACGATATCGGTATTGTGAGCAACATCACCAACATCATTTCCAAGGAAGACAAACTCATCATGCGAGGCATCAACATCTCTTCCAAGGATGGTCTCTTCTCTGGCAATGTTACCGTAATGATTGATGATGCCGGCAAAACTGATGCACTCATCAAGAAACTGAGCGCAGTGAAGGGCGTTAAGCAGGTAACGAGAATATAAAACCGGAATACAGAAATACATAAAAAAATCCCGCAGATTTTCTCTGCGGGATTTTTTTATTTCGACTTATTCAAGCGCTTGATCACAGAATAAGCATCATACAAACCAAGTTCTCCTGCCTTTGAAAGATCCTGGATGGCAGTCTGCTTGTTGCCACTCTTGGCTCGTGCTATACCTCTATTATAATAAGCCTCTGCAAGGCGGTTATCAATTCTCAAGGCAATGGTATAATCATCTATTGCCTTTGAAAGTTCGTTTCTGCCTGCATGAAGATTACCTCTATTATAATAGATGTAAGCATTGTTGCTGTTCTGGCGGATGGCATCACTGAAATCAGCCTCGGCAGAATGGATATTCAGAACACCCTTGCCCTCAGCCTTGTTAAATTCATCCATCTCAGCCTGGCAGACAGCACGCTGCCAGTAAGCCAAAGAGTTCTTGTCATCGAGCGAGATATAATAGGTAAAATCACTGATGGCAGCCTCAAAATCACGAAGTACACTATGAGCGATGGCCCTGCGCATCAGGAGACGTTTTCTGGTTTCATTATCGCTCGCCACACTCAACTCTGCCGAAAGTTTATCAATCATCGAGAATATCTTCATAGAACCATTCTCATCGAGTTGCTCCTTACTGCAAACGATATAAACCTTGTCTGCCTTGGTATGCTGATTGAGCGCATCAACCTCCTTGTCATAAGCCTGAACTCCATTTACATTCTGATTGTTTGGGAAATAAGAGAGCTGATACATCGGCAGGAAGGCGGTTTCTACCAGACGGTTCTGAACCTTACCACGATACTCGCTCTTATAGTTGTGTTCATACTTCGGTTCGTCATCTACTACCAGCGAAGCAAACTTATTCGGGTCAACCTCAGAGCGCTTACGCATCTCCTTCTTGGTCTTTGCGCTCCATCTCGGCTGGATACCGATATGCTTGTTCATCTGTGCCTTGAAGATACGGAATTCATCCATCTCTGCCTTAGCTGTCATGCCCAGGCGTCGGTAACAGCTGGCACGGTTAGACAAACCGGTCCAGAAGTTAGGGAACTGGTTGATAACCATAGTATAATCCCTGATGGCTGCTCTCAGATTACCGGTCTTGTCATGCAATAGAGCTCGGTTGAAGATAGCCATGAAGTTCTGGGGTTCCATCTTGATAATGAAGTCGAAATCGGTGATAGCCCGGTTATCATCACCCAACTGTACACGCATCAGTCCTCTATTATAATGAGCCAGGAAATTGTTCGGATCCAGCTCAAGGGCATTGTCATAATCGCTCATCGCCCCCCTGAGGTTATTTAGATTAATACGCGCCAAAGCACGGTTAATGTAACTGTTCACATTGTTAGGTTTGAAATGCAGACTCTTGGTCAGCGCCTCATCAGCCGTTTTCCATTCCTTTCTAGCCAGCGCCATATAGGCACGCGTAGTCCAGGCATCCCCATCATACGGATTGAGCTGCAAACTCTTGTCTAGCCATTTCTCAGCCTGCACGGTATCTTTCTGATGCAGATACACTTCAGCCTTGAGCGAATAAGCATTCGACCAGTCTTTCCATTTTCCCACGATGGTATCCAGTTCCTGCTGCGCCGCCTCATACTTTTTGTTTTCCATCTGGCAGATAGCCCGGTTGAACCAGTAATTTCGGTTGCGCGGTTCCAGTCTGATAGCCTCATTATAGTCAGCTATCGCATCATCAAACCTGTTTTGTCTGATGCGACAGATGGCTCTCAAGTCATAAATATCATTGATATAGGGATTGAGATGCAACGCCTCGCTGGCATCACTTTCGGCACCCGTAAAGTCATCCAGATTAAATTTTGCCACACTGCGGTAATACCAAGGCTCATACAGATAAGGCTTGGCACCTATAGCCAGATTAAAATACTTGATTGAAAGGACGAAATCCTCATAATACAATGCACTCCGACCGGCCGTAACAAGTCGGTCTACACGATATTGGGCAGAAGCCGACATGGCGCCCATTACCATAAAAAGAACTAAGAGAATCTTCTTCATCTGTTCGTAACTCTCTGAAATAAAACCTATTGAATGTAGAATAAAAAAATATAGTAAGCCCAATCGTCACGATTACCATGAAGCTTACTATATTTTCGGAAGAACTATCGACGTATCTTAGTACGATAGGCAGCACGGAAATTGCCCTTGATGATACTCTTGAGCTTTCCTGCTATCATGTTCTTGCGAAGAGGAGACACACGGTCAACAAACATTGTACCCTCCAAATGGTCGAATTCATGCTGCATCACGCGAGCCAGATATCCCCCTATCCACTCATCATGTTCATTAAAATCCTCATCCATATACTTTACATGGATGCGTGTAGGACGAACCACCTTCTCATTGATACCAGGAATAGAAAGACATCCCTCTTCAGAAGAGTCGGTATTTTCCTCATCGCGCTCTAGGATATGGGCATTGATGAAAGCATGACGGAATCCTTTATACTCAGGAAAATCCTCGCTGAGCACATCCAGGTCGATAACAACGAGGCGGATAGGCAAGCCAATCTGAGGTGCAGCCAGTCCGATGCCGTTGCTGGAATCAAGGGTTTCGTACATATTATTAATCAACACCTTGAGATCTGGATAATCAGGTGTAATATCTTCAGCCACTTTTCTCAGCACTGGCTGACCATAAATATAAATCGGTAAAATCATTATCTTCTTGATTGCAAATAATCCTGTAATATGATGGTAGCACTTATCTCGTCTACCAATCCTTTATTTTCTTTTCTCACTTTCTTCTTTACACCTCCATCTATCATGGCTCTATGTGCCAGGACTGATGTAAATCTCTCGTCATAATATTCAATTGGAATTTCAGGATGAGCCTTTCGCCAACGGTTGTAGAAGTTTTCTACTCTTGTCAGGTTTTCACTTGGCTGCCCGTTAGGTTGCATCGGTTTTCCGATAACAATGCGCTCCACCTGTTCTTTCTGAATATAAGTTTCGATATAAGTGAAAAGTTCATGTGTAGAAACTGTGGCCAACCCATTGGCAATAATCTGCAATGGGTCGGTCACAGCCAGTCCGGTACGTTTCTTACCGTAATCTATAGATAAAATTCGCATTAATCTACGGATATCTTATCCTTATATAATATCAGATTACTTCTTAAGGAGTAACCAAGCATCAGGATACTTACCAGCGCGAAGCTGATTGCGGCTCTTGACAGCAGCAGCCTTATCAGCAAATGTAGAAGCTACCACGCGATACATGTTACGCTCTGTGTTCAGGGCGATCTGAGCATCGTAGCCAGCGCTCTTCAATGTACTACCCAATCCCTCAGCGTTAGCCTTGAGAGAGAAAGAACCAACTACTACGCTATAGCTTGACAAGCCAGAACCAGAGATGAGAGAAACATCCTCAGAACGAACAGTAGCATTATCAACCTCTGTCTGCTCATCAGAAGGAGCCTGAGTCTCGAGAGGAGCTACAACTGGTTCCTGAGCAACAGGAGCCTGAGCTGCCTGCTGTTCCTGCTGCTGAGCCTTCTCATATGCCTTCTTGTATGCACTTTCCTTAGATGTACCACAACTTGCGAGCGCCAAAACTGCGCACATTCCCATGCTTAATACTGTAATTTTCTTCATAATTCTTATTCGTTTTATTGTTTATTATTGTTGTTCATTCAATATAAATTTCGCGTTATGCGTTTTTTACTCTGCGAAAATACAAAAAAATGCCCGAAAAACGAAGAATATGCCGCCTAAAGTTTGTTAAATAAGGCTATTAAAACATTTTTAATGAAAAATTAAGGCTAAAAGGCTTGTTTTTTAAAGAGAATTTAGTATATTTGCATTGTCAAATGAAAATGACAAGAAGATAATCGTTTAACGTTTAAAATTTATAGCATATGAAAACATTAGGTTACATTGGTGCTTTCCTCGGCGGTGCTATCGCCGGTACAGCACTCGGTTTGATTTTCGCTCCTGAGAAGGGTGAGGATACACGTAGTAAGATTGCAGGTGCAGTAGACGATTTCTGCAAGAAGCACGACATCAAGTTGAGCCGTAAGGACGTTGATGATCTGGTTGACGATATCAAGGACGCTGCTCCTGAGGTTTAATCATCACCTATCATGATGTTCTCTAACGATAAAAATGTAGAAACTATCGGGCAGCTCATTGAGGTGCTTAAACATTACATCGGGCTTCAGAGCGAATTTCTGAAGCTCGATGTTGTGGATAAGGTGGTACGCCTGCTTACCGTCATTACCATGACGGTGGTACTTCTGGGCTTACTTACGCTTACCCTCATTTACCTATCCTTTGGCGCTGCTTTTGCATTGGCAGACTTAATAGGTAGTCTGACTTTCGGATTCTGCATTGTTGCTGCAGTATACCTATTTATATTAATATTATTTGTAATTTTCCGCCATAAGTGGATCGAGAGACCATTGGTCAGATTTCTGGCCAGCCTCTTAATGGAAAAATAACCTCCTTTTCGCAACATGACAAATCATTCAGAAATCACAGAATATAATTCCTTAAACGATATCCGACTCAAAAAAGAGGCGATACGCAAGGAAATTGATGCCGATGATGCCAAGATTCAGACTTTATGGAACTCGATTTTCACAAAACCTGAAATCCTGTCACGCAATGCGAGTCCTAGCAAGCGACTGCAGAGTTTGCTGCAGGTGGGAGCAGGAGCATTCGACGGTGCACTGTTGGCTTGGAAACTTTACCGGAGATTCAAACCTCGGAAGAGATGAATCATATACCGTTTTGGGGAAAGGAAAGATGCCTTGAAAAAAAAGTATTTTTTAGTCACCCAAAAGGGCATAAAAACAAAAAAGGGTCGCCGCTGCGACCCCAATACCTTGTTAACCTTAAATCTAATACTATGAAAAACACACATGCAAATATAGAAATAATCTATGATACTCGCAAATTTTTCTTAGCAAAAGACCTATTATTTTAATTTAATTAACTTTTACCAACCAGTTTTTAAACCTTTTTTCAATAAAAGTTCATCTATTTTCTACATATATCTCCATTCCATCGAAGCCAAATTCAAAGCCTTCGGGCAGCCTTTTATTCGCCTCATCGTGAAAACCTATCTGATGAGTCACATGGATAAAATAAGTATGTTTTGCTCCTATCCTGCGCGACACCTCAATAGCATCAGATACAAGCTGATGGCTGTGATGTGTTTTCTCAAATCTGAGTGCGTTAATTACGAGTGTTTCCACACCATCCAAATAAGCATATTCTTCATCACCCATAGATTTCATATCAGTAATATAGGCAAACTTACCAAACCGATAGCCGAGAATAGGCATCTTATCGTGCATCACACGGATAGGAACAAACTCAATGTCACCTATCTGATAATGCTCATGCGGATGAATGGTATGCAATTTGAGTTTCGGAGCTCCCGGATAGAGTTTTTCCGCATCTTTCGGAAAGCAGTAAGGCATCGTATGAGGCAGCCCCGCTGTAACGATTTCATCACCATAGATATTGATGTCGCCAAAAATACAGAAAGGGCGCAAATCATCAATACCACCTACATGGTCGTAATGGATATGCGTAATCAGTACACCATCAATCTTCCTGAAAGGCACACGCAACAACTGCTGTCGGATATCAGGTCCGGCATCTATCAGAATACGGGTATTCTCCGTTTCTATCATTGCTGCACTGCGCAATCTTTTATCATGCGGATCCGTACTTCGGCACACTTCACAGTTACACCCCAACGAAGGAACACCGCCCGATGTGCCTGTACCTAATAAAGTTACCTTCATTAATTATCAAATATTTTTCTGAAAACAACCGAATTCTTCACTTCACATTCACCTCCGGATGAATCTCTATGCCAAACTTCTGCTTCACATCCTCCTGGATGGTCTTACAGAGTTTTACGATTTCCTTGCCCGTAGCACCGCCACGATTCACAAGCACCAGTGCCTGCTTATCATGCACACCGGCACGCCCCAGACTCTTACCCTTCCAGCCACACTGATCAATCATCCAGCCAGCCGGAATCTTTTCATGAGCATCATCGATGGTATAATGAGGCATACCTGGATAAAGAGCAGCCAGTTCTTCGTACTTTGCTTTCTCTACGATAGGATTCATAAAGAAACTGCCTGCATTACCAAGCACCTTAGGATCTGGCAATTTTGCCTCTCTAATTTCTATGATGACATCACGAAGCTGCTGGGCTGTAGGCTTAGCAATATGCTTAGCCTCGAGCGCAGAACGGATATTACCATAATCCAGATCCGGACGGAAGGTCTTCTGTAAACGGTAAATCACATGCGTTACAAGATACTTATCCTTCCACTCATGCTTAAATTTACTCTGACGGTAACTATACTCGCAGTCGGCATTATCAAACACCACTACCCTACCCGTAGCTATCTCAACCGCTTCCACCTTATATATAATATCCTTGGCTTCCACACCATAGGCACCGATATTCTGAACCGCACTGGCACCTACTTCACCCGGAATAATACTCAGATTCTCCGCTCCATGATAGCCATGCTCTACGGCATAAGCTACCACATCATCAAACACCTCACCACTACCACAGGAAAGGAATACCCAATCCGGATTACACAAAGCATCATCCCCCTCTGCAGTTGCCAAAGTCTTGTTGTCTAGAACCTCAATACCCATAATAGCCGAATGGAGTACTGTACCTGCATAATCACCGGTCAGCAAGAGATTGCTGCCGCCACCCAAAATGAGCAGCGGTTGATCTGCCTCTGTCAGCAAGCCCACTATCTGTCGGGCTTCCTCAACCGATTCATACTCCAGAAATCTGCTGCATTTAGCATCAATCCCGAATGTGTTGTGAGCCAAAAGGCCATAGTTACGAATATCCTTCATATCTGGTTAAACTATTACTACTAACTAAAAAGCTACATATTCAGTTTGATCAGTTCCCATTTTCCTCCAATTTTTTTGAAAGTAAGAGAGGTTTCCATACCATTGGCAATACCACGAATCACGAAGATTTTCCGGTTGCTCTCGGTATATTTCTGACCATAGATTATATTGTAAATCATGCCGTGAGGCAGTTGAGGCGCAAAGGCAGGCCATGTTTCCGGGTCTATATCGCCTGTCATCGTACTGAAATCATCATCAGGATCAGGACCGGTAAACTTCACCGGATTATGGATATGGCGAGCCTGGAAAGCGGTATCAGTAGCAAAATGTCCGTAAAACTTCAGGAAACTGGCATTATTATTCTGATACATAGGCACGTAGCAGATGCTAGTCATCATCCACTGACCATTGATGCGATTAAACACAAACTGCTGAACTGTCTTTCTACTATAGAACACCTTTTCTATTACTACATGATCGATAGTAGTATCCTTCATCAGTTTCATCTGTTTCTGATTATCAAAAATCAGCGTGTAATAATCCTGGCGCATGAAGAAATGCTCCATCTTCCAATGTTTTTTTTCTATCTTCTTGGTCAGTTTCTTACCGTGATATACCGGCAGCGGGAAGACAATACGACTTTTCTGCAACTTTCTGTTAGCTGCAAAATTAAACACGAAATCATCAAAAAGCTCGTCAGCCGCCTTTGGCATCGGAGTCTCCTCTATCAGCTGTTCTGTAGAGTCCATCGCTTGGGTGTCGGCAATCACCGAGTCGGATGAAGCCGAATCAATGGCAGGCGCAGGCTTCTTGTCTGTGCATCCCACAGACGTGAAACAAACGATGGTAAGCACCGCCATTAACACCGTTAATAAACAGAGTTTTTTCATAAACCTATTAAATTTCTCAAATTTTCCATGCAAAAGTACAACTTTCTTTTGAATTATTTCATCTTTTAAGCAAAAAATGTTATCTTTGCAGTCAAAAAAGATAAAAATATAGATATGTTATTAGAAAAAATAGACGAACTCTTGAAAGAAGTGAGCACTTTGACTGCCCAAAACGCAGAAGAAGTAGAGCAGCTTCGAATCAAGTATCTGAGCAAGAAGGGCGAGATTAACGCCCTTATGGCCGACTTCCGCACAGTGCCAGCCGACCAGAAGAAAGAGGTTGGTGTAAAAATCAACGAACTGAAGAACGCAGCCCTTGAGAAGATCAACGGACTGAAGGAGCAGATGGAAGAAGCCGAGGCATCAAGCGATGATATCGACTTGACCCGTACCGCCTACCCTGTAGCACTCGGTACCCGCCATCCACTCACCGTAGTGAAGAATCAGATTATCGACATTTTCGCTCGCATGGGCTTTACCCTTTTCCAGGGTCCTGAGGTAGATGACGACAAGCACGTATTTACGATGCTCAACTTTGCTGCCGACCACCCAGCCCGCGACATGCAGGACACCTTCTTTATAGAGAAGACCAACTCTGACGATGTTACCAAGAATGTGCTCCTCCGCAGCCATACTTCTGGCGACGAGGCTCACTATATGGAAACTCATGAGCCACCTATCCGTGTGCTCTGCCCAGGCCGCGTTTACCGTAACGAGGCTATCAGCGCCCGCGCTCACTGTTTCTTCCATCAGGTAGAAGGTCTCTATGTAGATAAGAACGTAAGTTTCACCGACCTCAAGCAGGTGCTCCTTACCTTTGCCCGTGAGATGTTTGGTGCAGATACCAAGATTCGTCTCCGTCCTAGCTACTTCCCATTCACAGAACCTAGTGCCGAGATGGATATCTCCTGCAACATCTGTGGCGGTAAGGGTTGCAACTTCTGCAAGCATACCGGATGGGTTGAGATTTTAGGTTGCGGTATGGTTGACCCTCATGATCTTGAGGCTTGCGGTATCGACAGCAATGTCTATACGGGTTATGCCTTCGGTATGGGTGTTGAGCGTATCACCAACTTGAAATATCGCGTGAGCGACCTTCGTCTCTTCTCTGAGAACGATACTCGTTTCTTGCGCGAGTTTGAGTCTGCTAAGTAAAAGATACTCAACATATAAATTAATTAATGACTATGAAGAAAAATTTAACTAAACCTGTCATCGCAGTCCTGCTGGGCGCCTTGACATTCAGTTCTTGCATCGGCTCATTTGGCCTGACAAATTCCGTACTTGACTGGAACAAGAGAGCAACAGACAACAAGTTTGTAAACGAGATTATCTTCGTGCTTATCTCTCCAGCTTACGCAGTATGTTCATTTGCAGACCTTCTCGTTATCAACTCTATCGAGTTCTGGACAGGCGACAAGGTGATTGGCCAGGTAGGAACTACTAAGGACGTAATGGGTAAGGATGGTCGCATGTATGCCATCAAGACATTGAAGAATGGCTACGAGATTACCGACCCAGATGGTGAGAAATCATACTTTGTGTTCGACAAGAAGCACAAGAGTTGGTCATACAGCAAGGATGGCGATATCCGTGAGCTTTTCAGCTTCAACGAGGATGGCAGCATCCAGGCTTGCTTGCCAAGTGGCGAGAAGATCAACGTCCCAGCAGATGCCAATGGTTTATACCAGGTTCGCATGGCTATGAATGATGGTTTGTTCTATGCATTCAATAAGTAAATAATCATAACAATTCCAGCCCGATAAAAGTCTCTTTTATCGGGCTTTTTCATAATCTCCTTTCTCTTTTTCTAAGCAAGTTCATATTTCTCCGTTCCCAACCAAACTCTCCTTAGAATGTCCAAATGCAAAAAAGTGTTTAAAGAAAGCAAAGAAGTGCCTTCACCACCCTTCACCCGTAACTCTCTGACCATCAAAAGAATCGCCAAAAAGGTGAAGGGTGAAGGTTTGAAAACTCTTTTATATATATACGCGTGAAGGGTTAGGGTAAAAACCGAAAAAAAAACCCTAGGGTCAAAAATCGGAAAAACCCTAAAATAAAGAATATAATATAAAGATTAAAAATACACCCTTCACCTTCACCTCCCAAAAATCACATCCAAATTCCTGTTCTGTAAGCAACAGAAAATCATCTGCAGCAATCTATGCCGGAATATATAATCAGGAGACAATTCTCTTTCGGAGATATCATTTTATCCTTCGGAAATATTTTCCTATTTATCGGAGATATTATTTTATCCTTCGGAGATAATTTTCTATTCTTCGGAAATATTTCTTCGAATTTCAAGATAAGGCATAAAAATATAATTTTCGCCAACTGTATTTCCCGAATCCACACAATTGTCACAAATCGCATAGCTATGAAACAGAAAAGAATGTATCTTTGCAGCATCAATCATAAAGGTTGATGTAGATATGGTCTCGTCATGACTGCCAAATCGGGCTGACGCAAATGCATTACAACCAGTGACATTCATCAAAACTTGCAACCATCTACAATATTTTTCAGTTTTTCTCGTTAATAAAAGTATGAAAAATAGATTATTGATACTCACAATATGCCTCATCGCAACCATTAAGATGATGGCGCAGGAGTTTACCCTTCACGGCAAAGTGGTAGACGAGAACAACCAGCCACTGGAGTTTGCCATCGTTTCGGTGGCTAGCCAGGGAAAGACTGCCGTTACTTCGCTCAAGGGAGACTATAGCCTCAAACTGCATTCTGCAGACAGCGTGGTAGTCAAATTCTCATATATCGGCTTCAAGACAAAAACAAAAGTGCTGAGAAGACCGCGAGGAAAACAAACCCTGCAGGTGGTACTTCGCGAAGCATCCACAGCCCTCGATGAGGTGAATATCAAGGGAGAGAAAATACAGTCGGATCAGATACAGGAACTGAAGACTAAGGACATGAAGATGACGCCATCAGCCAACGGAAATGGGGTGGAAAGTCTGGTTCAGCAACAGGCTGGCGTGAGTACCCATAACGAACTCTCTTCGCAATACAATGTGCGTGGCGGTGCCTTCGATGAGAACTCCGTATACATCAACAACGTAGAAGTATTCCGCCCATTCCTGGTTCGCAGCGGACAGCAGGAAGGCCTCTCCGTCATCAACCCTTATATGGTAGATAAAATCGGTTTCTCAACCGGAGGATATGCTGCCAAATACGGAGACAAGATGAGTTCGGCTCTCGACATCACCTACAAAACCCTGAAAGCAAAAAGCAAGAAGCCGGTGGTTGAAGGCAGTCTGGCTGCCAGTCTGCTGGGTGCTGACGCATACATCGGGCTGGGAACCCAGAAACTTTCATGGCTCAACAGCGTGCGCTACAAAACCACCTCTTACCTGCTCGGTTCAATGGAAACCAAAGGCGAATACAAGCCAAACTATCTGGACTATCAGACCTATCTGAGTTACCAGCCCAACAAACGCTGGAAGCTTGACTTCATAGGCTACATCTCTGATAATCACTACAACTTCGAACCGGAAGACCGAGAAACGAAGTTCGGAACAATGGAAAACGTAAAGAGCTTCAGAGTATATTTTGACGGTCAGGAGAAAGACCGCTTCCTCACCTACTTCGGTACACTCGGCATTACCCGCCAGTTTACAGCCAACACCAGTCTCTCGCTTCTGGGCAGTGCTTTCTATACCAAGGAACAGGAGAAATATGACATTCAGGGACAATACTGGCTCGACGAAACCGAGACTTCAGAAAACCTGGGTGTAGGTACCTATTTCGAACATGCCCGAAACTATCTCACAGCCCGCGTGATGAGCGCCAAACTGATGCTCAAGCACAAGGTGAAGAAACATCAGATGGAGGCCGCAGTAAGTCTGAAGCGTGAACATATCGAGGAGAATTCTGTAGAATATGAGATGCGTGATTCTGCAGGATACAGTATTCCTCACAATGGCAAAGACCTCTATATGGTTTATTCACTGAAGGCTCGCAACGAACTGAATGCCAACCGCATGGAAGCTTACATCCAGGACACCTACCGTTTTTCGGGAGGAACAGCCGACAGTACCGGTAATGGACAGACACATTACACCCTGAACTATGGTATCAGAATGAGTCATTGGAATTTCAACAGAGAAACCATCGTGAGTCCTCGTCTGTCGCTCGCCATCATACCAGCCAACCACGAGAATACAACACTCCGTTTTGCGGCAGGTCTGTATTATCAGGCTCCATTCTTCAAGGAATTGAGAGATACATCTACAGTGAACGGCATAACCATCGCATCGCTGAACGGGAAAATCAAGAGCCAGCGAAGCATCCACTTCATCGCCGGCTACGACTATAGGTTCAAGCTAGGAGACCAACGCTATAAATTCTCTGCCGAAGCCTATTTCAAGGCTTTGGGCAATCTGGTTCCTTATTCAGTTAGTAACGTGAAGGTAGTTTATTACGGACAGAACGAATGCAGCGGTCATGCAGCAGGTCTCGACTTCAAACTCTACGGAGAATTTGTTCCGGGTACCGATTCCTGGCTCAGTCTTTCGCTCATGGATACCAAGATGAAACTGGGCGGCAAGAGCATCCCTTTGCCTACCGACCAGCGTTATGCGGTTAACCTCTTCTTCACCGATTATTTCCCGGGCAGCAAGAAGTGGCGCATGTCTTTGAAACTCGCCTTTGCCGATGGTCTTCCTTTCGCAGCTCCCCACAGAGAGCTGGAGACCAACAGTTTCCGTGCCACAGCCTATCGCCGTGCAGATATCGGTATGAGCTATCAGCTGCTCGACAACAGCCGCCGGGAGAAGAAGACCTTCCTGAAGAATGTGATGCTGGGGGTAGATTGTCTCAACCTCTTCGGCATAGACAACGTAAACAGCTATTACTGGGTGACAGATGTAACCAGCCAGCAATACGCCGTACCTAATTATCTTACCGGCAGACAGCTCAATGCCCGCATTCTTTTGGAATTTTAGGACCAAATAATAGTGATTTTTCACATTATTCTAAATATTTAACCGTAGATAGTTCGCTATCTGCGGTTTTTTTCGTATCTTTGCGCCCGAATTATGCGATGACGGTTCGTCCGCTCATTCCATGGATTCAGGAAACCATTCTATAAAGAATAAAGAAATAATACATAATAATCAATTATGAGCAAACAAGTAGAAAAGATTAAGGAGCTGATCGCTAAGCGCGAACAGGCTCGTCTTGGCGGTGGCGAGAAGGCCATCGAGAAGCAGCATGCACGTGGCAAATATACCGCTCGTGAGCGTATCGAAATGTTGGTAGATGCCGGCAGTTTCGAGGAGTATGATATGTTCAAGTTGCATCGTTGCACTAACTTTGGCATGGAGAAGAAGCAGTACCTCGGTGATGGTGTTGTAGCTGGTAGCGCTACTATAGCCGGCCGTCTGGTTTACGTATATGCTCAGGACTTCACCGTAAATGGTGGTTCACTCTCTGAGACTATGGCACAGAAGATCTGCAAGGTAATGGATATGGCTATGACTATGGGTGCACCTGTTATCTGCATGAACGACTCAGGTGGTGCTCGTATTCAGGAAGGTATCTGCGCCCTCGCTGGTTATGGTGAGATTTTCGAGCGCAACATCCTCGCTTCTGGTGTCATCCCACAGATTTCTGCTATCATGGGCCCTTGCGCCGGTGGTGCCGTTTACTCTCCAGGTTTGACCGACTTCATCATCATGAAGGAGCAGACTTCTTACATGTTCCTGACTGGTCCTAAGGTGGTTAAGACTGTAACTGGTGAGGACATCGATGCAGAGCACCTCGGTGGTGCATCTGTTCACGCAACCAAGAGTGGTGTTACCCACTTCGCTGCTAAGACAGAGGAAGAGGCTATCGAGATGATCAAGAGCCTGCTCTCTTACATCCCTAGCAACAATACAGAAGAGGCTCCACGCGTAGAGTGCACAGACCCTATCGACCGCATGGACGATACTCTGAACGAGATTATCCCAGACGATCCAAACCAGGCATACGATATGTATAAGGTAATCGGTGCTGTAACCGATAACGGAGAGTTCTTCGAGGTTCAGCCTAAGTTCGCCAAGAACATCATCACAGGTTTCGCCCGCTTCAATGGTCAGAGCGTTGGTATCGTAGCCAACCAGCCATCAGCATACGCAGGTGTACTCGATGTAAACGCTAGCCGCAAGGCAGCCCGCTTCGTTCGTTTCTGCGATGCCTTCAATATTCCTATCGTATCTCTCGTAGACGTACCAGGATTCTTGCCAGGTACAGGTCAGGAGTACAACGCTGTCATCCTCCACGGTGCACAGTTGCTCTACGCTTACGGCGAGGCTACCGTGCCAAAAATCACTATCACATTGCGTAAGAGCTATGGTGGTAGCCACATCGTGATGGGTTGCAAGCAGTTGCGTGCCGACTTGAACTTCGCTTGGCCATCTTCAGAGATTGCTGTAATGGGTGCCAGCGGTGCCGTTGCCGTTCTCTGTGGTAAGGAAGCTAAGGCTAAGAAGGAAGCTGGCGAGGATGTAAAGGCATTCCTGGCTGAGAAGGAGCAGGAGTATACTGACAAGTTTGCTAATCCATATCAGGCAGCTCAGTATGGTTACATCGATGATGTCATCGAGCCACGTAACACCCGTTTCCGCATCTGCCGTGGTTTGGCTCAGCTCGCTACCAAGCGTCAGAGCTTGCCAGCTAAGAAGCATGGCTGTATGCCAATGTAATGATACAATTAAACATTAGAATAAATGGATAAGAATATTTATGCTGCGATTGCCATGGCACTCTATGAGTACCAGGGCAATAACGTACACGACAAGGAGCCTGGCATCATCACTATCAAGCCACGTCAGACGATGTGGAACGCCAAGTTCTTGAGTTTAACAGCTAAACCATAATGTAATAGAAATGAAAGAGTTTAAATATACAATTGACGGAAAAGAATACAAGGTTCAGATTGACGCTGTTGAGGGTAACATCGCAAGCGTGAACGTGAATGGCGAAGCTTACAAGGTTGAGATGGAACAGGAGGCTGAGCCAGAGAAGAAGAAGGTTGTGCTTGGTCAGCCAGCTGCTGCATCTGATGATGCTGAGGCTACTCCAGCTGCCAACGTAAATACAGCCAATGCTGTAAAGGCTCCTCTCCCTGGTACTATCACCAGCATCGAGGTAGCTGTAGGTCAGGAGGTAAAGGCAGGTGATACTGTTGTCGTTCTCGAGGCTATGAAGATGCAGAACAACATCGAGGCTGAGAAGGATGGCAAGGTTACTGCTATCTGCGTTAAGCCTGGTCAGGCTGTGCTCGAAGAGGATGCACTCGTGGTTATCGAGTAAATCAAGAATTTGAGAATTAGAGAATTATACTTCCGGATTCGGGATTATAATTCGGGTTCTTATAAAGAATATCAAAGGTCGCAAGCTGTTAATTGTTTGCGACCTTTTTCTATACTGCTGTATGAGCATAAACTGCTATACAAAGTATTTTTTTACTAAAGAAAAAAGACATAAAGTACTATAAAATGATAGATTTAACAGAAGAACAGATAGAAAGATACAGCCGCCACATCCTCCTTCAGGATGTAGGCCTCGAGGGGCAGGAAAAGCTCCTCAATGCCAAGGTGCTCATCATTGGTGCCGGAGGATTGGGTTCCCCAGTTGCCCTCTACCTCGCTGCGGCTGGCGTGGGACATATCGGTATCGTGGATGCCGATGTGGTTGACCTCAGCAACCTGCAACGACAGGTCATCCACCAGACCAAGGACTTGAACACCCCTAAGGTGGAAAGCGCCAAGGAGAAGATGATTGCCATCAATCCTGATGTGGAGGTAACAACCTACCATACCTTCCTCGCCTCAGACAATGCCGAGGAAATCATCAAGCCATGGGATTTCGTCATTGATTGCACCGACAACTTCCCGGTGAAGTTCCTCATCAATGATGCCTGTGTGCGACTGGGCAAGGCATTCTCGCATGGCGGCATTCTGAGATTCCAGGGGCAGACCTTCACCCATCTTCCAGGCACGGCTTGTTACCGTTGTTTCTTCAAGGAGCCACCTCCAGCAGGCACTGTTCCTACCAGTAGCCAGGCAGGAGTCCTTGGTGCCATCGCTGGTATGCTCGGAACCATCCAGGCTGCCGAGGCGTTGAAGTACTTCCTCGGTGTGGGCGAACTGCTCACCGACCGATTGCTCACCTTCGATGCCAAGACGATGAACTTCCGCACCATCAAGGTAAAGAAGCGTGCATCCTGCGAAATCTGCGGCGACCACCCTACCATCGATCATCTCATCGACTATGAGCAGGCTGCGTGTGATTTGAAACACCACTAAGATTTAGTGATTATTTTCGAATAAACACATATAACAAAAAGCAAAGTCACAATACCCAGCTCTATCAGCTAGGTATTGTGACTTTTTTTTCAGAACCGACCCAAAGCCCAACAAAGAGCAAAAACCTTGATTATAAGATACTTTATAAAACATTTCTCCCATTTTTCTTGCATGATTCAGATAATAATCGTAAATTTGCAGCAGATAAAATACGCAAGCTTATGAAAGAGAAAAGATATACATTGCCAGAAGAGCAGAAAGATGCAGCTTTCGCTGCAGAGCCTGCACCAGCCTATCACGGAAATGCCGCCATAGCACTTCCCGAGGATGAATGTGCAGAAGAAGATATTGACTGGAATAAGATTCCTGTTGGCTGGCATCCGGCTAATGAAGAAGAAGCCGTGGCTAGGATTGAAGCTATTGAGGCGGAGTATGAGAATGGGCAATATATTGATGTAGAAGATTTTGAAAGAGAACTTAAATCAGAAGGATTATGGCTCATATAAATTATCTATCGCTACGACGAAGCCAACGACCTCATCATTTTCGTAGATTTATGGGATATGAGAAGAAGCCCTAGATATCTGATCTGACAATTCAAAAGAAAACTATAAAGGAAAAAACTTATGAAGGAGAAAAGATATCCATTACAAGAAGAGCAGCCGATTCCAGTTGGCTGGCATCCGGCCAATGAAGAAGAAGCCGTGGCTAGGATTGAAGCCATTGAAGCGGAGTATGAAAGGACAGGTGTTAGCTATAATGAAGAAGAGTTTTTCAATAAACTAAATGAAGAACGAACATGGTCAAATGCAGATGACTTTGAAAAAGAACTAACGGCACAAGACCCGTGGCTAGAAGATTGGAAACGTTCTATCAGTATAGAAGATTTTAGAAAGAACTGCAAGAAGAAGCTTTTTCCGTAACTTTTCTTCCATTTTCCTTGCACTATTCAAATAAAAAACGTATCTTTGCAGCAAAATAAATAACAATAACATTAATAGGAGGAACAGAATTATGGCACTAGCAATAAAAGCAATACCAACACTCTACGGTGAGGAGGCTCGTCGTTTCCAAGATATGGCAGACGAAACAGAGCGCCAATATGATATCAGTCCCAAGCGAGACATCAAAAAAGATCCTCGCTATCGTGCAATGCGCACAATACTCGAAAGGTCAAACATTAATTATTAACAGTATGGGATTTCTTGAAGATAAATGCATATTAGACTTGATAACGGATGACATTCTTAACGAGTGTCATCCTTTTGTTTGTGGCGATGATGATATGGATGAATTCTTTGCCAAAGATGCATTAACTTATACCCACTATAAAATGGGAAAATCTTATTGCTTCCGATTAAAAGACGATCCACAGAATATAGTTGCTTGCTTCACCATATCAAATGATAGCATTCGTATATACGATTTACCAAGCAGCAGACGTAATGCTATGTGGGGAATAACTCATAGAGAAAAAATGCTCACCAGATATCCAGGTGTCCTTGTGGGAAGATTAGCCGTCGCAACTAAGTTTTCCAATAAAGGCATTGGCTCTGAGGTTTTAGATTTTATCAAGATGTGGTTTCTAGATGATGCAAACAAAACAGGTTGCAGATTTGCGATTGTTGATGCCAAAAACGAACCCAATGTTTTACGCTTTTATGAGAAAAACAATTTCAAGACTCTATTCCCTAGAGAAATTGACGAAATATTCTATACAAAACCTCCTAAAAGCGAAGAAGAAAGAAAAGAACAACAAAAGAATCCTCGCCAGTTAAAAACGAGACTGATGTTTAGTGATTTGCTAGCCGATTCCCTATAAAACAAGATATTTCAGGACAGGACCGAATGCCGCTTGTAAAAGGTCTATCTATAAATTATATTCCCCAACTCTGACACTCGGAACAGGATTCTAGCGCCCCCGCATTTCACGGGAGCGCTAGAACTAAAATATACGTAATAAGCTAAACTCTCGCTGAAAGCCCAAAAGCTCCTAGCTCAGGGCAGCACCCTGGGTACACTCGCAATCAGCACCGAGATGATAAGTTACCAAGCCTTCCTCATAGGTGGTGTCCAATACCTGAACCACGGCACTATCCCTATCCGAATGATAACCCACATAAAACCTTATCGCATCAAAACGACGAAAATACCCCATGGCACTCATGCCATGGGGTATCATTATTATTGGGGGTGAGGCTTTTTAATCAGCCCAAATGCTGCCACTTGAATCGCGATAGTCACTAACCGACCCTTCGCTATAATCCTCTTCCTTTGCTTTCAATATTTCAGAGCCAGCGAGGATAGATGTAGTCTCCATTTGGTAGACATTCAGTTCTGGCTTTATATATTCTTTCTTTTTCATAATTCTCAGTTTTTTTTATTTGATGATAACTTTCATTGTCTTGTTTCCACGCTTCACGATGTTGATGCCCTTCTGAGGAGCGTTGAGGCGATTGCCCTGCAGGTCGTAGTATATGGCATTGTCGTCTGCAATAGTGTTGAGGCTGTCGATGGCTGTTGTGCTATCGTCGAAGCCGATGCTAAACATCTTGGCACCAGCAGCAGGAGCAGTAGAGTTGTCTACCATGTAAGCACGGAAAGGCTTGCTGCCCACCTGTGTTGTGCTTGTGTTCTCCAATAGCTTGGTAGGGTTCATCAGTTTGTCGCCCTTCACGATGTAGCAGTTGTTGTCAGCATCCTTGTCGAACACCTTCTTTGTATAGAGACCCTGGAGCTGATAGCTGCCATCAGCAGACACTACCTTTTGCGCAATCTCCTTGTTAGCTTCAGAGAAGCTGAGAGTGGTTTCACCGTTGTTCATTTTGATGATAACAGGAGTGCCAGCTGCGATGCTTGTCTCTACTTCTTTAAGTTCGATAGAACCCTCATTAGCCGAGAGAAGACTAAATGCACGGAATTTCTGCCCCGTGAGCGACACTTCATATGGCAAGCAGAGCGTAGCCCATGTGGTGCCAGCCTTCATTTCGCGGTTATAAGTAGCTGTTGTCGCTGTGAAAGGCTCGTAAGCCACGAAATCCTTATCATCGGCAAGAGCAAGGCTCGCTGCTGTAAGAGTTTCTCCTGATGCCCCAATCTTCTCGTTACCGTTCATACCTACCAGCTTACTGAAGTAGCCAGTCTCGTAGTTGGCGTAAGTGTCGTCAAACTTGTTTTCATCATAAGCTATTGCGCCTTTGAGCGAGGTGCAGCCATAGAACATGCTTCCTCTTTCTGTTATGTTTGTTGTAACGAATTTATCGCTGACATAAATAGTAGTGAGGGCTGAGCAGTCTATCAACATACCGCCCATATCCACTACCTTTGCTGTATTGAAGTTTGTGAGGTCGAGTAAGGTGAGGGCGGAGCAATTAAAGAACATAAAGCTCATATCGGTTACATTACCCGTATTGAAATGAGAAACATCAAGAGAGGTGAGTTTACCACATTCATAGAACATACATGACATATCTGTTACTTTCTTGGTATTGAAGTGAGAAACATCAAGAGAGGTGAGTCCGCTACAACCCAAAAATATGCATGTCATATTTGTTACGTTCTCGGTATTGAAGCTTGAAACATCAAGAGAAGTGAGTCCGCTACATCTATTGAACATGTGTTCCATATTAGTTACTTTTTGGGTATTAAAGTGAGAAACATCAAGAGAAGTGAGTCCGCGACAATCCATGAACATCCAGCTCATATCGGTTACTTCTTCGGTATTAAGATGCTCAATACCTTCAATTTGAGTCAGCATATCACAACCTCTGAACCAATAATAGCAACTCGTAGGACGTGCTTTTGCAAACGAGGCATCGAAGACCACTTTTTTGACATAAGAGTTTTTAGAAATCCATTCAGGAGTATTTCCCCCCTCATTAAGCTCATAAGCTCCTTCGGGCTTGAATCCCTTGTAGCTGAATGTAAGAGTTCCAGTAGCATCGTCAAACATGGCATACCCACTTCCATAAGTAAAGTAACCAGTCGGGCCGCAGTTGGCATAGGTGTGGTCTTCCTTGCTAGAGGAATAGTCTTTGAGGTTGAAGCAATGATAGAACATATCAGAACCTTCAGTAACCTGATCCGTAACAAACTTATCGCTGGCGTAGATGGTTTTGAGAGCGGAGCATTTACGGAACATATCTGTCATATTCGTCACCTTCGCTGTGTTGAAGTTGGTGAGGTCGAGAGATTCGAGAGAGGTGCAGTTATAGAACATATAGTACATATCTGTCACATTCTCGGTGTTGAAGTTTGTGAGATCGAGAGATTTGAGAGACCTGCAGCCACCGAACATATAGCGCATATTCGTCACGTTCTCGGTGTTAAAATACTCAATGCCTTCTATTGTGGTCAGATAAAAGCAGCCATAGAACCACATATAACAGCTCGTTGGTCTTGCATTGGCAAACGAAGCATCGAAAACCACCTTCTTGATATTTCTACTTATAGCTTTCCAATCCCGATTAAGGTCATAAGCTCCTTCAGGCTTGGAAGGACTGCATTTGAATGTAAGCGTTCCTGTGCTTCCTTCAAACACTGCATAAGCCGGATATAAAAGGCTGGCATAACTTACCTCTTGAGTGGCATCTGCATCGCTGAAGTATTTGTGGCATACATCACACTGCCAGTGTTCTTTAACTCCATCTTTAGCTTCATGGTAAGTGAGTGTGTGCTTCTTTAGCTCATCAGTCTTATATTTTTTTACTATTGAATGACAAATAGAGCATTTGTATGTGGTATAGCCATGCTCGGTGCAAGTAGTTTCCACAGTTTTTATTGCATTGCCAAGGGCAGACGAGCCATCGGCATTTGTGTGCGTACAAGTTTGGAGTTTGAGTTCAAATTCGCCTACCTGCAACACGTCTCCGCTATGAATAGCCGATATTTCCCATTTGAAATATTTGTAAGATTTACCTCCCCCGCAGGTGAAGTCGTAAGAAGTATAGTTCACATCCTGAAGCTTCGTATCGTTGTTTACCTCCTGAATGAGCGTCCATTCTCCATCTTTGCCCACGTTGTTTCCATAGAGCTTCCACGACATAGGGTTGCGACCTTTACTAGTGAAGTTGTCGTTACCCGTTGTGATGGTGTAGCCCACAGGGACTCCTGCTTTGCTGGCTGCGAAGATGACATTGGCACTACCTGAGATTTTGCAGCACCACTTGGAGAAATCGCCTTCTGTCTTTTTGCCATCAAAGAGTTTCGCATAAGTCTCATTAGTGAAGCCTTGGGGATTACCTGCTAAGGCTGTGAAGGTTACTGTGTTGTCGTAATCTGTCTGCGCCATCATACTGGTAGGCACAAGCAACAACATGAGCCACATCAATGGGAACAGAGCGATCCTTCGGAACCTACCTCCACCATTGTTAATACGGTCGGCATGCGACCCATTGAATTGATTGGTATTTTTTTTCATAAATTAATATTATAATTGTTATTTAAATTTGTCTGCTTATTGTTAAGTTCACTCCAGAAAATACAAGAGGTTTATTAAGAAGATAAATATGGATGCACCCCCCGATGATAATCAGGGCTAACTCTATCCTTGGTATGGTTTCTATATTTCCTTCATGTTGCAAATATAGTGAATTTCTCCGAAAGAGGGTGCAGCTTTCCCCTGTTCAAATCTTTATCAATCTGAAGTTCATTTATCTGCTGGTGCAAAGCTTCCCAATCTATTTTCTTTGCCATATCGGTGTCTCCTAGCTCTACAAAATATACTCCACCGATTCCTTAAGCAGAGAAGATTGTTTGTGTTTGTAATGGCTATAATAAAAAGAAAAGCGTAGGAATCAAATTACTTCTATATAACCCTTGATTATAGAGGCTCTGGAAAATGCCTTAGACACCAAGGAGAAGCAATAGACCCTACGCCAAACTTGTATATATAGATAGCATAGGGAGCACCCTCTTCTTATTTAAGAAAAGGGCACACCTATGCCTCGCGTATATACACGATGCGTAGACGCCTACCACAATCTTCCTCTGAGTGTCTATTTGAATTTTCCAGATTCCTATAATTCAGAAGAAAACGTCAGTACACGTCTTTCTTATTAAAATAGGCCAAGCCATGGATTTTTACCTAGCCAGCGACTCATCGCTAGCCATCCACAGCAAGACAACTGCAAAAGTACGAAAAAGAATTGGGTTCACAAAATTTTGAGTCTTTTTTCTTGCATATCTCATTTACTTTTCTTATCTTTGCCACCAAATTAATAACAATAACATTAAAAAGGAGGTTATTATGCAAGCAACAAAGAACAATTCAAAGGAGGAAACCATCAGAAAGTTTAAACAACTCCTAAAACATAAAGAGGAGATGCTCGAAAGAGCAAAACAATATGATGGCATTGACATTTATGCTAAATTTGCAAACGCATGAAAGAATTGTCTCTACATCACATTAACAGCAAATCACCTTATCGAGTTATCTGCTCAGATAAGGGTGATTATCTGTTTGCAACAGACAAGGGGATTAACTATACCATTTCTTTTACGGAAGAGTTTCCTCTTGGCGGTTGTATGAGCTATCAATTTTGCATACACAATGACAATAAAATCCATGGCTCATACGATAATAAAATAAGCACAACGATTATTGCCATCATTGAGGAGTTCTTCCTTCAAAACTTGAATGTCTTACTATATATTTGCGACACAAGTGACAACCGTGAAGAAGTTAGAAATCGTTTGTTTATAAGATGGTTCAAGGAATATGCAGACCCACAAAAGTATACCATCCAGTCTGCTAACACAACCATTGAAGGTCAAGGATTCTACTCTTCTATCATTGTAGAAAACAGAAATCCACTATTAGATGAAATCAAAGCTGATTTCGAAAAGTCGGCAAATGATTTAAAAGAGAAATAGTTTCTTGCAAATCCCAATAAAATTGGTTATAAAGCAGCATATATTCAAGGCTTTTGCCCTTACAGGGCGCAGGGGGACAACGCCTTAACACCCAGGGTGGTGCCCTGGGCTAGGAGCTTTTGGGCCTTCAGCCCGTGCTTGAACCACATGCAAAAGTTCAATGATTTACTTCTTAACCAGGCATTTTATACTCATGTCTAAGCTTCCAGATAGTTCATCATATCCTCCAATGTATCGAAGTTCTTGACATTCCCCCTCTTTACATCCATAATAGCCTCCAACAAATCGCCCTCATACACTTGTGGTCTAGTATGCTTCTTATCATCCATAAAACGAACCAAACGTACATAGCCAGAGCGACAAGCCTTCGACTTTTCCTTCTTGGAACAATCAAAATCGTTCTTAAAATCTATAGTAATCTGCTTCATAATTATTTGGAATTTAAATTAAACATCTATTTTAATACTATCGTTGCATTTATTCTTTCCGCTTCACCCAAACCTTATGGCTGCCGCGGCCTAGTGAATCTATCGGCGAAGATTTATCACAGGTCAGCTCCTTCAATTCCATAGAGGCAGCAGTACGGCTCAGGTTGTTGATAGAGGCATAATCGCCTAGGGTGAGGACTCCGTTCTTCTCTATCACCTCCAGGGCACGGGCGATGCGCTCTTCCTTGGAATACAGCTGCTTACGGATAACCTTTACGCCACCCATATCACGCTCCAGGTCACGGTCGGTTTCACGCTTCACATCCTTGACAAACTCAGGAGACGCCTTGAAGTTGATGTCTTTCACTCCCACCTTGCGGTACGTCATCTTATCATCTGGATTCAGAATTTCCCTAGGTTTCTCATCCTCGAAAGCGAGGGAGAGGGAGAAGGTGCCGAAACCTTCCAGATTCACGTTGTAACCCATGGAGAGCATATCTGTCAGCATATCAACCACATCGGTCAATACAGCCTCCGTGGTACTTTCCGAAATACCGCGATGGTAGTTCTGCATCATCTTGACGAACTCTTTTCGGGATAGTGTCCGGTTGGTCACCATCTTGGGATAAACTCTGCGCTTGCCATCATAGCGCATATCCCCCATTTCCTGCAATTTGTACTTAGCCATATCAGTTTCCTTTCCTATTTTAGTTTATTAGTATTTCTTATTGCAACAGCCTTTATATCCTATAGTATTTATTGTTATACTTAAGAAGAAAAGACCACAAACCTAGGAAGAAAAGTATTTTATCCTAGGAGAAATCTCCGTTCGTAGACACTGAACCGACATTCAAAGTCTATGAACCGCCGTTCAAAGACACTGAACGGACATTCAATGTTTATGAACGAAGATTTCTACCTTGCAAAGATACAACTTTATCAGATATAAAACAAGACTTTTCCTGAATATCTTTACTTTTCCGGCCATAATTCTTCGTTTTTTGAGCTTATTTCTTTGCGTATCCCAAATAATTGTGTTAACTTTGTAGTCAGATTGCAAGCCAAAGGCTAAAGGATTGCAAGCCAAAGACTAAGCAAAAGACTAAGATTAGACATCCTTATGAGTATGAAGATATTAGCAACCAGCGACTGGCACCTGGGCAACCTGTTTCACGGCAACGACCGTCTGCCAGAACACAAGCATTTCCTGAAATGGCTCCTGGAACAAATCGCTGAACAAAAGCCCGATGCTCTCCTCATAGCAGGAGACATCTTTGATAACGGAAATCCATCGGCAGCGGCACAGACCGTTTATTACGAGTTTCTTGCCGATGCTACCCAACTGTGCCCTAACATGCAGGTCATCATTACCGCCGGCAACCACGATTCCGCCAGCCGACTGGAGGCTCCCCGTCCGCTGCTCACCCGATACCACGTGGAAATAAGAGGAAACGTAAGGAAAATCTGGCAGCAGGGAGAAAGCGAGGACGATGATAAAACCGGCGGACATTGGATCTATTCCTTCGATGACCTCATCATCCCCGTAACCAACGAGGCAGGAGAAGAAGTCATCATCCTCGCCGTACCTTTCCTAAGAAGCGATGTGGTACAGAACGCCAGTTACTCGCAGGGAGTCAACGACTTTCTGAGAGAACTGACGGCTGAGGCTCGAAAGAAATACCCGGGCAGGAAGTGCATCATGATGGCACACATGTACGCCAAGGGTTCGGATATCGCCAAGAAGGATGCGAGCGAGAAAATCATCATCGGCGGACAGGAGGAAGTGGACCTGGAAGGATGGAACGACCATCCCGACTATATGACTTGCGGACACATCCACAAACGGCAACATATCTGGAATACCGACTGGGCAAGATACACGGGAAGTATCCTCCCGATGTCGTTTGCCGAGAAAGACTACACCCACGGCATCGACCTCATCACCATAGAACACGGAGAAGAGGAGGAAGGAAAGGAAACCGGCAAGAGCAAGGAATGGAAAGTAGATTTCCTGGAATACAAGCCTCAGCACGCCCTCCGCATCCTGCCCGAAGATGAGGAAGAGCTGACCTTCAAGAAATGGCAGAAGCTCATCAATTCTGAACTCTCGGAGAGAACTGACGGCAAACTGAGCGACCATTTCGACTACGTGATGCTGAAGGTGAAACAGGAGAAACTGAACAGCGATGACATCAAGGAACTGGAGAAACTCGTCAACGAAAAGGATGCCGTGCTCTGCAAAATCCAGCGCATCATCCCGCAACTGGACCTCTCCACCATCCAGGGTTCCCAGCACATCACCAGCATAGAAGACATCATCAACCGTCCTCCGCTCGACACGCTGAAAGAAGCCTTCGCCATCAGACACAACGCTCCAATGAACGAAAGACAGGAGAAAATGTTATCCGATTTATTAACGACATCATCATTATGAAATTCCTACAACTCGAAATACTCAACCTCGCTTCGCTTGACAAACAGGGAGGCGAGGTCATCAACTTTGAAGAAGGTGCCTTAGGCGAGAGTACCATCTTCAGCATCGTAGGTCCGACGGGAAGTGGCAAGTCTACCCTACTCGATGCTATCTGTCTGGCTCTCTACAACCGCGCCCCTCGCTACCCCAGGAAGAAAGGTGACAAGAACCAGAACATCGAGATTTTCGGAGCTGCCGATGCCAGCGAAAGTAACCGACTGGCTCCTACCGACAGCCGAAACATCCTGACCCGTGGCAAGAAGGAAGGCTACAGCAAACTCACCTTCCTTGCCAACAACGGCAGCATCTACCGCGCAGAATGGCACGTCAGATTCCAGAGGGTACGCTACGAGAACGCCAAGACTGCGCTTTATAAAATCACGAGAAAGGGAGAAGAGATAACGGAGGAAGCTGCCGACTGGAACGAGCTGCCGAACATCATCGGACTCGACTACGACCAGTTTCTCCGTACCGTACTCATCGCCCAAGGCTCGTTTGCCAACTTCCTGACGGCAAAGGAAAACGAGCGGTACGAACTCCTGGAAAAACTCATCGGATGCGAGGAAACTTATACGAACATCGCTACTGAAATCAAGAAGGCGAAAGACCAGGCGACAGATGACTACAACCAGATGGCAGCATCGGTGGAAGCCGTAAAACAGAACCTGCTGAACGATGAAGAACTTGCCCATCTGAAGGAGGAAATCGCCCGGTTGGAAAAGGCAGAGAAGGAACTCGACAGCCAGTTGCAAGCCATTTCGAAAGACCTGCAATGGTTTGAGGAAAACGATAAGCAAATCAAGCAAATCACTATCTGCCAGTCTGATATGAAGCAAGCAGCAGATGCCATTAAAGCGATGCAAGCCCAGATTCTCCGTCTGCAGTTGCACGATGAAGTACAGCCTGCCGTCAACCTGCTGCAGGAAGTAGAGCGACAGACGCAAAGCATCCACGAGCAGGAAGAAAACATCCAGAAAGCGGAAGGAAATATCAAAAGTCAAGAGTCTGCCATCAGCGAAAGCGAGAAAACTCTCGCCAGTCTGAAGGAAGCAGTAAGCAAGGCACAGGAACAGCTGGAAAAGGCGCTGCCGGTCATCGCTGAAGCAAGAGCGCTGAAAACAAAAATAGAAGCGGCTATGCCGAATCTGACTGAAAAGAAAGAGGCATTGGAGTTGGCCCAGAAAGAGAATCAATCTGCCCTGAAAGACGTGGAGGAAAACGCCCGAAACATCAAAAAATGGGAAGCTGAAACGGAGAAAGCGAACCTTGCCCTCAAAGCGACAAAGGAAGAGATTGCCAAGCAGAAACAGGTTCTGCACGAAGCGACGCAAGCCGCAGAACATGCTTGGGAGACGGAAAGAAACAAGACTGCCGGACAGAACATAGAGGAACTGCAGAACAGCAAGACTGTAGCCGACAGGAAACTGCAGGATGTCCAGCAAGCCATCAAGGTTGTGGCTCATCTCGATGCTGCCACAACAGAAAAGCAGAAGAATGAGGAGCGCATCCTGGTCTTGGGCAAGAGAAACGCAGAGATAGATGAAGCCCTGGGCAAGTTGACCATCGAGGCTCTGACCCAAGAGACCCTGACGCTGAGAAATGCCTATACCCTCATGGTGAGTGAGAAATGGGAGATTCATCGTGCCAACCTGACCGAAGGCAAACCTTGTCCGCTCTGCGGCAGCACGACCCATCCTTATCATACCGACAACAGACAGTTTGAGGAAGCTACCACGGAACTCTCGCAACTTCTGAAAGTCAAGGAGGATCTGCTGAAACAGGAGCAGATACAGGAAAAGAACCTTTCCGGCGAGAGAAAACAGAACGATGGCGAAGTACAGACGCTCCAGAAACAGCAGGAAAAGCTGTCGGGAGAAATCGCCAGTTACGAAGAGGAATGGAAGGCGCTCATCGCCCAGTATCCAAAGATTCCGAAGGCGGGAACGGAACTGAAAGCACTCTTACCTATCTATGAGAACAAGGCGAAAGATGCGAGCAGCAAACTAAGCCTCTTTAACAAGATTCAGAAAGAGATAGAACGGCTGACCCAACTCAAAGATAAGGCTGTAAAGGATGAAGCTGCGTATGAAAGCAAGGCTTCAACTATACAGAACAAAGCCCAAGAAAATACTTCAATCTGTACCACAAAACTGGCTGAGCAGAAAGCACTTACCACCAACCTCATCTCGCAGCAGAAGAGTAAGGAGGAGGCTTACGTGAAAGCCCTTCAGACATGGAATAGTACCAAGAAGGAAATGGAGGAATGGCAGGAGAAATACAAGCAGATTCTGAATGGAGAAGAGCCTGATGCGGCTGAACAAAGACTGACAGCAGCAAAGGATGAGGCAACGAAAGCAGCAGATAACCAGAACGAGAATATCAACAAACTGAAGGCTGAACTCGCCAACAGTAAAGGTTCGCACCAAACCATGCTGTATCAGAACAAGACGATGAAAGAGAATCTGCAGGCGAAGGAAAAGGAACTCGACCTTTGGATTGAGGAATATAACAAGCAGCTTGAAGAAAAGAGCATCGAAGGAAAAGACTTCGAAGAGACTGATTCTAAAGAAAAAGGCATCGAGGAAAGAAGCTTAGAATCAAGATTCATCGACAGAAATATCATCGGAGAGATGCTTCACTCTGCCGAAGATTGGAACGCTATCCGACGGGCAAAGGACGAAAAGGAGAAAGCCGTGGCTTCAACTACTGCTCTTTACCAAAGTGCAGAAAAGGCGCATCAGCAGCATTTGGAACATCAGCCTGCCAAGTCCCGTGATGCTCTCCTAGCCATTCAGCAGGAGTATCAGGAGAGAAGCCAGCGCAACGAACTGATTGCTGCCAAAGCCAGGATGCAGAACCATCAGGAAGCCGTAAAGCAGTTGGGTGACAAGGCTGAGGCTCTGCAACTCGTAACGCAGGAAAAGGACGACTGGACAGCCATTACGGATGCCATCGGAGCAGACGGCAAGACGCTGCGCAAGATAGCCCAATGCTATACGCTCAGTTTCCTGATAGCGCACGCCAACCAGGAAATCAGAAAGTTCAACAGCCGTTACGAACTGCAGCAGGTAAAGCATTCGCTGGGCATCAGAGTCATCGACCACGACCGTGCTGACGATATCCGAGACACCACCTCCCTATCAGGTGGCGAAACCTTCATCGTGAGTCTCGGTCTCGCCCTGGGTCTGTCGGCATTATCCTCCCGTAACATCTCCTTCGAGAATCTGTTCATCGATGAAGGCTTCGGAACCCTCGACCCCGATACCCTAGCCACCGTCATCGACTCCCTCGCCATGCTGCAAAGTTCGCAAGGCAAGAAGGTGGGCGTCATCAGTCATACCGACACGATGAGCGAGCGCATCACCACCCAGATAAGGATTATCAAGAATGGCAACTCCGGCAGCAGCCATATCGAGATCTATCCTTAACCCATCGCAATTACACCTTAAATTATATAGTAATAAAACAAAAGAAAGGGTGTGCCATAAGTCCATGACACACCCTTTCTTTTGTTTCCATTGAATATTAAACCCTGTTTCCCTCTTTTGGGAAAACCACGGTTGGCTTGAAGGTCTTAGCCTCCTCAAAGTCCATCAGGGCATAAGCGATGATGATGACGGTATCGCCCACCTGCACCTTGCGGGCTGCAGCACCGTTCAGGCAGATACAACCGCTGCCACGCTCACCCTTGATAATATAGGTCTCCAAGCGCTCACCATTGTTGTTGTCTACAATCTGAACCTTCTCGCCTGCTATCAGATTAGCAGCGTCCATCAAGTCCTCATCGATGGTGATGCTACCCATATAATTCAGGTTAGCCTCAGTTACGGTCACACAATGGAGCTTACTCTTCAATACTTCTATCTGCATTGTTCTGTTATTACTTGATCTGTTACGGATTAAACTTAATAAAGAATATCTATAGAGGAATTTATCCTTTATACTTGATATGGTCGATGAGACGGATAGGAGTCTTACCGCAATAAACGGTGATGCAACCTACCACGTATGCACTATCCTCCCATGAAGAAACATCCTGCAGGCTGTCGCCATCCACAATCTGGAAATACTCTACCTCCAGACCCTCTACAGCATTGATGTCGGCAACCACCTTATCGTGAGTTTCCTGTACGGTATGAGTCTTGGCATACTCCACACTCTCCTTCAGGGCCTTATAGATGTTTGGCGCAATGGCACGCTCATCAGGAGCCAGCAAAGTATTACGGCTGCTCTTAGCCAAACCATCCTCATCACGGACAATAGGGCACTCTACAATCTGCACATCGCTGTTGATGTACTTCACGAGCTGCTTGATGACAGCAATCTGCTGCCAATCCTTCTCACCGAAATAAGCACGAGTTGGTCGAACGATATAGAAAAGACGGCTCACTACCTGACATACACCATTGAAATGACCCGGGCGCTTGGCACCCTCCATCACGGTAGAAACAGGTGGAAACTCAAAGTGGCGCGTATCTGGTGTAGGATACATCTCCTTCACCGATGGTGCAAACACATAGTCAGCACCACAAGCCTCCAAGAGCTTGCAGTCAGCATCGAGGGTACGAGGATAGCGATCCAAGTCACCCTGATCATTAAACTGTGTAGGATTCAGGAACACAGAAACTACAGTCACGCCATTTTCCTTTACACTGCGCTTAACAAGAGAGGCGTGACCCTCATGCAGCGCACCCATAGTTGGCACAAGGCCGATTTCCTTTCCCTCCTTACGACACATGAAGAGTTCGTTCTGGAGGTCAACAATCTTATTGAATACTTTCATCGTCATAATCTGTTTTCGGGTGCAAAATAACAACTTTTTTCTCAAATGAGAAAGAAAAAACCTAAAAATATGCGAATTATTGCCGAAAATAATGAATTTCGGAGAAAAAATGCCCCTATTTGAAGTTTTTTTTGTACCTTTGCACGTAATTCGTAAGAATAAAATTTAAATTTTATGGCAAAAAAAGTATTATTTATCAATCAGGAGATCGACCCATACGTAGCCGAGTCTCACATGTCAATCATGGGACGCGAACTGCCTCAGAAGATGCAGGAAGCAGGTTTTGAGATCCGCACCTTCATGCCTAAGTGGGGCACCATCAACGAGCGTCGCGGACAATTGCACGAGGTCATTCGCCTGTCTGGTATGAACCTTATCATAGATGATACAGACCATCCGCTGATCATCAAGGTTGCATCTATACCAACAACACGACAGCAGATTTATTTCATCGATAATGACGACTATTTCAAGAGCCGCCAGATGGGCACCGATGAAAACGGAAAAGAATATGCCGACAACGGAGAAAGAGCTATCTTCTTTGCACGTGGTGTATTGGAAACCGTAAAGAAGCTCCGCTGGCAGCCTGATGTGATCGTCTGCCAGGGTTGGGCTAGCGCAGTAGTGCCATTCTATGTAAAGACAGCCTACAGCGAAGAGCCTTCATTTGCAGAATCAAAGGTGATTACCGCTCTCTATACCAACGAACTCAAGGGTGAACTGGGTACCAACTTCAAACGTTGCGTTGCCTTCCGCGATGCCAAGTCTGAACTGCTCGACGGCTATCAGGACGACTTCAACTTCATTGAGCTCGGCAAACTCGCCATCGACTATAGCGACGGTGTGGTAGAAGGTGAAGAAGAAGCTAACCAGATTCTCTTTGATTATGCGAAGGAGAAGAACAAGCCTGTACTGGCTTATCCGGGAGAAGATATCCAGGAGCCATACGCAGACTTCATCAACAAGGTTTGTCCTGACGCAGAATAAAATTCCGACAACAGAGACACATACATACAAGGATAATGAAAATATTAAGACTCTTAACAGTATTAGTAATAGCAGCGCTTACTTTCGCTGCATGTGATGATACCACCGAGGGAATCGGTGGTAGCATCACTAATAAGATAGACAACATTAACATTTCTAACTCAGCGTTCAATGTTACCACAAAGTCTATAGTAGCAGATTCCGTATTGAGCCGCAACAACACGGGCCTTATCGGTAATATGAAAGACCCGGAAACCCACAATTATGTAAAGGGTGACTACATGACCCAGTTGAGCGTATTGCCTACTTTCTCTGTAGATACACTAGATATCAAGAAGGCAAACAATGGTTCTATCGAAGCCGACTCATGCTACCTCTTGGTTTCTTACAACGCCAGCTACGGTGATACCATCACCCCTATGAAGGTGACAGCCTATGAGATGACCGAGCCGATGAGAGAGGATCAGGAATATTACTCTAATTATGATGCCTTCAAGAACGGCTGGGTAAGCGAAAGCAATCAGCATTGGAGCAGCAATTACAACTTGAGCAATACATCAGACGTCAAGAACTTCAAGATTTACTTGAATAAGGAGTACAAGAAAAATGGTAAGACTTATAAGAACTACGGATCTTACATCCTGCAGACATACGCTAAACATCCAAAGTACTTCAAGACCAACTTCAAGTTCCTGCACAACGTCTGTCCTGGCTTCTACATCAAGAATGTAGGTGGTACGGGTAACATGGCTAAGATCTGGAATACAGAGCTTATCTTCTACTGGACCCAGACCATCAAGGCAAAGGACGGCGTTACTGACAGTACTGGAATCGGATACAACCGTTTTGATGGTACAGAAGAGGTATTGCAGCTCAACAAGATTGAGAATGATACCGAGAACTTGAAGAAGTTGGCAAGTCAGGAGGACTGGACTTACCTCAAGTCGCCTGCCGGTATCTTCACCGAGGTTACTCTTCCTATCGATGACATCATGAAGGGCCATGAGAAGGACACGCTCAACACAGCTACCATCTCTTTCCCACGACTCAATAATGTAGACGAAGACAACCCATACAACTTTGCTACACCAAGCACCATCCTGATGGTTCAGAAAGACAGTTTGCAGTCGTTCTTCGAAAAGAGCAAGTTGGCAGATAGCCGTACTTCTTATACTACAAGCTACAGCAGTACAGGCACCTACAAGAATGCCTATACATTCCAGAATATCGCCAACCTGGTTTCTGCCATGTATAAGAACAAAGGCAAGAGTGAAAACTGGGATAAAGTAGTACTGGTTCCTGTAAACGTCATCACAACCACACAGGGCTATACTACCGTCATCTCCAAGATTAATCACGATATGTCACTCGCTTCCACCCGACTCATCGTGGGTACGGATGATTCTGACAAGGATTATACCACAGACAAGAAGACTGGTAAGAAGGTGGCATCTGGTCCGATCCGAATCAAGGTGATTTACAGCAAGTTTAAAGAAGAATAAGCATTCATAACGCAAAGTAAAAAAGGAAACGAAACATGGCAGATAATTTTTTGGAGCGTCATCGCGAAGAATACGAGATACGCAAGGCTGCATGGCTCAAGAAGAAGAAACTATTCATGAAGTCAGGCAAGAAACAGAAGCCCCAGACACAGATGCCACGTCCTGAAGACGAAGCGTTATAAACACGAAAATATTCAGAATCCTGAGAAAGAGGGTGTATCATAAAGCATTTGAATGTTTATGATACACCCTCTTAACTTTGCCGGTTAATCCTTAAAAACCGCCGCATAAGTACAATAAAAGCCACTTAACACAAAATAAAGCAAAATTAATTTGGAGTTTACCCATTTTTTTTATATCTTTGCATTGTGAACTTAAAAGTATTAAATATTAAACAGACAAAAACAATAAAATAAAAATAATCAAGATATTAGTAGAGATACTGGTCTATGGGTTTGACTTTTCTAAGAACTTGCATTTAAGGATACAAGATATTTGCAGGATACAAGTTACTTGCAATATATGAGATACTTGGTTTATGTTTATAGATAATGGAGAAATTACTCTCATAAAGAATTTGTTTTTAAGTTTAAACAAAAATGCTAAAGTTAGATGTTAGTAATTATAAGTCCCCGTAGTGACCGTGAGGCTACTGCGGGGACGCTTTTTCAATTTATAGTATATAGAAACAAAAAGGGCAAGACCAGAGATGGTCTTGCCCAATCTATTTTTATAACTCTTTATCTATATTATAAGATTCTACCTGTAAGAGAGAACTTCAAAACAGGATAAACCTTCAAGTCTTTTACAAACTTAGAGAGATCATCCTCGCCAGCATCTTCCAATGCCTTATTGATATCTATCTCGTTACCATTCTGGTAAACCTTGAGCTTGCCCATGAACTGGCAACCCAACTCAAAGCGGCAACCGATACGGTTCTTAGGAACCAGACGACCGAAACCTAAACCGAGGTATGGACGAACATTCTTGCAACGGATATCGCCCTGAAGGTTATAATTCTCATCGAGCTCCAAGTTGTAACCACCCAAGTTGGCTGATATAGCCTTACGGAACTGTTGCTCCAAAGTTTGATTATTTTTCAAGTATTTATTAGAGAAATCACGAAGTTCATCGCAAGAACCGGTAACCTCAGCAATCTTCTCACCACCAATAGACAAACCAGCAGCGATAAAGAACTTGCTGCCACCACCGAATGGATACAGATTAGCCTTTACATTAAAGGTGGTACGGTCGAATGAGCCTTCTGCATGAATGGTTGCACTGGTTGGGTACTGAACATTAGGTACTTGAGGCAAAGAACTAGTATTGACATCTACATCCAAATCACCAGACAGTTTGAAAGATGGCATGATGTTCACACCTGCTTCTACCTCAAGGAAGTTAGTAACAGGAGCAGCCACACCAACACTAATACCCTCGGTACCTGCACCCACGTTAAGACCTACATGGTTAAAGATACCGCGCTTGTAATCGCTCTGTGCCATTACACTTCCTACACCAGCAAGCAGAATTACTGCCATCATCATTAATTTCTTCATAATCGTTCTGTTTATAAGTTAAATATTAAACTCTTTTTTGCATATCGTTCGTAAATATGCTACAAATATAAACAAAAGTTACAAGAAGAACAAATAATTACACAAAAAAATTAAGACTCTTTAGTACTTTAGCATACTAAAGAGCCCTAATATATTATTAAAAACGCAAAATCAGACTACTAAACTTAATCTACTACCGTAAACTTGGCATATTTCAGCAGAAGCTGTTTGGTGCCAGAATGAACGAACTCAACCGTAGCCTTCGTATTCTCACCAGTACCTTCAATCTTCAATACTGTTCCCCGTCCAAAACGCTGATGTTCTATCTTCATTCCCTCCTGCAAACCACAAGAAGAACTGCCAGCAGATAATGCTGTAGAAGAAGAAACTGATGCTGCAGAAGATCCAGTACCGCGAGAAGCAGGATGAGAAGAATGCGCCTCCATGTAACGCTTAGCTGCATTCAGCGCTCTAACAGACTTGAAATTGCCTTCAGAGAGAGATGAGCGTCCGGAAGTACGTGAAGTCTCAGGTTCATCATCAAAGAGAGAAGGCTTAGGATCTGCCACAAACTGCGATGCTACCGGTTTGGAATTCTGATACCTGCTACTGTATCTAGGCTGCTCAGCATCCTCCCATGGTCTGCGAGGACGTTGCGCTCTCGCCCACTCCGGCTGGTCAGACATAGAGCCAAACAAGCTTCCACCAGCCTCATCCAGGCTATCAATCAACTTGCCGTCAATCTCATCGATAAACCGACTCGGATTATCAAACTCCATCTTGCCATATCGCCAGCGGTTCTTGGCGTTCGTCAGGATACAATGTTTCTCAGCTCGCGTAATGGCAACGTAAAGCAATCTCCGTTCCTCCTCCAGTTCTCTGAGCGAAGCAGCAGAAAGCGGACTTGGGAAGATATTCTCTTCCAAACCAACCACGAAGACCGTAGGAAACTCCAGACCCTTGGCAGCATGAACCGTCATCAGAGAGACACGAGGTTCATCCTTATCACCATCGCTGTCAGCATCGGTCAGCAGCGCCACATCCTGCAGATAATCCTGCAGAAAGAGTTCATCAAACCTACCCTCTTCACGGCGTTCCTCCACAAAAGCAGACATACCGCTCAAGAATTCCTCCAAGTTCTCCTGACGTGCCAGATCATCGGCATCCTTGCCCGACATGATATCCTGACTGATACCACTCTCCTTGATAATGGCATCACCCAATTCATAGACATCCGTAGTTTGAGCCCGTTCGATAAACGAAGAAATCAGTAACCTGAAGGTTTCCAGCTTGTTCATTGTACCCTTGTTAACCGCCAGTCCATACCGCTCAGGGGCACCGATTACCTCCCAGAAACTCACCTGGTTCTGATGGGCACAGTCAGCAATCTTCAGCACCGTAGTAGCCCCTATTCCTCGTGCCGGATAGTTGATGATACGCTTGATAGCCTCTTCATCATCCGGATTCGCCACCAGACGGAAATAAGCAATAATATCCTTAATTTCCTTGCGCTGGTAGAAACTCAGTCCGCCATAAATGCGATAAGGAATACCCTGCTTTCTGAACTCCTCCTCGAAGCTGCGGCTCTGGGCATTGGTGCGGTAGAGAATGGCAAAATCACTATACTGGCATCCATCCTCGCGCCGGATACGCTTCACGTCCTTCGCCACAATCGCCGCCTCTTCCTTGTCGCTGTAAGCAGGCTTATACTGAATCTTCTCACCCTTCGCATTCTCGCTGAACACATCCTTAGGAATCTGGTTGCGGTTATGCTTGATCAGACTGTTAGCCGCCTCAACGATGGTCTGAGTAGAGCGGTAGTTCTGTTCCAGTTTGAAGAGACGCGTGCCCTGAAACTGGCGCTGATAGTTGAGAATATTATCGATATTGGCACCACGGAAACTATAGATACTCTGCGAGTCATCACCCACGGCACAAACACGCTGCTTCTCCTGACAGAGTTGCATGACGATAGACATCTGAACGTGGTTGGTATCCTGATACTCATCCACCAGGACATAATCGAAGCGGGCGGCATATTTGTGGCGAATATCCTCATGCTCCCTGAAGAGCTGATAGGTAAGCGTCAGCAAATCATCGAAATCCATGGCATTAGCCTGCTTGCAGCGCTGCACGTAAGCCACGAAAATCTTACCAACCTCAGGCATCTGCGCACGCTTGTTCTGCTCGAAGATAGCCGCATCGCTCTCATAAGCCGCAGCACTCATCAGGTTGTTCTTCGCCATCGAAATCTTGGCATGAACGGCAGCAGGCTTATACTTCTTATCATCCAGCCCCATCTCCTTCACTATCGCCTTGATCAGCGAGCGCGAATCACTTTCGTCATAAATGGTAAAGTTGTTGTTGAAGCCGATATGCTCAGCCTCCGCTCTCAGGATTCGGGAGAAGATGCTGTGGAAAGTACCCATATAGAGATGCTGTGCGAGATCATTTCCCACCAGTTTTCCGATACGTTCCTTCATCTCCCTTGCTGCCTTGTTAGTAAAGGTGAGCGCCATGATGCTCCAGGGTTTCATGCCCTGGCTCAGGAGATAAGCTATCTTATAAGTAAGCACACGCGTTTTACCCGAACCTGCACCGGCTATCACCAGCGAAGGTCCGTCAATATATTCTACCGCAGCACGCTGCGCTTCGTTCAAGTCTTTCAGTAAATCCATGAATCAATATTTGAGGCAAAAAACTATTTTAAGGTCACCCCTATCAACTATAAACTATAAACTAAGTATTACTTCCCCCTATATCCTCCCACAGCCGTGCCTGGGTCGAAATCTTCGCCCTCACGAGGGAAGGTAGGGATAAATCTCATCTGATGTTCTATCTGTCGCTGGCGCTTCTTCATATAAGCGCTAGGATGCAGCGAACTGAATTTGCGCGGATTAGGAAGTGTAGCTGCTATCAGCGCACACTCGCCACGAAACAGATCTTTCGCTTTCTTGTCGAAATGATATTCTGCAACCGCATCCACACCATAGATACCCGGTCCCATCTCAATGCTGTTGAGATAAACCTCCATGATGCGCTGCTTGCTCCACATCATTTCGATGAGGAAGGTAAAGTAGACTTCAAATCCCTTGCGGGTCCATGAACGGCCAGGCCACAGGAAGACATTCTTAGCAGTCTGCTGACTGATGGTACTGGCTCCATGCACCTTTCCACCACGTGCATTATTCTTCGCCGCACTCTCGATGGCATTGAAGTCGAAACCGTGATGCTTCAGGAATCTCGCATCTTCGCTCGCCATTACCGCCACTGGCATGTGAGGCGAAATCTTATCCATCGAAACCCAATGATGATGCAGGGTAATACTCTCTCCATCAGCTACTTGCTGGAAGCATCGGATAAACATCAGAGGAGTGACATATACAGGAATGAACCTATATGCCACTACAGCAAGAATGGTGGTACTGAAAAACAGCACCACCACCCATTTTACTATATTCTTGATTTTCTTCAAAATCATCTATTTAGTTTTTCCCTTCCGGGAGCATGAAACTTATTACTTCAATGTACCGTTGTTGGCTGCGTTAACCATAGCCTGGCTAGCATACATGTAAACCTCTACACGACGGTTCTGGGCGCAAGCAGCAGTAGTATTAACAACAGGGTTAGCAGAACCAAAACCCTGAACATTCTTTACCTGACGGCTGGTAACACCGCAAGAAGCGAGATAGTTGTAAACTGCCTCAGCACGCTTCTGGCTCAATGGCAAGTTGATACCATCATTACCTGTAGCATCGGTATAACCCTGGATAGAAACCTCGCAGTCGGTATTGTTCTTCAATACACCGGCAAACTGAGCCAAATCAGTCTTTGCGCTGCTGCTGAGAGTAGAACCGTTAGTTGGGAAGAGGATACCAGAAGCAAATGTTACCTTAACGGCAGACAAGCCATTGGCATCTGTTACAGTCTCAACCTGTGCATTCTTCACCCGTTCAGCCTCAGCCTTCACCTTATCCATGTGCTTTCCGATGAGGTTACCAGCACCGCCACCAACAGCTGCACCGATAGCAGCACCAACAAGTGCACCTGTACCACGATGGCTATTGTTGAGCAATCCACCAACGAGAGCACCCAGAGCTGCACCAGAACCGGCACCTACAGCTGTACCAGTCTTCTGATTGGTTCCACAACTTGAGAAAAGCAAGCACAAAGAGAGGCCTGCAACTGCAAAATTAGTCTTTTTCATTTTAAAATCTCCTATATTTATGTTATTTAATTGCAAAGATAACTCTTTTTTCTCCATAATGGAGAGTTTTCTAATATTTTTTTGTATTTTTGCATGCAAATTTAAGGGTATTTGTCGAAATAGAGCTAGGAAATCACCTATTTGGGGGTGGAAAATCCCTAAAAGTAGGATTTCAGACACCTGCAGACAGATGAACTGCCGTCAGCAGATGATGAAGGGGCTCATGCTTATACCTTAATATATAAGTAACAGAAGAAATAAAAAACAAAATAAATAGAAAAAAGCAATATGGCTAAAGAACTCAAGAATTTAACCAAGCGCGCTGACAACTACAGTCAGTGGTACAATGATTTGGTAGTAAAGGCTGATCTCGCTGAGTTGTCACCAGTTCGTGGTTGTATGATTATCAAACCATACGGTTACGCTATCTGGGAGAAGATGCAGCAGCAGCTCGACAAGATGTTTAAGCAGACAGGTGTACAGAACGCATACTTCCCTCTCCTCATCCCGAAGAGTTTCTTCTCTCGTGAGGCTGAGCACGTGGCAGGTTTCGCCAAGGAGTGTGCCGTAGTTACCCACTACCGCCTCCGTTCTACAGAGGATGGCAAAGAGGTTGAGGTTGATCCTAACGCAAAGCTCGATGAGGAGCTCATCATCCGTCCTACTTCTGAGACCATCATCTGGAACACCTATAAGAACTGGATTCATTCATGGCGTGATCTCCCTATCCTCTGCAACCAGTGGTGTAACGTAATGCGTTGGGAGATGCGTACCCGTCCGTTCCTCCGTACTTCTGAGTTCCTCTGGCAGGAGGGTCATACCGCTCATGCTACCAAGGAAGAGGCTGAGGCAAAGGCTCAGGAGATGCTCAAGGTTTACGCTGATTTTGCTGAAAACTACATGGGTGTTCCTGTATTGCAGGGTGTGAAGAGTGAGACTGAGCGTTTCGCCGGTGCCCTGAACACTTATACCATCGAGGCAATGATGCAGGATGGTAAGGCTCTCCAGAGCGGTACTTCTCACTTCCTGGGTCAGAACTTCGCAAAGAGCTTCGATGTTACCTACTTGAACAAGGAGAACAAGCCTGAGTACGTATGGGCTACTTCATGGGGTGTTTCTACCCGACTGATGGGTGCCCTCATCATGGTTCACAGCGATGACAACGGTCTCGTATTGCCTCCAAAGCTGGCTCCTATCCAGGTGGTTATCGTCCCTATCAACAAGGGCGACGAGCAGTTGGCTCAGATTACTGCTAAGTTGCAGCCTGTCATCGACCAGCTCCGCGAGTTGGGCATCACCGTGAAGTATGATGATAACCCTGCCAAGCGTCCTGGCTTCAAGTTCGCTGACTATGAGTTGAAGGGTGTTCCTGTTCGTCTGGCTATGGGTGGCCGTGACTTGGAGAACAACACCATCGAGATTATGCGCCGTGATACCTTGGAGAAGGAGAACGTAAGCTTCGACGGTATCGTAGAGCGCGTAAAGAATATGTTGGAAGACATCCAGAAGAATATCTTCGAGAAGGCTCGTGCTTACCGTGATGCTCACGTTTACGAGTGCGACAACTACGAGGAGTTCAAGGAGCGTGTGAAGGATGGTGGTTTCTTCCTCTGCCATTGGGACGGTACAGCCGAGACCGAGGCTAAGATCAAGGAGGAAACTCAGGCTACTATCCGCTGCGTGCCTTTCGCTTACGAGCAGACTCCAGGTGTAGATATGGTAAGCGGCAAACCAGCCGTAGCCCGTGTCATCATCGCAAGAAGCTATTAATCATCCCCGGTGTCAGGAGTTCATCCTGACACCATAATATATTTAATATGAGGCAGTTGATACTATACATCCTTTTTCTGGTGTCCATGGTCTTCTCAGGCTATGGAGAGGTATCTGCTGCCTCTATTTCTTTTACTCCCGAGGATTCTTATACCGAAGATGCAAGCCATAAGAAAGATGGTTTGGCGAAGGTTGAGTATGACAAGAGCCAGCCTGAGGCACAGCTTGAAAACGCCTCGCAGCTTGCTTACCGCATCTGTAGCAGCCGTCCGCAGCGCTTATTGCCAAGTGGCAATATGCACAACAGTCAGACTGCCAGTAGATTGCTTACAAATAGAATCCGTTATTTATCATCCCTTTTATCAGCTATAGAAGGTGGCATGGAGCCTTTCCGACAGGAAACTGCCCCAATCCACTTTGATGTCGCCAGCAAGTATTATGTCATTTGCCTGCGACGTCTGCTCTGTTAGTGCTTATTCTTTTCTCTTTTTAAAATTTCATATAGGTTTATCGCATCTTTCCTAAGATTTGCGATAAGACTGGCTACACCCCTATTCAAAACAAAAAACAGTTCAATATATATTATTTTTCAAGAATTAAGAATAAGCAAATAACAGTATAAAATTATGGCAAAGATTAATCATTTAGAGATGGGTGCTGATGTATTGGCACTCCAGGATGTACAGGTAAAGAAAGGTTTCATGGGTTTGACAGTCAAGCTCATCTATCAACCTACCAACAGCGTGATTAAGATAAAAGAGAAAGAATATTCTGCAGAGGATGGAAGAAAGCTTGAGAACATCCTCAGTGCAGCCCCAAAGGATGTAGAAACAGCGATCAGCAACTTCCCTGTTTCTGCCATCAGCATGGGTAATATGAAGTTACAGGCTTGCATCTCTGACGACCACCAGTTTGTTGCCACACAGCTCCTTGCCTTCAAGGATTTCGGTTACAAGCCGGTTACAGAGATGAAGACCTATACAGGAAAGACAGCCGAAGCTTTCGCTCAGTTGTTTTAGTTATATCACAGTTTCGGGACAGGGGACAGAACGATTCCTCTGTCCCTTTTTTATTTTATAGGTATAGGATGAAATCTTTATTTGAAAGAAGGCGGTTCATTCCCCTCTTCCCAATTACGGTAATGCTTAGGCGACAGACCGGTATGTTTCTTGAAGAAGGTTCCGAAGGCTGAAGCATTGGGAAAACTGAGTTCATTGGCTATCTGCTGTATCGTCTTCGTGGTGTTCTTCATCAGATAGATACTGCGACGGATCATCGCCTTGAAAAGCAACTGCTGGACCGTCTGACCGCAAACCGACTTGACCAGTACCGACAGATATTTCGGTGTAAGACAGAGTTCGTCTGCATAGAAAGCCACACTGCGCTCACGCATATAATTCTTCTCTATCAGCAGCACCAGCGACTCAAAGATGGCAATCTTCCGTTCCATCTCCTTGCCGGCAGCCTTGAACGATGCCGAGAAGATGCTGCACAAACGGTACGTAACAGCCATCAGCAACAGTTTCTGCTCATGCACACAATAGGCATCCAGTTCACCACTCTTCTCTTTTTCCAGCTCCAGTTTCCTCAGCATCAGGGCATAGGAAGTGAGCATATCCTCATAACCCGTCGTCCTGACATGGCAGGGTTTGGGATAAATCGTAGCATAAAGACGCATGGTAACCACGGTATTGCCCAACATGTGACGAATCTGTTCAGCACGGTAAAAAAGAAGGGTATATTTAAGGTTCTTGCCCGTTTCCTGCACATGAAACATCACTCCTTTGGAGAGGAAAACGGTCTCACCCTCAGATGCAACAAAGGATGTTCCGTCTACACAGAAACGGAACATCCCCTGATGACAGATTACGATACCGACATAGTCGGAGTAGAAAGGCTGCATCAACAGCTGAGGAAACTCATGAGCCTCATATATGATGATATTATCTGTTATTTTCATGATGAATATGGGTCTGTTATCTTCAGATTTAACTGCGAAGATAACAAAAATATCCATTCATCAGATGAGCAGCCTGTATCTTTTATGATATTTTAGCACTCCCCTACCTTCTTCCCAGGGATTTCACATCTACATTCTTCAGCAGATACTCACGCGTCAGTTCCCCGATATTGCGCTTGCGCCAAGGGAGAACGAGCATCAGTCCGGCACACAGCAGACAGCCGTAGAAGGTCCAGCCTGCCATCTCCTTGATACTCACCAGCGTGGCCTGTACCTGTACCTTTCCCTTCGTACTCATGGCAGCCATATTCTGCGCCTCGGTTACACTCTTGCCCTGATATTGCATGCCTCTCACCGTCTGGTCGTAAGTCTTCGCCGTCTCGATGTTCGTGCGGTCGTAATCCTGGGCAAAGCGGGTTACATAATACTGCAGTCTGTGCTGCAGCACATTGGTATAGAGCGCCGAGCCGATGCAAGGGGCAATGACCATACGAACGGTAAGCATGATGCAAACCCAGGTTGACATGAAGCGGTAAGGCATGCGCTGGTTGGCTATCGTGGAGATGAGCGAATAGAGCAGCATCATTCCCGTAGAACGGATGATGATAGGCCATTTCATACGCTCATACATACCGTCGTTCTGTACCTCGAAATACATGTACAGCGCATAGGCTCCGATAAAGAGGAAGCCCAGACAGTACATCCACTTCAGGTGAACATTCTTGGCTCGGGCAATGACGGCGAATATCAGTCCCACGGTGTAGCCCACCATCACCCAGTTGCCTAGCGTGGCGTTCTGCCAGTTATCTATCTTCATGCTCACATTGGTGAACACGTTGACAAACATGGCACTCGAATTGCAAACCATCAGCAGGAAGAAGAGCAGGATGCCGTAGTTGATGACCCTGAGCTGGAACACCTCCATGATGAAATAAGGTGAACGCCTCGTCTTCTCCAGATAGATGAACAGAGCGGTAAAGATAAGACAGACCACCGAAGAGAAACGGATAGTAGGATCATCAAACCAGTCGAGCGTCTTGCCGAAAACCATGACATAAGCAAACGAACAGAGCATGATACTGAACACCGTAACATTACCAAACTTCGACATCGTTATCGGGAACTTAGGCATCGGATACTTATGATAAGGCATGGTGAAGAACACGATGATGATGCCTGCCAGCATGAATGCCATCATGAAATGATAAACATACTGCCACTCATAAGCATAGGCAAGCCATGCCGTAAGCCAGGTTCCCAACTGTCCGATAATCATGAAGAAGAGATAGATGACCGGCTGCGACACCATCTTCTCCGAATCTACCGCATCCCATGCTTCCTCGGTAGTAGGCTCGCATCCCGGCGTGATATTCCTCGTAGCCTCTATTCCGAAACCATATCTGATGAGCACGAAGAGATGCGCCATCAGCAGCGTCTGACGGACAAAACCCATCAGCAGACTGCACAGTCCGAGTATGAACAGCGAGTCGGTCTGGGCACACACGAAACTGAGGATAAAGAGAATGGAGAAGCCCACGATACACATCATCTTCTCTCTCCGGATGCACACCAGATCATAGAAGAACGGCGAGAAAGCCGCCATTCCTATCGAGGTGCAGAAGCCCGCAAAGGCGATGTATTCCGACTGGATGCCAAGCCCGCTCATCATCTCGCCGCTGTTGGCAGAATAGACGCCACTCATCGTAATCATCGGCACGAAGAGGATGATCATGAAGATGATGCCGAGCGGTTTGGGCACCCAATCATAAAACGGATAATTCTTATATTCTTCTTCCATATATTACTTCATTTCCATCTAGCTGTTTTTACTTTCTCTCAGCCTTGACAACCACCATCATGCCGGCAGCAAGATGCTCATTATCCTCTTTGCTGAGGTTGTTGAAATCGATTCTTACAGGCACACGCTGCTGAATCTTGACAAAGTTGCCAGCAGAATTGTCTGTAGGTACCAGCGAATATTTCGAACCGGTAGCACCAGAAATGGCGGTCACCGTACCCTCAAACTCCTTGTTACTGATGGCATCTACGGTCATACGCACCTTCTGTCCTACATAGAGATTCTCTATCTGGGTTTCCTTATAGTTGGCAATCACCCATTTGTTGTTGGTTGGAATGATGTAGGTAATGGTGGTTCCTGCATTTACCATCTGTCCCTCCTCGATAGAGCGGCGACCCAGTTTACCGTCGCAAGGGGCCACAACCACACAGTAAGAGAGATTCAGCTTTGCCATCTCTACGGCAGCCTCGGCACGCTCGATGGAGGCAGCCACATTCTGCTTGCGGGTAGTTACCTCGTTTACTCCCTTATAGGCAGCAGCCTGCTGCTTCTTTACCCCTTCGAGTTTCTTCTTGGTGGCTGCATATTCTACCTCCAGCTGTTCGAGCTGGATAGGAGTAGCCGCCTTCTTTTCTACCAGGTTGCGATAGCGTTCGCAGTCCTTGGCGAGTTTGGCAAGTCGTACATTTATTTCATCGATGGATGCCTGATAGATAGAAGCGGATGTCTCGGTGGTCTGCTCTGTAGCGTTGATGACATTGGCTCCTGCCTTGGCATCCTTGAGAGCTGCTTCAGCCTCCATCAGACGGATACGATACTCCCGGTCGTCGAGCACAAGGAGGGTATCTCCCTTGTGTACTTCCTGATGTTCTCTGAAGTATACCTTGGCGATATAGCCGGATGCACGGAGATTAACCGGCGAGATATATTGCTCTATCTGAGCATCATTGCTCGTTTCGTTAGAGTTATAATCGAGGAAGAGGCATACGATTTTCCAGAGTCCGAAAGCCAGAATAGCAACACCTATCAGACTGGCAACAATCTGTCTTACGCGCTGCTTCTTGAGTTTCTTCCTGGTTTCTTCGTGAGATACCTGTGTAGCCTCTGCTGTTTCTACATTTTTATTTTCGTTCTGTTCCATAGTTTTATTGTAATTTGGAATCAGGGAATATGAAGTAAACTTTTTTACATCCCGTTTTCCTGTTTATATTTTATTTTTTAATGATTTATTCTTCTCCGTTATTTAGCAACCGAAATCTGGTTGAGCTGTCCAGTCAACTTGAGCAGCGAGAGATTGGCAACCTTGTAGCGATAGTAGGCTGTGAGATAATTGTTCATTGCCTCGCTCATGCGCATCTCGTCCTGCAGCACCGCTGTCATCGAAGCCACACCCTCCTTATACTGGTCGGCCGTTACGTTGTAAACATCCTGCGCCATGGTATAATTATCAAACTGTTTCTTGTAGTTGCGCTGACTGTTGTTCACCTCGCTCACCGCATTCATATAGTTTGCCTGCAGTCCCTTCAGGGCGTCCTCGTAACCGATGCGTGCATTCTCCTCCTCTATCTTCGCCTTTCTGATTTTAGAACGCTTTTCAAAACCATCGAATACAGGCACTCGCAGCTGGATGCCCAGACCATTGGAACCATACCAGTGGTTTGATTCGCCCGAATGAATCCAGTGATCTATCCTATCGGTAAAGGCAGAATACATCAGGTTTCCGGTCAGCGAGAGCGATGGCAGATAACCGTCCTTGGCTAGTTTGGTCTGCTTCTGGGTGAGCAGTTTCTTCTGTTCCAGCAACTGGAGTTCGTAGAGTCCCGTATCCAGTCCGTCAGCCTTCACCATCTCTATCTTTCCCGGATCTACGGCTGTCACCTTCATCTCCTTCTCGGCAGGATAATCTATCACATACTTGAGCATGGTATACTGCTGTTCGAGCATGGCGATGGCGTTATCGCGCTGCACGGTGAGGTTCTCGATATTGAGATTCACTCGCTTCAGATCTACCTCCAGACTCATCTGGTTATCATAGAAAGCCTGGGTGATGTTTCTGAGTTCTACCAGTCGCTTGATGTTGTCATCCGTCAGACGAATCTGCTCAGATGTGTTCTGCGCCATGTAATACATCTTGGCAGTCTGCACGATAAGGTCTTCACGCGCCTTCTCATAAGAGAGTTGGTTGAGTTTATCGGCAATCTTGGTGATGTCGATGGCGGTAAGAATCATCTGGTTATACAGCGGCATCTGCAATTGTACTCCTGCCGAAGCATTATACTGCAACGTCTTGGTTACATTATAAGGCTTGCCGTAAGCCGAGCCGTCGGTAACCGAAACAGGTGGCGTAAAGTTGTCGTTGAGCTGTGCCACCGCATTGATTTGCGGATAGAGTTTAGCCTGATTTTCGCTGATAGCGTACTTTCCCTTAGCTATTTCGTTTCGGCTGCTCTGGAGCGACAGGTTGTTATCCACTGCCATCTGCAGGCACTGGCTGAGCGTAAGCGTCTCCTGTGCGCCAAGTGTATGGAAAGCTCCGAGCGCGAAACATAAGATGATTATTTTCTTCATTTCTTCTTAATGATTTCTATTGATTTACGTTTCATTTATTATCTGGGTACAAAGGTACGGCTTTTCGGTGATAAATGACTATTCACATCTTATCACAATATGTTCAAAATTTCCGAAAATAACAGGATATGGTTCAATATCAGCCTCATCGGCCTACTGGCTTTCAGCTATGCGCTTCTCCAGAACCTTCTTCAGGTTATCAGCTGAGCCCATTCCCAACTTCTTTCTGATGTTGGCCCGCTGGGTAGTGATGTTCGATTCCGACTTGTTGAGCAGCGTGCAAATCTCACTCAACTTTCTGTTCTGCAGGATAAGGTAACAGATTTCCTGTTCAGAGGCACTCAACTCGGGAAAGACACGTTCTATGTTCTGTTTGCTCAATTCGCGGGTCTGGAGATATTGCATCACATTGTCTATGACATTCTTCTGCGAAGCCTCACCCAGAAGATCCAGCAAATGCGCGGTAAGTTTAACATCATGCCTTTCCTTCGCCAGAGCCACGTATGCCTTAATCTGCTTTTTGTTTATCTTCAGCACCTGGAGCAGTTCTTCCTCATCACGCTGCAACGTTCTGTTCGCATTGACAAGATACTCACCGTTTCTGGCAACAGCCAGACTCAGCACGCTGATAAAAAGCAATATGAGCATTATCATGAAGAAATAATCCATGAGCGATTCATCCCCCGTTACAATCACACTCAATATATAAACCCCAAAAGCTATTCCCACCAGCCAGCGTGTGAGACGCGCCTGATAAGCCGCCAGCGAGAAAAACATGTTGTCTGAAAGGATAAGCATATTGATGAGAATCACCATTCTGTTATCTTTCAGCGTAGGCATAAAGGCACTGTAGAGGATATCGGCTCCGATAAAGCACTGGGTGGCGATAGCGATACAAACGATTGCCCTCACCATTGGGATTTTCCCGAAGAGATAAGCCATGAAGGAGGATAACACAACTATCAGAAAAACGATGTTAGACACGGTAAAAAACGGATCAAAGGCTCCAGAAAAGCCCAGGATATTTGACAGGATGCCCAAAGAGAGCATCACGGAGAAACACACAAGGATAGCTTGACGTTGGCGGTCCAAGTAATTAGATTCTCTCTTCAGGAAACAGAATCCTAACTGATGTATCTTAGATTTCTTTGCGTTCTTTTCTTTCATATTCATAATGGATAGATAAATTATTTCGTATTGACAGATGAGGCAGGTTTGCCCTGACTGACGAATCATTTTGCACAGACACACGAATCGCTTTTTCTTCTTGCAAAAATAATAAAAAAGATTGGTTTTGATGTATTTTGAGGGATATTTTTTTATAATTCCAGAAAAATCAGCATTTTTCAGTGTACTTTTCTCCCTACCGAGAGTGGTTTTCCATTACTTTTGCATTTGAAAATTCAAATCATTTATCAATCATTTAATACTAATTACGTATGAAAAAGAATATCACTTTCAACAGTAAGCACATACAATGGTTTCTGTTTTTATGCTTAAGTTTCAGCATCACATTCTGTATGTTTCTGCTATCTTCATGCAGCGATGATGACAGCCCAGAAGTAAACAATAAGGCACACTATCAGGACGTACCAGCCAGTCTACTGACCGATGCCAAGAAACTGGAGATGGTCCGGTCTATCCAGGACTTGAAAGACGGAAGATTCTTCTATCTTGACTATACGGAGGATTACAAACTCTCTACCATATCAGGCTATAATCTTACCGACAACACCCAACTGATTGGTGCCGTATTAAAAACCCTCTGCGACAAAACACCATCCTGGCTCAAGACAAGAGTCAAGCTGGATGCCGGCTGCAGTGCCTTTGCTGTTACGACACCAGATACTGGTGATTATCTGATGGGGCGCAACTTTGACTATTCTCACGATAATGAACCGATTGCAGCAGCCCTGGTTCGCACGGCTCCAGAAGGTGGACTGAAATCCATCAGCATGGTGGATGCCTACTGGATAGGTTACCGGCAGGATCTCTGGCATTACATCCTATATAACAAGGAACAGTTTGAGAAACATAAGACGCAAGACCTTTCCTATATCATGGCATTCCCATATCTTCTGATGGACGGCATGAACGAGGCCGGCTTTGCCGTATCCGTACTCCATCTCGACGGCAAGCCAACCCAGCAGGCAAGCACAGGCAAGAAACTGACTACAACCCTGGCCTTACGCATGATGCTGGATCATGCAAGAACTGTAGATGAAGCTCTCAAGATTCTGGATGGATATGACCTCTGGATACCGGATAATGACGGCAACTATCATTTCTACATGGCAGATGCCACGGGTCGTTATGCCATCGTAGAATTCGTATATGACAAGGATCACCAAAGCAAGATTTACATCGACGATGAATATACGGGTGAAGACGGAAAGACTCATTTCAAATATCCTGACGTATTGCCAAACACCCGCGAGGTGATAGAAAAGCGCTATGCCAGCAACTTCTATGTATCTGAAACCATGGCATGTTCAGATAAAGGTCCGAAACTCTCGAACCACGGCAAGACCCGCTACGACATGATGGAATTCGTCATCAAGCAGAACAGTAACCAGTTGTCAGAGGAAGGAGCCATGAATCTGCTCAATGGTGTGAGTCAGGCAGAAACTCCAGGCAATCCAACGAGCCATACCCAGTGGTCGGTGGTATACAATCTCTCCCAGCGCAAGGCAACCATTTGCGTGAACAGAGATTACAAGAACAAGTTTACGTTCTATGCAAAATAATACATTTTATGCAAAAGAAGATTTTGCCGAGAAATAATATAAAAATAGGTCTAGCTACACCTCGCTAAGCGGGGTCGCTAGACCTATCTTATTATCTATCAAGAACTTATATTCTTATTTTAGTCTTCATCAGCAAACTCATCAAGAGTATAAGCGCTGCTGCCATCGAAGCAATGGGTACATACCTGGCACTTAGGAAGACCGATGGCCTCTACCAGCTGCTCGATGGTGTTGAACTTCAGGGAAGTCAAGCCCAACTGGCTGGCAATCTCATCTACCATTCTCTGATACTCAGGAGAACCAGTGGTAGCGTATTTCTCAAGATTCTTGTTGGCATCGCCCTCAAACTTCTCGATGATGCGACGGGTAATCAGCTCCATATCACTCTTTGAAGAAGTGAAGTTGATGAACGGACAACCGTATACCAATGGAGGACATGCAATGCGCATGTGGCACTCCTTCAAGCCAGCCTGGTCGAAAAGCACCTTCACGTTGTCGCGAAGCTGGGTACCACGAACGATACTGTCATCACAGAACAATACTCGCTTGCCCTTCAACATCGCCTTGTTAGGAATCAGCTTCATCTTGGCTACCAGTGAACGCATGCTCTGGTTGCTAGGAGTAAAACTACGAGGCCATGTAGGCGTATACTTGGCAATACAACGCTGGTAAGGTACACCCTTGCCGGCAGCATAACCCATCGCCATACCTGTACCCGAATCAGGAATACCGCTGCAGCAGTCTACCTCCACATCATCGGTCTTGGCGAGATTAAAGCCGTTGGTAAAACGCGCCTCCTCTACATTCTTGCCCTCATAGGTAGATGTAGGGAATCCGTAGTAAACCCAGAGGAAAGAACAAACCTGCATCTTCTTGTTGGCAGGTCGGATCTGCTCCATGCCATCAGCTTTAATCTTCACGATTTCGCCTGGTCCTACCTCATATGCTGTTTCATAATCGAGATTAGGGAACGAGGTGGTTTCGCTGGAAGCCGCATAGGCACCTTCCTTCTTGCCGATGATGATTGGAGTACGTCCCCAACTATCACGCGCACAGATGATGCCATCCTCGGTAAGGATCATCATGGTGCAGGAACCTTTGATGTGATGGAAAACGTTTTCGATACCTTCTCTGAAGGTTTTACCCTGAATAATAAGCAGAGCCACCAACTCTGTTGGATTGGTACTACCCGAAGACATCTCTGCAAAGTGCATGTTCTTTTCGAGCAGAAGCTGAGTAAGTTCATCCTTGTTTACTATCTTAGCTACAGTGCAAATGGCAAAGCGGCCAAGATGAGAGTTCATGATGAGTGGCTGGGCATCTGTATCGCTAATCACGCCGATGCCCGATGTAGCTCCTTCAAACTTGTTGAGTGTAGGTTCAAACTTCGTTCTGAAGTATGAACTTTCCAGATTGTGGATAGAGCGCACGAAGCCCTTCTCACTACTGTAGGTTGCCAAACCGCCCCGGCGTGTGCCGAGATGTGAGTTGTAATCTGTGCCGTAAAAGAGATCAGCGACACAGCTTTTCTTGGAAATAGTTCCGAAAATGCCTCCCATAAGAGTATAATTATATGTTATAATTTTGTAATATGGGTGCAAAGGTAAATAAAAATCAGAAAATATGCAAGTCTTTTTGCTTTTTTTCTGTAAAAACATGATAATGAGGGTAACTTGCTACCCTATTTCGAGAAGAATAAACGGCTACTGAAACGAAAAGCGCTCCGGCAATAATTACCGGAGCGCCATGATATGATTTCCTATGAAATTAATCCAACTTCAGGCTCTTCTTGATAGCCTCGATCTTATCCATTGCAGCAGCTGTGCAGCGGTTGTAGCAGCCAGCGCACTTGAATGAAGGATCCTTAACCTCAATATAGAACTTAATCTTAGGCTCTGTACCTGATGGACGGACACTTACCTTAGTGTTGTCATCGCAGAACCACTGGAGTACATTGCTTGTAGCAGGCATATCGAGCTTCTCTACGCTGCCGTCAGCATGCTTAGCCTCCAAAGACTGATAGTCCTTCCAGGTTACCACCTTGCTGCCACCCAACTCCTGTGGAGGGTTGGCACGGAAGTCTGCCATCATCTGCTTAATCTCGTCAGCACCAGTCTTACCTGGGCGAACTACGTTTACAGTGAACTCCTTGCTGAAGCCATACTCTGCATAAATCTGCATCAGGAGGTCGTAGAGAGTCTTACCCTGATCCTTAGCCCATGCTGCAATCTCGCAAATCAGACAGATAGATGCAGGAGCATCCTTATCGCGTACCTTATCGTATGGCAAGAAACCGAAGCTCTCCTCACCACCACCGATGTACTGCTGCTTGCCCTCAGAGATAGCAATCTCGCGTGCAATCCACTTGAAACCAGTGTAGCAATCGCGCAACTCTACGTTGTTCTTCTTGGCAATCTCAGCGATAACCTCTGTTGTTACGATGGTCTTTACGAGGAAGTCTGTTGGCTTCAACTTACCCAACTTCTTCTTGTTCTCGATGATGTAGTAGCAGAACATCATGGCTGTCTGGTTACCGTTGATGATCATCCACTCGCCCTTGTCATCACGGCAAACGATAGCCAGACGGTCAGCATCTGGGTCGGTAGCAACCACGAGGTCAGCGTTCAACTTGGTACCGAGCTTCATACCGAGGGTCATAGCCTCTGCATTCTCTGGGTTAGGAGAAACCACTGTTGGGAAGTTACCATCTACTACCATCTGCTCAGGAACTACATTGATGTTCTGGAAGCCCCAAGAACGCAGACAGAGAGGAACGATGACACGACCTGTACCGTGCATAGCTGAATAAACGATGTTGAGGTCTTTCTGACGGTTGATGACATCCTGGTCAATCATAGCAGAATGAACGGCTGTCATGTAGTCGTAATCCATCTCACCACCGATAATCTTGATCTTATCCCAGTTAGCCTCAAACTTCACCTGGTCGATAGTAACCTTGTTTACCTCCTCGATGATACCTGTATCGTGTGGAGCCAGAACCTGAGCACCGTCGCTCCAGTAAGCCTTGTAACCGTTATATTCCTTAGGGTTGTGAGAAGCTGTTACGTTAACACCGGCCTTGGCACCGAGCTCACGGATAGCGAAAGAAATCTCTGGTGTAGGACGGAGGCTCTCGAAGAGATAAGCCTTGATGCCATTGGCAGAGAAGATGGCAGCTACGGTCTCTGCGAAGAGACGGGAGTTGTTACGGCAGTCGTGACCTACCACTACAGAAAGGTTCTCCTCACCAGGGAAAGCCTTGAGGATGTAGTTAGCAAAGCCCTGTGTAGCCATACCAACGATATACTTGTTCATGCGGTTGGTACCTGCGCCCATGATACCGCGCAAACCACCAGTACCGAACTCCAAGTTCTGATAGAATGCATCAACGAGAGCAGACTTGTCCTCTGCGTCGAGCATTGCCTTTACTTCCTTACGGGTTTCTTCGTCAAAAGCAGGTGTGAGCCACTGCTGTGCTCTTTCTTCACACTGCTTGATCAATTCTGCGTTATTAGCCATAGTTTGATTATATTATGTTATTAATTAATTCTTATCGAGAAGGATGTGCACGAAAACAATGCATAATTTCTCTATTTGCGTACAAAGTTATATAAAAATTTTGATAAACCAAGCAAGAATGAAGTTTTTTTTGTATTTTTGCACATTGAAATGGAATTGAAAATAGAATAAGGCTAATATTTAGCAATATTGTATTGGTAAGATAACAAAAGTTGAATGAACAAAATATAAAAACAATAGAATATGGAAGTATATTACACGGGCGTCATCATCGCCGTATCCACCTTTTTAATAATAGGTATCTTTCACCCTATCGTCATGAAGACGGAATATTATACGGGCACCCGCTATTGGTGGGTTTTCCTCGTTGCAGGCATCATCTGCATCGGAGCTGCCTTCCTGGTTGCCAACGTGCTCTTCTCTGCCATATTGGGCGTAGTAGGTGCTTCATGCCTTTGGAGCATCGGTGAACTCTTCGAACAGAGACAACGCTGCGAGAAAGGCTGGTTCCCGAAGAATCCGAAAAGAATAGGAACAGGATATTACAGGGACGAGAAGAAGTGAAGAACGAAGAACTGAAGTTTCGCATGTGGTTCAAGTACGGGCTGAAGGCCCTGGGCTAGGAGCTTCTGCCCTTTCAGGGCGTGTGGGGCTTATTTGCGAAACTTCAGTGAAGAATTCAAGTGTATAGGAAGAAAATGAAGACAGAACTCATTCTGGTCGGAAAGACCGTAAACAAGCATTTCATTGCGGGCATCAAGGATTATGCCGAGCGCATCACCCATTATATGCCTTTCAACATAACAACCATTCCTGAGCTCAAGAACACCAAGAGTCTCAGCGAACAGCAGCAGAAGGAACGGGAAGGAGAACTGATTCTGAAACTCCTCCAGCCTTCGGATACCGTGGTGCTGATGGATGAACATGGACAGGAATTCCGAAGCATCGAATTTGCAAAATGGATAGAGCGCAAGCAGGCCACTGCCCGCAGGCTCGTCTTTGTCATCGGCGGTCCTTACGGTTTCTCACAGTCTGTCTACGACCGCGCCAACGAGAAGATCTCCCTCTCCAAGATGACCTTCTCGCATCAGATGGTTCGCCTTATCTTTACCGAGGCGCTCTATCGCGCATGTACTATTATAAAAGGTGAACCTTACCACCATGAATAAAGGTAAAAGGGTAAAAAGCAAAAGAATATGCCAAAAGATAAATATATAGAGATCAAAGGGGCAAGAGCCAACAACCTCAAAAATATCGATGTGAAGATACCTCAGGGCAAGTTTGTTGCCATTACGGGTGTCTCAGGATCGGGAAAATCATCGTTGGCTTTTGATACCTTATATGCTGAGGGCCAGCGCCGCTATGTGGAGTCGCTCTCTTCATACGCTCGCCAGTTTCTGGGACGTATGAGCAAACCGGAATGTGATTTCATCAAGGGATTGCCACCTGCCATCGCCATCGAACAGAAAGTGATTTCGCGCAACCCACGATCTACCGTGGGCACCAACACCGAAATCTACGAATACCTGCGACTGCTCTACGCACGCATCGGAAAAACCTATTCGCCTATCAGCGGACAGGAGGTGAAACGCCATACTACCGAAGATGTACTCGCCTGTACCCGACAGTATTCCCAGGGTACCAGGTTTGTCATCCTCGCCCCTATCCACGTCATCGAAGGGCGCAGTCTGGGCAAACAGCTGGAGATGTACAACCAGGAAGGATACGCGCGTATATATATAAAAGGTGAATTCGTACGCATAGAAGACTTCATGGAGCAGGCTGACAAGGATCTGCTGGAAGTAAGCGGCGATAAACTGAGAAAGAGAATGCAACAGAAGGATGAAGAAATCTTCCTGGTCATCGACCGTGCTTCGGTAAGCGATGAGAAGGATGACATCAGCCGACTGATGGATTCTGCCGAAACTGCCTTCTATGAAGGCGATGGAGCCTGCCGCCTCGTCTTCCTGCCAAGCAACATCTGCTACGACTTCTCTACCCGGTTCGAAGCTGACGGCATGCAGTTTGAAGAGCCTACCGACAATATGTTTGCCTTCAACTCTCCTCTCGGAGCCTGCCCTACCTGCGAAGGTTTCGGCAGCATAATAGGCATCGATGAGAAACTCGTCATCCCGAACACTTCGATGAGCGTCTATGACGGATGTGTGGTTTGCTGGCGAGGCGAAAAGATGGGTATGTGGCTCAAGGAATTCATCCGCAGAGCTGCAGAATACGACTTCCCTATCTTCAAGCCTTATTTCGAACTGACTCAGCAGCAGAAGGACTGGCTGTGGCACGGTCTGCCTGGCGAGAAGAAACGCAAACAGCAGGAAAGGGTGAGCATCGATGAGTTCTTCAGAATGGTAAAGGAGAACCAGTACAAGATACAATACCGCGTGATGCTGAGCCGATTCCGTGGAAAGACGATTTGTCCTGACTGCCATGGTACCCGACTCAAGAAGGAAGCCAACTATGTAAAGATTGGCGGAAAGAGCATCACCGAACTGGTTGAGATGTCAATTGTGAACTTGAGCGAATGGTTCAGGAAACTGGAACTCTCGGAGCATGAGAAGGAAATCAGCAAGCGTCTGCTCACCGAAATCACCCACCGCCTGCAGTTCCTCCTGGATGTTGGTCTGGGTTATCTTACGCTCAACCGACTCTCCAACACCCTCTCCGGCGGTGAGAGTCAGCGCATCAACCTGACCACCAACCTGGGCTCATCGCTCGTGGGTAGCGTATATATCCTCGATGAACCTAGTATCGGACTCCATAGCCGCGATACCGCCCGACTGATTAAGGTGCTGAAAGAACTGCAGCAACTGGGCAATACGGTGGTTGTGGTAGAACACGACGAAGAGATTATGCGGGCAGCCGACTATCTCATCGATATCGGTCCCGATGCCGGCAGACTGGGCGGAAGAGTGGTCTACGCCGGTCCGTCATCAGAATATTCAACAACCGACAAGGCTGAACAGGAAAAGCTGCTGGCTGAATATCCGGAGAGTTATACCATCAAGTACCTGACCCACAACGAGGAGATAAAGGCGCCAACGAGCCATCGTGCCTGGAACCAGTATATCGAAATCAAGGGAGCCCGGATGAACAATCTGCGCGGCATCGACGTTAAGATACCGCTCAATGTTTTCACCTGTGTAACCGGCGTATCAGGCTCAGGCAAGAGTTCGCTCATCAAGGGAATCCTCTATCCTGCCATGCGTCGCCGTCTGGACCTCGTAGCAGATGCACCAGGCGAATATGCATCGATGGAAGGCAACTGGAAGAGCATCAGTCATGTAGAGTTTGTTGACCAGAACCCTATCGGAAAGAGTACCCGCAGCAACCCTGCCACTTATCTGAAGGCGTACGATGCGATACGTGCCCTCTTTGCCAACCAGCCACTGGCTAAGCAGATGGGATTCACGCCCCAGTACTTCTCTTTCAATACCGAAGGCGGAAGATGCGAGGAATGTAAGGGTGCGGGATATGTTACCATCGAGATGCAGTTTATGGCAGACCTCACGCTGACCTGCGAGGCTTGTAAGGGCAAGCGGTTCAAGCACGATATCCTGGAGGTTCGCTATGGCGGAAAAGACGTCAATGATGTGCTGAACATGACTGTAAACGAGGCCATTGAGTTCTTCAGCGATGAAAAGTTGCAACGCAACGAAGGCGACTTCGACAACTGCCGCATCATCGTAAACCGCCTGAAGCCGCTTCAGGATGTGGGTCTGGGTTATATCAAGCTTGGTCAGAATTCAAGTTCGCTTTCGGGTGGTGAGAATCAGCGTGTAAAGCTCGCCTTCTTCATAGGTAAGGAGGAACAGGAGCCTACGCTCTTCATCTTCGACGAGCCTACCACGGGTCTTCACTTCCACGACATCAAGCGCCTGCTCCATGCCTTCAATGCCCTGATAGAAAGGGGCCATTCGCTGGTAGTGATAGAGCACAATCTGGATGTCATCAAGTGTGCCGACTATATCATCGACCTCGGTCCTGAAGGCGGCGATAAAGGCGGTAATCTCGTTGTAGCCGGAACTCCGGAAGAAGTAGCTGCCTGCAAGGCAAGCCTTACCGGAAAGTTCTTGCGTTAAATTGAAGTTTCAGGACGTGTGGCGATAAACTTGCGAAACGTCGAAAAAAAATACGATATCAGTGGAATCCGACAACCGCCGGATTCCACTTTTTAATTTAAAAAACCAATTCAAAAGAATTATTTATTATAAAAGTAACTATCATCGAAGGCTGCTTCGATAAGGCGTTGCTTCACTCGGGCGTATTCTGCCGAGTCTTCGATAAAGTACCGAAGAGCAGAAACAATCCTCACATAAACACTGAGCCGATAATCGCCCTTACCCTTTTAGATTGCATAAACATTTTCCTTGCGCATTCCAGCACAAAACATCAGATCAGAACCAGATACATGATGGTTCTTCATTTCTTCACTCAAAACAACACCGAAACGGCTGTTGTCTACTTTAATTTTTTGGTAAAACATGTTAATGAAATTTTAATTAATAAAAAATATATAAACGAGTTCCCGACGTCGGGAACTATTTTTTATTTTCTTTTTAGTATCTTTGCATCGTGTAAAACAGATTCAACAATCTGCTTACCTATAATAAAACGAATAACTGATACATATATTGTATAACAATATAAAATTTTTAGGAGATGATGAACATCAGTACATTCATTAACATGGCCAGCAAGATTCCTTCACCTGGCCAGTTGGAAGGCCTGGTAACCTTCATGAAGGAAGATGAGAAACTCAGGTTTTTCACCGAGTCTTACCGGAAAACGGGGAATAAGTCGTACAAACACGATGCACCCCTCTTCGCCGTAGCCTGCATCTTCGAAGGCGGAAAAGGCAAGGACAACATCCGAAGCCTCACACATCTGTCGCTGGTCGACTTCGACCACATCACAGAAAAACCGGATGACGGCACCCTGCGTTCGCTCAAAGAGAGAATCTGCCACGATGCCCACACCCTGCTCTGCTACGTTACCATGAGCGGCAACGGACTGCGCGTCATCTACCGCTACGAAGGCGATGATTATCCCGCCGCCTTCGCCATGGGAAACGACTACTACGCGCATCTCATCGGCAAGGAAAGCGATCCGCTCTGCAAGAACATCACAAGGCTCAGCGGACTCGCCTACGACCCCGAAGTCTATTTCAATCCTGAAGCCACAGCCTTCAGCGCCGAGGAAATCAGCCATTTCCATTCCGCTACGCTCAAGACCGCCCAGAAGAAAAAGAAACAGGAACGCATCGCCGACTACTACGAGCAGATTGTCAAACCCAAGCTGGAAAGCGAAAAGATCAGGTACGAACCCGGCAACCACAACCAGTATGTGATGCGGGTGGGCTACATGATGGCTAAGAAACGGTACGACAGGAAAGAAGCCACCCAGTGGGCTATCAGGCAGTTTCCCGAATACGACGATGTAGAACAGGTGTTCAAATCGTGCTACGACAACACCTCTCACCCACAGAAGATGAAGGCAGAAACCGGAAAGATTCCCTATGCCACCGTAGATGAAATCAAAGACTACCTCGACGGGCATATCAAACTCCGCTTCAACCTCATCACCCTGCGCTACGAGTATCTGAAGGGGAAATGGCGAATCCTCCAGGACCGCGATCTGAACACGCAATGGAGCAACATGTCGCTAACCGCAAGGGTGAGCAAGAGCGATATGATCAATGTCATCGAGAGCGACTATACCCCGCCCTACAATCCCTTCACCGATTATCTGGAGAATCTCCCACCCTGGCAGGAAGGCGACAAGGACTATATAGCCGAACTCGCTGCCACGGTAAAGATGAAGGGAGACCCCGTGATGCCCTTCTGTGAAGCCCTCAGGAAATGGCTCGTGGCGATGATAGCAGGATGGATAGACGAAGGTGCCGTAAACAATGTCATCCTGGTATTCATCGGCAGACAGGGCGCCTACAAGACCACCTGGTTCAACTATCTCCTGCCGCCGGAACTGAAGCAATACTTCTATACGAAGGCGAATGCCAGGCGCATGACGAAGGATGATATCATCGCCCTTTCGCAGTATGCACTCATCTGTTATGAAGAGCTCGACACGATGAGTCCATCGGAACTGAACCAGCTGAAGGCTGTGGTAACGATGCAGTATACCAACGAAAGGGCGGCATACGGGCATTATGCCGAGCAGCGCAAGCATATCAACACCTTCTGCGGCACGGGCAACAATCCCGAGTTTTTGAGCGACCCTACCGGTAACCGTCGCTGGCTGCCCTACGAGATAGAGAGCATCCTCTCGCCCCGTGAGCATCCGTTCAATTACGAAGGCATCTACGCCCAGGCTTACGCCCTCTACAAGAGTGATTTCCGCTATTGGTTCACCGATGAGGAGATAGAACAGCAGAACCGGCACAACCGCGCTTTTGAGGCGCCCAGACTAGAACAGGAACTTGTGGATCTCTACTTCCGAAAGCCAACGGAGGCGGAGACAGGGGAGTTCGTGTCCATAGCCAGAGCGATGCAGATCATCAGTTGCAACATCTCTCAGAAGCTGAACAGTTCGAAACTGGGAAAGGCTTTCAATGATCTCGGATTCGAAAAGATGCGCACCAAGCACAGCCGTGGTTACAGGGCAATCGTCCGTACAGCCGAGGAAATCAAGGCATATCAGGTATCCGTCTGCATCAACCCGCCGCAATGCGATGATGATGCCCCCTTCTAGCCGTTCCTCCAAACCATCGGTTCCATCCGGTTCAGGGTGACAGGGTGACACGGTGACACGAGTTTTTCAACATTTCGCCTCGCACGCGGGCAGGCAGGAACTTTCGGCCTGATTTTTCCTGCCTGCCCGCGCGAGAGTAAATCTTCAGAATTCCCTGTCACCCCTGTCACCCTGTCACCCAGAAGCCAGTTACTTCCGAAACGGAAACCAAAGACTTATGGTGCAAAAGTCAGAGACTTAGGGTTCAAAAGTCAGAGACTTACGATGAAAAAGTCAGTAGCTTATGAACCGCAACTCAATCATAAACCCTATAAAAGTCAAACAAAACTATGGATTTAAGAAGTTATACCAAGCAAGAGCTAGCTCTTCTGTATTTTCCCGATGCTACTCCAGCGGTAGCCAGTGCTCACCTGATGCGATGGATCCAGCGCATCCCCGACCTTCTCCAGAAGCTCGCCGCCACCGGTTACGGCAAGAACTGCAAGGAGTTCACCCCGATGCAAGTCTCCTACATCCTCTACTTCCTCGGTGAACCATAACCCTTATGCATTGCAAAAAAATGAAAATTCCGTGACATAGCCAAAGAGATGAATACTTCGTGACTATAGTAGATGAAGTGATAAAAATATTTTTTTGCCACTTAATACTGCGAGATTTAACAGAAATAATTTGGTGGTTTCGAATAATTGGCGTATATTTGCAGTGTAGGAGTTAAAACAATTCATTCAATTAATAAATAAATAGTAAGTTATGATGGTATATGTTGCAAATCCACTTTATGATGCCGTGTTCAAATACCTGATGGAGGACGAGCGCATCGCCAAGACCATTCTTTCGGCACTCTTGCAGGAGGAGGTGCTGGAGGTAAAGATGCGCCGCAACGAATACAGCAATATCAATCGCAATGCCATTTCCATGTTCAGAATCGACTTTGCCGCCAAGGTGAAGGAGAAGGATGGTTCACAGAAACTGATTCTTATCGAACTGCAGAAGACATGGCTTGAGACGGAAACTTTACGCTTCCGTCAATATCTCGCCCTGCAATATAACAACAAGGAGAATATGACGAAAGAATCTGACAACAAGTATGCTCTTCCTACTATTGCAGTGTATCTGTTGGGGCATCGTGTAGGTGAAATCAACGAGCCTGTGGTCTATGCCCAGCATCGCATTTACGACTACGAGGGGAAGGAGGTAGTGCTTGATCAGCCTGATCCGTTTGTGGAGAGTCTGCAGCACGACAGCATCATCGTACAGATTCCTTTGCTCAGAGGTAAGGTGAATAATCACTTGGAGAAAGTGTTGAGTGTCTTCGACCAGACTCTTGCTTACGAGGAGGATAGGAGAGTATTGAGAGTAGATGAATCGCAGTATGCTGGTGATGGTGAAATGGAATATATTGTTCATAGACTTCAGTCGGCTGCCGCTGATCCTGAAATGCGTTACCAGATGAATGCTGAAGCTGAGTTCTTCAAGGCTTTAGAGGATCGTGATACTGCGATTATGGAGCAGACAAAACTTATTGAAAAGAAGAATGCCGACCTTCTAGAACAAGAGAAGACCATCAAGCAGAAGGATGCTGACCTTCTAGAACAAGAGAAGACCATCAAGCAGAAGGATGCCGACCTGTTTGAGCAGCAGGAGATGCTGAGACGTATGGTAGAAAATCTGACTAAGAATGGTATGGATGATGCTATGGTGATGAAAATGACAGGATTGACTGAAGAGCAGATTAGAAAGTTGAAATAATCCCTCACCCACACACATTCCCCATCCACACAAAAAACGGGACTTTCTTATTTTTGCAGGGAGATTGTGTGTTCTGAGACAGAATGAAGTCTGATATTGGCTATATTTGATAGATTTCTGTCGTAACTTCTAAAGAGATGGTGGCAGACCCACTGCATTCGGTATGCAGGTGCTGATTGCAAACCACTTTGTGCTGCTCTGATGGAAACAGATGGGTAGTGAACGATAATTGAAATACGAACAAAAAGAATAGTTTTTCCATGATATTTAATGTCTAATAAAAAAAATAGTTATGAAACAAATTATTAAGAAAGGTAGTTTTTTAACCTTGATGTTTCTGTTGCTTGGTTGTTTGTCGCTTTATGCTGCAGATAACGACTTGATTACAAAGCAAATCACCATTGAGTTGGAAAAGGCTGGTACTTTGCCTGATAGAATTTCAAGTAGTAAAATGTATAAGATTACCAATTTGAAGATTATTGGTGAGATAAATGGTACGGATTTGAGTATGATTCGTGAGATGGCTGGAGGTAATTATTCTGACGGAAAACTTTCTGTATTAGATTTGTCTGAGGCAAAGATTGTAGAAGGTGGGGATAGCTATTATGTTAATGATTTACATAATTATTATTCAACTTCTAATGATGTAATAGGCAGCTTCGCATTCCAAGGCTGTAGAAGATTAACGAGTTTAACCCTTCCTGCTGGTATTACCTCAATATGCGAAGGCGCATTCAGTGGCTGTAGCGGATTAACGAGTTTAACCCTTCCTGCTGGTATTACCTGGATAGAATTTTCCGCATTCGATGGCTGTAGCGGATTAAAAGAGGTTAGATTTTGCATAAATGATAATTTAGACACATATTTAACAAAAGGTCAGACTCCATGGTCAGTTTTGATGGGTAAGCAGCCTACTGTAGCGAATCCTTATAAAAAAGTAAATTGTGGTATTAAATATTATATAAATGACAAAGAGATCACAAGTATCGAAATACCATCTAACGTAACTACTTTAAGTAATTATGTTTTCCAAGGCTGTAGCGGATTAACGAGTTTAACCCTTCCTGCTGGTATTACCGAGATAGGCGATTACGC
>NZ_VZBE01000025.1:0-3195 GCF_009494835.1 Segatella copri
CCTGGAGAACGATGTTGCATTTCATCATCTGTCCGTTCTCACTTTTCTGACTCTGTACAGCGAACGCCTCGCCCTGCTGCACCACTCTCATAAACATTCCGTTCATAATCTATAAACCGCAAGGTCTAACCTTCCTTTAAGGTTTTCTTTAATCCGCCCAACCTTGCTAAAGCTGGTGCAAAGATAGCAACACTTTCGATGCGGCGGAATAGTTGGTGAAAGAATGCCCCCTCATCTTTTCACCACTTTTTATTTCAGCTCTGCTTCAAGGATGTTTTTCATCACGATAAGCAGGCTGACGGCTCCGTCGCCCCCACAGGCCATTCGCCTTTCATATTCCTTATTAATAAGGTCGAAGAAGAGTTTCAGATAGAACCGCTCCGTAGCTTTCTTCATCTCCTTCCCGTCTCTGATATTCCTCAGCGTAGGATAGTTGATGCTGCTGTCGAGCCTTGCCAGTTTGCTGTGCGTATAGCCCAGCTTGATGACGGCTTCATAGGCAATGCCCAGAGCCGTAAGCTGATGTTTTTTTTCTGCCATGATTCCTGATCGGTTTGCGAGAGAAGCCGTGGATCACCGATGGCCATCTTCAATCACGTTGTGAGGTTCCCCGCCTCCGCTCAGGTTATACTAAATGGGCTGAACATATAAAAATGAAAAAGCCCCCGAAACCAGCTTGCAACTGATTTCGAGGGCAAATTTACTTGTTTTCTTCTTAACGCTTGCTTTACTAAAGTAAGGCAAATGCTTTACTAAATAAAAAATTATTGATGATTTTCCATCAATTCCTGGGTCAAATCATGGATAAACAGCTCAATTTCCTTTCCATCGAGTAGCTTTTCCATGAGCGGTTTGAATTTATATTTTACTGTACCGTTAGAAGGATTCAGGGTTTGACTGATGGCAGTATCCTTATCTGTACCGAAAGCATTTCTAAGAATATCATTCAATGCCTCATCACGATTCTTCAAAGGGCTGCCATCAACATCCGTAAACCATCCAGCTTTATACATGGCATTGAGGACAGTCAGCACAGAGGTTTTCTTTCTTGGGGCAATACGGATTGAGCTTGGTGCGACAGAAGGATTTTCCATGCCAGCATCTCCGTCCATTGAATCAAGCAGAGAATCAATTTCTTCGGAGATAAGGCGCTCACCCTGCAGATAATCGTACACAATCCCAGCAAATCTGTCCTCATCAACACAGCAAAAACCGCGTCTGAACTCCTCATCCAGTCGCCGTGAGAATTCTTCACTAATATGATAGGCAATCTGCAATTTCAGATTAGAAACTATCCCCAGCCTGCTCATGTCGCGACTTCGCAGCAACCATTCTGCACATGTCTGCATAATCAGAGCAAGTGCAGAATGTCTCTCGTGATCCGAATCTCCGCCATAGATATCCCGCAGAACTTCATCATATTCATACCATGCATCGTACAAAGAATAGGATTCTGCTTGGCTGGTACTCTGACCTTTCAGGCTATCGATAACGCAGAAAGCAAGATAGTATAGTTCTGTGGGATGCAACTTGATTTCTTTAGCATCGTTCATTACTCTCAGGCATGTACCGCGAATGGAGCGGAACATGCTATCGTCAGCAAGCTTTTCTTCTAGGGCCCTTCTTACGTCCTTTTTGAAGTATTCCAGTATTGGCATAATCTTTCAGTATTTCGTTCATTTTATCCATCCATTGTATCAGCGCAAAGGTCGGACTATTGCCATCAAAACAACCTAACAGTTCAACACCAAAGGAGCTGATAGCCTCTTCTTCGATACCGAATTGCGCCATGATATCAGCACCATAGCGATAGCAGCCAAAATGGGCAAAGTGGACGGTAAGGTCAAAAATGCCTTCATTAAGACAGATTGCAGCAATATTGGTCAGATCATCATGCAGTTCTTGTAAATTAATTTCCGGAGAACCGGGCTTGTGTGACAATTCTAAAAGAGCTGCACAGTCTCCCTTTCTGGCAAGTTGGGTAATCAATGCCATCAGACCATCGGCACTCTTATTCTCCCCTTCTCCACGAAAGTCGAGTTTTATAAAGCGTACACGGTCATTGAACTTTTTGCGGATGTCCCATACCACTGGCCAGAAATCTGTAGTTTTCTTATGTAGAGGCTGAATGACAATCTCCCTGCCATATACAGAAAGTTTCTGATTAAAGCCTTTCTGCAAAACTAAGGCAGCCTTGTCTGTATCTCCCGAAAAAGCTGCATTTTTCTCGATGGCAACAATCTGATAACCCTCTCTGTTGTCGATTATTACACGACAGTATGGATGATTGGGATGTTTGACTCTCTTCTTGTTTTCAATCGTTGTCTTCGTACCATTACTCTCCAGTTCCAGCAATATTACATTTTGGCATGCAGAAACAACAACATCGCAGTTGTATAATTCATGATTATATGCTCCAGCACTACCATGTGATTTCATGATAGATAGCTGATGACGTTGCTTGGAAGTAAAGAAACTTCCAAAACATTCTCTGGGAGATTGGTATTTCCCCTGATTAAATCTAGCCTCTGCTGCCTCTTCTGCAGCAAAAAAACTAGGTCCATTATCTACTTGCTTATTTTCAAAGCGGTAAAAATTAAAGATAGGCATAGGCTTGTCGTTTTTTGTAAAACAATCTTGTTATTTAACTCTCATATGTTTTTACTGATGCCAAGATTTATCTTGCAATAGTATTCAGGAATGTTGCCTATTCTTCAATAACTACAGGATAGCAGATGGTACAGACTTGACTTCAAAGGTACAAAATATTTATGAAAAAAATGCATAAATTTTAGATTTTAACACTAAATAATATTTCTCTCTTTCCGGTCATTAAGGTCAAGGTCATTAAGGTCATTAAGGGTTTCGGGGGGAACGGAATATATATATAATATAATATTAAATTTTAATATTATATTATAAGAAAAGAGAGCGAGCGAAAAGTGCTTAATGACCTTAATGACCTTGACCTTAATGACCGCTTTTCACGTTTCTTCAGCTACCTTCAAAGCGTATTTTCCTGTTTTGCTATGTTTCTGCAATAAAGTTCTGATAGAAAACGATAGAAAGTATTATTTATCAGATACTTACGTCATTTCCGGTAAAGAAAGTTAGGGTGAAAGCTTGCATTCTGTCCGAATATGTTGTATCTTTGCACCGGCAATCGAAAGAACAGCCTTTTGTGCCTTGCTCGGG
>NZ_VZBE01000014.1:0-3183 GCF_009494835.1 Segatella copri
GGTACTTACAGGGAACCCCACGCCGCTTATTTAAACAACATAACAATTCAAACCTAGAAAAGTAATATGCAGACAGAGGAAATACCCAATACTGACAATAACTACAATTCTCTTCTGAAGATTTCATCAGAAGAAGATCTTTTTGTGGAAGATGAAGTAACAGGAGTCAAGAAATACACTCCAGTAACAACTACTGATGTGGGTCAGTTTAAGAGAGAGGCAGAACATTTGTATAAGGAGATTCAGCATGCTAAAGATGTATTTAAATGGAATGCAGGAAAACATAAAGGTCTTACCTGTTATTTTCATATTTACCAGAACCTTGCCAAGCAGTTGACAGATTTTCTTAAATATATTCATACGCTCCATAAAAAAGTCTACATTTCCATCTACAAGAGCTACGATGAAGAATTCATGGGGATTTATACTGATGTTTTAGAGAAGGTGCTCCAGGAAATTCAGACCATCGCCCAGAAGCATTCAGACTATTTGCTCGATAAGGAAGAGGAGTATGATCAGATTCCCTATGCCAAGGCTATTTTCGAGCAATGCGAGAAGCTTAAAGTTCCTGTAGGAGACGATTATCCGCGTTTTGATTCCCATTACAAGAACTTTGTCTCTACCGGTTTGCAGATGTCTTTGGCAGAAACCATCTCCACAGTAAGTACTATTTGTGCCGATTTCCTAGCCTTATACAGAACCCGCATTTTCCGTACCGACCATGAAGCTGTCATTATTTACCATTATATCAAGCGAATTTTCGACGAGCGCACGTTACCTGATTATCTAAAACGTGAGGCAAAGGTAAAGAAGCACCACATGGAAAGCAGGAGAATAGCCATTACCACCGACAGCTTACAGAAAGTGATGGATGGGGTTGAGAATAAATACAACAATTATACGCTTTGTTCTGACTGGTTTGAGCGAGAGGAGGATGAGGAAGAAGAGCTCGTCCGTACGCTAGTCAGGGAGCAGGCTTTGCCCGAGGATTTTGAAACGCTGTTCAAGTATCAGGGTGAGCATAAAATGTGGGAGGCTGAAATTGCCAGGGCTGATGATTTTGAGCGAAACAGCGACTCTTTCTTTGTGAACTGGGTAGATTCCATAAAGTTGGAGGAGAAGTTGAAGTTCTGGATAAAAGGCAACATTACGTCTCAGCAAAGCTGGTACATAGTCTGGTGCCTGATGAAATATACGTTCCACATGGTGCGTGATAATCAGGACAAGGCAGCCTTTGCCGCCCGCATGAACCTGATGTTTCCGGATGCAGAAAAGAAATGTGTGGTGGAGTCGTTCCGCAAGCAGGAAACACAGAAGAACCACAACCACCATTTTTCGGAGTGGCTTGAAGGCTCCGATCCCGATTATCATACCGCCCAGGATCTGTATTATAAGCTGGCGAAAAGGGATGGTTATATGAGAAGTATTTGAGTTGGTATAGGAAAGTAGAGAGGAAGATTTAGAGATAACTATCGTCCCTGGGTATAAAAACAAGGATAAATCCGGTAATATTCTACGGCTTTTTTGAAAATATTCCGTAGAATATTACCGCTTTTCAAAAAAATATTGTATTTTTGCAGCGACAATGATATTAATATAAATGTGATATGGACAATATAGTTTGTAAAGTGGAAGCACTAGGAGGCACAATCTCTACTACTGATATTCCTCATATAGCAGAGTATAAGCGATTGTTGAGAGCTAAGGAACGTGGCGACTTGATCAAGTTGCGCCAGGGCATTTATGCTGTTCCGGAAGCCCTGCTGAATACAATGATAGATGTGGAGCGGATTGTACCTAAAGGTGTTGTGTGTCTATACAATGCCTGGGCTTATCATCAGCTTTCGACAACTGTTCCACCAGCTTTTTGCATTGCCATCGCCAATAAAAGGAAAGTAGAGATTCCTGAAACGCTTCCGATAGAATTGTATTATTGGAAGAAGGAGAATCTGGAGTTTGGCATTATGGAAGCAGAAATATCCGGTTTTCATGTTCGCATAACCGACTTGGAGCGAAGTGTTTGTGATGCAGTGAAATACAGAAACAAATTGGGGCTGGATGTTTGTGCGGAAGTGATTCGTTCTTATCTGAGAAAGCCCAATCGCAATCTCACTCGTTTGCAGGATTACGCCAAACGCCTCAGAGTATTCAATACATTGAAAAATTATGTTGAAATAGCTATAGAATAAGATGGGAAAGAAAAACTACGGCAAGTCTGTAAAGACCCGCTTGCTCAATCTGATGAATGAGACAGGCTATAAATATATGTATCTCTTGGCAAGATATTTCAACGAGAGGTTGCTTTACAGAGTATCTGTAAGCCAATATAAGGACAATTTTTTGCTGAAAGGTGGCTCTTTGCTTTATGCTATGAACGGACTTGAGGCACGTCCTACAGTAGATGTTGATTTCATGGCAGATAGAATTAGCCGTGATAGGGATTTCCTTGCGCACGTGTTCCAGGAAATTTTGGGCATTGTATGCGATGAGGATGGAGTATCGTTTGATGTTGACAGCATCAAGTTGGAGCCTATAACTGTTGAAAAGAAGTATCCTGGCACAAGATTTTACTTTACGGTCCACATGGATACTATCGCTTATAACATGTCTGTTGACATTGGCTTTGGTGATGTTGTAACTCCATATCCAACAACTATTGACTTCCCATTGCTTTTGCCTGACATTCCATCTGTGAACATACAGGCATATTCCTTGGAGACTGTTGTTGCCGAGAAATTCCATACGATGATAGACCGAGATGTGCTCAACAGTCGCATGAAAGATTTCTTCGACTGTTACCAACTCCTGACAAAGAGAGACTTGTCTGATGACACATTATATGATGCGATTAAGGCGACTTTCGATAATAGAGGGCTTACATACAATCCCGAATTGCAGTTGTTTACAGAAAGTTTTGTGACAGACGCAGCACGTATAGTTCGCTGGAAAGCATTTCTGAAAAAGATTCAATGGAAAGAAACTCTTGATTTCACGACTGTTATGGAAGTAATAAAGGAAAGGTTGCAGCCTATGGCTGAAAGATATTGGGGAAAGTAGTGCGTTGTGGAGTCGTTCAGCAAGCAGGAAATGTAGAAGAACCACAACCACCATTTTTCGGAGTGGCTTGCAGGCTCCGATCCCGATTATCATACCGCCCCGGATCTGTATTATAAGCTGGCGAAA
>NZ_VZBE01000075.1:0-3088 GCF_009494835.1 Segatella copri
GTTTTGGGGTTCCCAAAACATAACCTCGCTCCCTCCTCTAAGAACAAAAGACGAGATATTTGCCTTTCGGCTTTCCATGCCCAAGGTTGCAGACCTTAATTCTCTCAATTTGCGCCAAACATCAAAGCTGCCACATTGAAAGAACAAGATCACAGACACAAGCTACTTTGTACATGGAGTTTGCAAAGGAAAAGGTGATATTTTCAGTGTGAAACTTGCCAAGTGTTTCAGTTGTGTGTTGTTGATTTCCTTTGTGAACTATGCCGAGTGTGTTATGTGTGCTGTGTGTCCTCGGTATAGTCTGCATAAATCTAATGCCATGCTAAAACACTGCGGAGGTTCGCCCAAGTGGCTGGAGGCGCAAAGCCTCCAAGGAACGTTGCTGCAACCATTTCGGAGAATAGAGCGGTTGCCAATTAATCCACAAGCACATTTTACAGCGTACCAAGTGAGGGCATGTAAAACGTTGAATTGTTGAAGATAGGTGTTATCTTTATGAGAACCAACCACTTATACCCTCAACAAACTCTCAACAAATAGCTCTACACAACAAATTACTGGGCAAAAAAGAAAGAAAGGAATGGTGTTCATGGTTTTCTCTTTTCAACATTATCTTTCTTTTGTTGAGAGATTTGTTGAGAATATGTTGAGCCGTAAATGCCTGATGTTCAATACTTCTTTCATCATATTCAACAATTCAACAAAAATAAGGGGTGTTTTGTCCGTCATTTTTATGAACAGAACTCATCCCCCTACAAGTAAGAATGTCATGCTTATGCTTCAGTACTTATTCACGACAGTACGACAGCGCCAAGCCAACAAACAAGCAAGAGGACATTCAACTAAAGGCGGTTGTTCTTCTATTGAGTTGTAGGATAATGACACTACTTTTCTCTTTTGCCCCGCACAATCTCTTGAAGATGGTGGCACGAAACCGAGCTGCCCCGTATGAGTTTATACGGAAGCAAAGGGCAACAATCATCGGAAAGCCATACAACGTTTGCCAAATGCCATTGGAAGTTTCCTGTTTCTGTTGGACTTCCGACACCGTCAATAAACCATCCTTGTATATTGACCTTATCACAGCATGGAGTTTCATGGCGGTGACATGAAGCATATCAACCAATTCACCCTCACTCATCCACAAGTCTTGCAAGTTGGACGGAATGGATAACATTCCATTTCCGTCCACGGTGATTACAGTCCTTTTCATGCCATTCCCCCCATTGTCGGCATATGCCCCTTGATTCGACTTTCAAAAGCTGATATGTCATGCTCCAATTTAGTACTTGTCACCTTTGCGTAAATTTGTGTTGTGGCGATGTCCGTATGTCCCAGTATCTTGCTTACACTCTCTATCGGCATACCGTAGTTTAAAGCCAAAACTGCGAACGAATGCCGGCTTACATGAAATGAAATTCGCTTCTTGATGCCACACATTTTTGCCACTTTCTTTATACGCTTGTTTACCATGTCAAGTGAGCCAATATTAAACAAGTGCATATCTTTTCTCAATGGCTTGTAACGTTCAATTATCTGTATGGCTGCATCTATCAGTTTAATTTTGAATGGTACGCCTGTCTTTTGACGCTGAGAAACTATCCATGGAGACCCACTTATAATGGCAACATTGTCCTCTGTAAGATTCTTGATGTCAACGAAAGAGATACCTGTCCAACAACCAAACATAAACAAGTCTCTCGCAAAAGCAAAGTTGGGATTTTCCAACTCTATTCCTGCAAATATGTCCAATTCTTCCTCTGTCAAGAACTCACGCTCCTTGTGGTCTGGGTCAACGTGGTACATGGCAAACGGATTTCTCTGTATCTTGCCGTTGTAGTGTGCTGCCGTGACGATATGCTTCAATGGTATGGAGTATATCCAAATGGTAGATTGCGTGAGTCCAATGACATTCTTCAAATACAGACAAAAATCACGGATGAACTCCTCGGTAAGCTCATTCATGGACATATCGCTGCGCTTGTACTGAAATTTGATGAACTCGGCAACGTACTTTCTTACCGTCAGATACTTGCGGTAGGTTCGGACAGCTCGGTCTTTTCCCACGCGTTGGGCAAAGGCTGCGTTCTCCTTGTCAAAAGCTCTGAGTAATGTCTCATACTCCGTACCTATGCCTTGATATGCGTTTCTCACCATTTCAGCGGTAACGAACGCCTCACGGTCGGAAAGCCGTTGGTAATGCTTAGCGATTTGAGCCTTGATGTTATCAAGCGCAAAGTTCACCTCATTGGCTTCCTTGCTTCTGCCTTTGGCTCTGTTGCCCTTGGCATCCCATATCGCCTTGGTCACGCTCAGCTTGCAACTGAACTGTGCGATAGTTCCGTTGATTGTCACACGTCCCATGATAGGGACAATTCCGTTTCTCTCCTTGCTTCCGTTTACATAGAAGACTGTCTTGAATGTACTTCTCATAATTCCTTGCTTTTTGTTCTGTGCAAAATTAAATCATGAGAGTTGCATGGCAAATTCACAACCTGTGCAGAATTGAGAAGTAAAAACCGAAGCCGTTAAAAATGCTTATTAGAGAGTTTCTTTGAGGTAATGACTTGAAAGCGTTTCTACTTCTCAAATCCGCCATTTTCGCATTTCCTCACGAACGTCACTTAAAGCCAACGACTGCCACAACCACTTGAAACTCAAAACAAAAGCCCAAATCTGCTATTTTTTGCTTTTTTAGTCATTCTTTTTCCGAAAAACCTTGTATTTCCAGCCTCGCCGCCCTTGAAAGGCACCTGAAACGAAACGACCGATGCGACAGGAAGACGCAAAAAAAATGTCGGAAAAGGGAGCGACAAAAAGGTGAAGAAACGAGAACTTCCCTTCAGCTCCTGGAACCGCAAATAAATTTAATTCAAGGCTATATGACAACAAACATCAATATAACACAGACTTGGTGGAGATTACTCTCCGCAGTCGGCTCAACCCTCATCACTTTGGTGGCTTGGTTGGGATATATGGCTCTCTGCATGGTCGGTGAAGTCATATTGGGAATTGTGAAGTTCATCTTCGGCATCATCATTTCCATTCTTTCTATGGTGGTACTGATTGGAACATTCATTTGGTTATT
>NZ_VZBE01000016.1:0-2986 GCF_009494835.1 Segatella copri
AATGTTGATTGTTGAATGTTGAATTACAACTTTCAGCACCATTCAGACTGTACATACAGTTGAAACTATGAACTTTCTAAAGAAAGTGTTCGGGCAATTAGTAATGCTCGGCTTTGACATCGCTGTCTTTACACCTGCATCCTATCAACGTCATCGTCTCTGACGACCCTCAATGGAGTTCTCATCTTGCGGCTGGCTTCGCACTTAGATGCTTTCAGCGCTTATCCAATCCAGACTCAGATACCCAGCGGTGCGCCTGGCGGCACAACTGGTAAACCGGAGGTCTGTCCATCACGGTCCTCTCGTACTAGTGACGGCACCACTCAAAACTCCCACGCCCACGATAGATAGAGACCGAACTGTCTCACGACGTTCTGAACCCAGCTCGCGTGCCACTTTAATGGGCGAACAGCCCAACCCTTGGGACCTTCTCCAGCCCCAGGATGTGACGAGCCGACATCGAGGTGCCAAACCACCCCGTCGATATGAGCTCTTGGGGGGGATCAGCCTGTTATCCCCGGAGTACCTTTTATCCTTTGAGCGACGGAGTTTCCATACACATCCGCCGGATCACTATGCCCCAGTTTCCTGCCTGCTCGGCATGTCTGCCTCCCAGTCAAGCGCCCTTATGCCATTGCACTCTTTGAGGTCGGTTACCAATCGACCCGAGGGCACCTTTGGAAGCCTCCGTTACGCTTTTGGAGGCGACCACCCCAGTCAAACTACCCACCAAGCAGTGTCCGCGTATCACGCGTTAGACCTCAGACAGCCAAAGGGCCGTATTTCAAGGATGGCTCCACGAAAGCTGGCGCTCCCGCTTCGAAGCCTCCGGCCTATCCTACACATCGGATGACCAAGGTCAATGCTAAGCTGTAGTAAAGGTTCACGGGGTCTTTTCGTCCCATCGCGGGTAATCGGCATCTTCACCGATACTACAATTTCACTGAGCTCATGGTTGAGACAGCGTCCGGATCATTACACCATTCGTGCAGGTCGGAACTTACCCGACAAGGAATTTCGCTACCTTAGGACCGTTATAGTTACGGCCGCCGTTTACCGGGGCTTCAATTCAATGCTTCCTCTTGCGAGTGACATCTCCTCTTAACCTTCCGGCACCGGGCAGGTGTCAGGCTGTATACGTCATCTTTCGAGTTTGCACAGCCCTGTGTTTTTGTTAAACAGTTGCCTGGACCTATTCTCTGCGCCTCGCTCTTCACGAGGACCCTTTATCCCGAAGTTACAGGGTCAATTTGCCTAGTTCCTTAACCATGAATCTCTCAACGCCTTAGTATGTTCTACCCGACCACGTGTGTCCGTTTGCGGTACGGGTGCCGCATGGGTTAAGCTTAGCGGATTTTCTCGGGAGTATGATTACCCACACTATTGGATTCTTCCGAAGAAGACTCCATACTATCAAGTTCAGCTCGGATGGTGGATTTGCCTGCCATCCTCAACGCCTACACTCTTCAACGGGGACTTCCGTCGCCCCGCGGTGGTTTCACTGCTCCGTCTCCACGTCGCCCCATGCGGCAGTGACGGAATATTAACCGTCTCTGCCATCGCCATCGCCGTTCGGCTTAGACTTAGGACCCGACTGACCCCGGGCTGATTGGCATTGCCCGGGAAACCTTGGTCTTACAGCGGGAGGGAATCTAACCCTCCTTATCGTTACTTATTCCTACATTTGCTTTACTCACCGCTCCAGGATAACTTACGTACACCATTCGACGCTGTGAGTATGCTCCCCTACCGATACTTTTATAATTGCTATCCCGCGCCTTCGGTGTCTGCCTTATACCCGATTATTATCCATGCCCGGACCCTCGACTAGTGAGCTGTTACGCACTCTTTGAATGAATGGCTGCTTCCAAGCCAACATCCTAGCTGTCATAGGGACCAGACTTCGTTAGACTAACTCAGGCAGAACTCCGGGACCTTAGACGGCGGTCTGGATTCTTCTCCTCTCGGGGACGGACCTTAGCACCCGCCCCCTTACTGCCGGACTGCAGACCGTGAGCATTCGGAGTTCGTCAGGACTCGATAGGCGGTGAAGCCCTCTTGTCCTATCGGTCGCTCTACCTCTCACGGTGACCATCCGACGCGGCACCTAAATGCCTTTCGGGGAGTACGAGCTATCTCCAAGTTTGATTGGCCTTTCACTCCTACACTCGGCTCATCCAGAAGCTTTTCAACGCTTATTGGTGCGGACCTCCATCCCGTGTTACCGGGACTTCATCCTGGCCAAGTGTAGATCACTTGGTTTCGCGTCTACCCCCACTGACTGTGCGCCCTATTCAGGCTCGCTTTCACTGCGGCTACGTGTCTCATGACACTCAACCTCGCCAGTGACGGTAACTCGTAGGATCATTATGCAAAAGGCACGCCGTCACATCGTAAGATGCTCCGACCGCTTGTAGGCGTATGGTTTCAGGAACTATTTCACTCCCCTGCTCGGGGTTCTTTTCACCTTTCCTTCACAGTACTCGTTCGCTATCGGTCTCACGGGAGTATTTAGCCTTACCGGATGGTCCCGGCAGATTCGCGCAGGATTCCTCGTGTCCCGCGTTACTCAGGATACCGCTATGCTGCATTTCGCTTCACATACTGGACTATCACCGTCTATGGTCACATTTTCCAAAGTGTTCTGTTCACGATTTGCATACAATGTCGCGGTCCTACAACCCCGCTGGCGCCTTGCGACGTCAACGGTTTGGGCTGTTCCCCGTTCGCTCGCCACTACTGGGGGAATCATTCATTTATTTTCTCTTCCTGCAGGTACTAAGATGTTTCAGTTCCCTGCGTTAGCTCTAACACTTAAGTGCTAGTAACCGTCCTTCAGACGGCTAGGTTGTCCCATTCGGAAATCTTCGGATCAAGGGTTATTTGCACCTACCCGAAGCTTATCGCAGCTTATCACGTCCTTCATCGCCTCCGTGAGCCTAGGCATCCGCCATACGCCCTTTCTTACTTTCTTTACGACTGTATT
>NZ_VZBE01000010.1:0-2912 GCF_009494835.1 Segatella copri
GTAAAGCGCGCAACAATCCGGATGTTTCTTCTCCTAAAATTCAATTCAGATTATGAAAAAAGCAAACAAAAAGCTGGTGAAGAACCAGCAGGTGAATAATAACGGCTGCCAGCATGTGCAGCTCGGTGGTGTGGCTTACTATGATGATAAGCAGTATTTCCTCTTCAGTCCTGATTCTGTAAATCAGGGGGTTGTAGAAGCTTTTCGCCGTCATGGTGTGGCTCAGCAAATGCAAGACGGAACATTTGATTTCGTAGCAGTTTCTAAGCCGAAAAGCCAGTCGGAACTGATTAAGAAACTGGCGCATGGTCGGTTGAGCAAGACCAAGGATGGGGCTATTCAGCTCACGCTGAAGGTGTTCTTCCATGAGGGACTCAACATCGCCCAAACGCTGACTGTTGAGTCAGCAGAAGGGGCTGATGCTTTAGTGGATTATCAATTAAAACGATAAGTAATAAGATAGATGAGTTGTTATTTAATTAAGGTGGAGAATGGGCACAAGGTTGCCCGCTCCATCACTTCGGAAGAGGAGTATAAGCAGTTGCGTGGAAGCAATGAGCAGAAGGCGAATCTTCGCCTGGCTCGTGCCGGAAACGATGCTGCGAAAAGAAGACTGGTACAGTTTAACTACTCCGGCCATTATCCGCAAGGCGTGGTGAAGGGAATGAAACTGCCAAGCGGTGCTTTCGGATTTGATATGGATGAGCCGGAGGCTTTCGCCAAGGCTGCCAAGCTGCTGCTGAAAGAACCGGACAAGTACGGACTGCTGATGCTGGAACGTAGCGCACGACAGGGCGGACATGCGGTGTTTGAACGCGAAAAGGGCAAGACGGTTCTGGAGAATCAGGTACGAATTGCTACGATGCTCAAGTGCGAAATGGATACTTCGGCTCACGACATTAATCGGGTTTATTTCACTACCACATCGGATGGCGAAGATTTGCTATTCCTTTCGCCACGGCTCTTCAAGGATGAATACGATGAGGCTGCCGTGGCAGCTGAAGGGAAGGTTCTAGAAGAAAGAGAACGGTATGGGAAGGAGGAACTACCGGAAGGGGCGCACAAGGCAAACAAGCACTTTATGCCTTGGAAGGAAGAATTCAAGAAGGATTCTCAAGGGAGTTTTAAGAGTCAAGAATTAGAGAATTCGAGAATTTCTTCTTCTTCTGCTGCTTCATCCCCAGCTGGTTCATCAGCTTCTTCTTCTGCTTCTCAAGACAATTACCTCGGGATTCCTTATGGCGAAATCATTAAGAAGTGGTGGCAGATGTATAATGATGGGCAGGAGCCGATGCGCTCCAACCGCAATACGCTGACCTTTGAGCTGGCTGTGAATCTGCGCCATATCTGTGGTTTTGACCGCAATCTGCTGGCTCAGATTATTCCCTGCTACGATGGGTTTCCCGAACAGGAAAAGATGGCTTGCATCAAGTCGGCACTCGGAGAAAAACTTACGCAAATGCCTAAGCGTCTGAAAGATGTACTGGCTGCGCTGAGACAGGAAAAGTTGAAGCAAGCTACTCTGAAAGGCATAACGCTTAAGGAGAACGAGAAACTGATCAATGCACTGGACGAGGCAAATGCCCAGGACGAACTGTTCTATTTCAAAGCCTTGCCCAAATTGCCGCAGGGAGTACGCGACTCGGTTCATGCAGTAGGGCCGCCCCTTGCTTTACCCGTGATTACCGCTATCTGTCCTGTCATCGGAATGCTGGCTACTGGCGTGAAAATCTCCATTCACGGCAAGATGAATTCGCTCAACCTCATCTCTTACATTGCCGGTGATTTTGCATCAGGAAAGGGAAGCATTGACCCGGTAATCAATGTATGGACTTCGGAAGTAAAAGCAATGGACAAAATGTACCAGCAGAAGGAGGATGAATGGAGAGCCAAGAAGCGTGCGGCTAAGAACAAGAAGGAGCAGCCGGAAGAGCCGAAACTGCCGGTAAGATGCTTGACACTGAACAATACGGTGGCAAATCTGGCTGAACGACTGGCTAATACTGAAGGCAAGCACGCCTTCTCGTTCACACCGGAAGCTGACACCGTTGCGCAGAAGTGGAAATCAGCAATGAGTGATTTTTCTGTCATGTTAAGACAGGCTTACGACGGAACAAGCTATGAGCGCGAGGCAAGAAGTGCAGATGCGGTGAATGTCCATATAGACAGACTGTTATGGAATGTGGTGATGTGCGGAACGCCAGATGCACTTTATCGAGTAGTGAACAATTATACGGATGGTTTCCAGAGCCGTATTGTCGTGGCGCGAACGCCGGACAACACGTTCACCCCGCTCACAGATAACCTCTTCGTGCTTACACCTCGCCAGCAAAGCAATATTCTGCAGATAGCCCATCTGTTACCCATGATGGCAGGCGAAGTAGAACTGCCTAAGCTGGAAGCCAAGGGTAGGGAATGGCTGGAGCAGATAAGACTGGAGACGATGAAAGATGATGACAAAGTGAAAGCCCGCCAGCGTTTTCGTATCTGTCCTACCACGATGAGAATGATGGCGTGCATCATGCTCTGCAAGGTGGCAGAATCGCTGATACAGAAACTTGGAGCGGAAGAGGCAGAAACAAGATTGAAGGAGAATCCTCTCTTGTGGAAGGAAATGATTGTGAAAATGCAGACACCGAGCATGCTTTCAGCCTTTGATGTTCTGGCTAACTATCAGCTGGAGAATGCGCTCTATTTCTTTCGCAGTCGTATCGAAGCTGCTTTCTCATCCAAGGATTATTGCGGACAGGCACCTGCTGACCGCATTCGTCGTGGAAGAAACGATACTATCTTTGAGCGCTTAGACGTAACCTTCACCTTTGAACAGGCTCAGCAGCAGAGTGTTGCCATCAAGGGCGCTAACGTTACGCACGAGGCTGTAAGACAGATGCTGAAGAACTGGAAGCGACAGG
>NZ_VZBE01000048.1:0-2760 GCF_009494835.1 Segatella copri
TTGTTGATTCCTAAGACATAGCCAAATTTTTGAGCAACTTTTTGTGTTAATAAATACAAAAGAGGTATTTTGGAACATACAGGCACTAAAATATCGGTAGCAGAAATGGTCAAAAATGATTTTTCTGTTACAAATCAACACGGAACTCGTTCTTTTAATAGCGTGTGGCTAGATTCCTAATTAGTTATCCGTGTTTGTGTCTTTACAAGACTCTAAATGGCAGTAGCACAGACTGCTATAGTTCACTTGTTTCGGACTTATGATATTGCAAGTTTTTCATTGCTGCTCTTTGAATCCAATGGTTCCCATTCTCTGTTCTGCTTACCTATAGCGAACATTCTGAGAACAAGTTTGAACTTAACGGCATTCAATGCCTTGCGTTTTGTGTCTGAATCTTGCTTACCTCCTAATTTACGGTTATAAAATGATTGTAACTCTGCATCATATTGTACAACAACTGTGGCCGCCATGGATAGATCTGCTTTCGCCTGACCATCACAGCGTGCTGAAGGTCGGGGACGCCATTTCACACTGGTGCCTGAAGTGCGGAAGTGCGGTGCCACGCCAACATAACTGGCATATTGCCTTGCTGTTTCAAAAGCGGTAAAGTTTCGGGTAATGACAATGACATTTATGGCATTGACGAAGCCTATTCCAGGTATTGTCAGAAGATTCTTGTAAGTAGACAAGAGGCTATCGTCTGTAGCCAGCAACTTCTGTTCTTCCAACTCGATGTTCTCAATGTCACGGCTGAATTTTTTGATGTAGCCATCATATAACTGGGCATCTTCCTTTGTGATGCATAGCTGTCTTCTGTTCATGAAGCATGTACGCTGTTCCACCAGGAACTTACGCTCATTCATCAGTGCCTTGAGTCTCTGCATGGTCTTGTCAGGCATATTATAAGGCTTGACACATTCAGTACCATTATAGCGATAGAGAAAGTCTGCAATCTTGGCAGAGTCAATCTTGTCGCTCTTGTCCTTGGGCCCCATGGGATAATGCTTTACCACATGGGTGGAGAGCATGCAGAACTGATAGTTCCTGGTATTAAGAAACTTCTCCAGCTCCATGGAATAGCTGCCGGTGAACTCCATTCCGAAGAGACAGTTCGAGAGAACCACATGATTCTTCTTGAGCCATGTGCACATTTCGCCAAATCCCTTGCGGGAATTGTTGAATACATCGTGAGAAAAGTCCTTAATTGGGGTTTCTTCACAGAAAATTGATACGTCAATGACATTTTTTGAGATGTCGATGCCGATAAATGATTTATTTTTCATACCTTTGTACCGCATTTTGCAGGAAGGAGCTCTCTATGTCAGGGTAAGCCACATCTTTTAAAAGCTTCCACGGCTAATTCCCTAAACGGCACTTGACCTGGCATTTCAGGCTGGGGAGACTAGATCAGGGAAAGGTCTTTGTCTAAGACAAAATAGTTCACTACCCCCGTCCGGAGTTCCTTCCATTTCAGATGCTCCGGCAAAGGTAGTGAAAAAAACGCAGACAAAAGACTTAGTCGGGAAATAGTTATGCTCTAAGAAGTGCGATAGTTCACTTTTGCTGCATTTTAGTTCTTATATGCATCTGTCTCCACATATGGTGTTCCACGCTTTATCACGGCAAACATACGAAGGACCAGCTTGAACTTGACGGCATTGAGCACGATGCCACCGCATTTTTCCTTTCTCTTGCGTATCCAATAGTCTCTTATTGAAGGATTGTTCCTTATGGCGGAAAGGACAGCTATGGATAAGTCTGCCTTGGCTTCAGAAAAGCCTTTCTTGGAAACCCCCGTTTTCTTTCTTACTGAGGTACCAGATTCCTTTTTAAAAGGGGCTATTCCTATGTAACAGGCATATTTGCGAGGATTGCTGATTGCAGTGAAATTTTCCGTCAATACAATGGTTTCCAACGCTATGATGCGACCAATGCCAGGAATGGAGGTCAGCAGATTGTAATTCTTTCTGATGCTTGTATCTTCATTCATGTAGCTGTCAATCTCTTTGTCTATTGCTTTCTGGTTTTCCTGCATGTTCTTCAGCAGGAGTTTCTTGCGTTCAACGGATAAGTCTGTATCGTATGCGCAGATATCATGAAGCTGCTGCTTATAGAGAGTTGACTGCTTGGTGTTCTGCTTACGCTCTGCCAGCAATCTCTTCAACTTGAAATAGACAGGTGAAGGAAGTTTGGAGGGATTGCGAAGAATCTTCTTGTGGTTCTGCTCACAATAGATTGCTATTCTGAAAGCATCCAGTTCATCAGTCTTGATACGGTCTAGAGAGCGCTGGTCATCATCCAAGTCTGGCTCGAAGCGATGCATTTTGCGAGGTTCCACCATACCATAGATATATTCTTTGGATTCCAGCCATAATCTGAAGTTTTGGTTATAGAGTCCAGTATATTCCATACAGAACAAAAAGGTATCGAAGTCTTTTCCTACCTTTGCGACCCAGGAGCCAATCTTTTTGAACCCAGCATCATCATTGCTCACCTTAATATGAGCATTCTTCCAGTCGATGGTTTCACCATCATAATAAGCAAGGTCGAGAGTCTTCTTGGAGACATCTACGCCAAAGTAAAGTTCCTTATCCATATTATTGACATTTTAGCATTAAATGGAAACAAGAAAACATTTGGCTTGGCGAAGGACTGAATCAAAAAATAGTGATATTCTAGAGTGACATACAGTTCACCTTAACACCCGTTAACCAATTCGTTTAAACTTGTTTCCAGGTGCAAAGGTATAAGAGTGACATT
>NZ_VZBE01000070.1:0-2754 GCF_009494835.1 Segatella copri
CATGATTCCTAAGACATCACCAAATTTTTGAGAGCTTTTTTGTGTTAAAATAAGCAAAATAGCCCCCAGAAAGCATATAGGCATACCTACCCCTGTAGCAGAAGAAGACATTTTTTGACTTTTCTGTTACAAAAAACGATACGGAACTCTTTCTTTTAATAGCTTTTTGCTCGATTCCTAATTAGTTATCCGTATCTGTCCTCACAAGACTATAAGAGACAATGGTACATTGTCATAGTTCACTTGCTTTGGACTTTTCAATATGTAAGTTCTTTCCGTCGTCAGAGGTGTTCAACACTTCCCATTTTCTCTTTTGTTTGCCTATGGCAAACATTCTGCGAATGAGCTTAAACTTGACGGCATTCAATGCCTTACGCTTAGTATCAGAATCTTTTCTGCCTTCTAACTTTCGATTATAAAACATTTGCATTTCCACATCGTACTCAACAGCTCTCAATGCCGCCATAGACAGGTCAGCTTTCACTTGACCGTTACAGTGTGCGGAAGGTCGGGCACGCCATTTCACACTGGTACCAGAAGTGTGACTGCATGGAGCTACGCCAACATATCTCGCATATTGCCGAGCTGTGTCAAAAGCGGTAAAGTTTCGTGTGATGGCAATTATGTTTGTTGCATTGACAAAACCAATTCCTGGTATCGTCAACAGATTCTGAAAAGTGTCAAAGACATCTTCCTCCTTGGACATTAATTCACACTCTTCCTGATCTATCTTCTCAATGTCATGATTGAGCTTTTTAATGTAGCTCTCATACATGGCAGAATCCTCTTTCGTTTCAAACATCTGCATTCGGTTCATAAAGTTTGTCCGTTGCTCCACAAGGAACTTACGCTCATTGACAAGTTGCTTCAATTGTTGCATAGCCTTGCTTGGCAACTTGTATGGCTTGGCACATTCCGTGCCATCATAACGATAGAGGAAGTCAGCTATCTTTGCAGAGTCATTCTTGTCTCGCTTATCTATTGTCCCCATAGGATGATGTTTTACTATACGTGTACTAAGCATACAGAAAGAGTAATTCTTGGACGTGAGGAATTTTTCCAAGTCCAAGGAGTAGCAACCTGTAAATTCCATGCCAAACAGGGCTTGGGAAAGTACCACACGGCTCTTTTTGAGCCATGAGCACATATCGCCAAATCCCTTGCGAGTGTTGTTGAACACCTCATGAGGGAACATTTTGATGTTGGTGTCCTCACGAAATATAGATACATCTATGACATTTTTAGAGATGTCAATGCCTACAAATGATTTATTTTTCATATCTTTGCACCGCTTTACGAAAGGAACTCTCTATGTCAGGATAAGCCAAATCTTTTAAAAGCTGGGACGGACAGCTAATTCCCTAAAAGGCACTGAGTCTGACATTTCGGGCAGAGGAGACTATATCAAGGGAAAGGGCTTTGCCTAAGATTAAAAAGTTCACTACCTCTGTCTGGAGTTCCTTCCTTTTGAGGATTCCTCGCAAAGGTAGTGCCAAAAGCAACCAAGAGACTCTATCATGGTATAGTGATGGTCTTAAAACACTGTTAGTTCACTCCTGGTTGCTTGTTTTTCCCATTTCGATAATTGTCCGTCTCCACATACGGAGTACCTCGTTTTATAACGGCAAACATACGGAGTATCATCTTAAACTTGATTGCATTAAACACTATTCCACTGCATTTCTCCTTTCTCTTGCGTTCCCAGTAATCTCTGATGTTCGGAATGTGCTGCATGCAAACCAAACAGGCAATGGACAAATCTGCCTTTGCCTGTTTAAAACCTTTCTTAGAGACTGACGAGCCTTTTCTCACAGATGTACCAGATTCTTTCTTGAAAGGAGCGACACCAATATAGCAAGCGTATTTACGTGGGTTATCTATTGCCATGAAGTTTTCGGTCAAGACAATGGTTTCAAGTGCGACAACACGCCCAATACCAGGTATTGATGTCAGCAGGGAAAAGTTCTTGCTGATGTCCGCATCTTCTTTTATGTACATGTCAATTTCATTGTCTATGCCTTTAAGTGCATCATTGAGCGTTTTAAGTTGCCCATTCTTACGTTCCACAGACAAATCTGTGTCATACGCACATATATCATGAAGCTGCTGCTTGTAAAGGACTGACTGCTTGACTGTCTGCTTGCGTTCCGCCAAAAGCCTCTTCAACTTAAAATATACAGGAGGAGGAAGTTTTGATGGGTTGCGAAGAATCTTTCTGTGGTTCTGCTCACAGTAAATGGCTATGCGGAAAGAATCAAGCTCGTCAGTCTTGATGCGGTCGAGCGAACGCAGTCCATCATCCAAGTCTGGCTCAAAGCGATGCATCTTGCGAGGTTCCACCATCCTATAAATATAATGTTTCTCTTCCAACCACAGTCTAAAGTTTTGGGTGTAAAGTCCTGTATATTCCATACAGAACAAGACTATATCAACCCCCTTGCTTACCTTTGCCACCCATGAACCAATTTTCTTGAAACCTGCATTGTTGTTGCTCACCTTTATATGGGCTTTCTTCCAATCAATGCTTTCTCCGTCATAATAAGCAAGGTCGAGAGTCTGCTTTGAGACATCCACGCCTATGTAAAGTTCTTTATCCATAATTTTGACATTTAATAGTTAAATGGAATCAAGAAAGTTGGCTGGATTATATAAGGACTATGACATGAGAAAGGGCATACCTTGAAAGAAAGATAGTTCACCTTAACACCCATTAACCAAATATCCTAACTTGATTCCTGGGTGCAAAGGTAAAAG
>NZ_VZBE01000028.1:0-2722 GCF_009494835.1 Segatella copri
ACAATAGTTCGTTAATAATTCAATAATGTGCTAAGCAGCTATACGCTGTAAGCACGAGAGATCTTTGAAAATCTTGCTAATTAAAGTTCGGTTCGGGGTGTACCCGCTTGCTTTAAAAATTCGTTTCACCAGATAAATGTTGGTCATCAGTGACTTGAATGAAGACATAGAATATTCCATTCCCATCTCCTTCATAGTTACCTTGGCAACATTTAGTGATGTGAACGAAGCATTGAAAGCAAAATCGAGTTTCCACTTATCGCGAGCCTGGCAGTCCATAAGACCAGTATAGCCTTTGGCGTCACGAAAGCAAAATTCGATCTGAAACCTGGTTCTATAATAAAGAAGTACCTCTTCACCCGAAAGTGAGGTGTCTGTAGAGAAGAATAGTTTCTTCTTGCCATTCGGCATCTGCCAGATGACAAGTCTAACTTTACACTTGAGTGCCTTGGAATAGGCAATCAAAGTATAAGCTGTTCCTTCTATATCTTTCATCTCCATCTTCTCCATTCGAGTGAGGTCAAGATTCTTCATATCAATCTTGCCATCCTTGGTCTTGGGGCGATCACGTTTTCCAGTACGTGGACCAGTATAGACATAAAAGAGACAAGCATTGTCACGAAAGCGGCTTATCAAAGAGAAACCTTCTTTCTTTATCCCATTAACAAATGTACTTGTAGAGAAGTAAGCATCTGCAACTATGAGGGTTGAGAGTTTAAGAAGTTCCTTGCGGTAACGCTTAATGACGCTGATATAGAAATCTACCATAGTCTTGTTTCTAAGACTCAGTTCTTTATTATTTAGCGACTGGTGGGCTCTTAACATCATGCAGTCTTTGGTATCAATATCAATGAGTCCAATACCCATGATTTCGAGACCATGTTTAACAGACTGAGCACATCCTGACCAAAAACGACCGATATGTGGTGTTTTCTTGCCAGCTTTACTGATGTAGCTGGGATCAATGGCAATAGCCCATCTTCCCTGTTTACCCAAGAAGCGCTTGGCAAGTGAGACATTAAGTTTGAGCCAATCAATGCACTTCGACTTTTTCAAGCCGAATGCGTTGCGATAGGTTTGCTCAACATGCAAGCCATACCTCCCCATTTGGGTGAAATTTATCTTTCTTGGTATTACCATGAACAAAATTATCACCTCGATGAGTATTTTCTCGAAACTTTTTGTTATCTTTGCAGCTGAATCTTCAACTGCATCTTTAAAGATATCCATATATTGGTCAAGTCCTGTATTCATGTAATATTGTATTTGTCGTGATCTACAAAGTTACTGAAAATCAGCGACTTGACCAACTTTTTACAGTTAAGTTTTCATAAGCACTTCTTAATATAAGTTATTGATTTACAGACGATTAAATATTAATTTAACGCAGTATTGATTAATAAAGAATATACTACCGCTGATATATGCGCAACAAATTGTGACGCTTGTGATTCATTTCCCTTGAAATCCTTAACAAATACAGCTAAGGTATAGCAGACCTTATTAGGCAGACATATATAGGCTACATCATTCTGAGCTGCAAGAATACCATTTTCATTGACATTACCAGAACCTGTCTTATGTGCTATTACAACCCCTTCTTTATCAAGAAGTGGAGCTACTATCCTATCTATACCTGTTTTACATTCTTTCAATGCATTCTTAATGAAATCTTGTTTCTCATTACTGATAAGACTTTCTGTAAACAAACGATTCATCAACATTGCAGCACCAAGAGGAGATGTGTAATTAGAGTAAGCTTTGTCATGGTCAGCGGACATTTCCTCTTCTGTATAAGCTATCTGAAAACTCGAATGTGGTATGAGTTTCGCTATAAAACTGTCTGTTTGTGCAGTATTGAGCATATTCTTAAACATGATATTGCTTGCATTATTGTCGCTCTGGGAAAGAGTATAGCGCAACAGATCTCTTACTGTCAACGATATAACTGGTGCTGAATAATCTTTCATCATAGGGCTCCATGTCTTTGGATCAAGTTTTTCCCTATTTATCTTTACCAAGGTATCAAGGGAAAGGCCTTTTTTGTCAAAATCATTGCAAAGAGCTAATGCCTGATGAACCTTAAATACACTCATCATAGGATAAATGCTTTTATTATTAACACTAACCGTATCTGTGTTATTAATAATAACCGCCACACCAATTTCACCAGGACAAGCCGAGACAATCTGAGAAATGCTATCAGTCAAAACATCTGTTAATGGAGGATTCGCGCTACCTTTTGTAGCTGATTTATGGGACAATGAGAACACCAAGATGAAGATGCAAACTAAAGCTATACACAAAACTACGATTTGCTTTTTTCTGTTTTTTTTCATGTTCCTTAATTCCGCAACACTATAGTTTAACATTATTTATAAGTGCCTGAGCAACAAAAAGTTACCCAGGATTTTGCCATGTCAGAATTTTCACTTACCTTAGTGTTGCGAAAAGAAGACAAGCAAAACTCTAATATGACATGGCAAAGATACAAATTAAATCTGAGAAACTCACTCCTTTTGGGGGATTTTTTTCGATTATGGAGCAATTTGATGCTCTTTTAGCTCAAACCATAGATTCCACCTTGGGATTGAGATGCACTATGTTTGGTTATCAATATAGCGAGATTCTACGCTCTCTGATGTGCGTATATCTTTGTGGTGGCTCATGTATTGAGGATGTTACAACTCACCTGATGAAACATTTGTCTCTTCATCCAACT
>NZ_VZBE01000051.1:0-2465 GCF_009494835.1 Segatella copri
TCATCTTCTGTCGGCTCAACAGGTTGAGGCATTTATGGCGCACACACACCAGAAGATAGCTCCCGGCGTTGGCGGAAGGCAGGGGCGAATCGCTGGCTATTGTCTCGTTATCAAGACCCAGTTGAGTCTTTCCGTCGAGCACATCGGCAAAGACTTCGCTCACCACATCCTTGCTGGCTGCATCATCCTTCAGAAGTACTCTGGCCAATTGGTACATCCTCAGATAATGCTGCCGGAAGAGCTGTTCTATCGTTTCTTTGTTTATTTGCATTACTTTATTTCTTTTCTTTTGCCTATATTACAATCGAATTTTCATTTTCCTAACCCTTAGCAGGTTATTTTTTATAACTACAAGTCGCCGTTTTCATCGTCTATAGACGATAAAATGTAATACAGAAATTACTTGAATGCGCCAGCATCAGCATCGTAGTTGTTGATGTTCTTCCGGATGTTCTTCTTCTTTCCGGAGAAGAAGTTGTAGCTGACACCCAGCATCAGCATGCGGCGATTATCCTTGATGATGTGCTGTTCCGTCTGGTTCATAATCGGATTGTCAAACGACTGGCTCTCGTGCTTGGCAGGAGCAAACATCCACATGCCATAGAGCGAGAAACGCCAGGCTCCCTTCTGATAAAAAGCAGAGAATTCACTCTTAGGCTCATCCGCCTTGCGATAGTCCAAGACAGCCATCTTCGAAGGAATATTTCCCTGGTAAGATGCTCCCCAGTTTCCCTTCCGGAAGTTGATGCCATATTTGAAAGGACTCCACCAGTAGCAATGGCGACCATAGGAATTGCTGATTACCTCCCGTTCAAAACCTCCACCCACCATCAGTTTAAAAACCTCGTTCTTGAACGGCTTGAACTGAAGATAATAGCCTGTGCCATAACGCCAATAGAAACTGCCGTTTTCATAGGTAGAAACTATGCTGCGCCTGTCGTTCACCGTGGTCCAATAATAATAAGGTGTAATTACCTTGTCATTATAGATTCCATAAAGTGCTACTTGCAGGTAGAGCATCGCATCATTATAGGTGTATCTGAATATCGGTCCCCATTCCATCGTAGCCTTTACATTCGGGTTGCCCTGCTTCATCAGGCAGGGGATGACAATCGTCATGTTCTCGCTCAATGTTGAGATGGCGGGATAATTGGTGCCGCTGGACGATAGCAGCTGCAACGAACCGTTCTTCAGCTTATAAGATAAATACAGCAACGGATGAATATAGTTGTTGTTATAGGTGAGATCCTGATAGCTCTGGGTTCTCCACGTGCTCTTTACGCCTATGCGATAGGTAAACTTGCCGATATGGTTCTGGTATTGGGCATAAACCGTATTGATCTTGATGCATGAAGAATACTTGGATGGCTCATAGCCGGAAAGGATATTGCGCACATTATAGTCGCTCCACTTATTCCAGGTATAAACTCCTGCCGACAGCTCTCCCTGCTCCCATTCTTTGGTATAATCTGCTTCTCCTATCAGGGAATAGATGTGGCTTCTGGAGTGCATGTCATCATCGGTCAAGATGCTATCCTTGTCGGAAGTCCATTGCCGGTTGAGCATTTGCTGCCTGGTGTTGAAGTAAGAGCCGAGCACGTCCACATCGAGTGTCTGCTTATGGGCAAACTGCTTGCTGAGATAGAGATCTACTGCTGGCTTCACGTAATCTACAATATCCTTTGTGTTTCCGAATCCATCCTTCCAAGCCTCGTTTCCTTGCGTTGCAACCTCGCTATTTCCCCGGTTGAACTTATGTGACAATTCTGGCGAAAAGGTGACCTGGAAGGTTACGTCATCTGGCTTGCTGTAAGCATACTTCAGGTTGAACTTGTTGTCGGTATAGCCAAAACGCTTGTGCAGATGGTAATCATAGACAGCCTGTTGGTCGTCAAGCGTAAAGGAATACTGGTTGTCTTCTATCCAGTCACGATAGTTTCTCACGTTGATGCTGTAATCGAAGGAAAACTGATGATTGCCCTTGTTGTACTTGAAATACACATTGTCATCGCTAAACCCTGTGGTCAAGGCACTGGACACATCAAAACCGGTAGTATAACCCGTATCAAGCGGCTTGGTAATGATATTCATCAAGATGCCCACATCGCCGTATCTGATAGGAGGATCTTCGTAGTATTCCACCTTCTTTATTTTGTTGGCGGCAATAGCCTTCAAGTCGTTCTCGCTCGTCATCGGCACGTTGTTGATGAGAATCTTGATGGATTTGCCGGTCATACTGGATGTCTTGCCGGTCATCGGATCGGTATAGATTCCCGGGAGTGTTCCCAGGAGATCCTGTGAATGGCGTGAGTTCCTGATCTGTTCGTCAGAGAATGTATAAGAGGCATGGTCGCCGTGGTCGATACGCAGCTTGCCCTTTACTTCCACCTTGCCCAGTTGATAGGCATTCGCCTGCATCCTCACATTTCCGATGCGGGCAATAGGTACCAGCTTGCAAATCGTCT
>NZ_VZBE01000027.1:0-2348 GCF_009494835.1 Segatella copri
ATATCTTCTTGTATTGTTATCACTTGTCGTTTCATACTCTGCCATTTATAGTGTTGGTATTATCGTTGCAAACATTTCCAAACGTGAATTCCTCAATGTTATTAATCTGCTGAGACAACTTTTCCACGTCTTTGCTCAATTTTTCCTTGGTAATTTTGGCATACACCTGGGTTGTCTTTATGTCCTTGTGACCAAGCATTGAACTCACTGTTTCTATTGGAACTCCGTTGGAGAGGCAAACCGAGGTTGCGAACGAATGGCGGGCAACGTGCACAATTTAAACAAAAGCAACGGAAAGTGAATATGAGAGGAATGAACTGCAAGTGGTTGAGAATGAGCAATATTTCATAATTCTGCCAATTGGCTACAAAGCAAAGCCGAGCAGGATATTGAGTTATTTCAGTTACCAAACCGTTAGCGGTCAGTTACCGAAACCAACACTGCTAACGAGGTGAAAAACAAATAGTTTGTCACCAGTGTTTGTTGCACTGTTCTGCACAACTTTCAATGACGGAGAATGCTTACTGATTGATTATTTTTGCAAACTAAAAAAGTAAGCAGATGAAAGTTGAAAAATTCAAGGTGCTGCTCTACCTCAAAAAGAGCGGATTGGACAAGAACGGTAAGGCTCCCATCATGGGACGCATCACCCTCAACCGAACAATGGCGCAGTTCGGTTGCAAGTTGTCATGTACGCCAAAGTTATGGAATCCACGTGAGAGCAGACTTGACGGCAAGAGCAAGGAGGCTGTGGAAGTGAACGCCAAGATTGACAAGCTGTTGCTGGCTATAAACTCAGCCTACGAGTCACTTGTGGAGCGCAAGACGGATTTTGACGCAAAGTCGATAAAGGATCTGTTTCAATGTAGTGCAGACACTCAGATGACCTTGTTGAAGCAGCTTGACGCCATCATTGCGGACATTGAGTCAAGAATCGGCATCGACTACAAGAAAGGCACGCTCCCAAACTACCAGTACACTCGCCTGACATTGGGATTGTTCGTCAAGAAGCGTTATGGAACTGACGATGTGGCATTCGGTGAGCTTGACGAGCAGTTTATCCGTGAGTACATGGACTTTTGCTTGGACGAGAGAGGTCTTGCACTTGATACAGTCCGCCACTATCTCGCCATATTGAAGAAGACCTGCCGAATAGCTTTCAAGGCAGGACACTCCGAGCGTTATCATTTCATGCACTTCAAGCTACCTCAAAAGAAAGAGAATCCACCAAAGGCATTGACACGTGAGGACTTCCTAAAAATTCGTGACCTCGAAATATCAGAGCGAAGAAAATCGTTGGCTTTGACCCGTGACCTTTTTCTTTTCGCCTGCTATACAGGCACGGCTTATGCCGATACGGTTTCCATCACGGAAGAAAACCTCTTTCGTGATGAGGAGGGCAGCCTTTGGCTGAAATACCATAGAAAGAAGAACAAGATGCTTGCACGTGTGAAGTTACTGCCAGAGGCGCTTGCCATGTTGGAGAAATACAAAGACCCGACAAGACCTACTCTTTTACCGCCACAGGAATTTCGAGTGCTGAGAGGTAATATGAAAAGTCTCCGAGTATTATCTGGCATAAGTATGGATTTGGTCTATCATGTTGGACGGCACAGTTTCGCATCGCTCGTTACGCTCGAAGAAGGTGTTCCGATAGAGACTATCAGCAAAATGCTTGGTCACAGCAACATTCAGACCACGCAAATCTATGCACGTGTCACCCCGAAAAAACTATTTGAGGATATGGACAAGTTCATCGAAGCCAACAAAGACTTCAAGTTTGTCCTGTAATATTTTCACAAAATAAGAAAGGAACATAACAATGAGAAGTACATACAAGCAGTTTTATTATATCAACCGTGGCAGAGTAAAGGCAGACGGAACCACATCTATATTTTGCCGTATCACGATTGACGGCAAAGTGTCAGCCATAGCAACAGGTCTTTACTGTGCTCCCGAAGAATGGGACACGAAAAAAGGTGAAGCCAAGAATGCAAGAGTGAACGGACAACTGCAAGCGTTCAGACTAAGAATTGACGAAGCCTACGAGCAGGCAACAAAGGAAAAGGGCATCGTTACCGCCGAGATTCTGAAGAATGTTATTGTTGATGCAAATACTATCCCGATGACATTGCTTGCCACTGGCGAGGAGGAGCGTGAACGCCTCAGGCTGCGCTCCATCCGTATTAACTCAACATCTTCTTATCGCCAATCTAAGACATCGCAGCTCAACTTGCGAGAGTTCATCGGGTTACGAGGAATGAATGACATTGCATTTGAAGATTTGACTGAGGAATTTGGCAAATCTTATAAGTTGTTCTTGATTGGCAAAGGGTATAGTGCATCCA
>NZ_VZBE01000026.1:0-149315 GCF_009494835.1 Segatella copri
CCTCCCTCTCCCCTGAGGGTGAGAGGGTCGGGGTGAGAGGTGGAGCCCTCTTTAAGGGTAAAGAGGGACGGGGTGATTTTCGAAGAATTGACAGGGTGGTTCGAAAAATCCTCTTTTATGGTAAGGGAGGACGGGTGGGGTTTCGAAAAAACTCTTTGAATCGTTTCTCGAATCTGAGAAACCAGCTCCCTTCTATGGGCAACAATCCAAACATGGCAATTGGAATGTTCCCTCAAAAACGATTCTACGACCGAAGCGAGTAGAACCGTTTTTCCCGTACCAGTTGGCATTTGTGCCATCACGGACCGATGAAGGCGCAACGCCTTCTCAATCCGTTCTTTCATATCCTCTTGGTAATCAAAAAGCTTAATATTCTTCATATAAAAGCATATAATGAATATAGCGTCCCTGCTATATTCCAAGCAGTGACACCTATCAGTATGTTAAAAAGTAATATGGTATCTTTTAAAAAATAAAAAGAAAAGTCATAAAGATAGGCAGAGCTTCATCAAAAGCCCTACCAATCTTAAAGTATATAATTAAAATTTAAAATCTTATCCTTTTGTGTTTTCCAAATTGTTTTTTTATCTTATATATCCCAACAGATCAAGATACATCATCCTTGACTCTAAGTGTTCATCTTCAGAAATATGATTGCTCTGCATAAAGGAATGCATCTTGATGAAAGAAATCATAAAGGGTTAACAAATGCCTTTACTAGACATTTGTTAACCTATCTTGCACATAAATATATATCTTTTCTTGTTGTGTTTTCCTTGGGATAGAAAATGCTACTACCTTTTTAAGGTATAAATCCCAGCAAGTTCTTTGATATACTTCTGTTCTTCCTCATCATCAGGTCTATCAACAGGAATACGTGCGACATAACTCGTAAAACGCATCATCATCTGTTCGATAAAAGGATGTTTCATTTGACCTATTGGTTCTAATGATTTCAGCTGTTCCAAATCCAACGACCTGATATGCTGAAAATCAACAACGACACAATCCATATCTAAAACAGGCCGAGGATCAAAAAAGAAATGCCTACAGATATTCTTATTGTGAATATAATCTTTTAAGAATCTAGTCAAAGCATCCCATTGTCTCCTTTTTAGTAGACCATCCGTTGAATCTTTCACAAGACTTTGGAATTCCTTCGACGCTCCAAGAACCTCGGCAGCTGGCTCAAGTGCTGCCACCATCAAGAATCCGCTATGGTCATGTTCCAAGTCACAAGCCTTGGTGATGACAATACCTAAGGGATTGTCATCACCAAGGCCCCAATCAACACCATCTACGATGGTTCCTTGGGTAAAATCCCCATTAAATTCAGAAATCCAGATGCTCATTCTTCCACTGTTATTATTTCACCTAAAGTTTTACCATTGTACGTTTTTTTAAACCACTTAGACTGAGACAATCTCTTATATCTCTCCCTGAGATTCTTTTTTTTAGGGAAAAGATAGATCTTATCCTGCAATATAGGTTCATCACTAGCAGAACTAGTGTAAGCGAAAGAACATGCATTGGCAGTAAAATCAGAGTTCAATTCACAGGCATTGGCATTTACGCTCAACGCAGTCATTGTCATAGCCATAAATGCATAAAAGCTTTGACTACTTTTTGTCATTGTTGTTTTATCCATAATTCTAAACAATTATTCATTAAACAATTTATTGACAACTTGTGCTTCTATTCTAGAAATAGAAGCTTCTATCATTCCCCTAAGTTGCGCTGCATTTGGTATCGAATCCATATTTTGGTTATGATGATGGTTTATGTTGACAAATATACCATCATCCACCCCCATTCTAGGCTCGACATCAATATTCGCCACCTGATTTTCGTCTACCCCAATTCGTAAAGTCAACTTGCCACAAAGATGAAAATTACTATCAGGGTGAACATTATTTTTTATGAAACGATTCCACATCCAGACTTCAGCATTCTCACCTAGTCCTAGGATTTCCTTTTCAAAATTAATGCCATAAGCAGACAAAGACATATTAAAATTAGGAATCTCCACCTTCTCTATTTCAGCCTTTACTGCTTCCACATACTTCACGAGACTATCAATATTTTGAGCCTTAACTATCAACTTAGCTGGATTAATCACTACCAATGGATATGGTTTATTATTTACAGCAATAGTATAACCATCAGGCATTAAGCCATTGACAGTTTCGTAAGGCATACCAAACAGTTCTCTGCAAAACTTTGCATCCATCTGTGGCATAATCGTCATCGGTTGACTCCATACTGCCACATACGATAAACACATATCTTTCTTTTCCATAATCTGCTAATATTTATATTCTTTGTGCAAAAGTAATCAAATTCTTGTAAAGTCAGCTATTTTTTACCGTATTTTATCAATTTTGCTCAAAAATAACATAAAAATAATCGTTTTTCTTTATTTTATGCATGTCTATCCATGAAAAGAAGAGTATAATACTTATCCTCAGACGTAGAATCTATGCGCTACACCACATAGCTTGAAGTCCTCCCATAGCGGCTCGGCATAGCCCTTCCTAAACAGTGCCTTCTCCTCGCCCTCAAGTTTCTTCTCCTTTATCATTTCCTTCATTATTTAAGTGTCTCGTTGACTTTACTCCAGTCTTTATTCATCAATTCCTCGATGATGCTATGAATCTTCAAGGCATATTTCGTTCTCGGATGATTGCCATACTGTGTTCCTCTCAGAATACCTTCATAAAAGATGGTTACGATGATTTCAGTCTGTTTTCTGTACCTCATATATTCCTGTTCATCATATTCCTTGTTGTGCCAATAGTAGGAACTTGCCCAATAGCGCTTATGGTTATCCAGCATCTCCGATGCCAGGAAACCATACTTGACGAGTGTTGCCTTCTTGGTCTTCATCAGTTCATTCATCTTGTTGTGGAACAACAGAAAGGCATTGAACGACATTCCCTCCATGATGGCTTTCCATTCAGCACTCTTCTTCTTGACAAGGGCTTGGTCTGCTTCTACTTTTGCCGTGACCTCATCCTCTTGCTTCATCCGCTCTTCCAGATAGGTGGTATCCCATTTTCTCCATATCAGTTTCTTGATATATCCATCCAGTTCCAAGGCAAACTTACCTTCTTCAGTCTCCTTGACATGGTATTTCTCTTCCAACAATGGTGTACGCATCTTCGACGTTATCGAATATACAGTTGTTGTAATCCGCAGTCGCTCAGTACCGGCATCTTCTCCTGCTATTACCTTATCACCCAAGATAGAAACGGTTTTCTCCAGTTCTTCCAACTTTTCATCAGTAAAGAAACCATATTCCTTCAACTTCCTCATCATGCCATAGATTTCAAAATACAAGGCATTAATGAATATGACAAAGTCCTTGTCTTTCAGTGTTTTCGTGAAGAAAAAGAAATAGGTACTAACAGGGTACATCTCCATATTCTGTGGTATTTCTATTTCCTCAGGCAACTCCACTCCCGAAGCCTTGCCGTCTTCTCTCGCTGTCGATATAATCTCGCCAGTCTCAGGATTCCTGGCATCCAGATAATTGCCGAAGTCAAAGTCCTTGTCTATCTCGCCAATACCAGTCAACTCCTTCAGCAATATCTTCGGCTGCTTGGCATCACTCTTCATGATTTCCTTGAAAACATCCACGCTTGCCATACAGAGATTACCAACGGCAGAGGCAAACACCACATTCATCAGCAGATTGCCATGCAGCAGATCATCGAACTTCTCTCCATAGATGCGCATAGAGATATACCATTCCTTGGGATTGCCCTCAAAGCCGATGGTGGAGATATGGATATCCTCAGCCGTATCAGTATGCTGTCCATACAGACTGCTGATAACAGGATATTTCTTCCGAAAATGTTTTTTGATGATCTGTTCGTAACGGTCATAACCGTTCTCAGCAAAGTCCAACACATGCGCCCATCTGCAGCATGCCATGATATATCCGTCATGGTTCAGGAAGTTCATGTTGAAGTACTGGTGCTCGTTGATTCTCACCGTCACCTCCAACTGCTTGTTGGTCTTTTTATTGAACGCAAACGTACCTTCAGACGGAAAATCTAAAGGCACACTGGTTGTGAACACTGGTAAAATTATAGGTGCTTCTCTCATTGTTTCTGTTTATTATTGGTGTAGTTGATAATTTACAGGAGTGATTTCTCCTCATAATCCACACTCAGCCCTTTGGGAATATAGTTGATTCTCGGTCGCTCCATCTTGGCGCGATACCGTTGCTTCTCCAGTGATCGTTTTCTCTGCTCGTCCCATTTGATGCGCAACAGCTTTTCTTCCCTTATCTGAAGTTCAATATCCCTAAACTCAGGTGTATTCATCACCTCAGCCTTCAGATGCTTCTTGATGACTTTTTTTAGATAGCGTTTCCATGCCTCCTTATTCTCTTCAGTAACGAATGGCGGACATTGCTCTCCATAGAAGGTGTGCCATGTGAATGGCTCGAAGTCAAGGTGCCAGAGGAAGGATTTGTGTTGGGTGTTGTTGATTTCCATATTATCATTTTTTTCGAAATGCACTCTCAGTAAGTTCTTTCGTGATTTCTACTTGCCGCTTAATAATCTCTTGCTTTATTCCTTCAGCATATTTGAATTCTCCAATATTCAAACAATATTGATAGAGTTCTTGCAACTTAGTAATAACATTCATATTATTATGACTTATCAAGTAAGCAGCTAAAGTCTTTTGTTGCTCATTATTAGCAGTAGCCTTTAATGCTTTTAATATCTTATCTAAAAATGTTTCCATACTTAATCTTAGTGCTGTATACCACTCTATTTGATGATACAAGAGTGTATTACTAACGAACAGTAAAATATGACTTAAATGATTTTATATTCTCCACTTTTTCATTATTACCATTATCTCTTCCAAAGTGCATATATTTAATACACAGTACTTTTGCGCTTGGTATCCAATGAATATTGGCTAAGACAACGCATGAAAACAATGAAAGTTCATTAGGGTCTCCATCAATATTTTCAAATTCTTTTTCAGCTAACAAACTCTTATGGTCTGCAATTTTTAGAAGCCCTAACCAAATGTTCAGATTATTACCAAATTTGTTCAGATGATATTTTTCTGTCCATCCATTTGATGGCTCAACAAACTCCAAATATGGCAAATATTTTTTCTCTAAAATGAAGATGTAATCAGAAAGATATTTGCTACCACATTTGTAATTATATATATTTATATTATCGTATGAATATATTCTATCATTCTTTTTCACAAAATCGTCATTTCTTCCTACATGATAATCCCAATATACACCAAAGGAAATTATAATATAATCATTATTCAACTTCAATTTGTCAAATGCTTCGAATAAATCTTGACTGGCAATGTTTAGCTGTGGCGTTGCATGTTGCAAAAATGTTGTTGCAAAGAAATGAGAAAACTTATATTTTACTTTATCACTTATATTTGTATCAATATCAACATAACTTACCGAAGGCTTATCAACAAATGCTTGATTTGGATAAAGTTGACATACAGAAGCATTTATCCGATATACTTTTGTGTTATCTGTTTTTTGATTGTTATAAAACAGTTGGTATTTATCAAGTTCAGAAGAAATTTCATTGTATATGTCTTTTTTCAAATTTTCTACAATATCTTTATCATATTCTTGATTTACTCTCAAATCTTTATCTTTTTCATCTAAACGATTTATATAATCTTCAATATAACAGTCTAAGCATTTTACTTTTTCATGATAAATTCTATTGATATTTGAAATAGCCTCAGTAATATGAACAATATCAATACATCTTAGATATTCCTTTTTAGACTCTATCTTTCTTATGCAGAATTTTAGAGCATCTATGTTATCTTTCTCCTTGTGAATATCCATTGAATTCTGAGGAGCAGCAGGAAGGCTAAATACATATCCTACTCCAAATGGATAATAAGGCAAAGCATAAAGTCGATAAGTCAGGAGTGCTATATATGTATTTGCTGCACCCAAAATTCTTCCACCAGTAATACCATTCAATTGAGGCATAGGATACCTTCTATCCAATAGAAATGGATAGTTTTTATAAATTCCATTTAAATATGATAGCATTTCCAAACATTCCGTTAATGTTGAAGGTACCAATGGATATACTTGTGGTTGAGATTGTGTAAAACTTAAGATTCTTTTCAATAAGGAGTATTTCCCCTGTTGAAGAAGCATCGCACAGAACATTACATGGAACTCTAAAAATCTCTTTCTCTCCTCATTATGTTGTTTAACCTCTTCTTCTGTAAACCTAGTGTTTGTCAGTGGATTTCTTGTATATGTTGAAACGTTATCCATATACAAATCATATTTTTGAGATGCCTGTTCCCAATAATCCATCACCCATTCGTCTTTCCCATAAAATATTTGAAGTCGAAGATTACTCCAAAGTATAGTGTAGGTATCCTCTGATATAAAACCATCAGGATAAAGCAATGCGGTCAGAAAAGCATTACCATTATTGATAGACATCGGCTCATAATTTAACTTACATAAGTTCTCATTTATTTTAGTAAGTCCATCATAGGCATAATTGTCATAGCGTACCTTTGTGCCTATATGTCCCTTATGAAACTCTGAAATATATTCAACCCATTTGTCATATACATTTCTGGCAGCCTTTCGATTTGAAGAACAAAGTATATAATTTATCAGATCAACCCATTCCATAAAATGTATGGATGCATTTTCAGCAGACTTTCCAACTGCTTTCTTATAATCATTCCATATATTCTCATGTAAGGTCTCTGCATCATTATACATGCGTATTATCTCAAACAAGTGAAAGAAGCATCCTATCAAAAAAATGGTAGCGATAGTTTGAATCGCTATGTAGATATAACAACATTTTGATTGGTCTAACAGAAAAGGATTAACGACCGCAATTATCAAATTGACAACCAATAAGACATTGAATGTAGCAAAAGCCTTCTCGTTTTTTAACCTTTTAGTTAAAAGAGAAGAACCGTATTTGTCGTCTATTCTTTCTATACTGGCATTTATCTGAGGATAAGCAATACCAAATACAGCAGCAACAATAGACAACATACCACTATATGTATAATTTGTAAAATCAAACATTATTTTTCTTTAATAATTGTAGAATCTAAAACTTCTATTAGCGTTTTCAGATTTTTATCTAATATAGATAATTGAGAAGACAAAGTAACTGTTTGTTTTTCAAGCTGCTGATTCATTTTTTGAAGCTTCAAGACCTTATCTTTATCTATTTCATGTTTAATAGAATCTTGCTTTGCTAATACCGAATCTAACTTAGTTTGTTTGTTTTTATATTCTTTAATCTTTGCATGATTATAAAAAGCCAAGAAAACAACTACAATACTAATGAGACCGCAACAAAACCAAATATTGCGTCTATATAGAAAGTGTATGCAATTCTTTAATTTATTATTATCAATTTCCATAAGTCGCTTTTTCTGTCTTCTCTTTCTCTGCCATTTCTGCAATCATTTCCTTCACCAGATATGAGGCTGTAAAAAAATACCCCTTTTGCTTGGCCTTTTGAAACAGAAATTTATTAAATGGGACAACTTGATATTGTTCTTTACTATTTTTGTACGAGATGTATTCGTTAATAAGGACCATTAGTGTCCAATAAAAATTGGACACGTTAATTAATTAATCAAATAGTCCCTTAAAAAGGGGATAATCGAGTTCTTTGACATCGTTGAAAATAGTCTTATCAAATAGATCTCTTAGACGGGTTTTGTCCGTCAATGAAATGCTTAGAATCTGCAAAACTTCATATGTCGAGCGTTTCAATTGCATATCATGGTGCACAATAGCCACGAGACAATAAGTGATAATGGCAACACTAATCTGTATGCGTACAGCATTCTTCGTTGTGCCCCAGAATCTCTTTATCTTAAGATGCTGCTTTAGCCATTTGAAAAATAGTTCAACCAACCATTTTTTTTATATAGATTCGCGACATCCAACGCAGAAAGATGCTTTGCATTCGTCAGAAAAGTAAACTCACGATCATCTTCTTCATCGTAGTATCGAATGAATCTGAATGATTCAGGATACTTCTTTTCGGAAAGATATCCTGTTAGTTTTACTTCTGCATCAGTTAGTACATTCTTTGGCATTCTTCGCTTCCATTTTACCATTTTGTACTTCAAGTTCGTTTTGGCTCTGACTACATAGTAGGAACCTGTAAGATGAATCTTATAAAGTTCCTTGAAAGTATCATAAGCCCTATCGAAAATGTAGTAACTATTTGGTTCATACGTAATTGAAGACATTGCTGTAGAATCATGCTTTGATGCTGTGGTCACAGTATAGAAAGCTGGAACTTGTGCTTCTACGTCATATAAGACATGTGCTTTGACTCCTCCTTTCTTACTTCTGAACTTTGCCCATGGAAAAGTTGCAAGACACAACGGAATAGTTGTCGAATCAAAAGCATACTTCTTTCCTGGTATATTCAAAATGTTGGTTTCTCGCTTTTTGCAAGCTTCCTTCATCATATAGAATGCAAAGTCTTCGAAAATCCTGTAATCACGAGTCTGATTGGCATAAGCAAGAGTTGCTTTTACGATAGTATTACGTCCAAGCCCCAGATGATATTGCTTAGCTCGATGAGCTTCCAATGCAACTATCAAGTCACGTAAACTCTCACGATTGCTCAGTTGCCCAAACATCATTGCAAGAAGCTGATTCCAGCAAGTGAAGTGTTTCACGTATCGGTTGCCATCATACTTGCGTACGTAGTTGTTGAACTGAGTTCTATTCAGAAATGCAGTAAGTTGAGCGAAAACATATTTGTCTTGAAACATAGTAGCCAATTCTTTTTGGCTGCAAAGTTACAAAATCAAGTCCGTTTCATTGCAAAATACTGCATAAAAGACTATAATTCAACTGTTTCAAAGATCGAATTGCCCTTTTTTATTGGACAGTAGTGTTCTCTACAATATTATTAAATTGTTCTTCCATAAGCTAGAAATCTTTATTGATTCGTTCCCTTGAAATAATCTTTGAGCATAACAAGTCCTTGTCATATTGATGAAGGCGTATCTTAGAACCACCAAGATACTTCAACTTATTAATCGTTTTAATGATAAATCTCACCTGAGATTCTTCTTTGACAATGATATAAGTAACATCGCTTGCCTCGAAAGTAAGTTTCTTTTCTATCATTTTTTGTGAAGGTGCAGGTTTAGAAAACTTTCGTCCTCTTGTTTCATTAACTCCACAAGTTTCATTATATGCCCAATAGGCTCTGATATTGCATTCTGCTCTACCTTCTCTTTAAACTCTCGCTCGCTAAAGCTTTCGAAGAAATAGCCACGAGTATCTCTAAACAGGCGAGGCTCAATGATGAGCATGCCTTCAATATCTGTCTTTATTACTTCCATTTTATGTTTATAATTGATTTGAATATAGTCAAAAAGGGCTACTAAAATCCATTCTCAAAAGTGTCTCAAAATTTCAAAGGAGAATGAATCGCTCGCCCGTATATCTTTTAAAATCTATATAAAGCAAGCTTTCTCCAAATAAAGTGATAAATTCTTGCAAAAGGCTCGCAAATCACCTCTTCTGGATAACTTGTCAAGAATCTGAGATTCCTTTTGAAACGACGCAGTGCTTTCTGCAGCTGATACGAGAGCTTTCCTTTCTTTACAGCTAAAGTCTTCATCCTTTCATCGTAATGTCCGAAGTTTCCTGCAGCCATCATCTCTTCCATGAGGAACACTCCATGTTTTTCCGAAACAGGACACAAGAGTTCTTCATCAGCAAGACCGAATATTTCTTGAAGTACAAACATCAATGCTGATGCAAAGCGTTTCATGCCACAATCACTGATATGTTTCATCAGTACATCAACATTAATCATCTCGGATTGACCTTGCCGTTCATTCTGATATGCTTTCAGAAGAACATAAAAGTCAAGAATCTGTCGCATACCAACACCTTCATCTAAGAGATGCCTATATATGTGGTTCATCTGGAAGATTAAGTCATAGTCAACTCGCAGTTTCTTAATCGTTCCACATTCATCAATTTCCTTATTTTCAAAAACTGCAGACTTGAATAACTTCTGAAAGCATAGATTACTCCAAGGAGCATTCAAGAACGAAGGACGAAAATGAATCTCAACAGGAACTCCATTCACAGGTTTCACCTCTGCATGCAAATGGCATAAGGATAATAGGATTTTCTTGCTTTGACAATAATCAATAATAGACTTTACAGGATGCTTAGTCTTTTCCTTTGGCCAAATCCAGGCATCTACATCACCACAGATTCTTAACTGTCCTAGGGTATGTGCCGAGTTCAAACCATCATAATATATATGATTGGCTTGACCTTTCAGTATACAAGTTTCAAAGCCATCTTTGTCAAGCGCCTCGGTTAAGCGAAGGCATACATCAGTAGTCTGTCGATTCCGATGCTTGATACTTTCTACCACCATCGCCCATTGCAAGATTACATTTCGTGGAGGCCATTGCTCTTGCGGCAAACGCTCAACACCTTCAAACATAATCCCAACAAGCGCCTGCTTCTTGGCTAATCCAAAGATCTCATTCCATTCCTTTTCAGAAAGCGTATGGGATAATTGAACCGTTTTTCCTATGGCTGATTGAAGAATGGTATAAAAATCCTGCAATATCATTTCTTCAACCCTTGATACACTCCTCCTACTTCATCAGCAATCTGGTCCCAATCATACTTGCTCATGTCGTAATCCGCATGCTGCAATGGTGCCTCGATAATCTTTCCGAGCTTTTCCGAAAGTTCATCCACGTTGCCACAATGGAAGTAATCATCCTTTGGCAATCCAACCTCCAGATTTGCGGGAATATCGCTCACTACTACCTTTACACCATAGCTCATCGCCTCCAACAGGGCAATCGGCAAACCTTCGTGCGAAGATGGAAGACAATAGCAACGGCAATTCGTCAACAGCGAATGAAGCTTTCTGCCCTTGATAAAGCCAGTAAGCACCACACCATTCTCCCTTGCCATCTGCTTCAATCCCAACGAATACTCATCTTCGAAGTCTGTATCGCCAGCTAACACTAACTTTATATCCGTGGAATCCGTGTGCGTCTTTTTCCATTTCACGAACGCTTCCACCAGATGATGCAGGTTCTTCTCAGGCACAAATCTGCACATTCCCAGGATATATTTTCCCTTCTCTATCCCCAGTTCCTTGAAATATTCAGGATAGTCGCAGATCTCAGGCTCAGAGACACCATTATATATAAGGTGTACATTCTTCGTCCTTCCATATTTACGGGCAATGAGATTCTTAATGACGTTCGAAATCACAATAACATCATCGGCAAACATGCAGCCCATACGCTCACCCATCTTCAGGATAGTCTTGGCAGCAAATCCCCACTTATCCCTGTCATAGTCAGGACCATGATGTGTAAACACCACCTTCATGCCCAGCAGTTTGGCGTATGGAACCAGCAGCGCAGGACCGATGGCATGGATATGCAATACATCTGCACCCAACTTCTTCGCCTCTTTGATGGCACGGAAAGTATGGATGATGGCCTCGAAACTCTTCTTCTTAGGAGAAGGAATCGTTACCAGTTTCACACCCTTCCATTCATGTAAGTCATCCTTCACATAGTTCGAACGACGGATCAACGTTACATCATAACCACGTTCCACCATTCTAGGGAACAATTCCTCACAATGCGTCTCCACGCCACCCATGATATTCGGGATACCACGAGTACCTGTTACAACTATTTTCATAAAAAGCTAGAGATTTTTTTAATAAAAGTATTACCTTTGCAGGCATGAATAAGATTTCAAACTATATCAAAGAAGCCATACAGTACTTCGGCATCATCTTGATGTAGATGCTCTCAGCACTGTGGCTTCTTATCAATCATAAGAGAATCAAGTGATTACTTGATTTCGATATTTCTATCAGTTTCCTTCTTGGTAGCCTCATAACCCTGGCTAGCCACGTCAGCGTTCACGATGTCCTCGCCACGCTTGCCCTTCAAAGCCTCCTTTGAATCGGCAGAAAGACCATTGTTCACCACTGCATTCATATCGCAGGTAGAAAGCTTGTCAAGCTGCTCCTTAGTCACCTTACCATCACGATACTCGCAGCAGATAGGGTTCTCATACATAGAATACTTCATACCGAGCAGACTCTTCAGCTTGTGCTTAACCACCCACAGGGCAGGAGTCTTGATGTACTTGTGCATGGCAGGAGAAACAGAACCGATCATCCAGCAGTTTCTGTCACAATGTCTTACCTTCTTACGAACCTGCTCAGCCTCTGGAGAACTCCAAAGCTCATCCCAAGTCTGGCGGTTCAGGTTACCCATCACCTCCTTATCCTTGGTACCATTACATGGCATCACATCACCGTATGGGTCGATGAAGAAGGTATCGAAACTCATATCGCAAGGCAAGAGACGCTTCTGACCATAGATATAGTTGATGAGTCCATGGTTGAAGTAAGCACGGAACCACTTCTTTGGAGAGTTAGACTTCAACAGTTCGTTCACCAGGTTCTCGAAGTTCTTAGCCACCATCGGACGATCGTGGATGATGTTCTTAGCCTCAACGAAGTAGAAAGAGTTATGGAGCGATGCGGTAGCGAACTCCATACCCATCTTGTTGCTCAACTCATAGAGAGGCACGAGGTCTGGAGCATTCTTATCCTGAACGGTCATACCGAAGCCTACATCCTTCAATCCCATCTCACAGAGCTTCTTCAGGGTAGTATAGCCACGGTTGAAACCATTGTTCAGACCACGGATTTCATTGTTGGTCTTCTCCAAACCCTCGATAGAGATACGGATACCAATCTGTGGAAACTCCTTCGCCAGGTCGATGATACGGTCGGTAAAGAAGCCATTGGTAGAGATCACGATACGGTCGCTCTTCTTATAAAGCTCACGTACGATGTCCTTCAAGTCCGTACGGATAAAAGGCTCACCACCCGTGATGTTGGTAAAGTACATCTTAGGAAGTTTCTTGATAGTCTCAATAGAGATTTCCTCCTCAGGCTTAGAAGGAGCCTTGTAACGATTGCACATCGAGCAACGAGCGTTGCAGCGGTAAGTCACGATGACTGTACCATTCAATTTCTTTTCTGTCATAATATTTTCGATATTTAAACTTCAAATTAATAATTACCACACTAATTGTCCACGCTTTATACCAAGCATATCCCCCATAACTGTCATCGGACATGCATGTCCCTCCCATGGTGCGTCAAAACATTCGTCTTTATCAAAATCAGACTTCATACACATATACCTTAAAGGACAACATTTAAGGCTATTAGGATGAACTATATAGTTATACAACGCAGACATACCTATTAAAACAATAATATCATTAGAATCTTTATTCTCGCCCTTTACTGACTTTGGATAATAGTATTCTCCAAAATCAGTATAAACATAGGGAATTCCGACATGGTCAATAATCGTTTGGACTGTATCCTTATCAAAATTTGGAGCATACAAAGCTGATACTAAAGGTACTATTCCTCCTGACAATCGAACTCTTGATATTGCCTCATGTATATAATCTAAAGGAGTCCGTAAACTTTTAGCTAAAGTTACTTCAAACCGATTTGCTATATCGTCAAAAAATGCGACAACTGATAACTTTGTGTTATTGTTGATTGAAATAGTAGATTCATTCACAAACATTTCCAACAACTCCATTCCAGAATATTTTGGATTACGATTGGCAAAATCAAGTTGGTCTATGAGGGTTTGAGCAGGCGTTAAACTAAACAAGGATATGTAGCATATTGATATTAGCTTTTTATCATCAGCTGCAATCTTAGGAAAATGCTGCTCAGCAAAAATCTTGATGAGATTATAGGGAACATCATATTCTTCATGCTTAGCCGAAAAATCCAATTGCATTTGGCACATAGCAGCCATACTTTCTTTTATTATGTATGCGCCAAGTTTTATCTTTTTGCTTCCATCTATGCAAGGAACTTCTAGCTCAATATAGGGATAATGCCCATTTCCTATATTAGTATAATTCCTATGCCATATAATTCTTTTTGTTCTATCAATTTTGAAACTTCCATGATAATTATCATTTTCAAATGGATTGGTTCCATTTCCATTTGATACGATTGACATTCTTTGCTGTATTTTATCACCAAAATTCAGTCTCAAAGGAAGTTTAATAGTTTCACTCGTCTCCTGAATATAAGCAAATGTATTTACCATAGTTTCATACATAAGCATACTCGTATATAGCCCCCATGGTGTTGTCAGATTTTGTAAGTAATGTACATATTCATGCAAAAACGAACCTTGGTCATGAATATCCGTCAACGCTGCAAAACTTTCTGAATAAGGAAAGGTCAAATGAATTTGCATAAATCCAGGCTGGTAAGTATTGCTGTTGAGACGAAGAACATCCTGTTCTGTTATTCCTTGTTGTATAAAATTGTCTGGTAGCTTCATGCTATTTATCACTTAGAATACCGATGAAAAACATCATAGTACATTTTTGCTGCTTTTTTCCAAGAGAAAAGCTCTGCTCTTTTATAGCATTGTTTAGCGATTTCAGAGCTATATTCGCTATCGGAAATGAGCCTATACATTGTCTCTTCAATATCAGGAATAGATGTTGGTGAAACTCCTACTGGAATATCACCTATAACTTCAGGGAAACAAGAAGTATTAGAACATACAACAGGAATTCCACACGACATAGCTTCTAGTACAGGCAAACCAAAGCCTTCATAATATGACAAGTAAATCATCACCTTTGCCCCAGAATAGATTAAAGGCAAATCTTCATCTGAGAGATACCCCGTGAATATAATATCATCTTTATATTCTGAATTGTTCACAAAATCATAAATTACCTCAGAGTTGAATCCCTTTTTACCAACAATGACCATTTTCTCTTGAATTCTATATTTCTTTTTCAAGGAAACATAAGCTTCTAAGGCTGACATAATATTTTTGCCAGGATAGTCTATTGTGCCTACAAATAAACAGTAACCCTTATTTTTCAAACCATACTTATCCAAGCAGGCAGTCACAACAAACTCATCATAAAGTTTAAAACGAGTTCTATCTGCAGCATTTGGAATCACTTGAATCTTCTTAGGATTTGCATTACAGAACTTAATAATATCTCGTTTCGAACATTCTGAAACAGAAGTGATGAATGTACTATTTTTTACCATTAAAGGATCTATCACTTTACGATACATCATTCTTAGTTTGCTAAACTTATTAGGCACATTAAACTCAATCAAGTCATGTATAGTGACAATTGTAGGAATTCTTTTCCAAAGAAGCAAAGAGAAATTTGGTATATACGCAACATCGCACTGATACTTTTTCTGCAACTTTTGGAAGTTCCATTGATGCCATAATATATTTTTTAGAGAACTATTTTTTGACACATTTATGTTTACGATTTTAATGTTAGAATGCTTTTTCAACACATCATAATCATTAAAATCGAAATTCTTGAATAAAATATATTCATCGTTTCTATTCATTGGTGCCATTTCATTCAGCACCTCTATTAATACACGGCCAATACCAGTTAGCTTATTGCCAACATAGCCACTAATAGCAATTCTCATACGCACTTAAACTTAAACTTAAACATTAATATTTCCAGATGAAGATAAAGGATTTTGAAAATCGTATAAAATGGTCTATCATTTGTTTTGTATTCAAAATCATTCCAAGCACTTAGCTTTAAATATTTGAACCATGTATTCTTAAACGGAATCAAAGGTGTTTTAAACCATGGCTTGAAGTACTTATCCGAATAATGGATAACACATGGTTTATGAAAGAAAGCTTGATATTCTGCTTTATCCTTAAACATATCTTTCAACCTAATATGGAATATATTAAAATGATTCCATTTGGGTTCTAATCTAATCCACGATCCTCTAAAGACAAAATTCAAGGCATCTTGATCATGAAAAAAGACTTTTCTGTCACTTTCTGAAAACTCAATCAATGCCTTTTCTATTTTATGTTGTCTCCAATAAGCTAAATTTATAAGCAAGAAACCACTATTGAAATACTTGTCGCCCTCAGAAAACTCTAATTGTGCGAAATGCTCTTGGTTGTAAGGCAAGCCATAATCCTCAACAGCAGCAATACCAAAATTTTGCATATCAATATTTAGCAAAGGCACCAAATCCGAAAGAACTACCATATCGCAATCTAAATATATTACTCTATCAACATCTTTCAAAATAGAAGCTAACAGCACTCTGTAATATGCAGCCTTGCTTAATTTATGAAGTTTAGTACGATACTTGCAGTTCTTCAACAAATCAACATTAACCTCATGAAATACGCATTGAGCATTATCATATTTTGAAAACAACTTTAAGATCTTGGTTTGATTAATCAAACTTAGATGATTTACCAGTATGTGAGCTATCACATGGTTTTTTTTGTTATTTTCTAGTAAAGAACATAACATCACCATACACAAAACAGAATACTTATCATCTGTGCTACATGCAATATTTAACTCCATTATATTTAATTTAAGTTTAAACAAATCTATAACAACATTCCGGACAATACAAAGGACCTGATTATAGCCTTCCTATATTTTTAATCAGCCCCTTCTAGTTCATGCAGTAAAACCTTTGTTGATTTTAACATATTAAGATAAAAGAAACGCATACGAGAATGACTTGTTTTATTGATTGTATTTGTCGATCTATCCTCTTTATGAAAAACTTTCAACTCAGGCAAAAACACTGATTTCATATTATTTTGCTTTAATCTTAAAAACAAAAGTTCTTCTTCTCGATACAAAAAAGTTTTATCATTAATTCCAACAAACTTAGAAGTATAGATAGGAGAAAAAATCCAAAAACACCCATGCAACTGTACATTTTCACGTCTCTCATTTACCTCTCTATTTGAACCCGTATCATCTTTACTAAAAAGATGTTTCATTTTCTTATAAAAGAAATCTAGATGAAACATATTCAACAACAACAAACAGCGCATACGAAATATATAATCTTTGCAATATGCTATCGTTCGTAATTCACTTGGTCCTGGATTAGAGTCATAAGGCATAGATGGAGTAATAACCTTTGGTCCTAAAACAGCAAACTTTGATACAGAATACTCACGGAATATTAAATCACAAAACTTTTTATCCATTAATAATGTATCATTGTTAAGCATAACCAAGAATTTAAAATTATACTTTTTACTTGCATATAAGCACCCAAGGTTGTTACCTCCAGCAAAGCCCAAATTTGATTCTGAAATCAAAACTTTTACAAACTCATTGTTGCTATAGTATTCTACTAATTCTTTTCCAGATTTATTAGGACTACAATTATCAACTATAACAATCTGGTAGGTATACGTTGAGACAAAATTCTCAGCTATTGAATCTACGCATTCCTTGGTGTCAATTACAGTATTATAATGTAATATGACAAAAACAAAATCAACCTTTATTTTCTCCATAATTACGTACATCTTTAATCGCTTCTAAATACCCTGTTCCATATTTCAAATCAGGTTCCAAATGACAACCTTCAGCCCACTCATTCCAAGCATTTATAAAGATTAAGTTTTCTTCATCAGAATAAGGAATAAATGTACTATAAACATGAGAAAACCATTTTTTAAAATATTTAGGCAATGGATTTTTGAAACTAAAGTAATAGTTTTTTACTCTTCTTGGAGAATTATCCCAGCAAGGACAAACACAAGGGAAACGCTTATATTCCTTAAATGTCGGTTTCTTGATTTGAAAATTCACATACTTTCTATAATTTAATATCAGACCACAATTTGTTGTATGGAACAATCTTTTATATACTTTACAAAAGAATTCTGTAATTTTATCATACCCCTCTGTATTCTGTGGTTGAAATTCAATAGAAGAATCAAAACCTGAATCCATGAGTTGCTTACCTCTTGAGCCATTAGACTCAAACTTACATATATATAGCTCTATCCCATTCTCTTTGGCTAAGGTTCTAAATGTATTAAGCATATCTTTCAAATCTGGAATCAAATGAGGCTTATAAATAGCAAAAACCGGTTTACCATCAATCCTTATATATCGAGGATCCTTAAAGAACTTAAGCAAATATTTAAAATGTTGCTCATCATCACTTCTACTATAATGTTGCTCCAAAAGCATAACATTATGCTCACCATCCCAGTTTCTATGCCAATTCTCATTAGCCCAACAAAGCATGAATGGAAAATTCTCATCTTTATCATTAAGCTTAGCCTCAATAGGCTTTTCCATAATCAAATGACCATTGAACCAATAATGATAATAGCAGAAGCCATCAATTCCATATTGTTTAGCCATTGTCTCCTGGGCTAAGCGTGCCTCTTTCATTCTTAAATCATAAAAACCTAAATCCGCTGGAAGCACTGGTTGATAATGATTCCAATAACGAGGTTTCGCTTTCGTCACTGTACGCCACTCCGTAAAACCTTTTCCCCACCATTCGTCATTTTCCTTAAATGGATAAAACTGTGGCAAATGAATAGCGATAACTCGCTTTTTACTATTTTTCAACATTTTGCAATTTTCTTTTAGTTTTAAAAATAACCACACCACAACAATACCACAGTATTATTGGATGCAACTGAATAGAACTCAAACAATTCGCACCACTCATTGCAAGTAAATAAAATAAGATAACACCTACTTCAAATTTACATTTATCGAAATGCTTAAATCCTAAAATTAAACAAATTAACAACATAAGAACATTATACAAAAGACCGAAGAGTCCCGTTTCATACAATAATTGTATATACTGCTGATCTGTTACAGAAATACTACCTTCAAAAAAGGCACCATGTCCATAACGTCCAATACCATCTCCCCAAAAGCTAATATTTTTCTTCAACAACGTCTCAAAAATATTCGCTCTGTCTGAAACAAAAGAAGTGGAATTTCCAGATTGAAAAACCATAAACTTGTCAAGAATAAAATCCAAACGCTCAGCACTAAGATAATTTTTGCAGAAAAAATAAACAATAGCAATTAACATACATCCAAAGGTCAATATTTTTAAAAGCTTTTTTACATTTATTTCTGCCATTGATTTCGAAAAATATATAAATATCGAAAGCACTATGAGAAAAAGAGGAGCTCGCTGCTGTGTTAATATAACAATTAATACCAAGAGCACTAAAGATGCTATTAAAATGTTATTATGTACTATCTCCTTATTCAACATTTTACATATTATATAGTGGAAATAAATTGCACTTCCATAACTAACCCAATATGGGTAAATCCAGAAACCTGACAGACGTGTCATTTCAAGCAATGTAGATTCAGCCACATTTTTTTCAGAGATTACAGATAACCTATATGCGACATACCAAGATGGTTGAACGATATACAACAAAAATGCGACGACAACTATTATACCAAAAATATACCTGCCTCGATATAAAATATCGTTGTTTTTAAAATTTTCTCCCAATATAAATGCAAACATGAACAATAGTTGACCTTTAATACCTTCCCACCTTAACTGTGAATCATAAGACATCAAATAGCTATTTGCGATGATTATACAACAAAAAAACAAAATGCTATAATCCCATGCGCTGATTCTTTTTGACATAAAATAAATGCCTAGAACAAGAAGACTTAACTGAACTAGCAATATACACTTATTTATCGATTGAAGACCAGCAAAATTTAGGAATCCATCTAATCCTAGAAATAAGATTATATTGGAGAATATAAAAACAAATGATTTTAGAATTATGTTATTTTTCATCATACAAAACATTGTTATAACATTTCACATAATCGTTCACGATATCTTTCCATCCATGATTTGGTAACCACTCTTCTCGTATATATGAAGCCATTTCGGTAATCAGAATAGGATTGTTTTCTAATTCTGATATTTTTTCAGCTAATTTTATACTGTCCTTAGGAGAAACAAGAAAACCATTTTTTCCATCAATGACACTTTCAGAGAAGGCGCCAACATTAGTAGCAACAATAGGCTTGCATAATGTAAAACATGTATTTATCACGCCACTTTGGGTACCATCAGTATAAGGACAAACTACAAATTTTGCATTTTTTATCAAGCATGACAATTCGCCCATTGTAAGATATTTATGGATTATCTTTACATAGTCATTTCTTGTATATTTGCTCACATCAAAATAAAACTTACCACTACCAGCTATAACTAACTTCAACCGAGGATAATCTTTATGCACTAGACTCATGGCTTCTAATAGATATTCAATTCCTTTGTATTTATTTATTGTACCAAAGAATAAAATATAATTATCCAAATCTGTTCGCTTACCATCAGGAAATAAACCAAGCACATCGTAAGAGCCTAATCTACTCACAAATATTTGTTTTATATTTTTGCCATAATGCTTAGCAAAACGATTTACAAATGTTTTGTTTAGCAACAAATACGCATTAGCATAGCTAAATGTTTTTATTCTCCGTCTTTCTTCTATGCTACTATCATTACCTGTATGCGAAAAAGGATCATGCACTGTCATAACCACATTCTTGCATGGCTTAAAATAATAGAATAGCTTTTCAAAGCACAAAGAAAATTGCCAAGTTATATGAAAAATATCGGCACATTTTTTCAACATATGAAAGGCAACCTTAAACCATAGTAACCATGACAAAATTGATAATGGAGTTCTCCTAAAGCCAGAAATAAAGAATACTTTAGATAAATCTAGCATTTTTGAAAGATATGCCATTTCTGGAAGTTCTTTGGCACATATTAATCCATATTTCCTTACAGGTTTAGGGAACTCTATTACGGAAGAACTTACAAAATTTCGAGGAATTGGAATATAATAATATACATCTATCCCTCTTTCCTGCATTTCTTTTATCAAAGGAATATCACAATCAGCAAAACAAGGCTTGCTATAATAAATGATTTTCATTGAATTTTCTAATTATTTTTTTGATTAAATCATCCCAATCATCGCAAATTTTACTAACTTCATAAAGTTTCGACTGACGAATTGCATTTTGGGAATATAACGCCATTTTCTTTTTATCCTCAATTAGTTTTGCTATTTCTAACGCCATTTTTTGCGGATCTGAAGAATCCACAATTACTCCAGAATGATTTGATAACATTTCGTTCAAAGCAGAAAAATTATTCATCACAACAGGAACTGCCCCAAAATGTTGAGCTTCTACAATGGTCATAGGCCAACCCTCAACTTGAGAAGTAAGAACAAATATAGAGGCCGTTAAATAATCTTCATAGGGATCTTTTGAGCCCAGGAACTCTATATTGCAAAGATTTAATCTACCACTTAATAGTTTAACCTTTTCTAAGTCGGGACCATCCCCAATGATTTTTAGTTTCCAATCTAAGTAACCTAAATCTAATAGATTTTTCCACACATATAATAAACGAGAAACCTTTTTGTGATTCTCATAAATTCGTCCAACAAAAAGAATTTCTTTCTTTTTATCTGTACACATTGTTGTATCTCCTGAATAGGTTGAAGGATTATGAATAAAGAATGTTTTCTTTTCTTTATCAAAGCTTGGCGTATATTTTTCAAATTCACACTGATATGAATGTGCCAAGAAAACCAAAGCATCCGAAACTTTATAAAGCCCATTTAATTTCTCAAAAGCCTTTGCATAAAATCTTCGTGGAAAGATATGATGATATACTTTCTTCACATAATTACTTTCTTTCTTCATCACACTCAAATGATGGCAAGAAATCAATGGTATCTTTAAGCTATTTTTGAATATTTCATAAGGCCACCATTGGTTGATTACAATATCAATATTATGCTTATCAATCAAATCTGCTAATTGAAGAAAAACAGTTTCATAGCAAGAGGAAGGTATATCATTTGTTGATGATGGAGAAGGGACCTTCATTTTAAATTTTAAAATTTTATCCTTGTCCAAATAGACACGATTTTCACTTCTATCCCACCAATAAGCGACATACATTTCATATCCTCTACGAAGAAATTCGCTAATGAGAAGACGAGTTACAGTCTCACCTCCACCAAAATATGGCCAAAACCTCATTAAAAATAATATTTTCATTGTAATTTCCTCAATTTTTCATTAAATAAAACAACTATGTATTTTTTTTCATTCTTATCTAAGCCACACAAAAACACAATGCTAACATTAACTACAAATGCAATAGCACATATCAATAGTGTACAAACTATTCCCGTTCCACTCATCCAATAAAAGAAGAGATTAGCAGGCAAGCTTATAATAACAACTTTTCCAATAGGTACGACTCCATTTTTAAAGAAACTTCCCCAATCGATTTTAATTAATTCTGCCAAAAGATGACAAGTTACTAATATATTAAAAATTTCCAATAATAAGCTCAAGAATACAGATGATTCAGGTGGAAGCCCAACATAAAACAGCAAAGCACAGAACAGTAAGCAAATTACTGTATTAATGGCTGCAAAGATTTGTGATTTTTTAATTTTACCTATTGCCAAATACAGAGTATTTATTGGATCTTGAATCGTTCGTACAATACATAAGGCTATTATCAACCGACAAAATATGAGAGTATGCTCTGGTACTTCTTTAAGCCAAATAGCCAATAATTGATTTAACCTAATCAAAATAGGAACTGCTATAACATACATCAAAAAGAAAGTAAATTTTGTACCTTTAACTACTAACTTTATTGCTCTATCGTAGTCTTGCGAGGCATAACACTTTGTTATTTGCGGATGTAAAGCAGCAACAAAATTATTTCCAAATTGGAAAATCGCATTATAAACCTGCATAGAAACTCCTCTTGCTGCATTGATTGCAACTCCGAAAAAATGACCAATAACAATATTTATACCATGTTCTTTAGCAATTCCTGAAAAATTTCCCAAGTATGCCCATGAAACATACCTCCAAATTTCATTAAACTTTTCCCTATCAATAAACAATCTGTAAGCAGTAATTTGCCTAAAATTCTTACGAGCGTAAACAGCATACACTAAACGAATAGACAAAGATAATACAAACAGAAGTGTCGCATACCGAATCAAATGATCACCGCTTAAGTGAACCAAGATTAATATAGCTACTAACTTAGAAGCCTGTTCTATAATACCAATATAAGCAAATGCAGAAAACTTTTCTGATGCAATAAGCAAAGCTTGATAAGGAACATTTAACAGAGTTAAGAGAGTCGTTAGAACCGACAAATGGAAAACCACATAAGCAGCAGATATTCTCTCTTTAGGTATCGTCAAATAATCTTCAATCATCCATACAGAACAAGCCTCTGCCAAAATTAAAAAGATAACAGCCAACAAAATGTGTATATTTTGTATCGTCAGGAAACATCGATTTACTCCATTAATATCATCCTTACCTAAGGATATTGATAAAAATCTTTGTGAAGAGCTTGTAAATGCAGATGAAACTACTGTTATCAACATTACAACGCCACCCACAACATTATAAATACCATAATTATTTATTCCTAAATATGACAATGTTATTCTACTTAAATACAGCGACATTGCCATTGACAAGAACATACGAAAATATAACAGAAGTGTATTCTTAATTAATCTCTTATTTGCAGAATTTTCATTTATCATTCTCTATATTTTTTAATTTTTGCTGGATTTCCCATAACTATTGCATATGCTGGTACATCTTTTGTGACAACAGAGCCCGCCCCAACAACAGCTCCTTTTCCTATAGTTATACCTGGCAATATTACGGAATTTGCTCCAACCCAGACATCATCACAAATAATTACAGGCTTAGCAATCCAACCTTGTTCGTTAATTTGCCCCCCCCATAGCTATCGAATGATTAGAAGAAACAATAGTTATATGCTGACTAATTAGGCAGTTAGAGCCGATATTAATATCAGCTCCTCCTACTCTAATATTATTAAATTCCCCAATGTAAGTGTTATCACCGATAAGCAACTTGGCATTGTTGCTTGCAAATCTATTGTCTACAGCAATTTTAGTATAATCACTAATTATAATATGATTCCCTAATTTGCAATCATCTAAGTTCTGTATACTTAGAGAGATTTTACGACTTATACATTTTCCTTTTCGAAAATAATACAATTTTCTGTCACTAAGGAACAACCATAAATCCGAAATTTTAACTACGATTTTTTTTAGCATAAGACAACAGTTGAAAACGTTTATATAATCTCAAGACCTTGAGGCAACATCTATACATCATTCGCTTTGCCTTAGTATTCTTACAAGGGCAAGGAAGTTCACTATATGTTGCATACAAATATTCTTGTTCTTGGATATAAGATAGTCCTATAAAAAACTTTAAAAACCAATGTGGCAGCTTGATTGAATTTATTAAAGAATAACGAACTTTTCTATTAGAATCTGCCATTTCTGGATAACAGCTTAATGTAGCATTCTCCGCCAATCGAATATCGGCAGTTGACACTCTGGTTCTGACTGCTCCATATGCCACTACATATCTTGCAAATAAAGCATAATCTAAGCAAGGATAATCGTCTTCAACAAAACCGCCCAATTGTCTAAGATAATCCAAGCGGAACAAACTTCCGACTCCATTGCTACAAGCATTATTAATCACCATATCACTTGGAGTTATTGTATAGGGAGAAAGTTTACTGCCACATTTTTTAATAATCTCAGATTTATTATCAATGAAATCTGTATTGCCAATTATCGCAAAATCCGAATATTTTTCACTCAACGATGACAAATATTTCAAAGAATTTGTTTTTAATCTATCATCATCATGTAAAAAAACTCCATATTTAGATTTAGACAAAAGCAAGCATTGATTCCAATTGCCAACCATACCTAAGTTTTCCGTATTTCTATAATAGACAATTTTGTCACTTTCAAGCTTCTTTATGATATCTAAATTATGATATTCATCATTTGCATCATTGTCAACTATCAAAATCGCATAGCTCACCGTACAATCTTGACATAGTGCAGAAGTAATTGATTCTAACAAAAATTTATTATGATTGAAAATTGGCATCAATACAGTTATCTTCACATTGTTAAGCAAAGCATCATTTCCAAATTTCAAAACCGACTTACATGACATATAAAAACTATTTTTTTAAATTATTTGAACTAGCCTATTTGGCAAATTAAAATGTATACAAGTACCTATTATTGATTCAAACTTACCTATATCACATCTCAAGTCCATCACTTCATTCTCACGATAAGCTAGTGCACCATAGTTTATTATAGACTGGCTTGATATATGCTTCTTGCAAATCTCAATAATGCTCTTCAGTGAAACGCTTTCACCACTTCCTACATTAACGATTTCACCTACTGCTTTATCATAATGCTGCAACAATTGTTCTATACACCATGCAAAATCCTCTGCATATATGAAATCTCTCTTCTGTTCACAAGGGGTCACATTTAGAGGTGCATTATTTTTCAACTGTTCAATAACATAAGGAATGAATTTACTGCTATTTTGGAATTTGCCAAACAAATTGCCAGGGCGTACAACCATAGATGGAAATCCATAATTGTTATGAAGCATCAAGGTCGTATTGACTGTCAACTGCTTAACAAGAGCATAAGGAGAATTTGGGGATTCTCTCATGGTCTCCTTAAAAGGAGAGCCTTCATTGCCATATTCTTCCGAACTGCCAAACTGAATGAACAGCTTTAGATTCTTGTCTTCTTTAAATCTTTCATATAGATTCAAAAGAACTTTGAGATTTGAAGAAATCAAACCGTCAAATAGACTAAAGTCTCTTGCTGCTGTTACTATGGATGCTAAATTGATGATGTAATCAGGTGTTAAATAATCTGCTGGAATCTTTTCTTCTACAAGGTCCAACTGATATGTTTGAATACTTGGATACTGGAGAAAAAACTCTTTATCTATGTACTTGTCAAAAACAGTAACAGCATACTCTTTTTCCGACAGATACACAGCAAGATTTTTTCCAATAAATCCACTACCACCTATTAAAAATACTTGTTTATGTTTGTCTAATAAAGGATTCATATTTCCCTAGGACTGATAATATTGTATGATTACAATAATGATCAATCAGGGAGTTAAGTTTGCTACCATCCAATCGAAGAATCTTCATTCCTTCGTCTTGGCGCTGAGCTGTTCCGAACATACCCACGTCGGGTTGGATGCCATAAGCCTCAAGCAACTTACATACGATTTGCTTCACACTCAAAGTCTCATTACCCTCTATGTTATATATTCCACTAGGGATATGCCTATCTATAGCTTCTTCTATTATTTTTGGCACTTCATCCACATAAAGATATTGTCTTACCTGTTCACCAGAAGTGAAAGATAGCTTTTCTCCATTCTTAATCGCTCTCAACATATAAGGTATCAAACGATTTTGGTCTTCATATTCACTATAAATCGTAGGAAGTATGAAATGTAGAAAAGAAGCCTTATCTGACACTGACGAGAAATATCTTGAAAGAAGTCGCTTAGAAATGCAATAGGCATTGGGCACACGTCTCATGGACAGCAGCAAATCATTCTCCGAGAATGATCTATTTTCTGAATTTTCTCCTATCTCAAAATAGGAGCCAAAAGAGACGAGAATTGCCCCCCTATACTAGTTTGACTTAGCTGCTGATGAAGTTTGATTGGAACTTCTACATTCAGCCTATATATCTGATTTTCTGATTCATATAAGTAAGACTGAACTCCTGCGCCAGCTGCATAGATAAGTACATCTGCCTGATAAAGTTCAGGGTTATCCAATGAATCTTTCAGTAAGTCTAAGCTAACAAACTGGTCATATTGATAGTTTTTTGGCATCGAACGTCCGAAGACATTCAAATGATGCCCTTTGCTATTACAATACTTACCTATTGAGGTAGCCAAACTTCCATTGGAACCAATTAAATGAATGTTCATTTAGCTGAATAATTATTTATCTGTTCTACACATAGTTGGTAAACATCCTCGTTCTGATAACGTTTGTACCAATCGGCAACCATTGCCATACATTGGTCAATATTCATGCGAGGTTCCCAACCTAATTTGAAATGAGCTTTGTTGATGTCTAGCATCAAGAGCTTAGCCTCATGCAGGGCGTTAGGATCTGATACATCCTTCAGTTCACCCTTGCCATAATTGCGGATAAGTTTGCTTGCCACATCCCAAACATTGGCAATGGATTCGGTGCGAGGTCCGAAGTTCCATCCTTCGCAATACTTAGTTGGCTCATCCCACATTTTGGAAGCTAAGAGCATATAACCACTTAATGGTTCCAATACATGCTGCCATGGACGAATCGCCTTTGGTGAACGAATCTCTATCACCTTATCATTCTCTATTGCTCGAATGCAATCAGGAATGATTCTGTCCAAAGCCCAATCACCACCACCGATCACGTTACCAGCTCTTACACTAGCAAGGCTCACATGATGCTTTTTGCCATAATCGGCAGGATTGAAGAAACTTCTACGCCAAGAGTTGATGGCGATTTCGGCTGCACCCTTGGAAGACGAATATGGGTCATAACCTCCCATAGGTTCGTCCTCTCGATAGCCCCAAATCTGCTCCTTATTCTCATAGCACTTGTCGGTGGTGATCATCACACCTACCTTCACGCTATCGGTAGCACGGATTGCCTCCATCACATGGATGGTTCCCATCACATTGGCTTCATAAGTCTCCACAGGAATGTCATAACTCAAACGCACCAATGGCTGAGCAGCTAGGTGGAAGACAATCTCTGGCTGATACTCAGCAAAGATTTGTTTCAGATTCTCACCATCACGAATGTCTGCACGTATGTCAGCCTTTATCTTACTGCCTATACCAGACAATACGAAATTGTCCTTATCAGAGTATGGCTTCAAGGCTACTCCTACAACCTCGGCTCCTAACTCATGAAGCCAAAGAGAAAGCCAGCTTCCCTTGAAACCTGTATGACCAGTAACAAGGACTCGCTTTCCCTTATAGAAATTATTAAAAATGTCTTTCATATTGATATTTTATTTAGCATATTCTGGTACATTAGGAATAGAACGCTCCCAACGTTTCCAAGGTGCAGTACCATCGGCAAGCAACTTTTCGAGCAAAGCCTTCTCACGTACATTGTCCATACACTGCCAGAAGCCTTCATGGATATAAGACATCAGCTGACCTTCCTCAACAAGACGCTCCAATGGCTCACGCTCGAAAACTGTTGTATCATCTTCGATATAGTCAAAGACCTTTGGTTCCAAAACCATATATCCAGCATTGATAGGTGCACCATCGGTGATATTCTTCTCACGGAAAGATTTTACTGCATTGTCTTTTGTTATATTGAGCACGCCCTTCTCTTGTTTTATCTTGACAGCGGTCAAGGTAGCGAGTTTGCCATGAGACTTGTGGAACAGCAAGAGTTTGTTGATATCCACATCACAAACACCATCACCATAAGTCATAAAGAATGGTTCATCACCCACATATTTCTGAATGCGCTTGATGCGACCACCAGTCATGGTGTTGTAGCCTGTATCTACCACAGTTACCTTCCATGGCTCCAACTCACTATGATGGATGGTTACCTCATTGCTGCCGTTTCGCCAATCGAAACTGACATCACTATTGTGGAGGAAATAGTTGGCAAACCACTCCTTGATATACTCCTGCTTATAGCCTGCACAGATGATAAACTCATTATGACCATAGTAGGAATACTCCTTCATAATGTGCCAGAGGATAGGCATTCCGCCAATCTCTATCATCGGTTTTGGCTTGAACTGGCTCTCCTCACTGATGCGTGAGCCAAAGCCACCTGCCAATAATACGACCTTCATAATTCTAAAAATTTGGTTAATCTGATTAGACTTAGTTGCTACCTTATTTGGTAGCAACAAAAGCCTTGATGGTATCTATCATATACTGGAGTTTCTCCTGAGTCATGCCTGGATAAACTCCAATCCAGAAGCAATCGTTCATGATGCTATCTGTGACAGGAAGAGAATCACCCACTACTCGATAATCCTTGTTCAATACATACTGGTCGAAAGCAGGATGCTTCAAGAGATTACCAGCGAAGAGGTTGCGAGTCTGTACCTTGTGATCCTCCAAGTACTTGGTCAACTCAGTACGAGTATAACCTGCATTTGGCAATACGTTGATGAAGAATCCAAACCAGCTAGGCTTGCTGTTCTTCTGTGGCTCAGGAAGTAAAAGTCCCTTGACACCTTCCAATCCCTTGTGGAGATAATCAAAATTCTCACGGCGGCGAGCCACGATGTCATCCAACTTCTCCAACTGGGCACAACCAATGGCTGCCTGCAAGTCGGTAGCCTTCAAGTTATAACCCATGTGGCTATATACATACTTATGGTCATAGCCCAATGGCAACTGACCAAACTGCTTTGTAAAGCGGCAACCACAGGTATTATCCACACCACCTACGCACCAGCAATCACGTCCCCAGTCACGGAAACTCATCACATACTTGTGAAGCTCAGGGTTATTGGTATAGACTGCGCCACCTTCACCCATGGTCATGTGGTGAGGAGGATAGAATGAGGAGGTACCGATATCCCCAATAGTACCAGTCTTCTTCCACTCACCATCGATGAAGTACTCTGAACCAAGTGCATCACAGTTATCTTCTACCAACCACAAGTTATGCTTGCGACAGAAATCGACCACAGCCTGAAGGTTAAAAGGATTACCCAATGAGTGTGCAATCATCACCGCCTTAGTCTTAGGAGAAAGCGCAGCCTCCAACTGGGTGGTATCAATATTACTCTCCTCGATGCTCATATCCACGAAAACAGGCACAGCATTATATTGAAGGATAGCAGATACTGTTGTTGGGAATCCAGCTGCCACAGTAATCACTTCATCACCTCGCTTGATAGCACGATCGCCCAGTTCTGGAGCAGTAAGTGCACTAAAGGCAAGGAGATTTGCAGAAGAACCAGAGTTACAGAGTGAGCAATACTTCACTCCCAACCACTTGGCAAAGCGTGTTTCAAACTTGTGAGCCCAAGGACCAGCAGTAAGCCAGAAGTCCAAAGAGGCGTCTACCAAGTTCACCATCTCCTCGTCATCAAAATAACGACCGCCATAATTCACTTTGGTCTTGCCAGGAACAAACTCCTGCTTCTGACCATGTACCTCACGATAATATTCTCGTGTCAATTCGAGAATCTGTTTCTTTAATTCTTCTTTTTTAGACATATCTTATGTTAATTTATTTACATTTAAACGAGTTATATTAATAAAGATTTATGTTTATATCGAACGGACTATCAAAGTCTTTCAGCATTGCATGCTTTGTATCTTTCTCTGAGAGATTGGCATGCTCTGTCGGGATTTTCCAATCGATGTCGAGTGATTCATCCAAGATAGAGATACCTCCATCTGCCTCTGGGTGATAGAAGTTATCACACTTGTATTGGAAGACGGCTGTCTCTGAAAGGACTGCGAAACCATGAGCAAAGCCCTTTGGGATGAAGAACTGGCGATGATTGTCTTCTGTCAGTTCTACAGCTACATGCTTGCCATAAGTAGGGGAACCTTTACGAATATCTACAGCTACATCGAGGACTCTACCTTTTACGCAGCGTACTAGCTTGCTTTGTGTGTAAGGTGGACGCTGGAAGTGCAAGCCTCGCATCACGCCATAGCTGCTCATTGACTCGTTGTCTTGGCAGAAGTGAACACTGTGCCCCAGGATAGGAGAGACCTTTTCTTCAAACTCTCGCTCGCTGAAGCTCTCGAAGAAGTAGCCACGAGCATCACGGAAGAGGCGTGGCTCTATAATGAGAACGCCTTCAATATCAGTCTTTATTAAGTCCATACCTTTTATATATTATACATGTTGTCGTAATACTTCTGGTAATCACCCGATGTTACATTATCCATCCATTCCTGGTTATCGAGATACCATTTCACAGTTTCCTCGATACCCTCCTCAAACTGGAGAGATGGCTCCCAACCGAGTTCCTTCTGCAGCTTTCTAGAGTCAATAGCATAACGCATATCGTGACCCTTTCTGTCGGTTACATAAGTGATGAGATCCATATCCTCGCCTTCCTTTCTGCCGAGCAATCTATCAACAGTCTTGATTACCACCTTGATGATATCGATATTCTTCCACTCGTTGAAACCGCCGATGTTGTAAGTCTCGGCTATCTTACCCTTGTGGAAAATCATATCGATGGCACGGGCATGATCTACTACATACAACCAGTCGCGCACGTTCTCACCCTTACCATATACTGGCAATGGCTTGCGATGACGGATGTTGTTGATGAACAACGGAATCAACTTCTCAGGGAACTGGTATGGACCGTAGTTGTTAGAGCAGTTGGTCACGATGGTAGGCATACCGTATGTATCGTGGAAAGCACGGACGAAGTGGTCTGAGCTTGCCTTTGATGCTGAGTATGGAGAGTGAGGATTGTACTTGGTTGTCTCCAGGAAGAACTCCTCGCCGTAAGCCTCATGGTTCTTATCGCTGGATGCCTTGGTAGTGAAAGGAGCAGGAATGCCCTCAGGGTGAGTCATCTGCAATGCACCATACACCTCATCGGTAGAGATGTGGTAGAAGCGCTTACCCTCGTAACCCTCAGGAAGACTCTCCCAGTAAATCTTGGCAGCCTGGAGCAGAGACAGGGTTCCCATCACGTTGGTCTGAGCGAAGGTGAAAGGATCCTTGATGCTTCGATCCACGTGGCTCTCGGCAGCTAGATGGATAATACCATCCACCTGATACTCCTTCATGAGCTTGAGCATGAGATCGAAGTCGCAGATGTCGCCCTTCACGAATGTATAGTTTGACTTATCTTCGATGTCCATGAGGTTGGCAAGGTTGCCAGCGTATGTCAATTTGTCGAGGTTGATAATATGATACTCAGGATATTTATTCACAAAAAGCCTTACGACGTGCGAGCCGATAAATCCCGCACCGCCAGTAATGATGATATTCTTCATTTACTTTGAACTTTGAAAATTGAACTTTAAACTTTATGATTAGTATTTTTGAGCAGACTTCTAACAATCCTGCTTAAGATTAGCAATACACTTCTCCAGAGAATCCACCCAATAAGGAACCTTAACACCAAAGGTCTCCTTGATGGTTCGCTTATCCAATACGGAATAAGCAGGACGAGTTACAGGAGAAGGATACTCCGAGCTATAACAAGGTTGGATATCGCATTCCGTATGACCGGCTATTCTTGCAATCATCTGAGTAAAATCATACCAGGAGCAGACACCCTCGTTTGAGAAATGATAAACTCCAACATATTCATTCTTGCTCTGGGCAGCCTTTACCTTATCCAATATGGTGATGATGGCATTAGCCAGATCGAGTGCGTAGGTAGGTGTACCACATTGGTCGAAGACAACCTTCAACTGTGGCTTGGTGGCCGTCAGGTTGAGCATCGTCTTGCAGAAGTTCTTGCCAAACTCAGAATACAACCACGCCGTGCGGATAATCACATAGTCACAGTCAGTAGCCATGATCTTCTGCTCACCATGAAGCTTCGTTGTTCCATATACGCCAGTAGGAGTTCCCTTCTGATCTGGATTACATGGCACATTATAAGGTTCCTTACCAAAGACATAATCTGTTGAGATTTGAATGAGCAAACCATCCACCTCCTTCATCGCCTTAGCCAGATTCTCAGGAGCATCCGCATTGAGTTTTTCAGCCAATGCAGCCAGTTTCTCATCAGTTTCGCAAGCATCCACATTGGTCCATGCCGCACAATTCACGATGGCTTTCACATCATTTTCCTTCACCATCTTACGGATGGCATCAATATCGGTGATATCAAGGAAAGTAGTTTCCAAACCTTCTACCTGATTGACATCGGTAAAGATATAATGATCTGTTGTATTTTGGCTAACGATACGCATCTCATTACCAAGCTGACCGTTAGCACCTGTTACTAGTATGTTCATATTTTACTTAAAGAGAGATAGATGAGTTTGAGAACAGAGCGAAAAGTAGCTTAAAAAATGCTCTTATTCTCTCCCTCACCTATCTTATATTTTAATATTCTAAATTCTTCTTTAATGTACTATTTACTTCGTCAAGGATTGAAAGCAGATACTTTCCATAGTCGTTCTTCAACATAGGCTGTGCATTTTTTCTCAACTGTTCTGCAGTAATCCAACCTTGGCGGTATGCAATTCCTTCCAGACAAGCCACCTTCAAGCCCTGGCGCTTCTCCAAAACTTCAATAAAGGTAGATGCCTCTGAAAGAGAATCATGAGTTCCGGTATCGAGCCAGGCAAATCCTCTTGCCATGGTCTGTACCTTCAGTTGCTTATCCTTCAGGAACTCCTGATTAACGGTGGTAATTTCCAACTCACCACGAGCGGATGGCTTGATATGCTTAGCTACTTCTACCACCTTGTTAGGATAGAAGTATAAGCCTACCACAGCATAGTTGCTCTTTGGATGCTGAGGCTTCTCCTCAATGCTGAGGCAATTGCCTTGCTCATCGAACTCTGCTACACCATATCGCTCAGGATCGCCGACACGATAACCGAAGACGGTTGCCTTGTCGTTCTGCTCTGCATCTACTACTGCCTGATGAAGCATCTTGTTCAAACCTGCACCATAGAAGATGTTGTCACCAAGAACAAGACAAGCAGCCTCATCGCCAATAAATTTCTCTCCGATAATGAAGGCTTGGGCTAAGCCATCTGGTGATGGCTGCTCAGCGTACTCGAACTTGACTCCGAACTGGCTTCCATCGCCTAAGAGGCGCTTGAAGCCTGGCAAATCGAATGGTGTTGAAATAATGAGTATCTCACGAATACCTGCCAACATCAAAACCGAAATAGGATAATATATCATCGGTTTATCAAAGATAGGAATCAGCTGCTTGCTGATACCTTTCGTGATGGGGTATAAGCGTGTTCCGCTACCACCTGCTAATACTATTCCTTTCATGATATGATATTAATTATTTTCCAAATTCTTTAATTCTCTGTTCTTCCTTTAAAGAGCAAACAAGCAGTTGTCCATTCTTCTCGGCTACAATATAGCCATCCAAGCCTTGAACTACCACCTTGCTTTCATCGGCTGCATGAACCACGCAGTTCGTGCATTCATACAATCGGATGTCCTTGCCTACCTTGGCATTGCCAGCATCATCTTGTGGGAGCAAGGTACGGAGACTTCCCCAGCTGCCTAAGTCGCTCCAGCCGAACTCGGCTGGCAAGGTATAGATTTCCTTCGACTTCTCCATCACGGCATAGTCAATGCTTATCTTCTCGCAGGTTGGGAAGAGCTTGCCGACTACCTCTTTCTCCTGTTCGGTATAGAAAGAAGGAGCCATCTCGTTCATGATGCTGGCAAGCTGAGGCTGAAAGGTACGGATTGCCTTGCTGATGGTATCGATGTTCCAAACGAAGATTCCGGCATTCCAATAGTAATTGCCAGCGGCAAGGTATTGCTCGGCTGTCTCCAGATTTGGCTTTTCCTTGAAAGCCTCAACCTTGTAGATTTCATCTACGGATGTTGGCTCTGCTGAGGCTATATAGCCATAGCCTGTTTCTGGGCGGCTTGGCTTAATACCGATAGTAACGATGGCGTTCTTGTCGGAAGTATAACTCAGTGCCTTGCAGAGCACTCGCTGATACTCGGTGGTATTGATCACCAGGGCATCGGATGGTGTCACCACGATGTTGGCATCAGGATGCTTCTTCTGGATCTTCCAACAGGCATAAGCGATACATGGAGCTGTATTGCGAGCCTCCGGCTCTGCTAATATGTTATCTACTGGCATGTCAGGGATTTGCTCCTTGACAATGCGAATGTATTTCTCGTTTGTCACTACCCACATGTTTTCGACAGGACAGATTGGCTTCAATCTATCTACTGTCAATTGAATAAGGGAACGCCCCACACCCATCACATCAATGAACTGCTTTGGGTAATCGGGGGTTGACATAGGCCAGAAGCGGCTACCTACGCCGCCCGCCATGATAATAATTTGTATATCCATTATTAAATATCTATCTCTACAATGAAAGAACTTGTACTTCAACGCTTTTGTGTCAAAAGCGTAACCCATGAACACTACTTTTGGATTAGTATAACTATTTTTCATTATTATACCCCGAATCTTATAAAATATGAAGGGATTTTTATATGGCTTTAACTTAAAATACTCAAAAACTCATTTCTTACTTTGTTTGGTCAAGCATGAGTTTATTTTTGTTTCTATTACATCTGCCGTATTCTGGGGTATTTTTTCAAGAGGTTTGTATCTTTTATCTATATATTTATCAGACAACAAATCGCAGTTTCTACTACCTGTATAATACTTTGGAGTTTTTACCTTATCTGGATAAAGATCAGGATTTGTTACGAATCGAATACTACGACTGTCATCGGAACATATCAAACGACATTTGGAAACAATCACCATAGCAGGAAGATGAGGATCATCAAAATCAGTGTCTGAAATCATAGCCTCAATTCTTTCTTGTTCTTTGTCTACTTCGGCTGTATCCAACCGAATAACTTTATTCTTATAGACATTTAAAACGCCGAATACCTTAAGGAACTTTTGGGCTTTCTTCAGTTCTGCCATATATTTCGAGCCGCCGATAACTAACTTCCCTTTACCATGCAAGATCCAATCCAAAACTGGTTTGAATTCAGCATGTTTTTCATTATTCGAATCGAAAACCGGTCCGAATGTATTGGTATCTACAATAATACACATAAGCTAAAGATCAAGCATTCTCAACTCCTCATCAACAAAGAAATCCCCATAACTATCAGGTATCTCACAATTAAACCTGCCATTCTTTCCTATAGGCATTACCGTAATTACATTACCAGCCTCTGTTCTTTCAAAAAACAAAACTTGCGCCTCTCCTTTAGGCTTTTTCTCAGCATGATGCATCTCATAGCGAAAACGGTTTATCATGTATTCACTATGAGTTTCCAGTAAAAAAGAATTGGCATTATCTCTCCAATTTTTAAATACCAACGTTCCAAAAGCACATTGAGCTTTTGGGTGAAGATGAACCTCAGGTTGCGGAATTGCTATTTGAGTTTTTTTGCGACGAAGCATCTCAACAATAAGAGGCATCACTTGAGATACACCATATCCAACATTTGAGATATTTATCTTTACCTTACCATACTTCAAATCGAGAGAAAAAGGTGAAGATGAACCTGAACCAGAATATGACTCCACCTCTACACCTTCAAACAGAGAACTCTCCTGTCCAAATTGATTTAACGTTTCAATAATAGAGTTAGTCTTTCCATTTCTTTTATCAAAACATGATTTTAGAAAAAATGCGATATGATCACCTTCTGGTACAAAATCTCGCTCATACGAATCATAATACGGCTTCGCCTGTGCTCTGACTGGAGAAAATCGCAGCATATCTTTCTGGCTCAACACCTTCGGAAATCGAGTCTTGTCACCAACCATCAAATCAAACAACAAGCCATTTTCTGATTTTTCATCAATATCTTCAAAATAATCACTTGTAGAATGTTCTATCCACAAACGAAAATCATCTTCAGTTGCTCGTGTATAAAGTTCGACATTATCATTTTTCTTCTTACTAAGAATGATTGTCTTGTTATTTGCTGTAGATTGATATTCAACAACAGAAGCAGCTCCATTATCATTTGTGAATTTCCACTTGAAAAAACAACGTTTATCATCTATTTTCTTTTCACAAGCAAAAGAAAAGTATGATTTATCATCAGAATATCTGTTTACCATATCAAAGAAATTCCCCATCTTTGAATCCTGATTAAACTTAAATATAAATGGGTTATGATTGTGATCTATGAGATACAACAAATCCATCACTGTCGATTTACCTGTACTATTATCTCCGACCAAGAAATTAACATTCTCTATAGGAATAAATGTCTTATCGAAGCCCTTATAGTTGTCTATGAAAAGTTTTGTTATCATAATAATATTTTTTAGTCTCTTCTAAAAATATCTCTAGTATATACCTTATCCTTTACATCATCCAGACAAGCATCGTAGCGGTTAGCGATGATGGCATGGCACAGTGCCTTGAATGCTTCGAGATTGTTCTCTACTCTACTGCCGAAGAAGGTGCTACCCTCTTCCAAGGTTGGCTCATAGATGACTACCTCGGCACCCTTTGCCTTGATACGCTTCATGATGCCCTGGATGGCTGACTGGCGGAAGTTATCGCTGTTTGACTTCATGGTCAGACGATAGACACCAATCACACAGTTGTGTTCCTTGCTGGCATCATAGCTGTTAGCATCGGCATAGCTGTAATAGCCTGCCTTCTGGAGTACGGCATCAGCAATATAGTCCTTACGGGTACGGTTGCTCTCTACGATTGCCTCTATCAGATTCTCCGGAACATCGGCATAATTCGCCAGGAGCTGCTTGGTATCCTTTGGCAAGCAATAACCACCATAGCCGAAACTTGGATTGTTATAATGAGTGCCGATTCGTGGGTCAAGACCTACACCTTCGATGATTGCCTTGGTATCAAGTCCCTTTACCTCTGCGTATGTATCCAACTCATTGAAGTAGCTTACTCGGAGTGCCAGATAGGTGTTGGCAAAGAGCTTGACAGCCTCAGCTTCCTTCATACCCATGAAGAGGGTATCGATGTTTTCCTTGATGGCACCTTCCTGGAGCAAAGCGGCGAATGTCTTGGCTGCTTCCTTCAACATCTCGACATTGGTTACTGACTTGATTGCCTCGTTCTCCTCTGCGAACTCAGGGCGATCGATAATCTTTGGATAGCCTACGATGATGCGGCTTGGGTAAAGGTTATCATAGAGTGCCTTGCTCTCACGAAGGAACTCTGGAGAGAAGAGAAGGTTGAACTTCTTCACGCCCTTCTTGGCATACTTCAAGTAGAGGCTACGGGTATAACCTACAGGGATGGTACTCTTAATGACCATCACTGCATCTGGGTTTACCTCCAGAACCAGGTCGATAACTTCTTCTACATGGGATGTATCGAAGTAGTTCTTTACTGGGTCGTAGTTGGTTGGTGCTGCAATCACTACGAAGTCTGCATCCTTATAGGCTGACTTGCCGTCAAGGGTTGCCACGAGGTTCAATGGCTTTTCAGCCAAATACTTTTCGATGTAATCATCCTGGATTGGAGAAATCTTGTTGTTGAGTTTCTCCACCTTCTCTGGGATTACATCTACTGCTGTTACATGATGGTGCTGAGACAACAGGGTTGCTATGCTCAGACCTACGTAGCCGGTACCGGCTACTGCTACTTTTATATCTTTAAAATTTTTCATCATTATAGTGTTATTTCTAAAATCAACCCGTCCTTCTTTACCATTAAAGAAGGCTCCACCTCTCATCTCGGTCTTCTCCCCTCAGGGAAGAAGAGGGAAACCGCCCTACTCGGTGCTCGGAACCGCTACGCTCTAAGGTTGGCAGACCATCAAAGGTCTTCGCCATGGTTGTGCGGTATGGGACCGCCTAGAGAGTAATAAAGTCTTACTAACACAACAGAGATAGAGGAACTATCGGCTAGCTCATAATTCTGTATTGAGTAAATTAGACTCTCATTCTATTCATAATTGCAGAATATCAATCTTGCTTATTCTTTCTCTTCGGGTTATTTTTCTTTACCCAAATTATCATCTCTTCTGCACTCAAGCCTTTTGCCCTACAATAAGCTTTAATATTTTTGGGACCACCAGGCTTCTTTGCTTCAATTAGATAATCCCTATATGACTCAGAATAATCTTTTATCAAGAATCTACTTAGATCATACTCCCCTTTAGGCTGAATTTCTTCGTCAACTTCTTCATGAAAGAAACGAAGAATAACTTTATCTCTTAAAACCTTTATCCAATGTACAAATAACGAATAGAGTAGTGTCAATTGCCATGGAGATGCAACCGATAAAAGTCTATTTCTCAACACATCGTTAAACAAAGTCAACGTTTCATCCGACTCATCATCCCTATTAGAAAAACAACTTTTAAAACACGCTTCTTTATAATGTTTATGAACTAACGTCTCTTGATGATTTTGAATGCCATCCAAAGACCTTTTATACTTATTATATTCATCGTGTATCTTATCTTTTAAATATGCTTTATAAATTCGAGAATACAACCAATCTAAATATAATTGGTGTAATATCGGAAAACTTATTAAAATTACAAGAGAAAAACGAATATGCTCATACAATAAAGATACTATCGGATTGTTTAAGAGAAACTGACAGCTTGTTATAGTTATATAATAATATAAAAAAGCAAATACTATCAACCAAAAAACAACCCATCTCCAAGATCTTAATAAAAAATTTGGAACAACGACTAGAATGGCAACAGCCAAAGAGCAATAAATTAATGGTAAATAATTACTTATACCATCTTTAGAATCTTCAAAACCAATAAAAGTCAAAAGAACAACACAATAACATAGCATAATACTTCCTTTATGCTGGGAATAACTTTGCACTCTTTTGTTTGTTGATTCTATTTCATCTTTAATTTTATTTATCGACAAATTACTTGCTGTAAAATCATAACTAGACAACAAACTATTCATTTCTTTATAATAAACAGGCGTCCAAAACTGTTTACAATATGCATTATCTATGCACATTGTAACATAAACTGCTGCAAAAAACTCAATAAAAGAACTAAAACTAGATACCATATTCCTGATAAAGTCTAGATATTTTTCTTTGTGTTGTAGGATTTACCAATTTCGAATCCTCACATTCTATATTATGATTATCTTCTGCTTTTAACACAGACATATAAGAAGGGTAATCTGAACCTTTAGACTGATTATTATGCCAATTCATCGGTCGCAGATTATCAATATCATTTATCAAATTTGTTGGAACCCCAAGAGCTTCCAATTTTGACTTGGGATAAACATGATCAATTTCCCAACCAAAAGGGCTATCACGATCACCATACTTTTCAAAAAGCATCCAAGCACCACAAGCGTCCTTACGAACATATCTATCCTGAAACTCTTCTACTTTTCTGCCTTTATTCCAAACTGCCAGTTTCTGTTCTTCAGTAAAATCACACATAATATTTTGGGTATTATACTATATAACTTATATGATATTATAAACGAGCAACAATACCAGCAATACTCTGCTGATTATTTTGAATTTGATTAATATCCAACTGAACTCGTTCGCCTCCAATTGTCCTTATTCTTCGATCGTTTACCAACTGACTGAAGCTTTTTGCTTCTGCAAAAGCTGCAACTCCTGAAGTTTGAAAATCTCTCACCTCCATTATAACATTATTACTTGAAAAATATTGATGATTGGCATTCATCAAGGTATTTATCTCCTGGTCTATGGAAGCCAAGACTCCTCTATATGCTGCAGCCGTTCCCATATATTGGGTAATTCGATTCTTAACTATAAGATGTATTTGAGGCAATGTCATGCCTGCTTTTGTTAATTCACTATTGAAAGTATAAGAAGCATAAATTTTAGATGGTAATTTATAACCATATATTAAGCTCAAGACATTTGACAGGGCACGCTTAGAAGAATCATCAGCCATAACAGGAACTATGAGTCTATCAGTTGCCGCCAAAGCTATCTGTGTATAAATAGAGAAGCTCGGATTTGTATCTATAAAAACGATATCATATTCTTCTAACGCTTGCAGTAAATCACGTAACCATGCAATCACTGTAATATACGTATTAACAGAAGGCATCTTATTAGCTGTCAATGAAGAAATAAAACTTGACTGCAATTCCACCAAACGATCTCCTGCTACTAGTTCTACATTTTGTGGGATATTAGCATTCACCGTTACTGGACTAGAAACATACTCCCTAGGATTTACCTTTGTCGCATAAGCAAAAGGTGTCTGCATTCTCTCCTCAAAATAACCTCCAATACTCTTTCGAGGCTGAGATTGATACAAAGCATCCAAATGCGCTGCACCATTATTTTCCATTCCACCCAATAGCAACTCTGACAAATTTGCTTGTGGGCATAAATCCACCACTAAAATTCTTTGGTCTTGATGAATCAGAGAATATTCCAAGACACTCTGGAAGCACAAGCTTGTTTTACCAGTGCCTCCTTTATTATTCCAAAATGTATATGTTCTCATTATTGTATTTTTTATATTGTATCCAGTTCTATGTTCCAATATTAACTCACTTGTTTGAGAGATTTGGTTCGTTCTGTCGTATATCACCAATACAGCGTCACCACTATATTACTAGCAGTTACACCTATCAGTTTTTTGAAAAAGTTATTTTTGAATCATGCGGGTAAGAATGCCTTTTTCTTCAATTTCAACGAAGTTAACTTCATTTGCCATTGCAGCCTGCTGCATTCCTCATCGCAATAGGCTGCATCTGCCATCGCAGCCTATTGCATTTTTTCTTCTATTTTCCCCTCCTATAGCATCTCACGGATAAAATCATAAAGGAGTTTAGCACTTTGGCTTACCTTTGAAGATTTTATGCTAAGTGATTTCTTATCCAAGGTATGGGAAGCATAATAAAGAGAATAGCCTTCCACATCATCAACCTGGCGCGAAACCTGCACGGAAGGATTGTCTGACTCGGAAAGGAAGGAAGACATCTTGACTAATAATGAGCGATTGGCGGTTTCCGGACTTTCTGCCTTATTTTTGCCCTTGATGCATTCTGCCACAACAATATGTTCCTCGGCATGATTCTCTTTTTCCAATCCCGATACCGAACCCACCATAAAGACGGTATCAACCTTGAATACCGTATATAATGCAGTAGCCAGAACAGAAGTGGCGCATACTCCAGGTTTATCTGTGCATGTCGCTATGATGCGAAGCTCATGCAAGCCTGCAGTATGGATAGTTGCCGTGCGAAAGATATAGGGCAAAGCGTCATTTTCCATATAATCCCATTGACAACGGCTAAAGGTATTCAGCATTTGCTCAAATTCTTCGGCATGGGTGCAGATGATAGCTACATCGTATTTACAACGATTCTCCAGGCTTTCTGCAAGCGACTTCTTAAACTGGTGCAGCTGTAGAAGCTTCTGCTGAAGGTCTTTGCGCCAGTTAGTATCCTTGTGACTATAAAAGAGAAGATGCCATAGCTTGTCACGGAAATCCTGCTGCTGTTGGGTGAACTCTTTTTCATATTCGGTCAAACCTATCACCTGAAGAGGCACCTTGATGCTCTCGTTCTGATAGATTTCATCCAGATACTCCGCTCCTGCCGTATGCGATTGCTCTTCGTCTTCATGATGTGGCATCACCATGTCGAGAATAAGAAGATCGTATTGCGTTGCCTGCATCTGCAGCCTACCTTTGTAGATATTGGGAGCAGTATCAATTTTCACCTCTCCATGTGGCAGGAGATTGGTTATGACGTGACGAAGCGCTTCTACCTTGATGCCGGAATCGTCCATTATCAGTATGTCTATCATGAGAATATGCTTTTAATCTGTTGTTCCAACCTGTTGCGCCAGTCGCCCTTCTGGGCTGAATAGTAAACATAGGAACGGTAATTATCGGGATATTGTTCTTTCAACTCTATATCGAAGGTGGCAAGTTCCTTGCGTCCAAACACGTTGTACATCGTGACAACTATGACCGGCGTGGAGATATTGCGCAGATACATTCCCTCCAGGATATTTTGACCTGCGGCTGGCTCTGGCAAGCCTCCACTGGCATCATCGTTGAGATCGAAGGTGCTCATCGACATATCGAGAAGGATAAGATCGTACTCCTGCTCTGCCTCGAATATCATCTCTTGGGCGGAATTATAAGAGGTGCAATGATAGACCTTGGAATCAGGGAATTTCGCCTTCAGGAAATTTCTGATGTCCTTTGCCTTTTCCTCATAGTCTTCTACCAAGAGTATTCTTTTGTTCTTACTCATAAGCTATAGATGAAGGGAGATGATTCAGCTGGGATGTGTCTACCAGCATTTCGTTGAGATTGAAATATATGTCTGTGTGGCATTTACCGTCCTTCGCCACGATGGTGAAATAATTGTTCTGGTCGCCAAACTCAAATTGCAGGATGTTCATAGCCTTTACCAAACCACTACCTTTCTCCTTCTGGAGACGGCACTGGTCTTGCAGGCGCTCATAGAATATCTGGTTGAGTCTGTCCTCATCCGTACCATCAGGCAAGTCGTTAACAAGTTGCAGGTGCAAAATGTGCCCATCCTTCACCGTTGGACTGATACCAAAGGAAAAGCGCTGCTCCTTTTTGCAATATTTCAGCATATTGCTGAAGAATATGGTGAAGAGATCGAACATGGAGGCACTGTATTCCGAGCGAATGTGCAGTTTGATGTCGAGCGACAACTCATTGCCTGTCTCGTTCAACTCAGGTATATACTTGACGGCAGATTCCAATGCCATCTGCATGTGGTTATCGAGTAAGAAATCATCATACTTGGTAGCCTGGCGATAGAACCACTTCTCTACCTTTGCCAGCTTGGCGGTAAGTTCCTCACGTGCCTTGTTGATGGTGGAGTTGAGTTGCTTGTAGAGCTCTGGTACGGTAGAAAGCGACTGGATGGACGATTCCAGGTCGATGAGCAAGGCAAACATGCCTGGTGCCAGCTCATTCTTCACCTTGCCACGAATCTTTTCGAGGCGTTGCTCGGTAATCTCCCAGAGATATACCATCACCTGACGGCAGAAGTCTTCAACTCCGGAAGCCGTACTTTCTATCTGCAGGAAACGAGTGCAGATGTCATCGGTGGATACCTCATAGTTGAAATCACCCATCATGTTGTCATTCTCATCCACATGAATCTGTATCACGGTATCCTTGAACTCTGAGATAAGATGATCTATCTTCTTGGAGAACTCTATGATTGACTTATTGAGAATATCGTTGCTTTTTGCATCGAGATTAAATTCCCTTTGCCATACATGGCTAGGAATATATGTGGTGCCCTCGGTACTATATACCAAGTTGAGACGTGCCAAGCCTGAACGCAACTCTCCCTCAAATACACCATGGCGAATACGGGTACTGAGATAAGTGCCCAATCCAAAACGGCTCTTCAAAAATGCTCTGCGAATCACATCAAAAAGCTGGGTAGCAGCCTCAGCTATTACATTATCAGAATATGTGGCGACATTATTTATCATCTCGGCATTTTTTTCGGTACTGGAATAATCCAATCCGCCAACCAGGTAATATACGCGATCCTGATTTGCCAAGGCTGCCTGTTTCTTGAAGCGGTCGTATAAGTCGGATATGCCTTGCAATTCATACTTGAAAACTGCTTCCTCGTTGACATAGATTTTGCTGTCATCGAGCTTCTTCATGCCTCGATAGGCAATCAACTCGTGCATCAGTTCTGTATAGATGGCGGAATATCGCTTGTCGTCAGGTGACTTCATGCGCAGGAAACTTACAATCTTGAGCTTTTCCTCCAGCACATCCATGGTACTCTTCAACTTGTAATGATGATAGAGAATGTCATCCGTCAGCAAGATATAGAAGAAAAGTTCTACCTTGGCTGGTGACTTGCCGGTCATGAGTTCTATCAACTCTGAAGGATAATTGACACCCTCATACTTGCAATATCGCTCCAGCACAAACTGCTTCTGAGGATATTTCTCAGCATTGAGGAATATGAAAAGCAGGAAATCGATATTGTTACGTATACCTTCGTAGCGCTGCTTCTTGATGTCGGCAAGGAACTGGTGGGTATCTATCTTCGAAACAAACGCCTTGTTATCGATGTACTTGTCGATATAGAAGCGAACTGCCTGCTGACGATATTCTACTCCCAGTTTCATATAAGAACGGAAGATATATTCCACTGCCGTCTGGGCTGTAGGCGTAATGTCGTGATTATCGTCAAGAATAACCTTCCACTTTTCCAATGCCTCCTCATACATTCCGTTTTCGAACAATATCTTGGCATTATCAACGTCACGAATGTATGACACGATGCTCGTATCCTCGATGACCTCTTTCAGTATGCGTTGGTGCTGATAGTTGAGAGCCTTGGAATGAGGCATCCGCTGCAGGGCTGCCTCTATATATTCCTGACGTATGTCATCATCCTGGAAGATGCCATTGAAATAAGGATCGAAACAGGTCATGGAGAGTTGGCGCAAGGTTTCGCATCGACTCGTATTGCGCTCCTCACGGATGAAGTAATCAAGACCTGCTGCTATCTGGAAACCATAGATATGCTTGTTGAGTTTATAAAGGGTATCCTTGTACTGGTCGTTGTCTTTCTCGGTCATCACCCGATAAACATTGAAGGCTATCTCGTTGAGTATGCAATCCTTATTGCCGTCGATGTTTCGAAATCCCCGATGCAGGAACAACAAGGCACGGCTGTATAACTTGACTACATCAAAATTAGAAGGATCCTTCAGCAAGAAATTCCTGCATGCCGTGATTGTTTCCTCATACTTGCCTGTATAATAGTAATCCAGGATACGGATGAACTCTTCGGAATAGTAATCCTCTGGCATTTTCTGCACATCATTGATTGCCAGGAATGGATAAAGCAGGCTGTCACCCGACAAACGATAGAGCTTGCGAGCAAAATGCAAGACACTTGCCATATGTTCCGGTTCCTTGATAAGATAGGAACGCAACACATAGAGCAGAAGATTGTAGCGGTCGATGGCAGAATTGAGCGACTCCATGATGAGCGTTACAGAAAGATCATCTATGTCATAATGCTGATAGTAGTTGAGCCGGAAGAGGAAATAATTGTAACGGTCGTTCTGGAAGTCGTTGCGATTCCGCTTGTACCGGGATACGAGATTGATATCATACTCGATGGCAGAGGAATTTTTAAGACTGCGATTTGCCAGATAATTCAGCAATTCACTCACGATACCTACCTTGTCGCTCTTCTTCTCCTTGTTTACATTGCTCAGCGTTGTAAGGACTGCCTGGAGATTGTCCTGATAACCATATATGAGAAGTTTCATCTCATAATACCATACCGTATAACCTACCTTCTTAAGCGATTCATCCAAGATGGCATGAGCTTCTGTATAATTGCCCAGCAAGATATGGCGCTCCACTGCATCTCGGATCTGCACAAACTCGTGCAGCTGCTTCTTATACCGACGCAATCCTGTAATGACCCATCCCAGCTCATTGTCGAGAGAAACAGGCTTGAAGAAATAGCAGTTGGCTCCATTACCCAAGGTCTTGATAGACGCAGGCATGGCATTACCCCATATCACCCGGTCGATGACACCTTGATGATGGGCTATATCATCGGTAGCAGACATGATGAGCTGGGGATTGCCACAGTTTTTGAGTTGTGTGGCTATGCGAAGCCAATCAAGTTTACCACCCTTCACGCTAAGGAAACAGGAAGAAACCTGATAGTTTCTCATCCTTGGCGATACCATGGGAATGCATGTATTGAAAAACATAGGCTATTTGTTTTTAATCTGATTGATTACCTTGTCAGGGTTATTGTTGAATTGCTCTACATGAGGGAATATCAATGTCTGCTGTATAGAGGTGTCCGTCTTAGCCTTTATAGATTCCACTGCCTGATGGGCTTGTGCCATTGATTCTTCTGCAGACACCGAATCGCTATCAATGATGAGCATATCATGGGGAAACTGTATCTCCAAATGCCTCTCTGATCTCTTGACGGAAGAAACGAAACGGTTGATGAGACGGAAAAACTTATCGCCATACACTACGTTACGGAGGGGGCAGACGGCTGGACGAAGGGATTGGGCGATATTACTCTGTAAGGACAAGATTGCCCATACTGTTGCCAGGATGACGTTCGTCATGCCTTCGTATTCCGCGCGTACATATTTAATATAGTCATCAATATGGCAGCCTGATGCCGCCTGGCTCATGATACCTCCGCTTATACGATAGGCTTCATACAGGATGGTAAGCAAGTCATCGTTGTCTTTATGTAAGACTTGATCTTGGTTATCCTCTAAAAAGTCATACAATAACCGACAGAATTCATTCTCGTGGATGAAAGCATTAAATTCCCAATGTGAAAATGGCATAATAGCATATTGGATTAATACAGCAAATCATTGATCTTTTCCTTTATATCGTCATTTTGGGGATATTCCCTCAATTGGTTACGCACGGAATGTTCTTTGTCACCTTCTAGGGCAATGGTAAGATGGGTAGCGTTATCAGTAGTAAAAACTTCTGCACGACCCATCATAAATATTATATTAGCTATGAGATTGCGATTGAAGGTGGTTCCCTTCTGTTTGCCTGGCTCATACACTTCGGCTTCTACCTCGGGAAGAGCAAGAATATTCTTCCATAGGGTTTCGTAGCGGTTCTTCCAATCCTTGGATACGTACCGTGCAAGTTTGGCTACATATTGCATGATATCAGCTTTGCGCTTCTCCCGCTCTGCATCCTGCAGTACTTTTTCGGCTGCAGGTACAGATTTCTGCTTATCACCATAATAATTATTGACGACAGTGGTAGCATTAGGATTGAAATTATCCACATGATCTATATGTATATCCTGGAAGGTATTGCCTTGACCGGGATCGCCTTTAATATTGATTTCCATAACGGTTTCTTTTTTTACGTTTATCTATCTGATATTCAAGCTGAAAGAAAGAAGAAAGTTAGGTACTGTTTTCTTCCTTGGTTTCAGTTTCTTAATGTAGTACCTTTGCAACGCAGTTCGGAAGTAACAACGTTTCTGTCGGGCACATTGACTGCATGTGGAAATACCAAGTCCCATACCGACGATGGGCAACTTTATGATTAATTATTCCGTGTTTATGATGCAAAACCCTATCCATCCTGAAAAGGACCCACTGGCTTATGCAAGAGCCCAGGTGAAGGAAGTGATTTCATTCAGAAAGTTCGTGCAGCACATTGCCGAACATGGTGGTTATACCCGAGGCAAGGTGAAGGGTGTACTCGCTGACATGTGTACCTGTCTGGTAGAGATGCTCCTGGATGGCAAGAAGGTGCAACTCGATGAGTTGGGCGACTTCTGGGTTTCACTTTCCTGCGATGGAGCTGAGACAGTGAACAAGTTTACTGCCGACAACATCAAGGCGGTGAACATTATCTTCACTCCAGGTCCTGATTTCGAGAACCTCATCAGCAAGGCTGAGTTCGAGACCGTGGCAAGTCGTGCTGCCCAGGCTGCAACGCTCAAGGCTGAGAAGGAAGGAAAGACTACCGTAGACCTGGAAGCTGCCAAGAAGAAGCCTACTACCGACAAGGAGGAAGGCACTGGTGATACCACACAAGGTGGTGGCAGCGAGAACACGGGAGGTACCGGTTCTGAGAACGGCGAAGGTGGCGGTGATGGCCTGGAGTAAGACTCTCCCTGTGACTGCATCCTGCATAGTGCAGGGTGTGGTCACCCCTTCAAACTAATGTTTCACTTTTAAACACATTTCTGATTATGAAGAATTTTAATGATGGTTCCAAGAAGATTTCTTGGGTTTCGATTTTGAACGCAGTCGTACAGGCGCTGATTGCTGCTCTCACGGCACTGGGAGTAAGCTCGTGCGCGAGTGCCTTATAGCAATGTTGAGTGTTGAATGTTGAATGTTAAATTATTCCTATGACGAAAGATACTTTTCCAATGAACATTGGCGGGGAGAAGGTACGCTCTGAGCGCATGCTTCTCGCCAAAGTGGAGAACGGCAAGAACATGATGTCTGCCGACTCTGTGAGATTTCTGGTACTGCATTGCTCGGCTACCCGATGCAATCAGGACTATAGTGTGGAACAGCTGCGCCGTGACCATAAGGCTCGTGGGTTTTATGACATCGGCTACCACTTCTACATCCGTAAGAATGGTACGATGACGCAGCACCGTAAGCTGCTGGAGGTGGGGGCTCATGCCAGACCATATAATAGATGCTCTATCGGCATCTGCTATGAGGGAGGGCTCGATGAGCAAGGCAAGCCTTGCAACACCATGACAACTGAGCAGGAAACGAGACTCATTGATCTTTTCAGGAATCTGAAGATTCTCTTTCCGAAAGCGAAGATTGTGGGCCATCGGGACTTGCCTGGGACTACTCCAAAGGAGTGTCCGTGTCTGGATGCTGGAAGCTGGGCTGCCCGACACCGCCTTGATTAACTCTTATAACTCCTTTTGGCTGGCATTGCTAGCTAAAAGGAGTTTTTTCGAATCCCTCCGTCTCCCTTTCCAAAGGGAGCTCCACATCCTAACCAAGCCTTCCCTTCTCAGAAAGGAAGGATGTAACCGCCCTCCGGTGCTCAGAACCGCTACGCTCTAAGGTTGGCGGACCATCAAAGGTCTCGCCATGTTGTGCGGGCTGGGACCGCCTTGATGCAATGCTTTCTATACCTAATCTTAAGACTTATTTTATATGAATCAGAGGAAAGCAAAGACTAGTTAAACATGTTATTATCTTCTCATTAACTTTGCTGCAAATTCAAAGAAGTCTGCAACATTTTTGAAATCATCAAATTGTTGGCAATACATACTGACATAAGGTTCGGGAAACCTACTGCGTACATCAGCCTTTATCATACTTGCTAAAGCCTCCTTTGTGTAGGCTTTCAGCAATTCATTGTATTGTTCCTCGCTCATAATTGTTTTATCTTAAATTCTAGGGTGTCCAGTTCTGAATCTTGTATAATGTTTCATGCTGTTACTAAATTTATAAGATATCTTGGATTAGATTGAAATTGCTCCCAATCCGATTTCAATTGTTGTTCACATCCCAATAGGAGTTTATGGGTATTCGTTGTGTTCGACATATTTTTCTTTAACTTCTCAATATACTCCAACAAATTCATGCAAATAGTATATTGTCCACAAGTAAACAAAGCTTCGGGAATTTCCTGTTCCCTGTCATCTTTAGTAAACCATAAGGTTGTTCCCATAGAAGAAGCCCTGTCACTATTCTCTATTATTGCTTGCGAAGGCTTTAAATAATCAGGATAATTATTCTTCCATCTCCATGATCCCTTACTGGATAATTCATTGACATTGTTACTCAACAAACGATTTTTCCAAATAGCATTTTCATACAATGCATTATAACGCATTTGGCGGATAGGCTTCATAAAAATAGATTGCGCCAAAGTAAGAAGCGAAGAAACTCTATTTTTCAATAAGACACAAACTTTACCAAACTGTAAGCCATTTATCAAACTATTTTCAAAATCAATTGGAAGTGTGCTTAGTATTCCTTTAATTTTATTTTGAACTTTATAAATGCATCTACAGAACCATCCACACAACATTGAAAGAGCACAGAATATTCCACTAATAAAATCAAGATGAATAACCAATGACAAGACACACAGGATAATAGACATAAGCAAGCCCCCAAAAAGTATATATCTTATCTTATTAAGAGACATATTTTTTAATGGAAAAGCAAAGTCTATAACATTCTCTTCCGAAAGAATCGGAGATGCTACATCTGACACAATAATCAAATCGTGACAAGGATAATCAGCTCTGCCTTGTGCCTCAGAATTGTTAAAAGTCATTTGTCGATTAGCCAACAAAACTGGTTCAATTCCTTGATTATCTACTATACCACCATCCATTAACTCAAACGATTTGCATGATTTACAGAAATCAATATACTTACCACTTTTACAGAAATCGAAATCATCAGGAAATATCATAGGTTCAAAACCTCCAGGAAAACAGCTTGATACTGCTAATATTTCAGAAAGTTTGATATCCTTTGCAACATCTCTTGGTATGTTATGTTTATTATTTCCTATAAAGCCATATCTATATTGAGGAGCTGCATTTTCAATTGCACGAGAAGCCTGAAAGCGAAATCCATACCCATTAGAAAAATCAGTACCATTAGCACTGAAATGATGAACATGACCATACTCAACAGTCTCCATCAACAATCCAAACGTCTGGCCATGAAAGAAAATTTGATCATAAAATTTAACAGTCTCCTTTATCAGAGATGTATTTTCATTTTCCTTAGAAAGAAAGGAATTCAATACAGACTTTGGCAAATCTTCATCACACAAGATATGATACAAAGTTTTGAAACTTTTATCAATCTCATTAGAAAGACTATAATTCATCATATACCATAGACCAGTTATTGAGCCTCCTGATATAGTAGATATTGTATTTACAACATCAAGAAGAGATTTTCCATTGGGAAAAGCAACGTGGTTCAAATAAGACAAAGTCCCTAAATGAAACATTGCTGCACGATAACCACCTCCTGATAGAGCTATAGCGATTTCTGAATTCATTTTTCTATTATAAACTTTGGTCTAAATTCATATGTAGAACTTACTTTTGTCCCATTCCCAATATAGTTGGTAACATGTACATTGTTATCCGTATCACAAACCACAAGCACATCCCCAGTCTTGGTTGTAAAAAATCTCACGCCGTTATTATAAAGCATTTCTCTTACTTCCTGACGAGGATGATCATACTGATTATCATAATCGCTGGCACATATCGCTATCTTGGGAGATATTCTCCTTATGAACTCCTCCGTTGTAAACCCATTATCTGCTCCATGATGCGCCATAAGCATCACATCAGTTTCATGACTAGCAATACCACAATCCATTATGGTGCTAGCTATCTCAGGGCTTTCACAATCGCCTAAACTTAACACTGTAAAACGACCTTTTCTGAATAGAGCCGCAATAGACATGTCATTATGCTTTTCATATTCTTTGGTTGGATTATAGACAATTGTTGAATACTTTGCAGACTCACCAGCATCCAATGAATTGACATATTCAGGAGAAATGACACCAGCAAGAATTTGTTTTTGATAAAGATAATCATTTATCATCTTTAACGAGTCCCTGCCACCATCTGAATCTGGTTGATATCCTGGATATTGAATTCTTTGAGGTTTTAGATAACAAAGGATGTCACAAAGTTCATTAGGATTGCAATGGTCTACATCCCAACTGGTAATATGCAGTAACGATATGCTTTTCGCTCCAGCAATTCGCATTTCTTTTAATACGTTTGCTCTATTACAATCGTTTAACCTTGCCTCTATCAGAGTAAAGTCATCATCTACTGCTAGTGAAAAAGAAGCACCTTTTACTCCTAACTGATATGCTCTGAATCTTGTTATTTTATCCATATTATAATCATTTTGAATTTTACGTTTTTTTGTAAATCACCGTTAGAACGTAACTACTGATTTTCAGCAGTTAGCACATCCAACATTTTTCAAAAAACATATTATTAATTGGTATTGCCAAAGCTACCATTTAGGCAGCCTTGACATTCACCTTTTTGTTCGAGTTATAATTACATGAGATTAGGGACATGATAAGATTTTCTAAAATCATCCCGTCCTTCTTTACCATTAAAGAAGGCTCCACCTTTCTCACCAAGCCTCTCTTCCCTCAGGGACGAGAGGATGTAACCGCCCTCCGGTGCTCGGAACCGCTACGCTATAAGGTTGGCGGGGCATCAAAGTCCTCGCCATGGTTGTGCGGGATGGGACCGTCTGGGGACAGCATGCTGATTGGGACCGCCAGGCTAATGTTCGGGTTTCAACATAAACATATTAACAGTATTGTTGAATTCTGACACGTAATCTACAAAATGCGGATTATCTTTTCTTAGAATCATTGCTGCGTAATTTTCTACTCCTTCTAAGTCTTGGATATTAGCAACCATAATGACATATTGTTCTTTGTCATTAGCATAAGCAAACCAAGAATCAAACAGGCGATTTCGCATAGCTTGCTTTCTATCGCCCGTTTCACATATATAAAGGAGAGCAAACTCGTTTGTCTCAAAGAAATTGTCTATGATAGCAATTACGGTATCTCGTACCTTCATATCACGAGGTGAACGTTGCTTGTTCACATTCGTGATATTAAACATGTATGCCTCGCCATGCTCCAGCAAGTCATCAAGATCAAAGCTAATAGCAATCTCAACGCTATAATCTGTTACGAAACGGTAAGTATTTGGATTTACCATCATAACATCATACGGTGAAGAGGCGTTGATTCTTTTCAAAGAAAGCTGTTTCATGTCACCAAACATTTACAAACTTTGGCTCTTCTCCTGTACGAGCTAAATAATCCTGACGGAGCATCTGCTCTAACTCTGCCATACGCTTTCTTTTTCTTTCCTTTGATGCCATGAATCTTTTCATCGCAGCATCACGCTTCTCCCAAAATTCTTTATTCAATATTTCCATAAAACCTCCTATTTTTTTTAATTCAGTGCAAATATAAGGGTTTTCTGTGAAACTACCAAATTTTTGGGGGAGTTTTTACGACTACTCTTCTACAACTTCGAAGTCTTCCTTATGCACGCCACGGATAGCTACAGCTCGTCCACCGAAGTCGAAGACGAGCTGGCGGTCACGGTCTATGCGGACAATGTAGCCTTCATAGTCTTTGAATGGTCCTGTAAGGACACGCAACTTCACGTGGTCTTTGGCAAACTTCTCAAAATCATCACGAAGGAATGTAACCTGCTCCGGATGGGTCTTCATCACATTCATAAAGGGTTGCATGATGGAGTCCTTGATGGATGCAGGTCGTCCTAAACTGCGGTCTTTGACTAAATGAAATTGGGGAAAATAATCTGCAAGAAATTCTTGTAGGTCCTTCACCGTACCTTGCAAGAATACAAGTCCGCTGACAGATTGTTCCAAAGTCTTTTTCACTCCTTGTTGCTTTTCTTCATCCTTGTAAGAATAACGAAGGGTTTTATGAATGAAATAAGGTCGTTTGGTATTTTTCTCGTCAGCATTAAATTTTTCAAGCCATTTCTCCATCCCTTTAGCTGCCATGTGAAGAATAAAAATATAACTCCATGAAGTGGGGTTGGTGGAAGGGTCTTCTTTCTTTCTTATCCGTTTACGTTGGGATATTCCTTCTACACTCGGATCCGAAAGTCTTTCAGCCCCGATAACGTGGATGCCCTTTGGTAAGCGTTTACTTACGTCGGCTGTAGAAGGTGAATTCAAGCAATCCTGCGTCATATTCTCGTTCTACTTTATGTCCTCAGCTGCAACCATACATGATGGTTGTGGAAGCCTGGTCCATTTCTTATGATTATGCATAATCTTATATAAATGAGTATTAGCCATACAGCCTCTACACATGTAGCTTTATTTTACATCATTTGCGCTTTCTTCTTAGAAAAGGGCAACAACTGCCGAAATAAGTGCAAATCTGCCATTTACAGGAATCACCCTAGGCAGATTTGCTAAACATTTGTGTTAAATTTTGGGGAAGGACACAGAAAATATAAAAAATGGACACGTAATCCAACTATTTTTCGTACTTTTGTAACCAAATTACTCTCTTCTAAGAAGAAAGGGCGAAGTTTGCTAAAAATTTTACCCCATCAATCCGAAATGGGGTAAACATAACGATTTGTTTACAACTCTTTTGAGATCGTTTTTATAATCCGCTTGTTGGCTTCATTGATGGTTGCTACGTCTAATGACTGCAAGTAAATCTGTGTGGTCTTATAGGAGTTGTGTCCCATGCCCTGGCTGATGGTGGCTATTGGGATGTTCATGTGCAAGGCTACGCTTGCCCATGTGTGGCGTGCCACATAGGTAGTGAGCGGTATCTTCAAGCCTACCTTCTCACCGATTTTCTTCAGGTTGTAGTTGGTGTTGTGCTCCACTTTGCGGTATGCCGTGTATGGAGAGGATTCCTTGCCTGTCAGGATGGGTAGCAGATAAGGGGAGTTCTTGGTCTGTTTGGCGTATTTATCGATGATGGCTTGCATTGGCTTCATCCACTCGATATTGAGGTTTTGGTGGGTCTTGCGACGGTTGTAGCTTACCAAGCCACATTTCAGGTCGGTCTTCTTCAGGAATGCCATATCCACGAATGCCATGCCTCGGAGATAGAAGCTGAGCAGGAACAGGTCTCGTGCCTTGTCAAGGGAGGATCCTGTTGGCAAGTCCAGGTTTTCTATCTTGCGAATATCCTTTACAGAGATGGCTCGTTTGGCAGTTCTCACGTTAGCGGTCTGCACGTGAGCAAAGATATCATTGGCTGGCGCATGACCTGTTTCCACTGCCTTGTTGTAGAATGTGCGCAGGGTTCGCAGATAGAAGGACACGGTGTTTTGTCCGACACCTCTATTCCATAGCCATGCCTGATACATTTCCATCATCTCGCTGGTCATCTGGGAGAAGGTGAGGTCTTCGTGATGACGAAACTCCATAAATCTGTTGGCGGCACTGACATAGTTGCTCTTGGTGCCAATGCACTGCATCTGCTCCTTCTTGGCTATCTGTTGGCGGAAGAAGGTAAAGACGCTCTGGCAGGGTGGCAGCTGCTGTATCTCTTTGTCTAGGTCGTCTATGGTATAAGGGATGCCCTCGGCATCCTTATCACGGATGATACGCTGCATCTGTTTCATCTCCCAATCTATCTGCGACTGGATGAGCTGCAGATGTGCCTGTCTGCTGTTGCGGTTAGAAACAATGATAGCCGACTTCTTGTCGTTCCACTCGTCCGGAAAGACATGATAGTCGGTGCTGATCCAGCGCAGGCAGCGCTGGTGAATGAGGTGATAATACAATGTGCCTTCCGTTCCTGGCACCGAGGATGCTCTGAATTTTACTTTTACTGTTGCCATAATACTAACTTTTATTTGTAATTCATGTTGCTTTTGGGTTATTTACCCCTTTTTATATATGTAAGCAACATTATGGCAACGAATATCAGAATCTAATCATACATATTTCTCCATCAACACAAAGGTGATGAATCCAAGGAGAAGGGCGTAGGTGGCTTGCTTCTGAAAGCCATGGGCATGGGTTTCGGGAATCATCTCATCGCTCGTTACATAAAGCATGGCGCCACCGGCAAAGCCCAGCATCACGGGGAGGAAGGTGGAAGAGGCTGAACCCAAACCGAAACCCAACAGAATGCCTATCACTTCGAGCAGGGCGATGAAGATGGAAATAAAAAAGGTGCGGACTGCTGTAACACCAGCCATCATCAAAGGAGCAATAATCACCATACCCTCAGGGATGTTCTGCAGGGCGATACCGAAAGATACCCCCCACTCCGTTGCTCCCTCTGCCGAACAGACACTCACTCCAGCAGCCATGCCTTCGGGCAGTTTATGTAGGGCTATCGCCATCACAAAGAGCATCACATGACTGAGCCTGGCATTGTTGCGATGCTCCTCTGGGTCTAGTCCCGTGATATGATGAAGATGGGGAGTCACCAGGTCTAGCACATTCAGAAACAGGGCGCCTGCCATTACGCCGATTACGACCAGCCACCAAAGACTGGTCTGTTCGAAGGCTGGCACTATCAGTCCCAACGTGGAAGCTGCCAGCATGATTCCGGCACAATATCCCAATACGGCGTCGTTCCATTTGTGAGGCAACTCCTTGACGAAGAATCCCAAAATGGCACCAATAATGGTGGCACCACAAAGTCCGGCGGCACTAATCAATACGTTTGTCATAATCAATATATATATCGAAGTTATCCAGTTAAACACATGAAGATGCAGATACATCATAGAAGAAAAAAAGCATGGACAACCCTCACGGTTATCCATGCCCATCTATTTCGTATCTGATCTATTCAGTTATTACTAATTATGTTTTGTTATGGTGAAATTGGTGTTTTCCAATTTCATATCATCATTCCTATTTCAACTTCGTATAACCGTAAGCTGCGCTATTGCCCAACTGCTCTTCGATGCGGATAAGCTGGTTGTACTTAGCCATACGGTCGGTACGACTCATAGAACCCGTCTTAATCTGACCGGAGTTAGTTGCTACAGCAATATCAGCAATTGTTGTATCCTCGGTTTCACCAGAACGATGGGAAGTAACGGTGGTGTAACCATGACGGTGAGCCATCTCAATAGCATCCAGTGTCTCGGTAAGAGAACCTATCTGGTTCACCTTGATGAGGATAGAGTTGGCAGCACCCATCTTGATGCCCTTCTCCAGGAACTTCACGTTGGTAACAAAGAGGTCGTCACCTACCAACTGGCAACGATCGCCGATGGCAGCAGTCAACTTTACCCAGTTGTCCCAATCGTTCTCATCAAGGCCATCCTCGATTGAATCGATAGGATATTTGGTAATCAGTTCTTCCAGGAACTTGATCTGCTCAGCAGCAGTCAGTTTCTTACCATTAGGATCCTTCTTCTTGCCATCCTTCAACTGGCGGTAATCATAATACCACTCACCATTCTCCTGAACGGCAAACTCACTGGCAGCACAGTCCATGGCAATCTTCACGTCCTTTCCTGGCTCATAACCGGCATCCTTGATTGCCTGGCAAATGCTGTCGAGCGCATCCTCAATACCATCGAGTGCAGGAGCAAAACCGCCCTCATCACCTACGGCAGTAGAAAGACCGCGGCTCTTCAGGAGCTTAGCCAAGGCATGGAACACCTCAGCACCCATACGGATAGCCTCCTTCTCGGAAGGAGCACCCACAGGACGGATCATAAATTCCTGGAAGGCGATAGGCGCATCAGAGTGAGCACCACCATTGATGATGTTCATCATAGGAACAGGAAGGGTGTAAGTATTGCAACCGCCAATATAGCGATACAATGGGATGTGGAGATACTCAGCAGCAGCATGAGCCACAGCCAAAGAAACACCGAGGATGGCGTTGGCACCCAGATTAGACTTGGTCTTGGTACCGTCGAGTTCCAACATCTTATAATCGATGGCACGCTGCTCCAAGGCTGAGAAACCTACCAAAGCAGGAGCAATCACCTGATTCACATTCTCCACAGCCTTCAAGACGCCCTTGCCGCCATAGCGGTTCTTGTCACCATCACGAAGTTCCAAAGCCTCGTTCTCACCAGTAGATGCACCAGAAGGAACCGATGCACGACCAACGACACCTGACTTCAAAGAAACTTCAACCTCTACAGTAGGGTTGCCACGAGAATCCAAGATTTCTCTTGCATGAACATTTTCGATAATCATAATACTATAATACTTTTAATTACGTTAAACATTTTTTCCGAGTGCAAATTTAGGTATTATCTGACAAATCTCCAAATTTCGGGCATCATCAAAAGTAGGTATTCGCCCGAAAATACCTACATATAGGTAAGGAGAGGCATGGAAATTTGAGATGCTACCAAATTGTCATTTTATTTTAATTTTATCAATCAGTCCTTCGAAATCCTCCTTTTGCATAGCACCCATCTGCACAGATGGTTTGCCTTTCACGGGGATGAAGAGGAAGGTAGGGATGCTGCTGATACCGAAAACAGAAGCAAGTTCGGACTCCTGGTCGATATCCACCTTATAGAAATCTATCTTGCCGGCATATTTCCCGGCGAGAGATTCCACTACGGGAGCCATCATCTTGCAAGGACCACACCAGGTGGTATAGAAATCGATGACGGCAGGACGGGAACCGGCAAATACCCATTCATCCGGATGAGCCTCGTAATCCATAATCTTTTTTCTGAAATCAGATGTGGTAAGATATTGCACCTTGGCAGTTTCAGTTTTCCCTACAGCCGTTTGAGGAGAAACAGCAGGTGCTTTCCTGTTCTGAGAACAAGAAACAAGAAATGGTAGAAATAAAACAACTGCTAATATAATTTTCTTCATAGTTTTTTCGTTGCTTTAATTTGAGAAGGTATGCCATTAGTCTATAACACACCCTCTTATTACAATTAATCACTAATAAATAATCATTACTCACTAACACTACTCCTAATCCTTCAAAGAATAAGTAACGGTAGTAACAACCCTTACCTTTTTAATATATGGAGTGTTGGAATCGCGGTCTTCGATAGAGAACTGGCCCTGGTCGGCATTCATAATCTTGTCTATCTTACTCTTGCTGTTCTCAGCAAACTGGGCAGCAGTCTGCTCAGCATTCTCTATCGCCTCCTGCATCATCTTAGGTTTCATCTGCCGGAAGGCAACATACTCATACTTCACCGGATTCTCGTAACCACCATCCACAATGGCAACCCCCTTCTGAAGCAGATTACCCTGACGGGCAATGATACTGCGAACCAGTTTCACGTTCTTCGATGTAACCGTGATGATGGAAGTGATATTATAACGATACCCCTGACGGTTTTCGCCATATCGTTCAGCATTGAGGTCGATGACCACAGGCGCATTCACGTTTATTTCATTAGTCTTTACACCATTCTCCACCAGGAAGTTTCTGATGGTTCTTGTGGTGGCATTGATTTTTTGATAGAGTTCAGGCAGGTCATTGCCTATTTCCTTGGAAACGATAGGCCACGTCACCTTATCAGCCTCCACTTCCTTTTCGGCAAGGCCTTTCACTACAACCTTTCGGTCATTACTAATCACACTTTCAAGTCCCGACTTAATACAAAATCCAAGCACGATGATGCCGATGGTTAAAATCACGGCTTGCTTAATACCAGAATTGATGTTCATAATTAGTCCTCCATTATTAAGTTGTTAAAATTGAGTTTCCATTCTATCTCAGATTGAATTGCAATTTGAGTTTTCAAAGATACAATAAAAATATAGAAAAACGACACTTTATAATGATAAAATATGCTAAAACTGCCCATATCAACCCATAAGCACCATTTTTTCTGCCAAAAAGCTTGCATATATTACCAAAAAAAACTACCTTTGCCCAAAAACAATAAAATGGATTACAACATGATTGGGACCGCATGGTCGTTACTGCCTCCTATCGTCGCCATCGCTCTAGCGCTGAAGACGAAAGAGGTCTATTCTTCTCTTTTTATCGGTATCATACTGGGTGCCGTTCAATATTGTATTTCGATGGGAACAGGTTTCGACGGATTCCTCGTTCACCTGACAAACCACACTATAGGTGAAGGCGATGATGCCAAGGCATACGGTTTGATACATTGCCTTTCCGACCCATGGAACGTGGGCATTCTGGTATTCCTGGTGGTATTAGGCAGCATCGTTTCATTGATGAACAAGGCGGGTGGTTCGGCTGCTTTCGGCCGTTGGGCTTCCAAGCACGTACACTCGAAGGTTGGCGTACAGATTGCTACCATCCTGCTCGGCATTCTGATATTCATCGATGATTACTTCAACTGCCTTACGGTGGGTTCGGTAATGCGGCCTATCGCCGTGCGCAATGGTGTTACCAAGGAGAAACTGGCTTATCTCATCGACTCTACAGCCGCTCCGGTCTGCATCATCTCCCCTATCTCGAGTTGGGCAGCTGCGGTATCGGGCTTCGTATCGGGCGGAGAGAACGGACTGGCACTTTTCTGCAAGGCGATACCTTTTAATTTCTACGCATTCTTTACCATCCTCTTTATGTTTGGTATTGTGATACTGGGCTTCGACTTCAAGGCGATGAGCAAATATGATACAAGACTGAAGGAATGGTACGAACGAACCAATGGCGGGAAACTCGATGAGGTGAGCGATACCAAACTGCAGATTGTTGAGCATGGTGTGGGAGCCAAACAGAAAGAGGATTCCAAGAACAAGGGAACCGTGAGCGACCTGGTGATACCAATCATCATGCTGATTATCTTCTGCATGGCGGGCATGGTATATTCGGGCGGATTCTTCGATGCCGATAATGCCAACTATCTCAACTTTGTAGATGCCTTTGCTGCGAGCAATGCCTCTGTGGGCTTGGTAATCGGTTCATTGGCTGCTCTGATTCTTACCATCATGATGTTTACCATTCGCAAGACCTTGCCTTTCGATGAGGCGATGAGTAGTCTCATCAAGGGTTTTGAGGCGATGGTGCCAGCCATTCTGATTCTTACTTTGGCATGGACGCTGAAGAGTATGACCGACTCGCTGGGTGCGGCAGAATATGTATCATCGGTTGTAGCGAGCAGTGCCTCAGAACTTCAGATGCTTCTTCCGGGCATCATCTTCCTGGTAGCAGGCTTCCTGGCATTTGCAACGGGTACCTCCTGGGGAACCTTCGGTATTCTGATTCCTATCTGCATCGCCGTATTCCCTGGTGCTGATCCTTTGCGCATCATCTCTATCTCGGCATGTATGGCTGGAGCGGTATGTGGCGACCATATCTCTCCTATCAGCGATACCACCATCATGGCGAGTGCAGGAGCGGAATGCAAGCATGTGCATCATGTATCATCACAGTTGCCTTACGCCCTGACTGTAGCCTTTGTGAGTTTCCTCACCTTCATTGTGGCGGGATTCACTCATACGCTGGGTATGGTAACGAGTGCCATCATCTCGTGGATATTCGGTGTTGCCATGCTTGGTTTTGCTTTATTTTATTTAAATAAGCGCCAAAAAGTTAAATAGTTCTTAATTTATTTGTATATTTGAAATATTTTCAATATCTTTGCATAAGAAAAGCTGCACTCGGCAATTTGAAAGCAAGCTTTCATTGCGCTCGTTTGCATTTTCTTTGCAAAAGAATTTAATAAAGAACATATTAATAACTTAATACAGAATACATTATGAAGGAATTAAAAGGAACAAAGACAGAGAAGAACCTCCAGGAGGCTTTCGCTGGTGAGTCACAGGCTCGTAACAAATATACCTATTTTGCAAGCAAGGCAAAGAAGGACGGTTTTGTACAGATAGCTAATATCTTTGAGGAGACAGCTGCTAACGAGAAGGAGCACGCTAAGTTGTGGTTCAAGTATCTGGAGGGCGGTGCTATCCAGAATACAGAGAAGAACCTGGAAGCTGCTGCCAATGGTGAGCACGATGAATGGACAGACATGTATCCACGCATGGCAAAGGAGGCTCGCGAAGAAGGTTTCGAGGAGATTGCAGCTAAGTTTGAGATGGTTGCTGAAATCGAGAAGCATCATGAGGAGCGTTATCGCAAGCTCTTGAAGAACGTACAGGACAAGCTCGTCTTCTCTCGTGACGGCGACTGCATCTGGCAGTGCTCTAACTGCGGACATATCGTAGTAGGCAAGAAGGCTCCTGAGGTTTGCCCAGTCTGCAACCACCCACAGAGTTACTTCCAGATTGAAGCACAGAATTACTAATTCTTGCTTGAGACGAAATATCTAACAGAACATATATAAATAAGAGAGGGTGTGTCATGGCCTTATGACACACCCTCTTTTTTATGATTTAGCTTGAACCATTTCCAACATGATTTCTATCAACCTTGGAACACCATACTGTTCTATCTCGTCCTCTTTCACCCAGATATAATCATCAGGGAGAGGTGGGCGGGTTTCTGTTTCCTGCAGATAGAAGTCGGCAAGGAGGATGCGATGGGTAAGTACATGCTTCACATCCTTAGCCAGGAGAAGAGGATTATGGACAAAGGCAGGCAGTTGCGGAGCATCTGATGCGTTATATGGTTCCCACAATCCCTGCCAGATATCACCCTCGCCGCGACGGTGGATAGCCACTTCGCCTTTACACCTTATATATATATAGGAGAGATGGCGCGTTTTCACCTTCAGTGTCTTGTTCTTCACCGGCAACTCCTCTACCCTTCCTGTTCTCAACGCCTCACAGGTTTCGGCAAGCGGACAGACAAGACACTTCGGAGATTGGGGAGTGCACTGGATAGCTCCGAAATCCATCATGCCCTGGTTGTAGGCAGTAGCAGGCGATAATGCTGTATCAGAAAGTTGCTGAGCAGACGAAGCAGGCAAGAGTGATTGCGCCAACGCAGCAAACTCCTTTTTCCCCTGCGTTGAGTTGATAGGAGTATCTATTCCGAAGTAACGTGAAAGAACCCGATACACATTGCCATCTACTACTGCCGCCGGAATGTCGAAAGCAAAAGAACCAATGGCTGCTGCAGTATAATCGCCCACCCCTTTCAGGGCTTTGATACCTTCAAGCGTATCAGGGAAATGACCGATCGCCACAATCTGTCTGGCAGCAGCATGAAGGTTGCGGGCTCGCGAATAATACCCCAATCCCTGCCAGAGTTTCAAGACATCATCCTCGCTGGCAGCAGCCAAGTCTTCAACCTTGGGATAGGTCTTCATGAACCGCTCCCAATATTCCCATCCCTGTGCGATGCGTGTTTGCTGAAGGATGATTTCGCTCAGCCAGATGGCATAAGGATCCTTGGTTTCGCGCCAAGGCAAATCCCTACCATTCTCACGAAACCAATGGATAATGACAGCCGAAAAACTATTCATAAAATTCAATGTTCAAATCTCAATGTTCAAAGTAATTACTGTTCCGGATATTGCTCGTAAATCTTCAGACCGAACTCATTCGCCAAGGCATAGGCATGCTCCATGATATCGGCGAGAATGTGCTCATAATTCACCCATACCTTATCCTTAATGAAGAAATAGAACTCGATAGGGAGACCGCATTGCGTGGCTTCCATGTGGCGCACCATCAATGTGAGATCGGTATTGACCTCCGGACGCTGACGCAGATACTTCTCCATAAATTTACGGTAAAGCTGGAGATTGGTAGGGGCAAGGGCTGCAGGATTCTTTAAATCCTCAATATCCTTCCCTTCTTGTATATCTTTATCTATCGCCTTCTGCAACGACTCCTTCAACTTAAACGAATCTTCGGTGGCGAAATGCTTGGCAAGCAGATTACGTTTTAATGTCTCATCCACCAGACGGACACTACGGAAATCGAAGTAAACCACGCGCTTCACTCTTCGTCCACCACTCTTCTGCATACCAATCCAGTTCTGGAACGAACCATTCACCAGGGTAGTAGGCGAAATAGTAACGATGGTATTATCAAAGTTGCGCACCTTCACGGTCGTGAGTGACATATCCTCAACGATACCATTGGCATCCACCGACTTCACCGTAATCCAGTCGCCCTTATGCAACATATCATTGCTGGTAAGACGCACACCAGCTGCCAATCCCGAGATGGTATCCTTGAAGACCAGCATCAGGACTGCCGAGGTAGCACCCAAACCGGCAAAGAGGGTCATCGGGTTCTTGTCCAACAGGATGGCAACCACCACCACAGCAGCCACAAAGAGCATCAATACCCTGAGAACACCGCAGAAAGTATGGAAATACTGCTGAGCCGACGAGCGTCGTTCCTGAGAATCCTCCAATCCTTTGAAAGACCCGATGAATACCAGAGCCGTACGCACCGACATCACCACGATATAGATGCCCGTAGCCCGCTCCAATATCTCCTTGAATATCGGATACTCCAGATAAATCAGCGGCATGAGCGACCATATCACCACAGCCGGCACAATATGGCAAGCCGAGGTGAGCACCTTCTTGTTCAGCAGCACATCATCCCAAGTGATGTCCGTCTTATCAGTAATCTTACTGATGAGCGGAACCAGTATCTTGCGACACAGGAAATCGCTCAGCATTGCCAAGAGGATGGCAGTAATGGTGAGCAAGATATGGCGAAGCATCGGCACGAAATCACCTGTGACTCCTGCCATGCCAATCAGTTCATCTACAAATTTTCTAATCTCCTCCATAAAACTATTAACTATAAACTATCAACTAACGCTCACGGTTGGCAGAGCAAAGTACATACTTTATCTGCAAAGTGTCTGGCATTATTGCCATGCATGATACCATTGTTGATGATGGCGAAACAGAGTTCATGACCATTGGCTGCGGTACAGTAACCCGCCAATGAGATGATGCCCGTCAGCGTACCCGTTTTTGCTTTCACATTGCCATGCACAAAACTGTTCTTCATACGCTTCTTCAATGTACCATCTACCCCACCGATAGGCAGCGAATGCTTCAGATGGTCCATGATATTGCCATTGAGATAAGCATAACGCAGCAGTTTCACCTCCAGTTCGGCACTAAGATAATTATAGAGCGAAAGTCCCGAACCGTCAGCCAGTTTATATCTTGCCGGATCGAGTCCTATCTTACGGATAAGCTGTCTTTCCACATTCCTGGCACTCTTGGCACTCGCCCATTTATTGCCCGTAGAAGCCGCAATCTGATAATACATGCTCTCGGCATAGAGATTATCACTCTCCTTCATCATCTTGTGCAGAATCTGATCCATCGTATGGAATCGGGTACAGACCGTAAAGGCACTCGCAGGGCAAGTCTTCTCTGAAGCCCCAAAGCAGGAATATTCGATGCCCTCCTCACGGAGCTTGGCAAGAAACTTATCCATAAAGATGTCCTTGCGCTGGAATACCAGTGGCGAAAGCACCGGATTGTCATCATCCCAGCACCAGCCTTCACCCAACAAATCAGCATCCTTCAAAGAGCGGTCGGCATAGATGCTGCCACGGATGGTGTCAACACCCATATCCTTCAGACTATTGACAAATGCCGACATATCATCGCTGTTGAAACGGGGATCCATACCGCCTATACAATAGACATCACCCGTCAACACCCCATTCTCAATGGTACCGGTATATTTCAGAGTGGTTTTAAACTGGTAAGAACCGCCCAACTTATCGAGCGCCGTAATGGCAGTCAGGAGCTTCATCGTACTTGCCGGACGCATCAGCTGTCGTTCATTTCTCTGATAGATACAAGAGTCAGCAGACAGGTCCCAGACCATCAGTCCTACCTGTGATGTTTCGAACATCTTGCTTTCAAGGAGTTTATCAATACCCACCTTCACCGATTCGGGCCAAGGAAATTTCTGCGTCAGCGTATCCGCTGCCAGGGAGTCAACGAGTGTAGAGTCGGAAACATCCTCCTCATCAACCGTTTCTATTCCCTCATCTTCAATCACATTCTGGGCCTGCACCGGTACAGAGATCCATACCATCATCAGACCCAACATCATATATATTATCTTTTTCATCACAATCAGTTCACCTGAACTTAAAAGAAATTATTTATTTTTGATTCTCTCCATAAACGCCTCTTCATTATCCGGCTGAACGGTCACAATATTATTATGTCCGTATTCGATGACCACACAATGGTCTAATCCGAAGAAAGTCTTGGCGATGTGCACATCAATGACATCACATAGCGGCACATTTCTGTTGGAAGAGAACCTGCCCTCATTGATGATGAGATATTCCATCTCCTCATCCAGGTCTATCGGTTTTACCATCTTGAAGGTATAGGTTGTATTCAGTATGCGCTCTATCATGCCCACGATGATGATAGCCACAAAAATGCCGATGATGGCCAGCTTGACCCAGAAGAAATAGAGAGTCAGGATTGCGAACACCGCCACACCGATGCGTGCCGTCAGCGTAAAGCGCTTATGAAAAGTTCTATCTGCCATAACTTTGATTTATTACCTTATATTATTGTCGTTTTTGCGACCATTTGATAGCCTAAAAGACTATATTACCTTAAATTTCGCTGCAAAATTACAAAAAATCCCTCTCTTATTACTCATTTTAAAGATTAATTATTACTTTTGCACCGAATTAAGAATTAATTCTGAGAGAATGGGGCTGTTTTATAGATAAAAACACCTGTTCTTAAAATAGAAATTAGATAAGAATAAACTCAATGGTTTATAAGTATGATTTTCTGATTATCGGCTCAGGAGTTGCCGGTATGAGTTACGCCCTGAAAGTAGCCAGAGCGCATAAAGGTAAGGTGTGTATGATTTGCAAAACCTCGCTCGACGAGGCTAACACGTCATTCGCACAAGGTGGTGTGGCGTCAGTTACCAACTTGGAAGTGGATAACTTCGACAAGCACATACAGGATACAATGATTGCTGGTGATTATATCAGCGATTATAAAGCTGTGAAGCAGGTTGTCACCATGGCACCAGAGCAGATCAAGGAGCTCGTGCAGTGGGGCGTCAACTTCGATAAGCAGCAGGACGGCAAGTTCGACCTCCACCGTGAGGGCGGACATAGCGAGTTCCGTATTCTTCATCATGCCGATGATACGGGTGCAGAAATCCAGCGCGGTCTGATGGAGGCTGTGCGCAACTGTCCGGATATCGATATCAAGGAAAATCATTTCGCCGTGGAGATTATCACTCAGCACCACTTGGGTGCCCGTGTTACTCGCCGCACTCCTTATATCAACTGTTACGGTGCATACGTATTGAATCCTGATACCCAGAAGGTGGATACCTATCTGAGCAAAGTAACCGTGATGTGTACCGGTGGATGTGGTGCCGTTTATCAGACTACCACCAACCCTATCATCGCTACGGGTGATGGCGAGGCGATGGTTTACCGTGCCAAGGGTACCGTGGCCGACATGGAGTTTGTCCAGTTCCACCCAACCGCTCTTTATCATCCGGGCGAAACCCATCCTGCCTTCCTCATCACCGAGGCGATGCGTGGTTATGGCGGCATCTTGCGTCTGCCTAACGGCGAGAGCTTCATGGAGAAATATGATAAGCGATTGAGTCTGGCTCCTCGTGACATCGTGGCTCGTGCCATCGATAAGGAGATGAAGATTCACGGATTGGATCATGTCTGTCTCGATGTAACCCATAAGAATCCAGAGGAGACCAAGCGTCACTTCCCTAATATCTACGCCAAGTGTCTGAGCATCGGCATCGACATCACCAAGGAGTATATCCCTGTTCGTCCTGCCGCTCACTATATGTGTGGTGGTATCAAGGTTGATTTGAACGGCTGTTCAAGCATCAATCGTCTCTATGCCCTGGGCGAGTGTTCATGCACCGGTCTGCATGGCGGTAACCGTCTTGCCAGCAACTCGCTCATCGAGGCTGTGGTTTATGCCGAGACTGCTGCCAAGCACAGTATTGAACATGTAGATGAGTACGACTTCAATGAGAAGGTACCAGCATGGAATGATGAAGGTACTTTGACCAACGAAGAGAAGGTGCTGATTACACAGAGCGTGAAAGAGGTGGGCGAATGCATGAGCAACTATGTAGGCATCGTGCGCAGCGATCTCCGTCTGAAGCGAGCATGGGACCGTCTCGATCTTCTCTACGAAGAGACAGAAAACCTCTTCAAGCGTGTAAAGGTAAGCAAGGAACTCTGCGAGCTCCGCAACATGATTAACGTGGGTTATCTCATCACCCGCATGGCGATAGAACGCAAGGAGAGCCGTGGTCTCCACTATACCATCGACTATCCTGTTCATGCTTACGACAAGAAATAAAGTTTTTTTAAGCTACCATATAAAGCCGCCAGGATATTCTCACACGATATCCTAGCGGCTTTTTCTTTGCCTACAGTTCAAATTCTTAATGACATAGATGCCCACACTTTTGCAGCAAAGATTTTGATAAAACGACATAAATTACAAAAATAAATTTTGGTAAAACGACATATTTTTACTAAAAAGATTTTGGTAAAACAAATTTTTTATGTAACTTTGCGCCCATAAAACATTGAAAATATGGAGAATAGGGTATTCAAGAGAAAAATATATAGCCAAATGGCTGAATGGAAGGAAATTTCCAAGGGAAGTACAGCCCTCCTTGTAGAGGGTGCTCGCCGTATTGGAAAGTCAACTATCGTAGAAGAATTTGCCAAGAATGAATACGAATCATACATTATGATAGATTTCAATGAGGCTTCCAAGGAAGTGAAAGCACTCTTTGATGATCTTATGAATATGGATTTCATTTTTCTTTTCCTGCAGAATGCTTACAATAAAACATTGCATGAGCGAAAGTCGGTTATCATCTTCGATGAGGTACAACAATGTCCGAAAGCCCGACAAGCCATCAAGTATTTGGTAAAAGACGGTAGATATGACTATATAGAGACCGGCTCACTTATCAGCATACATAAGAGCACTAAGGACATTAGCATCCCTAGCGAAGAACATCGTATCGAGATGTTTCCGATGGATTACGAAGAGTTCAGATGGGCCATGGGGGACACGGCTAGCGTGCCTCTGCTGCGTCAAGTTTTCGATAAGAAAATATCTCTAGGCGAGGGAGTCAACAGATTGAAGATGAGAGAGCTACGCCTATATATGTTGGTAGGAGGAATGCCACAAGCTGTCAATGCTTATCTTAACACTAACAATCTACAGCAAGTAGATACCATAAAGCGACAGATTCTCCAACTATATGCTGATGATTTCAGAAAGATAGACCCCTCGGGCAAAATATCCAAACTATTCATGTCTATCCCAGCCCAATTGAGCAGGAACCAGCTCCGCTATCAGCCTACTTCTGCTGTAGGAAGAATGGCTGCTGAGAAAATAGATGAGTTGATACTCAACTTAGAAGACAGCAAGACTGTTAACATTGCGTACCACACGGATGATCCGAATGTAGGAATGCCACTGACAGCCAACATCAACAAGTACAAACTGTACATAGGCGATACGGGACTATTCGTAACTTTGGCTTTCTGGGACAAGGATTATACGGAGAACATCATCTACCAGAAACTGTTGAGCGACAAGCTATCCACCAACATGGGATACGTATTTGAGAATCTGGTTGCCCAAATGCTGAGAGCCTCAGGCAACAGACTCTTTTACTATACTTTTCCAAAGGATGCCACGCATTCTTACGAAATCGACTTTTTGTTGTCACGCGGCAGTAAGTTGTGCCCTATAGAGGTCAAGTCGTCTGGATACAAAACGCATGCCTCGCTTGATGCTTTCCGTCAAAAATTCTCCAACAGGATAGTAAATCCGTACTTGGTTTACACAAAAGATCTGCAGAAAGATGGGCAAACACTCCTGATTCCGATTTACATGACCCCATTCTTATAAAGCAATGTTTTTTTTATTGTACCTTTGCACCGCAGTTGGGCGATAAAAACATCATCTCGTCAGCGAGAACTTGATGCTCAGGCCGAAATCCTGTGTGGTGGTAGGATAACTGCTGCTCGACAGAAGCGGAGTGTTGGTCTGACGGTCATAATAGAAACTCATGGTAAGGAGTTTGCTGAAGGTATAATCGGCAGAGAAACTCAGTTTCAGAGCATTGTTGCCGCTGCTGGCACTGCTTACCATTGAGGCAATATCACGAACGATGGCTGCCTGCTTGCGGAAACTGAAGTCAAGACGAAGATTCAGATCATGGTTGGTACCATTCTGAACCGTCTTGGTGGTCGACGCATTCTTGTTGGCTGCATTCTTGTTGCCGCCCTTCGACTTGGAACGGGAGGCCTTGGCACCCCAGCCGAAAACATCGAAGTTGTTGATGCGGTAACCCATACCGATTACCCAGTCCTTACTCAATGCCTCGTTCAGCTGCACACTCGTCATACTGAGGTTCAACACACGGGTCTGGCGATATTCTGCCTTCACCGTCATATTATTGTTGAATGTGACATCCATACCCAATAATGGCGAGAACGACTCGTTGATACTTACCTGCGAAATGTTGAACATGCTGCTTGGAGATGGATTGCCCGTAGTGGCATCACTCACGAAGCCGAGACCGTTCATATACTCCTGGAAGGTGCTGTAACTGTTATAGCTGCCAACTGCAAAGACGCTTTTGTAAGAGTGGTTGATGTTGACACTCTTGAAGTGCTCATTGAACCAAGGCAGACGTCCCAGTCCACTATAACGGATGGTCCAGTTTGGCAACATCCGGCTCAAAGCTGGGAATACCGAGAGTGAATTGCCACCCATCGAGGTATAAGCCTTGAGGAAGGCAGGAATCATGACATCGCTGCTATACTGGTTGACCGGCGTGCGGGAAGCATCAAACTTGCCACCAGCCAGAGCCGAACCGGCCGGATAAACAGTTCCGGCATACTGCGCCTCTACCCTATCTCTGAAACCAGCCAGCGAGTTGACAAACTTCTCGAAGGTCTTGCTGCGATAACCCGAATTGGCATTGCCCATTCCCTCGAAAGCCGAACCCAGCGAGATGGTAGTCATCTGGAAGGCTCCACTCTGGGTAGTTGGCGTTCCTTCATACATATACTGTATGCTCTTCTGCGTGGTCTTGGTACGTGTGGCAGAGAGATCAATCTTGAAATCCTTGACAGGCTCCAGGGTGGCACGCAACGTAAGATTATCCGTTCTGCTGGTAGTAGCAGGTGTTGCGATACTGTCGTTGCAGAGCAGCCAGTCGTTGTTTCTAGCCTTCTCGATATAATCGTCGCCAACCATACCGAAGGCGAAGTCAAGACCCGGTGCCATCTGTCCCACCTTCTTCTGTCCGAAGGCATCACCCACACTAGGCAAGAAGCCCGGCAGGGTGAGCTGATAGCTGCTTCGATAGTTGATGCTCACATTGCGCACCATCATTGCCAGACGACTAGCCAACTGCAATCCCTTATACCATTTCTTATCATCAAGCGGTTCCTTTGCCAGTACGGAGAGTTTCACCTTCATGGCGGTATCTACCTTTGAGATGATTCTAATCTGGTTATTATCCACCTTTTTATATTTAAGCGGGAACACTTTGCCGTCTTCCGTCTTGGCATTCACTATCAGTCGCTTGGTATTCTTGCCGTGGCGTATCTTGAATGTGGTATCAGGCAGGAGGGTGATTTCCCGTTCGAAGGCACGCTTGTTCTTAGGCAGCGCCTTCTTCGGATCAGCCGCCTGTTCCTTTGCTTCCTGCTTCTTTTTCTTTTTTTCCTGCTTCTTGCGCTGCATCTGTGCCCTACTCTGGGTACGGTCAAACTTATCGTTTACCTTCTTCAGGAAAGGCACATGGTTGTAGAGTTTCACCAGGTTGAAGTTTCCGTTCAATGTCAGTTCGCGCTGGGTATTGATGGTATTTCCATACGAGTTGCCCTCCTCATCCTCTGTACCGCGCTCCCAAGAATAGTTGGCATTGTAAGAGGCATCGCTGTTCACCCAGTCGAAGACAGGCAGCAGATTGAGAGGCACCTTGTAGGATGCCTGGAAATTCTGACTGTAGTCGAGCGGTGCACCCCAGTGGCGGATGCTGGTCCATACGGAGTCCTTCCAGGCATGATACTGGTCGGCATAAAGATCCTTGTTGACCGGTGTATATGGTTCCTCTATCTGTGCATGGGTAGCACTCTGGAAGTTCATGTGCAGGTTCTTGGTCAGATCCCAGTTGATGGAGAACTCACGGTTCCAGAGGAACTGTTCACTGAAGGTGAGCGGCAACTTGGAGTCTACTCCGGCAGCTCCACTCATCAGGGTTTCCATATCGCGCTCCTGCAACTCGTAGTAGTCGCGCGTCATCTCGGTATTGAAGGCTATGTTCTGCGGCAGCCAGTTCAGTCCGAAACGTTTCAGTATGTCAAGCCACTTACTCTTGTTCTTCAGTCCCTTGAATGGTTCCCAAGCCTTATAAACCGGGCTCCACGAATAATCCAGGGCTCCGCGCCAGTTATCCTTTCGCTCATACATCGTCGTTTCACCCGTAGTATACTGATGCTGATGACTATAAGTGAATGAGAAGTTGGCTGGATCGTATGGCATCGGATGGCGCTTGGTAGCGATACCCACCCGGGCATTCGAGATGGAGAAGTTGGTCTGCGTAATCTTGGTGGCAGCGATATTCTCGATAGAATCGCGCTCATGCTTGGATCCGGCAGCATCGAGGGCATCCTTCAACTCCATATCGGTATCCAGCGGATTATACTTAGGAGTGGTCTTCTCCTTGGTGACACTATAATATAAAGGTATGCTCACCTTCGCCTTGTCAGGGAAGAACTTACCCATTTCGAGCGATGTGGTCACACTGTAGGTACCGTAATTATCGGTAGTGCGACTTGCCACGCCATCTTCCAGACCGCCGAACCCCTCGCTGATGTATCTGCCGGTGGCATTCACGCTACCCAGATCGGAGAGTTGTACGTTGAGGTTGGCATTGGCAGCCCAACCACCCGAATTATTATGTTCCTTGAGTCGGAGTTCGTTTATCCATACCTCACCGCTCTTGATGTCGGCAGAATTGTTTCTCACACCCAGCATCATGGTCTTCACCTCGCCGAGACTCGGATTACCCACGATGGTAATCTTGTTCTGCGGATGTTCTGCATCTATCATGGAATAAGGAGCGAGATAAGAAGCCACACCCTGTGCCTTCGCCTTGTTACGGTTTTTCTTCAATGCCGTAAAGACGCTCAGCGGCACATCGAGCATATTCTCCTCAGGCCATACCGCCTTACAGTCGGCTAGCACATAGCGGTTGTAGTTGGAGCGTGGCTCGGTGAGTTTCAGTGGGATTTCATACTCGTAGTAATTGTTCTTGTAATCACTACCCAGACGGATGAAGACTGAGAGATCACCATCCTGCAGACGGGTGGTATTCTGCTCCAGGGCATTGGCATGGGCAAACATCTGGATGCGCTTGTACTGGCGCAGATCAAGGGTAGAATTCTTATAAACCGCCTTCGCCTCGCCAGTGCTCATGTTCTTGACCACCAGACTCAACGCCTGCTCGTTCGCCTCAACCAACTGAGGCTGACTAGGATCCTGTTCGCGCTTGATACCCGGAGGCAAGACATAGTTGACCGGTGTCTTCTCGCCGTTCTCTTCCAGACTCACGCTGCTTGCGTCGAGGGTTCCGCCACTGGCTGCACTAAGCGGCTGATCATAGGTACGCCACTTGCCCATCACGAGGTCGAAGGTACCGAAACGCAGCACGATAGGTTTCTTGAAACCGGTGAGGAACATACGCATGAAGCGGATGCTGGAGAAATCGTTGATGTTGCCCTGACGGCTCTCAAACTCATCGATAGGTATGCGGAACTGATACCAGGTAACGGTAGACTTGGTATTATCACGCCAGGTCTGGCTGTATTCACGCTTATCTACAATATGATTGTTACCTACCACGAGATCTTCCGGACGGATGCTGACACGGTACTGGAAGTATTTCTCATATTCGTTGAGCGTATAATCCTGGTTGATATCCTCGACATCCGGCGTTGACTTATAAGAAGTATCATAGCTCTCAGAACGGCTGTCGCTGTCAGGCGAGTTGCCCTGAGGATTGTTGATATACTTATATCTCTGCAGGATTGGAGCACGCATCTCATCCCAGTCGGAACCGCGGAAATAGTGGTAGTCATCACGTGCCGGATCGGCAAAGATACTGTCGAACACTGCCTGGTTCACCTTGCCCTGAATCTGGTCGAGATAAGCACTCTTGTAGAATTCCTGCTCCTCGGCATCAGTCAGTCCGTTGAAACCCACATCCTGCAAGGCTCTGCTGCCACTGGTGGTAGCAAAGGCATAGGTCACGGTGCTCTGGGTAGGAATCTTACCCCACTGGGTATAGGTGTAGCTCTTGCTGCCATCTACCGGCATGCCACTCTCATAGAATTTCTTGCCATCACGCAGGATATCCTCACTCACCTCGCCCAAGTTGATGTAGAAATCGCCACCATAATCGGCAGCATCAGCCTCTTCGCGGGAATAGATGAACGGATCGAGCATCCAAAACTCGATGTATTCGATGTTTGCCTGCTCGAAATCGTTGGTATCCAGCTTACGCATCATTCCGCCCCAGTTGCGCTGCGGATTCTGCAGGGTTCCGTCAGCCTGCAAATCTGTTACATTGAAGTTGTATGGTCCCGGCTCGCTTGGATAGTAAGCCAGATTGAGTACATTCAGGGTATTGGTAGCGCCCTGATAACTGCTCTGGTCGCGCAATGGGAAGAGCTCCTTGGTATAGACCTCGCGAACATAATGGTTACTCAACTGCTTGAGGTCGCCCTTGATATGTCCCGGAGTGAGCGAACTTCCACGGCGGGTGAACAGCGGATCGATGGTATACCAGGCTAGGCGCGAACGGTGGAAACCGCTGCTCAGACCGGTCTTATCGCTGTAATCGTCCTTGAAATTGAGCGAAGGTACACTGGATATAAACCAGGAGGTAGGAGTCGTTACATCGATGGTAGTCTTCGTACCCTCGAAGTCATCGATATAAGATGCATTGTCCTGTGTGCCACCTGCCTCACCGGCAATGAGCTGGGCAAATTCTCCTGTAAAGGATATCTGCGATGGCTGGGTGAGGTGCAGGAATGGTATCTTGTCAAGCACATTGGTGAGCCACTGACTCTCCTTGCGCCAGTTGAGATTGATGCCCCAAAGGGTGTTCTTCAGCGGTTCGGAGCCCATGGATACCTTGGTAGTAAGCGCCTGTTCGGAGAGGTGCTGGATAGTACCGCTCAACTGGAAGTTCTTGGTAAAATCATACTCCCAGTTCAGTCCGAACATCGTTTTTCGGGTTTGTCCGAAATCAGTATTACTCTCCAGAGAAACGTTGACAGCCGTACCGGCATCAATGATGCTCTGGTTCAGGATGGTCACCTCGCCGGCACTGTAATCTACCGAATAGTCGGTGCCCTCTTTCAGGGTGATACCGCCTGCCGTAACGACCACCGAGCCCTGTGGCACATTGTAGGCATCAAGCGAGATGACATTGGCTGCAGAGCCCTTGAACTGTCCCACAATCTGATACTTGTTCTTCTCGGCAATCTGCTTGGCTACGGTCTTCGTACTGTCATAAAGTTCGGTAAAGGCATACTTTTCAGCCTTGTCGGCAGCCACGCCCCGCTTGACCAGATAATCACGCATATAACTGCCGAAAGGCTCTACCTTCGGAATGAACACGCGTCCGTTAGAGATGGTATAGCCTTCTACATAATCGAAATATCCATTGCTGTGTGCCTTGTTGTTGTTATCCAGACGGTCGGCGCCCAGCACACGGATGATAGGCTGTTCTTTCACCTGCTGCTCTGGGATATAACTGAGATATACGCCGGTGGTATCGCTCTGGTATTTCACATCCAGGCGGAACTTCTCCTTCTCTACGGTAGAAGCCAGATAATAAACGTTCTTCATCATCAGCCCCCAGTTGCCCTGTCGCGGATTGCTGCTGGTATTCTTGAGCGATTTCACGAAGAGTGCCTGCTTGGTATCGCTGAGATCGGATGCAAACTCGCCCACCTGATAGGTAACGCCTCCCGATGTATACTCATAGGCTACGGCAAGCACCTGGTCGGTCTGCAGACTGGTTTTCAATGAGATATAACCCAAGGCGGTATTGACTGTATACTCAGAAGAATTGAGCAGACGGGCACTCTCCAGTTTCTCATAATCGGCTCCACCAACCAGTCCGCCTCCATCGAGAGTGGTTGCAGCCTGGTCGATGTCACGGGCAGCAGCATACTGCCCTGTCATCGCCGCATACTCTGTATTCGCCTGGTTAGAAGGCACCTGTCCGCTCGCCGCCCACATCGGGTTGCTCAGTTTCTGGTTCTCGCCCAGGTCGGTCAGGGCTACGATGTTTCGGGTATTGGTGGTATTGCCGGTTTTGTTGGTAACCCACACCTCCACACGGTTGATGGTGATGCCCGTGGTGAGATTAGGAAGTTTCTGCATCCAGGCATCATAATGATTTCTGAAATACTGGGAGAGGAAGAAGTGGCGGTTCTCCTCATAATCGGCTACATTCAGTTCGAAAGGAGTGAGCTGCACACCGCCCCTGGTAGATACGCTCTTCGATGCACTCTTCTTCTGCGAAGCTACCATCTGCAGCTTGAGTTTGCCAAACTGCATATCGGTTCTAACACCAAACAGACTGCTGGCGCCTTTGATGAGCGAAGAGTTGGAAGGGAAGGAGACGTTGCCCGCCTCAACGAGTTTGATGATTTCATCTTCCTTGCCGTCGTACTTCAGTTTCATGTTCTGTGCATCGAAATCGAAGGTGGCATCGGTGTTGTAATTCAGATTCATGTTCACCTTATCGCCCACCTTTCCGTTGACGTTGAGATTGATTTTCTCATCAAAATCCATCATCGTCGTCTTTCGGTTGCGGATAGGCAACGAAGGATTGTCGATGTTTTTCTTGTTGATACCGAACTTGAGTTCGGCAGAACCCTGTGTCTTCACTCTGATGCCACCAGGACCGAAGATTTTCTCGGCAGGTCCCAAGTCGAAGTGCATATCCGAGAAATCGAACTTCTCCTTGCCTTTTGCCTGGAAGATTTCATCGTTCTGCTTGCGGAAGTAGCTGTTACGCTGCTGCTGTTCGGTCCATGCAAGATACTCTTTCGGAGTGAGCATGATAGGAGCCGAAAGCCAGGTTGAGCCCATGCGGTTGCCGATGATATAGCGGTCGATGGTATCGTTGTAGACTACCTGATATTGCAGATTATCAGGACGTTTCAGGTCGAGCGGACTCTGATAAAGGTCGCTCAGGGAGTAAGGTTGGGTGCGCTGAATCTGCCAGCGGGTATGCAACAGCGAATCGGGAATGGTATCTTCATCGAGCTGCACGGGCTGGGCTGTGCTGGTATGGGTTTTCTTTTTATCGTCCTGAAGTTGAGGCAAAGCTATCGCATAGCCGAAGGTTGCCACCATCAGCCAAGCCAATAGAAAAGATATAAATCTTTGCTTCTGTTTCATCGACAAAAAACTCCTAACTTATTTGATTTGCTTCAATGCCAGTTTCACAACCTGTTCTACCGGGAGATCAGGCTGTGCCTTGAGGATATCTACTACTACCTTGGCAGATGGTGCCGGCGAGAAGCCGAGCATGGTAAGGGCGCTTACCGCCTCATCCTTTACGTCATTGTTCACCATCACCACATTGCCTCCGCTGGCTGGCAGTTCGTCAGCGATGCCGAGGCTCACGATTTTATCTTTCAAGTCGATGATGATTCGCTGTGCTGTCTTCAGTCCGATACCCTTCACGGTTTTCAGCACCTTGTCGTTACCAGTAGAGATGATTTCGCAGAGTTCGCGTGGCGAGAGTGAAGAGAGAATCATACGGGCTGTATTTCCGCCTACTCCTGAAACGGTGATGAGGAGGCGGTAGAGTTCACGTTCCTGTTTGGTAGCAAAGCCGAAAAGGGTGAAAGAGTCATCTCTTCCACCAGCCACCAGCACTTCGTGAACATAGAGTTTCACTTCCTGTTTGCCCTGAATGGCAGTATATGTATTGAGCGATATATTGAGTCCGTAGCCCACTCCCGCAGTCTCAACAACAGCCAGTGCAGGTGTCAACTCTGTCAGATCGCCATGAATATATTCTATCATTTTCTTTTTCTCCTAATTAAATTAATATATTAATAACGTGCGAAGGGCGGAATTATTGTAATAGAGTTCCATAAAATTACGTCCCGACGTAACATGTAATACGTCCCGACGCAGAGCCAGAGACGTCGGGACGCAGCAAAAGCTACGTCAGGACGTAGTTCAAAGCACATCGGGAGGTATCGGAAAGGGGATGTATGATGTTTCGCAACAAAATAACGAAACTGTAAGGCTCTTGCAGCAGATACCTTACAAATCTCCGCTTATTCATACCTAAAAACTATGATTTTACTACTTTTTGCAACTTTTATGAGTTAAAATTCTATTAAAACGTCACGTATTTCAAGAAAAAGCTATACTTTTGCAACCGGAAATAGAATGAAAAGCGGAAAACATATCCGTTGGATGACTAAACCGCAACAAATAAAAGAAATTAAAACAACAAAATAAAAGAAATAAGACAATGAAGAAATTTAGAGCAGCCGTAGTAGGATACGGCAACATCGGTAAGTTTACTGTTGAGACACTCGAAGCAGCTCCTGACTTCGAGATTGCAGGTATTGTACGTCGCCAGGGTGCCAAGGACAAACCAGCTGAGTTGGCAAACTATGAAGTAGTAGATGACATCACCAAGTTGAAGGATGTAGATGTTGCTATCCTCGCAACCCCTACCCGCTCTTGCCCTGAGTATGCAGAGAAGATCGTTGCCCTCGGTATCAATACCGTAGACAGCTTCGATATCCACACCAGCATCCTCGACTACCGTACCAAGCAGATGGAAAACTGCAAGAAGGCTGGCAAGGTAAGCGTTATCTCTGCTGGTTGGGACCCAGGTTCTGATTCTATCGTACGTGTTCTGATGGAGAGCCTTGCTCCTAAAGGCTTGACATATACCAACTTCGGTCCTGGTATGAGTATGGGTCACTCAGTTTGTGTTCGTGGCAAGAAGGGCGTAAAGGAAGCGCTCTCTGTAACCATCCCATTGGGTGAGGGTATCCACCGCCGTATGGTATACGTAGAGTTGGAAGAAGGTGCCAAGCTTGAGGATGTAACAGCCGAAATCAAGGCCGATCCATACTTCGCTCATGATGAGACCCACGTATTCGCCGTAGCATCAGTAGATGATGTAAAGGATATGGGTCATGGTGTGAACCTCGTTCGCAAGGGTGTATCAGGCAAGACTCAGAACCAGCGTTTCGAGTTTAATATGAGCATCAACAACCCAGCCCTCACCGCTCAGGTATTGGTTAACGTGGCTCGTGCTTCATTCCGTCTGCAGCCAGGTTGCTACACCATGCCAGAGATTCCAGTTATCGATATGTTGCCAGGAACCCGTGAGGAAATCGTTGCAACACTCGTATAATTGGGAGCGAAGAAAGAAGAGTGAAGAGTGAAGAATTCACTTGCATCACTATAATAAAACGGCTCGTAAGAAGTTTCGAATTCTTGCGAGCCTTTTCCATTCAACTAAAACCACTTATAATAACCCTGTCATATACAATGGCAAATAAGTAATCCCCTCCTCTACTTTCAAATCAGCAGCATGCAAAACATACGGGGTTGCCAGATAGCTACCATATTTAGCGATGCACTTCTTGAGAGAAGTGAGCGTGTATCTGTTAGTTGACTTCACTTCTATCGGTGAAATATTATGCTTTGACGTTATTGTATCTTTGGCTATCAGAAAATCCAGTTCCATCCTTTCCTGGGCATCCTCCTTACTATATTTGGAAAAGAAATACAGCTTATGCCCTGCCGAACGTAACATCTGAGCAACAATATTCTCAACTATCATTCCGCTATTGAACTCCAGCTTATCTACCAGAAGCTTGTTATATAAGTTTTCAGATACTATCGTATTTTCATTGAAAGCATGACTAATGAGCAAACCCGTATCAGCCATATAGCATTTCAATGTCGTATCATCGGTATTCATTCCAAGACCGATGCTTGGCTCTGTCGTATTATAGGCCATATTGACTATCATTGCATCTGACAGCCAAAAGAATGCCGTTTCATAATCTCGCATTCTCGCCCCTTCTGTGAGTGCCTTCAACATAAATTTCTTCTCATGTTTTTGAAGCTGAGAAGGAATTGTATCAAAAATCTGAGTAACTTTAAATACATAAGTTGACGCATACTTCTGGATATCATTACGATATAAAGTAAGAATTTGGCGTTTCACACGATCCACCTTATTGAAATCTCTGGTTTCTACAAATTTAGCTACAGCCTGCGGCATTCCTCCAACAATGAGATACTGTCTGAAATAGTCCATTGCCATGCGATGCATCATTTGTCCCATCTCATGCCTTTTCTGAAAGTTCATTCGTATAAGCGGCATCAGGGTTTCATTGTTCAGTGCCCACAAGAACTCCTCGAAATCCATAGGATACATCAATATTTCTTCCTCCTCTGAAGGAATCATGATATTCTCTACGTTCTTTTTGATAGAAACGAGCGAACCAGTCTCGATATAATCGTAACGACCATCTTCAACCAGATACTTGATAGCTGTACGAGCCCGGGGATACAATTGCACCTCATCAAAGATTATAACCGAATTTCTTGGATATAGAGTTGTATTGGTGAAACTGCTTAAATACATAAAGAATGTATCCAAGTCATCCAGATAGGTTTCGAACAAGGATTTTATGTCCTTTCCTATCTTATTGAAATCAAGTAAAATATAACTCTTGTATTCTTTTCGAGCGAATTCCTTTACGATATAGCTCTTTCCTACACGTCGGGCACCATTGATTAGAACAGCACTGTCTCCGTTCTGTTCTTCTTTCCATTTCTTTAGCTGCTCATATACTTTTCTTTTCATATTTTACACCTATCCTAGATTAATTTTACCGGAAAAACACACCTATCCGCGATTAATATTTCTCGATTTTTACACCTATCCGCGATTAATATTTCTCGGTTTTTACACCTATCCGCGATTATCGGATGGTGCAAATATACACATATCCGCGATTATATCCAAGAAAAAGCCAGTTTTTTAATATCTTTTAATTTTAAGAATAAGATGATAACGATACGCAAGATCATAATATTGGTAATAGAATAAACATCATGCTTTAAGTCCATTGTAGCTTTGTGTTATAATCCATTGCAAGCATGTGAATTAGCTACAGAAGCCGTATCTATCGGCATGAAGAAGTAGATCTATCTAATAGCCGGCAGCCGCCAGCAAGGTTGCTGGCATATGGCAGCAACATTGTCGGCATATGGCAGCAAGATTGCTGGCAGCTGCCGGCAACCATACGGAACTATATTTAAAAGGTAAACAATATAGGTTTCTAAGACTATTTAAATAACTTATCAAAAGCTATATTATTTATGCGTCATGATATCGAGCACCATATCATCGGTAGCTCGCATCGCATCGGCACCAATGCTCGTGAGGTTGTGGATGCACTTATCCACATCATCATCTACGATACCCTCGGCAGAGGTGACACACTTGCCTTCCATAGAAAGGAGGGCGGAAAGAAGAGCGGTGCTGACACCTGATGAAATCTTCAGGGCACAACTTGGTTTCGCTCCGTCACAAATCATACCGGTGAGATTGGCTATCATATTCTTGACAGAATTGCAGATGCGGGTATAATCGCCACCCATCAGATAGGTGATACCGCAACTGCTGCCCGTACTGGCTACCACACAACCGCAAAGAGCTGAAAGCTTGCCTAAGCTCTGCTTGATATAGATGGCAGTCAGATGACTGAGCATCAGGGCACGGATCATTTCCTCCTCGGTATTCTCGTTCTCTAGCGCATAAACCACCACAGGATTCGTTGCACAGATGCCCTGGTTGCCGCTGCCGCTGTTACTCATCACCGGAATCATGGCACCACCCATACGGGCATCGCAGGCTGAAGCGGTGCGGGAGATGATATGCGAGAAAATATTATCGCCGAAGATACCATGACTCAACGGACGGTCCATCGTCTTGCCCAGGCAGTGGCCATAGTTGCCTTTGATACTCAACTCGGCAGCCTTCATATTATAGTCTCTGGTCTTGAGAATGAAAGAAATCTCATCGAGCGGAGCTGTTGTTGCAAACTCGTAAACCATCGGGAAATTGAGCTGGATATCATCATCAGCCTCATCACCCACAGTACCGCCACGCTTATCGAGCACCACCTCGCCATTACGCTCAACATACACAAAATGGGTATGTGAACCGGAGATAATTGCCGTAGCCTGGTCTTCACCGGCATGACAGATGATTTCGATATAGAGTTTATCTACATCACCCTGCTTCAGTTTGATGTTGATATCCGCATCCTTGATATATTGTTTGCCCTGTTCCAGACTGTCGGGAGTAAGATCTTTCAACACTTCCAGCTGATATTCAGGTTTTCCGATGAGCGCACCCAGCGATACGGCGATAGGCAAGCCGATCATACCCGTGCCAGGAATGCCGACACCCATCGCATTCTTGAGCATATTAGGACTCAGAAGAACTTCAATACGTTCAGGGCGCTTGCCCAATGTAGTAGCAGCCTTGGCTGTACATAGTGCCACAGCCATCGGTTCGGTACAGCCGATGGCAGGAACCACCTCTTTATTAACGAGCGCAATGATGCGCTCACGCTTACTTTTCTCTAACATAATCTATATAACTTTTATATAAATAACGTTCTTACCATTATTTCGGGTACAAAAATACAAAAAATAAACCGTATTCTTCTCTTTTCACGAGAAAAATACGGTTTAAATCTATATTTCTTGATGAATTAGTCTTCCAACTGGAACAGAGGATCATCTGGAGTCAGCATGGTTGGCTTCTGGTCGAATTCCTTCAAGAGCTGCTCAGAAGCATACTTCTTGTTTACTACCAGGCGGAACATGTACTCGTTGAACCAATCGTTGGTCATGATGAAGCAACCGGCAAAACCATTGTCAGCACCCCAGCTGTTCTCCACCTTCCACTTTACAGGCTTGCCATTGGCATCGAGATCCACAGCTGTCAGCGTCATGGCATGAGTAGAACCGCTATCGAAAGTAGCGATGCGGTCAGCCTTGTTCATTGGGAATGAGGTATTGAAGAGGCTGGCGTAATCGAAGTTGTCGAGTGCCAGATAGCCACGCTTTCTATCGAGCTGCTTGCCCACATCATAGCTTGAATACATCTTATGACCGTCCTTCAGAGAGGCGATGGCGAGCTGGGCTATCTCCTCCATAGGCAGGTTCAGATACTTCCAGTTATGACCATCGTAGGTGTGGCGGTCGTACTCTACCTCGTATGTCTTGTGGTAAGGACGGCGTGGGTCGTTCATCACCATCAGGAAGGTACCGTTCAGGTCCTTGCCCACCGTCTCCTCATAGAAACTCTTAGGAGTATACTTCTTCGCCTCGCCAACCTGCTTGCCATCCTTGTCGCGGAAAGCATAGGTAAATTCCTTTACCGGTTCGCCGAGAGTAAGACTCAGCATGTGATAAACCTGACCGAGCATCTCGTTCTTGCGAGCCTGGATAGCTGCCGACTTCTTGCCCTGAGCCACCATCTTGCGGAGTTCCAGACCATACTCGCGGAGCTTGCTGCTTACGAGACGGCTCATCTTGGAAGTATTGTTGCTTGAGAAGGTCTCAGGCTGGGCACTCATTGGTACGAGACCATACTTGCTTGCCAAATCGGCAACACCACAGAAAGTACCGCCATCATTGAGCGGATTCTTGAAGAAGAACTGCACCTGAGGATCCTCGATGCTCTTCTTGCCAAGGTCGATGACGCCCTGCAGCATGAGGTTGGCCTTCTCCAGCTGGTCATAGAAGAAGAGATAATCCTGAGAATACTCCACCACTCTACCCTGCTTGTCGTTGACAGCAAAGTTAGAACGGAGCACGTTGAAACCGCTGAACATCCAGCAACGGCCCGAACTCTTCTGGTTGTGAATGCTCTGCGAAGGAGTCTCGATGCTGAAATGAGTATCAACCGGGGCCTCGTTGGCATGATTCTTCACAAGGTCATCAATGCTGTTGTTGGCAATCGCATTGAAGAGTGCCTTGTTGGCTACACCTACCTGCTGGCTTTTCTCCATCTGCTGGAGAGCAGACTGACTGATGCCGCCACCCTTGGTCTGCGCCATCAGAGACATGGAAGCCATCATCATGGCTCCCAAAAGTAATACATTTTTTCTCATCACGATAAAGGTATTTATTTGCTTATTGTTATATAACTAATTCCGGATTTCATTCCTTTTTCAGAAATTTCCTTTGCAAAAATACAAAGAATAATCGGAAAAAGCGAAAATATTGCCTCAAAAGTGCTTTATATAGGAAAAAAGCATTATCTTTGCACAAGATTTTCACGAAGAAAACATGGACAAGAACAAGTTTAGTCTATTAAATAGTATAAAATACCCGGAAGATTTGAGACGGCTGAGCATTGACCAGCTGCCACAAGTCTGCAAAGAGTTAAGAGAAGACATTATCGACGAGGTTGCCGTCAACCCCGGTCATTTTGCCTCCTCTCTTGGCGTGGTGGAAATAACCGTAGCCCTACATTATATCTACAACACCCCATACGACCGTATTGTATGGGATGTGGGACACCAGGCCTACGGACATAAGATATTAACAGGACGTCGCGACAACTTCTGTACCAACCGCAAGTTGCACGGCATCCGTCCATTCCCTACACCTTTAGAAAGCGAATATGATACCTTCGCCTGCGGACATGCGAGCAATTCCATCTCCGCAGCACTCGGTATGGCCGTTGCCGCACGCGAAAACGGAGATACCAACAGGCATGTGGTAGCCGTCATTGGCGATGGAGCCATGAGCGGCGGACTGGCATTCGAGGGACTGAACAACGTATCAAGTACACCTAACGACATGCTCATCATCCTGAACGACAACGATATGAGCATCGACCGGGCTGTGGGCGGTATGGAGAAATATCTCCTGAACCTCGATACCAACGAGACCTACAACCGCCTCCGTTTCAAGGCATCACAGTGGCTGCACTCCAAAGGCTATCTCAACGAAGACCGCAAGAAGGGCATCCTGCGCCTGAACAATGCACTGAAGTCGGCACTGAGTCATCAGCAGAACATCTTCGAGGGTATGAATATCCGCTACTTCGGACCTTTCGACGGTCATGACGTTAAGGAAGTGGCGAGAGTGCTCAAACAGCTTAAGAACATGAAGGGTCCTAAGCTGCTGCACCTGCATACCACCAAGGGAAAGGGTTACGAACCAGCCGAGAAGAGTGCTACCATCTGGCACGCGCCAGGCAAATTCGATCCGGAAACGGGTGAGAGAATCATTGCAGATACCAGCAACCAGCCTCCGAAATATCAGGATGTTTTCGGTGAGACGCTGCTGGAACTGGCTCAGAAGAACCCGAAGATTGTAGGTGTGACGCCAGCCATGCCTACAGGATGCTCCATGAACATCATGATGAAGGCGATGCCAAACCGTACTTTCGATGTAGGTATTGCCGAGGGACATGCCGTTACCTTCTCTGGAGGTATGGCGAAAGACGGACTGATTCCTTTCTGCAACATCTACAGTTCGTTTGCACAGCGTGCCTACGATAACATCATCCACGACATGGCACTGCTCAACCTGCCGGTTATCATGTGTCTTGACCGTGCCGGACTGGTAGGTGAAGACGGACCAACCCATCATGGTGCCTTCGATATGGCGGCTCTCCGTCCGATTCCGCATCTCACCATCGCATCTCCGATGAACGAACATGAGTTGCGCAACCTGATGTATTCAGCCCAGTTGCCAGGTCATGGCAGCTATGTTATCCGTTATCCGAGAGGCAAGGGTGTGCTCGTAGACTGGCGCAACCCGATGGAGGAAATCAAGACCGGTACCGGCAGAAAGCTGAAAGACGGCACCGATGTAGCCGTTCTTACCATCGGTCCTATCGGAAACGATGCCGCCCAGGCTATCGCTGAGGTAGAAGCCGAAACCGGAATGAGCATCGCCCACTACGATATGCGATTCCTCAAGCCACTCGATGAAGACATTCTGAAAGAGGTGGGCGAAAAGTTCAGCCGCATCATCACCATCGAAGACGGCGTTCGTATGGGCGGTATGGGCTCAGCCGTACTGGAATGGATGAACGACCATGACTATCAGCCAAAGATGACCCGAATGGGATTGCCAGATGAGTTTGTGGAACACGGAACCGTAGCACAACTCAGAGAAATCGTGCATCTCGATAAAGAATCAATCAAAGAAGCAATTAAGAAATGAAAATAATCATAGCTGGCGCATATGCCATAGGTACTCACCTGGCGAGACTCCTGTCACGCAGCAATGAAGAGATTACGCTCATCGATGAAAGCGAAGAGCGCCTGGCTAGCATTGGCTCCGACTGCGACCTTCTCACCATGTTGGGCAAGCCTACCAGTCTTCAGATCTTACGCGATGCAGGGGTTGCAGATGCCGATCTCTTCATCGCCGTAACCCCGGTAGAAAGTACCAACATCACAGCTAGCATCCTTGCCAAGAACCTAGGTGCCAAGCGAACAGTAGCCCGCGTGGATAACCCGGAATATATGGATCCGCAGGCCCAGGAATTCTTCAAAGGGTTAGGTATCAACAAACTGATTTATCCGGAGATGCTCGCAGCCGTAGATATCAATAACGGACTGAAAATGAGTTGGGTACGTCAGCGCTGGGATGTGCACGACGGCGCACTCGTCATGCTCGGCATCAAACTGCGCGAAGGATGCGAGATACTGAACGAACCGCTCAAGAACATCAGCGGTCCTAACGATCCATACCACGTGGTAGCCATCAAGCGAGGCAGTGATACCATCATCCCTGGCGGTAACGATGAACTGAAACTCTACGACCTCGCCTACTTCATGACCACCCGCAACTACATCCCATATATCCGCAAGATTGTAGGCAAGGAGCACTATGTGGATGTGAAGAACGTGATGATTATGGGTGGCGGACGCACAGCCGTAAGAGCCGTAAAGAAGATGCCGGAATATATGGAATGCAAGATTATCGAGATGAGCGAGGAGCGCTGCGAATATCTCAACGATATTCTCGATGAGAACAAGACGCTCATTATTCATGGAGACGGACGCGACATTCCGCTGCTCGTAGAAGAAGGTATCCGCAGCACGCAGGCCTTCGTGGCACTGACCGGTAACGCCGAAACCAATATCCTGGCCTGTCTTACAGCCAAGAGAATGGGTGTGCGCAAGACGGTGGCTGCCGTAGAAAACGTAGACTACGTGAGCATGGCAGAGAGTCTGGATATCGGTACCATCATCAACAAGAAGATGATTGCCGCCAGCTACATCTACCAGATGATGCTCGATGCCGACGTGATGAACGTGAGATTCCTGATGAGCGCTAATGCCGATGTAGCTGAGTTTATAGCCAAAGAAGGTTCGAAGGTAACCCAGAAACCGGTGAAGGAACTCGGCATGCCTATCGGTGTAACCATCGGTGGACTGGTTCGCGGTGAAGAAGGAATGCTCGTTTCGGGTAATACCCAGATAGAACCGGGCGACTCGGTGATGGTTTTCTGCCACAACATCAACATGAAGAAAATTGAGAAATACTTCATCTAAGCGTGAAGGAGATAGAGACATACTTCATATATGATAAACAGCAAATTAATATATAAGATTTTAGGGCAACTGCTTTTCATCGAGGCTTTCCTGCTCTTCGTCAGTCTGCTGGTAGCTTTCTATTACCAGCAGGACGACATCTTTGCCTTCATTGTGGCAACACTTACCACCATCGGAGGCGGACTGGTGCTGAAATGGCGAGGACACGGAGCAGATAACTCAATGTCGCGCCGTGATGCCTATCTCGTGGTAACGCTCTCATGGATTGTATTCAGTTTCTTCGGAACCCTCCCCTTCATGGTGAGTGGATACATCAACAACTTTACCGATGCCTACTTCGAAACCATGTCGGGATTTACGACAACGGGGGCTACGATATTAGACGATGTAGAATGTTTCCCCCACGGACTGCTGTTCTGGCGTTCGCTCACCCAATGGATAGGCGGTCTGGGAATCGTGTTCTTCACCATCGCCCTGCTGCCATCGCTTGTAGGAGGACAGACCAAGGTGTTTGCTGCCGAGGCTACAGGTCCTATCAAGACCAAACTTCATCCCCGTCTTTCCACTTCGGCAAAATGGATATGGAGTATCTATCTGATGCTCACCATCGCCTGCATCATATCCTACTATGTGGCGGGAATGAATCTCTTCGACAGTTTCAACTATGCGATGAGCACGACGGCAACGGGTGGTTTCGCTACCCACAACAGCAGTACCGAGTTCTTCCATTCACCAGCGCTGGAATACATCTGTACGTTCTTCTGTTTCCTGTCGGGTGTGAACTTCACCCTGCTCTATGCAGCCGTCATCAAGTTTAAAATCAAGGATCTGTTCAAGAACTCAGAGTTTAAGTTCTATGCATTCCTGGTTGCTGCATTCAGCGCCTTCATCATGGTAGAGCTGATGGTGATGCGCAACTACGATGTGGAGCATGCCTTCAGAAGTGCTATCTTCCAGGTGGTTTCTTTCATCACCACCACCGGTCTGTTTAACGACGATGCTGCTGTGTGGCCTCATGTTACCTGGGTGGTATTGGCAGCCTGCATGTTCTTCGGAGCCTGCTCGGGCAGTACGAGTGGAGGTTTGAAATGTATCCGTGGCGTGATGCTGGTAAGAATGGTGAAGAATGAATTCCGCCAGATTCTGCATCCTAACGCCGTGCTGCCATTGAAGATTGATGGTGTGAACGTACCGATGCAGAAGCGTGTTACGCTGCTTGCCTTCCTCACCACTTATCTCATCATCTGTCTGGTGATATCGTTCACGATGATAGCCATGGGCATCGACAATACCAATGCCATCACCATCACCCTGAGTTGTGTGGGTAATGTGGGACCTACGCTGGGTACGGAAATCGGACCAACCATGTCATGGAGCGAACTGCCGGATGTGGCAAAATGGTTCTGCTCGCTGATGATGCTCATCGGTCGTCTGGAAATATTCAGTGTGCTGGTTATCTTAACGCCAGCATTCTGGAGAGAGAACTAACATACCCAGAGGGGGAGTTAGAAAATAAAAGAGAAGTTGATATTTGAAGTAAGAAATACGCTTACTAGACTAAGTATATTTCGCACAAAAAGCGTTATATATAATAAGGTATAGGTTCAGCAAGAGCCTTACCGGAGAGTAAGAAACCGTACTGAAGAGTACATTTATAAACTAAATATAGGTAATAATGAAACCATTAAAATTTCAACCGCTATTAAAATCCACCATCTGGGGTGGCAGTAAGATTATCACTTTCAAGCATCTCGACGTAAAGCAAGAGAATGTGGGAGAAAGCTGGGAAATCTCTGGAGTACCAGGAAATGAAAGCATCGTAGCCGATGGCGAGATGCAGGGCAAGAGCCTCAACGAGGTTGTTGCAGAACGGAAGGGAAGCTTCCTCGGAGAAGAGAACTACAAGCGTTTCGGCAATGAGTTTCCACTGCTCATCAAGTTTATCGATGCCAACCGCGACCTCTCTATCCAGGTGCATCCTAATGATGAAATTGCCAAGAAGCAAGGTAAGGAACGCGGCAAGACCGAGATGTGGTATGCACTGCCATGTGAGCCGGATGCCAAGCTCTACAACGGCTTGAAGATGCAGATTACTCCTGAGCAGTACAAGGAGATGGTAGAGAACGATACCATCACCGATGCCCTGGCTCAGTATAACGTGAAGGAAGGTGACTGCTTCTTTATCCCAGCCGGCAGAATCCACACCATCGGAACAGGCTGTTTCGTTGTCGAGATTCAGCAGACCAGCGATGTTACCTATCGCATCTACGACTTCAAGCGCAAGGACAAGGATGGCAACTATCGTCAGCTCCACACCAAGGAAGCTGCCGAGTGCATCGACTACACCGTATTGCCAGACTATCGCCAGCACTACACTCCTGCCAAGAACCAGGGTGTAAGCATGGTGCAATGCCCTTACTTCACCACAGCCGTTTATGATCTCGATGAACCAATGACGCTGGATTATTCAGAGTTGGACAGCTTCGTGATTCTGATTGGCTTGAAGGGTGAGGCTAAGATTACCGACAACGAGGGTAACGAGATTACGCTCCAGGGCGGCGAGAGCATCGTTGTTCCTGCCAGCACCAAGACATTGAAGATAGAAGGAACCTTGAAGTTCCTGGAGACATACGTATAATTTTAAAGGTAAAAAAGTAAAAAGGTAAAAAGAAAGCAGGCAGATGACATCCCGCCAGGCTCTTTTTACTTTTTTACCCTTTTACCTTTTTACTTTTTTACCTTTCCAAATACTTTTCCACATCCGCCTGAATCTTCTGGAATTCGGAAGAGAACTGGTAGAAGGTGTTCTTCTTCATCATCATCTTCACCTTGCCCAGACTATTCTCATAACATGCCATTTCGGTGCGGGCCTGCTCGGAATGGAGGGCACGGTCGCGGATTTCATTCTCCCTATCATTGCGCAAAGCATCGCAAACACTCTGGACGATGGGACTTACTACCAGGTCGAAGAGATGATGACCCTGAATATATAAATAGGTATTGCTCTCGTTTACACCCAGACTGTTGAGGTAAAGAGCCATTTCATCCAACTCATCCTTAAACTTCTTGAAGCGGCGCTCCAGCTGGAACAGCTTTGCCCGCACCTTCTTTCCCAAATAATCTATCGCCCATTTAGGATCCTGGATTCGGACAGAAGGCAGCATGATGACCTTATCAAACTCCGCCATATCAAAATGCATCGACATCTTGCGATGACGCACATAAAACAGCATGTGCCATAAGAAGAGGGGCCAGATGGTACGGGAATAGGACTCAAGAAAACGCTCGAAATCGAAGATGCGACGGTCGTTGAGCGTCACCATCACACAGGTTTCGTGCAATCCTCTGGCATAACATTGGAAATTTTCAATGGCATAGGCATAGGTATGGAAGATGTAAGGATTCTCCAACATCTGCTGGGAAGACTCGGTTGAGCCCTGACGCAGATAATCGTAATCGGCATCTACACAGGCTATCATATCCCTACCTACTCCCTTCAGCATACTGGAGATAGCAGCCTTCTTGCCTCGGTCTAAATGCTGGTTACGGGTAGGCAGCATGATATCAAAATAGCGTTTTTCATTCTCAAACTTTCCCAGTACCGACCGCCAGAAGAAGACATCATCATAGCTCTCGACGTAAGCCACAATCTTGCGCCGAGCCTTCTTCGAGGTCATCCTGTTGGCTGCCTCGAAGAACTGGGAATTGATATTATCGGTTAAACGTTTAGCCATAAGCTGAAAAAATCAACATTCAACACTTAACATTCAACATTACGAAATCGTAATATCATTCACATCCGTCACCCTATCGGTCCATCCATCCATGACCACAGCAGGACTGTGGGTGGTCATGATGATCTGGATATTCGGATTAAGCTGCAGCACCAAACCGATGAGCTGCTTCTGCCATTCGAAATGAAGGCTGATTTCCGGCTCATCCATAAAGAGGACGTATGACTGGTTGTCCTCCACCAGCACGGTGAGGAGGATGGCAAGAATCTGCTTCTCACCAGCCGAGAGCTGATAAGGCGAGAGCTGCTCGCCTATCTGGTTGAAGCGGATTTCGTTGGCAGTACGGATGATGGTCTTGCCGGTATCCTTGAAAAGATTATCTACCATATCCTGGAACAACTTCTTCGGTTCACTCAGTTTCTGAGCCTTGAAGGCTGCATCCGGTTCGCCACTCTGCAAGACGGCGATGATGCGGTTGCCTATGTTCACCTGGTAATCCAGATACTTGCGCTGCAGCTGGAAGAGCTGCCAATCGAGTTCGGTAACCAGGGTAAGGTCTATCTTGTTGATCATCTCGGCATTCATCAATGGTCTATCTACCGAGCGGATTACATCATATCTAATCCACTTTGCCTCCTCCGGCTCCACCTTCAGATGCACACCTTTGATCATGTGACTAGGGAATTCACCGCCAGCCGCCAGACCCTTTACCACCTTATTTAATATAGTACTCTTGCCCACGCCGTTTACACCACTCAGGATATTGACACGGCGGTCGAGGTTCCAAAGAATATGTTTGGTACCGCTCCAGAGAGATTCAATCTCTATCTGTTTGATATAATCAACATATTTCTGCATAAGAATAATCTCCTATCTTTAATAGTCAAGAACGGAAAAAGACTATTGTCTTAACTTCTTAACTCCTTTAAGTTTCAAAAAATATACCGCAAATATAGCAAAATTCCTCGAATTTTTGTACCTTTGCACTCGATTTTATTCAAAAATAGGAAGATTTAAATAGAAATAAGGAAAAAATGGATAACAAACGACCTCTTATCGCCCACCTGTGCCTCTTCTGTTCCGGCGCATTCTGGGGACTGATGGCTCCCGTAGGCAAGGATGCCATGCTTCACGGCATCGACGGCATCGACCTGGTGAGCTTCCGTGTATTGGGTGGTGCCATCCTCTTCTGGCTCACCTCGCTCTTCACCAAGAAAGAGCATGTTCCAGTAAAAGACATCTTCAAGTTTGCTGCTGCCGGGCTCTTCGCCCTCGTGTTCAACCAGTGTTCTTACACCATCGGTCTGAACATGACCTCGCCTAGCAATTCCAGCATTATGACCACCTCGATGCCTATCTTCGCCATGATTCTCTCCTTCCTGATATTGAAGGAGCCTATCACCTGGAAGAAGGCGCTCGGCGTGCTGATGGGATGTGCAGGTGCCGTCATCATCATCATGACGAGTGCTACGGCTGGCAATGCCAAGGTGGGAAACATCTGGGGTGACCTGCTCTGTATGTCGGCGCAGCTTTCCTTCGCCCTCTACCTGTCGCTCTTCAAGAACCTGCTGTCTAAGTATTCGCTCTTCACCATCAACAAGTGGATGTTCCTCTGGGCAACGGTTCTGATATGGCCTTTCACCATCAGCCACGTGATGAGCATCGACTTTGCCCATGTTCCGATGAGCACCTGGTGGGAAACGGGCTACGTGGTTCTCTTCGGCACCTATCTGGGTTACATCTGCATGATGATTGGTCAGAAGACGTTGCGCCCTACCGTGGTAAGTGTATATAATTATGTGCAGCCGCTGGTATCGGTTACCGTGAGTGTTATCGTGGGTCTCGCCGTATTCAAGGGTATGCAGGCCATCGCCGCCATCCTTGTATTCTCTGGCGTATGGCTCGTGGTAAAGAGCAAGTCGAAGAGAGATATCGACCAGCACGACCACAGCCTGGCCTACGAGAAAAGGCATGCTTAAAAGATATAATGTCGATTTATAAAACTGAAACTGTCCCCATCTGAGATAACAGATGAGGACAGTTTTTTATATCAGAAAAGATATCAGCAACCGAAGTAAACCATCAGTCCGCCCAATACGATATACAGCAGGGCGTATGGGATGGCCGAACGGAGAATCTCTCCATCCTTTCCCTCCATATCGCAGGCTGCAGTAGCAATGGCGATACTCTGCGGACTGATCATCTTGCCACCCGTGGCTCCCGTAGTGTTGGCAGCAACCAGCCAGTTTTCCTGACCGCCCTCCATACCAAAGAAAGTGCTCTGTCCCGTCATGCCCAACTGATTGGCAACATGAGCCTGGAGCTTGGCAAAGAGGATATTCGAAGAGGTATCAGACCCCGTTACGAAGGTTCCGATGGCACCAATCATCGGCGCAACCAGAGGATAGAAATTTCCCGTTACTGCCACCAGTCCGGAGGCGATGGCAGTAATCATTCCCGAATAGTTCATCACGCTTGCCAGGGCTATCAGCGAACAGATGGTCACCACCGTCTTACGCAGATTCACCGTGGTACGGGCAAGAATCACCATCAATCTCTTAAGGCTCAATCCCTGAATCAATCCACCAATCGTAGCACCCAAGAAGAGCATCAGGTCCACATTGGATATCCAGCCAAACTTAAAGGTGCTGTCGAGCACAGGCAGATGAACCGCACTCACCAGATGACTCTTGAGGAAAGCATTGACCGGAGGACAGAGTGCTCCGGAAACCAGGATGAATATCAATATAAAAAGGTAAACGCTCCATGCCTTCAGGCTTTCGGCAAGTGTAAAGGTTTCCTTATCCTGCACCTTGCTCTTTCTGGCAAACACCTTGGCGTATGCGATGATGGCGATAATGGCTGCCAGCGAACCGATGATGGCAGGAGTCTCCGAACCGAGATAATAGCCGCATACAAACTGCACTACCACGGAAATCACTCCCACCCAGAGGGCGATGATGAGATTCTTGATAAGATTGTGCTTATCGGTAAGCGTCAGGATGATAAAAGGCAGGAGGATAAAGAGAGGTGACAGCTGGATGATGGCGAAAGCCGAAGTCTCGCAAATCTGTGCCGCCGAAGCCGATCCGCTTTCAGCCACCTCATTGCAGAGCGTAGTAACCGGTACACCCACAGCACCAAATCCCGTAGCCACGGTATTACCGATTAAGGAAACCAGAGCCGAGAACATCGGTTTGAATCCGAGTCCGATGAGGATGGCAGCAGGTATCGCCACCGCCGTTCCGAAGCCCGCCATACCTTCGAGCAGTCCGCCGAATCCCCATACAAGGAGCAGCACGAGCAGTCCCTTATCATCGGTAATCGATGTAAACTGCCTCTTGATCACCTCTATCTGCTTGCTTTCCACGAGGATATTATAGCTGTAGATAGCCATCAGGATGATGATGAGAATCGGGAATACCGCCTTCAGGATGCCTTCCACCACCGCCCATCCCGTCAGGGCGATCACGCTGTTCTCCGCATGTTCTGGGGCAATCATGCCTAGCGGCGAAGCAGCGAAGAGAGCAAGCAACACGGTAACTACGAGCGTCAGCAAGGCGCTTTTATGACCTGCCATCTTGAAGCCGAGCATCAGGATGAACAGCAACACGATGGGAATAATAGAAACAATTGATGCCATAAGCCATTCAGTTTTATAAAGTTTTCGATTGCTAAATTTTATGTTTATGACTGCAAAAATAACATTTTTCTTTGAAAAAAGAAAGCATTTTTTGAAAAAAATCTCTTCTTAGATGTCCGATTTTTCAATTTCATACGTCTATAGAGTGTAAAGGTTATGAGAACAGAAGAATTCAACCATATCATCCTACCGATGCGCAGCGACCTGAAAGCGTATGCGCTAAGGTTGACTGAGAGTGACGACAATGCCGAAGACCTCGTGCAGGAAGTCATGCTCAGGCTGTGGGACATGCGCCATGAAATCAAGGCAGAAGATAACCTCAAGGCGCTAGCCATCACCATCATGCGCAACAAGTTTTATGACCAATGCCGACATGAGGAACGGAACTTCACCACCGACAAGGTGATGGAAGTGCCCATAGAAGACCGGCGGGCAGAGCAACGGGACGAGGTAAACCTCATCAAGCTGATAGTGGCACAGCTTCCGCCCTTGCAGCAGCAAATATTCCGCATGAAGGAGATAGAAGGCTATACTGCCGATGAAATCATGCAGATAACGGGATGTACAGCTGATAATCTCCGAAAGAATCTCTCCAGAGCCCGACTCAAAATCAGAGAGACCTATATGAATATCGTGAAACAGAACAGAACAAAATAAAGAAGGAGGAAAAGTTATGAATGATGAAATAAAAAGAATCGATGAATTCAAGAACACCAATGAATTCAAGACGATACAGAACTTGCTCGACAAGTATATGGATGGTGCCACATCCAATGAGGAGGAGGCAACGCTCAGAAAATATTTCGAAGAGCATGGCAATGATATTCCGGAAGAATGGGAATCCTATCGCGCCCTCTTCAGCTATATCGGATTCGAACAGATGAATCTTTCTCAAATTCTAAAAGGAGAAGAAGAGAAGGAGGAGGATTTCGAAAAAAAAGATATCGAGAAGGAAGAAATTCCAAAGAAGGAAGCTTCTCGCAGCAGATGGCTCAAATATTTCGGCACTTCTGTGGCAGCAGCCGCTATCATCGCATTCCTGATTGTGGGCATCCAGAAGATAGCCCAGCCTCAGCCTGAATGTTATGCGGTTATCGATGGAAAGGTTTATACCGACCAGGAGTTCGTTCACCACGAAGCCCTGGATGCCCTGGAAGATGTTTCGGCAGATTCCGAAGATCCATTCAGTGCCCTGGATATGATGAAACAATAAATTCATCTTTTAGATGAAACAATCAATCAAACTATAAAGTATAATATATATAATAAGGTATAGAATATGAAACGATGCAACTTGATAAAACGCTTCTTCATCGGACTGCTTCTTATCGTGGTAGCCTCGATTTCGGCTAATGCCCAGGAGGGGCTGTACGTAAAAAGTATATTCCAACGCTTCGGACACGCCAAGGGATGCAAGATGGTTACGATGCAGAATACGCAACTCAAAGGTTACAGGCTCAAGATATACAAGAGCCTGGTATATAAGAACCATGCCACGGAAATAGCCCACTATCTGAAGTCCGACCGCAAGGCTGCGAAAAAGATCAGAGAGGTGGTGGAAAATGGCAAGATGGTGAGCGGCTATTACATGATGGCACCCTTGAGCAATGGCAACAACCGCTTCATCCTCTTCAGTAACCCGAGTAAAAGCAAGGGAACCGTGATTTATATCGAAGGCGATCTGTCGCCCGAAGATATCATGAAACTCTGCTATTCCAGAAGATAGAAACAACATTTTCCTTCTGGAATCTTCTCAATAAGAATAAGAAACAACATAAAATAAAGTATTATGAATATCAAAAACGTAATGATGATGGCTGCCATGATGCCAGCCTTCGCCCTTGCTGAAACCAACAGCAACTGTGCACCAGTCTCTGTAGAGGCTAACGACACCACAATCAGAGTGAACGACCAGAACATCGTCATCAAGCAGGATGGTGAACAGACTTCTGTGAAGATATATAAGATGAACGGCAACGAGATGACCAAGATTTCCGAAACCCAATTCGTAGATGGTCAGGAAGTAGAAAAGGTATTTGTCACCTCGCCTTTCATCCCTCAGACTTTGAGCAAGCGCAAGCGCAGTCTGGAGAGTCATTATCCAACCTTCTTCTTCGGCTGCAGCCAGTTGCCAGGCAGCAGGGGAAGCATGGGAGGCAACAACGAGATGCACAGTCGCGACTCCAAGTCGTGGGAATGGGGCATCACCCTCACCAGTCTCTGTTTCCGCCTTTCCAACGAAATGGCGCTCACCTCCTCTCTCTCCATCGGACAGGTACACCACCATTTCAAGGACAATTATGTATTAAGCACCGAAAACGGGGTATCTTCAATGACTCCGATAGAAGGCGAGACGCTGAAGAAAAGCTATATCAGCTACAATGTGCTCCGCCTGCCTATCATGCTGGAGTGGCAGAAGCGCATAGGATGCCATGATGCATTCCTGGCGTTAGGTCCATCGATAGAATACCGCTGGCACGAGCATTCCCGCTACTTCATCGGAAAGCACAAACATACCGAAACGGGCGATATCAACCTCAACCCTATCGGCCTGAACTTCGAGGCCCGTGCCGGCTACTCAGGAGTGATGCTCTACGCCCGTACTGGAATAACCCCACTGCTCAACAAGACCAAGGCTCCCGAGTGCTACCCGATGACCATCGGCTTAGGATTTAGACTGTAATTTCTCTCAAAAAAGTGGCGATAGGTGTGCGAAATCTCATAAAAAAACATAGATTTCGCACACCTATCGCCACTTTTTGCTGTTTAACGGCCAAACTCGGAAGTGAAACACAGCCAAATTGGGTAACAAATCACGGCCAAATTAGGTAACAAATCACGGCCAAATTAGGTAATTTTGCCCTTTTTTTAGCAAAAAATCACCTGAATACCACAAACGTGGTAGCAGGAATACTACTCATATGCTATTTCAGAATCCAGAAAATCGCCGTACCTTTGCAACGTCAATCAGAACAAACAGCATGATGACTTTCAGAAGGACATCAGAATGTCTTTCAGAGAGAGAACATCAATCTGATTTTTGGGCGACAAATTTATATAAATGAATAAGATTGAATATTAACGTAAAATTAAAGAAAGGACATAGATTATGAGTACAGAAAAGAAACTTCGCTTTGAGACACTTCAGTTGCATGTAGGTCAGGAAAATCCAGATCCAGCTACCGACGCTCGTGCGGTGCCTATCTACCAGACCACAAGTTACGTGTTCCGCAACTCTCAGCACGCTGCCGATAGATTCGGACTCCGTGACGCAGGTAACATCTATGGTCGCTTGACCAACTCTACTCAGGGTGTATTCGAAGACCGTGTGGCTGCCCTCGAGGGTGGTGTAGCAGGTTTGGCTGTCGCTTCTGGCGCTGCCGCCGTTACCTACGCTCTGCAGAACATTCTTCAGAATGGCGACCACATCGTTGCTGCCGACAACATCTACGGTGGTACTTATAACCTCATCACTCATACATTATCCACACAGGGTGTCAGCTACACCATCGTGGATCCTCGCAACTTCGAGCAGGTAGAGGCTGCCATCCAGGACAATACCAAGGCACTCTATGCAGAGACCTTCGGAAATCCTAACTCAGATGTAACCGATATCGATAAGTTGGCAGAGATTGCTCATCGCCACAACATCCCATTGATTATCGACAACACCTTCGGCACCCCATACCTCATCCGCCCTATCGAGCACGGAGCAGATATCGTGGTTCACTCTGCTACCAAGTTCATCGGCGGTCATGGTTCATCTCTCGGTGGTGTCATCGTAGATGGCGGTAAGTTCGACTGGAAGGCAAATGCCGACAAGTTCCCTACTCTCGCTAAGCCAGACCCATCTTATCATGGTGCCGTATTCGCAGATGTAGCCGGAGCAGCAGCCTTCGTAACCCGAATTCGTGCGGTCATCCTTCGTGATACCGGTGCAACCATCTCTCCATTCAACGCCTGGATTCTTCTTCAGGGCTTGGAGACATTGAGCCTCCGTGTAGAGCGTCACGTTCAGAATGCATTGAAGGTGGTAGAGTATCTGGAGAACAACCCTAAGGTGGCAAAGGTTAATCACCCAGCCGTTCCTTCTCATCCAGACCACGAGCTTTACAAGAAGCTCTTCCCTAACGGCGGTGGTTCTATCTTCACCTTCGATATCAAGGGCGGCGAGAAAGAGGCATGGGAGTTCATCGACCACCTGCGCATCTTCTCTTTGCTGGCTAACGTAGCCGACGTGAAGTCACTGGTTATCCACCCAGCAACAACCACCCACTCTCAGTTGAGCCCAGAGGAATTGGAGGAGCAGCACATCTATCCTTCTACCGTTCGCCTGAGCATCGGTATCGAGAACATCGACGACCTGATTGAGGCACTCGATGAGGCATTTACCTACGTAAAGTAGTGATTAGTGAGTAGTGATTAATTATTAGTGATTAATTATTAATGATTTAAATTAGAGTACAGTTATGGCAAAGATATATAAACAGATTACTGATTTAATCGGTAAGACCCCATTGGTAGAATTGGGTAAGTATTCAGCATCCAAGGGTTTGGAGACTCCTGTGATTGCCAAGGTAGAATTCTTCAATCCTGGCGGAAGCGTAAAGGATCGTATCGCACTTGCGATGATCGAAGACGCTGAGCAGAAGGGCATCCTGAAACCAGGTGCCACCATCATCGAACCAACCAGCGGTAACACGGGTGTAGGTTTGGCTCTGGTATCAGCCGTAAAGGGCTACCACCTCATCCTCACCATGCCTGAAACCATGAGTGTGGAGCGCAGAAACCTGGTGAAGGCTTACGGCGCAGAAGTGAGACTGACAAGCGGTAAAGACGGAATGCCTGGCGCCATCAAGGCTGCCGAGGAACTCCGCGATTCCATCCCTGGTTCCGTGATTCTGGGACAGTTTACCAACCCATCCAATCCTGCCAAACACTATGCCACAACAGGACCAGAAATCTGGGCTGATACCGATGGCGAGATTGATGTCTTCGTAGCCGGTGTAGGAACAGGTGGAACCATTTCGGGTATCGCCAAGTACCTGAAAGAGCAGAATCCAAACGTGAAGGTGATTGCCGTAGAGCCTGCCACATCGCCTGTATTGAACGGCGGACAGAGCGGTCCTCACAAGATTCAGGGCATCGGTGCCGGTTTCATTCCAGAGACTTACTCTTCAGAATATATCGATGAGGTATTGGATATTCAGAACGATGATGCTATCAAGGCAGGTCGTGATTTGGCTCAGACCGAGGGCCTCTTGGTAGGAATCTCATCTGGTGCTGCTGCCTTTGCAGCCACCGAGATTGCGAAGCGTCCTGAGAACAAGGGCAAGAAGATTGTTGCCCTCTTGCCAGATACTGGTGAGCGTTATTTAAGCACTGTACTCTACGCTTTCGAGGAGTATCCATTGTAATTCACAATCGGATATTTTCTGATGGAAGCAAAATCTATCATAATTTCCCCAACCAGCTATCCCATAGCAGGTTGGGGATTTGCATATCAAGCCTTTCTGTTCCTGTCAAACAGGTCTTGATAGGAGTCTGCTATGGCGTGGTGCGCCTCATCCGATCCGTATGGAATTTTAATCATGCCGTTACCATGGGCGGTTACTCCTACAGCTAATTATTTTTCCATCCAATTTACAACAACAATACCATTAAGCCTCCCTATGTGCTTAACGTTTTCTGTAACCATAACCATGTTATTTATGATAGCTGTAGTACCGATAATTATGTCAGCATCTTCAATAAGTTGACCTTTTTTACGAAGAAATGCCTTTTGTACAGCAAATTCATTCCAAATATTTGCCGTTGGCAATATTGTTACATACTGGCAAAACACATGAACAGCTCTAATGTTCTCAGAAGGTCTATCGCTACACTGAGCCCCATAAAGTAATTCTCCCAAAGTCATCTCAGAGATAAAGAAATGTTCTTGACCAATTTCTGAAATTTTAGCAGCAACATTACGTTTACCCCTCATAAAATATACACAAATATTGGTATCCAACAAGTAATTCATATCATCCAAAATTGACAGGTTCTGACTTTGACATTTTACTCTCGTTGATATTAGCTATAATATCTTCTGCCGACTGTTCGCCAACCCATGAACCACAGCAACGTTCTACCATTTCTTTAGTCCTATCTGCTGGCGTTTTAATTTCCTCTGCATCAGCTATCGACATGGAAAGTAAAGCAATAACCTCTATCTTATCTTCCTTACTTAACTTTTCGAGTTCATGCCAATGAGGAACCTTACTTGCAAGCCTATTACTTAAAGCAACTATATTCATAATTATCTCCTTTAAAACGTTCAACTTTTCCGCAAAAATACGCTTTTTCTACGAAACCACCAAGAAAATCAGAATAAATCTGCAAATTATCAGCCAATTACCCAAAATCATCAGAAAACAGCAACCTATAAACTATTAATTGTAAACTGTTAACTATAAACTATTAACTGTAAACTCTCTTCCCCCGGCGGTCCCATCCCGCACAACCATGGCAAAGACCGCTTTGATGTGATTTGATAGCCAACCTGCCAGGTATTAAAAAGAGAGTGGATTTGCGACAACCAGTTCCTATATAAAATAAGTTATAAGCTCGGGGAGGAATGAGTTTGAACCAATCGTCAAAGTTTAAAGAATACTAAAAGTTTCGTTTCCGCTTGAAAATTTCTTTTAAAATGCCTATATTTGCAATGCCGTTAGTAATGGCGGCAGACATAAAGAGGTAGCAACTACGCTTAGTTCGGACTGAGAATCTGGACAGTTCGCAGTACACAAGAATGACAGTTCCAGTTGTTTGCCCCAATATGTATACTAATATCCATCCCGCTTCTGTGGGATGGGTATCTCTATTTAGTTAATTTTGCAACCGAATTATCAACCCAGTCTGAGTAACATGGATTCATATTCTGGAATCATCATAGAAGAAAGTAGAAGGTCTGAGCAATTTTCAGACTTTACTCCCATACCTTGCAAAGGATTCAACATTCTTTGCAAGGCAAAGCGCTATGGCAGATGGTGGGTACTCAAGGGGTTGAAGGAGCAATACCGTCAAGACGAAAACTACAAGAACCTGCTGCACAAAGAGTTCGATATCCTCATATCCCTGCAGCATCCCAACATCGTATCAGCCTACAGCATGGAAGAAATACCGGAAATAGGTACCTGTATCGTGATGGAATGGATAGACGGTATCACGCTGGAACACTGGAGCGGCAAGAAGACTGAGGGAGAAGGCATCTTCCTCCAGTTGCTTGATGCCGTGCATTACATCCATGCCAAGCAGATAGTACACAGAGACTTAAAACCTTCCAATATCATGATTACCCATAACGGCAATCATGTAAAGCTCATCGATTTCGGACTTTCAGATACCGACGACTTTGCCATTCTCAAACAGCCTGCCGGCACACCGGGCTACATCTCACCTGAACAGATTGTATCCCAACAGGCAGACATCCGCAATGACATCTTCAGCATAGGCTGTATCCTGGAAAAGATACTTCCCGGCAAACCCTATCCAGCTATCATCAAGCGATGCAAGGCACCCATAACCCAGCGATATGCCAATGTTGACGAACTCAAAGCCGATTTCATGGCTCGCAGAAACAGCCATCCATCCGGTATCAAGCGTATCGCAATCGCAACTTTGGTCTGTATCATCTTATTAGGTTTCATCAGTTACCCATTACTGCATCAGCAGGAAAAGAGCATTAGCACAACTCCTGAGCATACCGAAGCCAAGAAGGATACAGTCATCCGCCAGCAAACCAAGAAGCCTGCCCCACTTACCGGCGGTCAGAATTCCCTGCAGCCAACAGCTACCGAGCCATCTTCTGCATCACAGGCACAAGCCGCCGAACTCCTATCCGAAGGCAAGAAGACAATCGACAAGATGTGGAAGGAATCCGGCATCGACACCATCCGGTCTGTTGAGAAAAAGAGCGAGGCATTCTATCGGTTTATAGATAAGAGCAATGATTTCATCACGACCACTTATCCGCAGACATTCTCTAAAGACATCGCCGGCAGCAAGAAGGCAGATATCATCTACGAGCTGTCCTCTTATACCTCTGAAAGATATGTGAAGCCCACCTTGTCGAGATTTCAATCTTCCAAATAATGCTCTACGATGATGCCGTTCTTCTTACCAATTGCGTAAGTAACCGGTTCATCATCTCCATGTTTCCAGACATGAAGATAAGCAGGCTCATGATTGATAAAATGATGGCACTCAAAAGTATCATCTTTCGCCAATCTGGTATTTTCTGATGATACTACCTTGAAACTTCCGTTTCCCTGATACCTGATGATGCAGGTTCTGTCGGGCAGCCAGGAAAGTTTGAGCATCTGTCCCTCATAAAGAACATCACATGAGATTTCCTTGCCGATAACCATCTGGCTCTGCCGCTCTCCCGTCCCTTGCGACAATCCAAACTCCTCAAAGTCCGCATAACCGAGAAAATTCGCCAAAACATTCTTGGTAAACTTGCTGGCAGAAACCCCTTCGCTCACGTATCCCCAGAATCGTCGCAGCGTAGAGGCACTCACCCTTTGCTGGGTACGTTCCTCCACCTTTTCGCTCAACCAAGCGAAGTCGCGGGGCACAACCATCTTGCGCCCCACCATCTTTTCTATCATTTCACGTAATATCTGTTCCATGCTGCAAAGATACTGAAACAAATCCAAGCAACACACAAAAAAGCCAATATTTCGACTAAAAACGCCCTATATTTTGAACTTGGAACGGAATGGAACGCTGAAAAAGCAGAAAAAACACCTATTTTTGCAAAAAAATCAGCTCACAATGAACAACTTTAGAAAAAAAATGGTATATTTGCAGTGCTGTTCTAAACAAGCAGCAGACATGTTAAGGAAACAACCATGCTTAGTTCGTACTGAGAATCTGGACAATTCATTGTACACAAGAACGAAGACAGAAGTTGTTCACCCAACCGTGTATTATTGTATCCATTCCGCTTCGGCGGGATGGACATTGATATATACCCTTTGGTGTGAGCTGATTTTCATTCTTTGTGTACAGGTAGTCCAGAACCTTCAGAACAGAATGAAATCGGTTCGCACCTTTTTTATGCCTAAAAATGAAATAACCAAAAAGTAAATGATTAGCTTATGGAAAAATTAGAAAATACAAAGCCAGAAAAGCTACTGATAGCCATCAGCGCATTAGGCAATCATGGCAAGACACTAAGTGCTACCAGATTGATAGAACTTTTAATTTCACATCGTGAAGGATGGCTTTATGATAGCCGTTCCATCAATCTCAAGAAAGAGCAACTGGCTATTCTACAACGCAATGGAACGGCAGAAATTGCAGTTATTACCATTGGTGATGGAGTCGATAGTAGATTTGAAGATTGGTATAATATTGTAGCAAGCATTCCAACTATCAAAATCATCGTTGGATGTTGTCGTACAAAACATGGGACATTCGCCTATCTCAAAAATTTTGCAAGGACTCATCAATATACAATGGTTGTAACGCATCCATATTTTCAAGAGATGCCTGTTTTGCCTAAGGGCTCACCTATTGCAAACTATTGGAACGCAATTTTTGCAAACCATCTATTAGATATGATACATTTACACTTGTAAACAATATTGGGAATAATAACAATTAAAAACAAGAAGAATATGAAAAAGATTTATCTAATCATGATACTCTTCTTTGCGACAGCATCGGGAGTATTTGCACAAACTGCCAACATTGTCACCCTCATGCTAAAAGCCAAGTCTGGCGAAGCAGAAGCACAGAATGCTCTGGGCGAAGCATATTATGATGGGAAAGGGGTTACGGAAAATTTAACTGAAGCCGTAAAATGGTACACAAAAGCAGCAGAACAAGAAAATGCTAAAGCACAATACAACTTAGGCGTCTGCTATTACTATGGCTATGGAGTACAATACAAGGACCGTGGAGAAGCCGCAAAATGGTATACAAAAGCGGCAGAACAAGGATATGCAGAAGCACAAAACAGCTTAGGATACTGTTATGAATTTGGCGAAGGAGTAGACACGAATCATAAAAAAGCCGTAGAGTGGTATACAAAAGCTGCTGAACAAGGACTACCTTTGGCACAATGCAACTTGGGAGTCTGCTATAAATATGGCAACGGGGTAGAAAAGAACTTTGAAGAAGCCGTGAAATGGTATACAAAAGCAGCCAACCAAGAATATGCGCGGGCTCAATACAATCTGGCACTTTCCTATGATAAAGGCGAAGGTGTAGCTAAGAATGATTCGGAAGCTATGAAATGGTATCTCAAAGCGGTAAAAAACAATTCTCCAGAAGCAGCCTATTATTATGGTGCAATGCTCTTAGCGGGTGACAAACAAAAGGGTGTAACAAAAAACATACCAGAAGGAGTCAAATATTTGCGCAAGGCAGCTGATCTAAAAAACCTTGATGCAATTCAGGCTTTGGTTGGTGCCTATTTATTGAAAATGGAAGGTAAGAATGATTTAGGTATTAGCAAAAATCTTTCTTACGCAGACTTTGTTAAGTATCTGAAAATTGGTGCAGAACAAGGAAATCAAGACATGAAAACTATTCTGGCCAATTTACCAAATTATAAATCAATGATAGCACAAGAAAAAAGTCTTGTAGCGAAATATGGACAGAGAGCATACGACAACATTAAAAAGGGAAAGGTTTATATAGGTATGCCAGAAGGTATCCTTACTGAATTCAAGACTTTTGAGACTGATGGTAGCAGATATCAAATGTACAAATACAATGGTCCTTACAGAGACTTAGTTGGTACTTACAAACAATATATCCCTTCCTATGGTCTCCGACTGGCCAATCTTCTTGGGAAGGTATTCCCTAGAATCGTAAAGGTTAGAAACGGAAAGGTTACAAATGTCATATATTAATAACATTATTAAGTGGACTCATAAAAGCATTACATTTATTATGAAGCATTCATTTTTACAAACATTAAGCACCACTTTTTCCTCTAAAATCGGAAAAAGTATCATTTTAGCAATATTCGTTATGCTAACAGGAAGTCCGACCTTCGGACAAGCAAGACGAGGCACTACACAAAAAGCCAATACAACAACTGTCACTAAGCCAAGCCCAAATTTGGTGAACGACTTTAACAAAAAAATCAAAAATCATTATTTCTTCAACAATAAGTCGAACAATAATGAGTGGGACATCGTATTCAAACCTGCTAATACTGAAGGAAAAGGCGGTGGAAATATCGTGATACCTATCTCTAAACTTGGTCTCTCATTCTCATACAACATCACTGCAAACGGAAGTATCTATATCAAGATTGACAACGTCAAGATGAAGGAGGAGAAGATAACATGGCAAACTAATCCCGATGGGGTCATTTTAGAAGATCTGTTTTTCCAATTGCAGAGCGACTCACTTAAATACGATGAACTTGTAAATTGGAATCCAAACGAAGAGTCAGTTTACGACGAAGTTAAAGATCTTGATAAAGTTGATGAAATGCCATCTTTTCCTGGTGGTGAAAGTGCAATGAAGTCTTATCTGAACAGCAATGTAAAATATCCTGATGTAGCACAGGAAAATGGCGTACAAGGACGTGTAATCGTAGAGAGTATCATAGAGAAAGACGGCTCCATGTCTGACGTTAAGGTTATTAGAAGTGTTGACCCGTCACTTGACAGGGAAGCCCTGCGTGTTGTTAAGGCTATGCCGAAATGGACACCAGCAAAACTAAAAGGAATACCTGTACGAACCAAATGTACAACACCTGTCGTTTTTAGATTACAATAAGGATCTATACCCAAAACGGGAAAGTAGCTTCTATAAAGTGGTAACTTCAAATTACAAGACAATGAAAAAGAAAGATTTTTTGATGATGATGTTTGTCTGTTTCACAACAAGCATCACAAGTTGCTCAAACAACAAGAGTAACAAGGATGAAAATGGAATTGATTCTGCTGCCATAGCACAAGCTAAAACAGACAGTATTGCAAGGTGCGATAGCATAGCTCGTGCTGATAGTATTGCAAGAGCAGACAGTATTGCTAAATCAAACAATTTGGCAGTAGGTATGTCTGTAAAGGAGGCATTACAGAAGCCTGGTGTCAAGAAAGATTATGCAGATGCATTTGATGGTCAACACGAAGGAGATGCCTTGGTGTTGATACAAAACGGCAAGAAGTTTCTCACAAATGTTAGTTATCACATGAAGAATGGCTTTGCAGAATGTGATCATCTCAACTTTACCCTTTTGCCAGACAGTTATGAAGGTGACATCACTCTGGTTAGAGCCAAGGACTGTGCAGCATCCGCAAAAATTGTAAAGGAAATCAAATAACAAGCCTCATGAGACATTCTATTATCACAGCATTAGGCGTTTGCCTAGTCGCATCATTTACCGCCTGTGGCAACAAACAGACTAAAGATGCAGAAGCCGTAGACAGTACGGCAATAAAAGACACTATCGTTTCCGAAAAAGTAGAGCCACAAGTGGACTCTACAAAAATCTTTAGCGACACAGTTGCACAAAGAGGGAAAATGGTATATAAGGTAACACGCCAAGTAGAAGACGACATCGTATATGATGACGAAAGAGACTTGGATAAGAGCACATTTACTGAGTCATTGCGCATTACCTTCAAGAACAATGGCAAAGTCAGCATCAAGGAAACCTTGCAAGACGACGCCACTTGGAGTGGAGAATGGGAAGCGAATGGCTATGACATAACCATTTACGCCAACGATTTAGTCCTACGAGGTACCATTTCCAAAGATTACAAGACACTTGAACTTTCCTCAGAATCTATCAGCAAAGTAAGTTGGACAGGTTCTAGAAAATTAAAACTTCAATAAACTTATTACATTCATGGCTTTCCTATTGATATAATAGCGAATTGCCATGAATGTTTTTTATTTTCCTCCTAAGAATAGTATCAGTTATGAAAACGGACATTAAAATACCGTTTACCGCAAAAACACAAAGTAAAGTATCGCAAAAATACAAAGTAAAATACCGTTAAGACACAAAATAAAATACCACAAAAATACAAAATTATTTGTAGATTCCACTATTTATTACTATCTTTGCAAACAAAAACATATTGAACATGAAGTATTTAGATAGAATAGCAGACAGAATGCTCCAACTTCGTCTGGAAGCCTTTGGAGCAGTACAGATTGTTGGACCAAAATGGTGCGGAAAAACCACTACGGCCATGCAGCAGTCAAAGAGCGTAATCAAGATGCAAGATCCAGATAAGCGTGAAGGATATCTGGCGACGGCACGCACCAAACCATCCTTGCTGCTCAAAGGCGAAACACCACGACTGATAGACGAGTGGCAGGTAGCACCAGTTTTATGGGATGCTGTTCGGAATACCGTAGATGAGCGAAACCAGAAAGGTCAGTTTATCTTAACCGGTTCTACAGTCGTCGAAGACAAAAACGGAGAAATCATGCATACGGGTACTGGTCGCATCTCCAAGATGCCCATGTATCCTATGAGCCTTTATGAGTCAAAGGAATCAACAGGCACCATATCTTTACGTTTATTGTTTGATGACCCAGCTTACGATATTGATGGATTTCTGTCAGACATGGCCGTGGAGAAACTGATTTTCGCTGCTTGCCGAGGCGGTTGGCCAGCATCATTGGACGTCACTTCGCAGGAGGCACAATTACTGATAGCACAGGATTACGTAAATGTGATTTGCGATGAAGATATATCGAGGGTAGATGGCGTAAGAAGACAGCCAGCTTTGGCTCGACTCATCATGCGTTCTTATGCCCGGAACATCTGCACCCTCGTCAAGAAATCCAAGATGTTGGCAGACATCACGGTAGAAATGGAGAAAACGTCGATGCCAACATTTGATGATTATGTTTCTGCCCTGCAACGATTGTTTGTCATAGAAGATGTGGAGGCATGGTGTCCGGCAATCCGCTCAGCCGCTGCAATCCGTTCGGGAGCCAAGCGTTGCTTTGTAGATCCTTCCATAGCTGTTGCTGCTTTGGGTATGTCACCAAGAAGTCTGGAATTAGACCTTCGAACCTTTGGTTTCATATTCGAGTGTATGTGCATTCGCGACCTGAAGGTATATTCGCAAGCCTTGGGAGGTAGAGTCTCTTACTATCACGACCGCTATGACCTGGAGGCAGACATCGTGCTTCATCTTGCAGATGGCCGCTATGCCTTGATAGAATGCAAGTTGGGTAGTCGGGAGATAGAAGATGGTGCCAAGCATCTCCTGCAACTACGGGATCTGATTCGTGAGAAGAACAAGACAGAGCATCAGATGCCACTCAGAGAGCCAGACCTGCTGATTGTCATGACAGGAGGCGAAATGGCTTATACCAGGGAAGATGGAGTAAAGGTTATACCTTTGGCTACATTAAAAGACTAAGAAAAGGGCACTCATCCTTACCTCACTTAGGATACCACCGCCCTAACTACCTTTTTTAACATAGTTAGGGCGGACTTATAAGCCGCTAATTCAATAATCAAGCGCCAATACTTTTTTTCAAAATATTGGCGCTTTTTTTTGAAATTTTCCCTTCATATTACTATATTATAAAGGTATAACCAAAAAGAAAGAATAAAATGGCAAATAAAATGTCTTTATGTATCATCAAATACACCTATACTCGATATGTAGGGGTGGATATCGAAAAATATACTCGGGGACTATTCGAGTATGTGAAGGAAGAGTTTGGGGAGTTTCGACCACAAATGTCAGAGCCTGGAACTATACCTGATATGCCAGACTATCTGGACATCGTGCTCTGCAAAAAGGACGGAAGTATCTTCTACGAAATGGATATCCAAAGACGTGCCATCAACATCCCGCATGATTGTCAAATGGATGGATTAGTATTGGAAATCTTTATCCAGAACTGCGATGGCACGAGATACAAAAAAAGACATGCATATCCCAAGCCTTGGTGTAACCATAAAGCTAACGGCAAGTCGGACATGAGAAAACTGAAAATTCATAAAACTATCACCAAAAGGAATCTTAACAATCAAGAAGGCAATGACTCTGAAGGTTGTCTCCCTGAACTTAAGTTTCACAAATTCTTAAGATAACCATCCTATGACATACGAAGATTTCAAGCAATTGGCTGAGCATCCACAGCATCGGGATGTTCCTGCCATCTTCAAGCTCGAAGTTTTAGAAACGGAAGAGCTGGAGGAGAAAAAGCGTTCACATTATCCGAAATATAAGGTGAACACCTATTGTCCGCAAGCCTTCACCACAACTTTGGAGGAGGCTGAGAGACTGATGCACCAGGATGTCCAGTACCGCAAAAAGATGAAGGAGGAAGACGACTATCCGCTGGATACCTTCTGCTATTATATCTCGGAAATTCCAATGGGACTGTTGCACTACGACCGCGAATGTCTTTCTGAAAGAGTGTATGACGGTGAGGGAAAACTGATCGACCGGTCTTACTGCTGTTCGCGTTTCAGCATTTACTATCCCGGAGTCTGCGATTTGCCTGCATACGACCGTCATCCTGACGAGACCTTCCGAGGCAGAAACGCAGAACAGATTAGATTCCAGAAAGGTGACATCGTGGAAGTATATCGTGGCAATGAGGTGAAACTTGCCATCGTTGTCGGTACTCCGCTTACCACCGAATGGATCTGGGAGAGAAACCAGGCTGCCAAGGATAAAAGGGGATTGGATAAACTGCCATACGATGAGACGGATGACAGCTATACCGTGATAGATGGTCCCGGATACGAATACCACGACCACGTTCCGTCGCTGTATGTCTTCGCCCCTCACTATCATGTGCCGCTCTATCTTCAGAGACGATTCAAGGGGTATTTGGAAAAGGCTGAGAAAAAGCAGAAAGAAGAGGAGGAGAAAGACAGGATCTTCCGCCAGGCTCACGATTGCTGCTTCAGCAACAAGGAACAAATAGAGAAGTCTGAAAAGTGCGGTTGCTTCAGCTGCTGCGAAATCTTCTCGCCATCCGAAATCACGGATTACCTCCCTGATGAGCCACCTACAGCCGAATGTCCCTTCTGCCATATCGACTCCGTAATAGGTGATGCCTCCGGCTTCCCTATCACCAAGGATTTCTTGAAGAAAATGAGGAAGAGATATTTCTAGGCGATTTTTCAACGTTTTTCACCGACCTGCCCCCTATCTCATGGGGGCAGTATCAGTTCCCAAAAAGAACATTAAAAAGTGCGATAGCACCGCCCTAACTACCTATTTTTATATAGTTAGGGCGGTGCTATCAGAAAAAAGAAGCAGGATGGAAGACTGGTCCACCCTGCTATTTTTATTAGAATACCTTTACGAAACGGTCGATATCGATAGAAAGGCCTACTGAGAAGGTGCGGCCGGTGGTCATCGCAGAACTCCAATAATAGTTCTTTGGCGTATAACCGAAAAGATTATCTACCGTGAAGTTCAGATTGACGGCATCCAGGAATCGCTGTTGAAGCGTGAACTTCCACAACTGATAACTGCTGTCATGCTTCTTGATGTTCGTATCAGGAGCAGACAGGTATCTGCCTGACAGAGCGGCATTGATGCGATAGAACGAACAGAGCTGGCGATCGTAGTCGAGACGCCAGGTTGCAGAATGCGGACGAGGCTGGGAGAACTGGGAATCTACACTTCTGCCACCTACATGGAGATAACTGTAGTCGAGTTTCACACCGAGTCCCATATCCGAACGGTACTGGGCACTGAAATCGATGCCGCTCACCTCTACTCCATCCTCGTTGCAATAACGCGAAGCCACATGCGGCTGACCGGCACCAGGCTGATAGTCTTCATAATCACCAGTCGTGATGCGCTTATCATACTTATTATAATAGCCCATCAGAGTAAGACTATACTGACCGGTAAAGAAACCGGCATTCTTCACTCTGCCGCTATGCTCCAGCGCCAGGTTGAAGTTATTGCTCTTCTCCGGCTCCAGATCCGGATTGCCATAAATCATCTGCATGCCTGCCATATCAAAGTTCATATACATCTCCTTGAGGGTTGGGGCACGGAATCCGCCGGCATAGTTGGCACGGATGGAGAAACCCTTCCACTTGGTCATCAGAGCCAGACGACCGGTAGTGGCATGCTGGCTGGATGCAGAGAAGTAATCATGACGAAGACTTGCCACGATGTTCAACCACTGCAAAGGATTGTAATCGAACTGGGCGAAGGCATCACATGAATTCTGATTCTTTGATTCATTATCCTCAAACTGATAGGTGGTAAGATAATCGTTCAGGAAATCTGCACCTACCGTCAATGTATTCTTGCCGAAGATATGGGAATAGAGGGCACGGATGGTGTTCTGACGGTTGGTATAATCGTGGTCGTGAGTACGCTCATCATTCTTATACCGAGCCTTGTCATACTGGTCAAAGCCGTAAGAAATCTCCAGATTATCATTCTCCGAAAGATTCATCACGGTCTTCAGTCCGGCAGAATAATCCATGTAATGATCATCATAGTTGCTGCGCTTGCTGATACGATTGAAATAACCGCCACGACCTATCAGTTTTACCTTATCAGAGAGCTTGTAGGTAAGACGCTCCTTCACATTGAAGGTCTCTCCACCATAGATATGAAGGATATTGGATTCAGTATCGAAAAGACTGGTAAGCTGAACCTCATCTGATGTGGTGCGCTGGATGCTGGTCTGCGAATTCCATTTTCCGGCATTGAAGCTGAAGCTTCCACCGTGGCGCCACTCCTTGTTGAAGTCGTTGTAGCGGGTATTGACATTGGCAGTCCAAGGTTCGCTGTTTTCACGGGAGATGATGTTGACAACTCCGGCTACGGCATTGGCACCATAGAGCGCCGAAGCAGCACCCTTTACTATCTCAATACGTCCTACATTATCCAAGTTCAGACGACTATAATCTACATTATCCATGGTTTCACCAGCCAATCGCTCGCCATCTACGAGGAAGAGCACGGCGTTTCCACCGAAACCATTCATATTGAGAGAAGTCTCCTGATTCATGGCATAGCCGAATTCCAGACCCGGCATCTGCTCGGTGAGGAGGTCCTGGATATTGGTAGCATCAGCTATCTTGATATCATTGGCGGTAATCAGACGGGTTACCACAGGAGCATCCTTCAAAGCCTTCGGAGTTCGGGTTGCGGTAACTACCACCTGATCGAGGGCAGTAGCATCCGGTTGAAGGCGAAGCACATGCTGCTCACCTTTTCTCTCATCCGCTTTCAGTACGAAAGTCTGAGTCTGATAGCCCACAAAGCTCACCTTCACTCTCACCGCTCCATCCTTGCTGTAAGGAATGCGGAAATATCCGTCTTCATCAGTTGTTACCCCACTCTTTGCATGCAAAATCTGGACGGTAGCACCCGCCAGAGGTGCGCCCGAATCATCGAGCACCCTACCCACGACATCGCCCTGGGTTTCGGCTTTCAGATTCAGGCACAATCCGCAAAGGATCAGGAATAGTGCGAATATCTTTTGTTTCATCGACAATTACTTCTTTGTTGCATTTGAAGAACAGTTCATGATAAAAGGCATTTTACCATACTGTAAAACAAAAGTAATCTGCATTTTACCATCTTTTATAGTTGCTTTTATAGCAGTTTTAGAAAGACCTTTGCCATTTTCCAATGTTTGATCAAAACTGGTTTCAGGAATAGAATAAGTACCATTTGACTCTGTTACAGCAAGATTCTTCACTGTAATTGAAGGTAAAGCCATAGGTGCAGATCCAAATGCAGGAAGGATGATATTTACATGACTATCATCAACTTTTTCCAACTTAAAAGTTGCATTCTCCAATGGGTCCATATCACCCTGACCTGCCAAAGCAATAGACATTGTTTCACCAACGTAAGTACCAACAACCTGTTCTGCTGTTGCTGAAGAGCCAGCACCATTATTGTCATCATCATCACTGCTGCAAGAGCTGAATGCTACACACATAGAAACCAAAGCCAACATCATGGCCATCATTGTCTTAAACTTTTTCATTTTTCTTTATTTTTCTTTTAGTTACAATAAAAATTATTTTTCTGCTTGAGGGGATTTGCAATCCCCGATTATTTATCTTCCGGAACATAGATGATTTCGCCATTCTCCAGCTGGTAAGCAATGCCTACCTTCTTTCCCTTGTTGCCCGACTTCTTACTCTGGTCTTCTGAAGGGGTATAGCGATTTATCTTCTGTCCATCCTTGGTAATGATTTCCATATTCTCCTTGCCAGGGTTCTTCACCATCGTGAAGTTATCCTTGCTGAACATTTCCGTCATATTATAGCGCGAAACGAGTGCCACCATCAGGGCGAGGGCAAAAACCATCGCCACATCGAAGAGGTTGCTCACTACGCTCATCGGATCATCATCCTCGCCATCATGCGCAAGCCTATTTCTGCGTCTCTGTCTCATAAATTATATATCTTTACTTTTTTACCTTTTTACTTTTTTACCTTTAAAAGCCTTTTTACTTTTCCTCCAAAAGGTCTGCCATAAACTCGAGGTTGCTCATATCCTCGGTGTACCAGCGGTTCTTGGTCTGCTTGGTTACGAAACCGATGGCTGCAGAGAACAAGCCTACTACGGTGGTAGCGAAAGCCACCTGCATGTTGTAAGCCATCGAAGCAATATCACCGGTAGAAAGACCTACCAGGGCAGGACCCATCGGAATCAAGGTACCCATCAAACCGAGCATCGGACCCATCTTCAGGAGTGTAGAAGGAAGAGAAAGATCCTTCTCAACAAACTGGGCATACTGGTCGAGGATGCGGTTCACCTGCGCCTTGCTCTGACGGTTGTCCACGAGTTTCTTCATATAGGAAACGATGACAGCCTGCTTGTTCTTTGGCAAGCGATCGCCCAGGGTATCGATGTTATCGAGTGTCAGGGTGTTCATCTGTTCACGAATCTCCGCACCCGACTTGCGCTTTACAAGATACTGTCCGAAGAAACCTCCAAGGAGCAGCAAGGCTCTGAGAAAGAAGAAAATCAACAAAATAATCACAGGAACCAGCATGCCTGTGGAAATCCAAAACAATACGTCTGATATGTAATTCATCTTTTTTTTATAATGTTAAGTGTTGAATGTTAAATGTTGAGTTGGGGCTTGCGCCTTTACAGTTTCTGGCTAATCTTTTGCATTTTGATGCGATAGTAGCCCCATCCTATTGCCATACCTACGATGACGATGGCGATGACACCGAGAAGCGAGAGGGCATCGAAACTGTTGAAGCCTGCCACCGCTGTCCTGCCATTCACCGTACCGATGATGCCCATCAATCCGAGCAGCACCTCTACCAGGAAAAGCAGTTCCAAGCGGATTGGTCGCTCCGGCAAGAGCCATCTCAAACCGTAGGTGAATACCGGCGTCAAGACCAGCAGCACTACGGCAAGCACCCATGCCACTACCTGGAACGATACGCCGGGAAGCAGGAAGATGGTCATCACCAAAACGCTGAAAAGCACTGGGAAAACCAGCAAACCCGGGAAATACTTCAGGAAGATGAAGAACACCCATTTGCGGCGACTCACATGTTCCGAAGTCTTCAGATCTACGTGGTGCACACAGAAAAGCATCGTGAGTGCCACGTCGATACTCAGCAGCACCGCCATATCGAGCATCAGCTTCTGGTCGGCTATCCAAGCCGCAATCTGCGTCTTCGACTGCTCGATGGCGAATGGCCAGGTCATTCCCACGAAGAAGGCTACGAGCACCGAGATGATCATAATCTCCTTCACTCCGTGGAAGGTCTGCTTCAGCACAAAGCTGAAGCAAACCAATATCATCATTACTAAAACTAATGTCTCCACTTTTTTTTAAATGTTGAATGTTAAATGTTGAATGTTGAATTATTCTTCACTGTTAAGTGTTGAATTATTCTTCACTCATCATTTTGCGACGACGTCGCAAATATACTGCGAGCACAACGAATGCTACGATGACGATGACACCTACTACGATGCCGCTCACCACAGTGGTGGTCTTCTGAGCATCCTCATTCAGCGTCTCCTTCTTCATCACCATACCCTTGTCGCTGCTGTTCTTCGCAGCCTCAGCATCGCGGATCTGCTCTACATTCTGCTGATATTCCTTGGCAGAAGCAGCATCGGTCTTGCTGGCGATATAGTTGCGGAGCTTGGCATTGTCGCAGACGAAACCGGAGCATGAAGGCTTATACTTGTTCACGGTCTCGGTATGAAGCTTGGCAATGTCCTTGAGCTGCTGAGGAGTAGCCTTCCACATTCCCTTGCGGGCACTCTCCATCATCACGGCGGTCATCTCCATCAGCGCAGCCGGATTCTGCTTGTCGAAGAACTCCTTGGTGCCGAGATTGTACTTGTCCTTGACATATACATTATAGATCTCGTCCCACATCTCTTTGTCGATTGCCTTTGGCTTCATCACATTCCAGCCGTAGGTATTGGTTACGATTTCGGCGAATGTGCTGGCACTGCTGGCTCCACCCTTCATCTTCTCCTTGATATAGGCTGGATTGAAGATGGTGGTTCTGCCCTCGATGCCGATAGCCTCCTTCACCTCCTGCATTCTCATATTGCTATGGTTGCGATAGTCGGCGAGATAAGCATCCGGATCCTTTCCGGTTACGTTGCGGACTGCGAGGTTCATACCTCCCATAAACTCATATACGTGGTCGAGACTCAAAGCGCCCCAGGTGTTGCTCTGTCGTGGCTGAACTACCACATCAGTACGGGTCAGCGCTGCCTCGAAAGCAGCCTTGCGAACGGTTTCCCAGTTCTTCTCATCACCGTAGTAGGCACCCATATTATTCATATAGACCTCGGCAATCTGACTCTCCTTATCCCAGCGGTCGCCTGCGGTTACCATCTCCTGGATACCGGTACCATAGTTGCCGTTTACGCCACCAAACACTCGATACATACTTACCTCGCGGGCCTCCTTTGGCGACATACCCTTCTCTACGAGCACTCGTTCCGATTCGGTAACACCGGCTTTCACCAGGTTGTCATACTTATCACCCTTGGCATTTGCCGCCATCTCTATCGCCTTGTTGATGAGGAAGAGACGGGATGCTGCCAGGTCGCGGAGCTGACCGGAAGTCTGAACCACGACATCGATGCGAGGACGGCCCAACTGCTTGGATGGAATGAGACGCAGATCGGTAACACGACCGAAGGCATCTCTTACCGGTTCTACACCGAGCATATAGAGAATCTGAGCGATGGTAGCACCCTCTGTTTCGATAAACTCGCTACTCCAGAGCGTATAGCTTACCTTACGAGGATATTCACCCTTATGTCGCTCGCAATACATCTTGATGGTATTGTCGCAAAGTTCCTTCGCCTTCTCCCAGGCATCCTCCGAAGGTGTATTCTCCACATTGATGGAGAAGAGGTTTCTACCGGTAGGCAGAGTGTTCGGATTCACAATCAGATCACCACCAGGAGATGGAGCGGTAAAGCCGCCATTCAGGGCATTCATCAGAGAAGACATCTCGTTGAGCGGACTCTGACGGAGCGCCTCCGAATACTTGCCCACATTCTGCAAGGCATGCTCTACGGTAGTAATCGCCTGAGCCAGATGAATCTGCTGACGGGTATATTTAGGTGCTTTCGACATCATCATACCCTTATCTTTAGAAGATTTCTGAGATGCTTTGCCCTTGCCGGCTTTCGCCATCTTCGCCTTCTTCAAATCCTCCTGATACCATTTCTGCCCCTTCTTGATGGCTTCCATCATCTTGTCAGGGAAGTGACCGGTCTGCTCCATCTTCTCAAAAGCCTCACGACTCATCTGCGGAATCTTCTTCTTATGAGAAACCTTGGCAGCACGGAGCTCGCTTACCGTACGGTGGTCTACCTTCTTCGGCTTCGCCTCCTTCGCTCCACCCATCTGGTCTGCCATCTGCATCATCATCTGGATAGGATCCGGAGCAGCCTGCATCGCCTCTACCTTACGAGCCATCTGGAGTTCGGCAGGAGTGATTCCTACATAACGGCAGATGTATTCATCAGAAACCGAGGCAGAACCCAGAAGCTGGGTCACGGTATTGCGTGCCTTGCTCAGATAGAGACGGTCGAAAAGCTGCTTGTGCTTCTCCACACCCTCCTGAGCACGACCTTTCAACTTATCTACTGCCAGCATTCCGTAGGCAATAGGATCTGTAGCCATCGCATAGACACTGGTGCGGACATCATCATTATCGTATGGCACACCGAGAGTATAGAGCTTGCCGGTAATCTTCTCGTTTGCCAACTCTTCCGCAAAGTTCTCTACTCTCGCGATTTCATCTGCAGAATAAGGCTTGTTCATCTGCTTGGCATCGAGTCCCAGTTCTCGGGCGATTCCCATCTTCACGGTCAGCGCCTTCACCTTGAGCGACTGTTCGGCAGATGCCTTCTTCTCGTATGACTGGATGGCATCGCTCAACTGCTTATAGGTCTGTCGCAACTCGCTCTCCTTGAAAGGAGGGGTGAGATAGCTCTGGGTCTGGGCATAGGTGCGGCGCTTGGCAATCATCGCCTCGCCCACATTGCCGATGGTATATATATAAAGATGTGGAACCACACCAACCAATCGGTCACTCCAGTCGTTGCTGTCGAGTGCCACCTGCTTTCTAGGGGTATATTCCAGTGAACCATGAGTTCCGAAATGGATGAGTGCATCGGCACTGAAACCATAACGTGCCCAGAGATAAGAGGCAACATAAGTGTAAGGAGGTGCCTGGTCGGTGCCATGCACAATCTTGAAGGAGTCGCCTCCCACACCTGCCATCACCTGTGGAAGCAGAGCCACATTACCGAACTGCAGTCTTGCCACCGCCAACTTACCGTCATCGGTAGCCATATATTTGCCAGGGAAGGAACCATAGAGCTGGTTCATCTCCTTGATCATCTTCTTAGACAAAGCCTTCTGGGTCCATCCGGCAAACTGCTGGGCGGTTACCAAGGCTGGATGTCCAGACTTTAGGAATTGGGTATAGGCTCCCTCCGCATAGGTTCCGAAGACGGCACCCTGAGCCTGGATCATCTTTGCCAGTTCCTGAGGATTGGCAGGCAACTTGCCTACATTGTATCCCTCATTCTTCAAGCGAACCAGGAGATTGTAGAGCGATGGAACCACTTCCATTCCCGAAGCGGTAAGTGCATTCTGACCCGGACCCTTGAAGTAGAAGATGGCGATACGCTTGCTGCTGTTCTTCTTGTTCTTCAGATTCACATAGCCCTGCACGCTCTCCACGAAACTCTCCATTCTGTCAGGGATGCCGTAAACCTCCTGCAAGCCCTCCTTGTTGATGCGCTGACCGAAAACCACGTATGGACGGATGGCACCATCAATCTCCGGAGTCACGATGCTCTGCGACATGAAACCGCCGTTCATTCCCTGCTTGTCGTTCTCCCAATCGGTGGTCAAGCGGTTGATATTAAGAGGTGAGAACAGAGGAATATTCTTCTGCTTCAGGAACTCTACGAAGTAATCGCCCAGTCTGCCATGCGCCATATTCACTACGGCATTCGCCTGAATACTGTCGGCATGATGACCGGCAATAAAGCTCTGCAGCTTGTTGATGCGATACACCATGAATCCCTTCTTCTCAAAAGCCTTCTCCATATCAGGAGCCGCACCCATAAAACCGGTGAGCAAGATGGTAGGAGCACCTTTCTTATATAATCCGTTCTTCGCCAGGAAGGCATTGTACTCACGGATGCTGTTGAAACCCAGTTCATCACCCTTCTCATCTTTCGGGTCGAAATGAGTCAGGAGATAGTTTGGTCGCTCATCCACACGTTCCGGTTCTGGAGCCATGAACTTCTTTCCGTCGATAAACTTGCGGATGTAAGCGAGCATACTGTGATAATTCTTCTTGCTGCCGTTCTCGATGTACTGCATCAGATAATCTGCATCGAAGTTATCTACTGATACGATATTGTTGGCAGGGTTGGTAGCAGCATGAGTCAGGGTCGGCACCTTGTAGGAAGCCTCTTCCAACTGCTTGCGCTGGTTCTCGTCAATTCGGAGTCCCATACCATTCACGATAATCATATCGTAATCATCCAGATGATCGAAATCATCGGTTGTGATCTCACTCAGTTTAATCATCGCATTGTCGTTGGCATGCGAAATCTGTCCCAGCGCAATAGCCTGATAGTTAAGGAAAGCGATGCGGGTAGTACCCACCCAGGCAGAGTAAGCCTTCGCCAAACCTCCCAGAACGATCACGGCCAACAAGGCCAGGAAGATGTGTTTCTTTTTAATCTTTCTGATTTTTCCTAATCCTTTTTTCATATCTATTCCTTTTTTCGGGCTGCAAAGGTAAGACTTATTTAGAAATTGTACAATACCGAGAAATTGTGATTTTCACATTTTTTATACTTAGAATTAGGTATCAGGTTAAACGCATTGATATAGTCTGTACTAATAAATAAGTAGTGTTTTCAGGACTTTTCCTTCCATTTCAGCCCTCAAAAAGAGGAATTATTCCGTCAGAACAGGCATCAAAAAGAGGAATTATTCCGAAATATGCAGAAAGAGCGTAATCACCATTACGGCAATCACGCTCTTTCTACTTATAAACATAAAACATTACGAAGATGAAAGAAAAGCTTAGCAAACCTTCTTCTTGCGCTCACAATAGCGTTCGCATTGGGCACAGATGTCATATCCCAGCATGGCACCCAAGATGAAATCCTCCTCCGGCGTAAGCTGGCACAACGGTTTGGTGATTATCATGCGGATAGCATCCAGACATTCCTTCTTACCAAAGAAGAGATTCAGACGGTCGTTGCCAACCGGCTGGATGATATAATCAATGTTCTGACGCTCTAATCTAGTTATGGCAAAAGACTCATATTTCTTGTTGAAGGTGTAGAGCACCAGGCGGCGCACGCCCTTCTTATATTCATATATATGATTCATCAGAACCTTCAAATCTACTGGTGTTGCGATTTCCTGCTGCATACTATCCGAATTTATCTGTTTTTAAACCAAGAATCAGAGAATTCCATCATTCTCCAATTCTTGAAAAATATTTTTGTAAAATTATAACGCTGGCTTGATGTCCTCGAGCCAGGCATCGATACGCTCCTCTGTCTTGTCGTCCTCGTTCACCTCGTCGAGTGCGAGTCCCAGGAACTTGTCGCCATCAATTGCCTCACTGTCATCATAGGTGTATCCGTCTGTAGAAACGCCAGGCAATACGGTAGCACCAGCCTCAACGGCAACATCATAGAGTTCCTTCATGCCGCCACAGAATGTATCAGGGTAAGACTCGCTGTCGCCACAACCAAACAGGGCCACAGTCTTGCCAGCCAAGCCGGCACTCTTCAATGTCTTCACGCCATCATACCAGTCATCCTGCATCTCGCCGGCACCCCATGTAGAAGTACCGAGAAGAAGATTCTCATGACTTGTGATAGTAGCATCATCGATGTTAGCTACATCTACAGCTTCCACGCCCAACTTAGAGGCGATAGTTTCGGCAATCGACTGGCATGAGCCAGTAGAAGAGCCATAAATTACGATTGTTGTTTTCATTTGTCTATCTTACTTTTAGTTACATTTATTTTCGGGTGCAAAGATACATCCTTTTTCCATCATCTGCAATACCTAAAAATGATGGTTTCGCAGAAATACCTAAATATGGGGATAGATAAAAAGGTTTAGGACGATTCATCCTAAAACTTTCTAAAGTCCTGCGGGTAAGCGTATAGACATTGTGCCTCTATATGCAATGTCATCGCTTTTCTGAATATCTATTGATTTCTGAAAAACAAAAAGGGCATCAAAAATTATTCTGTAAAGTCTACATACTAAGCAAAAATTGCTCTCCCCATTCCACCAAGAGGTCGTAACCAGCAAAAGTCTGATCTGCATCTCTTCAGACATTATTGAATGTTAAACTTAATGAATTTGTAATTTTTATTCTACCATCGAATAGGTATCTATATATCGACAACTACGGAAAACCACAGATAACATCCTATGGAAAACCATAGTTTTGCTTTTCTGTGCAGTAGTTTGTGCTGCAAAAAAAATGAATTTTTACGTTTTGTTTCTAATTTTGTAAGAAATTACAAAACAAAAATACATTTATTATGAGAAAAATCATTCCTTTTATGATGCTTGTAGGTATAATAGCCATGTCGGCATGTGGCAACAAGACAACCGCCAACGCATCGCAGCAAGACTCCGTGGCAGCAACTGACTCTGTGACAACAAACGACTCCGTGGCGACCGACAGCCTTAACACTGCAAAACAGGCTGGCGAGACTACAGAACAGACTGTACAGGCAAAGCCTAATGCCAAGAGCATCGAGGCAGGCGGCACCACCATCACTGTAGGCGCACCACTTGCCGAGACTCTGAAGAAAGCCAAGGGCGTAACATTCGATTATAACGCCGACTTTGGCGTCTCCGCTGTTATCGGCAACGTGATAATAAATATTCCTGACGAGGACATCACCAAGGATGGACTAGACTTCGTGAACGCTATCCTTGCAGACATAGAGCCGAATATCGACTTTAAGATTTCCTACATCAAGCCATCGGCAAAGATAAAGGATTTCGACAAGAATTAATTTATCTACGAACCAACATAAAAGTTTTAAGATACAACAATCAAAAGCGCAGGCCATTTCTCGTCTGCGTTTTTTTACAAACAAATAAACACTCGGAATTATGAGAACCAGAAGAACAAGAACATTGCTTGCCATGCTGTCATTGGTACTATTGGCAGTGCAGACTGCGACTGCGCGAACGTACAATGCCAAGGAAATATACAACTATTTTGAGGAGGCGAAGAAATTGGCGGACAACGGTAAGGACATTGTGGGGATACCGGTGTATTTTAGCAGCACCGATTCAAATGCGAAATACCGCTATGACCAGACAAACAACTGTGTGGTGATAGAAAACAAAAGTGGTAAATATGTACATAATGCCTCCATCATTTGTCCCGACACACGATTTGCCTGCAGTTTTTCTATTGATGGAGAGAAGGAAAACGAATATGTGTTAACCCAGAGTGAGATAAGTATTGATGAGAAGGGCGGACTTCCTATAAACTGGACCAATGAAACAAACTCACCGCTGCAAAACGACATAACACTCAAATTGGGCATGCCCTCAAATGCATGGATAAAGATTTACAGCATCACCATCGGTGAAGATGTGAAGCCTCAGTTTGAGTGGAGCAAAAACAGCTTGACCGCCGTCCTTGGTGAGGAAACAGCCTTTCCAGAGATGCAGTACGATGCGAATTGGTTTTATGACTATAAGGGGCTCAAGACAAAATACACGAGTAGCAATGAGAACGTGGCAAGAATCGATGCCGACGGAAAAGTAGTTGCCCTGTCATACGGCACGACAACCATCACTGCCGCAGTGGAGCGTACGGAGAATCATCCTGCCGCCACCGCATCATACACTCTCAATGTAGTGCCTTTTACCATTACGGGCAGCGTGGAGGACATCACTCTCACCGAGCCGAACACTCTGCGTGACAAACTCATCGATATAGAGACGACAGCCATCGGTTCGCTGACGCTGCACGGCAAGATGGGCAGCGATGACATTGATGTGCTGCACAGCAATGCCAGGTTCAAAAAACTGCAAGTGCTTGACATCAGCGATGTCAAGCTTGTGGCAGACGAGGGACTTTACAGCACCATTGCAACAAGAGAGGGTAGCGACATTGGTCTCGGAAGTACGACATACAAGTATTATCTCAGCGAGCGTGAGGAGGTGATTAAAAATTCTTCATCGACAGGGCTTGGTGGCGGAAACACGGTGTATAGCAACTACACTATGGACCTCGGCGGCGCATTCTACGGAATGCCAATCAAGCAGCTCAGTCTGCCACAAGGCATGACGCGCATAGGTGACCGCATCTGCTGGTGTTGCGCAAATCTTATAGAAGTGAAAAATGTCGCAACGGCTGATGCTGTGGAGGATAAAGCCTTCTACGGTTGCGAGAACCTGCGCTTCTGTAGCATTTCACAGCCTGCTTCTGTGGGAGAAGGAGCTTTCAGCGGAACGAAGGTGACAGACATCGACCTCAGTAAGGCTACCGTGATAGGCTACCAGGCCTTCTATAAAAGCTGGATTTCAAAGGCCGACCTATCAAGCCTCACAGAGGTGGCACGGGAAGCTTTCTACGATTGTGGAAACCTGAAGGAGGTGACTTTCGGAAACGGTCTGACCTGCATCCGCCAATGGGCTTTCTGCAAGAGCGGCATCACTTCATTGACATTGCCAGAAAGTCTCACTACTGTTGAAGAGGGAGCGTTCTCCAACTCGGAAGTGGCGACCATCAATGTGCCGTCATCTCTTGTGCATATAGGAGGATATATGTTGGACGGTACTCCATGGATGCAATCGCAGGAGGCGGTGGACAATGTGATCTATCTTGGCAGCATCGCCCTGAGCGGTGAGGCTTCGGTGCGTTACGGCGTAAAACAGTCGGCCGACATTCGTTTCCGTGAGGGAACGACCACCATCGCCGATGACTTCATTTCTACCTATATAGAAAACAGTTCATCTGCTGTAAAATATACAAAAGACGTAAAATCCGTAGAATTCCCTAATTCCGTGAAATGGATTGGCGACAATGCGTTCTCGTTTTGCACAAACATGGAGTTTACGCTGCCAAAATCCGTGGAACACATTGGGGAAAGTGCATTCAGCAGCAACTCTAAGGTTTTGAGACTTACCCTCCCGGCTACTTTGAAGCACGTGGGGAGCAGAGCTTTTAGAGACAACACCTCGCTCATGCACCTCACCTTCAACGCTGTCGATGCAGAATGTGGAAGTGCACTCTTCTGGGGGTGCACGTCTCTTGAGAAAGTAACCTTTGCTGCGAGCATAAGCAACATTCCTAAATCTTGTTTCGAAAGTTGTAGCAGCCTTTCGCGAGTGGAGTTTGCCGAGAATGCGTCTGTCGGAACACGCGCAAACGAAGCATCAACCAACATAACAAATAAGCCACTGGAATTCCGTGCTTATTGTTTCTCTGGCTGTACCAAGCTCAAGAAAATCGATTTCCCTGCACGCACAGACTCAATAGGTGACTGTGCTTTCTACGGATGCGCTTTGACAGAACTGGATCTCACAAAGGGTGGACGCCATATTGGAGACTATGCATTTCGTAGCTGTCCTATCCAGACCTTACTGATGGGGCCATCGCTCGAAGGCATCGACGATAAAGCATTCTATGATAACAACGCCATGAAATCAATCTATGCCTATCGCTCCACTCCACCGGAGATAACAAATGGCGGTTATCAATTTGCCAAGCTTGCCTCCACAGCCATGGTCTATACATTCACAGATTTACTCTATGTCTATGATGCCGATGCCGTGTGGACGAAATTCACCATAACAGAAATGGACGACGAGCATAAGGGGCTTGTGAGCGGCATCAAGCGCATTACGGCAGATGACACCCACACCGATGTGATATACGACCTGCAAGGGCGCCGCGTGAAGTCACCGACGCATGGCATATATATCATCAATGGTCGTAAGGTGCTGAAATAACTGAATTGACAGACGCATAGCACTACAGAGAAAGGCAGCAGACTATATGACGAGTCTGTTGCCTTTTTTCATCCATTTCTACCGAATACCACTGCATACAACCTATGGTTTTCCGTAGGAAAGCGGTCATGTTTGCAGAAAAACTTTACTCCCAACTTTTTTAACCATAAAAAAAACGTCACTTCAGATTATTTTTCATATCTTTGCACGTACAACCATTCATCACAAAAGTAAATGAAGCAAATGATACATCATAGACAATACACTATTTTCACATATATTGTCCTTCTTCTATCCACTATCGCTTTTTTTTCCGCTTGCCATCAGGACAAGGGCAAGGACGAGAAGCTAGCGTATTCCTTGCTCCAGGAAGCCGCCAATCATAATGCCGCAGGTGAGAAGGAAAAGGTCATCCACCTCATCGACAGCGCACTCCAAATGGACTGCGCCGACACCACTCGCAGTTGGCTTACCAGCGAGAAGATGACCGCATACACAGACTTGGGAAAAATGAGAGAGGCCATTACCATCGGCAAGGAAGGCATCCCATTTGCCGAAAAGATAAAAGACTACGATGGCATGCTTGCCATGTGTGGAGCAATGGGCATCTGCTATCGCAAGATAGGCGAACTGGACTCCTCGCTCACCTATTATAAAAAGGGTATCCAAAAAGCCATCGAAAGCAAGAACACAGAATACGAAATCTATCTCTACAACTGTATCTCCGTGCTTTTCAATGAGCAGAAGAGATACCCAGAAGCCATTGAGTACTCCGACAAGGCGGAATCGAAAGCCATCGCTACCAACGACACCATCGAACGCCTGTCTGCCCATATCAACAAAGGGGCCATTCTGATGCGACAAGGAGAATACCAGAAATGCGTCAACACCCTCATCCCTATATGGTATTTGGTAAAGCAAGCTAACTACAACGTATTGACACTCAAATACCTTTCCCCATTGCTCAAATCCTATTTGGTGCTTGGCGAGACCGACTCCATCGCCCCCTATATGACATACGCCAATGAAGCCAGTCGCAACTTGGCATCTACGAGCAATGGTGTGCTGGGCATACTGGAAATCAAGGCAGACTTACTGGGGCAACAGAAGAAATACGCCGAGCAATGGGTACTTCTAGACAGCATCACCCGCTTGTCGGGCACCAATCAGACGATGCCCAAGGACAAACTCCTCGCCACGAAAGCCAAGTGCCTTCACAATATGGGAAAATCCGCTCAAGCATATCAAACCATGCACGAGGCTTACCTACAGAGCGACTCCCTCAAACAAAGCGACATCAACAAGCAACTGAGCGAGTTCAATGTCAAGTACAAGACCTTGGAGAAAGAGATGCAAATAGAGAAGATGAACCACGAGCAGAGTTTGCTCTACATTCGTATTCTATGGCTCATCTTGGTGCTCATTGCGCTACTGATTGCCCTCCTCGTCATCCTATACCGCAAGAAACTGGACAAACAGCGTGCCGAATTATCAGAGAAGACCTCCTACATCAACGGTGTGGAGAACGAACGCAAGCGTCTTGCCAAGGAATTGCACGATGGCGTGTGCAACGACATCCTGGCAGTAAACATTATGATGCAAACCAACAAAGAGGAAGCTGAAAAATTGCTCAAGAACGTGGGACATAATGTACGCCGCCTGTCACATGAACTGATACCACCAAGATTTGACAACACATCGCTCACAGAGTTGATAGAAATCTATTGCCAGTCGGTGACTGCCGAAGATGGAACCATCGTCAAGCCATTCATCAGCACCTCTTTCAAGAAACAGAACGTCCCTAGCGACAAAGCTCTTGAAATCTATCGCATCATCCAGGAATGCGTATCCAACGCCATCAAGTATGGTTACAGCAAGATGATCAGCGTCGTACTTGATACCATCGGGTCCCAAGGTGTCATATCTGTCACCAACGACTTGTCGCCCCTTCATCCCATCACTCAAAGCAAATTAGGCATCGGGAAAGACACCTTGAAGTTGAGAACCGAAGCGCTGCAAGCTGAGCTACAGGTAAGAAATACGGACGAAGAGTATCAAGTAGAAATAAAGTATCAACTATAGCAATGAGCTTTGGCTCACAATAGGCTGCATTCAACTAGTATCATTATGGAAAAAAGCAAAAGTATCCTCATCATTGACGACCATCCTATCGTATTGGCTGGTTTGCAAACACTCATCTCGCAAGATGGTCTATACACCAAGATACGGTGTGCTTCCAATCTCCAGTCTGCCAAGGAAATCATCGAGAGAGAGAACATAGATACCATCATCATCGACTTGGAACTAAGCAATGAAAATGGATTGGTTCTCATCAAGTTGCTCCATCATGAGCATCCCAAGACAAAGATTGTGGTGTATACGATGCACCAAGAAATATGGACCATACGACAACTGATGAGCGAAGACGCAGATGCCATCGTATTGAAAGGAGACAACCCACAAGAGTTGCTCACAGCCCTGCACAAGATAGAGGACGGAAAAGGGTATTACAGCCAACAGTTTGTCAGGCTCATCAACCAGCAGAATACTAGACAAGCCAACCTATCCAGCAGAGAAATGGAAGTTTTGGAATATATTACCGATGGACATTCCACCAATGCCATCGCCCAAGAGCTGAACATCAGCACCAACACCGTTGAGTTTCATCGCCACAACTTGATGCACAAGTTACAAGTCGGCAATGTGGCGCAGATGGTGAAAAAAGCGATGCAGATGGGGTTGGAATTCATTAAGCATTGATCATTCAAAAAAGGTATGGCCTTCCATTCTATCTAGCTATAGTGGAAGTCATACCTTTTTTGATTGTCAAGCCTCAGGCTTTTTTCTGAGAGCATTGCAAGACCTGCGGCAGCAGGATGACGTGTAACGGCTGTTCCAATTGCGGAACATGTGACAAATGATCAACATTGGTAGATTACAAGTTCCCTCGGGAGGTTGATAATTTTCAACCTCTCGAACCATATCTTCATTGAAGAGCCTTGGTGGCGCTTCACGTGGCTATTAATGATATAATAGTCAGCCTGATATTCGTCCATCAAATCAGAAAAGGCAGCCTTGATACGCGAACATTTCTCATTGATAGCATTATCAAGAGGGTTCGTCAGGCGACGCACTGTTTCTGTGATTTTTTCAAGGTCGATTCTGTTGCCGGTTTTTCGGTAGAGAGAGAGCAGTTCCTCACGATGATCCACCAGATTCTTGAACTCTATTCCTTCCGGATGATTCAGAAAAAGGAGATAGAGAGCCTTGTGGATTGGACTGAGCTGCACCTCCTTGTTGCCATAGTCAGGGAGCAAGAAGCGGTAATCTTCCGTAATGACCAAAGGGCTGAGAGTTGCCCTTGCCGCCTCAATACGGAGTTGTTCCAATACGGGCACACTGATGGCTTTCAGCAAAAGGTCTGTCCTTCCTTCTGCCAAAAGCTGGGTGGAAAGCTGCTTTACCAGAGCGGCCTTCTCCTCTACTGTCATATTTCTTGTCTCTTCTTGCATATTGGTTGCATAAATACAAAAAGAATGGGAAATTTCGTTTCACTCCTTGGAAAAATTATCTTTTGCAAGGCTTGCATTTATTTTTTCATAGGTAATCTGACTCTTTATATGTATCTTTGTGGTCAAAATTGAAAATTAAAATGATGAAAGAAGATTGGACACCTATAGATTTCGGACAGACAGAAGACACCACCAAGAACATCATCAAGGTGATTGGTGTGGGTGGTGGCGGATGTAATGCCGTTAAGAATATGTACTCAGAAGGTATTGTAAATGTGAGCTTTGCCGTTTGCAATACGGATAGCCAGTCGCTATCCAAATCACCAGTGCCTGTAAAAATCATGCTCGGAAAGAGCGGTTTGGGAGCAGGTGCTAATCCTGAAGTGGGAAGAAGCGAAGCACAGAATACCCAGGAAGACATCAAGCGACTCTTGGATGACGGAACCAAGATGGCATTCGTTACAGCCGGCATGGGTGGCGGTACCGGCACAGGAGCAGCACCCGTCATCGCAGGCATCGCCAAAAGCATGGGCATCTTGACGGTGGGTATCATCACCATTCCATTTTATTTTGAAAAGCGAAAGAAAATCGTCAAGGCTTTACAAGGTGTAGAAGAAATGCGCAAGAACGTGGACGCCTTGCTCATCGTCAACAACGAACGGCTTTGCGATGTATATGCCGATTCTGAAATTACCGTAAAGGATGCCTTCAAACTGGCAGACAAGGTACTGAGCGATGCCACCAAGAGCATCTCTGAGCTGATTACCGTAGAAGGAACCATCAATCTCGACTTCCGTGACATCGAGACCACCATCAAGAGTGGCGGCGGTGCCATCATGGCGATGGGCAGGGCCAGCGGAGAAGGCAGAGTTCAGAATGCCATTCTCAATGCCTTGGATTCCCCATTACTCTATGGTAGCGACATCAGCAATGCACAGCGCATCCTCTTCAACATCTATACCTCCAGCAAGCACCCTATTTTCGTAAGGGAAATGCGAGAGATAGATGCCTTCTTCGATGAATTGAATCCAGACATCAAGGTTATCTGGGGTCTTTCAGATGATGACAGTCTGGATGAGGATGCCAAAGTAACCATCCTGGCAACAGGTCTCAACAACGAACTGGCAGATGAAATTCAGGACAATCCAGTCACAACCACAAAGGATGAAGATGATTACCAGAGAATTATCGACAAGCTTTATCATCCGATACGTGACGACTTCCAATCACGGGGAAAAGAAGATTCCCCAAAAGAGGATATTCCTACAGAGTCCTCAAACACAGAATCTACAGACATCCCTGATGATGAGCAGCCCCCACTCATCCCCGATGCTCCGACAGAAGAATCTCCAGTCACAGAAGAAGAGCCCCCAAAGCCTGTCATTCAGCAAAAGCCACCAACCTTGGCGAAGAGGATAAGAGACAGACTGAAGAAAATAGCTGAAGATTTAGACATCATTACGGAAGATGAATAGCTTTTTGCTGATGCAAAAACACACTCTGCGAAGAAAAAGTGGCAATATTGCCACTTTTTCTTCGCAGAGATATGATTTATCGGCTATATCTTGCCGATAAAGTATAAAAAAGCATAATTGCGGCAGAATATAATATACTATATTTTGCCGCAATCGTTATTTTTTTGTATTTTTGCACAAAATGTCAAAGATAAGATAATAATAGGAAAGGAAGAAAATATGATCATAGGAAGAAAAGAAGAAATAGCAGAACTTGATAAGTTGTACCATAGCGACCGCCCCGAATTCGTAGCAATATATGGACGTCGCCGTGTAGGAAAGACATTCCTTATCAAACAAGCGCTGAAAGATCGAATCACCTTTCAGCATACAGGCGTGTCTCCAGTTGACCAGGATAACGACAGAAACAGACTGAAAACTCAACTGGAAAGTTTCTATTATGCCCTTCTCAACCAAGGATTGGAAGGTTATAAGATGCCCAAGTCCTGGATGGAAGCGTTCTTCTTGCTTGAACAGTTGCTACAAGACCAAGACAATGGCGAACGTCAAGTCATCTTCATCGATGAACTTCCATGGATGGATACCCCTCGTTCCGGATTTCTCCCAGCCTTCGAGAACTTTTGGAATGGTTGGTGTAGTGGTAGAGACAATATCATGCTTGTGGTTTGCGGTAGTGCTACTTCCTGGATTCTCAGCAATCTATCAAGAAGCAAAGGAGGACTCTACGGACGCTTGACAGCAGAAATCAAACTCTCGCCCTTCACTCTGAAAGAATGCGAAGAGTATTTCGAGCATGCTAACATCCAAATGAGTCAATACGACATTCTGCAAAGCTATATGGTCTTTGGAGGAATACCTTATTATATGGGGTACTTCCAGAAAGGGTTAAGCTTCGAGCAAAATGCAGATAAGATTCTTTTTGGCAATAGACCTAGACTGAAAGATGAGTTTAACAGGCTTTTTGCTGCTATCTTCAACAATCCGGAAGATAGCAAGAAAGTGGTACGTTTATTGGCTACCCGCCATTCCGGTTTCACTCGTGAAGAAATCAGTCAAGCCACAGGTCTCCCTTTGGGAGGAGGTTTGTCTAACACCCTGGCAGCATTGGCAGAAAGTGATTTCATCACCAGCTATTCGCCATACGGGATGCCCCAAAGTACAACATGCTATAAACTGATAGACAACTTCTGTCTCTTTTGGCAGAAATACGTAGAACCCCATGGAAAAGAAACCAGTTTTGTAAGCGACAACATGACTTCTGATGTATTAAAAGCATGGCATGGAGTGGCCTTCGAAGAAGTTTGCTGGCAACATTTCCAGCAAATCAAGCAGGCACTTGGAGTTGCTGGCGTAAAAACCTCGCTATCTGCATGGAGCGTGAAAGGAACAGAGGAGAAAGAAGGAGCCCAAATTGATCTTCTGATTATCAGAAACGACAATGTGGTAAACTTATGCGAGATGAAGTTTGCCAGCGCCCCTTATATCATCAGCAAAGAAGAGGAGCAGCGCTTGCGCCATCGCATAGAGGCCTTAAAAGCAACGCTTTCTCCCAAGCAGTCCATTCATCTCACGATGATTACAACCTACGGGGTAGCGTATGGCAAGCATAGCGGAATTGTTCAAAAGGAAGTTAAAATGGAGGATTTGTTTAAATAAAACAAGCGTAGAATCCTGCTGGCAGTGATGCCAGCAGGATTCTGCGCTTTTTGGATGCAGCAGCATATATATAGATTTCAAAAGAGTAAGCTAAAGAAAGAACTCAAAAGTTTAATTCAATAAAAAAAAGAAAAAAACTTTGGAAGTTATAATCTTTTGCACTATATTTGCACACATATAATTAAAATGTAAGTAATATGAGTACAACAATAAAAACAAAATCTTCCGCCTCTATAAGAATAGATACGGATTTGCTCGAAGGAATTTGTCAAGGACTACGTGAAGTAAAAATGATAAAGGAGGGTAAATTGAAAGCAAAATCCGCAGACGAACTTTTCGATGAGCTATAATATTGAAACAACTCCTCATTTCGAATTATCACATATACCACATTGGTAGATAAGAATACAGGTGAAGTATGGTTGATAGAAATCTATGACAAATCAGAATTCTCAACCATCAAGACTGATGTCATAAAGAAAATGCTAAAAGAGTTGGGACTACAGGTCGGGGGTGTAAATTAAACTGTGTCAAGGCTTGTTCTTAACTTTCATTCCCACTCCCTGCTGGGGGCATGCCCCCAGCAGGGAAGCCTTTTCGGCTGCAAAGTTACATAATTTTAAATCTATCTCCAAATTTTATTGCCAATTGTTGAGAAAGTTGTCCCCAATTTGCCAGTGGCATAGTCCATTTCTTACGGATGTTGCGGTAAGCTAAGTACACAAGCTTCTCCAAAGAATTATCCGTAGGAAAGACCCCTTTAGTCTTTGTGACCTTTCTTACCTGTCTGTGATACCCCTCAACCGTATTGGTCGTATAAATGAGTTTACGGATGGCTGGAGTATATTGGAAATACTCTGTCAGACGTTCCCAATTGTCACGCCATGACTTGATGACAATTGGGTACATCTCTCCCCACTTAGACTCTAACAGGTCTAAATTAGCAGCAGCGGAGTCTTTGTTTACTGCACCATATACTGTTCTTAAATCCTTGATAAACTCCTTTTGATGCTTACTGCCAACATACTTGATAGAATTGCGTATCTGATGGACAATACAGAGCTGCACAGAACTCTCAGGAAATACGCTTTGGATGGCATCAGGGAAGCCTTTGAGACCATCAATACAACAAATCAAGAGGTCTCGAACACCACGGTTCTGAAGATCCGTAAGAACTTCTAGCCAGAAGTTAGCTCCTTCACTCTTAGACACATACATACCTAACAGTTCTTTTTGGCCTTCCATGTTGATACCAAGAATGTTGTAAATGGCTCGTGTGACAGCTCTGCCATTCTCATCCTTTACCTTATAATGGATAGCATCAAGCCAGCAAATGGCATATACAGGATCGAGCATGCGAGACTTCCAGGCGGTGATTTCGGGTAATACACGGTCTGTTATAGAGCTGATAGTATCGGCTGATAGAGTTGTGTTGAACTCACGCTCAAAGTAGCTGCTGATGTCACGTGTGCTGGTGCCCATGGCGTACATCTCAATAATCTGGTCTGCCATGCCATTGGCAAGAATAGTCTCACGCTTCTTTACGGTCTCAGGTTGGAAAGTTCCGTCTCGGTCACGAGGAGTCTCTATAGTGACCTCACCATATTTTGTTTGAACCTTCTTACTCATCTTACCATTACGACGGTTGCCGGAAGAGCGTTCCTCTTCACTTAAATGAGCATCCATCTCACCTTCGAGAGCTGAGTTGAGAATACGCTCTAACAATGGAGCTAATGCTCCGTCCTTGCCAAATAAGGCTTCACCACTACGCAACTGCTGAGCTGCTTTCTTGTAATCAATTTCTAAGTTGTCCATAATATAAAAACTGTGTTAAACTACTTTTATTGTAGCTTGACACAGTTTAATTTACACTCTTGCTTTTTTCCTACTTTCAAAAGGAATTTTCATTTCATATCCTTTATCAACAAAGCCAAAAGGATATACATTTGTTAATTGCTGATAGGTTTTGCTTACCAACGTTTCTTTCAACAAATGAGTTTCTTCCTTCTGAAGCATATAAAGGATTTGGGGCTTATCTGTAAATATAAAAGGCATATCCATCTTTATCCATGTAACGTTACGGTAGTGCTTCCCTGCCTTTCTCGTTGGACGATAGAAATAATCACTTTTAACTATGCCCCAAGCAACAATTGTAGAATTTGATGCACAAGCAATTATAACATCACCTCTTCTTAAAGAATTAGCAAAAGCATTATATGCAATAGGCCGACTATCAGTCCCCCGGCTACCAGGATTTTGACATTTATATTCCTTTTGGAAATCAACAAGTGAAGAATAAGACTTGAAATACTTAAAACCAGGAGCCTCCATTTGCATTTCATTTGCCAAAAACATTTTTTGCCAATTTTTATTTTTATAAAAGACAGAAGATCCCATCTTCCAAATCCAATAGCGCCCAGAAAATTTATAGGAATCCAATACTTCCAGCTGTAATTCTTCAACAGTCAAAGTATCAGCCTCCTCAAATATATCATCTGAGATACTAAAAGATTCAGAGGAAGTTACCAAACTCGCTTGATATATTTCCTCAGAAATTTTGTACTCTTCCATAAGCATCATTTCTTTATATTCTCAAACTTTGCTTTAGTCACATCAATATTACCTATAATAGGAATGATATTAATCAAGAAGCGTTGGTTCTGCTGCTCCACATCACGCCATGCCAAGAATTCTTGTGGGGTAACCTCGTTGATGGTCTTATACTTTGCCTCATTAGGATTCAATGTGATAGGATTTTCACCACCCTTATAGAAATAACGAGGAACACCACCTTCTCCACTACCAGCTACAATAATCTCACACTTACTATCAGCGTCATTCTCACTAGTATGTTGGAATAATCCACATCCTCCTTCCGAAACAGGATCTGTCCAGAATTTCCTTAAGAACTTTGCACGAAGAAATGAAAGCGTTTCATTATTTTGCCAATCATTATCATTGAAAGGTATCTTAGAAGATTGTCCCTCTATAACTACCAAGAACTTGATGTTTTTACTATCACTATTGGATTTTTCCAAATCGTAGATAATATTTTGAACCAACAAACCAGCCTGGCGGATGCTATCACGTTTCTCATCAGCTTTCCGCTTATCAGTCAAATCATACTTCAACTTACTACTAATATCATATTCTTTGTCTTGATAAGCAATACTCACCGTTAACGTATGCTTCAAATACAGAGTATCATAAGCATAATATCCGCTATTATCTATGGAATCAACGGTAGAATATACATCGATAATATCTTTGTACTCATTTACCAACATTTCCAACTGCCCTTCCTTCAACTTAAAGCGAGCATAAGAAACGGCAAACAATATGAGCATCACGGCAAACAAAGTTGTCATGATATCTACATAGCTTGGCCAAAATGATTCTTTATTTTTTCTACCTATATCCATTATTTTTTCCAAAATATTTTTCTAAACCATCCCTTTTTATTTGACTTTTCTTCCGCATCTATACCTTTATCCATAGAAGTCGGAGCAGCAGTTGGGCCATCTTCTGCTACAGTTACTTTAGAATGCTCTTCTAGAGAAGTATCAATCTGAGAACGAGAAATCGATTCGTTATTTACAGATTCATATACAGGAGAGTCCTTTTGCTGGACTCGCTGAATAACTTCCATCGCTTTTTGATCTCTTTCCTGCTCTTTTCTTATCTTTGCCAAAAGAGCTTCTTTTTCTGCTCGATCTTTCTCTGCTTGGATTCTTGCTAACTCTATAATTTTTTGCTTCTCTCGCTCAGCTTCTTCCGCCTTACGATTAGCCTCTTCTTTTTCACGCTGTGCTCTATCCACTGCGGTATTGGAATTATTGCTAAACCAACCACCTTTCTTATTATCTTCCTGAATTGCACTAATAGCATTCAATTCTGTATGAATTTTAGAAAGAGTTCTCATCAATTGGTTGCCATCAACTGGATTACGCATAAGCTGTTCCAACATCTGAGAAATATCATTCAGCTTCTTCAAAGAAGAGAATTCACTTCTTATCTCATCAATAGACAACTTCTTGTCTATAGCCTCAACAAACTCACGTTTACGCTGTTCCAGTTCTTTCTTTCGTTCCTGAAGCATTTTCTCGTAATCATCAAGATAAGAATCAAGGGCTTCATTATACTTCTGCATAACACGTCCCATCTCCTTTTTCTGCTCCTCGAAATATATCTCCAGTTTTTTACTAGCAGTATCAGAGTAATTTTCGGCTACTTTTTGTTTACTTCTAATAGCAGAAATATTCTCTTTAATTTGCTCTACCAAAGCACTACCAACCATCTGAGTATGTGCTATGTTCTCACCAAGTCCATTAATATTTGCCTCAAACTTAGTAATTCTGTCAAGAATAGAGTTGATTTCTGCTGCAACTTGCTTTGGTACTTGCAGAGATTCATTGAAATCTTTTTGAAGATTAATGGTTTCCTGTGCTGCAATCAACATCAGTCTTCTTGCTCTTTCAAACTGATCAAGAGAACCCGTTATTTCCCCAAAACGTTTGGATGCCTCAACAAAAGCGTCCATACCCCTTATCAATTGATTACTCTTTATTGTTGCAAGCAATTCACCCTGAAGTTCAATGTTCTTATTGACTTTATTCATATTTTGTCCCATTGTGTCAACAGCAGAAGCCACAACTTGCACACTCTGACGGAATTCATTACCGAATGCACCTGTCACATTCTTGAAGGCATCTTTAAACTCTACTATCACTTTCGAGAATGTAGGTTCAAACTGATCAATAGTCTCATGAAGCTTACCTATAGCCTCAACCATACTGACATCAACAGATGGCATCAACTCGTTCTGTACCCACTCATAAAATTCATTCTTGTCTCTATCGATTTGATTAGTCGCCTCGCTAGCCGCACGGTGGCTCGATATCAATCTAGAAATTCCACACCAACTAGTAATCATCGATACTAACACTCCGGCTATCAAACTCTGAATGTTCGCATCCGTAATTTCACCAGAATACCATGTTCCTCCAAGAAACATTAACAATCCGATAAAAACACCAGCAAAGGTACCCATCAAACCTATATGTGTAGGAAAGGACAACTTTGAAGTTGCGATTTCATACAACATAGAGATTCGACGTTCCGTCTTGTTTTGAATAATCGAAAATGCAACGGTTCCCTTACTTTTTCGTATATACGCATTAATGTCCTGTATTAGACTTTTCAATTCTGCGTCATCATTTGCTACATTTTTAATGACAACACTCATTGTAGACTTATCCGTATCAGCGTCAACCGTTATACTATCATAAGTTGAATATCCTTCCTTCTTCGAAAAAAAGTTTTTTAAATGCTCTATTGCTTCCATGTTTATATGGTACTCTTTGGTTTGTTTTACAATAAACCATATTGCCATACAAATAGAGATACTTAAAGAAAGAGCCAACTGTACAATATATTCTGCATCCATACTAAACTATTGTTGTAAGTTCGAAAATTTTATCAATAACAGGAATAAAGAATACTGCATCATAGCATACATCATCGTCATTAGTATATTTCTCTTTTACATCTGAACGATAATGGGTACTAAGATTCTCATCATATTCCAATTTTACATTATTCTTGAAGAGATTCAAATCAACCGAATTGTCAACGACTCCATGTCTCTTCAATATATCAAGGACAGAGCAATACAAGTCATTCATCTCTTTATATTTTTCTAACAATCCAGACTGTAACGACGGATCATTATTCATCTGTCCAACATTCTCATACTCTTTATCAACACCATGGTATATCAAGTTTGGTGCTTCAACAGCACTTTTTGAACGATACAGTCCACCATAACAAGTACTTTCTTTTCGAGTCTTAGGCATCACGACATGAATCATTTCAACTTGTCCATATACTTTCGAGAAAATAGCTGTTACAATATTCTCTATCAAAGTCACATCTTCCGTAATGAAGTTATCAATGTAACGACTACCGTTACCACTGAACACAACAGAACGTGGATATGCATATTTTTCAAACTTATACATCTTGGCAACATAATACATAATTGCCGTAAAATGGTAAGCAAACAATGGCAAATAATCATTGTGCAAACGATCCATAATGTCATTACTCTTGCTATTACTCAACCAGAAATTAATAATATCAGTTGTAGAACATTGCTTATTAGCTTTCATCTCTGATTCCAAAAGACGAAGCTTATCATTCTTGCCCCAATTCAAGGTGCCAATGTATTTCTGATAGATACCATTTGCTCTGATATTATCAAATTCCTTATGACCATTACCCCATAATATATCACAACCAAAATGAACAGAAGATGCAGCAACAGGCTTGTTCTCATTAAAATACACATAATCAGTTGAGCCTCCACCTATATCAACAATCATTACAGAATCAGTGTTCTTTACATAATCCATCTTCTTGAAATAATAGTATGGAGCCTCAGATTCTGTATAACAAGTCACATCACCTGTAAACAGAATCTCTTGAGCTAAATTCTTCCAACATCTTTCATAGATACGCTTAGAATTTCCTGAAAAACTTAATGGTCTAAACCATATTAAGCTTGTTTGGTTCAACACACCATTATGCTGTAAAATATCACACTTGATAATCAAAAGTAGTTCTTGAATGAATAGTTTGATACAATCTTCATTCTCTTCCCATTTGACATCGGTCTTACATTCCTGGAATGTAGTCTCCATCATCTTCTCATAGAAGAATGCAATATTATGGTTATCAAATAATTTCGGTTGTTCTACTATATTACGAGCCTTACAGATTGCAGTACGGATTGGGAATTTATAATCCACTCCATCTATAAATGGAGGTACAAATTCTGTCTTCATCATATCACATACAGGTTCTCCCATAGAGTCTTCTATATTTGCAACTTCTGAATACTGCGCATTACTGTCATTATCATGTAGATAAGAAACCATACTCTCTTTCATTGCAAACATTTCAGGAACATCATTAGCATTATTATCCGTTCTGGAAATAAACGTATTAGATGTACCCAAATCAATAGCATAAGTATAACTATTATTGGTACGTTGGGCCTTTCTCCATTGAGGCAACAAGAAGCCACAATCTGTACCAATAGTTAGCTTCATCGCATCAAAAGCTGTATTGAACAACTCATAATACTTCGTACTGCAAGCTAATGCACCAGCACCAGAACCTTGTTTAGAACGTACAACAGGTGCTTCAACACCATTTTGGGCACGCTCTGCATCAGCCTCATTTATCTTAACATAATTACCGACAGCATCCTTTTTGTAGAATCCAAGAGCAGTATCTTCAATCTTCAAAGTATGCCATTCACCTTCACCATTATTATTGTCAGCAACCGCCAATGCCAATTTGAAATAATTATTCTCAGTATCTACAGGTGACAATATATTAGGAAACAATCCTACATTTACGGAATGGTTATCCTTGGAAAGATCACGAATTTCATCCTGTTCACTGTATTCTTTCAAATACTCATCACCTTTATACCTAAACTTAACAACAACACTATATGGCTTAACTTGACAGACGCACTCTGCCAAGCCTTGATCCAAATAGGACAAAGCTTCGCTCTTTAATGGCAGAAGATAATCATACGTACGCTCATTAACTTCGCGCTCATACTTTATACCTACGAAATTCTTTCGGTTCAAGCGATAAGGAAGTTTAATAAGTGTTGGCAAAAAGAAATCATTAACATCAGTCTCATCATTATACCCTATCTTCAATCCATTGATAATCAATTCTGAATTGAACAACGTCAGAACTTCATTCGTTTTTATAGAATAGTTATTTTTTACGTCAGGATCATTTTTTAATTCACGGATATAATCTCGCAAATAATCATATCGGCTATCTAGACTAGAACCACTAAACAGCTGATACATATAATTTTTGAAATCCTTATCTCTATTCTCCAACAAGAGTATATCACGAAAATACTGTCCGTTTGTTTTACGATCAATTTTCAGAGACTCATACAAACTTCCTTGAAACTTAATTGACGATGTATTATTCTTAGATACATCCAATTTATCCATATCTGGCGGAGTCACAAATCCCGTCATAGGAGAACTGGTGCCAAGAAGATATTCCTTGCCATTCTTCTCTAGAATAACAAAGAACAATTTATCTTCCTTTATATCTTCATCATAAATAGAATTAAGAGCATTATACAAGATAGGAACTCTATCATGAAGTTCCTTCATTTCCTCTGCTTTATTCCACTCTTTAACAACAACTTTAACGTTATTTCCCCATTGATTTTCATGATACTTTTTATTAAAAAGAATCTCAAAGACATCAAGACAATCAGAAACTAATCTAGTATAAGCCAAACCAGCATGAACTGAAGGATTACGCTTTTCCTCTGTTAGTCGGCGAAAAGCCTCTTGCACGACAAAAAAGCGCGCAAAAGGTGTTGGCAAAGAATTCAAAGCACCACTATTATCAGTGCGCTGTTCCTTGACATCATCCAGCCTGCTTGCTTGAATACCTGTATCCTGGGGAGTCCATACAGTTCCTTGAATACCACGGTCTATTATATTTAAATCTATACTTGCCATATTTATTTTATTTTCTGAGTGAAAGTATTTATTGCCTCATAGGCATATTCCAGGAAATTTCGAACTCTATTGTTGTTTGTTATTCCCTTATTTGAACTCTTGATCATTTCCAACAAATAGTAAGAATCATCCTTAGCCTCTAGCTCTACACTATTCTTAATGATATTAACCATGTTAGATGGATTAATATCTGCAATAGGTGCAAACGCCCTCTTCTTTGCAGACAACTCGGAATACCATTTTTCAAAAGACTCCGAGAAAGAAATCACCTTAGAAAGAGAACCCTTATAGAAACTAGTATCAAAACCACGACTTTGCTTCAATGGGAAATACTTTTCATTTGGCAACACTTTTAATAATGTATTCAATATACAATAGTCTGCAATACACTTAACCAAAGAAGCATATCCACTACCAGCAGAGGCCAAATCCAAGGATGCGACATCATTCTCTATTGCACGAGTCAGATACTGTCTTTGCTGAGGCTTGGAACGCTGCAAGAAATCAAACAAAGCTGTAGCAGCAACAAGTTCAGTAAAGTTCGCCTCATCTGGTTGAGTCTTCTCGTTATTCTCATGAAATGCCTGCAAGGTTGTCTCGCCTACATAATAGAGCAAGTCAGACTTCACTGTATGCTCATAGTATGTAAGTGCAGCCTTCGCCTTTGTCATGAAATTTGCAGAATCAATTTTACTATCATTCTTCTTCGGATCAGTCAAGCCATAATATGGCAATACCGTTACTGCACCCATAAATACATCAGATACCGTCTGGGAATCAACTGTATTTCTAATTTTTCTTTCCAAAAGCGGATAGCCTGACGCTCCTGTACCACCAAAAATAGAACTTATGATGAAAACACGATCTTCTTCTCCACAATGAGTTTTGAATGCATTATACCATGAAGCACCTTCCAACATTTCTTGAAGTACAACCGTTCCCACATTAGGATTACCTCTGAAACCGACAGACAAATGATTATTCAGATTCTCCTTCGAATACAAAGTCTGTATCAAGAAATTATTAATACTCTTTGTATCAAGATTACCAACATTCAAAAATTCAGCATAAGAACGATTTTCGCCCGCAGCTTTGTTGGTATTATTAGTTTGAGTATCCAAAGTATTAATAAGAGTCATTTCTGCCTCAAAGAATCCCTTTGGACTTTTTCTGTCCTCAGATGCCTCTTGATGAATCTCTACATATTTGTCTATCAGAGTTTGCAGATTTTTCTTTTCATCTAAATCCAAATGTGGATCAACAATTATAGGAACCACGGTAAAGCCATTGGTATCCATACCAGCAGCCATCAGCATCGTGATACTTTTCATCACACGCTCGCCAGTTCCACCTATGCAAAAAACAAAAACTTTCTTCATACTATAAAACTATTTTTATAAATAGCGATATGCATTGGTTTTACCCCATTTGCACCACCCCCAAGAAAAGATCCAATATGTTACTACAGCTAATACTGCATTTGCTAATGCTACTTTTAATTCTATCATCAATGTTCCATTTAATTTTGGAGTAGCAAAGCCCATTGCAATACCTATTGTTATTACGAAACCTAAAATTGCACTTACAGCAAGAAAACGCCACCAATACTTAGGCAAATAATGACGCCCTGGTTGATTATTAAAAGGTATATAATAATAAACAACGACTCCTATAGCTGCTACAATCGTCAGAATAAAAAAGACGATCGAGGCATCATCAAGTTTGCTCCAAAACAAACTAGCATTGGTACGCATAGCATCCCCCTCAAAAGATTGAAGAAAGGATGCTTTAGTGCCAATTAATGGCTGATATAACTTTATGAAATGCATAATTATAAACTATTTTTCGATATTAAAATATAATTTGGCTCAGGTTGGTGGTTTACAACCCCACCATGAGCAATACCTAGCAAAAAATTCATTAAAGAATAAGATGTAGTCACATCATTCTGTCCCTTAGAATCATCCAAGAATTTTCCCATTACATTACGCTCCACATATGGTATTGTTATATTCCACTCTAACACTTCCATATCAGCAACCATATTAGATACTTTGAGGTTAATTGTTGCAACTACAGAACGTTTCAATTCTAAATTTACGTTATTACATTCTTCAACTTCAATATTTTCAACAGTCACTTTAGAGCCATATAAAGATTTACAGATAAAATACTGTTTTAGGACATCCTTATTAGCCATTAGCCATCTAAATGATTCCAGATGTAATTTCAAAGATAGAGTACACTCATCAACCGATTCTCCATAACCATAAAAAGTTGGGGAACCTGTTAGTTGAGCAACGTTTTTGGGCTCATCAAAAGTATAAGGACAAGCCCCATATTTATATCCAATTTCAAGATTGTCAACAAATCGTTTCTGTCTTTGCAACATAATAGCAATTCCATTTCGAACCGCAGACACCTTATTTTGCTCACCTATAATCAAATAGTAATAAGGCGATACATCAGTAACAACGCTACCATCTTTGCTTATATAATTAGAAGTTGCGCATACCAACGAATAAGCCTTTTGAGAGTCTCCTGCTATTCGTGCTATTTCTGCAGAATATTGAGTCAACAATACATTTGGAGCTGCCGAACCAACAGGACTATACTTCATATCAGAAATAAGAACAGCCACATCATTTTTTTTCAATCGACTAACAATATTTCGCAACATAACAGGAACTTGCGTAGAAGCATTACATTCCAGCGCACCAGTATTCATTGCAGTTTGGAATTGAGCTAGAGACAACTGTCCTGCTACTCCTCCACTATTGGTCATAATATTCACATCCTTTGTTACAGGAGAATAATAACTCATTATTTCATAAACATCCTGCTTAAAACTAGTAGGTTGACCAGCTCTAAAAAAGCCATTCATACTACCAGAAGATTCTATATAAAAATGAATAACAGAATTATAATCAAGCTTTGCAAAAGAAGGTTTCTTAATTAGTGTTCCTTCCCCTGTAAAATGTGGGTCGTTAAGAGTATTCAAACTGTCACAACAAGCGCTAATAGTCATTAAGGCTAACAGTGCTAATGCATAATCACGTAATTTATGAAAGACTTTCTTCATAACACTATTATTTGTTTTGGTTTAAAATGGAAAAAGCGTGGAACTATTGTATGTCACAAATATTGAGGTTGTGGTAGAACCCATCTGCATGCAACAAACAATAGCCCACGCTTAGGGGTATATTATCCCCTTTACAAAAGGGTACAATAATCCTATGCGTGAGCAGTATTGCTTATCATCCTGCAGATTTTGAAACTACCACATTTCAATATTAGGATAACGTCAATACGCTCTTTAATTCGAGTCTTCATCACGCCCGTTCTTTTCCGTTCGCTCAAACTCTACCGCAAAAGTAACAATTATTATCGAAACAACAAAACTTTTAGCTAAAAAGTTTCGAAAAAAGTTGTGTTATGGGGAATTATAATAAAAAGGAGGGGTATCAGCAGCACATGATTCTTTCAACAAAAGGGAGGAAGTTTAGAAGGAAGTACGCAAGCGATAAAGAACCAACAATTATACGCACGTATAAATCTTTTTTCTCGAAAAAAGTATCAAAGTCTCATTTTTAGACATAAAATAAGAGTTATATCTTTAATACACAGAACTTTATCACGAATGATACTTCTCTAAAAATGAAGAAAGAAGTATCATCGAAGTATCATAAATTAGCGAGAAGTATCATGATTTTCTTGCTTGCATCGAAAAAAAATGCTTTATGAAGTGATAATAATAGCATTTTTAAGGCAATAAACAGGATGTTTTTGCGTTTAGTAAAACAGAATGTTTTATTCTTAATACTTAAGAAACATGGATGAAAAGGAATTACTGAAAAAGGCTTTTGAGTACGGAAACGTACCTAGCAACATCACCTACTGTTTCATCGAACCATGTCCGATGAAAAACAAATGTATCCACTATCTATCTGCACTCTACAAAAACGAGAAGACTGATAGAGGGGATGCCATCTTCCCAAATGCCCTGAAAAATGGGAATTGCAAGTACTTCGCTCCGCTGCGTGTCGTGAAAATGGCATGGGGATTCGACAAACTCTTTGCCGAAATGAAAGTGAAAGACGCTCCTGCACTGCGCGCCGAAATGAGAGACCACCTCGGCAGCAAAGGACAATACTACCGTTACAAACTGGGACAACTGAAACTCCTGCCGGAACAACAGGCATATATCAAACAGCTCTTCGCCAGATACGGATATAAAGATGTTGAATTCGACCATTTCTCAGAAGAGATTGATTTCACTAAAAGCTAATCTTTTTCTCTGCCCTCCAGATGTTCCAGCCATGCCATTTAAACGGTCCCACAGAGAACACGTGACGGGCTACCGGTGAACACGTGACGGGCTACTGGAGAACAAGTGACGGGCAGCCATTGCCCGTACAACGGGAAACGAGTGCCCAATTTACCAACCAAACTTTGGGCAACGCTGATAAGATTTTATAGTTTATAGTTGACAGTTTATGATTAATAGTTAACAAACAAACATCCTAATCAATATATTCAATGAAGGTAACAATCGTTCATACAAACAACAAGAAGCAGCTCCTCGTCAGCACCAAGACGATGGAGAAGTTGCTGCAACGTATCGCAAAAGATGACAGCAGACTTACTGTTACCCATTTCCGCGAATACGTGACCTATATGGAAAGCGGCTACGAATATTACAAGGATATGCCAACATGGATGCACATCTACCCCGCTGCTGAATTCGCCAAAGACGAAAACAACAACCTGAAGATGAAGGCGTGCAACGGTATCCTGATGCTGAAATTCGGAAATATTACGGATGTGGACGGCGTGGAGGGCGTGAAGCGCTCGGTTGCCATGCTGCCTTCTACCTTTGCTGCGCTGGAAGGTGCTGATGGTAAGTCGGTTATCGTATTGGTAAAATTCAGCAATGAAGATGACTTGCTGCCTGCTGAGGAGGCGGATGCCGAACGACTTTACCGCATCGCTTACCAGCAGATTTTGCCTGTATATCAGGCGATTGCCAAGGCTTCAGTGCTCACAGACGGGCCGAAACCTTCTATAGAAGCGGGCGCAAACCTGTCTTTTGAGCCTTCGATGCACAACAGTTTTATGATGACGCTTGATGCGAAACCTTATTTCAACAGTAAGGCGGTAGCGATGAAAATTGACAGCAACATGCACCCTCAGAACCAGGCTTTCAACACGGAAGATAATCAGCAGATGATTCCTGGTTCCGATACTTCGGAAGAAGAAAAGAAAGTTGACAAGAACAGCGTTCGCGAGAATATCATGAGCATGATGCAGCTGCTGAAAAGTAAATATAACTTCAGATACAACACGGTGATGAAATTCGTGGAATACATGCCGAAGGAGAAGGGTTGGTATGGTTTCCAGCCTGTGGATCCGAGAGTACAGAAGCGCATGACGCTGGAGGTGCAGCTCGCTGACATCCGAGTGAGCATTAAGGATGTCAGGAATTTTCTGGAGTCTGATTATATCAAGAATTATAATCCGATAGATGAATATCTCTTCCAATGCTACGACAAATGGGACGGAAAGGACCATATACGTGCCTTGGCTCGTACGGTTCCTACCAACAATCCTTACTGGGCAGACTGGTTCTACACCTGGTTCCTGGGCATGGTTGACCAGTGGCGCGGCTTTACCCATCGCCAGTATGGCAACTCAGTGGCTCCGCTTCTCATTTCCAAGCAGGGTTACAACAAGAGTACTTTCTGTCGCCGGCTGTTACCGCCGGAACTGCAGTGGGGATATAACGATAATCTGATTCTGTCAGAAAAACGTCAGGTTTATCAGGCGATGGCGCAGTTTATGGTCATCAATCTCGATGAGTTCAACCAGATTTCGCCACAGGTGCAGCAGGGATTCCTGAAGAATCTCATCCAGTTGCCTACGCTGAAATACAAGCCTCCGTATGGCAGTCATGTCATGGAATTTCCTCGTCTCGCCTCGTTCATCGCCACGAGCAACATCACGGATATTCTCACCGATCCATCCGGCAACCGAAGGTTCATAGGCGTGGAACTGACGGGACCAATCGATGTGAGTGTGCGTCCGAACTATCAGCAACTTTTCGCCCAGGCGCTGACCGCCCTGCACAATGGCGAGAAGAGTTATTTTGATGCGGAACAGGTGAAGTTGATTATGAAGAACAACTGCCAGTTTGAGGTGGCTGAGCCGATAGACCAGTATTTCCAGCTCTATTTTGATTTGGTTGAGAATGAGAAAGAGGGTGAATATCTGACTGCCGCCGAGATTTTCGACTATCTGAAAAAGCAGATAGGTTCATCGCTCAAGGTGAACAGTTTGATGGGATTCGGCAGAAAACTGGCGAATATGAGTGAGTTAAAACATAAGAGATTTGCTGATGGAATGAAGTATCTTGTAAAGAAAAAGTGAAATAATGATACTTCTATGATACTTTAATGAGACTTCTCGGTACCAAAACCGAGAAGTCTCATTTCTTTTATCTTATTATCTATCAAGTCTTTAAGTCGACATTTTCAATAGAGAATGAGACTTTGAGACTTTTTCTCAAAAAAAACTTTTTCACGTAAGAGAGAAAGCTTTTGCCCTTACAGGGCGACAGGCTTGCATCCATCATTACCCAGGGTGTTGCCCTGGGCTAAGAGCTTCTGCCCTTTCAGGGCGTGTGGGGTTTACATCTAAAAATGCTTATCCTTTAGATAGCATAAAGGAAGGTGCGGATGAACCAGTAGCAAACGATACCTGCGATGTAACCTACGAAAGCAATCCAGGAGATATGCTTCATATACCAGCCGAAGGTAATCTTCTCCAAGCCCATTACTACCACACCTGCAGCACTACCGATAATCAGCATTGAACCTCCTACACCGGCACAGTAGGCCAGCAACTGCCAGAAGACGCCATCCACAGCCATATCACCAACAGCTGCCACAGGATACATTCCCATACATCCGGCTACCAGAGGCACATTGTCAACAATACTTGAAAGCACACCGATGATACCAGTAACCAGGTAGTGGTTGCCATCGAATACGACGTTCAAGCCCTGACCCAAAGCAGTCAACACACCAATTTCAGCCAGGCAGGATACTGCCATCAGAATACCGAGGAAGAAGAGAATGGTACTCATATCTACACGAGAAAGCAACTTGGTTACTCGCTTCTGAGTGCCCTCGGCATCAGCTCCACGATGCAAACTGCGATAGAAAACTTCGGTAGCAGTCCAGAGAACGCCCAATACAAGGAGGATTCCTACGAATGGAGGCAAGTGGGTGATACTCTTGAAGATAGGAACGAAGATCAAACCGCCTACTCCCAACCAGAACACAGCCTTGCGCTGACCTTCGGTGAAATCGCTGACCGATGCATTCTGCTGGGCAGAAACCTCAGGCATCACGAGTTCGCCCTTCAACATGGTCTGAAGGATGAGGGCTGGAATCACCATGGAAACTACAGACGGGATGAAGATTTCGGCGATAACGCCGGCTGCAGTAATCAGTCCCTTGTTCCAGAGCATGATGGTGGTAACGTCGCCGATTGGTGAGAAGGCACCACCCGAATTGGCAGCGATGATGACGAGAGATGCATAAACCATGCGATCCTTGTGGTCGGTGACGAGCTTTCGGAGAATCATGATCATCACGATACTGGTGGTCAGATTGTCGAGGATTGCCGATAGGAAGAAGGTAAGGATAGCGATACGCCAGAGGAGCGCACGCTTCGACTTGGTCTTCATCACCTTGCGAACCCAGTTGAATCCGCCGTTCTGGTCCACGATTTCCACGATGGTCATCGCACCCATCAGGAAGAAGAGTGTTGTGGCGGTATCGCCCAGATGTTCCTGGATGATTCCGGTCACCTTCTCCACCATTCCAGCAGCACCGCCTGTATAATCAGGGTGCATCAACTGGAGATACTGCATTGGATCCATCATGTAGAGGGTCCAACAACCTACCAACATCAACAGGGCAATTGCTGCCTTGTTTACCTTTGTCAAGCTTTCGGTAGCTATGAGTGCATAGCCGAGCACGAAAACGACAATAATAGAAATTGTAAGTGTAGTCATTACTTTTTATTTATTATTAGATATTTTTTCCTTTATGTATGATTTGGTACCCACAATTGCCAAACGGATGCAAAGGTACAAAAAGAAAAGCAATAACCACACGATTCCTTATTATAATTGTATGAAATCGTTTACTTAATTACGGATTTAACCTAATAATAACCGATTTCGCCCAGTATGGTTGAGGCATTTCATATTTTTATTGCTCTGAAGATATAGGAGCAAACAAAGTTACTTTTTGCGAAGTTGCCACTCTGTATGTCCAGTAGAGGCTGCTCTCTTCGGGGAAGGTATCCATGTATTCATTGAGAGAAGCCAAATGCCTGGATAGAGCCTTCTCATCATACTTACCTACTGTAAACGACAGAAGATATTTGCCATTGTCTTTTAGATTAACAGACTTTAGGTGGCTGATAGCCTCAGCTATGTCGTCTTGATATTCATACGAATAGACAGATACCACATTCTTTCCTCTGATGATATCGGAGAAACTTCTGAAATCAAAGCCTACCATACCATGAATCTCCACATTCTCCTTATACATCTGCAAGAAGTGCTTCAATTCCATGTATGTATTAGAGCCTGGATTTTGCTGGAAAGACAAGATAGAGTCGATATCGGATTCATCCTTGATGCAGAGTTCCGGAGTCATTTTTACGACTACATTCTTTCTGGCACGTTCGTGGTTCTCCAATACCTGATGAATATGTTCTGCTCCTTCGGCAGTAGATACCACTACCATATTGATAAGTGTGCAAGAATGGTTCTCGATGGAATATATTCCATCTGAGCGAAGCTGATTGATAGCTTGCTGACTAACATCGTCAGCAGCTATCAGCAGCAATGAATCAAATGCGATTTCTTTCTTTTACCTTTGCACCCAGGAATCAAGTTAGGATATTTGGTTAATGGGTGTTAAG
>NZ_VZBE01000077.1:0-2214 GCF_009494835.1 Segatella copri
ATTTATTAACACAAAAAGTTGCTCAAAAATTTGGCTATGTCTTAGGAATCAACAACACGTTTTAGACAGATATGACCAACATATAATGGTTTTGATTCGTTTTTGGATGAAACAAGGAAAAGTATCATATAATGTTCTTTTTATGAAAAATTATAATTTCGTGAGATTTTATTTTGGTAAGGAGAGGTGTCACTTGCAAAGTGAGGTAAAGAGAAATTATGTAATGGCACCCAAGATGGCACTCAAAGTGGCACCCAAGAATAAATTACTGACATCCAGTACAATTCCGTATCTTCCTAAAACAAGATTAGGGAGTTTACTCATCACGAGCATACACCCTTGGTGTATATATGTACATATATTCCTAAATCCGGTCATTAAGGATTTCAGATTATCAAAATATCCCTCTATCTTATAAAATAAGGTTAAATCGAGTTCGCCCGGCTAACAAAATCCATCCATAAAATCACTTTTCTGAATATTTTTTGTATTTTTGCAGATATATTGCGCTGATATGGGAGTTGAGCATGGCTTATCCTCCTAGATTACAGGCGCATAATGAATAATCAAAAATTAAGTAAATATGGACATGGCAAAATATATAGGTGAGACTACTGAATACGATAAGAAGCAGGAAGTGGAACGCCGTAAAGTGAAAAGTTGGCTGAAGAGCGTCAGCGCCTTTGCCAATGGCAGTGGCGGTTGCCTATTGTTTGGTATTGCCGATGACGATACTATCATAGGGTTGACCGATGCCAAGACTGATGCCGAATTTATCAGCCAGAAAATTAAGGAGCGCATTGATCCTATGCCGCAAATCGACTTGAAGATAGAGCGTGTAGAAGACAAGGAATTGCTCATTCTTCATGTGCATGGAGGCGAAGATACACCTTATTATTATATAGGCGACAGCGTTCTTGAAACCTTTGTGCGCATTGGCAACGAATCGGTTGTGGCTGATAGTACCGAACATAAGCGTCTAGTATTAAGAGGTCGCAACTCTTCATTCGATGCACGCCCAAGCGATGAAATGTTTGAAGATTATGCATTTTCAAAGCTTCGCAGCCGCTACTATGCCTGGAATGGTCTGAGCTTCGACAATAAGCTCTACCGCTCGTTTGGCCTGGTTGACAACAAGGGAATACTTACCTATGCCGGTCTGTTGATGGCAGACGAATGTCCATTGCGCCAAAGCCGTGTGTTCTGCACAAGATGGAACGGCAAGACAAAAGCAGGAGGAAGCATCGATGCTCTCGACAGCGCAGAGATTACAGGCGGACTTGTAACTCTTCTTGAAGACACCATGTCCTTCATCCGTCGCAACAATCGTACCCTTTGGTATAAAGAACCGATGCAGCGCATTGAGATTCCTCAATATATGGAACGTTGCGTGATGGAAGTTGTAGTGAATGCCCTGGCTCATCGCGACTATCTGATTCAAGGTAGCGAGGTGCATGTAGATATGTACGATGACCGTATGGTGATTTACTCTCCAGGCTCCATGCCGGAAGGAAGACTTATCCAGACGATGAACTTAGAAGATATTCCTTCTGTCAGACGCAATCCGGTTATCGCAGATATCTTTGCTCAGTTGGGTTATATGGAGCGTAAAGGTTCGGGCATGGGCAAAATCATCAATCCAATCAAAGCCCTTCCCTATTTTGAAGAAAAGATGCTTCCGACCTTCTTCTCCGACCGTGCCCAGTTTACTGTCACATTTCCTAATATGATCTTGGCTTGGCAGGAAACTCATCCTGATATTGAGGTAAACTTTGTGGAAAACGAAGGTGATACTCAAGATGTCCCTCAAGATGTCCCTCAAGATGTCCCTCAAGATGTCCCTCAAGATGTCCCTCAAGGTGGCACTCAAGGTGGCACTCAAAGTGGCACTCAAGGCGATGATTTAGATAAATGGATAGAATATCAAGTAGCTGTTTATCCTAAAATAACAACAGAAGAATTGGCTTTACAAATAGGCGTAACCTCTAAAACTATCAAGCGTCGTATCGCAAAAATGCCTCATGTTGTGTATGTAGGTAGCGGCTATAGCGGTCATTGGGAAGTAAGGAAAAAGGAATGAAACAAAAACTAATCCTGCATCCATCCAATTTGCTACATAAAGGTACAGACAATAATTTATAAGAATGAAGAAAATACTTTTCCTACACGGATTCTTCGCCACGGGCAGCTGTCCGATGGCGAGAGCCTTGAAAG
>NZ_VZBE01000037.1:0-1955 GCF_009494835.1 Segatella copri
TACACCCGGCAACAAGTAGCAGAAATCATCGAATTTCTGGATGAACCATAAAAAATCACCCTGGAAGGGAATGCATACAACACACTATGCATATCCCTTCCAGGGTGAGTTTATTATAGGAAAAAATACCCGTTTTTTAAACGCTTTCGCCCTTAGACTTCCAGTCGTCAATCGTCCCCGTCTTAGACGAGAAATTGCAGCCTATCAGGTAAATCGTTCTGTTGTCTGTAGCATACTCACGGGCATATCCTTTTTCCTCGATTTGTTTCAAGGCTTCAGTCGCTGACCCATCACGCTTAAATTCGAAGATATATACAAACATGGGGGTCTCAATAATGCAATCAACCCGTCCTTCACTTTGCTCCTTTTCTATTAGAACGGTAAAACTGCTTATCATGCGAATCACCAGATAGAAGGTATATTGAAAGTATCGCTCTTTTTCCCGCTCGTCATCTTTACGACGTTGGCTATAGGGTATACTGGCGAAGAAGGAAGTGAGTAATTTCTCCAATTTGTCACAATCTCCCATCTTCATCGTATTAACAACTTCTACGACCCAAGCGTCAGGCGATTCCTTGGGCTTCAGATAGTTGGCAGCCACCATGGTTACGAAACCAGCTTTTACTTCATCGTTTGGAAAATCCAAGAGATAAGAATCGGTATCCATGTTCCAATCCTTAATGGTGAGATAACCACTCTGGTAAATCATTGGCAATGGAGCCTCTGTATCCGCCTTGTAATCTATAAAACTGCTGGTAGGATAAAATTTCCCTGTCAGTTCATTGAGGTTTTCGTCGAAGTGAGCTAATAAGCGGACCAGATAAGTAGGCGAACCTGTACGGAACCAGAAATCACTCAGGATTTTCTTACTCAGTGAGTTCAAGATACTGAAAGGATTGTAGATGTCGAGCATGCTTGGGCTGAAATGGTAACCGTCATATTTGCGCTTGAGCCGATATTTCATCTCATCCTCAGACACTTTATATCTTGCAGCCATTGCCTTGATTTGCTCATCAAAGACAGAATACAGTTCCTCTTCCGTGATGCCGCAAAGAGCCTCGTAGCGGTCGTCCATGCTGATGTCATCTGGTTGGTTGAAACCACTGAATACGCTTACTTGCGAGAACTTGGTAACACCTGTCAACAGCACGAATTTCAAATCTCTGTCAGCAGCCTTGAAGACACTGTAGAAACCTTTCATAATCTCACGATGCCGGTCTTCCAACAAACGTTCGTTGCCTTCAGAATCGAAGGTCTTTAACCCTGAGTCTAAAACATCCAGTAAAGGTTTGTCATATTCATCTATCAGGACAACGGCGCCCAGTCCTGTCTTTTCGTGGGCAGCTTTCAAAACAGCCATAAATCTGTCTCCCAAGGTGTTGGCCAATGGGTTTCTGCCATAATTCAGTTCTTGGGTTTCAACAAAAGTCTGCAAGGTTTTTTCCAATTCGCCAGCCTGAGTAAAATCCTTGCCATTGAAATCTATATGAAAAACCGGATATTGCTTCCATTCTTTTTCTAACTGTTCGATGGCAAGTCCTTTAAACAGTTCTTTCTTTCCTTGGAAGTAGCATTCCAGGGTAGAAATCAACAAAGACTTTCCGAATCGTCTTGGACGACTCAGAAAATATATTTTCCCATTATGCACTAAATCATAGAGGAGCTTGGTCTTGTCGAGATAAACATAACCGCCATCTATAATTTCACTAAAGTTTTGTATACCTATAGGATATTTCATATTGTTGCTTTTTATTGATTTTTTGGCAAAGTTACGAAAAAAGTTGGTATCTGCAAAATAATGCGGAATAAAATGTCTTTATTTTCAGATAAAAGCAATTCTTATGCTATATATCCCTGCGCTCCGCTATACATCGTTGAAAGTTCAGTAACATAAAAAAACACCACTTTTTTCAACCTTTTTTTCCCGAATCCCTGCAAATCGCACAAATCGCATA
>NZ_VZBE01000004.1:0-1922 GCF_009494835.1 Segatella copri
AATCGAGTAGGAGGAAAACGAAGTAGTTTTCCTCCTACTTTCGTTTTCCGACCTCTCACACCACCGTACATGCGGTTCCGCATACGGCGGTTCCTATTTTGGGTGCCATTCGATGTATGAACCCATCAATGTAGCATAGCCTGCCATGCTCAACTTTTCGTTGGTTATCGCACGACTTAGTATGTAACTGCCAGCTATGCGCCAATCCCCCAAACGACTATTGCCCCACATGTAAGCTTGGTACTTATCTATACCACATTTTATCAAGTTGGCAATTCTCGTTTTCACCCTCTTCCACGACTTCCATATACACATACGTAGCCGTCGCCTTAGCCACTCGTCAGTTTCCATGAGGAAACGTTTCATGTTGGCAAGGTGATAGTAACCTACCCATCCCCTTATGTACTCTTCAAGTTTTTGCTTCCTCTTGGCATATCCCCAACCATTGCTTCGGGAAGTCAACTCCTTGAGTTTGGCTTTCATCTTGGATTTGGCTTTTGGGTGTACCGTGAGTTGGCATTTGCCTTTCATTACATAAAAGGAGTAACCAAGGTATTTCACACCTTGCACATAGGACACAACTGTCTTGTCCCTGTTCGCCTTCAGATGAAGTTTTCCTTCGATGAATCGGGTTACAGATTCCTTCACGCGTTTGGCTGCACGCTTGGACTTACAAAATATCATCGAGTCATCGGCATAGCGGACAAAAGGGAGACCTCGGCTTGTGAGTTCCTTGTCCAACTCGTTGAGCATGATGTTGCTCAAAAGCGGACTTAACGGTCCTCCTTGGGGAGTGCCTTCCTCGCTTGCCTCGAACATACCTTTGCTCATCACACCACTGCGGAGATATTTGTGGATAAGGCTTATCACCCTACCGTCCTTTATCGTGCGGCTGAGGATTTCTATGAGTTTACTGTGGCTCACCGTGTCGAAGAAACGCTCCAAGTCGAGGTCAACCACATAAATGTAGCCATCATCGATTATTTTCTGAGCACCTCTTAGGGCATCATGGCAGCCTCTTCTCGGACGGAAGCCGTAGCTTCTTGGAGAGAATTGACGCTCATAGATGGGAGTTAGGGTCTGGTTGATGGCTTGTTGAACCAGACGGTCTATGACCGTGGGAATGCCCAACAGGCGCATCTTGCCATTGTCTTTGGGTATCTCTACCCTTTTTACTGGGTTCGGACGGTATGAACCGTCAAGCAAGGAACGGATTAGGGCATCCTTGTTAGCCAAGAGCCAAGGGAGCATTTGCTCACATGACATCTTGTCGATACCGCTACAGCCCCTGTTACGCTGCACTGCCTTGTAGGCTTTGAGTAGGTTATCAGGACTGATGATGCGCTCCAATAGGTGTTCCTTGTCGAATGGTACTTCCACGATGTTGTCTTCACATATCCACATGAAGGTCTGCACTCCCACATATCCTTCGGATTCCGTCCTATCTTTCTGTGGGCAGCCCTTGACTTCTGCCAATGTTTTCTGCATTCTTTCCTTCATAAGGTACGTTTCAATTACTATCGTTTAATTTATAGGTTCTGCCCTTCATGGAGCGTTATCGAGAACTCCACTACTATGGCATCTGCTGACTTCTCACGGCAAGCTTTACTCCATGACTTTCGTAAAGGCAACTAATCGCCATGTCCGTGAGACCTCCTCGGATAAGGGCTTACTCTTTCCATCTTATACCCACTTCATTTACACCAACCATTCCGAATAGCTATAGGACTTTGATTTGTATGGCAATCTCATCCATGGTCAAATGCCTTATATGAAGTTTCTGTACGTTAGGTCAGATGTTTGCCGCCAGCTTCTTTCAGATTCCACCTCGCAGTGGACACCCTTGCTATTGGCTATACAATTCCCGCTATTAGGGCTTGTTAGGGACTTGCACCCATTAGAATAAGCTCATGCCGAGCATA
>NZ_VZBE01000033.1:0-1809 GCF_009494835.1 Segatella copri
CACGCCCTGAAAGGGCAGAAGCTCCTAGCCCAGGGAGGGCACTGAAAAAGTCCCTTCATGGGTTATGTTAGTTTAACATTCGATCTTTGAAATAGTGTACCCAAAAGTTGCATATGTGCAATATTTTTTGTATCTTTGTAGAAAAATACAAGGATTATGCTAGAGCAACAACAGACCATATCATTCAGTGATTATTCAAGTTTGTATGACTTGATTATCCCAAAAGACAACCTGCTCCGCCAGATTACTGACCTGGTGGACTTTCGTTTCGTATACCAGGAATTGCAGGACAAGTATTGTCATGACAATGGTCGTACAGCAGAGAGTCCTATCCGTATGTTTAAGTATCTTCTTTTAAAGGTAATCTATGACATATCGGATGTTGATGTTGTTGAACGTACTCGCTATGATATGTCGTTTAAGTACTTCTTGGGATTAACTCCTGAGGAGACTAATCTGATTAATCCTAGTTCCTTGACCAAATTCCGTCGACTTCGCCTGAAGGATATGGACCTGTTGGATCTTCTTATCAAGAAGACTGTTTCTATTGCTATAGAAGCAGGTGTCCTCAAGTCTAGAACCATCATTGTTGATGCAACCCATACGCATTCTCGTTCCAACCCTATCAGTGCAGCAAAGAGTTTGGAGTATTATTGCAAGGCCGTAATCAAGGTCGTTAATTCTGTAGATGACAGCATGGAATTGCCTGAGCTTCCAAAAGAAAAGAAGTATTCTTCTATCATGACTGCTGCCAAAACGATAGTTGCAACAGTAGAAGCTGACGCTGCAACTGCCAATATGCCTGCAGTCAAGGAACGTCTTAACATGCTGAAAGAAACCATTTCCGATGCAGAGACCCGAGGCGTAATATCAAAAGATGCAGATGCCCGTACAGGACATAAAACAGCGCATTCTTCATTCTTTGGCTATAAGACGCATATAGCTATGAGCGATGAGAGAATTATCACCGCAGCTACCGTCACCTCCGGCGAGAAGGGTGATGGACAGCAATTGCCAGAATTGATAAAAAAGACAGAGGAAGCAGGAATGGAAGTTGATTCCATAGTAGCAGATAAGGCATATTCCAGCAAGGAGAATCTCAAAATGGCAAAGGAAAACAATATGCGCCTCTCTGCTCGTTTAAGCTCTGTAATTGACGGTAATCGAACAAACAAACTCCCTTTTGAATACAACAAGGATGCAAATCTGTACGTCTGCCCAGCAGGGCATCTGGCGAAATGGAAAGAGATGAATAATCGCAAAAATGACAAGCGTCACAGAAACTCCAGCATTACCTATTATTTTGATGTGGACAAATGCAAGGTCTGTCCATTACGTGAAGGTTGCTACAAGGAAGGAGCCAAGACAAAAACATATGCGGTTACCATCAAATCGGATGAACAGTTGGAGCAAATCGAATATCAAAAAACAGAAGAGTTTATAAATCTTCAGAGGAAACGATACAAGATAGAAGCCAAAAACTCCGAACTTAAGAATGTCTTAGGATATGACAGAGCCCTGTCATACGGTTTGTCGTGCATGGAAATGCAGGGAGCTTTGACTATTTTCGCTGCAAATGTGAAGAGAATCATCAAATTGATGCAAAATGCATAAGGGGGGAAGTAGATTTCTCTATATATTGCCGAATTAAACGCCAGAAACGCTATAGAAAGCTGTTTGAGACTATATTCCTGTCCAAAAAAGTATTTCACTTTTAAAAGATGAAATGCTTCTTGGACAAGAATTAAAGTTCAAAAACAAGCTATGCAACTTAAAATTGGGTACCTTTTTCAGTGCCCTCCCAGGGCA
>NZ_VZBE01000044.1:0-1649 GCF_009494835.1 Segatella copri
ACTGACAGCTCTCCTCGGGGCGTTGGGCGTTTCGGCAGGTGGACTTTAGAAGGATGCCTATGAGAGACATCAATATGATAGTGGTGCATTGCAGCGGCAGCCGCTGCAATCACCGTTATACGATGAAGATGCTGCGCTACGACCATGTGCATAACAACGGCTGGACTGACATCGGCTACCATTTCTACATCACGCTGGATGGAGTGGTTCATGCCTGTCGCCCGGTAGAGCGTATGGGTTCTCATGCCATCGGTTACAATGCGCACAGCATAGGCATCTGTTACGAGGGTGGTCTTTCGCCATCGGGCTGCATCAGCGACACCCGCACTCCTAAGCAGAAGGAGTCGATGAAGCATCTGATTCTGGAACTTCACCACCGTTTTCCGGGCATCCGTACCATCCTGGGGCATCGCGATTTGCCTGGCGTTCAGAAAGCCTGTCCGTGTTTTGATGCCACGAAGCTTCAGTACCTCCTGGATGCTTCCTGATTCTCTTCCATTAAGAGGGTTTTTCAAGAGCAGAAACCCTCCGAATTTATTTAACAAGTTAGGGCGCATCCCAATCCGATGCGCCCTTTTTCTTTGTCGTCATATTTCTTTCATTCAACACTCAACATTCAACATTCAACACTCACCATTCAACACTCAACACTCACCATTCAACACTCAACACTCACCATTCAACACTCAACACTCACCATTCAACACTCAACATTCAACACTCAACATTCACCATTCTCTTACTTTTTCAGAAACTTTTCCTAGAAAACTCTTGCGGGTTTGAAAATAAAGTCGTAACTTTGCGGCATGGATATTTAAAACAGATGATTATGAAGCAGGTAGAAGAAAGATATATCAGCTTGTTGACCGACTTCGGTTTCAAGCGAATTTTCGGAACAGCAATGAACAAGGATTTGCTCATTTGCTTTCTCAACAGCTTGTTTAATGGCAAACAGGTTGTAAAGGACGTATCGTATCTGAATCCGGAGCACGTAGGAGATGTCTATACCGACCGCAGAGCCATCTTTGATGTATATTGCGAGGGCGAAAACGGTGAGAAGTTCATCGTAGAAATGCAGAATGCCTATCAGGCGCATTTCAAGGATCGTTCCCTCTTCTACTCCACCTTCCCGATTCGCGAACAGGCACCCAAGGGGAATGAGTGGGATTTCAAACTCAATCATGTCTATACCGTAGCCCTGCTCAACTTCAGCATGAACGAGGATGCCTTCGACAAGGAGAAAATCCGCCATCATGTGCAGTTGTGTGATACCGCTACCCACAAAGTTTTCTACGACAAGCTGGAGTTTATCTATGTAGAGATAGCTAAGTTCAACAAACCCCTGGAACAACTGGATACTCTATACGAGAAGTGGCTCTATGCACTGAAGAACCTCTATAAACTTACCCAGCGCCCGAAAGAGCTATGCGACAAGGTCTTCGACCGTCTCTTTGAGGAAGCCGAGATAGCCAAGTTTACTCCGCAGGAAATGAGGGAATATGAAGCAAGTATGAAGGCATATCGCGATATCAAGAACTCTATTGACACCGCCAAGCGTGAAGGTATAGCTGAGGGTAAGGAAATTGGTATGAAGGAAGGTATGGAGAAAGGTAGAGAAGAAGGCAGAGCTGAAGGCAGAGCTGAAGGCA
>NZ_VZBE01000066.1:0-1554 GCF_009494835.1 Segatella copri
CTTCTGGTGTGTGTGCGCCATAAATGCCTCAACCTGTTGAGCCGACAGAAGATGAAAGACCGGGTTCATCATCTTCTGAAAGCCGATACTTCGCCTTCGATAGCTCCCCTGGAAGCGATGATTGCCGAAATAGACAGGGAAACCGATAAATACGAAGCAATTCTGGCTTATATGGATACTGAACTCACGCCACAAACCCGCAAGGTACTCGATCTCCGTTTTCGGCAGAAACTGAAATATCGGGAGATTGCTACGGAATTGGGCATCAGCGAAGTGGCAGTTTATAAGCATCTGGCGCAAGGCATCAGAAAATTAAAGCAAAAGTTTAACCCTTAGCAGATTTATTATGGACAAGTTTGAAAAAATACTGGATATCATCGACCATCAGGAGAAGTATTCTGATGAGGAGATTCGTGAAATATTGCAGGATGAGGAATGCCGAAAACTCTATCAGACGATGGTGGAAGTGGATTCTGCACTTGAAAGCCCCTCTCCTATTATTAATGTAGATGAGGAATGGGAGAAATTCAGCCAGGAGCATCAACTTCAGGAAAAAGCAACTCATCCTATAACTTCCTGGCACAAGCTGGCTGCATCCATCGCCGGCTTTGTCTTGATTTCGGGTATTGCCTTTGCCGCAATCCATACTTACATCAAGCGCAGCCAGGAAACAACCCAGGTAACGGCTGATACTCATCCGGAAGCCATAAAATCAGATTCCGCAAAGCAGGTAGCAGCAAAGGATTCCCTGACTCATCCGAAACCAGAAAAGCCAGCCATTCACAAGACTTTCGAGAATGTGGCTTTCGAGCAGATGATTTCAGAGATTGCTTCTTATTATGATTTACAAGTGAAGTTTGAGAATAACGAGGACAAGACCCTCCGCCTCTATTACGAATGGAACAGTCATTCGAGCATCGAGAACATCGTAAAAGAACTGAACCAATTCGAGAATGTAAACATCGAATTGCAACAAAACGAGCTGATTGTGAAATAACAAATAAAAAGCAACATCATTATGAGAAGATTTTCAGCCATCATATTCCTGCTGTGCACGTTCGCCCTGGCGATGAGCGCACAGCACATCCAGCGCAACTATCATGACCGCAGCATGTCGGACGTCCTCATCGACCTCGACAAGGCTTCCAAGCGCTACAAAATCAGCTTCATCTACAACGAACTGGAAGACTTCACAGTTACCCAGAACGTGAAGACAGCCAATATTCCCGATGCCATCCGCAAGGTAATCGGTTTCTATCCGATGCAGATGACCGTGGGCGACAGCCTCATCACCGTGGAGTGCATACGCAAGAGCGAGCGGAAGCTGATAGGCAGACTGATAGACAATCACAATCTTCCTGTAGAATTCGCCAATATCCAGCTGCTCAACCCGAAGGATTCCTCCTTTCTCTGTGGAGGCGTGAGCAACGCCAATGGCGATTTCGTCATCCCCTGCCAGCAGAAGCAGGTCCTCATGAAGGTTTCTTTCGTGGGCTACAAGACGATTTGCAAGCTGGTACCTATTGCCCGCATCGGAAATGTGAGGATGCAGGC
>NZ_VZBE01000018.1:0-1512 GCF_009494835.1 Segatella copri
TTCAGCCATCGCTTGACATCAAACGACGGACAGTCTTTGTGAACGTTCGGCAAATCGCGGTGGCCCAGTATCTCTGCATCAGGATAGGAGAGGCAGAGGCTCTCCAGAAGCGAATACAGAGACTGATTCTGGGCTGGAGTGCGCGTATCGGCAGGCTTGCCGTTCTTGTCGAGACCTCCCTCATAACAGATGCCGATGCTGTGGGCATTGTAATGACGGGCATGGGCTCCTACCTCCGATTCCGGACGACCCGGATATACCACACCATCCTTCGTGATGTAATAATGATAGCCGATACTCTTGAAACCGCGGGCAAGATGGCAGGCCTCCAACTGCTCGAATGTGAAATCCTGAGTCACTCTCGTGGCAGAACAGTGGATCACGATGAGTGAAATGCTACGATGTTTCTGTGTCATGGCAACCTCCCTTCTTTTAGCAGTTCTGTACACAGAATGAGCTGGCTACAGCTGTTAATACCGTGATGAGGAAGTTGATGATGGTTTTCCAATTTACTTTTTTCATTTTGCTTTGTTTTTTAATGATTAATACTAAGTGAATAATGATAGTCACATGCTTGTTTTAGTGGTTGAAATTTAGTTTCAGTAAGCGTTTCTGGAAGAAGAAGGGCGGGGGAGGAACTGCCAGCCCGGATACCCGTAAAAGGCAGGTTCTTGGGTCGTTATGATTTGCTGTTTATCCGTAATCGTCAGGATGAAAACCAGCCGCTTTGTGCCTTCGGAATATCCCTGTCGCCGGTCAGTTCACTCCTTCCTTCTTCTGTCGTTTCGCATATTTGAGAGACGGATTACTACTCCAGACCGTCACCGCTGTCGCCTGTCCCGTCGGTGCTGCCGCCTTGTGATGTACCGCCGCCCCCAGTGGTTCCGCCGCCCTGTGTGGTATCGCCAGTGGTGGTATCGCCTGCAGCGCTCTCGCTAGAGTTGAGGAGATCCATGGCGTTCTTGGCGTTGGCATCGAGAGAGAGCTGGGTGTTGCTGAGCTTACCGGTAGCACGGGCTCTGAGGCGGTAACCTTCTACAAACTTGGCGAGGCTCCACTCCTTGATGCTGGCGGCTCCCATCTTGTTGATGATGCCGATGGAGAAGATGGCGAGGTTGTCTATCTTCACTGCCTTGTTCTGGAGTACGAGCTCCTTCACACAGCTCACCATATCGGTGAGAAGGCCCTTGATGGCACCCTTCGAGAACGGGGTGTTGTGGCTCGCCATGTGTTCGGCGAGTTCATCGATACCGATGGTTTCTGTTACTACTGGTCGCGCATAATACTTGCCATACGCTTCCTTGATTGTCTTGTTCTTGTTCTTCGCTAATTTGATGAGAATCATACTTTTAAAAATTTAGTTTTAGTAAAAAGCAGTCTGTGTCTCCGCCGAGACCGTTGCTGCATCAACCTCTCTGATTGACGATACAAAGATACAACATTCCCGAACCCCCAACTATGCGATTTGTGCGATTTGCAGGGATTCGGGAAAAAAAGGTTGAAAAAAGTGGT
>NZ_VZBE01000076.1:0-1351 GCF_009494835.1 Segatella copri
GTAAAGCGCGCAACAATCCGGATGTTTCTTCTCCTAAAATTCAATTCAGATTATGGTTAAGAAAGTAAACAAGGTTCAGAACAATACTCAGAATAATGTTCAGAACCAGCAGGTGAATAATAATGACTGCCAGCATGTGCAGTTGGGTGGAATGGCTTACTATGATGCTAAGCAGTATTTCCTCTTCAGTCCCCAGGAATCGGGGGTGAATAAGGTTCCTCGATTTCGTTCGATGGGCGTGGCTCAGCAAATGCCTGACGGAACGTTTGATTTCGTAGTGCAGCACCGCCTCAGAACTCAGTCGGAACTGATTAAGAAACTGGCGCATGGTCGTGTGAGCAAAACCAAGGACGGTGCTGTTCAGCTTACCTTGAAGGTGTTCTGCCATGAGGGAATCAACATCGCCCAAACGCTGGCTGTTGAGGCAGCTGAAGGTGCTGATGCGGTAGTGGATTACCAACTGAAACATTAGGATTTTGTATTCAACTTAAAACGATAAGTAGAAACAGATAGATGAGTTGTTATTTAATAAAGGTGGAGAATGGGCACAAGGTTGCCCGCTCCATCACCTCGGAAGAGGAGTATAAGCAGCTGCGTGGAAGCAATGAGCAGAAGGCGAATCTTCGTCTGGCTCGTGCCGGAAACGATGCTGCGAAAAGAAGACTGGTGCAGTTTAATTATTCCGGCCATTATCCGCAAGGGGTGGTGAAGGGAATGAAACTGCCAAGCGGTGCTTTCGGGTTTGATATGGATGAGCCGGAGGCTTTTGCCAAGGCTGCCAAGCTGCTGCTGAAGGAACCGGATAAGTACGGACTGCTGATGCTGGAACGCAGCGCAAGACAGGGCGGACATGCGGTTTTTGAACGCGAAAAGGGCAAGACGGTTCTGGAGAATCAGGTACGAATTGCTACGATGCTCAAGTGCGAAATGGATACTTCGGCTCACGACATTAACCGGGTTTACTTCACTACTACATCGGATGACGAAGATCTGCTATTCCTTTCGCCACGACTCTTTAAGGATGAATATGATGAGGCTGCCGTGGCTGCTGAAGGGAAAGTGCTGGAAGAGCGTGAAAGATACGGAAACGAGGAACTGCCGGAAGGGGCGCACAAGGCAAACAAGCATTATGAGCCTTGGAAGGAAGAAATCAAGAAGAATCCTCAAGGGGTTTTTAAGGGTCAAGAATTAAAGAATTCGAGAATTTCTACTTCTGCTGCTTCTGCCTCTGCTGCGTCAACTGCTGCTTCAACTACTTCTGCTGCTCAGGACAATTATCTCGGGATTCCTTATGGGGAAATCATTAAGAAGTGGTGGCAGATGTATAATGATGGGCAGGAGCCGATGCAAA
>NZ_VZBE01000074.1:0-1337 GCF_009494835.1 Segatella copri
GAGATTAAAGATTTATCGGTGATGGATGGGGATGCGTCTGATTAGCTTGTTGGCGGGGTAACGGCCCACCAAGGCGACGATCAGTAGGGGTTCTGAGAGGAAGGTCCCCCACATTGGAACTGAGACACGGTCCAAACTCCTACGGGAGGCAGCAGTGAGGAATATTGGTCAATGGGCGAGAGCCTGAACCAGCCAAGTAGCGTGCAGGATGACGGCCCTATGGGTTGTAAACTGCTTTTATAAGGGAATAAAGTGAGTCTCGTGAGACTTTTTGCATGTACCTTATGAATAAGGACCGGCTAATTCCGTGCCAGCAGCCGCGGTAATACGGAAGGTCCGGGCGTTATCCGGATTTATTGGGTTTAAAGGGAGCGTAGGCCGGAGATTAAGCGTGTTGTGAAATGTAGATGCTCAACATCTGAACTGCAGCGCGAACTGGTTTCCTTGAGTACGCACAAAGTGGGCGGAATTCGTGGTGTAGCGGTGAAATGCTTAGATATCACGAAGAACTCCGATTGCGAAGGCAGCTCACTGGAGCGCAACTGACGCTGAAGCTCGAAAGTGCGGGTATCGAACAGGATTAGATACCCTGGTAGTCCGCACGGTAAACGATGGATGCCCGCTGTTGGTCTGAATAGGTCAGCGGCCAAGCGAAAGCATTAAGCATCCCACCTGGGGAGTACGCCGGCAACGGTGAAACTCAAAGGAATTGACGGGGGCCCGCACAAGCGGAGGAACATGTGGTTTAATTCGATGATACGCGAGGAACCTTACCCGGGCTTGAATTGCAGAGGAAGGATTTGGAGACAATGACGCCCTTCGGGGCCTCTGTGAAGGTGCTGCATGGTTGTCGTCAGCTCGTGCCGTGAGGTGTCGGCTTAAGTGCCATAACGAGCGCAACCCCTCTCCTTAGTTGCCATCAGGTTAAGCTGGGCACTCTGGGGACACTGCCACCGTAAGGTGTGAGGAAGGTGGGGATGACGTCAAATCAGCACGGCCCTTACGTCCGGGGCTACACACGTGTTACAATGGCAGGTACAGAGAGATGGTCCCTTGCAAAACGGATCAAATCCTTAAAGCCTGTCTCAGTTCGGACTGGGGTCTGCAACCCGACCCCACGAAGCTGGATTCGCTAGTAATCGCGCATCAGCCATGGCGCGGTGAATACGTTCCCGGGCCTTGTACACACCGCCCGTCAAGCCATGAAAGCCGGGGGCGCCTAAAGTCCGTGACCGTAAGGAGCGGCCTAGGGCGAAACTGGTAATTGGGGCTAAGTCGTAACAAGGTAGCCGTACCGGAAGGTGCGGCTGGAACACCTCCTTTCTGGAGAGACGAAT
>NZ_VZBE01000015.1:0-1068 GCF_009494835.1 Segatella copri
ATTATCAGGAGATTATGGACAGGGACAACTTCGTCACTGCCGACAAGGTGAAGAACGCCTTTCTTGGCTTGGAGTATCGTTGCCATACACTGATGAAAGTCTATTCTCAAAGCCGTGATGAAATGGAAAAGCAATATAAGGCTGGCATAAAGTCTTTGAGCTCATTCACAAGATACAGAATAGGATGTGCCTATGTCGGTGAGTTCTTGCAATCGCATTATCATGTCAAGGATATTGCTTTGAAAGAGTTGTCGCTGCCTTTTATCACGGACTACGAGACTTTTCTCAGAACCGAAAAGCACTTGAAGATAAACTCTGCGATGGTGTTTGTCCGCAATCTCCGTGCAATGATATTCCGCGCCATAGATAATGAGTGGCTTGTAAAAGACCCATTCAGACGATATGAGTACAAGGAAGAAGAGACGACAAGGGAGTTCTTGACAAAAGAAGAGATTCGCTTGCTCATGGAAATACCAATCACCCGAAAGAAGATGAGCATGGTACGTGATTTGTTTCTGTTCTGTTGTTTCACTGGTCTCGCCTTCATAGATCTTTATAACCTGAAGGAAGAGAACATCAAAACGTTCTTTGACGATGGCGAGTGGATAATAATCCATCGACAGAAGACGGGAACTGAAGCCGACATCAAGTTGCTTGACTATCCCAAGCAGATTATGGAAAAATACCGTGGATTGTGTGAAGACGGTAGGGTATTTCCAGTACCCAACTACAAAAGTTGTATGGATTCGCTCAAAAGACTGGGCAAGAAATGCGGCATCACCAAGCCGCTGTCCTGGCATGTATCCCGTCATTCGTTCGCAACCTCGGTTTGCCTCTCCAACGGAGTTCCAATAGAAACCGTGAGTTCAATGCTTGGTCACAAGAACATAAAGACAACTCAGGTGTATGCCAAGATTACCAAGGAGAAATTGAGCAAAGACGTGGAAAAGTTGTCTCAGCAAATAAATAACATTGAGGAATTCACGTTTGGAAATGTTTGCAACGATAATACTAACACTATAAATGGCAGAGTATGAAACGACAAGTGATAACAATACAAGAAGATAT
>NZ_VZBE01000043.1:0-115881 GCF_009494835.1 Segatella copri
TTCAATATTCCTCACTCGCTTGCTTTATGCCGATTTGGCAACTTTGTGCAAATCTACTCATTCCCAACTGTTTACGTTCCAACCTCTCTTATTCTACTTTGGCTGCTTTAGAGCTTTATGTTAACGAATCTAACTCATAGTTTTCTTCCCTCCAACTCACCGTTTTCTGGAGCATAAGTCATAGTTTGCACCATGACAAAGCTGTGTTTATGCCCCAAAAATATAACACGGACAAATTGAATTTGTCCGGTTGTTTGTCCGGCACCTTTATAATCTTCTCATAGTCAGCGATTTATATCATGCCGGACAAATTCGTCCGGACAAATTCAATTTGTCCGTGTTTTTTTTCTGAGAAAGTTTTCCTCATCCCGATTCAAGCAAAAACATTTGGGGGATTTGGAACATTTCAAGCAAAAACATTTGGGGGATTTGGAACATTTTAACAAAAAACATTTGGGGGATTTGGAACTTATATGTATCTTTGCGCTCAAAATCAGCAAGTTATGAGAAAAAGAACATTTAAAAGAAAAGTGTACGACAAAATGCTCGAATGGAAGCGAGAGAGAAATGGTAGCACAGCCCTCTTGCTCAAAGGAGCACGCCGTGTAGGAAAGTCAACAGTAGCCAAAGCTTTCGCAGAAAATGAATACAAAAGCTATATCCTTATAGATTTCGCACAAGCATCAAAGGAAGTGAAACAGCTGTTTGACAACCTCATGGACTTGAACTACATATTTTTACGCCTCCAATCAATCTACCAAGTAATCTTGGAGCCACGCAAATCAGCCATCATTTTCGATGAAGTACAAATGTGCCCACAAGCCCGGCAAGCCATCAAATACCTAGTAGCAGACGGAAGATACGACTACATAGAGACAGGCTCTCTTATCAGTATCAAAAAGAATGTAGAAAACATTTTGATTCCAAGCGAAGAAACACGTTTGGATCTCTATCCGATGGATTACGAGGAATTTCGATGGGCAATGGGCGATACTGCTACATTTCCCCTTCTCAAGCAGTTTCTCGATGCAAAAGTTCCATTGGGAGCAGCGCATCGAGAAGCTATGCGCAACCTTCGTCTATATATGCTTGTAGGTGGAATGCCACAAGCCGTAAACGAGTACTTAGACACCAACAATCTGAGCAAAACAGATGCCGTAAAACGAGAAATCATAGAACTTTATCTTGACGACTTTAGAAAAATTGACAAAACAGGAAGAGCTGCCAAGTTATTCGAGAGCATCCCTTCCGAATTAAACAAAAATTCTGCCAGATACCAGGTAGCAAGCGTATTGGATGATGCAGGCAGAAAGAACCTCATGGGAGTCTTGGCAGACATGAAAGACAGCATGGTGGTCAATTTCGCCTACCACGCAAATGATCCCAATGTTGGTTTTTCATTACATAGTGACGAAGACTACTATAAAATGTTTGTTGGAGACACAGGTCTATTCGTCACACTTGCTTTTTGGGATAAAGACTACACAGAGAACACCATTTACGAAAAGTTGTTGAGCGACAAACTGAGTAGCGATATGGGATATGCCTATGAGAATCTCGTTGCCCAAATGCTTACCGCATCAGGAAACAAACTGTTCTATTATACATTTCCCCATGCAACAAGCCACAAGAACTATGAGATAGATTTCTTGCTATCTCGTGGCAAGAAGATTTATCCGATAGAAGTGAAATCATCAGGATATAACAGTCACAAGTCGCTAGATGAATTTTGCCAGAAGTTCTCTGATAGAATTGACAAAAGATACCTATTATATACGAAAGATTTCAAAAAAGATGGACAGACCTTATTGGTGCCAATATATATGACACCCTTGCTATAAATAAAATATAACACGGACAAATTGAATTTGTCCGTGTTTTTTTTCTTGGAAAGAAGCGAGCTTTACAGCCAGCATTCTTGCCCCTGTATTCGTCAAAAGTGTGATTTATCACAAAAAAATCGAATAACATGGGGATAAAACGTAATAATGTGAAGAACGGCATCTGCTCTGCCTATTACACTATCCTCCTCCACCAAGATGTAAGCACCCATCAAATTAAAAATGAACCATCCCTACACGCACTTCCTTGTTTGGATAATCCAGCTGATAGCTCTGCAAGATAGGGTTATACTTCTTGATGGTGAGATACCCACTCTGATAAAGCAATGGTAAAGCAGAAGTCATCTGCTCAGGAGAGACATCGAAATCATCCACCCCTACGGATTTCTGTTCTATATCCATCACCCCCACATGATGTTTGCGTAAAGTGTTGATAATGTATGCAGGAGTACCTGAACTAAACCAATAAGCTGCTATTTCCTTACTTCTCAACGCTTTAACCAGACTAAATGGATTAAACACATCTTCTGATTTTTTACTGAAATGATAACCATCATAATATGAACCCAACTCGGCAACCGTTTCATCAAAAGTTTTTCCCAAAGACTTGGCTAGCAACTCAACATCAGGCTTCATCACCGTCAGTAGTTCTGTCTTGCTGATACCACAGATAGCAGAATACTGATCGAACATGCTGATATTATCCAAATTATTGATCTCGCTAAAGATACTCAACTGAGAGAACTTGGTGATACCCGTGATAAAAGTAAATTCCAGCCAAGGGTCGAGATATTTCAATGGGCTATAGAACTTCCTCATAACCAAGCGCAATGGCATCAAACTTTCCTTCTCATGCACGACATCCAAGAGAGGAGCATCATATTCGTCTATCAAAACGACCACCTTTTGACCCGTCTTCTTATAGGCACGCTTCACCAAAGACTGCAAACGCTGGCTCGGCTGCACCGCCAATTCGTCACGTCCATAGACCTGCTCGTATTCTGAAAGCATGTAGCCCAGCATCTCTTCTAACCCTTCGGGTGTCTGATTTTTGGCAGTACTCATGTCGAAGTGAAGAACAGGACGTTTCACCCATTCTTTCTCATATTCGCCAAGTGCCAAACCATCAAACAGTTCCTTCCTGCCCTCATAATATGCCTGGAGCGTAGAGACAAAAAGCGACTTACCGAATCGTCTTGGACGACTCAGAAACACATATTTAGAACCATTACGCAAGAAATCGACAATATACCTTGTCTTATCTACGTACACATAATTACCCTCTCGTATATCAGAGAAAGTTTGCATTCCTACTGGGTATTTTCTTATCTCTTCCATAGCCATATTACTTTAGACGGTGCGAAGTTACGAATAAAATATCAGATACGCAAATAAAAAGACAAAAAAAAGAGAGGCGAGCTTCAGAGCCAGCCTCTCCCGAGAGATTTATAGAAAATACCACTCATGGCATTCCTATATCTTGATTAAAAATATTATCAAAATCTATGAAACTTAGCTTATCCTTTTGCAATATTAATACTTAGGATTCTGCTGCAGTTCCTTATTGTAGTCGCGCTCAGCCTGAGGAATTGGTAAAATCGTACGATAATCGTTATATTTGATTTCATCCTCATCGCCACTTGTTACACTCTGGTGATTACGCCAATATGCATAAGTTATCTGGTTCTCGCAGAACAACTCAATCTCATATTGATGAAGAATATCCTGAAGAGTTACAGATGTAACATCCTCATATCCTTCAATACGCTTTTCCTGAATAGCATTGATGTATTCAGCTGCGGCAGCACTTGTTCCAGTCAAAGTGTATGAACCAGGATTGTCAATGTGCCACTGAGCCTCTGCAGCAATCAAATAAACCTCAGAAAGACGGATAATCTTTGGATTATTTACGTAGATATTAGCATTCTGACCAGGATACTTGGCAGGATAATAACCTGCTGCAGCCTGATACTTTTTAGCATCTGTCTGATCTTTAATCAAACCAGAACGTATGTCTTTTGGATGAGTAGAAAGATACTTATACAAGTAGCCTTTAGTGTTAAAAGCGCACTCAGGATAACCTGTTGCATCTGTATAATAGCCAGGACCATAACGCTGAGCATTATACTCAGTAGAAAGCTTCATCTCAAAAAGAGATTCTGCTGCGCCTTCGCTTGCCCAAGAAGAAATATAATTACTTCTTGAAAGAAGTTCCAATGCAGAATTCTTGTCATTAGAATAGTCTATTACCTCCTTAGCATCAGCGAGAGCCTTGGTGTATTCACCAGCATAAAGGTAAGCACGAGCACGAAGAGCCAAAGCTGCATAATAATTAAAGTAACCTACATCAGAAGTTTTGCTCAGCAAAGGAAGTGCATCGGTAAACTGCTGAATAATGTAGTCGTAAGTTGTTTTCAAATCTGTACGAGTACCCTTATAATCCTGTGGGAAAGTTTTGTCTGCCAAAACCAAGCCCAAAGAGTTTGAAGGATTATCCACTGTTGTTGGAATGTAACAGAACATACGAGCCAAGTCGAAATGCAGCAAACCACGCCAAGCAATCAACTGACCTTTGAGATTGTCAATTGTAGCCTGCTCACCTTCCACATTAGGAACAGCTTCCAAAGCACTGTTTACATTTGACAATGCCTTATAGAAAATCTGATAACCTGCATCAGGATATGTTCCGTTTGGAGAATAAGCATATTGGCGGATTTCATCTGTCTGTCCCTGTGAAGATGGTGCCATGAAATCGTTAGTACGCAAATCACCAAAAAGAGTAAACTCAGAGGCGTATGACATTCTATCATAACCAACCAAAGAACCAGAGAGAACAAAACCAATACCATTGACGGCATTCTGCAAATCAGAAGTACTCTTAATAGCAGAGTTGGTAGGTAGTTCTGTAGAAGGTTCTCTATCGAGGAAGTCGCTGCATGAAGAGAACATCATGCTTGCAGCAATACCCAATACTAAATATATCTTTTTCATATTTATAATCTTCTATTATTGTTTAAAAACTGAAATTGAGACCGAACAGGAACTGACGGGTTGTTGGAGTATCAGTCTGACGATAACCATTAACATCTACATCTGGATCCAAATCCTTGGCTGCATTGTAAATCAAGAAAGGATTGGTTGCACGGAAATAAACGCGCAAGTTGCTGATATACTTCTTGAAATATGGCACAGTCCAACCAATAGTAATATCACGCATACGAATATTATCAGTAGAGATAATCTCACGAGAAGAGAACTTATCTGAACGATAAGGATTACCCATAATTGGCTTAGGGAACTCTGCTACATCACCTGGCTTTCTCCAATAATTACCAGCTACACGCTTAGACATATTGAATGTGCCCATACGAACACCATCGCTATAAGTCAAGAAGTAACCTGGATAATCGAACAAATCACCACCAAACTGATAAGAAATCATGAATGAAAGATCAAAGTCCTTGTAACGGAAAGTATTGGTCATACCACCAATCCAATCAGGAACACCCTTACCGACAATTGTCTTGCCTGCCTTTGAATAATCAGCTGTTACACCCTTAGACTCATCCTCTGGGTCAAGCCAGAATTCCATCAAACCGGTCTCAGAGTTTACACCCTTAGCTTTTGGCAAATAGAATGTATGCATAGACTCACCCTCACGGAGCAAGTACATATTACCATCACCATACTGAACATCGTCACCATTAGGCAACTTATTGACCTTGATGCTCTGCTTGGTCAAATTGAAATCTGTGGTCCAAGAAAAATCACTTGTACGAATATTCTGAGAGCTTACAGAGAATTCAAGACCCTGATTCTTCAACTCACCGATATTATTCCAATAACTGTTGAAACCAGTTGCGTATGATACTGGCATCTGGAAAAGAAGGTCTTTTGTCAACTTGTTGTAATAATCGAAAGTCAATGTCACACGATTATACAAAGTCCAATCCAAACCGACATTGAAGTTGTGAGATTTTTCCCAGCTCAATTTTTCATTAGCCATCTGACTCCAGAAAATTGCTGGTTGTGAGCCATAACCACCAGAAGTAGAATATGTACCCATATAGCCATAATAATCTGTAGGCAGGTTACCATTAGTACCATAAGAAAGACGAAGCTTCAAATCGCTGAACAAATCATTGTCCTTCAAGAATTCCTCACTGCTGATACGCCAAGCACCAGATACAGAGAAGAAGTCAGACCAACGGTTGTCTGCTGCCAAACGTGAAGAACCATCACGACGATAACTTGCAGAGAAATAGTACTTATTATCATAGTTGTAGTTTAAGCTACCCAACCATGACATCATTGCAGCAGTATAGCTCATGCTGGAGTTACTATTAGACTGGCCATTAGACAACTCAGGCAATGCAGCTGCATAATTCTGAGCAGAAGCATACAATATCAACAGGTCGCGCTTCTCTGTCTCAAAACCAGCCATTGCAGCAAGATTATGCTTACCAAATGAATGATTATAATTCAATGTTGTAGAAGAAGTAAGAGTCTTACTTGTATAAACGCTACGAGAACCAATACCATTCTGAGCCTTACCATTTACACTCTTTGGAGCCCAGAACTCGCGGATACTGTTGCTCATATAGTCGAAACCAAAGACTGAACGTAAAGTCAAATCATATGGCAACTTTAATTCACCTTCAACATTAGTCAAACTACGCATCAATTCTGCATCCAATGTCTCTGAACGATCGCCCTGATCTTTTACATTACCAAACATCAAGTTTGGATTAGAGACTTGAGATGAGAAAGAAGCGCTTGCATTATATGAACCATCTTCATTCTTTACCTTGGCAGTAGGGTCCATTGAGAAAAGAACAGACAGTGGTGAACTTGTACCAATTCCCTGTGCCTGGTCACCCTGATCACGGAAACCAGAAGTATTGGTAAATGAAAGCATTTCCTTTGCAGAAACCTTGAACCAGTCTGTTACTTTATGATCCAAATTCAAACGACCACTATAACGGTCAAAAGAACTACCCTTTACTGTACCATTCACCTTATTATAGCCAAAGCTGGTGAAGAATTTCGTACGGTCATTACCACCATCAATAGAAATCTGATGGTCTGTGGTGAAACCTGTGCGGTAAATTTCCTTATACCAGTCAGTTGTCTCATTAGAGTCATAATTACTAAAATAACCAGATTTAATTTCTGCTAAAGCAGCAGAAGAAGCATCCATACCAGGATAATATATATTCAATGCATTTGGATACATTTCAAAATAGTTCTTGACTGCATCAGTCCAATACTCCTTCAACTCAGCACTATTCATGGTCTCGAATGCACTCTTTTTGGCAATATTACTCCAACCCATCTGCATATCATAGTTGACATGTGTCTTACCTTCCTTACCTCTCTTGGTAGTAATGATAATGACACCATTGGCTGCACGAGAACCATAGAGTGAAGATGCAGCAGCATCCTTCAATACGGTCATGCTTTCAATATCATTTGGGTTGATAGAAGACAAGATAGACTGAGAACGGGTATGACCACCAGCATTTTCCATATCACTATTTGATACAGGAACACCATCAATAACAAACAAAGGCTGAGTAGAGCCATTGATAGAACCAATACCACGAATCAAAATACTCTGGTCAGAACCTGGGTCACCTGTAGAAGCACCAAGATTGACACCAGCCATTTTACCCTCGAGTGACTTAACAAGTGAAGACTTTGCTGCAGACATATCCTTGTCCTTCATTACAGCTGCAGAACCTGTAAAGGAAGCCTTGGTAGTTGTACCATAAGCAACAACTACGACCTCATCCAGGGTTTTGTTATCAGAAGTCAAAGCAATCTTCATGTTAGAACTTGCTTTAACAGTTTGTGGATTCATACCTATATAGGTAATCTCCAACTTGGAGCCGGCTGGAACATTCAAACTGAAGTTTCCATCGACGTCCGTAACAGTACCCGTATTAGTACCAGCTACTTTGATTGATGCGCCAATAACAGGCTCACCATCCTCAGAAGCTACTACCTTACCGGTAACAGATGTTTGGGCAAAGGCTACTCCACAACTGAGAATTGCCCCCCCCCACAAATAAAGCGATTCTTTTAAACATAATCTCTCTCTTTATTAGATAATAATTTATAAATTTATAATAATCGGCTGCAAAATTAGATTTTTTTTCGGATATTTGCAAATATTTTGAAAGAAAAATTTAATAGCGCACATAAAAAAGTCTGTTTTTAACACTTCTACCTTGTCATATTGCAACAAAAAGGATATTTTTGCAGCAATAAGGCTATAATTTGTAAGAACAGAAATAAGAAGGTTCTTAAGTTATCTATACCGGCATCTGCCGGGTAAGACGTATTGCTTAAATACGTAGAACAAATAGATTAAATAGTCACAGCTCTACGGTTCATCGGTTCTAACAATTAGTTCCGTTCGGTTGACGGCATATGCCAGCAATGTTGCTGACATATGTCAATAACTCGTTTGGCATATGTCAGGAACATTGTTGACATATGTCAGGAACATTGTTGGCATATGTCAGGAACCCTACAAATCTAATTCCTCAGACCAACAGATACGCTATCTATAAGCATAAGATATATCTGTTTCAGGCTTATTATCTGCAAAGAATAAATAGAATATCATACTGACTGCAGGGAGCGGAATACTTGACATACCACAAAAAAGAAAACGTTTACGGCACTTTTTAGTTAAAAAATTTGGGTATATTGCACATTTTTCGTAATTTTGCGCACGATTTCAACGACTAGAACAAAACAAAGTGGTTTTACACCTTATTATATATAGAGAGAATGATATATGTAGGGGATGTCGTTAGTATAAACAAAAGTATTAAGATAACAATGACTCACAATTTGTTAAAAGGCAAGCGTGGCATCATCTTCGGTGCACTCAATGAGGAATCAATCGCTTGGAAAGTAGCTGTAAAGGCTGCTGAAGAGGGTGCTACTATCGCACTTAGTAATACAGCTATGGCTTTGCGTATGGGTACGCTGGATAAGCTCGCTGAACAGATCAACGCTCCTATCATCGCAGCTGATGCGACTAGCGTAGAAGACTTGGAAAAGGTATTCACAGAGGCTCAGGAGAAACTCGGTGGCAAAATCGACTTCGTGCTCCACTCTGTAGCTATGAGCCCTAACGTTCGCAAGCATCGTACATACGATGACCTCGACTACAACTTCCTGAACAAGACATTGGACATCTCTGCTATCTCTTTCCATAAGATGTTGCAGGTAGCCAAGAAGTTGGATGCTATCAACGAGTGGGGTTCTGTAGTAGCTCTCACATACGTAGCTTCTCAGCGTACATTCTTCGGTTACAACGATATGGCTGATGCCAAGAGCATGCTCGAAAGTATCGCCCGCAGCTTCGGTTACATCTATGGTCGTGAGAAGCATGTGCGCATCAACACCATCTCTCAGAGCCCTACAGCTACAACAGCAGGTAAGGGTATCAAGGATATCGAGAATATGATGGACTTCGCCGACAAGATGTCTCCACTTGGAAACGCCGTAGCTGAGGATTGCGCTAACTACTGCGTGATGATGTTCTCTGACTTCACCCGCAAGGTAACCATGCAGAACCTCTTCCACGATGGTGGTTTCTCATCAATGGGTATGAGCCTCCGTGCCATGAACCAGTATGCTAAGGATATAACTCCTTATGAGGATGAGAATGGTAAGGTTATCTACGGATAATCAGGCAGAAGAGAAAAAATCTCACTAATATACAGACAGGTATGTTCAGTAAAATCTGGGCATACCTGTTTTTTTATTCATATCCACCCTCTATCTTAAACTTGGCAACAAGCGGAAGATGATCGCTGTATCCACCCAAATATCGTGGACCGATATAGGTGCGGAAAGGTTTCTTTCCGCCATATTTCTCATCATCTTCTAAGAGGAATGGCAAATCTCCTATCTGACAACTCATCTTAAGCCGGGAAAGCGAAGGACTGAAGAGAATCTGGTCAAGACTTCGCCAATCTCCATGCCAGCGATAAGTAGCCTTGGCACCATGAGAGCCTTTGACGCCAACAGATATATTAATAAGGTGATGCTGATAAAGATAACGAAGAGCCGGAGAATCGGAATAATCGTTGAAATCGCCGGCTACGATAATCCTTGCACTATCATTGAGCGCATAGATAGAATCTACAGCAGAAACCAGCTGGCTGGCTACCTGCAGGCGGTAGGGACGCGAAACCTGTTCGCCGCCACGACGGCTAGGCGCATGCAATACAAAGACATGGAGCGTATCATCATTCATAATCCGCCCCGAAGCGTAGAGAATATCTCTCGTAGGACGAGTATCAGGCAGCGGCTTGATGCGGATGGACCGGAACTGTATAAGCGCAAAAGAAGATGGCTGATAAAGCAAAGCCACATCTATGCCTCGTTCATCGGGCGAATCGGTCATCACATAATCATAATTCACACCGCGAAGAGCTGAACGCCGGGTTAAATCAAACAGCACACTATCGTTCTCCACTTCGCAAAGCGCCACAAAATCGGGAACATGCCAGGACTTCTCCGAGGGTCTTGAAGGATTATCTGGGGAGGCGGTACCAACAAGCGCCAAATCTTCATAACCCAAAGCTACTATAGTCTTGGAAAGATTTGCCAGCTTGCGCCAATAGCGATAAGGCGTCCACTTGTAACTGCTCTGTGGCAGGAATTCATAGTCATTCTTCAGCGAATCATGCCTCGTATCGAAGAGGTTTTCGCAGTTCAACTCCACAAAAGTGAGGAAACTTGATAAGATGAGAGTGAAAAACATAACATTTTATTTTGTATTGTCAACGATTTGATGTATCTTTGCAGTCGGTTTACAATGGTCCTATAGTTTAACGGATAGAACGGAGGTTTCCTAAACCTTTGATCCGAGTTCGATTCTCGGTGGGACCACGTACTTTCCTTATCATTCCAGAGATGATAAAACAATAAAGGTCGCTCCTGACAATCAGGAAGCGACCTTTATTATTTTTATATTCTTTCCAGTATCTTTCTCTATCCGACATACATCGGACAGAGAAAGAATGAAGAGTTTCTGATTACTTAACTTCTGCAACCTCCTCAGCTGGCTCTTCCTTAATCTTACGACCAAGAACGATGTAAGCCATTGGAGATGCAATGAAGATAGATGACAATGTACCGAATACAACACCCAGAATCATTGCGAATGAGAAGCTGCGGATGCTGTCACCACCGAGGATGAAGATACAGAGCAACACGAGCAATGTAGATGTAGATGTATTGATGGTACGAGCCAATGTCTCATTGATAGATGCATTGAAGAGCTGCTGACGGTCGCCCTTAGGATGCAACTTCAAGTTCTCACGGATACGGTCGAATACAACCACCTTATCGTTGATAGAGTAACCTACCACGGTCAGGATAGCACCGATGAAGGTCTGGTCAATCTCCAATGAGAATGGAACGAGACCCCACAGGAGTGAGTAGAAACCGATTACTGTCAAGGCATCAAATGCCAAAGCTACAGTAGAACCTACAGAGAAGGCCACGTTGCGGAAACGTACCAGGATGTAGAGGAAGATAGCAATCAAGGCGAAGAGCACACTATAGATAGCACCCATAGTGATATCCTTAGCCACAGAAGGACCTACCTTTGTACTACTGATGATAGAACCACCCTGACGAACATCTGGATTCTTGAATGCCTCAACACTCTTCTGAGAAACCAGGTTAGCCTTCTTCAAGGCATTGTAAAGGATAGTCTCAGCCTCATCGTCAACAGTTGGACTGTTGCTCTCAATCATATAGTTGGTAGATACACGGATGGTCTTGCCATCTGTACCGATAGCGATAGCACCAGTAGTTGCCTTTGAACCATCTGCATTGACGAATGCATCACCAAGAACAGTACGGATCTGCTCAGGCTCTACAGGATTCTCGAACTGTACTACATAGTTACGACCACCAGTGAAGTCGATACTCTTACTCAAGCCACGAACAAAGAAGCTACCGATGAATACCACAGCTGCTACGATGGCAACGGTGAAGGTAGTCTTGTACATAGACATAAACTTGTACTTCTTACCCTGCATCAGGTTGTGAGAAACTGGAGTATCAAACTTGCAGTGCATCCACTTATCGTGGTTCAACTTATAGTCGTAAACCAGACGAGTCAGGAACACAGCAGTGAAGAATGAAACTACGATACCGATGATCCATGTAGTAGCGAAACCACGGATAGGACCTGTACCGGTAGTCAACAGGATAACACCAGTAATCAAAGATGTCAAGTTAGAGTCGAAGATAGCAGAGAAGGCATTGCCATAACCGGCAGCTACAGCCTGCTTCATACCTTTACCGGAGCGGAGCTCCTCCTTGATACGCTCATAGATAAGCACGTTGGCATCCACGGCAGTACCCAGAGACAAGACCATACCGGCAAGACCTGGCAATGTCAAGGCTGCCTGGAAGGACGTCAGAATACCCAGCGTGAAGAATACGTTGACGAGCAATGCCAGGTTAGCCATCATACCAGGAATGATGTTGTACATCATCACCATGTAAACCATCAGGAGTACGAAAGCTACAACGAATGATACAATACCCATCTGGATAGACTGTGCACCGAGTGTAGGACCTACAACCTCCTCCTGAACGATACGTGCAGGAGCTGGCATACGACCAGACTTCAATGTGTTAGCCAAGTCCTTGGTATCCTCGATAGTGAAGTTACCGGAAATCTGAGAGCTACCACCATCAATCTCGCCGTTTACGCGAGGAGCAGAGTAAACTACGCCATCCAGAACGATAGCAATAGCCTTACCTACGTTAGCCTTTGTCATCTGAGCCCACTTACGTGCGCCCTCAGTATTCATCTTCATACTAACAACAGGTGAACCCATCTGGTCGAACTCGTCCTTAGCATCGGTAATTACATCACCCTCCAAAGGAGCACGACCTGTAGTGGTAGTAACCTTCAAGGCGTGAAGCTCGAAGATATTCTTAACCTTCAGGTTATCAGCTGGCTTAGCACTCCAAAGCAGACGCAAGTCTGATGGCAAAACGCGCTTAGCCACAGCAGAGTAGATAATCTTGTTGATAGCAGCTGTATCGCGAACACTAGCATAACCAACAGTGCTCAAACCACCACCGAGCTGCAAACGAGCCAACAATGGGTGAGCCTTGATAGCAGCAGCATTCTGAGCATCCTCGCCTACCTTGCTTGCAGCATCGTCCTTCTTCTTGATAGAGAACTTAGCCTCAGCCTTCTTAGGTTCAGCCTTAGCAACTACCTTCTTAGCTGCTGCAGAATCTGCTGCAACTGTATCGTTCTTCTCCTCACCATTATCACCATTTGCGATACGGGTATCAAGCTGCTGGAGATAAGGAGCGATTTCCTCAGAGTTGTATGTCTCCCAGAACTCAAGGTTAGCACTACCCTGGAGCATCTTACGCATACGCTCTGGCTGGCTGATACCTGGCATTTCTACCATAATACGACCCTGCTGACCTTCCAACTTCTGGATGTTAGGCTGTACAACACCGAACTTATCGATACGGGTGCGGACAACATTGAAAGAGTTGTCGATAGCATCCTGTACAGAAGCGCGGATAGCCTTCTCTACCTCTGCGTCGCTGCTCTGAGGAGAAACCTTGCCCTGCAACTGCTGGGTAGCGAATACTTCTGCGAGTTTATGACCTGGTGCGCTCTTATGATAAGCGTTAATGAAAAGTGACACGAAGTCACCACCGTTAGCTTCTTCCTGAGCTCTAGCTTCCTTCATGGCATTGGTAAAACCAGCGTCGGTCTTATGATCGGCAAGGTTTTCAAGTACATCAGGTACAGAAATCTCAAGAATTACATTCATACCGCCCTTAAGGTCAAGTCCAAGACCAATCTGAGTCTCCAAGCAGTTCTGGTAAGAATAAACACCTAAGTACTTAACAGAATCCTTATAATCCTGCTGAGCAATAGGATCTTTAATCTTTGCAGCCTCGCTGTCATAGTAACGTGTGGCAAACGAGAATGACAAATAGAAGATACTTGCGAGTGTCAGTAAGACGGCTACACAAATTACAATTCCTTTGTTTTGCATTTCTATTTATTGTTATTAATTATTTGTTTCTTTTCAATTGCTTTTAGGGATTCTTTCAAAAACCTCCATAAAGTTGTGCAAAAATAAGCATTTTTTTTCTTATATAAGAATAATTTGCTCTATTTTTGCTTTTTAGGGCGCATTTTTAGCTTACAAATGATAGGATAGTGGTCTGAAACGGCGATTTTATCATCAACTTTGCATTCATAAGGCTCCCAATCGTCTGAACACATGATATTGTCAATGCGAACAAAAAAGCCTCCATGATGATAGCTGATACCCGGTCCGTTACCACTTGCAATGTAGCAATCCGTCAAATCTTTAGCTATCGTTCGATGAGCATAAGAGATAGGACCATCATTAAAGTCACCGCACAAAATAATACTCTGTTCTTTATGCTGCTGAATGTATTTTGCTACAGCCTCAGCCTCCGGAGCCCGTTTCTTTGTTGCCTCGGCAAGTTTTACAACGAGCAGTTTGGACGTTTCTTCTGCAGTATCAACCTGCAATTTTCCGATAACCAGATTCTTGAACTGGCGTCTGTCCTCTAAACTTAAGCCGGTAGTTTCCAAATGATTATTGATGAGAAGGACCTCTCTATCTTTCACTTTCAGACGATACGCTACACTCATGTTTCCTTTCGATTCATAAGGAATTCGCTCTTTCGAAAGAATGGGGTATTTACTGAGCAACATAAGACAGTTTCCGCCATTCACGTGCATCGTTGTATCCTGAAAAGCATACATCGGCTTGAGCATGCTATCTATCTGTTCAATATTCCGGGAAGTAGGACATGCTTCCTGCAGACAAACAATATCAGCATCCTGCTCCTGCAGATAAGCAATACAAATATTAGTTCCTTCGGCATCCTCTGTCTGTGCACCAAAATTCCAGGTATTATATGATAGAACTTTGATACAACCTTTTGGAGTTTCGCCAGAAAAGTTGATTGGCATATACTTGCGGACAGGAACAAAACAGATCAAGAAGCCTAAGAATGGAATAATGGCATACTTAGACCGGAAGAGCAACCAGAAAAGCAAAAAGCCTAAGTTAACTATAAGAAAAACCGGGAAAAGTAAGCCAAGATTAGCCAATGCGGCGAACTTTTCCGGCTGAAAGAAGTCAGAAAAGCCCACCAGCAACATGATGATGATAGTTGCCACATTAGCACCAGCTACCATCTTATATGTAAATTCCTTAAATCCTTTAAACATAGTTTCCTACTTATTACTCTGATCAAAGAGCATCTGCTTTTCACTCTGAGTCAAGCTATCATAACCGCTTTTCCTTATCTTATCCAAGATCCTATCTATCTCTTCCTGAGATACGACCTTTTCATTGGTCTTACATTCAGCATCCTGTTCATAAGTCGGATTATAAGATTCATTCTTGGTATAAGTAAAATGCGTTCTACCTGCCCGACGCTTTCCGCCGAACATACCTTTCAACTTATCGAATGCATCAGCAGAATTAGACTGATAGTAACCATTACCAATCTGCTTACGCCAATAACGGATCAGGAAGAATCCAAAGACCATACCTCCCAAATGGGCAATATGAGCCACACCGTCATCAGAGAGAGAGAATGTTGAAACCAATTCTATGACAGCATAGCCTATCACGAAGAATTTAGCTTTAATAGGAACTGGCAACGGGAAAATGAAGAGACGCTCGTTTGGATAAATCATACCAAAGGCAAGCAATATGGCATAAATAGCTCCTGAAGCACCCACGGTAGTCCATAGGTTCAGATATTGCTCCATTGTTATTCTGGCTCCATTAACACTAACATAATCATAAGCTGCCATATCCTTTGCCACATAGGTAATATACTGTGCAGCTTCCTGGAACAAACCTGCTCCCACTCCACACACTATGTAATAAAAAAGGAATTTCTTTGGTCCCCAAACTCTTTCAACCACACAGCCAAACATCCATAAGGCAAACATATTAAAGAGAATATGCTGGAAACCACCATGCATAAACATGTAGGTAACTAACTGATAAATATGGAAATCGGATGCCAGGAAGAAATGAAGCCCAAACATATCTGTCAGGCCAGAACCGCCACCCATACTCTTATCCATCAGCATGCAAGCCAGGAATGCTACCACATTCACTATCAGCAAATTCTTTGTTACAATTGGAATATTGCGCATAACTTTATTTCTATAAACAGTTTAATAATCTTACTAATATTTGTATTTTGGCGACAAAATTACGAAAAATATCCGTGAAAACACCAAAAAATAGACTTATTACACTTAAATTTCAATAATTTCATCACTTTTCTGCTTTTTTTATTTGAACTTTCGCAAGAAAAAGCTATATTTGTAAACGAATTCAACTAAGAAACAACAATATTATTCATTTAATAACGAAAAATTATGAACAAGACAGAATTGATTGACAAGATTGCAGCAGGTGCTGAGATTACAAAGGCACAGGCTAAGGCCGCTCTTGAAGCTACAACAAACGCATTGAAGGAAGCCCTCATTGCAGGTGACAAGATCCAGTTGGTAGGTTTCGGTACATTCAGCATTAACGAGCGTCCTGCTCGTGAGGGTATCAATCCAGCTACTAAGGAGAAGATCCAGATTGCAGCTAAAAAGGTTGCTAAGTTCAAGGCTGGTGCTGAGCTTGCAGATGCAATCAACAAATAATTGTAAAGATTATTTTAATTACAAATATAGGGCAGTCCTTTATGGCTGCCCTATATTTTTTTATTCTATTCAAGTTTATTCAAACTTAAATCTTCATGTTTTGATCCTTTATTTTGGCTGCTTTCCGATATATGCCAAGATACCACCATCTACATAGAGAATGTGACCATTCACTGCATTAGAAGCATCTGAAGCCAAGAAAACTGCAGGACCTGCCAACTCTTCTGGTTCCAACCAGCGACCAGCAGGAGTCTTTGCACAAATGAAGCTGTCGAATGGATGACGGCTACCATCAGCCTGACACTCACGGAGAGGTGCTGTCTGAGGAGTTGCGATGTAACCAGGGCCCAAGCCATTGCACTGGATGTTGTACTCACCATACTCTGAGCAGATGTTACGTGTCAACATCTTCAAGCCACCCTTGGCAGCTGCGTATGCAGAAACAGTCTCACGGCCCAACTCGCTCATCATAGAACAGATGTTGATAATCTTACCATGCCCCTTCTTGATCATACCAGGGATAACTGCCTTAGATACGATGAAAGGTGCAGTGAGGTCAATGTCAACAACCTGCTTAAAGTCATCTACAGACATCTCTGTCATAGGAATACGCTTGATAATACCTGCGTTGTTTACCAAAATATCAATAACACCAAGTTCCTTCTCGATGTCAGCTACCATGTTTTTCACCTGTTCCTCATCTGTTACATCACAGATATAACCCTTTGCCTCAATACCCTTTGCTTTGTAATCTGCAAGAGCCTGATCCATGTGGTGCTGGCTACGGCAATTGAAAGCAATCTTAGCACCAGCCTTGGCATAAGCCTCAGCAATAGCGAAACCGATACCGTATGCGGCACCTGTTACGAGGGCAACCTTACCCTCCAATGAGAATAGTTTGTTAAAGTCCATACTTTTATTTTTTATAAATTGTTTGATTTGTTACGAGGGCAAAGATACAAAATAATTTTGAATATCACCCTAAATCAATACGAAAGATGCACCCTTTTTACTTATTTTCTCATTTTATTGACTACTTTTCCTAAGTTTGTCCCTTTTTACGATGTTTTATTCACACACTTATCTTATCTGAACACCCAATGTTTCTTCTATTACTTGGATGACCTGTGGGATGGAATTCGTATCAAAATCACCCGTCAGACGCTTGCTCTCATCAGAAGCAGTATAGCTTGTGCCTGATAATTTAGAAAGATCCTCCAATACTTCTGATAATGGAGTATTGTCGAAATGCAGGCGATGGGTAGCCCATGCCACATCATTGATATCATAATCTGCCAACAACTTAGGTTGGGCAGCCCCTTTCAATAGACGTGCCCGCTTGCCTTTAATCAGGAAGACACCCTCTTCAGAGTTACGAGCTGTGAAAAGCACCTTTCCGCTAGTTACCATCACTTCGGGAGCATCCGTTCTTTCATCCACCATAAACCGGGTACCGAGCACTCTTACGTGTCCATGCTCTCCCATCACATCGAAAGGATGCTGTTCATCATGCTTCACCTGATAATAGATGCAGCCCCTCATCTCCACCTTTCTGCAATCATCTTCCTGATAGGAAAGAGTAGAATGAGGCATCAACGAAACCTTCGTTCCATCAGGCAGATGATACGCCATTACTTCCGATTCAGCAGAAAGCGTCACCGTCTTTGGCTGCAAAAGCGTATAGGCTCCTATGGTGAAAAGTACCAGAATAGATGCAGCCACAGCTATCCAGCGGATGCGACGCATGCGTAAAGATACAGTTGCAGCATGCGAAACCTCTTCATCAGCAATGCCAACCCGAGCCTTCACTTTCTGCAAAGCCTTCCGGGTATCCAGCTTGCCCGGCTGAAAATACTTCAGCACAAAATTCTGTTCATTCTTGTTGATCTTCATCATAGAATCCCTTTCTTCGTTTAAAATTGTCCTGTAATCTGTGCCTTGCCGGCAATGGCAAAGCACAAGGTACCTAAAATGATAAAAAGACTTCTTTTCATACTCCTCACTTTTTTATTTGGTATATATTCCGCCTTGATTATCCGATGGTGCCGATGGCAATGGGGCGATATACTTCGAAGCTTCACAGACATTAAATCCTGCCACTACACCGAAACCACCTTTTACGTTCGAATAAGTAGGTGTCACCTGCATCAATCCAGCGTCCGCCCAACTATTGCTCTGCGCATCGTTAATGCTCTTCAAGAAGCGATAGTACTCTGGAGTAACCTTGCAAAGTTGTACATTATAAGTAAAGCCAAACAAACGGTCCCAACCATCATACGTGTGCCAATAAGAATCATTACTGTTCACTTCCAAATGCATCGTATAGGTCTGTCCATTTATCGTCCGGTCATTGAAGATATAAACATCATCAAAGTATTTGTATTCGTCAAAGCCGAAATCATCATCCAACTCTGACTTCTTGTTAATCAATGGCTCACTGGTGGTCACCATCTCAGGCCAAACAATATTTGATGCCAAACTATCAAAACACCATTCATATTCATCCTCCCTACCCAAATAATTAAGGTAATCTTGGTAATTATTAGCATAAACATCATATTGCCATCTATTGCCTTCTTTGGGAACACCTTTCAAGTTTCCATATTTCTGCTTGCGAGTTACCTTCACAGAATAATAATCCGTGGTTGAAGCAGGGTCACTAAAAGTCGCTTCCAACTTATCTACCGAGAAATAAACATCATGATCCGACGATTTCTCTTTCAAATGGATGTCACCTATATTTACATCAACCTTCTCGGGAATGGAAGTCGAAGCAGAAACCTCGGAGAGACCATCTGCCGATACCTGGACCTCAATCTTATCTCCAGCCTTCTGCTTTCCTACGGCATAATACTGTCCTATTAGGGTAGAAAGAGACCAACTATCGGAAACTTGAGAAAAGGACTGCGCTTCCTTTATGTTTTCGATACGTTTCACCTCCTGTGGCATTCCATTTACCTTATATACGACACTTGCATCCACGGTTAAACGTGATTGGGTATCTATATCTCCTTTGAAAGAAGAAACGGGCAAGCTTTTCGTTACAACGATAAGTGTGGTGTCTCCCACCGTAGGAAAACAATAAAGTACCAATCGGGGAGTATCTTGCAGCTTCTTCACATCAAAATCATCTATGCAAGAAGAAAAGACCACGCTCATCAAACAGAAGAACAGTCCCCATCTCCAACTTACATTGATTTTTATTCTTCTATGATTTGTATTCATATCCAATGAAATTTCTTTTGTTTTAAAACTTGATAGTATAGCTAAATGAAGGTATTATTGGAATAAATCCCTTGTTTTTCGCCTCAAACTGCTGCGTAACCCCATTATAGTCCACCTTGACGTACATCGAGTTGAGATGGCAATAAGCATTATAGATGCTCAAATTCCAAATGCGCTCATGTCCATGCTTGGTGACATGACGGAAATCGAATCCCAAGTCCAAGCGATGATAAGCTGGAAGCGTCAAATTATTGGGGATGGCATAGACATAAGAGGCGGAATTCCACCAATTCCTGTAATACTTGCCTTCTTGATCTGGCAAGCTTGGCAATGCCGCCAACTGGGTTGGCACCGTGGCATGATTGCCCGTGTGATAGTTCCAGACCGCAAAGCAACTCACCTTCTTGTTGAACGCATACCGCAAGTACAGATTCAGCTTATGGCGGTTATCATACTTGTCGTAATACCAATCCTGATAGAAGTCATCATACTTTCGCTTGTTCCAAGAGAGCGTATAAGAACCACTCAAAGTCAGATGATTGGTGCGATAAGTGGCATCAGCCTCAACGCCATAGAAGAGCCCTTTGCCATCCATCACTTGCGAATCCCAATGCTCAGCAGGCGGCTCTATGCCTACCCAACTGCTGTATTGAAGCAGATGCTTGGACAACTTGTAATACCCTTCGAGCGACAGAAGCCAATGGCGGTTGGGCTGGGCATAGATTCCTGCCGCAAACTGATAAGAACGCATTGGCTTCAGATTTCGGGTAGTCGGTACCCAATAATCCGTAGGCAAGGACAAGTAGCTGTTAGAGACCTTATGCACATACTGGGTCATCTGAGTAAAGGAAGCCTTCAGCGACACCTCATTGCTCAGTTGATATTTCAGGGCAAAACGTGGGTCGATATTCAAGAAGTTCTTGTTACTGATATGAAAAAGGCCCATATTGAAGCCAACATTCATACTCCAGTTGCGGTTGATATTGATTTCATCCTCTGCGTATACCGTCCACTCATGCGCCACATGACGATTACTACTATTCATTCGGATGGTATCAACTTGGGCTGATGCATTTCCCTCATATCCAGTATAATCCAATTGCATAGCTGTCTGGGGGCGAAAGAGATGCATCGTATAGTCGCTTCCAAAACGGAAATGATGACGAGGGTTCGGACGGTAATCGAATGCCAGACGATAGCCCGCATCATAAATCGTTGAGGTATAACCATGCTCCAAGTGAGTGACAGAAGTGGCATTCTCTCCCGAAGGATTGATATAACGATCATCATCAAAGGAATACAACTTGGAACGATTATGGGAATACACCGCTGTAATGTTTGAAAAGAGCTTCGGAGAGAACAGGTAGTTCCAGTTGAGTGCTACATTAAAGTTTCCCCAATCCAGCTGCGACTTCGTCAAGTCCTTGTCATAGCTTTGGTTGGGTTGATACCCATCTGCCTTACTTTGATCAAAATCATCCTTCACATCCCAGCTGTCTTTTCCGTGATAGAGACTCAAGTCTATCTTCGAACGGTCGTTGAAACGATGGGTTACCTTGGCATTCAGGTCCATGAAGTAATAACCTATCGAGAGTTTATCGTCTGGATCAGAGAAAGCCTTGGTCAAGGGACGGGACAGCAAATCCATCCAGGAACGGCGCATACCTATATTATAAGAGGTCTTGCCTTTCCGGATAGGTCCCTCAAACTGCACACTGGCATCGAGCAGTCCGATGCGATAGGCACCATGAAACTGATTCATGTTTCCATCGGCAGTACGCACATCCACCACCGACGACAATCTTCCACCATATCGTGCAGGAAAGCCGCTCTTGTAGAAATCCACATTCTTCACCACATCGGCATTGAAACTGGAGAAAAGCCCCAGCGCATGATTCGTATCATAAAGCGGAGTACCATCTATCAGATAAAGGTTCTCATCGCCATTGCCACCATGCACATAGAGTCCGCTTGCCAACTCCTGTCCTTCTGCCACTCCACTCACACGCTGCAGGGTCTTCACCACATCCGGCGAAGACATCAGGGCAAACTCTGTCTTGATATCCTTGTTCGAAAAGGAGCGCTTGCCGGTTTGCGTGGTCAGAAGCGGAGAGTTCAAGTCGCCATCTACCACCACCTCAGGCAGTTTACCATCAACGCGGAGTGCCATATTATGATGCATATCTTTCGAGAGATTCAGCTTCTCTACCTTGTCGGCATAGCCCACATACGAAAAGCGAAGCTGGTGCTCGCCTTCGGGCAGGGTAAGCGAAAAGAAACCATATTCATTGGTCGTTGTACCAATGCCATCCGTCAGATCATAGATGGTGGCATTAATCAGCGATTCGCCACTCTCGTCACGGACGTATCCGCTGAGAGTGTGGCGACGCTGAACCTGCTGAACTTTGTGATTGATATTCGTGTAAGATGTTGATATTTGTTGTACGGGTTTTCGCTTCAATATCACATAGTTCGCATTGATATTATATAGAATATGAGTTTTCTCGAAAAGCACCTTCAGTGCCTTCTTCACCGGAAGATGCTGGATATCTGGTCCATGATACTTGATGTTCAATTCCCCATCAAGCGATGAATCATAGACGAAGTTGATTTTCCTGATGCGGTGCAGCCAATCCATCTGCTGACGGATGGTGGTAGAAGTCTGAGCCTCTACCATCATCTTCGGCGTACCTGCCAACGTTGGAGCTGGCAAGGCTAGAATTGAGAGCGCAAAAATAATCTCTTTACCTTTCATAACTGTACTTTTATTCATTCTTTTATTGCTATAACGCAAGAATTACAGAATACCCCCATGGATGAAAGGTAAAATATAGAAAAAATCTGCAAGAAAATCATCTTTCTTGCCTCGTAAGGTCTTTAAAGCCTTGGAAATCTGATGCTCCACGGTCTTTTCCGACAGGTTCAGTTCTTCAGCTATCTCCCGATAAGTCATTCCGTCACGCTTGCTCATCAGGAAGATTTCCCTGCATCGTTCGGGTAATAGCTCGATAGCCGTCCACAGTTTTGCCTCCCGGAAAGAACTTTCCTGTGCCTGGTCATCAGAAATCACGACACATAAATCGGTAGGAGAAATCTCCGTATCTATCGGAGACTGGCGGCGCAACCGGTCGATGCTGGCATTGCGCACAGAGGTATATAAGAAAGCCTTGATGTTTTCCGGCATGATACTTCTACTTATCAATTTCACAAAACAATCCTGCACCACGTCTTCAGCCTCATCGATATCATGCAGATAATGAGTGGCATAAAGACATAGCGGACGATAATACTGCTGAAATATCAAGTCTATCTCTTGCATAAACTTTCTCTATCTAAACTAAACTCTTATATAACAAAATAACCCTCCAAATCCGCAAAGACTTGAAGGGTTATTTATGACCTGTTGTCCCAGGCGGATTCGAACCACCACTGACAGAACCAAAAACTGTAGTGCTACCATTACACCATAGGACAAGCAAATCGGCTACAAAGGTAGTGGATTTTTTCTCCACTACCAAATATTTTCAATACTTTTAACGATTACTTAACAGTAATCAAGAAGTAGTTCTTCTTACCTTTCTGAACCAAAAGATACTTACCGTCAATCAGGTCATCAGCAGTTACAACCTGATCGAAAGCAGCGAGTTTCTCCTTGTTGAGTGAAACGCCACCACCCTTAACGAGCTTACGCATCTCGCTCTTACTTGGGAAGATCTGCATACCTTCCTGGTTGAAGAGGTCAACAGCTGTACCACCGAGCAAGTTCTTGTCGAGATCGTAGTGAGGTACATTGGCAAATACATCGTTCAATGTAGCCTCATCGAGCTGTGCCAAGTTCTCCTTGGTAGCCTTACCGAAGAGGATGTTGCTGGCTGCGATAGCCATATCCAAATCCTCCTGAGAATGAACCATTATGGTAACCTCCTCAGCCAAACGCTTCTGAAGTACACGGCGGCCTGGGTCCTGCTTGTGCTCCTCTACGAGGGCATCAATAGTCTCCTTGTCAAGGTCAGTAAAGATCTTGATGTACTTCTCGGCATCGTCATCGCTTACGTTCAACCAGAACTGGTAGAAAGCGTAAGGAGTAGTGCGATTACGGTCCAACCAGATGTTACCGCTCTCTGTCTTACCGAACTTCTTACCGTCTGCCTTGGTAATCAATGGGCAAGTGAGGCAGAAGCACTCTGCATCGTTACCCAATGTACGGTGAATCAGCTCAGTACCGGTAGTCATGTTACCCCACTGGTCGTTACCACCCAACTGGAGACGAACACCATACTTCTCATACTGATAGAGGAAGTCGTAGCCCTGGAGCAACTGATAGGTGAACTCAGTGAAAGACAAGCCGTCGCGAGCCTCACCGTTCAAGCGCTTCTGCACGCTATCCTTCGCCATCATGTAGTTTACAGTGATATGCTTACCAACCACACGAGCGAAATCGAGGAAGGTGAAGTCCTTCATCCAGTCGTAGTTGTTCACCAACTCCGCCTTGTTAGGCTCATTGCCATCGAAGTCGAGGAACTTAGATACCTGCTTCTTGATAGCTTCCTGGTTATGATAGAGAGTCTCTGAATCGAGAAGATTGCGCTCCTGGCTCTTGCCAGAAGGGTCGCCAATCATACCCGTGGCACCGCCGACGAGGAGATAAGGCTTATGGCCACAACGCTGCAAGTGGCGCAACATCATGATACCACAAAGGTGACCGATGTGCAGAGAGTCTGCAGTAGGGTCGGTTCCGAGATAGGCAGACACCATGTGGGTGTTGAGATATTCCTCAGTACCTGGCATTATCTGCGCCAGCATACCACGCCATTTCAATTCTTCAACAAAATTTTTTGCCATAGAATATGATTTTTTATTATATTATATAATATGTATAAGGGGCCCAACAATACAGTCGGAAACTTACGGTACGGGATCATAACCCGAACCACCCCAAGGATTGCATCTTAAGATGCGCCAAACAGCCAAAGCCAGTCCCTTAAAGGGACCATGCTTCAGGATGGCTTGTCTCGCATACTCTGAGCAAGTGGGCTGAAAGCGACAAGAAGGTGGCGTATAAGGAGTAATACACTTCTGATAAAACAATATCGGCAGTATAAGAATCCATACCAACACCTTTCTCATGCCATGTGCTATCATAAAGAGAATCTTCATCATAAACTGCTCTCTTTCATGACTGTTTCAGATTGCATCTCCTTGATATTATCAACCAATCTATCCAAAAGTTTAGTCATTTTGGTTGAAACCAGCTTTGAAGGCTGCAATTGTTCTGTTTGCCAAACAAAAGCCACAAGCAATTGTTTTCCAACATAATTCTGCATACAAGTCTCCAGCTCTTGTTTTTGATAACGAAAAGCTTCACGTATCTGTCGCTTTACCCGATTGCGCTTTACTGCGTGCTTAAAATAACGCTTTGATACACTGATAAGAACTTGAACAGAAGGTGCTTGCTCATCTTTCTTGTCAACAAGAAGAAACACCATTCTCATAGGCCATGCCGTCATTGCTTTAGCACCACCTCCAAAGAGCTGTTCTATAAGTGTCAGTTTACATAGATGCTCTTTCTTTCCGAATGTTTTATTTCTGTCTGTTGACATATCTATTCTATTAAATATTTCCTATTTATTATGACGTTTCAGATAATCTGCCAAGGCACCTGTCATAGATGGAAAAACTTTATTAGGAGCCTCCAGATCAAGGCGTAAGCCCTCATCTTCAACCGTTTTTGCTGTAGCAGGACCAAAAGCGCCAACAGCGATATTCCCTTGTTCAAAATTAGGGAAATTCTTCTTCAGAGCCTTTACACCTGTTGGGCTAAAGAAAAGCATCATATCATAATCGAAGTTCTTGATTTCCTCTTCAGAGAAATCATTGCTTACAGTACGATACATGACACATTCTGTATGATTGAGTTTTTTCTCATCAAGCAAGTTGGCAATATCATCATTATGAACACTGCTTAATGGTACCAGATATTTCTCGGTTTTATGGCGAGCCATCTGTCCCATCAACCCATCAATTTTACCTGTATCACCAAAGAACACCTTACGCTTGCGATACTGAACATACTTTTGGATGTAGAGAGCGATAGTCTCTATCACACAGAAATATTTCATATCTTCAGGAATTGTGATACGCATCTCCTTAGCTAATTTAAAGTAGTTGTCTACTGCATGACGAGATGTAAATACGACTGCAGTATAGTCAAGCAAATTTATTTTCTGCTGACGGAATTCTTTAGAAGAGAGCCCCTCTACCTTAAAGAATGGACGGAACACGCATTCTACTCCATATTGAGCCTGGATATCGAAGTAAGGAGACTTCTCACTTGCAGGTTTTGGCTGAGAAACTAAAATTTTCTTTATCATTTTGTCTTAAAAGTTTATTTTCAAATAATGACTGATTAACACAAGTCCACCCCAAAGAGCGAACAAGGGTATCACTTCAAGGGCACAAAAGTACAAAAATATTTGCAGAAACACGCCATTTCTTCTAAAAAAGATAATGTAAGCCTTCAAAAAAGCCAACAATTTAACTAATCCAAGGATAGTCAACGTGTATATCACTGCAATTTGCAATGGGAAATCGAAATACGACAAAAGCATCACCATTGGGAACAAGGCCACTCCTTGACATGATATAAGGAACAAGTATGCCTTGAGCCATTGTACATTTTTTTTCTTTTCAAAGAATACCCAACCAGAAATCACATAGAGGAACGCCTTCAACAAGAAATAGCCCCCCATACAACCAGCATATATACTGATTACCTGATATTGGTCTACGATAAACGTATCGCTGATAGATGCTTTCGAATAAATGAAATACCCGATTGCCAGCAAAAGACAGGTCTGCAACACGAAGAAGAACTGGTATCTTACTTCAGAACTGGTCTCCGTCACCTCTGTTGTACCGATACGTGGAGTACGGAAGAAGGTTTTTGCCTGGCGTATAACAAAATGCTTAGATTTAGAGAATGCTATACAAGCCAAGAGAAAACAGACCAACAGCAATGAAGTAATAAAGCTATCACCAGCTACCGTATAGGGAACAGGATCACCTGCCACCCCTAAGCGTCCACCCTTTAATTCCGGATGAAACAGAGAATCTTTTGAAAAGAATGACTCACGATAATATTGTGGCAAACTTACATCCCTAAAACTCTTACCTGCCTTATGTCCTGGCAAGTGTAATGTATCCGGCATCTTGCTCCAATGAATCTCACTGGGCTTGATATGTGCCCTAATCATGGAGTCCTGCTGAGCTGGCGTTGCATTCTTAGGCAGCCAGCTCAACACCTCTTTGGGTGTGAGCTGGCTGCTATGTTGCCTGAGCACTTGCTGTTGCGATTCAGCCTCAAGTGCGGCATCTGTCTGTATCGAATCTGCCTGTTGCACCATTCCTTAAAGTCCGAAAACTTTCTTGATTTCGTCTACCTTATCTAATTTTTCCCATGTAAAGAGTTCTACCTTCACAGTTTTAGCCTCATGATATCGGCTGGTGAAGGTTTTCTCTACTATCTCATTCTTACGTCCCATGTGTCCATATGCCGCAGTTTCCTGGAACATTGGCTGGCGCAACTTCAACTGGCGCTCGATTGCTTTAGGACGAAGATCAAACATTTCTGCAATTTTCTTTGCAATCTCGCCGTCAGTCATATTCACATGGCTTCTGCCGTAAGTATTTACATAGATACTAACCGGTTCTGCCACACCGATAGCATAACTTACCTGAACCAACATTTCATCTGCAACGCCGGCTGCAACCATATTCTTTGCAATATAACGGGCAGCATAAGCAGCCGAACGGTCAACCTTACTGCTATCCTTTCCAGAGAAGGCACCACCACCATGAGCACCCTTACCTCCATAAGTATCTACAATGATCTTACGACCGGTAAGACCTGTATCTCCATGAGGACCACCAATCACGAACTTACCTGTAGGGTTTACGAAGTACTTGATGTCATCATTGAAGAGAGCCAACACCTTATCACTCAGGTGAGTCTTTACTCTTGGAATCAGGATATTGATTACATCCTCACGAATCTTTGCCAGCATAGCATCATCATCGTCCTCACCATTTGCCTTCTTGATAAAATCATCATGCTGGGTAGAAACTACGATGGTATCGATGCGCTGTGGGATATTATCGTCTGAGTATTCGATAGTTACCTGGCTCTTAGAGTCCGGACGGAGATAAGTCATCACCTTGCCCTCCTTGCGGATATCTGCAAGTACACGCATGATGAGCTGAGCCAAGTCGAGTGATACCGGCATATAATTTTCGGTTTCCGTTGTAGCATAACCGAACATCATACCCTGGTCGCCTGCACCCTGATTATCATCCTCCTCACGACTTACACCGCGGTTAATATCATCACTCTGTTCATGGATAGCAGTAAGCACACCACAAGAGTCGCCGTCAAACTGATATTCGCTCTTGGTATAACCGATTTTCTTGATAGTCTTGCGGGCAATGTTCTGCAAATCAACATAAACATTAGAGCGAACCTCACCCATGATTACTACCTGACCAGTAGTACAAAAGGTTTCGATGGCGCAATGAGCGTGGTCATCGTAAGCCAAAAACTGGTCAAGCAATGCATCTGAAATCTGATCAGCCACTTTATCTGGATGTCCTTCAGAAACTGATTCTGATGAAAACAAATATGCCATATTTTCTTACTTTATTTCTATTAATTATTGATATTCATTATTTTGCGGCTGCAAAGTTACTCATATTTTTTCAGATTTTGTCATATTCCTATATAAAAAACGTCAATTCCTTGTGCTTTATCTGTTATTCGGGCATCTTTTGTCTGTTTTATCAGAATCAAGCACTTGGTTTTCTTCACTATATTTGATATTTCGAGGATGATGTTCCAAGATAGCTCTGCGCAAATCTGAAGTTTCAAGATGAGTATAAATCTCTGTGGTTCCAATATCTTCATGCCCCAGCAAGGCCTGAATTACCCTCAGATCGGCTCCACCTTTCAACAAGGCTGTAGCAAAACTATGGCGTAAAGTATGAGGAGAAATGGTTTTCTTGATTCCTGCATCATAAGCCGCATTTTTTATCATGATAAGTATCATATTGCGTGTGAGATGAGCACCTCTACGATTCAAGAAGACATAGTCTTCCTCACCTGGCTTGATTGTCATCAGATTCCGGTCTATATACCAAAGATTGATTTCTTTCAGAGCCTTACCAGAAATAGGAACGATGCGTTCCTTGTTACCTTTACCTATGACCCTAATAAACTTTTCTTCTTCAAACACATCGCTTTTCTTTAGATTCACAAGTTCCGAAACGCGAAGGCCACAGGAGAACAGGGTTTCTATAATCGCCTTATTACGCTGTCCCTCCCATTTTTCCAAATCGATAGCCGCTTCAAGCATGTCAACCTCTTCTACAGATAAATACTCCGGCAAATGCTTTCCTATTTGGGGAGAAACCAGTAATTCGGTCGGATCGTCTTTTATATAATCATCAAGCACCAGATACCGGTAGAAAGAACGGATTCCGCTCAAAATCCGAGCTTGCGAACGAGCAGAAACACCACGATCATGCAAACTTGCAGAAAAATTCTCCAAGTCTTCCAATTTCATTTCCGTCAGCACCAAATTGTTCTTATCAGCATACTCCAAGAGAAAATTCAAGTCATGGTAATAGGCATCCAACGTATTTTTGGAGAAATTACGCCCCAACTTGAGGTATCTCATATAGTTCTTTATAATTTCATTCCTCATTTTTTTGTCAGTTTCCTTAATTTATTGTATCTTTGCATCGTCTTTGCATAAGACTGTAGAACACAAAAGATCTCTGCCGCAAAGATACGAAAAAAATATGGATTACGATTAAAAATCAAGTAAATATGAAGATACAAATTATTAATGGTCCAAACTTGAACCTTCTTGGTGTAAGAGAACCGGGTATTTATGGCAGCAATTCTTTCGAGAGTTATCTGCCTAAGCTGAAAGCGAAATTCCCTGATATTGAGATAGAATACTTTCAGAGCAACATTGAAGGCGAGTTAATCAACAAGCTGCAGGAAGTAGGTTTTTCCTATGATGGTGTAGTACTCAATGCTGGCGCCTATACTCATACCAGCATCGCCTTGCAGGATTGTATTCGCAGTTTGAAATGCCCTTGCGTTGAAGTACACATCTCTAATGTGCATAAACGTGAAGAGTTCCGCCATCATTCATATATTTCCTGTGCTTGCCTGGGCGTAATCTGCGGTTTCGGTCTGGCTTCTTACGAACTTGCCATTTCAGGAATTTTAGCACAGAAAGAAACAGAAGAGTAAGATTTCCGTTACTCTAAATCCATCAGATTATGACAGAGACTGAACTCATAGACAAATATATCTGCCAGCATATAGAGCCTGAAGGCGATTATCTGTATCGTCTTTACCGCGCCACCAATATACATACTATCCATGGACGTATGGCTAGCGGCCATATTCAGGGCAGACTTCTCAAGATGCTTGTAGAGATGATTCGCCCGAAGAATATTCTGGAAGTAGGCACATTTAGTGGCTATAGTGCTATCTGTCTGGCACAGGGATTACAGGAAGATGGAAAACTCTACACTTTCGAAATCAATGATGAGATGGAAGATTTTACCCGTCCCTGGATAGAAGGTTCGAATGTTGCCGACAAGATTGACTTCCGCATCGGTGATGCCAACATAGAAGCGCCCCAACTAGGCGTAAAATTCGATATGGCTTTTGTTGATGGCGATAAGCGTACCTATATAGAAACGTATGAAATGGTTATGAGCATCCTGAACCCTGGAGGCTACATCCTTGCAGACAATACTCTTTGGGATGGTCACGTCATCGATCCTGCCTACGACCGAGACCACCAGACTCAAGGCATTCGGGCTTTCAATGATTTAATAGCAAGAGATCCTAGGGTAGAGGTTGTTATCTTACCACTACGCGATGGTCTTACACTCATCAGGAAAAAATAAAAAATCAATTAGAATAAGAAATGGCATGAATCCCCATGAAAGATTCATGCCATTTCTTTTAGTATATGCACCCAAGTATAAGAAATTCTGTAGGTTTTAACTCAACAGCCTTTTACTCAGCGCTCTTACAGGATACCATACAGCAAGCCAACCTACAGCAATTACAGTAACGAAGATAATGGCAACATCTGAGTAATGGACACTTACCGGATAAGCATCAACAATAAAGGAGCCTTCAGAATCTCCCAGACGTACAAATCCATATTGCTGCTGCAAAAAGCAGAGGAGCAAGCCCAATCCAATACCGATAACAGCACCTATCACAGCTATCATTCTACCTTCAAAAAGAAATACTCTGGTAATCTGCTTATCGTTAGCTCCAAGATTACGAAGAGTCACTACATCATTTTTCTTATCAATAATAAGCATAGAAAGCGACCCGATGATATTGAAACATGCAACAACTAAGATAAAGGTCAGGAAGATATAAGCAATCATCTTCTCTATCGACATAATTTTAAAGGTATCTTCCTGTTGTTCAAATCTGTCAAGCACTTTATATTTATTACCAGCTATCTGCTGCATCTCAGCCTTTACAGCATCCAGATTGCTACCCGGTTTCAAGCGTAATTCCAAATCAGAGAGCATACCTTGCTGACCAAAGAGATTACGGGCAAATGAAATAGAAGTGATGATGTAGTTTTTATCATACTTAGCCTGTTTAACGGCAAAAAGTACGCCAGGAGAGTTGAGCGAGTCAACAACAAAGCCATCACCTGGGTTAGTCATATCCAGCTGTCCTTCCTTTTTAGGAGCATAGATTTTCAGGAAACCATCCCATTGTGCTCCTATGCCTAAATTCTGGGCAAGACGGATACCTACTGTTCCATATTCCAGATTGGCAGCATGCAAGGAGAAAGAGCCATCACCATATAAAATATCTGTAATATGAGAAAGTTCTGCAAAATTATCATCTACACCCTTGATTTTCACCATAGCCTGATGATCATTATAGATTGCAAGAGCTTGATCTTCTACGGTTTCTGTTGCAACATCTACCTGCGGCAAAAGACGAATCTTAGTAAGAATAGGATCATCTGCAGGTGCAGTCTTTCCCTCAACAGGCACAACCTTGAGTTGTGGGTCAAAACTCGTAAAGAGTGAAGCTACCAGGTCATGGAAGCCGTTAAAAACACTCAGAACGATGACCAGAGCCATCGTAGCTACCGCCACTCCTATTACAGAAATAGAACTGATGACGTTGATGACGTGCGTACTCTTCTTTGAGAAAAGATACCTGCGAGCTATAAAGAATGGGAAATTCATAATTCTATCTTACCTTATTTATATAACAGTATAGGGAGTCAAGAATTGCCGTCTTAACTCCCTTGTCTTTTTACTTCCTTACTCTTTTACTTTTTCAAGAGTTCATCAATGTGCTCCAAATAATCGAGACTATCATCAAGGAAGAAACGGAGTTCTGGAATAATACGTAACTGGTTTCTCACTTTTTTACCCAAGTCGAAACGGATCGTCTTCTCATTTGCATTGATATTCTTCAAAATCTCCTCTCCTTTTTCAGAAGGGAACACACTCAAGTAAGCAGTACAGATACTGAGATCTGGACTTACTCTAACCTTAGTAACACTTACCATCACACCATGCATCATGCGAGTTTGTGACTGGAAGATAAGACTCAACTCCTTCTGGAGAAGTCTTGATATACGGTTTTGTCTTGTTTCTTGCATAACTATTAACTATAAATTATTAACTATAATACTATTCAAGATCTACATGTGTAACCTCCACCTGTTCATGAAGGAAAATCTGTGCAGATTCCTTGAATTTATCCTCACTCTCTGTTGTGAGATATCGGCAAGAGCCTGTTTTGGTAATCATCTGTTCCATCTGCGGATGGCGTTTCAGATAATCTTTCAGACTGTTTGCTACATATTGTCCTTGCGGAACCACTCTTACGCCATCAGGAAGATTCTTCACAATGCTGCTCATAAGAAGCGGATAATGCGTGCAACCCAAAATAATGGTATCAATATCAGCGTCCTTCAGCATCAGCTGGTCGATGCGTTTCTTTACGAAATAATCAGCTCCCGGACTATCTGCTTCATTGGCTTCCACGATGGCAGCCCAAAGCGGACAAGCCACGCCATTCACCTGAATCTCTGGCCAAAGTTTCGAAATTTCCATATTATAACTTTGGCTTTTAATAGTACCTTCTGTAGCTAGAAGTCCCACGTGATTACTCTTGGTAATAGTACCAATTACTTCGGCAGTAGGGCGGATAATACCCAGAACTCTTCTGGTGGGATCCAACTCAGGAATATCGCGCTGCTGCAAAGAACGTAGTGCCTTAGCCGAAGCCGTATTACATCCCAGGATAACGAGATGGCACCCCATAGAGAAAAGTTTAAGGACAGCCTGGCGTGTGAACTTATAAACCACCTCAAACGAACGCGAGCCATAAGGAGCACGAGCGTTATCACCCAAGTACATATAATCATACTGAGGCATCGTCTGGCGCAACCCATGCAGGATGGTCAGTCCGCCATAACCAGAATCAAAGACACCGATTGGTCCGGGATTAGAAGGCAACATCATTTTAAAGTCTCCTCCAGCAAAGCTGTAATATCCTCCCCCATCTCTTCGTTGAGATAAGGAGCTGCATTATTGTCTGTATTGATGATAAAGGCAAAGCCCTTCTGCTTGCCAATCTTTTTGGCTTCCTCGTTTATTTTTGCTTTGAGCGGAGCATAAGCATCATTCTCTGCTTGCTGCAACAGGCGGGTAGCCTCAGCCTTGAAGGCAATATTTTTCTCCATCAATTCACGCAATTCAGCCTGACGTTTCTCTAGGATTGTCTTGGCATAAGTGCGCTGTCCATCAAGAAATTCCTCATACTTAGCATTAAACTCAGTTTCTACACGTTTCGTTTCTGCATCGTATTTCTCACGGAGTTCATCCATATTATGCTTGGCTATAGCGTAACCAGGCATAGTATGAAAAACCTTATCAAAACTAAAGTAGCCAAAATGCAAAGGAGCAGATACAGCAATCTGTTGTTGCTGAACCTTTGCTGCAGGCGTTGTATGCTGGGCTGAAACAGTCAAAGAGATGAGAGCAAAAGCCAGAAATAAGAGATTCTTTTTCATGATGAGTGATACCGTTTATGATGAATACCTTATAAATACCTCGTTATTGAAAATGAGAAATAAGGGCAAGCACTTCTGCCTGCCCTCAATCTATATTCTTTGTTATTTGCCTTGATTACTTAATCTTAGCCTGTACTTCCTTAGTAACGTCTACTACGTTAGTACCTGTATATACAGCTGCACCATCCTCGAAGATGAAGGTGTAGTTGCCAGCCTTGCCTACAGCCTCGATAGCTGTACGTACCTTTGCTACGATAGGCTGCATGAGTTCGCTGCTCTTCTTCTGCAACTCCTGCTGACCATCCTGGTAAGCCTGCTGAATTTTCTGCTGGAGAGTCTGCAACTCAGTTTCCTTCTGCTGCTTTGCTGTAGCGTTCATTGTGCTGGAACCCTTTTGATACTCGTCAGCCTTACGCTGGAACTCATCCTGCATAGACTTCAAGTCATTCTCCTTCTGCTTCTGGAGAGCTTCCATCTCGCCATTAGCCTTAGCTACATCTGGCAAAGACTGCATAATCTGCTGAGTATTTACTTTACCAAACTTCTGAGCCATCATAGTCATTGGTGCACAGAGCATCAACATTAAAATAAGCTTTTTCATTGTTCTATTCTTTTTAATTATTAATTTCTAAATGAAGTTTTCATGCCGCCAACCATTGGCACATGCACTTACCGGCTGCAAATATACAATTATTATTTGGAATAACCTAATTTTTGGAGCACTTCGTTGCTAATATCTATCTTAGGAGAGCCAAAGATGATGCCGCTGTTGCTAGCTCTATCGAGAACAAGCGAATATCCGCGCAGGTCTGAAATCTCTTTTACGGCTGTATAAATCTCTTCCTGAATAGGTCCCATCAATGCCTCACGCATCTTATATAGGTCGCCTTCTGCACCAAAATATTTTTTCTTCAAATCGCTAGCCTCCTTCTCTTTCTGCATGATGGCATCCTGCTTAGCCTTCTTCTGCTCCTGAGAAAGGAACACTACCTCGTTCTGATAGTTCTTATACATGGTGCTTGCCTCCGTATTAAGAGCTTCCACCTCAGCCTGCCATTTGCGGCTTACCTGATTCAACTGCTCGTTGGCACGCTCATAAGCGGGTACATTCTTCAAGATGTACTCCATATCTATCAATGCATATTTCTGTGCATGTGCTGAGATGGCTGCTACAGCCATCATCAGCATCAATACTATTTTCTTCATAAAACCCATTTTTAGAATTCCTGACCTAAGATGAAGTGGAACTGGCTTCCACCCTTCTTATATGAGCTACCATTCCATACAGTATCGAAACCGTAAGCCCAGTCAATACCCATCAGACCAACCATAGGCAAGAAGATACGTACACCGACACCGGCACTACGTTTCATGCTGAATGGGTTGAACTTCTTGGTTTCATACCAGGCGTTACCAGCCTCTACGAAGGTCAAACCGTAAATGGTTGTGTTACCTAAGAGGAATGGATAGCGAAGCTCCAATGAGAAGCGGTCGTATGCATAAGCATAGTAACCGGTTGTAGGGCTGTAAGATACAGAACCATTCTCATAACCGCGGAGTCCGATTGTTTCCTCACCATAATATGATGAGTATCCACTCATACCGTCACCACCCACATAGTAGGTCTCGAACGGACTCTTCTTATACTTGTTATAAGAACCGAGCAAACCGAGTTCTACACGGGTCATCAATACGAAGCACTTCTGACCCTCTGTGAGTGCAGTATAAGTCTTTGCCTTGAACTTCCACTTATGGTATTCAATCCATCTGTACTTCTCCTGCTGCTCAGCAGAATAGGTTGGCGACTTAGAATCGTTGGCAAGATTCTTGTAGTCCTTGTTGTCGAACGCACTCCATGGCGGAGTAAGGTTGACACTTGCTTCAACCTCAGAACCACGACGTGGGAAGAGTTGGTTATCGGTTGATGTTCGGTTCAATGCGATGGTCAAGTTCAAGTTGTTCGCATTACCGTTGGTCATCAACATATAGCTCCAGTTCTTCATCATGTAGCGCTGGTAAGCCAACTGTACAGACAAGGTGAAGTAATCATCCGGCCAACGGAGGCGCTTACCCCAACCGAGGCTTACACCCACCATCTGGATATACTTGTCTGGATCGTAATAATTCTCGTAGTTGTTATAGTAACTAGAACCATAGCCATATAAGTAACTCTGATAGTTGTACATGGCTGCACTATTGTAATAGTTGCTTGACACGTCGGTACTCTTACTGTAGTATGCACCTACGCTGAACTGGATAGGGCGCTTACCGCCAAACCAGTTGGTAGAGTAGCTTACGTTATAGCTCTGATAGTAGGTACCATTGGTCTGTGCACCGATACTCAGCACTTCACCATCACCGATAGGCATGATACCACGATGCTCCTTGTTTTTGTTGAAGAGGTTTGCCATAGAGAAGTTGTTGAGCTTCAAGCCCACACGTCCGATGACACCCGTCTGACCCCAACCGAGCGAGAACTCAATCTGGTCGTTACTTTTCTGCTCCAGATTCCAGTTTACATCAACCGTACCATCTTCAGGATTAGGCTTTACATCCGGGCTAACCTTCTCAGGATCAAAGTGTCCCATAGAAGCAAGCTCACGAGCCGAACGCATCAGAGCATCTTTAGAGAAAAGGTCACCTGGCTTGGTACGAAGTTCACGGCGCACTACGTTTTCGTAAAGACGGGTATTACCATTGATACGTACATGGCTCAGATAAGCCTGAGGTCCCTCTGTTACGCGCATCTCCAAATCGATAGAATCGCCATCAATATTGATTTCAGTCGGTTCGATACGAGAGAACACATAACCATTATTATAATAGAGGTTAGAAACAGCGTCATCATCTTCATTCAGGCGCTTACCCAATATCTTCTGGTTATATACATCGCCCTTCTTCATGCCGAGCAATGCTTCGAGATAAGCTGAAGAGTAAACGGTATTACCTGCCCAGGAGATGTTACGGATATAGTATTTCTTACCTTCATCTACCTTGATGTAGATATTAACGTGCTTCTCATCGAAGTTGCTCACACTATCTTCCAGAATCTGAGCATCACGGAAACCATACTCATTATATTTGTCGATGAGTTTCTGCTTATCTTCCTTCCATCTCTCAGGGGTAAACTTCTTCGACTTGAAGAAAGAGGCGAACTTACCAGCCTCATGAGTCTTGGCAAAAGCACCCTTCGAGAAGAGTCCACCCTTAATCTTGCGGTCAGAAAGCTGTTCGTTTCCATCGATTGTTATCTGATGTACCTTGATTTTTTCTTTCTTGTCAACAACAACATCCAGGATTACCTGTCCCTTGTTGGCAATATCATCGCGCTGGTTAATCTGGATATCAGCGTTCTTGAAGCCCTTATCATCGAAATACTTCTTGGCAAGAATCTTGGCACGATCGAGCATATTCGGAGTTACCTGAGTGCCCTTTACCATACCCAACTTCTGCTCCATATCTTCACGCTCGCTCTTTTTCAAACCAACATAGTTGATATTAGAGATACGTGGACGAACCGCAAGATAGATATGGAGATAAAGCTTCTCACCTACGATAGAGTCGGCAGCGATAGCCACCTTCGAGAAAAGTCCATGTTTCCAGTAGCGCTTTACGGCATTGGTAATCTCGTCGCCAGGCACAGTAATCTCGTCGCCCACACTAAGGCCTGAGATACCTGTGAGAACATAGTCTTCGTAGCCCTCAACACCCGAAACATTGATACCACCAATCTTAAGGGTACGAGGTGTACCAGCATACGAGATGTCAGGGTTTACGATTTTATCTTGTGCCTGAATCTGCATGCATGCCATTACGCCGAACAGCAGGATGAAAATCTTTTTAAATCTATTCATTTATACCTTATTATATATAATATGATTTTTCTATGCTTGTATGAGGTTTGCCTATTTCTCCTCCTCTTCCACCTGTGCCTCGGTTTTTCCAAATCGACGTTGGCGGTTCTGATAACTTGCTATTGCCTTGTGCAGATCTTCTTCATTGAAGTCTGGCCAGAAGGTATCACAGAAATACAACTCTGAATAAGCTATCTGCCAAAGAAGATAGTTGCTGATACGGAGTTCACCTCCTGTACGTATCAGAAGTTCAGGATCTGGCATGAAACTGGTCTCAAGATGCTTCTCGAAGTTCTCCTCTGTCAGTTTATCCTCTATCTGCTCATAGGTTGAACCAGACTCGAGTGCTTCTTTTACCATTTTCTTTGTAGCATTCAGGATTTCCCAACGTGAAGAATAGCTCAATGCCACAACCATAGTCATAGCATCGTTCTTCGCAGTATGGTCCATGGTCTCCTGAAGCTTGTCCTGCACCTGTTGTGGCAGGCGTTTCAAATCGCCTATCACACGGAAGCGGACATTATTCTTCATGAAGATTTCATCTTCGAGCGAAGTCAGTACCAGTCCCATCAAGGCAGCAACCTCATCGGCAGGACGGTTCCAATTCTCGGTAGAGAATGTATAGAGGGTGAGATATTTCACACCCAACCGGGTACACTCCGATGTAATACGACGCACAGTATCTACTCCAGCCTGATGGCCGTAGCTACGCTCCTTGCCCCGTTCTGTTGCCCAGCGACCATTGCCATCCATAATGATAGCGATGTGCTCAGGAATCCTGTTCATATCTAAGTTGTCCATCATTCTTCTTTATTACAAGTTTTACATTTTGCACTGAAACTATAGGTCACCGAAACGGCTATGGTAGAATAGCAGTCGGTATTCTTGAACATGCCACTACTCTTTACCCAATAAGGGTCTTTCACGCCATCCAGTTCATCGCTAAGCGAGAAATGGAAAGTCCAGGCAAGTCCCAAGTTCAATCTTTCGTTTACTTTATATTTTGCGCCGATGCCTAAAGGCACGTTGGCTGTAAATACATTCTTTTCGTTACCTTTTACATAGGTTGCTCCCAAGCCACCCAGTATATAAGGAACCAGACGCTGGGCTCCGCGATAGTCTCTGCCTGTTCCGTAGGGCCAGAAGTTGTACTCAAACACCAGATTCATATCCACCAGCGTAGAATTGAAGGAATAGGGATTCTCTGCATAATCAGGATAGAAAGTATCCACATTAGCCGAAGAACCTTTTATCTTTCCAAAGCCCACGCTCAGTTTCAAGTCCTTGTAGGGGTCGAAATTGTATCTTCCCACCAGGAAACCGGCAGGCTGCATGTCGCTAAGCACATTTCCGTTAAAGTCGCCCTCATAGGTCATTACACCTACACCGGCACCTATCTCCATGCGATATTGCGGATCGTCCTGTGCACGAACCGCCATACAGCCCAGAGTTAAGAAGGCAAGCAGGATGATTAATCTTCCTTCTTGCTCCAGCCATCTATGTTGAAACGTCCTCTCCATACGTATCCGTTTCTGATAATCCAATAATAGTGTTGCTTGTCACGGCAGAAAGCGAAACGGCCAGCAGTACCAAACTCATCAGGCAAAGCCACCTTCTTGTCCTGAGTCCAAGTCAAACCTGCATCCTGGCTCTTATACCATTTGCCGTTGCTGCCTAAAGCCACGAAGCCTGTATCGGCAGCACAAGTGATAACCTGATCCAAGCAAGGCATCTTTCCACTTTGATTCTTTTCGATTTCCAGATAGTTCCACTGTCCGGCTTCAGCATTTTCATCATAGTCAACCGTGCGCAACCATGTGGTAATTGTATCATTCAAAGCCTTGTTGCGAGTACCCATCAGCATTACGTTCTCCACATTTTTTGCAGAGAGTACGCCAGCCACATTCATTGAAATATTCTGTGTTGGCAAAGAGTCTGCATCTGTATCAAGTTTCTCCTGCTCCCAGCTGGCACCCTGATCTTTTGAAACAGAGATACCTGCAGCAGTAGCAGTATATGCATAGAGATACTTGCTGCTTGCACCAATGAGCTGCTTGATATCTGGATTTTCAGAAACCACTTTCCATGTTGCTGCATCGGCAGAAGCATAAACCTTGCCGCCATCTGCAATATAGAGTTTGCCATCCAGCGCTACTGCACTCTGGTAAGCGTCACTACTTAAGCTTACGTTCATCATAATAGATGACCAGGCGCTGCCATCATTGATGGCTGACTTCAGCACCTTAGTACCCTCGGCAGTCTTGCCAAATACATAGATATCATCACCACAAGCTACAGCCTTCAGATCAGAGAATGCTGCCAACTGACTGTTGTTCTGAGCCAGCTCATGCCACTTAAACTCATAAGGCAACTCCTTATGTACGTTTACGGTAACCTTATACTCGGCATAGGCAGAGTAGTCACCGCTGTAAACTCTAATAAAGCGAGGCTTTGAGAAGTTAATGGAATCAGAGCTTGAATAGTATGCTGCGACAGAATCAGTCTTGTTGATATCCATCAGGAGAATAGGGCTGCTATTCTTGCTGCTGATAGTAGCCAATATGGCACTATCCCTCACCCCACAAGGCAAGGAATCTACATTATAAATCTTGCGTTGTGCCTGATCTATGTAAAATTTATAGTCAGAGCCCGTCACATTAGCCTTGAGCAAGGTATCTTTACCTGCCTTCGTTTTGGTATATCTGTCAAGACTACCCAACGAGAAAGCCGTGATGGCTGTATCATGTGTATATTCTACTGTTGTTTCATCGCTGCTCAAGCAAGAAGAGAGCGAGAGCGTAGCTGTAATCAGCGCTATGAAAGCAAAAAACTTCCTTTTCATTCTATCCTATTTTATTTTTAGCTGCAAATTTACTGAGAATTCTTTAAAAACTCGACCTTTTCTCCTTATTATTATGCAAATTATTCATTTTTAGGCGCATTTTTTAAGTTTTTTAGTGATTTCGAGGCGTAAAAACGAAGAAATCCCGCTTCTTTTGCAAGAAACGGGATTCCATATTTAGTATAAATTCGAAGTGTCGAATTAGAGCTGTGGACCAGCAGCAACGAGAGCCTTACCAGCCTCGTTTGTCTCATACTTCTTGAAGTTCTTGATGAAACGAGCAGCCAAATCCTTAGCCTTCTCCTCCCACTGAGAAGCCTCAGCGTATGTATCACGTGGATCGAGGATCTTAGGATCTACGCCTTCCAACTGTGTAGGAACTACGAAGTTGAAGAATGGGATAGTCTTTGTAGGAGCTGCGTCGATTGAGTGGTCGAGGATAGCGTCGATGATACCACGTGTATCGCGGATAGAGATACGCTTGCCTGTACCGTTCCAACCTGTGTTAACCAAGTATGCCTTAGCACCAGACTTCTGCATCTTTTTTACCAACTCCTCAGCGTACTTAGTTGGGTGCAACTCCAAGAATGCCTGACCGAAGCAAGCAGAGAATGTTGGAGTAGGCTCGGTGATACCGCGCTCTGTACCAGCCAACTTAGCTGTGAAGCCAGAGAGGAAGTAATACTTAGTCTGCTCAGCGTTCAAGATAGATACTGGTGGCAATACACCGAATGCATCTGCAGAGAGGAAGATAACCTGCTTAGCAGCTGGACCCTGAGAGAATGGACGCTGGATGTTCTTGATGTGGTAGATAGGATAAGATACACGAGTATTCTCGGTAACAGTCTTATCTGCGAAGTCAATCTTACCGTTCTTATCTACAGTTACGTTCTCGAGGAGAGCGTCACGTGTGATAGCACCGTAGATATCTGGCTCAGACTCCTTGTCGAGGTTGATAACCTTAGCGTAGCAACCACCTTCGAAGTTGAACACACCCTCGTCGTCCCATCCGTGCTCATCGTCACCGATCAACTTACGCTTAGGGTCTGTTGACAATGTTGTCTTACCTGTACCAGAAAGACCGAAGAAGATAGCTGTATTCTCACCGTTCATATCTGTGTTGGCAGAGCAGTGCATAGAAGCCATACCCTTCAATGGCAAGAAGTAGTTCATCATAGAGAACATACCCTTCTTCATCTCACCACCATACCATGTGTTGATGATAACCTGCTCCTTAGAAGTTACGTTGAATACAACGGCTGTCTCTGAGTGGAGACCCAGCTCCTTCCAGTTCTCAACCTTTGCCTTAGAAGCATTGTAAACGATGAAGTCTGGCTCCTGATCGAACTCAGCCTCGTTCTGAGGACGGATGAACATATTTGTTACGAAGTGTGCCTGCCATGCTACCTCAACGATGAAACGTACCTTCATACGTGTATCCTTGTGTGTACCGCAGAAACCATCTACTACGAACAACTTCTTATTAGAAAGCTCCTTCTTAGCGATCTCCTTAACGGCGTTCCATGCCTCTGGAGTTGCCTTGTGGTTATCGTTGTGATACTCCTCAGAATCCCACCATACAGTGTCGTGAGATGTAGCATCGTCAACGATGAACTTGTCTTTAGGAGAACGACCAGTGTAAATACCAGTCATTACGTTAACTGCACCGAGCTCAGTCTCCTGACCAACCTCAAAACCCTCGAGACCTTCCTTAGTCTCCTCATTGAACAATACCTCATAAGAAGGATTGTAGAGAACCTCAGTTGTACCTGTGATTCCGTACTTTGCTAAAACTGACTTATCAAACTTTGCCATTTTATTTTAAATGTATTTAAGTTGTGAATAATTTCTCTTTACCTTTTTATCTTGGTTGACAGAAGAAATCATCATTCTCCCAAAACCGCCGCAAAGTTACGAAAAATATGTTTTATAGCAAAGATTCTTAGGTATTATTCTTTCTTTTTAAAAGCTTTTTAGGTTAAAGAACTTAAAAAAAGCCGATTCGACCGACAATTGCCACGTTGACTTTGCAAAAAATCTCTGCTTAGAGAAAAACAAGCAGAGATTTACACCTATTATATATAAGAGGGTATTTGAAGGAAAAATAAGATAGCAACAGTTCTTTCATTCCTCCAGAGAGAAAATAATTGCCCAAACATTTTGCCGTTTCCGAGATTTATTATATCTTTGCAGAAAAACTACAACTATATGAAGATAAATAATTTAAGCGAGCACAATTGCATCATCAACCGCTATCTGGCTGAGATGCGTGACTGCGATTATCAAAAGAACCGATTGCTCTTCCGCAACAACATTATGAGAATCGGTGAGTATGAGGCCTTTGAAATATCAAAGACTCTTAATTACGAAAAGACTGAGGTGACTACACCACTCGGTGTGGCCCAGGTTAATCTTCCTACCGAAAAGATTGTCATCGGTACGATCTTCCGTGCCGGACTTCCTTTCCACGAAGGTTTCCTCAATATTTTCGACCACTCTGGCAATGCCTTTGTGAGTGCTTATCGCGAGTATACCAACAAGGAGCATACTGAGGTGGGCGTACATATCGAATACCTCGCCACACCTGATCTTACTGATAAGGTGCTCATCATTGCCGACCCTATGCTTGCCACAGGTATCAGCATGGAGATGGGTATGAAGGCTTTCCTCACCAAGGGCAATCCTAAACATATCCACATTGCCTGTGTTCTCGCTGCACCTGAGGGCATTGAGCACATCAAGAAAACCTTCCCAGAGGACAAGACTACCATCTGGTGTGCCTCTATTGATGAGGGCTTGAACGAGCATAAGTATATCGTGCCAGGCTTCGGCGACGCCGGCGACTTGTGCTATGGCAGCAAGCTCTAAGCCGCAGGCTTTATAAAAAGTATAGCAACTATACTCTGAAATACTCTTCACTCTTCACCTTTCGGCCCCAAACCCCTGTGTTTATCGGCATTCCGAGGGGTGAAGAGTTATTTGTATCTCTTCACCCACTCTTCACCACTCTTCACCGCTCAGCTCTGGCGGATTTAGAATCCGCTAAAAGGACCGGCGCATTTTTTGTGCGACCGAAGGTGAAGAGTGGTGAAGAGTGGGTGAAGAGTGCCCGAGCACTCTTCACCCCTCGGAATGCCCATAAACACAGGGGATTCGGAGCATTTGGTGAAGAGTGAAGAGTTTTTCGTCTATCGCATAAAAAAGAAAATCAGGCGCCTAAAAGGATATCAGATAAACCCATTTCCGAAGACTGTTAAACACAAACAGCCGACTAGCGAATAAGGCGCTAGTCGGCTGTCCGGCTTCTGCCAGTTGGCTGTCCTACTCAAACAGCCAACTTATCTCCGAAAGATAAAACCTTTAATAATGGAACGAGCTGCCCCCCAGGAACTCTCGCAGAAGCGAAGTAGGCGGCAGATTATTATAAGGTATGCCCTTGAAGTATTTCAGGAACTTAAGCAACCGGTAAGCCTCAGCATATTCCTCGCAATTCTCCGGAACCTGCTGCAGCAGCGGCTCTGCCTGCGTCTTAATCACAGCCAGTTCATAAAGCATCGCCGTATTGAGCATCGCATCGGCATTCTCCTGGAACGGGAATATCCACTTGTTCTCACCCGCCCTTACCGAAGGCCAGCGATGAATGGTTTCCTGGGCAGAGACACCTCGATACTTGTAATCGCGGATGATGCGGCGAAGCAAACGGTTGTCTGTTGTCGGGATATAATTGTGATTATCCAGAAGAATCGTGGTCAGCGCCGAAGCATATACTCTGAATATCTGCTCCTGTGGGATGTGGGCCGTCAGCTCTGGGTTCAATGCATGAATGCCCTCTACCACCAGCACATTGTTATCGTTCATCTTCAGCTTGTTGCCGCTCTTTTTACTCTTTCCGCTCTGGAAATCATACTTCGGCAATTCTACCTCCTCACCACGGAAGAGGGCGTTGAACTGCTCGTTAATCAGGTCGAGATCCAAAGCATAGATGCTCTCATAATCATATTCGCCAGAAGCATCCTTCGGCGTTTTCTCCCTATCCACGAAATAATCATCGAGCGAAATCTGGAGCGGTTTCAATCCGTTTACGGCAAGCTGTATGCTCAGGCGCTTGCACGAAGTAGTCTTGCCCGAAGAAGAAGGACCTGCCAGCAGCACCAGTTTCACGCCCTTGCGGCTGGCAATCTCCTCAGCAATCTTGGCAATCTTCTTCTCCTGCAGCGCCTCGCTGATATTGATGATGTCGGTAGCATGATTGGCATCTATCGCCTGGTTAAAATCGCCTACAGTCCTGATGCCCAGGATACTCTGCCAGCGATGATGCTCCTTGAATATCTCAAACATCTTGTCCTGTCGGGTCATTTCGCCCAGCACATCCGGGTTCTTGAGCGAAGGAATACGCAGGAGCATGCCATCATAATATTTCTCCAGCCCGAAGAGATAGAGCTGCGAGGTATTGGTGAGCAGCGTGCCGTAGTAAGAATCTACATAATCACCTATTTTATAATAGGTAGTATAGATAGAGCCCGATGTCTTGAGCAGTTTCACCTTCTCAACATCCCCTTTCTCCTGGAACAGCGCAACTGCCTCTTCGGTAGGCACGGTGAAGCGGCGTATCGGCATCCTGGCATCGATAATCTCCTGCATGCGACGGCGGATGATGTTCACATCTTCATCAACAACAGGTCTGCCCAGGCGGATATCTACGTAGAAGCCATTCGATACGGGAATATCAATCACCACATCTGTAGCAGGATAAATGTCCTGTACCGCCTTGCAGAGAACAAAGAAGAGGGTACGGGTATATGCACGCGAACCGGATGAAGAAGTCATATCAAGGAATTCTACATCTTTAGAATTATAAACACGATAATGCATGCCTTCAACCTTGTTATTTACCCTTGCAGACACCGGTCCGTGGGTCATTTTGAGGTCAAATGCTGAAAAAATATCAAAAAGTGTGCTTCCGATTTCTACTTTCTGAGATTTTTTATTATTTTTGCAACGGATTTGAATTACTTGTTTCATTTGTATTAAAACTATGTTACAAAATTAAACTAATCTACCCGCTCTCGAAGCCCCCGAAGGTGCTTTTTGAGCATCGGCTTACTCTTTTTAGAAGAGAGACGCCTACAGAGTGTAAAGTTACGAAGAAATTCGGAAACTTGATGTATTTGACAACATTAATTAAGTTATTATATGTCGATTTGGATATTTTTTAAGCTTATTGGAGCACTCGCCCTACTGATGTTCGGTATGAAGTCCATGAGCGACAGTTTGCAGAAGATGGCAGGACCACAGCTCCGCCATGTGTTAGGAACCATGACCACCAATCGTTTGACGGGCATTCTCTCGGGTACGCTCATCACCGCAGCGGTGCAGTCTTCTACAGCCACAACGGTGATGACCGTATCATTCGTTAATGCTGGTCTCCTTACCCTAGCCCAGGCTATCTCCGTTATCATGGGCGCCAACATCGGAACCACACTCACCGCATGGATCATGAGTGCCGGTTTCTCGTTTAACATCACAGATTTTGTATGGCCGGCGTTCTTCATCGCCATCATCCTGATTTACAGCAAGAAACGCAAGATTATCGGCGACTTCATCTTCGGTATATCCTTTATGTTTCTCGGTTTGGGAACTTTACGCCAAACCGGTATCGACATGGATCTGGCTCATAATCAGCCGGTTCTTGAATTCTTTGCAAGTTTCGACCCTCACAGTTTCCAGACTACCATCACCTTTCTGATTATCGGTAGTATACTCACTATGTGCGTGCAGAGTTCGGCAGCCGTCATGGCGATTACGATGATTCTCTGCTCTACCGGTGTATTGCCAATCTATCAGGGCATTGCGCTTGTGATGGGTGAGAATATCGGTACAACCGTAACCTCCAACGTGGCAGCGCTCACCGCCAATACCCAGGCCCGGAGAGCGGCGATGGCGCACATGGTGTTCAACATCTTCGGTGTGCTTTGGATACTCTGCATATTCCACCCGTTCATCCATCTGGTTTGCGGCTGGGTAGGTTTCGACGATGCCATGGAGAAGACTGATCCTCATTTCGTAGCCAATGCAACCAAGCTATCCTTTGTGCTTGCCGCCTTCCATACCACCTTCAACCTCGCCAATACCTTTATCCTGGTATGGTTCATTCCACAGATAGAGAAGCTGGTATGCAAGATTATCCGTCCTAAGAAGAATACCGATGAGGACGACTTCCGCCTGCGCTTTATCCAGAGCGGTATCATGAAGACACCGGAAATCTCTGTCTTGGAGGCACAGAAGGAAATCCATTGTTTTGCAGAGCGCATCCAGCGCATGTTCGGCATGGTGAAGACGCTTCTTGGCGAGACCAATGAAGAAAAGTTTGTAAAACTCTATAGCCGCATCGAGAAATATGAGGGCATCTCTGACAACATGGAGATAGAGATTGCCAAGTATCTCGACCAGGTGAGCGATTCTCATCTTTCTGACGAGACCAAGGCAAAGATTCGTGCCATGCTCCGTGAGATTTCTGAAATCGAGAGTATCGGTGACAGCTGCTTCAACATCGCACGCACGCTGAACCGCCGTTTCAAGGGCAAGGAAGACTTCATCACTTCACAGTATGAGCACATGCACCAGATGATGGAACTTACCGACAATGCCCTTACCCAGATGAATATCACCCTCGTAGGTCATAAGGGAGACAACGATGCCAACCTCTCTTTCAACATCGAGAACGAAATCAACAACTATCGCAATCAGTTGAAGAGCCAGAACATCAACGATGTAAACAACCATCTCTATACCTACGCCATCGGTACCATGTATATGGATATCATCCAGGAATGCGAGAAACTCGGCGACTATGTAGTAAACGTAGTAGAGGCCCGCATGGGTGTAAGACAGCATGAAGCTTAGAGAGAGTTTATAGTTAACAGTTTATAGGTAACAGTTTATAGGGCATGAAGTTCATTGTTGGGCTTCATGCCCTATCTTTATTTTCTACCTATATTAATAGGACAAACAGATATGTTTTTAAGCAAGATACTTGATTCGCAACAGCAAAGTTGCCATAAAGAAGTGATTTCACAAAGAAAAAGAAAGAATTTTGGCATAACATAGAGGATAACTCGATTTTTTGTTGTAATTTTGCAGCCGAAATTGCAATTTTATAAATAATTAATGAAGATTCTAGTAACGGGTGCGTCGGGCTTTATCGGCAGCTACATCGTGGAAGAGGCCTTAAGACAGGGCATGGAAACCTGGGCGGCAGTACGCCCTACCAGTTCCAGAAAGTATCTGCAAGACGAGCGCATCCATTTTATCAATCTCAATCTTTCTTCAGAGGAAGAGTTGGAGAAAGAACTCGCCCCGCACGAGTTCGACTATATAGTGCATGCAGCCGGCGCAACGAAGTGCCTGCATGCAGAGGACTTTTATAAGGTAAACACAGAGGGAACCAAGCATCTGGTGAACGTCCTTCTGCGCCTCCAGATGCCTATCAGGCGATTTGTCTTTGTCAGTTCGCTCAGCATTTTTGGAGCCATCCGCGAAGAGCAGCCTTATCAGGAAATCTCAGAACATGATACTCCTAAGCCAAATACTGCATACGGAAAGAGTAAGCTGGAGGCAGAACGCTATCTGGACAGCATCGGCAATAACTTCCCTTATATCATCCTCCGCCCTACAGGAGTTTACGGTCCTAGGGAGAAAGATTATTTTCTCATGGCGCAGAGCATCAAGCAGCATGTTGACTTTGCTGTAGGATTCAAGCGCCAGGACATCACTTTTGTATATGTACAGGACGTGGTACAGGCTGTATTCCTGGCTCTGGATCATGGAATGAACGGCAGGAAATACTTCCTCAGCGATGGAGAAGTATATCAGTCTGCTGCCTTCAGCGACCTGATAAAAAAGGAGTTAGGCAATCCTTGGATGCTACGCATCAAGGCACCTGTCTGGGTGTTGCGCATCGTAACCTTCTTCGGAGAATATCTCGGAAGGATGACGGGCAAGATGTCGGCCCTGAACAATGATAAGTACAACATTCTGAAACAGCGCAACTGGCGATGTGATATTGAGCCAGCCATGGATGAACTGGGCTATCATCCTCACTATCCACTGGAAAGAGGTGTGAAGCTCGCCATCAAGTGGTACAAGGATAACGGATGGCTGTAAATTATAAACTAATAAGAAGCGTGATAAAAGATTATTTCAAGATAGACAAGAACCCGAAGAAGGGACTGATGACACTGGAATGGGTCATGCTGGGATATATGGCAATCACCATTATCACCATGCTCTTTACCTACACCAAACTCGTAAACCCGGAAGCTATGCTCTGGGGACGACTGAGAGTGCTCGTCATGACCATCGCTCTTTGGGCAGTATACCGCATGATACCTTGCCGCATCACCAAGATGGTGCGCATCATCGCCCAGATGGCTTTGCTTGCCTGGTGGTATCCCGACACCTACGAAATCAACCGTATGTTCCCCAACCTCGACCATATCTTTGCAGGTTGGGAGCAGGATCTTTTCGGATGTCAACCCGCCCTGCTCTTTGCCAAAGCCCTGCCTTGGGCTGCAGTAAGCGAACTGATGTCGATGGGCTACTTTATGTATTATCCGATGATTGCATTGGTTACATTCTATTATTTCTTCTGCAGATATTATGAGGCTGAAAGAGCTGCATTTGTCATGCTCACCAGTTTCTTTATCTACTATCTCATCTACATCTATGTACCGGTAGCGGGTCCGACCTTCTACTTTGATGCAGTAGGGATATCAGAAATAACCAAAGGCATCTTCCCGGCTTTGGGCGATTACTTCAACACCCATACCAACTGCCTGCCAACACCGGGTTACACCGATGGAATCTTCTACCAGCTTGTAGAAGACGCCAAGAACGCCGGCGAGCGTCCTACTGCCGCTTTCCCAAGTTCGCATGTGGGCGTGAGCACCATCTGCATGCTCCTGGTCTGGCATACCGGCAACCGAAAACTGCTATACGTGATGCTGCCATTCTACATCTTCCTGTGTCTGGCTACCGTATATATTCAGGCGCATTATCTCATCGATGCCATCGCCGGCCTCATCTCTGCCGTCGTCATCTATTTTGCATTGATGGCAGTATCGAAGGGAATGACAGAGCATCATACTCCTTCTTCGCGACTGATATTCAGATAGTTACATATTTTAATTACAATAACATTATAAACGAATAGAATTCATCTAGAACAATGAAGAAACTATTTATTGAGACTTATGGCTGCCAGATGAACGTGGCAGACAGTGAAGTAGTTGCCTCTGTGATGCAGATGGCTGGCTACGAAATTTGTGAGAAAGAAGAAGAGGCTGATGCCATCTTCCTGAACACCTGCAGTATCCGCGAGAATGCAGAGAACAAGATTTATCATCGCCTCGACACCCTGCATGCAGAGCAGAAGAAGGGAAGAAAGGTGATTCTCGGCGTTTTGGGCTGTATGGCAGAACGCGTGAAGGATGACCTCATCCAGAACCACTATGCCAATCTTGTTTGCGGACCAGACAGCTATCTCAACCTGCCGGATATGATTGCGCAGTGCGAGATGGGAACCAACGCCATCAACATCGAACTTTCTAAGACCGAGACTTACCGCGACATCGTACCTCAGCGCATCGGTGGCAACAGAGTGAGCGGTTTCGTAAGCATCATGCGTGGTTGCAACAACTTCTGCCACTACTGCATCGTGCCTTATACCCGTGGACGTGAGCGCAGCCGCGATGCCGAGAGCATCCTGCGTGAGGTTCGCGATTTGCAGCAGCGTGGCTTCAAGGAAGTTACCCTGCTGGGACAGAATGTAAACAGTTATGGTCTCTCGCCATCGGGCAAGCGCGAGGAAGGCAGTCTTTCCTTTGCCGAGCTCCTCCACATGGTAGCCCAGGCTGTACCGGATATGCGAGTACGCTTCACCACCTCTAACCCAGAGGATATGACCGAGGACATCCTCCACGCCATTGCCGAAGAGCCAAACCTCTGCAAGCACATCCACTTCCCTGCACAGAGCGGAAGCAATAAGATTTTGAAACTGATGAACCGCAAATACACCCGTGAGGAGTATCTGCAGCGCATCGCCGACATCAAGCGTATCATCCCGGGCTGCGGCATCACCACCGACATCTTCGTGGGTTATCACGACGAGACCGAGGAAGACCATCAGGAAACTCTCTCGCTGGTAAAGGAAGTAGGCTTCGACAGCGCCTTCATGTTCAAGTATTCTGAGCGCCCGGGCACCTATGCCGCCAAGCATCTGCCAGACAACGTTTCTGAGGAAACCAAGATAGCCCGCCTCAACGAACTTATCAAGTTGCAGACCGAGGTGAGTGCCGAGCAGAACAAGAAGGATGAAGGCAAGGAGTTCACCATCCTCATCGAGAACTTCAGCAAGCGTAGCCGCGAGCAGATGATGGGTCGAACAGAACAGAACAAAGCGGTTGTCATCGATAAGGGTAACCACCATATCGGAGAGTTCGTGAAGGTTCGCATCACTGGTTCTACCTCTGCTACTCTCTTCGGAGAAGAAGTAAAGGAGTAAACCCAAACTCTTCAGAACAGCTTTTTCTGAATAAAAAGACTCTTCTGAAAGAAAAAACAGAATATAAACAAGAAAAACCGCCAAAAGTTTGGCGGTTTTCTTAAAAAGCACTATATTTGCACCTATGAAGGAATTCTTGCAAATTTTACGCCGATTCGTCCCTCCATACAAGAAGTATCTGGGACTGTCTATCCTGTTCAATATCCTGTCTGCGGTATTGAACATCTTTTCGTTTGCAGCCTTGATACCAATCCTGCAAATCCTGTTCCAAGTAGATGGTGGTATCCGTGTCAACGAGTATATGCACTGGAATGGAGATTGGGGTAGCATCAAGGAGGTTGCAACCAATAACCTGTATTATTATATTCAGGAGTTTATTGTTGTCCATAGTGCATCAACAGCCCTTTTGGTCATCGGCCTATTCCTAGCCTTCATGACATTCCTCAAGACGGGAGCCTATTTCCTCTCGTCAGCCACCATCATACCTATCCGTACAGGTATCGTAAGAGACATCCGCAACCAGATTTACCAGAAGATAAACAGTCTCTCACTCGGTTTCTTCAGCGAGGAGCGCAAGGGAGATATCATTGCCCGCATGAGCGGTGATGTGCAGGAAGTGGAGAACAGCATCATGTCGTCGCTCGACATGCTCTTCAAGAACCCTATTCTGATTCTCTTCTATTTCATCACACTCATCTGCATCAGTTGGCAGCTCACCCTCTTCACCATTCTCTTTGTACCACCTTTCGGCTGGTTCATGGGAGTAGTTGGCAAGAAACTGAAGGCACACAGTATCGAGGCACAGGCACTTTGGAGCGATACGATGAGTATGGTAGAAGAAACGCTGGGCGGCTTGCGCATCATCAAGGCGTTCTGTGCAGAAGAAAAGATGAACAAGCGTTTCAATCAGGTTAACAGCAGCTACCGCGACAACATCATGCGTGTAAATATCCGTCAGCAGATGGCACACCCGATGAGTGAGTTTCTGGGAACCATCCTCATCGTGGTAGTATTGTGGTTTGGCGGTATTCTGGTTCTGGATTATGGCAGAATCGACGGTCCTACCATCATCTTCTATCTCGTGATGCTCTACAGCATCATCAACCCACTGAAGGAATTCTCCAAGGCGAGTTACAATATCCCAAAGGGATTGGCAAGTATGGAGCGTATCGACAAGATTCTGCAGGCTGAGGTGGAAATCAAGGACAAGGAGACCCCTGAGCATATCAGCAGCTTCGAACATCAGATAGAGTTCCGCCACGTTTCCTTCGCCTATACCGACCGAAAGAGCGCCGAACTGGTATATGTATTAAAGGATATCAACCTCGTGATACCAAAGGGTAAGACCGTGGCACTCGTTGGTCAGAGCGGTAGCGGTAAGAGTACGATGGTAGATTTGATTCCACGTTACTATGATGTACAGGAAGGCGAGGTGCTCATCGACGGCATCAATGTGAAAGACCTTGCCGTACATGACCTTCGTATGCTGATAGGAAATGTAAACCAGGAGGCTATCCTCTTCAATGCAAGCTTCAAGGACAATATCCGATTCGGCAAGACCGATGCTACAGACGAGGATATAGCCAATGCAGCTAAGATAGCCAATGCTTACGAGTTCATTACCAAGTCGGAGCATGGTTTCGATACAAATATCGGTGACCGTGGCGGCAGACTTTCCGGTGGTCAGCGCCAGCGTGTCAGCATCGCCCGTGCCATCCTCAAGAATCCTCCTATCCTCATCCTCGATGAGGCAACATCAGCCCTCGATACCGAGAGCGAGCGCCTGGTTCAGGATGCCTTGGAGAAACTGATGAAAACCCGTACCACCGTGGCTGTGGCTCACCGATTGAGTACCATCAAGCATGCCGATGAAATCTGCGTATTGCACGAGGGTAGGATTGTGGAGCGCGGTACTCATGAGGAACTGATTGAAAAAAAAGGATATTACAAGAAGTTGCATGATATGCAGCAGGTGTAATTGAGTAAAGAGTTAATAGTTAAGAATTTATAGTTTTACAGATGGTTAAGATTGTTTATGCATTCTTTTATGCAATATCGCTGCTGCCTTTCAGGCTGCTCTATTGCATTGCCGACTTCGAGTACTTCATGATGTATTACGTCATCAAGTACCGCAGAGGCATTGTGCGTAAAAATCTCACCACCTCCTTCCCTGAGAAATCAGAAGAAGAGATTGTTGACATCGAGAAGAAATTCTACCGCTGGTTCAGCGATTACTTCTTCGAGGCGGTTAAACTTCTGAGCATCAGCGATAAGGAACTTCGCCGCCGATTCAAGGTATATAACAGCGAAGAAGTGGAACAATGTTTCCAGGAAGGTCAGGATGTGGCAGCCATCCTCGGTCATTACTGCAACTGGGAGTGGCTCTCATGCGTAGGCATCGAACTGCCCAAGTCACGCAAGATGGGCCTCATCTATCATCCTCTGCGCAACCAAGCCTTCGACGAACTCTTCAAGCGCATCCGCTCTCACGAAGAAAACGGAGTGCCTATCCCTAAGAAGGACATCCTCCGATATCTCGTAGACTACAAACGCAAGAACATCCGCAGCCTCTTCGGCTACATCAGCGACCAGGGTCCCAAGTGGGAAAACATCCACCTGTGGCTTCCTTTCCTCAACCATCCCGAAACCCCAGTGTTTACTGGCGGCGAGAGAATCATGAGAAAGATGAATGATGCCGTATTCTATGTAGAGATGTCCCGCCCTAAGCGCGGCTACTACACGGCAACATACAAACTCATCACCCGCAATCCGAACTCCCTGCCGGAGCACGAGATTACCAGTCGCTTCTTCCAGATGCTGGAAGAAACCATCCGCCGGAATCCACCTTATTATTTATGGACGCATAACAGATGGAAGCGAACCAGGGAGGAGTTTGACAAGCGATATGAAATTAAAAACGGTAAAGTAATTCCTAAAGAATCATGAGAATAGTTCTTTTCTGTGAAAACAAGTATGCCATAGACATACTTAATCCGATACAAGAACATGTGACAAAGCAACATTTGCCACACGAGATATTGTGGTATATCCACAAACCAAAGATAGACAGTTTTCTATATGCCGACCAGGTAAAATGGACCAACTCTATTCAAGAAGTCTATGACTTCCAGCCAGAGGCTATCTATGTGCCAGGCAACATTGTGCCTTACTATCTGCCAGGCGTCAAGATACAGGTATTCCACGGCTATGCCGCAGAGAAGAAAGACCACTGGATTATCCGCCGTTACTTTGACACCTATTTCACCCAAGGTCCTTACTTCACCTCCCACTTCGAGGCTTTAGCAAAGAAATATGGCGACTTCGAAGTATTGGAAACGGGATGGCCTAAGCAGGATTGGATCAAGGAAAACCTGCATAAATATGATGCCGACCGAGAGAAACTGCTCAGGGAAAGCGGCAAGGAGACCTTGATCCTTTACGCTCCTACCTTCTCGCCAAAACTCACTTCGCTTCCTTACATCAAGGAAGAGCTGGGCAAGCTGGCTAAGGAGCGCAATGCCCTGGTAGTAATGAAGTTCCATCCGCTTACCCGCCAGGAATGGGTAGATGAATACCGTGAATGGGCTGCAACAAAGAAGGATGTTCTCTTCATCGACAAGGGAGAGAACGTAACCAAATATCAGCTGATGGCAGATACGCTCATCAGCGATACCTCTTCTACCATCTATGAGTTCCTGCTGCTCTCTCGCCCAGTAATCACCCTCGGCACCATATCCAAGGATATCTACTGGGAAAACATCACGGAACCTGATCAGCTGATTGCCGCCTACGACCATGCCCTCACAGACCCTGAGGCGATAGCCAAGAGACAGTGGATAGTAGATAACTACGACCCATATCTTGACGGCAACGTATGCCAGCGCATGCTCGACGGAGCCGAAGACTACATCCGCCGTCATGGTGTGCCGAAGAAGAGAAAGCTGAATCTCTGGCGTAAATATACCAGCATCAAGACATTTGGAAGAATCAAAAAAGAATAAAGATATGCTTAATTTTACAGTAGGCCCTGTGATGGCAAGCGATGAGGTTAGAGCCATCGGCGCTGAACAGGTGCCTTATTTCAGAACAGCAGAGTTCTCCGCCATCATGAAGGAGAACGAACAATTGATGAAGCAGTTTGCCAAGGCATCAGACGATGCCCGCACAGTTTTTATCACAGGTTCGGGCACTGCCTCTATGGAAGCCGTGGTCATGAATGTATTCACTCCTGCCGACAAAGTACTGGTAGTGAATGGCGGTAGCTTTGGTCACCGATTCGTACAACTCTGTGAAATTCATGAGATTCCACATACAGAAATCAAGCTTGAGATAGGGACTCCACTCACGGCAGAAGACCTCAAGCCATACGAGGGACAAGGCTACACCGGCTTCCTCGTCAATCTACATGAGACTTCTACCGGCGTACTCTACGACATCCAGATGATCAGCGACTTCTGTCATCGCAACCATATCTTCCTGGCAGTAGATTCCATCAGTTCTTTCCTCGCCGACCCATTCAACATGAAGGAGTTGGGCGTGAACGTAATGATTACGGGTTCACAGAAAGCACTGGCATGTCCTCCAGGTATCTCTGTCATCATTCTCGATACAGAGGCAATCAAGCGAGTAGAGGCAAACAAGGTGAAGTCGATGTATTTCGACCTGAAGGATGCCTTGAAGAATGGTGAGCGTGGACAGACTCCTTTCACCCCAGCCGTAGGAACCTTACTGCAGATTCATGCCCGCCTGAAGGAAATAGAGCGCAATGGCGGTGTGGAGAGCGAGAACCAGCGCATGAAAATGCTTGCCGAAGATTTCAGAAGTAAGATCAAGGACCTGCCATTCACCATCGTATCAAAGTCAATGTCAAATGCCGTTACTCCTCTGCATCCACAGAACGCCTCAGCCTACGACATCTTCCTGAAGCTGAAAGACGAATATGGCATCTGGGTATGTCCTAATGGTGGCGACATGGCAGAAAAGGTGTTCCGTGTAGGTCATCTCGGCAACCTGAGTCCGGAAGACAACACCACTCTCGTTGATGCACTGAAGGATATGCAGGCTAAGGGACTGCTATAAAGGGGCTGCTATAATATATATAATAAGGTATAGAGAACTTTCAAGATAGAGAAACTTATGGTTAAAGTCATCACATACGGTACTTACGACCTGCTTCATTATGGTCACATCCGTCTCCTGGAGCGCGCCAAGGCTTTGGGCGACTACCTCATCGTGGGCGTAACCTCGGATACCTTCGACCGTGAGCGTGGCAAAATCAATGTACAACAATCCCTCATGGAACGAGTGGAAGCCGTGCGTGCCACTGGCATTGCCGATGAAATCATCATCGAGGAATACGAGGGACAGAAGATTGACGACATCAAGCGACTGGACGTAGATATCTTTACCGTAGGTTCTGACTGGAGAGGCAAGTTTGACTATCTCAACGCCTATTGCAAGGTGGTTTATCTAGACCGCACTCAGGGCGTATCGAGCACGGAGATCAGAAGCGAGCAGCAGGTGGTTAGCCTCGGACTGGTTGGCGAATCGCCTATCCTCAACAAGATAGAGCGCGAAAGCCAATATGTCAATGGGCTAGAGGCAGGAAAGGTTTTCTCCCTCAACGACCAATATCTCTCAGAGAATCTGCAGGCAGCGGAAAAGCAGGCAGCCAGTTTTCAGGAACTCCTGAATGAAAGCGATGCGCTCTATGTTATCTCTGCCCCAAGCAAGCACTATGCTCAAATAAAGGAGGCATTAGAAGCTGGCAAACACGTATTGTGCGAATCGCCTATCACTCTTCAGCCTCAGCAATGGAAAGAACTCAAGGAAATAGCAAAAGATAAGAAGGTAGTCTTGATGGATTCTATCAAGACCGCCTATTCCGTAGCCTATTACCGACTCTTACTCTTGGCTAAGGGCGGTATCATCGGTGATATCATGTCGGTGGATGCAACCTGCACCAGTCTCGTAGACTTTGACCCGACCCAGGATTCACAGAAGAGCCTTTACGAATGGAACAGTATCTGCGCCTGGGGACCGACGGCACTCCTGCCTATCTTCCAGCTTCTGGGCACAGAATACAGCAGCAAACAGATAGCCACTCACTTCCTGGACGAAGCAAAGCGCTATGATGCCTTTACCAAGATATCCTTCCTCTATCCTCATGCCGTAGCTTCGCTGAAGGTTGGTCAAGGCGTGAAGTCGGAAGGCGAATTGATTATCTCGGGCACCAAGGGATACATCTACGTACCAGCCCCATGGTGGAAGACCGATTACTTCGAGGTGAGATACGAGAATCCGCAGAACAACAAGCGCTACTTCTACCAGCTGGATGGAGAAGGGTTGCGCTATATGCTCCTCTCCTTCCTCAAAGCCATCCGCACCGGCAAGGACTTCTCGTATGTATCCGATGACATATCAGAAGAAATCGTCAAGACTATCGCCAATTTCGAGGCAAGAAAAGACATGGTCATCATATAGGTTCGTCTACATGATGTCCATTTCCTTTCTTGAAAGCTTTTTCCTTTTAGTCTTAACGGCATTTATATAATTTAACAACTATTAGTGCAAGAAAGCACAAGTTTCTCTGTTATTATACATATAAAAATAAGCAAAAACAATAATACGATGAATCAGAAATTGTTAAAAAGCCATACGATATTGGCGATTTGTATTCTAATCTTATCCATCATCCCTGTTGTGGCAATAGGTCCCTATCTCCATCAGTTTGCAGATGACTATGTATTCGGAGCTCCTGTCTACAAGGCTTGGACTGCCACCCATTCATTTGGGGCATGTATTCAGGCGGCCTGGGCTGAATCCATGCATATCTACCAGACATGGCAGGGTACCTATTCGGCATGTTTCCTGATGGCATTACAACCTGGAATTTTTGGCAAATACTGGCTTGTACCGATTATTCTATTGGGAAGCCTAATTCTTTCCACCTATACACTGGGATACACAATATTACGCAGATTGCTACATATCAACAAATTGGAATACACTTTCATTTCTACTCTATTTGTATTAATGACCGTACAGTTCGTATGGTCGTTCTACGATGCATTCTGCTGGTATAACGGAGCGATGTACTATACCTTATATTATAGTATTTCTTTGTTCCTTGCCTCCCTACTCATCGAATTCCATCTTACAAAATCCATCATAGCGAAAATCATCATCACGCTGGTTTCCGCAGCACTCGCCATATTCATTGCCGGCGGCAACTTTGTTACCGGTCTGGGTATGCCAGCCATTCTCTTTATGGCAATCGTATGGATGTGGGTGGAGAGGAAGAAGACTCCTTTCTTCTTGCTTTCTATCCTTATCATTTATGCCTGCGCTTTTGCTTTCAGTGTATTTGCACCAGGCAATACTGTCCGCCAATCCACAGTCACCAGTCAACCGAATGTGGTTTCAGCCTTCTTTATTGCGATAGCAAAGGGCATAGAATTTCTCGCTGATGCCATTAAAATCACAGAAATACTCATGTTTACCATTCTCATACCTTTTCTTGCAAGATTAGCCAAGGCATCCCACTTTAGGTTTTCTCATCCATGGCTTTATCTGCTCATCTCTTTCCTACTCTATTGCGCCTTCTTTTTTCCAAACAGCTATGCCATGGGAACCAAAGGAGCAGACAGAACACAGAATGTATACTTCTATGTGCATCTGTGGATGATTTGCTTCAATATCTACTATCTTTCTGGTGCTCTTCAGCGCAGAGCGGCTGATCTGGAACCAATAAGCGTTGCTATTGTAAACTTGACAGAGGCAATCAGACTGAAATATAATAAATACTTCAGATGGCTACCGGTATATTACTGGCTTGTGTTGGTACTTTCTATCACAGCAAAGCCAACTACTACCAACAGAACACTCTCCTTGCTGCGTAGAGGAACAGCACAGAAGTTTGATCTAGAAATGCAGCAGCGCGAAATTGCCGTAAAGCAAAGCAAGGCAGATCATCTGGTATTAAATCCGCTTACCGTAAAGATGCCATCCGATGCCTTCCATGATATCACTATTTATCCAGGTTATTGGATTAACCGAGGTATGGCAAACTATTATGGCAAGAAAACGGTAGTAGCATTACCTTTCGATGATGGCGAAGAAACGCCAGCCAAGTTGTTAAAACGCTGCCGTGATGAAGTAGGTCCAGGCGGAATGACCTTTATCGAAGGAAAATAAATCAGAAATAACAATACCATTCATAAAACAAAAAAGGTAAGTAGCCAAAACTGCTACTTACCTTTTTTATGTTTCAAGCGATCTTCTATAATCTTGCTGACAGCAACAAACTGATAGATGCCTTCATAGCAGGCACATACAAATCCTTCCTTACCATCACGGAAGCCACCCTTCTGAATATAAGCACGGAAGAAACGCACCAACGGACGATAGAACAAAGCTGCCATTCCATAATTGCGATCTTTCTTCTTTTCTATCTCGTTAGCTGTATACTGGTTGATTTTCCCCATTCTGCTGGCAATGCTGTCGTCTGCCAGATGAACCAAAGCCATATCTGCATGGGTTGCTGGTATCTTTTCTATCCTGCCCTTGATAATAGGGTCGGCATGGATGACAGCAGGCCATACCGTATCCTTCCTGATAAAGAAACGCAACTGATAGTCGGGATAGAAACAATGCATGAATCTTCCCATAAAGCGACTCTTGCGTGGCACATACAATCCCAATGGAGCATCCTCCTTCCCTATTAGGGAATAAAGATGTTGTTTCAGTGCTGGGGTGACCAGTTCATCTGCATCCACCACCAGTACCCATTTGCAGGAAGCTGCATCTATGGCTGTCTGTCTTGCCGGTTCACAAATCTGATAACTGCCTCTAGGGAAAACAACTATCTTGCAACCATTACGCTTTGCAATATCCAAGGTATCGTCGGTACTTTCCATGTCGCAGACAACCACCTCGTCAAAGCCCTTCACTGTATCCAGCACCTGCTGAAGATGGCAGGAGGCATTATAGGTATTAATAACCACCGAGATGCCATTTCCCTGCTCTTGTTCTACACTTGTCTTATCCATATATCTATGCTCTATAAATATTGATCGATACCATTTGTGCAACGAACCAAACGCTCCTTCTTCACCTGGTTCAAAACATCTTTATGCATGTTCTCTTGGGCTTTAGACGCCTCCTTGTGATAAAGATGGTACATGATTCCTCCCATCTTCAGAGCCTTCTTCCGAACGCCAGCAAAATGCAGACGATAGGCAAACTCGGCATCCTCATGTCCCCATTCCAGCAAATCCTCATTGTAACCATTTACCTTGATGGCATCCTCTCTCCAATAAGCCATGTTGCAACCTCTGAGATGGTCGATTCTACGGGCATAGCGAAAAGCCAGCAATCTGCGGAACACATGAGAACGGAAGCTATTGCTTACATAACTGAAAGGCATGTTCCAAAGATTCACATTGACTACCTTTGTATCCAAAATTTTTTTGGAAATCTGGGCAGACAGCAGCACTCTACTTCCACAGACGAAACATCCTTTCTGAGCCATTTCTATATGGTCTTCTACAAAATGAGAACTCAAAACAACATCTCCATCAACTTGGATGATATAATCACCCGTAGCCTTTGCTATTGCCTTATTCAAAATGGAAGTTCTTCTGAATCCCTTATCTTCCTGCCAAACCCAAATTACCGGTACTGGCATTTTTTCAGCATAACGGTCTATCAGTTTTTTAGTCTCTTCGGTAGAACCATCGTCAGCAATAACAACTTCATCAGGCATAACATGCTGATGCAACACGCTATACAACACGAGTTCTAAGGCTTTAGGCCAATTGTAAGTCGTAATCAATAATGTTGTTTTCATAAACCTAACTTTTTACGTTTAAAATAATGCAAGATACTTTTGCGATGTACCCATCGCCAATCGTGTATCTTCTTTGCTCCTATTATTTTTTGTAATATTTTCTCATCCATTCCCCGCAGTTTCACATACTCTCGTGCCACACACTCGAAGACATCCATTCTTCCGGTAAACCTCGTCAGGTTTTCCACACATTCCTTCATCGGCGGATAGCCTGAGTAAAACCTCATACGATTGATATCGATAAGCGAGAACGTATAATGACCATCAGCCTGAAGCTGATACAGCACATTGCCGGCATTCAAGTCAATATCGATGATGCCTTTCTGGTGCAATCGATTCACAAAGTGCGCATAATCTGCCGCCATCACCCTGTTGAATTCCTCTGGGGAGTTCAACTGATCGTTGATAGGCATACTGTTATCAATATCAGAGATAAAGTAGCAATAGTCAATAAGTCCCTTTACCCTCGTTTCAATATATCCAAAGCCTTCGGGAGTGGCAAAGCCATCTGCCATCAGCCTAAGGGCATTCTCATAGGCACGGAAAGCCTTGGTAGAGCGGAAGAAGCTATATCCTATCTTCTGAATGAAATTAGGCTGTTTGTATCTCTTCACCACAACTTCTTTCTCTTTTCCATCAAACTTTACATGAAAAGCCTTGATAACATTTCGTCCTTCAAAGATGCAACGTCCCTCCTGCTCGAACACATCCGGGATGCGTTCGATGAAACTTCTCATCTCTTCGTATTTTGGGTTTATCTTTATCTTCATTTCTTTACAGTACTTTTATATTTTTGCCTAGGATGCTTTGGAACTCCAGGGAACATCATTTCCAAACTCTTGTCGGCTAACATCCGTGGAATGACATAAATCTTTAAATAAGTCTTATTTCTATTAACTTGCAGTGCCAATTCATCTAATGACTGCCAATCCGAACAAACCAAACATATAAGCTTCTTCAATTCTTCAAAAGATAATTTCTTTTTCTTCCTCAAAGATTCCATGTTTGAAATGCTGATATTCGGACTTGGTATATTTGAACTTAAGTTTGCAACCTTAGAGCCTGAACCTGCAATATTACTTGGTATATTTGAATCTGAACTTGGTATATTTGGGCTTAAACTTGCAACCTTAGAGCCTGAACTTGCAATATTACTTGGTATATTTGAGCCAGAGCATGTTATATTAGAGTCTGAGCTTGCAATATTACTTGTTATATTAGAGCCATCGTTTGGAAGATAATATTTCGTTCCTCTACCATACCCATCTTGCACCAACAATCCATCTTGACACATATCTTTCAGCAAATCAGCAATCTCTGCTTTATGAATATCCAGCACAACTCTAAGGCTCTCATTAGTAACATAGCCATCAATGCAAGCCGCATTAAGTGCCAACAAACGTTTTTGCCCAATTGTCGTGATTTTAGGACCAAATATCTGAGTAAGCCTTTCCTTCGTAGCATCATCCATCAATGACTCCATCATCATTGTCAGCTCTACAATATCAGGCTGAGTTAACAATCTCAACATCGGTGCCCGCCAATTCGCAAATCGCCAACCTGCCAGAATCTTATCGACACCACTTCCCGCTTTTTCTGCCGAACCTATCTGCATAAACATCTTTTGCAGAGTCGTATTGCGACAAACGCTTGTACTCTCCTCGTAATACTGTGTCTTGGAAACCAACAAGGTGCCAGGATTAGAAAACACCATTTTATTCGGAAACAAACGCACCACCATTGTTGCATCTGCCGAATAATCGGTATGGATACAAAGATTTACCAATGCCTCACGTACAGCTATATGAGCTGGGGTTTCATCTCGGCGAATATTGTCCTTCAAAATGAAAGGCTTAGGCAAAACTGCACACAAACGAGGGAGGACACGCAGATAAAACTGAAACAAGTTTGCTTCCCAAGTTCCATCTGGGCAAATTCTATTTGTCCATCTTATCTCAGGATCATCCAAAAGTTTTTCCCGATAATCAGGAAAAAAATTAGGGCAGCACTCAGTATCTGTAATTGCATCTTCCTTACCAAACATTAGCACGCCTGCAAGCGTAAAGCCCTCTTCCTTCGTACTACGTTCTATACGATAAGCTCCTATCTTTTTAAGAAATTCAAAATCGGAGAGCTGCAACCAAGGATGACTTGGCTTTGCCAATTTAAAAAGTTGGCGATACTGTGCTATGGATTCCGTATCAAAGTCATCCATAGAGTAATTTTTCAGAATGCGACTGTCAGCAGGACGTGAAACATCGGCATCGGCAAACATTCGCTGCACTTCTTTTTCCGTACACTTATAGTCCCCTTCGTAATTTCGCTTAAAAGTACCATTATAGGGTTGAGACGTTCTATAAACAGGACGCTGTTCTCTGGATGCACGAGGAATAAAGAATAACATAAGTTTATGACCTTTGTAATCTTCTACCACGACATCTTCTGTTTTTAACAGGTTACAACTAACCGTAGCTCGATTATTCACATTATTCCAAAAGTCCTTTGTATATTTCTCAATCTGTTCATCAGATAGATTATCTATATAGAACTTACCTTTTTTTTCTATTACTCCAAGCACGATAACTCCTCCTTCGCTATTGGCGAAGGCTGAATAGGTATCCCAAAAGCTGCCAGGAAATCCACCGGCAGCACTTTTAAACTCCAAGTCATCACTCTCTATACTATTCAAGAGTGAATCCAGATAATCCTCGAAGTTTAATCTATCACGTACTTCTAACATACTATTCTTTTATATTCTTAAACTAGATACCATCCAGATATCTCATAGGTTGCAAAGATACGAAAAACTATCAGAAAAGCAAAATTTTAGGGAAATTATCTTTCTTCCTTTATTGATACTTGCTTTTTTTTATCTATTTTCTTGCAAGTTTAAAGTATATTTCATAATTTTGTAGCCAAAAACATCATTATAGTTTTCATAAAAAATAAGAAATCCAATGAATATTCAAAAACTGAAATATAAATTCCATAGCGGAAAAAACAGCAAACCCTGGTATTACATCAAGGAATACGCCCGTCTTTATACTCCTGCCTGCATCCTGATATGGAGGGGACAGCGTTTACTAGCCAAAGCCAAGAAACGCAAAGATTATGACTATATTCTAAGCCGAGTAAACTACTACAACAAGCTTACAGAAAACTATCTTCATCTCAACAAAGATTTGTGGGAAAAGAAAGCTGTAAAAGTTGCAGAACAGCCGATGACCCGCCAGAAGGTATATTATCTGGATACCCTGGAGTATGCCCGCTGTTTTAACGGCAACAACAAATGGAATCTCCTGCCTGGTGACATCACGTATGTGGAAGATATTCCTACCATTGTAAAAAGCCGCCCAATTCATGGAGAAAACCAGAACTCCGTATTGCTCAAGATGGACAAGGTACGCCATTTCATCTTCGTGAAGGATAAGCTTTCGTTTGCAGAAAAGAAAAATCAAGCTATCTTTAGAGGAAAAATAGCCTGTAAGGACATCCGTGTGCAATTCGTAGAGAAGTTTTTCGGAAATTCTCGCTTCGATATCGGAACCATAGATTTGATTAAGCCAGAATGGAAGAGCGACAAGATTTCCATCTACGACCATCTGAAGTACAAATACGTGATGGCTCTGGAGGGAAATGACGTAGCAAGCAATCTGAAATGGATTATGTCTTCCAATTCCATCGCCGTGATGCCTAAGCCATATTACGAAACTTGGTTTATGGAAGGTACTCTGAAGCCAGACTATCATTATATAGAAGTAAAGCCTGATTTCTCTGATCTTGAGGAAAAGATGGACTACTATACTGCTCATCCAGATGAAGCGCAAGCTATCATCAACCACGCTCACGAATATGTAGAGCAATTCAAGGATAAGCAGCGTGAGGATATCATCTCGCTGATGGTTCTGGATAAGTATTTTTCTCTGTTAAAATCTAAGGATTAATGTCTAGAAAGGATTCTTTCAATTATGAAAGAACAATCCTACCGATTATTCGATGGGCAGAATGATGACAGATAAGACGCCTAGACTGTGGCATGTAGTAGGCAGCAATCTGAACTATGCCTTCATCATCAACAACGACACCATTCTGGAGAAGACTGCCGATGGTGCCCTGGATGTTTATGATGCCCACATGAATCCTGTAAAGAACTACCGTCTGCCAGCTAAGCAGTTTGACAAAGCCATCAAACAGCTTAACAGGTTCTTTAAATAAGAAAAGGTAAATCCCCGAAAAGCCCCTTCCGCATTCCAGGTTTTCATATACCCGGAATACAGAAGAGGCTTTATCCTTTTATGCTTCCTTCCACACTCTTCTCTTGAGCCACAACGCCAAGATGGGGTCACTCATTTCCAGATGCTTAGGAGCAGGTATTGTAATCAGATCTTTCACCATCAAGGACTTCTTGAGGCGGGTTACATTGGCAGCAGTACCCAGGCGATAGGTTTCCAATATCGCCGTCTGGGTGAAACCGGTATGTACTCCATTGGTGATGGCATGCAGGAAATTCATCTGATAGGCAGAAAGGTCTTCGGTTTGCTGGATAAACAAGGGCTCGCAGGCATCCAACAACCGGTCTATTCCATATTTCAAGTCCTCTTCTGTTGCTACAGAATCATCTTGCACTCGCAACCACACAAACCATGCCAACTGCTGTACATAAGAAGAATATCGGTCTGTTACCTGACAGATTTCTCGAGCCAACTCTTCTGAGATATGCTTGCCGGTAGATTCGAATCGCTGACAGATATACTCCACCCAGTCTTTCTCGCTAATCTTGTTCAGATAGAAGAAATCACCAAAGCGATAGAATGGGTAACTGGCATTCTGGAACATCTGTTCCATCATGTGCTTTTTGCTTCCATAAAGGCAGTAAGAAACATGGCTCTGCAATTGCCATACGCTACGGAGTTTCTTCTGGAAGGTCAAGGAATCAGGAAAATCGCCTATCTGCTGAAATTCATCGATGCAGACTACGATATGACAACCTTTTGACCGAGCTATCATTTCCGGAAGTCTCAAAACTTCTTCTGTCGTATTGTTACCAGCATTATACTCCAAAGCCAAAGAGAAATCTGTCAAAGGATCTTGACCGATACTGATTTTTGGAACGAAACGGCTTAAGAATACCTTGGCATTCTCCATCCATTCTTCCCATTTTGAAGAAGTAGCCCGAACCACAGCCGTAGCAAAAGCATTGATAAAATCATTTTCCGAACGACAGCCAAAGGCATCTATACGAGCTATCCTGATGTCTTCGCTCTCCACAAGCGCACACACCTTATCCACCAATGAAGTCTTACCCATACGACGAGGTGAAATCAATATCGTATTCACTCCATACGTAAAGTTCGCCTTCAGGCGTTCTGTTTCCTCTCTTCGGTCGGTGAAGGAATCCCCCTCCACACGAACACCGAACACAAACGGAGCTTCTTTACTTTTTCTCATAATCACTACCTTATTTTATACTATACAGCTTTTCTTCTGCAAAGATAGCAAAAAAAAACAAATTAAACAAGGTTGTTTTAAACAAAGTTGTTTAAAACCATCATTTTTATTACGAATTAACTAATAATCAATGGATTACAGATAATACACAAAAGAAATAAACGGGGGTGATTTTTAAAACACGGACAAATTGAATTTGTCCGGATGGTTGTCCGACAGCTTTGTAATCAAAAGAAAATCAGTAAGTTATGAGCAGCCGGACAATTTGTCCGGACAAATTCAATTTGTCCGTGTTATTTTTTTATGAGAAAGGAAGAAGAAGAAAAAGGGGGTTACGGATTGAGACGAAAACCTGTTATCCGAGAAGCTATAACCTGGCACCCGAGAAACTATGATTTAACACATAAGAACCTATGTTTTCCGCCCCACAAAACTATGACTTAGATTTTTTAACACAATTTGCTCCAAATGGCTGCTGAATTTCGGACCTTATCACACGCTCAAATTTGGCGGTTACAGAAGATAGTCGTATTTTTGCCCCCGTTTATCGGATATTCCGACAAGCTAACTTTTAAACATTAAATAATTATGGAGAATGAAAATTTAAGAAACATAGAGAACCTTTTAGCCGCCAAGGCAAGTACACAGCCTCTTTACGAATTCCCTGTAGACCAGCTTCCACTCGGACTCCGCGACTCGCTCTCTGGCGTAGCCGCAGAGGCACGCGTGCCTGCCCTCTTCTCAGCCCTCCCTATAGCCGCAACCTATGCTGACCGTCTGAAGGCGAAGTATTGCGATGGCAGCGAGACTCCGATGGCACTCATGTCTATCATCATCGGCGAGCAGGCATCAGGTAAGGGCGTATGCCGCCGCATCGAGAACATCTGGGCGAAGAAGATGGATAAGGACGATGAGAAACCTCGTGAGGATGAAGCCTGGTACCAGCAGCACAAGGGCAAGAAGGGCGTAGTAGACCCGAAGCCTTGCATCCGTCACATTGGCGATACTATCTCGAAGTCGGCTTTGATGCGCCGTCAGCTCTGTGCCGACGGCCATACCATGTATATGTTCAGCGAGGAGCTCGGTTCGATGAAGAGCGTATGGAAGGTGTTCGGCGACTACTTCCGTAAGGCGTTCGACCAGAGCGAGGTGGGTCAAGACTACATCACAGCCACCAGCGGCGTAACCCACGCCCAGCTCAACTTCTCCGGCTGCTGCACCCAGAACATCTTCCAGAAGTTCTTCACCGATGATAACATCGAGGACGGATTTTCTTCAAGAATGATGCTCGCCAAGATGCCCGATACCTCCTTCGCACCCCTCAGCCAGCACCACGGCTATACCGAGGAAGAACAGGCAAACATCCTCAAGGCAGTAACTCTCCTTGAACGTAGTCACGGCGTAATGGAGCTGCCCCGTATGTGCGAGGAGTTCTGCCAGTGGCTCGAAGCAAAGAGACAGCTTGCCCTGGCGAATGCCGACCGTGTGATGGATGTGTATCGTCGCCGTTCCGCCGTCATCGGCTTCCGTTGTGGCGTCATCTTCCACATTCTGGAACAGACCGGAGAGGAAACAGATGCCTGCATCCGTTTTGCCAAGGCTGTGGCCGACTACGTGCTCGCCATGCAGATGGAGATGTTTGGCTTGCGTCTCGACAAGCAGCAGCAGGACAACGAGGCTATCCCAGTCTATAAGTCTCGAAACACCCTGCTCTTTGCCCAGCTCCCTGAGCAATTCACCCTCTTCGATGCCAGCCGTGAGCGTGGCGACGGAGCCAGTCGTGAAGCCATCCGTAAGATGATAAGCCGTTGGACCAAGCGTGGTCTCTGCAAGAAGCTGAAAGGTGGCGACACCGAGATCTGGCAGAAGCTTACCCTCTCGGCATAAAGCATCTTGAATCTCCTGAAACTGTTAATCCCCCATCACGCAGCCAAAGCGTGGTGGGGGATTTCTGTTGTTTATTGCTGATGTCGCTCGATATATTCAGCTGCCTGGATATTCGAGAAGACATAGTTCTTCAAATCCTGGAACTTAGACTCCTGCTTGGTTTCCTTCAGATTGCCATTCGGCAACACATCATAGCAGAAACTGCGGTTCATCGACGGATTATAGACGAAGCAACGCTGATGGTCTCTTGCCACAATCTGGTTGTCTGCCGAATAGAATACCATCGGGCGCTGCTGCTTCAGCAAATCCACTCCGAAGCCCTCGTACTCATAATTCAGATTCATCAGACCGAAAAGCGTAGGCATCACATCCACCTGCATGCCCAAGCCCGCATACTGCTGCTGCGGAACACCAGGACCAAAGATGATGAGCGGAATATGGTTGTAAGACTGAGGCAACTCGCCCTCGCTCTTCCCCACCAGCTTACCATGGTCTGCCTGAATCACGAATATCGTGTTCTTATACCAAGACTCCCGGCTTGCCTTCTTCAGAAAGTCGCCTATCGCCCAGTCGGCATACTCCACAATCTGTGTTTCCTTCTCCTTGGTCTTCGGCTTGAAGAAATCAGGAATGATATATGGCGGATGATTGCTCACGGTGAGGATGGTAGCCATGAAAGGCTTGCCCGTCTTCGCCTTCTGGTTGATGGTGTTGAGGGCATAGCCCATCTCGAAATGGTCGCTCACACCAAAGCTGTTCACCACCTCGCTCTTAGGATAGTTCTCCTGAGAGAAGATGTCATCGTAGCCATTGGTCTGGAAGAAGGCCTTCATGTTGTCATACTGTGCCTCGTGAGTCATGAAGAACATGTTCTCGTAGCCATACTTCTTCAACACCGTGGCGATACCCTTGCGGCGTGGAGTTACCGTTCCCTTCATCAGGTTTCGGAACATGAGAGCAGGGAAACTGTAGAGCGTAGCCGTCATGCCATGGTTGGTATGGATGCCGGCACTATAAAAGTGGGTGAACGCCAGGGAATGATGATAGAGCGAATCGAGCGTTGGGGTGAGCGGCTGCTGATTGCCGAAAGTACCCAACAGGTTTGCCGACATAGACTCCATCAATATCACCACCACGTTAGGATGATTCTTCTTCATCATCAGGGAATCGTTCACCACCTCACGTTTCAGAATATTCGTGCTATCCACCTTTCCCATAATACCCAGCCACTGGCGGGTATTCGTGATAGCCTCAGCGTATGGCATGAGATGCAGTTCCTTGTTCTCCTTGCGCATATCGTCGAGCGCAGAAGTAAGGAGATTGAATGCCGGATTGATGCCGAGCTGGTTGAGGAAAGAATCCTCGCAATAGTAAGCCTGGCTCACCTTGATAGGGTTATAGCCCATTCTGCCACGGATGCCGAAGAGACAGGCACCTATCATCACAGCAGAAATAAGGAAACGGCTGACTACCTGCACTAGGTGCATATTGTCCTTAGGCAGAAGGAAGAGCCCCTCGAAGTAGCGGCGCAGACGGACGAGCGCATAGATAAACGCCCCCGTAAACACGAAATAGAGGGCGATATAGAGCCAGTAGGAAGACTCCTGCAAGAGCATGCCCGATGTGGTGGCTACATAGCCGAACCACCCGAATATGCTGGAATTGATGTTCTTGAAGAAATACTGGAAATAAGGAGTATTGGCTGCCGAAGGCATGAAGGCGATGGCAAACCATGCCGCATACCAGATGTTGATGCCACGCAGCAAACGGCGATGACACCACCCCAGACTGGCTGCTATCAGGAGCACAGCCACAGGCAATACCGAAATATAACAAGCTATGACATTATCAAACCATACACCCTTGACAAACGCCATTACCCTACTCGCCTCTGCATCTACAATCATGCCATGCAGGGCGATAAATTCTACCAATCTGAACAGAGTCATCACCAGCAATGCCAATACATGCACCGAAAGGAGATACCCAAAAGCCTTAAAATATCGTTTCATTTTTATTCTACTTTAGAAATCGGGTGCAAAGTTAATAATTATATCCCAATAAAAGCAAAATTTCTAGCCTTATTCTGTCTATAAACAAATAATTATATGTAACTTTGCAGCCAAAAATACATAATAAGACTTCGATAAGACATGAACATCAAGTACAACAAAGCCCTATGGCTCATCATCATCCTGGCTATCGTGATGATGATTCCATTCCTCGGACTCACAGATTTCAATACCAAGGGAGAACCGCGCGAAGCGGTGGTTGCCTACACCATGCTGGAACATGGCAACTGGATTCTGCCTATCAACAACGGAGGTGATATCCCTTACAAACCGCCATTCTTCCACTGGTGCATCGCCTTCTTCAGCCTCTTCATCGGCCATGTGAATGAGTACACCTCCCGCCTGCCATCTGCCGTATCGCTGGTATTGATGACCATTGGCGGTTTCGTGTTCTATGCCAAGCGCAAGAACGCCCAGACCAGCCTCATCGCAGCCATCCTTACGCTCACCGCCTTCGAGGTACACCGTGCGGGTATGAACTGCCGTGTAGATATGGTGAATACCGCCTTCATGGTGGGAGCCATGTATCTGCTCTACCGCTGGTGGGAGAAAGGAAAGCACCAGTTGCCTTGGCTCGCTATCCTCTGCATGAGTGGCGCTACGCTTACCAAAGGTCCTGTGGGAATCATCCTGCCTTGCTTTGTGATGGGCGTATTCATGCTTACCCAACGTGAGAACTTCTGGGGCATCGTATGGCGCATGGCTCTAACCGCCCTGCTCTCGCTCGTTATTCCTTTCTGCTGGTATTATGCAGCCTATCTGCAAGGCGGCGACGAGTTCCTGCGACTGGTGAAGGAAGAGAATATCGACCGATTCATGGGCAAGATGGCATACGAATCGCACGAGAACCCAGCGTGGTACAACCTTCTCACGCTCATCACGGGCTGGTTGCCTTACACCTTATTATTACTGTTCTCGCTCTTCATTCTGCCATGGAAGAAGTTCTCGAAGACCCGATTCCTGGAGAATGCGAAGAAGGCTACTCCGCTGCAGGTGTTCACCTGGCTCGCTTTCCTCCTGGTACTCTTCTTCTACTGCATCCCAAAGAGCAAGCGCAGCGTTTATCTGCTGCCATGCTATCCGTTCATGGCCTATCTCATCGCCGAATACATCGTTTGGATGATGAAGGAGAAGATGGGAGCCATCAAGGTATATGCAGGGGTGATTGCCTCGCTGGCAGTTATCCTTGTGATTGCTACGCTTGTTATACGAGCAGGCGGCATACCAGATACCATTTTCCATGGCAAGCATGCTGCCGACAACATCGCCATGCTCCATGCAATAGGGGAATCTACTCATGGTATCCTATTCTACGTATGCTATATGTTTCTTATAATAGGGGCTTATCATATATTCAAGGCACTCAAGAAAAAAGAGACAAGCCAAATGATGAAATATACATTGGTGATGATTAGCGCAATTTTCATCACACTCGACTCCACCCTGCAGCCTGCCGTACTCAACACGAAGGCCGATAAGCACCTGGCGCCGGTTATCGAGAAGAAGTTTGATACCAGCAAACTCTATTCTTATATGTCGGTAGATATGCTGCATTTCTTCAGCCTCAACTTCTATCTGGGCGATAAGATCCAGCAGTTTGACAAGGTATTGCCACAGGATGGCGTACTGATGATTCCGGAAGAAGACATGCCTGATTTCCTTGAGAAATTCGGCAAGGACTACACCTTCCAGAAGGTTTGGGAAGTAAGAAAGACGGTAGAATGGCACAACAAGGTAGGTTTCTACCGATTCGTGAAGACTAGTGCCAATATTGCACTTAACAAATGAGTAGTGATTAGATACAAAAATAGCATCGGGATTATAAGTACCGATGCTATTTTTGTATCTATCAAATTGATATTCTCCTTATTTTCTTTCTTCGATAAGATTATACTCTTTCTTCGATGAAGTATCGTGGGCGACGCTTCACCTCGGTATAAATCTTGCCGATATAGACACCCGTGATGCCTACGCCCGTGGTGATGATGCCTCCGATAAACCACATGGAAACAAGCATGGAGGTCCAGCCCTGAATGGTCTTGCCCTGGAAATATTCTACCAAGGCAAAGATAATCATGATGACTGCCACCAAAGTCATCGCCAAACCCAGGAAGGTGATAAACCTAAGAGGGGCTACGGAGAACGAAGTGATGCCATCGATACTGAAACTCAGCATCTTGGTAAACGGATACTTACTCTCACCCGCCTCACGAGCCTTGCGGTCGTAATAGACGAATCCCTCCCGGAAACCCAACTGGCGTACGATGGCTCTAAGGAAGAGATTGCGCTCTGAATACTGCATCAGCGCCTTTAGGGTGCGGTTGGTCATCATGCGGAAATCGGCATGATTGTAAACCGTCTCCTTATCCACACTCTGCATCAGCTTATAAAAAGCCTGGGCGGTAAAGCGCTTGAAGAAGGTATCGGTCTTGCGCTCCTTGCGCACACCATAGATGATATCCTTGCCTTCCTGCACCTGGCGCACCATATCCACGATAACATTCTCATCGTCCTGCAGGTCGGCATCGATACTTACCATCGCATCACAATGGTCTACCGCAGCTTCCATACCTGCCCAGAGCGCATTTTGATGGCCCCGGTTATGCGACAGTTTGATGCCATGCACATATCCATGTTCCTTGGCAGCATCCGAAATCATCTGCCAAGTATGGTCACGACTGCCATCGTCGACAAGCAGCAGTTCTGTGTCGGCATCAGTCTCTTTCTTAATCTTTCTGATCAATGCCCCCAGCACATCTAAGGTCTTAGGCAGCACTTCTTCCTCGTTATAACAAGGGATAACTATCAATATCTTCATTTGTAAGCCAGTATTAATTCAGATGCAAAAGTAACTCATTTTTTCTATTTAAACAAGAAAAACGTTTAATATTTTTTATTCTTGATATATATTTCCCGTTTTTCTCCATTCTTTCTTACCATTTCCACTTTACCTGTATCTCCAGATCGGTTTGCGAAGAGCGGGAGATTTCCTGCAAACCAGAAGAGATGTGAGAGCGGTCGAAATAATCGGTTGTACCCAATTTGGCGATAAGCAGCAGATGGGAACCTATCTCTGAGCGTGCCACCAAGGCGTAACGGATGCCCTCGCCGTAGTAGCTGCCGAAACTCATCTGATAGAGCAGACCGGGCTCATAAGCGTAGATACGGGAGGCAAAATCGGAAGTATGGAAATAGCCCAGGCAGCCTCTCAACGTTCCTTTCAACTGCTTCTTCCATTTCCATTCCCATCCTATATGCTCGCTCAGCATATAGCCTTTACTAAGCTCATCGCCCTCATTCTTCATCGCGCTTTCTGCCTGGCTCATCGTATAGTCGAAACTGGTTTTGGCGCTCCATCGTTTTTGGACTATTGTGGCATAGAGGCGCAGACGGCCGGTTGTGGTTCCCGCCTTATCCTTATAACGGAACCTTCCTCCTACCGTCAGCACTCTGGAGGGCTGGAAGAGAATATTCACCAGATTATCCCAACACTGTGTGCTCTCCCTGGTCTGATACTTAGGCCAGGCAAAATAGGCGAAATCGCTATAGGCTGTGATGCTCCAATGATGGGCAGGAATCCAGGTAAAGCCCAGATATACACCGTTTTCATCCTGCACATCGCTCCCCTCGGAAAAGCTGTTGCTGAAAAGAGAATAGTATCGGGCAGAATAGAACCTGTGGAGAGCCATGAGCGTGAAATGGTCGGAACAGAGATAGGAGGCAGCATTAAGCGTGGCTATGGAACCGCAATCGCCCGTAGCCGTTTCGCCGGAGAGGGTGAGGCGATGGGAGATGTAACCATAGCTGATGCTGGCATTCCAGAAGGCATTTCCCTCAGGAGCAAAACGCTTGTAAAGCTGGCTTTTATTGGGCGTGAGCGGCAGGGAGAAAGAGGTATAAAAAGCGGTAGCTCCGATGTGCCAGCCCTGATGCTTGTAACTGATATTGCCTCCCACAAGTGTATTGGATGCTACCTTCTGTTTAGCAATCTCATTTACCGTGCGATGCAAACCGGTCTTCAGGATGGTCTTGATGCCCCCGCCGTCAGCAGAAAGCGTAGCATCTATCTGGCGATAAGAAAGAAAACCGGTCAGTTCGAGGCCCTTTAATAAGGTATAGGTGGCTGCGGCGCCTTGCAGATAATTAGCTGAAGAACGGGAAGAATGACCGCGGATGATGCAGGAAGATGATCTGCCCAAGGAGGTTAAGGCTGAGAGTTTGCCGAAGCCGAAATCATTATTGAGTATCAGTCCTAATCCTGCATTCAGTCTGTATCTGCCCAGGGTGATATTCTTCCATCTGCCCAGGTTCTTTACCTGAAGATAGAAGGAATAGAAGTCGTAACCCATCGTGTTCCTGGCTCCGAAGAATGGTTCGCCGGCATCCTGAGAAGCTACGAATCCCAGTTTGACGGAATTGCCGTAACGAAACTGGTAGCGCAGTCCGTGCTTGTAAGGATAACCCAGATAGCCGTCGGTTCCGCTCGCATCGCCCTTGCGCTCATAAAAAGGAACCTTCAGCATGCCCATCACCTCGTGCTTGCCATACTGGGCGATGTTTTTAAGACTGGGGAAAGCCAGCTTGCTCCCGTCATCGGCCACATAGAAGAAACAACTCATCAGCTGGCGCTGATACCAGTCGATGCTGCTTATCAGGGTAAGCTCGCTCATACTCTTCAGCTGTCCATAGCGGTAGATATAGAACAGGATGTCTTCTACCTGCGATGCAGTAAGAAACGGCATGCGCTCCAGTTCTTCTCTCGTTGCCGTATTCAGATTGACGGGATGCTGCGCCATCTCCTCCAAATCTTCTTCATAGTCTTGCCAGGCTACATTCTCGAAATCTTCGGATGAAGAAAGGTCGGACAGCAATTGCTGCCAAGGGGGCGAAGCGGAAAGAGAATCTTCAGGCACGGCGCCCTGTTCTGAAAGAGAGGAAGATTGGGCTTGAGCCCATAAGGCACAGAAGATTTGGGAGCTGCCTACGAGAAACAGTTTCAACAAGAGGGATGTTATGGAATGAGCATGCTTCATCTGCAGTAGGCACTTCATTTATTAAATTAAGACAAAGTTACTGCTAAAATATGAAAAAGAGAAAGAAAAAGCCAAGAATCTTTCTCAATTTGAGAAATAATCTGTAATTTTGCGGCGTAATTAGTAACACAAAGGGGCTTACACCTCTTTATATATAGAAGAAGCTCCACGAAGAAAAGGAGCTGGACAAAGAACTTTGAGGAGATTTACATGAAACAGAAAATATGCTTTTTACTGGCGATGCTCTTCTGCATCACCCTGCAGACCATGGCGCAGACCGATGGCGACAACCCTGAAGACAGGGAGGTGGACATGGATACTCCTACCTTTGAACCGATGGTGAAGGTAGGAAAAGTGCTCTTGGATCATGACAGCGTGCAATATGTTCAGGTGAACAACGTGTACGTTTATCCGCAGCCGGTATTCAAGAACGCCAAGGAGCGAATGGCTTACAACCGTTTGGTATACAACATCAAGAAGGTGCTGCCGATAGCCAAGGAGGTAAGAAAGATTATCATCGAAACGGGTGATTATCTGGAAACGCTGCCTAACAAGAAGGCAAAGGACGCACACATGAAACTGGTGGAGAAAGGTATCAAACAGGAATATACCCCGAGAATGAAGAAACTCACCTATGCACAGGGTAAACTCTGCATCAAACTGGTATATCGCGAATGCAATTCCTCATCCTATCACCTGATTCAAGCCTTTCTGGGTCCTATCCGTGCCGGATTCTATCAGGCATTTGCAAGCCTCTTCGGTGCCAGCCTCAACAAGAAGTACGACCCGAACGGCGTTGACAGATTAACAGAAAGAGTGGTAAGACAGGTAGAATCGGGGCAGATTTAACCAGCTCATCTTATTCAGAAAGCCCATACACTTAGGTATAAAAGCATTTCCAGTCAATAGGAATTGCTTTTATACCTAAGTTTTTTTGTTGATACAAGCAAAAGAAATCTCCGTTCATAGACATTGAACCGCCGTTCAAAGACATTGAATGTCGGTTCAAAGACACTGAACGGCGGTTCAATGTCTATGAACGAAGATTTAAACAGGCTGAAAAAAGAAATGTTCCTAAGAAAAGCAACAACTTTTCCTAGGAACATTTCCTTTTATATTCGAATGGGATGCCCACCTATTCCTCAGTATAAAGCACCTGAATCATAGTCTGGCCAACCGCCTTAAGCACATTCTTATCCAGATGAGCCATATCATCGCTCACGGTGTGCCAGGTAGGACCGAAACTGCTCTGCTGACAGTCTGGATAATAAGCAATTACATCTACGGTAGGAATCTTAGCCTTCTCGTTGACCGGAATATGATCGTCAGTAATCATTCCGCCATCGCTCTTAGGGAAGTAAGAGCCAAAACCAGCCTGGCGGGCTGCAGCCCAAACCTTCTTCACGATGCCACCGGCATACTGCATAGACATGCCTTCACGGTAGAACTTGGCTCCCTGTCCGCCCACCATATCGAGGAGGATTCCGAAACGAGGATTATATCCCTCAGGCTTGTTCTCGCTCCAGTACTGGGCACCCAATGCCCAAGTATCGCCATCGTCCTGAACATCAGCCCACTGAGGTGTTCCCCAATCTTCGGTATCGAAACATACGAAATCTACGCCGATGTTAGGATTCAGCTTCTTGTCTGCCTGCAGCTGGCGGGCTATCTCCAACATGACGGCTACTCCGCTGGCTCCATCGTTGGCTGCCATTACAGGCTTGCGCCAGTTGGTACTGTCGGGGTCGTTGTCGGCCCAAGGACGGCTATCCCAATGAGCACAAAGCAAGATACGGGTTTCAGCCTTCGGGTTGTAATGGGCAATGATATTGGTATTCTTCAATATCGTGCCATCATAACCCTTCAGGTCAGCCTTCTGGGTCTCTACCTCGCAACCAAACTGCTTGAACTTGCTCACAATCCATTCGCCACACTTGTCGTGCGCCTCGCTGTTCATGACGCGAGGACCGAAATCGCATTGTGCGGCACAATAAGCCAACGCCGAATCGGCATTAAAGGCAGGACCTACAGGATTCAGCTTCTCTGCTTCCTCTACCTCCTGAACCTCAGGCGAACTCGAACTGTTCGCATTCTTATAGCTGATAGCTCCAGCTACCACTCCGGCAGCAACTACCAAGCCTAAAATTATCTTCATTTTCTTCGTCATAACATTAATGTTTAAAGTTCTGCACCTGCGTCATCACTCTGAGCCAGTTGCCTCCCCAAATCTTGACAATATCCTGCTCGCTATATTTGCGGCGCAACAGCTGGAGGGTGAAATTGATGAGTTCAGAAGAGTCGGCGAGACCTCTGATGCCGCCGTCTCCATCAAAGTCGGTTCCCAGACCTACGTGGTCGATACCCATCACATCGATGGCATGCTCAAGATGGGCGATAGCGTCCATGATGTCGGCTTCACCCTCTTTACGCAGGAATCCGTGATAGAGCGTGGTATGAGCTACACCACCCTTTGCTGCGAGGGCACGCATCTGGTCATCGGTCAGATTACGAGGCACATCGCAGAGCGCACGGCTGCTGCTATGGCTGCAGACAATAGGCGCCTGGCTGATATCAAGTGCATCGTAGAAACTCTTCTCGCCACCATGACTCAAATCTACCATGATGCCCAGGCGGTTCATCTCATGAATCACCTTCTCGCCAAAACTGCTCACACCATTATGGGTATTGCAGCCGCGGGCACTATCGCAGATATCATTATCACCATTATGGCAGAGCGTGATATAAACGATGCCGCGCTGGGCGAAATGCTTCACGTTACTGATATCGTGCTCCAGGGCGAGACCGTTCTCGATGCCGAGCATGATGCTCTTTCTGCCATTCCGCTTATCGCTATAAAGATCGGCAGGAGTGCGGGCTATGCTGAGATACTGCCTGTTCTTGCTCACAATCTCTTCTATCTTGTCGAAGATGAGGTCGGCATACTGCGCAGGTCCCTTTACATCGAAAGCCACCTTGCTGCTGAAGCTCTCACCTATCTGAGGCTGTGGCAGGTAAGCTACCATCGTGGTAGCATCCTGATGACCATCGGTCATCTTATGGAGATCAACCAGGATGCGGGAATCGCGATGATCAAACTTGATGCCCTGAGGGAAGAACATCGGAGTATCACAATGGGTATCGAGCGTAAGGATGCGCTTATGCAACTGCTTGGCTGCATAAAAGTTGTTAGCCTGATTAACCAGCCATTGGAAAATCTTCAATCCTTCTTCTTCCAGCCATTCCGGATGCCATTGCACACCGAGAATCTGCTTATACTCGCTACTCTCTACTGCCTCGATAATATGGTCAGAAGATTTGGCGATGGTGCGCAGATGCTTGCCAGGCTCGCTTACCGCCTGATGATGGAACGAGTTGACAAAGATCTTCTCCTTATTATATATATTATATAAGGTGGAATCTTTCTTGATTTCTACGATGTGGGTAGGTTCAGTACGGTCAGCATCCTGACTGTGCTTTACCAGTTGCTTGATATCCTGACACACCTTTCCGCCCAGCGCAATAGCGAGGGTCTGGATGCCCCGGCAGATGCCAAGCATAGGAATCTGGCGGTTGAAAGCCAATCGGGTAATCATCAGTTCGGCAGCATCACGTTCCTGATTGATATTGTGAAGACGGGGAGAAGGCTCTTCGCCCATCCACAGCGGATTATGGTCGCCGCCACCCGTCAGAATCAATCCATCAAGATGCTCCAGGGTATTGACGATGACCTGAGCATCGGCAACAGGAGGAATAATGACTGGCGTACCGCCAGCCGCTATTACCTGCTTATAATAACGGTCGCGAAGCGTAGCATCGATACCTTCATAATTGGCAGTAAGACCAATTACAGGCTGATGCTTCGCTTCGGGAAATCTAGAGTATGCATCCTGGAGATGCGACTCTAAGTCAAATGTTTCCATTTGTTTATCTTTCAAAAAATAATGATTCAAGATCTTCTAAAAATCGTACTCAGGTATGGAGACACTTATTAATCTTCATCCAGAAGTACAGGAATCTCACGCTTGATGCTCTGCTCAAGAGAGATAAGCGTTTCGGTAGAAACCACACCAGGGATAGCCTGAAGCTTATTGTTGAGCAGATCCATGAGTTGCTCGTTGTCGCGGGCATAAAGCTTGATCAGCATGGTGTATGAACCGGTTGTAAAGTGGCACTCTACGATTTCAGGAATGTTCTGCAAGCGCTCTACCACCTTTTTATACATATTACCGCGCTCCAAGTTCAAGCCTACATAAGTGCAGGTAGAATAACCCAGGCTTTTAGGGTTTACATCAAAACCGCTACCGGTGATGAAACCATCCTCCATCAAGTGCTGAACACGCTGATGGATGGCAGCACGAGACACGCCACATTCTGCGGCTACGTCTTTGAAAGGAATACGGGCATTCTTGGAAAGGATGCCGAGAATCTTTCTGTCTAGATTGTCTATTTTCTCCATTTCGTTTTGTTTTATATTATTCTATTTATAAGGTACTTTTCTATACCAGATAGCAAAATTAATAAAATCTATTGAAACTGCAAACAAAATGCACGAATATTTTGCAATATCCGTGCATTTTGTTGTTTTTTATACGAATTTTAACAGAAAAAATCGCTTTTATGGCATAGAAATTAAAAACAAAAGAAGCATGATTTTCAAGAGATCCCTTGGTGGACTCTCACTTTAAATTTCAATAGATTGCCCTTTTCTCTTCAGATGCATTGATTAAACAAGAGGCAAAGACTCTAAAAATATTCAATTAAGGGAAGTTGTAAATACTATATGAACGATTTGTCTTTTAAAAATTATCTCTACGCTGGAGTCGGGTATCTTTTGAAGAATCTCATATTTATAGACCTGTTACGTCATGGATTATGATGTATATGTAAGTAACATAAAGGAAAAAGAGGTGGATTTTGTCGCCATCAAGAATGATTGAACCATCTATGTACAAGCCACCTATATGCTTGTTGGTGAGCAGACAATAGAGCAAGAATATGCTCCGTTAGAGTGTATTGCTGATAACTATGAAAAAGTTGTGGTATCGCTTGACGACCTCCAACAGCCTTCCCGCAATGGCATTAGCATGTATTTCTGTATTTTCAACGGAATCTGATTTGTGTGTAAATTTTGAAAATATGAATAATGGAAATAATGTACTGAATAAAACCATATTATCAGAAAAATAATAGAAATATTTTCCAAAAATCATCTTTTTAACCTATATTTTAGCAAAAATATCTTAATTTATTTGGTGGTTTCATAAATTAGATTTAATTTTGAAGCGGTTTTCATAAAATTTGCAGTTGCATATAACATTATGAGTGGAGACTCATTACTAAAAATGTTTCTTGTACTGCAATACCTACGCCGATTAGATGCTCTCGCATTACATTATTGTAGGTGGGACTGCATAGGCAAGGGTGCCAAATCAGAGGTAATGAGAGCCACTATTTATGGGAAGCGTTTATCATGCGCTTTGTAACTTGACGTCTTGAAATTCTCGCAAAGTTTCAAAATGATTCAGTCACGTAACAAGGCAACGATAGATGCTCATGGGATGTTTTTATAATACCCCTAATATCATTCTGTGCATCTTATATAATATAAGGTGTACAAGTTTGGTATATTGGGATAATTATATCAACTATCGGCGTGGGTTTCTGTTCGTTGCTCGTTCTTGACTGGATGGGCAATGCGAGAAGCCTCAAGACGTAGGACGAGTGACAAGATCAGACTCCTGCGCTTTTTCGTTTATAGTCAAAAACTTTTCATGTAACTTATATTGCCGATGCTTGGGAGTCAATAGGCTATGTTAAACATATATGAAAAAGATTGCGTTTACTCTTTTATTATTAGCAGGTAGTATTGCCTCAATGCATGCACAGGCTAAATTTGAGCATGCACAAACACGTATCCAAGAGGGTATGTCAGAGTTCTTTGTACGTCCAATGGTAGCTGAGCTCCAGATGATAAACAAAGATTGTCAAGAATGGTCATTTAATATCTTCCCTGGAGTTTCTCTTTCTGAGATTAGTACAGCAATGCTTGAGAATGCAAAAGCCAATGCTGCTTTCAAAGCTGCAAAACTTGCAGGTGCAGATATTATTCTTGGTGCAACTTTTTATGTTATCAATAATGAGAAGGCCAAAGGCTTAGATGTTACTGTGCGTGGTTATCCTGCTAAGTATGTGAGATTCCATAATTATGGCGAAGGTCAGTTGGGTACAGATGACTCCAAGTGGATTGACCCTTTACAGAATGGTGCCCGCATACGTGCTATATCTGTTGATAATAAGCAGAACAAAGCTGTTGGCAATGAGAATCGAAATAAGTAAACATAAATATTAATTCTAAAATTATAACACAATGAAAAAGTTATTATTATTGGCTATTGCCACTATCATGAGTCTTGGTGCTTCTGCCCAGCTCATCACATCAAACACAGTTACTTACAAAAAAAGTAGTGGTTACAACCGCATCGGTGTATCATACAACTCAATTAGTTCAAATGCAGAAGGTTCAGAATCTGTCAGTGGTGTTTCTTTAGCTTGGACTAAGGGCATCTCTGTAGCCAAAGATATTCCTCTGTTTGTAGAAACTGGTCTTGGTGCAACTTACGCTTTTGATGATTTAAGTGCTGTGATTGCAACAATTCCCTTGAACGTAACTTACAAGTGGCCTGTAACAGAGAGTGTCAAGATTGCCCCTTTAGCAGGTCTTACATTTAATGGAAACATCACATCTGACGTTGATGATATGAAGTTCTTTACTCTTGGCTGGCAAGCTGGAGTCAATGTTGAATTGGGTAAATTCTACGTAGGTCTATCTTATGGTGGAGGGTTGACCGATTTTGTTAAGTATGAAGATGATTACGAATCATACAATTACAAATTGAACAATTTTGCAGCAACAATCGGTCTTGTATTCTAACAAATGCATAAGTTTTAGATAGGGTCTGCCTAATATCTGTTACAATGACGGATATTGGGCAGATTGTTTGTTTAATAATTTAAGAGTTGAATATATGAAAACTGTGATTTTGGCAGTGTTGATGATACTATCTGCTACTATTACCCATGCACAAGATAACTACTCGTTGACAAAAGAAGGGAATAGTTATATTTGCAAAGGTTCCAAGCCATGTAAAATTGATGAGCGAACAACCTTTGGTAGTGCAGCTCTCTGGGCTATGGAGAAATCCAGCAACGTAGTTGAAAACACACTAAAATGTGATCCCCAAAAATTAGTGCTAAGTGTTGGTTGTAATATTGCTGAAAACGAAAACTCTGATAAGGTTTATACTTTTCAACTTAATATTGCTGTGAATAAGGGCAAAATAGAGTTTCTCATAAAAGACGTTAAATGTGCCCCAAAGGGTGTCTTAGCGGTTTTTAAGACTATGTCTTTTGACAAAATAAACTTAGAGAAAAAGCCCCAATACAAAGAATATATAGAAAAGTTTTCTGTTTTATGCAATCACTTTATCCAACAAACGATGCATGAAATTCTTGACTCAAAAGTAGAATTGTCTCATTGGGAAGCTATCGTTTCAGGTCAAGTAGTGAAAGGTATGAATCCAAAAGAGGTTATATTAGCAAAGGGTAAACCACTTACCATTACAGAAAACTCGCAACGTATTATGTGGTCGTATGATTCTGGCACCATTGTTATGATAGAAAACGGAATTGTAAGCGGAGTTATTAATTAAAAACTTGCGAAAGTAAATGCTACAAGATCAAGGATAGGTAAAAATAAAAGTCTCTACCTATCCTTGTTATTATGTAACGGTTTAAAATAACAAGGTACAATTTAGTGTCCTTTTTATGAAGCAGCACATAGTTAAAGGATAGAGTTTTAAACTCTTCCTTTATCTCATATTTACTGTAAATTACTTTTATCATAAAGGCCAGTTCTCAATAGAAGCGCAAGTATAAACTTTAAGAAAGCGCTTTATTAAGGTCTAATGATGCGCATCGTTAGATCATGCAGATTATCTACAAGTTATATCCTTGAAAATCAGCAAATTTTGAAACGAAAAAGAATCCACCAAAAACACATAACGTATTCCCTTGGTGGATTCTCACTTAAAACTTATATATAGGTAAAAACTTGACCGTATATCCATTTTTTCAATGGCAAAAAAACTATTGAAATGTTAAAAACCTTGGCATTTTGCTACTTTTAGTAGAAAAATTATACGCTTATCTGATAACCTCGGAGAAGTAATGATCACGCAAAGGTTTTACCACTTTATCACCCGTCAAAACTATCTGCTGCTTAAGACGGATGTCTTGAGAAGAGGCTCCAATCTTCAGTTCATACGTTCCAGGAGCTATGTTCCATTGACGATTGCCTTGATGAGAATAATAACCAAACTGATCAGTATAGAACTTGATGCATACTCTCTTGGTTTCGCCAGGATTGAGAGAGATGCGGGTAAAGCCCTGCAACTGAATAGGATGAATCTGCTGGTTGCTCTGAGTTGGCGACAGATATACCTGCGCTATCTCATCGGCACGAACCTTACCCGTATTGGTAACCTCAAAGTAGATATTGCTCGACTCTGAAGCCGTAGAGAGTTCCTTAACAGCCTGCAAGTTCTTATAGGCAAAGGTTGTATAGCTCAATCCATAACCGAAAGGCCACTCTACACGGGCATCCTGACGGGTGGAATAATTATAGCAGATAGGCTCATAAACCTCAGTATTAGGATAGCTGACACTCAGCTTGGCAGATGGTGAAATCTTGCCATAAAGAATGTCAGCCACAGCTGTACCACCCTCTTCACCAGGATACCAGGCCTGGATGACTGCTGCACAACGCTTGGCTATCTTGGAGATAACCTGCGCACGACCGCCGAAGACTACCAGGACTACAGGTTTGCCAGTAGCCAAGAGTTCCTCAACATATTCCTCTTGCTTACCAGGAAGCTTGAGACCATCTCGCTCACGGTTCTCACCACAGAGCATCACATTCTCGCCTACAGCAGCAACGATAACATCGCTTTCCTTTGCCATCGCCAAAGCTTCTGCCTTGTCTGCCTTCTCGCCTGAATCAACCTTGCGATGCAGGAGCTGATACTCCCAAGCACGCTTATCGCCAGACTCTTCAAACTTGGTCTCTATCTCCTCTGTCCAGTCACAACCACGAGAATACTTAATATTAATACCCTCAGGTTTACTTGCCTGCATTGCCTCTAGCAATTTAACGATATGTGGCAAGTGGCTATCATCCCACTTTTTCTTCCAACTCTGCCAGAAATAGAACATTGAAGGGAAAGAGTAGTCGCCACACATCGCCCAGATAGAATTGGCATTAGGACCCGTGAGCAAGATATTCTTAACCTGCTTGGCGCTGTTAACATCAGCCTCCTTCACAAGAGGCAAAACACCATTATTCTCCAACAAGACGATAGACTGGCTGGCAATATCGTAAGCCGTCTGCCGTTCTTCCTTAGTATCAAGCTTTACATCCTCCGTACTATACAGATATGGATTCTTATCCATCAGTCCTGCACGAATCTTATAACGCAGAACATCCTTTACAGCACGCTCAAAGACTTCTTTCTTAACAAGTCCCTTATCCAAGGCTTCCTGTAAATACTGATAGTTTTCGCCTCTAGGGAAATCAACATCATTGCCACCATTGATAGCAGCCACAGCTTTCTGAAGAGGAGTATCTAGTCCCGGCAACTGGTCAATGGCAGTATAATCGCTCACCACCATTCCATCGAATCCGAGATAATCTCGCAAAATATCGTTGAGGATCTCACTATTTGCCACGCACTTGGTACCATGAACAGCATGATAACCCGGCATCAAAGCCTTGCTACCTGCCAGACGAATCATCGTCTCATGAGGCAAAAGGATATCTTCCATCATCTCCTTCTCATCAGCATCACCGCCACCACCATATCCCAGATAGTGTTTAGAGCAAGCTCCCACTCCCTTCTTGAGGTCACCCTGCTGAAGACCCTTGACAAAAGCAGTACCCATAACGGCAGAAAGATAGCCATCCTCACCGTATGATTCTTCCAGACGATTAAAACTTGGAGTACGGCAGACGTCTACCATAGGGGAAAGCGACAATACGCCACCCATCTTGCGAAGAGCGGTACCTGTCTGCAAAGTCTTGAGCTCTGCCAACTCTGGATTGAATGAGCAAGCCTGACCTATCTGCTGTGGATAGACTGTTGCATCTTGCGTATTGATACCCGAAAGAACTTCCTCGTGAAAAAGAGCAGGGATACCATTTGGGGTATGATGTATCAACCAATCCTGTACAACAGCCACACGCTTTCGCAAGAAATTGGCATCAACCAATTCCTGACTGGCGTACTGAGAAAAATGTCCAATACCATAAGGAATGAGCTGCTTGCATTTGACGGTATCCAAATTGCCTTCCGCATCAAAAAGCTCATCCATATACCCACTTCTCAACTGAGCGATACGCTCTGGCTGTGACATTCTGCTGTAGAGTTCATCTACCTGTTGGTTCACTTGCTGCTCCGTATTGTTTATGTTACAGCAACTAGCCATCAGCACAGTTGCACATACGGTTGTTGTAATTTGTTTCATCATTGCCATAATAGGTAAAAACTATGATTAAAAAAACTGTTTATAGTTGTTTATAACTGCAGCAAAGATAATACAAAAGTACAAAAGAACAGATTCCTTTTCCCCGTTTTTTACAGAGAAGCAACAAACACAAATACAAAAGAAACAAAAGAGGGTGTGTCATGCACTGATGACACACCCTCTTTCACCTTATTATATATATTACTTTCTCTTTCTGGAAGCAGCTTTCTTGCCGTTTGACTTGACAGAAGCCTTAGCCACCTTCTTCTCTGCTCCTACGGCTACATCTTCCTTCAACTCACCAGCTGGTTCTGCCTTAACCTCTGGCTTTACGATGCTAACCAGTTCAAGGTCGAATACCAAAGTAGAGTATGGAGGAATCTGACCAGCCTGACGCTCGCCGTAAGCCAACTCGTAAGGAATGTAAAGCTGCCACTTACTGCCCACAGGCATCAAAGTAAGCGCCTCGGTCCAACCCTTAATCAAACCATTGGCACGGAACTTATCTGTCTTGCTGCCACCATGCTTGGATGTAGCATCAAAAACGGTACCATCAATCAGACGACCCTCGTAGATAACTTCTACCTCATCGCTAGCCTTAGGCACCTCGCCATGACCTTCGGTAATCACCTTATACTGCAAACCGCTAGGCAACACCTTCACACCAGGTTTCTTGGCATTAGCAGCAAGGAACTTCTCGCCGGCACCAGCCAAAGCTTCCTTCTGGAAATCGGCAGCAGCCTTAGTGGTAAAGAATGTTGTATCATTAGCCAAAGCTGCGATAAAACCATTCTGGAACATAGCGTGGCTGATAGAATCGCCTGTACTCTTCAACTCTTCTTTTGTTCCAGGATATACACGCTTCTCTACCAGTTTGGCAACCTCCATACCTGCAGAATAAGCTACGGTCTTAGGATTGATTCCCATGGCAAGCGCATCCTTGTAACCACGAAGGAAATTCTCCATATAGGCTGTATCTACCTGAAAACTCTGCTGGATATAAGGAATCAGACCACGAGTGGCATTCATACCAGCTACATAACTCAAAGAATCGGCTGATGATTTCAACTCGACAAGAGTAGCCGCCTTCTTAACCTTCTTCTTGCTTGCAGCACTAGCTGTAAACAAAGAAGCACCCGCCACGAGGACGAGTGCTGTCATTAATATTTTCTTCATTTATAAGTCCTCTATAAAAATGAGTTCCCGCAAAAATTACTTGCCACCTACTGAGATCAACTCAATCTTGAAGATCAATACAGAGAATGGCTTGATCTGACCCTGCTCGCGCTCACCATAAGCCAACTGCTGAGGAATGTAAACCTCCCAAACAGAACCTGCTGGCATGTGAACCAAAGCCTCAGTCCAACCCTTGATAACCTGGTTAGCACGGAGATCTACAGCCTGACCACGCTTGAAAGAAGAATCGAATACCTTGCCGTCGATTGTCTTACCCTCGTAGTTAACCTTAACCATAGAAGTATCCTTTGGCATAGGACCGTTACCCTCCTTGATTACCTTGTACTGAACACCTGAAGGCAGAGTAACAACTCCTGGCTTCTTCTTGTTGGCAGCGAGGAACTTCTCACCAGCAACCTTGTTTGGACCATATTCCTTCTCCATGTTCTTAGCCTTGATAGCCATCATCTTAGCCTGAGCTATCTGAGCAGCCTGCTCAACAGTCATCAAGCCCTTCTTGCCTGTAGTACCTGTGATGAAACCAGCCATGAAGTTCTTCAGAGAGATAGACTTTGTAGAATCCTCACCGAATACCTCGTGATTGATACCCTTAACCATCTGGTTAGAGATTTGCTGACCAATCTGAATACCTGCGTAGTAAGCAGCCTTCTTCTTGTCGTCACCAGCGTTGGCACCATCGTTAAGACCCTTGATGAAATCATCCATGTAAGCAGTATCAACGCCCATGCGTTCTACCATAAACTCCTTCAGACCCTGAGTCTGAGACATACCCATAGCATAGCTCATAGTATCTACATCAGTCTTGAGATCTGCCTTAGGAGTAGAATTGCCACAACCTACGAATGTAGCAGCAGCACAAGCCACGAGGGCTCCGAAAAATAACTTTTTCATTTCTTTATTTATATTTTAAATCTTTATTTTATCTATTATATTCCAGGATTGCCTTTACTTTGTTTAAGTATCTCTGCTAACAGATTACTTAACGGCAACGAGCTCAACATCGAAAATCAAGGCTGAGAATGGAGGGATAGATGCACCTGCACCACGCTCGCCATAACCCAACTGATAAGGGATGAAGAAACGGAACTTGGCACCCTCGGTCATAAGCTGAAGACCCTCTGTCCAACCAGCGATAACCTGGTTCAATGGGAAGGTAGCAGTCTGACCACGGTCGTAAGAACTGTCAAACTTAGTACCGTCGATAAGCGTTCCCTCGTAGTGGCACTCTACCTGATCGGTAGCCTTAGGAGCCTTGCCATTACCCTCGCGCAAAACCTGATACTGCAAACCGCTCTTAGTAGTGATGATACCATCCTTCTTGCCGTTCTCGGCGAGGAACTTTTCACCAGCTTCCTTAGCAACCTTGCCCTTCTCGGCAGCAGCAGCCTGAGCCTTAGCCTCCTGCTCTGCAAAGAAGTTCTGTACCAACTCCTGAGCCTCCTGCTCGCCGAGCTGAAGCTTACCTGCGATGGCATCCTTTACAGCCTGTGCAAAATCATCAATATTCAAACTCTCTGCACCCATTGAAGCCAACTGGCGACCGATGCCGATGCCCAAAGCATAACTTACTTTATCCATAAATTTTATTTATAATAATGTATTAATAATCTTAAAATGTACTTTTTGTCCTTAAAACGAGTGCAAAGATAACATTTTTCTCGCTTAAAACGATGTTATTTGCAGAAAAATTGCTAAATTTGTGCATTCTTAATAAAAAGATTAAGAAAATATGAATAATTAAAACGTGATAAGATGAAGAAACTCGTATTTTTAACCGGTGCAGGCATGTCTGTGGAGAGTGGTTTCAAAACTTTCCGTGGCAATGATGGATTATGGGAAAACTATCCTGTAGAACAGATAGCTACCCATGAGGGATGGGAAGCTGACCCTACCCTAGTAACAAACTTCTACAATATGTTGCGCCATAAACTCTATGCTGCGCAACCTAACGAGGGGCATAAACTTATCAAGGAACTGGAAAAAGACTTCGATGTGACGGTAATCACCCAGAATGTAGATAATCTGCATGAGAAGGCAGGTTCCAAGAACGTAATCCACCTGCATGGCGAGCTGTCAAAGGTTTGCTCTTCACGCGACCCTTACGACTATCGCTACATCAAGGAATTACCCGAGGATGACTGCGAGGTAAAACCTGGAACCGAAGCTGGAGACGGAAGCCTGTTGCGCCCATTTATCGTTTTCTTCGGCGAAAGCGTTCCTATGATTGAGCCGGCAGCCGAAGCAGTACAGCAAGCCGATATCTTCGTCATTATCGGAACTTCTCTCAACGTTTATCCTGCTGCAGGTCTGATTTCATATACCAAGCCTCATATTCCTATCTATCTGATAGACCCGGGTGCCGTAAACACCAATGGATATTACAAGATAGAGCACATCATGAAAGGGGCTTCAGATGGTATGAAGGAACTGAAGGAAATATTGGAAAAATAAAAACATTCAGAATATAAAAGTAATAAAAGCAAACGGGGAAGCATCCATTGATACTTCCCCGTTTGCTTTTATTACTTTTATTTTCTTTCTATCAATAACATTCTGCATTATACAGCCTCAGATGTTCTGACTCCCATGCGAGCCTCGGCGACATTAACCACATAATCACCCAGTTTTTCGCATTCCTGAATGATATCCATGTACAATGTACCTACACCATAGGTATAAAGATGGTTATCCACATCATCCAGGTTCTGGTTTCTCAACTGAGTACGATAATTATTAATCTCAGTCTCGATATTGTACGTATGGTTGAGACTGATAGAATGGCGTTCATGAGCAAACATATAGTTCATCTGAGTCAGCGCCTCATCTACCAACTTAAACATCTGATGAATGTTTTCACTCTGCTTGGCAGTAAACTCCTCCTTGTTTTCACCCTTGCGCTTAATGGTGCGGGCAAGATTAAAGCAACTGTCACCAATACTCTCGATTTCAGAAATCTCACGCAACATCGCACGGATCTTCGCCTTGGTATCATCACTCAGATGAGCATCGCTCACCTGATCAAGATACTTAGCAATCTCTATCTCCATATTATCAGAAATACCTTCATACTTCTCGATACGCTCATAGAGTTTGTCGAAAGTCTTGGAATCCTGAGTATCCAGCAACTCTCTCACCATACTAAACATACGGTGGATACGCTCGCCGAAACTTCCGATTTCCTGCTGTGCCTCGAAGACTGAAAGTTCTGGTGTCTTCATGATGCCAGCCTGGATAAAGCGCAAACGGAAATCTTCATCCTCCTTATCTGCCTTAGGCTTGATAAGTTTGCAGACAACTTTTTCCAACTGTGGGATAAACCAAATCAGAACGCCCGTGTTACAAACATTGAAACAGGTATGGAACATCGCCAGGACAATTGGCAACAACTTTGCCTTCTGTGCCGCAGACATACCACCATCAGGATCATACCCCACGATAGAGCAAACGAAATCTACAAATGGATAGAACAGGCAGAGAACCCAGATTACACCAAAGACATTGAATACCAGATGGGCCAAGGCTGCACGTCGAGCCTGGGCATTGGCACCCAAAGCGGCAAGATTGGCTGTAGCGGTAGTTCCGATATTCTCACCCATTACCAAGGCTATGCCCAGATAGATAGGAAGTACACCCGTAGAACAGAGTAAGATGGTGATGGCCATCACAGCTGCCGAACTCTGTACGATACAGGTTATAAGCGTACCGATCAGGAGGAAGACTACAATCGTGAAATGACTCTTCGTATCAAAAGAACCAAAGAAATCGATAACCGCCGGATTATGTTCCAGATCAAGAGCCTTACCCGCACTACTCAACAGAACGAGCGAGAAGAAGAGGAAGGCGATACCAAAAAGGAAATCTCCGAAATAACGGCGCTTCTTACTATAAATCAGCATAATGCCGAGGAAGAACGCAGGGAATACGACAATCGTTAAATCTACATTATAACCCAGCGACATAATCCATGCCGTAAACGTGGTACCAATGTTGGCACCCATAATAACGGAAATAGCTTGGGCTAAAGTCAGCAAACCTGCATTTACAAAAGAAACCGTCATAACGGTAGTTGCAGAGGAACTCTGAACGGCACAGGTAATAAAGGTACCTGTAAGCATTCCCGTAAATCGGTTGGTTGTCATAGCGCCCAAAATGTGGCGCAACTGAGATCCTGCCATCTTCTGCAAGGCCTCACTCATCACCTTCATACCATAGATGAGCAAAGCTAAAGAACCGAGAATCTGAAAAAAAATCACAAGATATTGACTTGTATCCATATTCATTTGTATTTGTGGAAATGTTTGTTACGTTTCGGTTGCAAATATAATAAGATTTCTGCTTATTCCGAAATATTTGGGAAAGATATTGCGAGTTGTAACAGCATTGTAACATGTAGGACAAGAGAAGAAGACATATTGCGATTTCTCGGAGCATCGCAGAGAATAAAAACGGACGTACGCCATAGGGATGGAGCGCACGTACGTGAAGAGAGAGATTTTATTTGATCACGTTCCACTGACCGAGAATATGATTAGTCATTGGCATTAATAGCTCCACTAGGCAACTTGTTGTATCCACAGCTCAAGCAATCATAATCAGTCAAGTTTTGAGTCAAGTCCTCACCCGAAAAATCATCCTTCAATAATGGAGCCGTTGTAAAATTCCAATCGTATGTTGTCAGATTGTGATTTGTACTATCCCAAAAGAGCCACCAAACGAACTTTTATCAGACAAGGCATATCGGCTTGCGCCACAAGTTGCCACTGGCAATCCATATTATCCCGTCGTCTCACCATTCATAATCGGCATTTGATAGATACCCTTATTCGTCATCATACCATTATAGAAAACAGTTAGGGTGTCCAGTTCCATGTTCTCGTTTTTGATTATGTTTTAGCAACTTAGCACACTGTAAATCAGTAAATTAAGCACAAAATATAAGACAAATTTAACTGTCAAAAAGTCTGATGTAGATTCGCACAAGATTATAGTTTATTTAGTGAATGATTATCAATGACTTAGATGGTTATTACATTGTTTTTGATACTAAAAACTGGAACACAGAACTGGACACCCTAGAAAACAGTTGTAACGAAGGAATAAGAATATTCAGACTCATCCATCTTATCATACATAAGAATATTTGCCCCCAAGTATGAGTTATAGATACGGAAAAGGTATGCCATCCGACATGGCATACCTTAACCTAAAACCAAGCAAATTATGCTAACTACTTATTACTTACTTTTACGACCTTATTACCTTGGCGCATGATGTAGATACCCTTTACAGGTTGGTTCACACGCATACCTTCCAATGTGTAATATTCTACAGGAGCTTGCTCCCCATTGGCGTTGACAGAAGAGATAGCAGAAGGAATATTCTTGATAATCGACATGGTGTTGTCAAGCACATTCAACTTCACATCATACTTGCCAGCCTCGGTAATCTTCCAGTTATTCTTCTCACTATCTTTATTTACACGAATAGCCTTGGTGGCATCTGTTGCATCGCTTACATAGACATCAGAATTATAGTTAGTAAACTTGTTGACTACTACCTGCAACTCACCTTCCTTCAAGTCAGCAGTGGCAGTATAAACCATTGGGTTGGAAGCATCCTGAGCCAATACGACAGGCTGCCCTAAATCCCAGCCATTCTCAGTGGCATCACCAACCAACCACAAAGCTGCATATACGATTTCGTTGTCCTGATAGTCAGCCTTCTTCACTGTGATTGTTCCTGCATTGAGGTCGCAAGTAATGACATAGTTGCCAGCCTCAGCCACCTGGAACTTGCTGTCATTGCGATTCACCTCTGAAGAAACCAAAGATGTAGCCGCACCTTCTGCCAATGTTACATTCTCTTCACCTGCGGCACGATACTGGAAGCCATTGAAGATATCGTTCTCGGCATAGAACTTGAAGCCTTGGTCGGCAGCCAAGTAAACGGTAGCTGTCCATACGCCTGGCTCACCTTCCAACATTGCCACACTGTTGCTCATATCCCAGCCGCTCTTCACAGCATCACCCAGTATCAACATGCAATCTGCCTTAAAGCCATCATAGTGTTTCTTGAGAGAGATTGTCATGTCAGCGACATTCACCTCTACATCATAGGTGGCTGGCTCGGTGATGTTCCACTTGTTGTCATCGCCACCCAATACCATCTTGGTAGCATCAGCAGCATCTCTTTGGAACATAGACTGTCCGAAATCAGCATATTTATTAGTAGCCAACTTAAACTCACCTGTTGTCAACCATGTGGTAGCTGAATATACCAAAGGATTATCTTCATGCTGGTTCAACTGCACACCATCACCGATAGACCAGCCCCCAGGAGTAGCACCACCTACCATCCATAAGGCAGCATAGCGCAATGCGTGCTCCTGATAAGCAGACTTAGTTACAGTCACAGTCTTGTTGGTAAGGTCACAAACTACGTCATAGTTGGCTGCCTCTGATACCTTGAACTTGTTGTCATTGGCATTCTCGCCTGAATCATAAAGCGTGGCTGCCACACCGTCTGAAAGCATTACATCGCTGTCACCAGCACGATACTGGAATGAACCAAAGTCTGTATCTGTCAAAAACTTGAAGCCTTCATCGGCTTTCAACTGTACGGTAACTTTCCATACATCATTGCCTTGATTCAGCATCGCCACACTATTGTTCAATGCCCAACCATCAGGTGCCGCATCTCCTATGAGAATCAGCTTATCTGCTGCGAAAGAGGTCACAAAACTAACTGCAAACAAAATGCAGCACATCAAAAATCTAGTAATAATTGTCTTCATAATCTAAGTTGTTAATTATTAATTAATATTCTATTTCCGTTCTGATCGGATCCTGTTACTTGAAAATAACCTTCCTGCCTTTTTTCACATAAATACCCTTATGAGGATTGGGAGCGCGATCACCTGCCAAAGAATACCAAGGAGCATGGTCTTTGTTGGCAGCGACATCCGCCGTTACGCCTTCTATTGCCATGGGATCGGCTTTTTTTACCACAATTCGCATGCTATCCAGGTTGATGGTAATGTCGTAATATCCCGACTCTGGCACACAAAACTTGTAATCGTTGCCAAAAGTGGAGAGGTGAGCCAACTGAATATAGGAGTTGAATTGATAATTCTCATACTCCGAGCAATAGCTCTTGCAATATCCCCAATCACGACCATCAGTAAACTTGAACAACTCGTTTCCTTTCAGATATACCGTGGTTTTATAGACGTTGCTCCCACTCGCCTTATTCAAAGGTATGGCTTGCGATAGGTCGTAGGCTCCATACCCATCTTTCTTCACAGCCTCACCCGTCAGATAAACCTGGCTCTCGCCTTCCATGACCACCATCGTCCAATATTCCAGGGAAGGAAGCGTAAAGGTAAGTTGATTGCCTATTTGCTCGAACGAAAGTTCTTGCACCGCACCAGCATGACTGTCTGGACTGGCTACCCATAGCTTAGACACCTTACGGTTGGTTTGGATGGTTACAGCCAAGTTGTCCTTCCGGGTTGGTTTCTGGCGAGTACCATTGAGGTCTCGCCAAGAAAGGTCGGAGGTGTTGGAGAAGTTGAGGAAATGAACGACATCACTGTTGCCCACGGTCTTGGCGAACGTCACGATGGAGTTTGCTTGTGGAGGCCATGCCTTCACCGTATTGCCATTCACACTCACATGAGCCGAATAAGCAGCCTTGGAAGACACGCCACGCAACCAATTCTGATAAGCTGTCAGGAAATCGTAATACCTTACGAGCGCAGTCTTCAGTTCGTCGCTCATCGCCAAAGGAGCCGCTGGGAAATACTCACGAGTGAGCATGTGGTCGCCCATCTCCAAGTGAGAGCCTCCCAAGGCAAACATCACCGCATCGGTAAGCAAGGCACCAGGCGTATTGACCATGTGGTCGCCCGAGCCGCCATTGTCAGCCTTGTCGTAATTGATATAGGCTGCAAAGACCGTGGGATGCTGATGGTCGCTCAAGCGATCGTTAGTGGCGATGATGTCATAGAGATTGGCAAACTGGTCTTCTGGCGCACCACCATATCCATTGCCATTTCCCCATACCTCATTATAGCAGAAATCCACATCTCTATTCACGATTTGCTCTGTTCCATAACCCGACACTGCATTCATAATCAAGGACTTCTCGGGATGAGCCTGCTTCATGGCATCAATGAATGAGCCATAACCCGAAGGCAAATCTACCTTTTGATGATTGGCGTCATACACAGTACCACGATACCCCAACTGGTCTATCTGAAAACCATCGAAATCAAAATTACCATACACTTCCTTGTTTCGTTCCACCATATATTGCTGCCAATCGCCATTGCCCGGTACTTGCAGATAGATATTGCTTGCCCAAGAAGAAGGGAGTCCATGATAGTCTTGATAATAATTGCCATTACCATCCTTCTTCATCAAAGCCCACTGAGACTTCACACCATCGTTTGCAGCATCCTTCCATGCGCCAAAGCAAAGGTTATAGAAGATGGATTTCATGCCGTAAGCATGTTGTGTGGCAATATAGTTCTTGACATATTCCACGCCTACCCATCGATTGCTAATATCGGTATACCATTGGGTGAGCGAACCATCACCATTCAATTTTACAGGTCGATGGTGCATCCACTGCCAGTCTTGGAATTGCACACCATTGATATGCAATCGATTGAGATATGCCATCTCGCTCTTGATGTTGGCGTTCTTATCGACTGTACTGCTGTAATTATCAAAGTCAGCGACAAAGCCGTAACGTGGAAAACGTTTCCAATTGCTGGAAACATCTACGGCTATCGTACCAAGAATATTTTCCACACCACTGCCCTCTGTATACAATTCCACCAAATAACCTTGATAATCGGCAGATGGTGGCAACCAAGTCCACTGCTTACTCTTAGCCACCTCTGAGAAGTCTTGGACAAGAAGCACATGGGAACCATAACGATAACGCACCTTGGCCGAAGAAGGAATATTCCCTTCTGCCACAAATGTAACAGTTTGTCCTGGTACATAGCAAGCCTTGTCGGTTTTCATATTGACAGACAACTGCGAAGTAACTGTGGCAGCATAACTACAAAGGGAAAGCATGAGGGGCAATGCCAACACCATCATACGTTTAGGCAAGAAGAGGAGTAAAGGTTTTCTCATAAAAACGATTTTATAAGGATGATGAACATAAACTCCCCATACCCCTATATATAATAAGGTATAGGTATGGGGAGAAAAATATATCTATCTTTTTACTTTTGCATGAGACTGATGGCATAACCACCACCTGCACCAGCATTCAGTTTAAGGGTAGATTTATTGGTTACCACACGCTTAGTGATGACGTATGACTGCTGATTGGCTTTGTAGCTTGCATTCTTGCCATCGGCATAGATTGTAGCAACATACTTCTTGCCCGGTGTAAGGAAATCAAGTTTCAGGGTAGACTGATGAGGAGTCTCACCCACTGTACAACCAACAAACCACTTGTCTTCGCCCTTAGCCTTGCGGGCAATGGTAATATACTGACCAGGCTCAGCCTCAAGATAACGACTCTCATCCCAGTCGATAGCTACATCCTTGATAAACTGGAAGGCATCTGCATACTTCTCATAGTTCTCTGGGATATCAGCTGCCATCTGCAATGGACTGTACATCGTAACATACAATGCCAACTGACGAGCCAAGGTAGAGTTGATATGATGATGCTTACTTGGATCAATCCTGTTCATATCGCCCTCCAAGATACCAGGGGTATAATCCATAGGACCACCTTGCAAACGAGTGAAAGGCAATACAGTGGTATGGAAAGCCTTGTTGCCTGCGAAAGACTCATACTCTGTACCACGAGCCGATTCATTGCCTATCAAGTTAGGATAGGTACGACAAAGACCTGTTGGGCGAGTAGCCTCATGAGCATTGACCATGATATGGTGCTTGGCAGCCTCGGTTACGCAATAAAGATAGTGATTGTTGAGCCACTGACCATAGTGATGCTCGCCACGAGGAATGATGTTACCTACATATCCGCTCTTCACCGAATTGTAACCATACTTATTCATCAAGTTATAGGCAGCCTCCAAATGACGCTCATAATTACGCACAGAAGCTGACGTCTCATGGTGCATCATCAAGCGCACACCCTTGGAGTGAGCATAGTCATTGAGATACTTAATGTCGAAATCAGGATAAGGAGTCTGGAAATCGAAGACATAGTCCTTGCTGTGGCCAAACCAGTCTTCCCAACCAATGTTCCAGCCCTCTACAAGCACCTGCGAGAATCCGTTCTTGGCTGCAAAGTCGATATACTTCTTCACATTCTCTGTATTGGCAGGATGCTGACCATGAGGTTTTACCTTGGTATAGTCGGTTTCTCCCAATTTGACAGATGGTAGGTCGTTAGTATAAGACCACTGTTTGCCACCACCAATCATCTCCCACCAAACACCAATGTACTTAACAGGCTTGATCCATGAAGTATCTGAATATTTGCAAGGCTCATTCAGATTGAGAATAAGGCGAGAGGCAAGCACCTTGCGTGCATCATCCACTACCATGATGGTACGCCATGGAGTATGGCATGGGGTCTGCATGTGAGCCATGTTGCCTTGTGCATCAGGGGTAAGCTGAGAGGTGAACACGAGGTTCTTGTCATCGAGATTCAAATGCATGCAAGAGTAATCCACCAAAGCAGCCTCATGGATATTGAGATAAATGCCATCAGCTGTCTTCATCTGCAATGAGGTCTGCACACCTGTAGGTGAGAAGATGGTCTGCGAAGCATTGCTGCTCACTGCTCCTTGCAACAAACCTCTGATTTCAGAAAGCTTTGATTCTGTATAGTCATATTCCTGAGTATCATAATCACCAGGAATCCACCATGCCTTATGGTCACCAGTCATCGCAAACTGCGTATGCTCTGCCTTGACCACGAAATAAGGAAGGAACTGCTGCTGAGGAAACTCATAGCGGAAACCTACACCATCGTTATAGACACGGAAACGAAGATTCATAAACCTACCATTGGAAGGCTTCTCCATCTCAACGAAAAGTTCGTTGTAATGGTTACGTATCTCTTTCTCCTCACCCCATACTGGTTGCCATGTCTCATCGAAGGTAGATGTAGAAGTCTTGTTGATGCGGAATTTATCCATCAAGGAGTTCTCCTCAGCCAACTCAATGCCCAATGTACTGGGTTTGATGACTTGTTTTCCCTTGAATGACACTTGATAAGTTGGAACGCCATCGCCTGTAAGCGAGAACTCCACACTCAGGTTACCATCTGGAGACGATACCTTCTGGGCAGATGCACTTGCAGTAAGGAGCATCATGCAACCTAACAAAAGGTGAGGTAACAGCCCCTCTAGACGAGAGAGGGACGTTACACATAGTTTATTCAGTTTACTTTTCATTTATTGTGATACAAAATTAGGTAAATTATATACTTTACTTGAGTCTTACGATCTTACAACCATGAGCAGGAATAGTAGCTGTGATAGAAGAGCCACTGCCTTCGTCCTCATGCTCCCAAAGGTCACGGATTTGTTTGGTGCCTTGTATGCCAAGCGTACTGAAATCAACTGTCACTTGGTCGGAGTTGTCATTGCGATTGAAGATACCAAGCACATAGTCGCCATTGGTCATCTGTCCATACCATATCTCATTGTTCTTGTCGTTGAGCTTGTCGCTGAGAGGCTTGCCCACGAAACCATCCTTGTTGAGGGCGAGCAACTCATCGTTGGTATAATACTTCATGTCATTGCCAATCGTAGATGGCAGGTCGGAGGCTGCGACTGGGCCACCAGCCATCAACTGCAAGGAAACTACCGTCTGCTTCTCTGCATCCGTATCGAATGTATTGAGGCGAATGAAGTCACCATCGAGAATCACCTTGTTGCGACCGCTGATATGCGACCAATAGGTAAATCCATCAAACATATTCATGCAGTTAGGCCATGTGCGATAAGACTTACCCTTGTCCTGGGCAGAGCAGTGCCACCAGCCACCAGTACCTGTATCTGCCACGATACGAATCATGTTACCATAAAGGCTCTCTACCTGTGCGTCGGCATACAAGTGAGGCATCACAAGTGAGGTGAAGATACCATATTTCTTGGCAGACTCGGCGATGTATCGCATGGCGAGCGCATAGCTCTCGCGACCATAGCCACGACCAGTGACACCGACGTTGCGATCCTGTCCATCCTCATACCAAGAGAGGAAGTCCATTCGGATGAACTCTACACCCATCTCCTTGTAATGCTTGAAGAAGCCATCGATATACTCCTTGCAACCGGGATTCTCGGCTACAGCCCAAGAGAAATCCATGTCCTTGGCAGTAGGATGAGACAACTTGTCCTTATTCTCGCCATTATAGAAGAGGTCGTTGAAGGTATATTCCGTGCCCTCTATCTTGGTTTCTCTTGGACCATGAATCCAGAGAGGATTGTCATAGACACCCAGTTTCAAGCCCTTCGCCTTACACTTGGCTGCAATGTCCTTAAGAGCCTGAGAACCATAATGGGTCATATAACCGCTCTCATCCTCGGAAAGCATTGGGATGAAACCATCCGTACAAATCATGTCATAGCCTGATGGCTTGAGTTGGGTGGCCACATAGTCGATAAGTTCATCCCATTGGTCGGAGGTAAGATCCATATCGTTGTTGCTTACACCTTTAGCGTTTTGCAACATGCAATACTCATATACACTCCAATAGAGAGGAGCCTTCACACCATCGTGGACACCTTCCACTACAGGAAGGTTGGATAGCTTGTGAGTAGAAGGATAGTTCATTTCCACATCATTGGCACAAGAGCCAAACAGAGAAACGGCAACTATCGCCAAGGAAAATAATATTGATTTTTTCATTGTTCTAATCGCTTTAATTGATTATTTCTTTACCACCTTTATCGTTTTGTTGTTGATGTCAATGGTGATTTGATAAGTACCTGCCTCTGTTACTTTCCACTGGTCGTCAGGACTTGCCGTGAAGACCATATCTGAAGCCGAAACTCCACTAGCATCTACTGTAACATTGGCAGAAGAAGGACGATAGAAAGGAGCGTTGAAATCTTTCTCCTCACTCATCTTAAATGTACCCTCCGTGAGTTGACCTTCCCATGTAAATACATCCTTGTTAGATGCATCCTGGGTAAACTCTTGCGCGTTGTCCCAAGCCCAACCACCTGCGGTAGCATCACCTATCATATAGATATGTGTTTCTTTCTGAAGCTCACCCAAGAACTCTGACTTGATGGTCCAGTGCTTAAGATCCAAGGTTAAGCGATACTTGCCCTGTACCTCTACTCTCCACTTGTTGTCGTTACCACCAGCGTAATATTCGAACTTCTCGTCCTCTACACCATTCTTGTTAATCTTGACACCATCTGAAGGGCAGTGGATGAAGGAAGCACCCCAATCTTTTTCGCCACTAAATTTCACTTCACCTGTCTTTAATTCTCCTTCGTATACAAAGATGTAGTCAGAACTCTTCGTAAGTTCAGTTGCCTGTCCCCAGTCCCAGCCACCAGGAGTAGCGGTTCCGATAATATACAGGTGTTCTAAAGATATAGGCTCTACAGCTGGCTCTTCTTTCTCACCGAGGTATTCGGTAGACATGGTCCAATTGCGCATATCAAACGTAAGACGATATTTACCAGCATCTGTAACTCTCCACTTGTTATCAGGGGCGCCTGCCCACATCGCAAAAGTCTGTCCACTAACATTTGACTTAGAGATTATCTCTTGGTCATTGACTGGACGGATAAACGGATTGTCATAACTACCAGCTACAAGACAAAGTTTCATTTCTCCAGCATTGAGAGTACCCTCCCAAGTAAAGAGCATAGGGTCATCTGCCTTTTGGGTAAAAGGAGTTGGATCGTCTATACTCCATCCATTTGGGGTTGCATCACCCACCATGAACAACGTAGAAGTCTTAATTGGCAGATTACCATCAATGATCTTCAAGTCTTTCTCGCCATCACAACCAGTAAACAAGGTCATCAGGAGAGAGAAAATAAACAAGCTGAGGCTGAATTGCTTCAATTGAATATTTCGTTTCATAATTGTATCTTATTAAAAATGGTTTACTTATTATAACCAGGATTCTGAACCAACTCATGGTTTGCATTCAAGACATCACGCATGATAGGCCAAATCTCTGTATGTTTGTCGGCATCTGGAGTCTTGTCCCACCAGGTACCAGAAGAGAACTTGCCATAGCGGATGAGGTCGATACGGCGACGGCTCTCTGCGAAGAACTCACGTCCCCACTCATCGAGCATCTCGTCCAGGTCAAGCTTGGCATTACCCTCAGGCGCATAGAGATACTCCTCATAATCAGCAGCAGGATAATTACGCTTGCGCACGCTGTTGAGCAACTTACCTGCCTCCTCTGGCTTGCCTTGACGAAGTTTGCACTCTGCGAGCGAGTAGATAATCTCTGGCAAACGAATCTCTGTATAATCGCTCTCCAACTGATGCTCATCATCATCGCTATAAAGAGGATATTTTACGAAATGCCAACCTGAGTTATGGTCACCATCACGCAAGGTAGAAGAGGTTGCAGATAGCCACTTGGTAGGAGGAGTGCTCTGGAACTTGCCCACAGCATCACGGATATACAACTCATAATCTACCTCTGGTGCCTTTACACGCTTGGTAGCTCCATTCTCATCCTTATACTCCAAGTAGCCATACAAGAACATACCCTCACGCTTGCTGTTACCCAAGTTGCGATAGAGCTTCAGACGCTCATCGTCTGGATATTTCTTGAATTTCTGGATAGGCATACCCAAGTCGTACTTATACATCGTACCGTTAGGCGCATAGCTTGGAGAAGCTGCATACTTCGTGTTATGACCACCTGCCTTGTTCTTGGTATCATTGAGATAATAGTTGGCACGTGCAGGTACTGTCCACATATAGGTATCGCCATCATACTGCCAATGGCTATAGCCTGGGGCACCTGGGAAACCGAAGATTACCTCATCACAAGCATCATTGTCCCAGTCAAAGGCGGCATCCCAACGGTCTGCTACTTGATACTTGCCATACTTGCCATCCAAGATGTCTTGAGCCACTTGGGCACACTCTGTATAATGATCCTCGCCGATATATACTTGGGCATTAAGATAAAGACGAACCAACAAGGCGGCTGCACCTGCCTTGGTCCACTGACCTTGAAGGGTAGAGTTTGTTCCAAGCTCTGTCTTCTCAACAAGAAGTGGCAAGCACTCCTTCAACTCGCTCTCTATGAAATCGTAGATTACCTTAGGCTCCACTTGCTTCATGGAAGCGCCAGTGGTTGTGGTCACCAATGGCACATTGCGGAAACCATCAAGCAAACGAAGGTAGAACCATGCTCGCAACACGCGGCACTGGGCTGTAAGGTTGTTGAACTCAGACTGTGAGAAACCGAACTTTTCAAAAGAAAGCGTACCTAAGTCCTCTATGACCTTACAACTCTGCATGATACCCTGGAAGCAGCCATTCCATTCGGTCTGGCAATCACCTCCGTCCTCTACATTATACTCATGATAGTGGTATCTACGCCATTTTCCACCATCATCCCACCAACCATCACGGGTAGGAGTAATCAGTTGGTCGGCAGTAAGCTCGTTGAGCACATGACGACTCTCTATGCTCCAGTAAGCATGCTCAAAAGGACGGAATGTGGCTCTGACCACATCGTTCTTGGTATTATAATAGTTCTCTGATGCCACCTGATCGTAGAGCTTCTCGCTCAAATCAGTACAACTTGTCATGGCAAGTGTACCAAAAGCAGCAGATACAATATAATTGAATATTTTCATTGTTTCTATATTTTTAGATGATTATCAGATATCTACGTTCAAGCCAATGATAAACTGGCGGGTAGATGGATAGTAGTCACGAGAACCTTGTCCACTTGGGGTGAGTCCGTTCACCTGATAGGTAGAAGGATCTACACCGCTAAACTTGGTAAGGGTGAACACGTTCTTTACAGTACCATATACTCTAATGCGGTCGATGAAACGACACTTCTGCAAATTGAGCGTATAGCCCAATGTAATCATGTCGAGCTTCAAGTAGTCACCTCTCTCCAAGAAGTAATCACAAACCACAGGGTTGGCATTGCCTGAAATCTTGAAGTTCTTGCCGTATGCCTTCTGCAAGCGATTGCCAGTGAAGTTGCGGTTGGCATAATAGAAATCGTGGATATTGAAGATGTCATATCCAAACGCACCACGGAAGAACAACGACAAGTCGAAGTTGCGATAGCGGAAGTTCTGGCTGGAAGACAAGGTAAACTTAGGCAAACCATTGCCCACCTTCACACGGTCGTCTGCCGTTGCTTGGGAAGCACGGATGATGTCACCGCTCTTGTCATAGACCAACCACTCGCCATCCTCGGTATGACCAGCATATCTCCACATATAGAAGTTACCGATAGACTCGCCCTTCTCAATGCGCTGCAAGTTGTAGTAAGGATATGGATCAGAAGTACCTACCTCATCATAATAGTCCTGACCTACAAACTGGGAGTTGCTGAAGCTTACGAACTTATTCTGCATGGTAGAACCGATGAGGTTGAAGTCGTAAGAGAAATCCTTGGTAGTGACAGGGCGGAAATTGAGGTCAAACTCAAAACCGTAGTTTTTCATCGTACCTACATTGACGAATGTATTGTCGAAGAGGTATGGAGGAACAGATACCTTGTAGTCACCCAACAAGTCTTGCTGTTTGCGGTTGAAGTAGTTCAAAGAACCATAGATGCGATTGTTGAGCAAAGAGAAGTCGATACCTACGTTCCAGTTCTTACCCTTCTCCCACATCAAGTCAGGATTCACATTCTTGGCTGGACCCCAAACCTGGAAGAACTTACCATTATATATATAGTAGCCAAATCCTTTCATGGTATTCAATGACTTGTAGCTATCGAAGTTTTGGTTACCCGTCACACCATAGTCGGCACGAAGTTTCAAGTCGCTGATCCACTGGACGCCCTTCATAAACTTCTCTTCAGAGATACGCCAACCAGCTGATACAGCTGGGAAGTTACCCCACTTGTGGTTAGCACCAAACTTAGAGGAGCCCTCGTGGCGAAGAGAAGCGGTGAACATATACTTGCCAGCGAAGTCGTAGCTTACACGACCGAAGAAAGCGATGAGCTTGGCATCGTTCTTGTAACTGCCCATGTTTACCTCACCTTCTTCCTTATTAAACTCACCAGCACCCAAGTTGTCTGGACCCAGAGCATCATTAGGGAAATCCTTGTTGGATGCGTTCAAACCAGAATACTGAGAATACTGGTAAGAGTAACCTGCCATAGCCTTCACATTGTGTTTGCCGAAACTACCGCTATAGTTGTTGAGCCACTCTACTACATACTGGCTCTCCTTGCTGGAAGAACGACTAGCCTCACCTTCGCGACCACTTTCGATGGCAATGGTGCTGGTAGAAGGACGGAACCAAGAGGCATCATGAGTATATTGATGGTCAGCGAACATCACCTGTGTAGAGAGATGATGATTGCCAGATGCATTCTTTGCCAACAAAGGCAAGAGGTTCAACTTAACGGTACCATCCCAGTCGATCAAACGAATATCATCCTTATCGGTCTCCAAGAGTTGACGCTCCACAGGATTGGAACCCACAACCTGACCCTTGAAGTTATAATAACGAATCGGATTATCTGGATCCATCAAAGGAGTAGTTGGATTAGCCTCAAGAGCATCCTTGAATACGCTGTAATCAGCCTTGTCGCTGTAGATGACACGAGGAGCGACATTGGCAGTAATGGTGAAGAGTCCACCCTTGGTGGTATGCATGATGTTGGCACGAGCGCCATACTCCTGACGACGAGAACGAAGGTCGATACCCTTGGCATCACGATAATCGGCACTCACACGATAGTTGCTCTTGTCATTGCCACCACTGAGGGTCAGGGTATGCTGCATGGTAGTACCCGTACGGCTGACGGCATCAAGCCAATCTACATTACCGCCGAGGTCAACGCCAGAGTCACCCCATCCCAGACGAACATCACGGAAATCCTGAGCGTTCATCATCTTCAGGTCTTTCACCATCGTGTTCCAAGTATAAGAGGTAGAGTAAGAAGCGTGCGTTCTGCCGTCCTTGCTTCCCTTCTTGGTCGTTACCAAGATGACACCATTGGAACCACGAGTACCATAGATAGCAGAGGCTGCACCATCCTTCAATACGTCGAAAGAAGCGATGTCATTAGGATTGATGTTGGTGAGGTTGCCACCTGGCACACCGTCAATCACAATCAGAGGTCCATTGCCTGCGGCACGAGAAGAGACACCACGAATCTGGATGCTTGCCTGATTGTTTGGGTCGCCCACCGCGGTATTGGTGATGCTCACGCCCGACACCTTACCCTGGATCATCATGGAAACATCAGGGGAACTGATGGTGAGGAAGTCTTTCTCGCTTACGTGAGAAATGGCAGAAGTAAGCTCTTTCTTGTCCATAGTACCATAACCGATAACCACCACCTCATTGAGCACATCAGAGCTCTCCTTCATGGTGACATCCATCTGTCTGCGGTTCTTCACCGACTCAACGACAGTCTCAAAACCTACGTATGAAAAGGTTAGAGTAGATTTAGGTGAAACTTCGATGGAATACTTTCCATCCAAATCAGTGACTGCTCCCAAACTAGAAGAGCCAGCCTTTACATTGACACCTATCAGGGGCTCACCCGAAGGGTCAGTAACGATTCCGTGCACTTTCAGAACATCTTGCGCAAGAAGCGAAAGAGGCATCAGCATGGCAAAACATGCCAGTGCAATTGTCTTTTTTAGGAATGTCTTCATTTTTAATTGTTTTAAATTATTATTTGGATAAGTAACTGTTCAAAATTAATTTTATAAATATGAATAATTCACGAATAAGTTCGTACCCACAGACGCCAAGGCCCTGTTCGTACAATAGAAAAGCGAGTCCGTAGTCTCGTAATCTATCGGTCTTATCCATTTGCCCTTAAGTATACGCCAAAGAATCTCGGCAGGATTAAGTTCTGGAGAATAAGGTGGAAGATAGAAGAGAAACAATCCTCTTTTCTCCCAAATTTTCCTCAGTTCTTTAACTTTCCGATTTCTATGAACAGAAGCATTGTCCAAGACAATTACAGTCTTCTTCGTTACATTGAAAGAGAATCTGTCAAGATAGTCCACAATCTTGTCTGCGTTGATGGACTCTTTTGTGGTAAAGCCTTTATACTGGTTCCTTTTGGTAATCATACCAAAGATATTAAGCCGGGCTGCTTTCTCGGATGGAATGTAAATATCCTCATTCTTGAATTGCCAGCCATATGGAACATAACCATTTGTACAGACATGGCTTTCGTCGGCATAATATAGCACAAGTTCTCCTTTGGAATCAAGTTCTTCGAGTTCTTGCAACTTCTCTTTCTTGTATGCGTAGAGCTGCGGTGAGGGTTTGCCCCTTGGGCGTTTTCTTATACGCTTATATCTTGCACCAATGTTTCTAAAAAACGTTTGAAAGTAATGTCACTGGCTTCTTTACCAGTCGCATTCTGCCATGCTTCACGTGCTTTGGACACGCTCTGACGGTCTTCCTCAATTGCCTTGCGGACAGCTTCTTCATCAGAACAATCCATAATAGGCTTTCGACCCTGACCAGGACGTGTCTCCAAACCTTTGATTCCATTTTCTTCATAACGTTTTACCCATGTGTAGACAGTAGGTACTGTTACCTCAAGCATTTCTGCTATTTTGGGAGCTGATTTACCTTCTAACTTCAGCAATATGGATTTGCATCTGATACGAAAACTATGAGTAGGGCCATTATGATAGCCTTTCTCTAATTTGAGGCGATCAACCTCTGATAATTCAAGTACTTTTATTGGTTTCATAATTCTATTTTTCTATAAAACGGAAAATGAACCATATTAGTACTGATATATATAAATAATTTAGATCACTTACTTAGTATAATTATTTTATGATAATTATCTTGATTACTCTACCATTATTTTCTTGGAACACTGAGAGGTGTTGCCTACTGTCTTGACGAAGTAAATGCCTTTGGTCAAATTGCTAGCCAAGAGTCCCTCTTGAATGGAAGGCCGTCTGGCAACTATGCTTCCACCCATAGTATAGACGGTGGCATTGACGGGGATTTGCGAGGAAACCAAGTAAATATTTCCATTCTGATGGGTGATGCGGATGTCTTGCTGGGTTTCCACTTCCTTCACGCCCGTTGTTTCTGTCCCATTGAACTTGGCTGAGACTTTGTCGATTTTCTCACCTTTAATGGTTTCCGTGGCTGTATTCACAGTAATACGATAATAGGCAGCCTCGGATATAGTCCATTTTACATCGCCACCTCCACTACTTCTGAAATAGCTGGTTCCCAACAAGGGTGCATCTGCTACGTATGGATGAAAGGTTTCTGAGTTCCAATCTTGAGCTGTGAGAATCTTAAACTTATTGGGTTCCTCACGATGCTCATCCCAAGTGGGTTTCAAGAAGCCTTCCCAAACCAACTCCTCTGGGTTAGATGGGTTGGGAACAAACTGTATGGAAGCGACATCTGTCCAATAATCCCAAGAATGTGGACAGCAACCTCCAACAATATAAAGTGTTTTGCGAGCTTTAAATGCCTTGGCAAAAGCATGGTGGCTATCCTTGATGGCATAAAAGCAGTATTTGCCAGGAACAGTAACGCTCCATCCCTCAGCATTGGCATTGTTGGAAACTTGCAAAGACTCACTATAATCGTGCCCGAAAGAGATATCTACTCCTTCAAAACGAGGAAGATAGAACTGGGTCTTGGAAGTGATGGTAGGCGTATCTTGCAAACGAAGTGTACCTTTTTGTAAGTTAAGTAATGCCTTGAATTCCACATCGCCATATAGTGGAAGTTCTATCACCTTGTTGCCCAGGGCACTACCAGAGACATATAGGCGAGAAGGCAAATCTACAGTGACTTCTTTCTGATAGACCGCCATCTTCATACTACGTAAATCTACATAGATGGTATAATCGCCAGTAGCAGAAGGGACAAACTTGAAGTCTCTGCTGCCGTCCAGTCCTCTGTCTATCTCCAAGTTTAAGTCATACGTATGACCCACAGAAACTTTCTGACCAGCAGAAGTGGCTACGAGATGCTTATGAAACTCTCTCGTATTGAGAAACTTAAACTCCTTACCAGCCTGTAGCTTACCGCTCCATCGAAATACACCTTCGTCTATCTTTTGCATGTCTGGAGTCTTGCCCAAATCCCAAGAGTATGGGGTGGCATCACCTATAATATATAGTTGGGTCAGTTCGATAGAATTAGACATATCTCCTGCACTAGCCCATAATCCGATTGCCAAGAAACAGATGGATAATAATATTCTTTTCATAAATCGAGACGTTTTTATTCCTTCATAAATTTGCTGATAAATGTTTTATCGTCTGCCACTACCTTACTGATATAGACTTGTGGCATGAGCATCGAGATATCTTCCGAGAAGCTACTTACTTGACTATAACTGTTGGCAAGCATAAGCTTTCCTGCCATATTACTCACCAGCCAAGACACCTGCTTCTTCTGTGAGTCAAAAGAGGCGGTGAACTTTTTGCTTGCGCTGTCATAAGTTATCTTGTTTTGTCCAGTCTTTACATCAGTTATTCCTGTGCTTGTCGAATATTCTACCTGGATACGGCGCTCCTTTGTGCAACTTGCAGAAGGCACCTCAATAGCAGTACACTTGCTCTCCTTATTATAAGAGAAGGTTGCTTTCATTCCGTCCACCTTGGCTGAAACGGGAGTTGTAGTATTGAAAATCAACAACTTATAGGAACGGTCGGCTGGTATTCCTAGAACTGTACCCTTACGTGGAGAGATGATATATTCACCCATTCTTCCATCGAAGGTCTGGCTGATGGAGGTCTCTGCGTAATTTGAAGCGTAGTCGGCATTGTCGCCAGCATCCTCATAGATGGAAGCTTTGCCATTCTCGCCCGACACGATGTTGAGTATCAACTGAGAAGGGTGCTCGGTAACATTCATTACGGTGGCAGGGTTGTTAGGAACCAAAGCTCCTTGACGATAGAAATAAGGTATCTGCTGGTCGGAGAATGACATCGTAACCAAGCGAGGACCTTCTATCATCTCATTCGTAGCCACACTCCACCATTTGCCTTCTGGCAACCATATACTCTTGGTAGTCATGCCGTTTGCTTCAGCTTTCTCTGTGATGGGAGCCACCAAGATGTCATCACCGAAGAAATACTCGTTGTCATAGGTATATGCTTCCTCTACCTCCGGATACTCATAATAGAGTGGACGACAGATGGACATACCTGTGTCGTAGGTCTTGCGAGCCATCGTATAGATGTATGGGAAGAGCGAGTAGCGCAAGCGCACTGCTTCCAAGATGGTAGGGAAATTAGGGAATTTCCAGATACGACGCTCTATGCGAGAATCGCTGGAGGCATGAGTGCGGAAGATAGGGGTGAATACACCAAACTGAATCCATCTCAACACCAAGTTGGGATTGTTCACCAATTCCTCGCTGGAGAACATATGTCCTCCGAGGTCATGCCCCCAATAGCCATAACCTACATTGGAGGCTGTAGCCGTAAAATAAGGCTCAAAAGCCAAAGCCTCATAGCTGATGTTGGCATCGCCCGAGAAACCAATCTGATAACGATGACTGCCCAAACCTCCCCAACGGTGGAAAATCACAGGACGATGGCCTGTACGCTTGGCTGCCTCATTGAAGAAGACATAGTTACACCAAAATGTCTCGCTCAAAGATTTTGTATATGGACTTGTCAGATATTGCTGCCAATCCAACCACCAGAAATCAACGCCTTCGCTCTCATGGTCACGAATGATGTTCTTGAAGAACGACTTAGTAAAGTCGGGGTAATCAAGGCTCCAATTGATATTATTGCGGCTGTCATTCAGGTACTTGCCACCTAATTCACTGTTCATGGCAGCGAAATAAGTAGGCGACTCTATCTGATTGATACCATCGGCAGGATGCAAATTGAGCGCAGTCTTAAAATTTTGTGAGCGCATCTCGGAAAGAAGACCTTTTGGATTAGGTATGAGGTTGGTGTTCCATGACCAACCAGTCCAACCACCACGACCTTCCGACTGACTATAAGCATTTCCATTCCAATGCCAATCCATATCGAGAATCATCACATCGGTAGGTATCTTATTGGCTTTCAAGTCGCTCATAATGTTGCGATAATCATCTGCCGAATAAGAAGCATACTTACTATACCAGTAACCGAACACATAATCAGGTGGCAGAGGGATGCTACCAGCAATCTTGGTATAGTCTGCAAGAGCTTTCTTGTAATTATGGCCATATCCTAACACATAAGTATCCATGGCATGATTGTCTGCACGCTGTGTCCACCAAGGATACCCCATATCACTATTAGGAGACAAGGCATAAGAACGTCCTCCATCAGAACGAGGTGAAGCCCATGAATCGTCTATCACAGCCCAACCAGAGCGAGAAACCAAACCACTTTCCATTTCCGAACGCTTGCTATCGCCCATCAGACCATCCAATGTACGGCAAGTTCCTTTTAAGTTCAGTGGATCTGGTTTGCCAGGATACCAAACTGTAGAAACACCATTACCTGTTATAGCGATGGTAAGATTGGCTGAAGAGGCTGGAAGGGTGCGTGGATCAGTTCCCTTGCGATACTTGAGCTTCAGGTTGGATGTTATTATATATAAATAGGTGTCATCCTCACTCTTGGTGAACTGAGGCGCATCCAACTTACGATTGACAATGGTGAAGGTCGCCCGATCCTCAAACTTCGCTTGATCGCTATACTCCACTCTTATCATCTCCGGAGTAAGAACCGTAAAACGAGCATTGCCACAAGTAATGACAGCCTGACTTGTTGCTACAGGATCATTGACCACTACTTGTGCCATGGAAGGAGTTAACAATAAGCAACTACTCATCATAAGTATAATGAAAGATTTCTTCATAATTCAAAAATTTAGTTGATTGCTAGATAATTCCATTTTTATTAATAGACGCTGCAAAGATAGTCATAATCTACTACCATCATGCGGCAAAGTACACGATTAGTACAAAAACGAATGATGACAAATCCCTTATTCCCATGATAATGAGCAATATACAAATAATCGAGAAATTCGTATCAAGTACATTCGCCTTTGGGCGGGATTTTGCGATAATAAGCATTTTTTCATAAAAACACAGCCTATTATTTGGCTACCCAAAAATAATTTTGTATATTTGCACACAATTTTAAGAAGCGAGATTACCATGCAAAGAATTATTATAACATTCATATTGATATGTTCTTGTTGCCATTTGTCTGCAACAAGAAACGAGAAACTTTCTTTTACTTTAGATAGCCTTTTAGACAACAGATCCAAAATCTTCAAGCAAAAGGAGGCTAGTATCAACACCTACAAGGGAATCATGGACAAGGACAAGAGCACCGCCACGTTACTTTCTATCTATGACAAGCTATTCAATGAATACTACGTTTATCAGTTTGATTCCGCCATGGTGTATGTTGACAAGTCCATAGAGTTGGCTGATAAGACCGCCAACCAGTTCTACCATGACAAAAGCAGAATAGAAAAAGCATCACTGCTTGCCATCGGTGGACTTTATGGAGAGGCTATGTCTCTGCTCAATGAGATAGACTTTTCCTCGCTCACTCCATCTCTTTCCTTTGACTATACTATCACGAAGTATTATATATATATGTATTGGTCTGACTATTGCCATGACGCAACATACGCTCCCAAGTACAGACAAAAAGCTGCTGAGTTTCTGAAACAGGCGGTCGGTCTGCTCAGCAAGAATGACAAACGTTACAATTTTTTCCTGGGAGAATACTACATTTACGTGGAACGTAACGACAAGAAGGCATTGAGTCACTACTTTCGTGTCTTGAAGGAAATACCTGTCAACTCTCGTTACTATGCCATGGCGGCATTTGCCATAGCCAACAACTATAGTGCAAATCATCAACCCGAGAAATACGAAGAGTACATCGTACAGGCATGTATCAGTGACCTGAAGAACTGCACTCGCGAGAATCTTGCGTTACAAGACTTTGCCATGTATCTATACCAGAAAGACAACGAGAACGTTTCTAGAGCCGAACGCTACATCAACTTTGCCATGGATGACGCAAAGGCGTACAACAACCGACTGCGCATCATCGAAATCTCGCAAAAGCTGCCTATCATTGTCAAGAACTATCGAGAGAAGCTAACCGCACAAAACAACTTGATGCGCGCTGCCTTGTGGGGGATTTCCATCCTCCTCATCATCATGCTCGTGCTTTTCTACTTCTATAGACAACAAAACAAGTTGCTGCACAAGCATCGTATCAAACTATCTGACAGCAACACGCAATTATCAAGCCTCAACGATGCACTCAACTTGCTCAACACACGCTTGATAGACACCAACAAGCAACGCGAGCGATTGGCGAAACTGTATATCGACCTATGCGCCAAATTCATTGACCGACTGAGCAAGTTTGAATTATTGGTACACCGAAAGATCAAAGTGGGACAAGGAAACGACTTGCTCAACATGACTTCCTCCTCACGCTTGTCAGATGAGGACTCAGCCACCTTCTTGCTACAGTTCGACACCGCCTTCCTCGACATGTATCCTTCGTTCATAGAAGAGTTCAATGCCTTGCTCAAACCAGAAGAACAAGTGAAACCAGCACATAGCAGGAGACTCACCACCGAATTGCGCATATTTGCCCTCATCAGATTGGGCGTTAAGGACAGTTCCGAGATTGCCTCCCTGTTGTTCTATATGCCTCGCACTATCTACAACTATCGGTCAGCATTCAAGAACAAGGCATTGAATCGTGAGACTTTCGAAGAGGATGTGGAGAAGCTGTGTACCGTTATGCCCACCACGGCATGATGAAGGCGGCATGCGACGCAACTTATGAAAAAAAAATCGAAACAAGTGTCCTTTTTGTTACATATTTAATAAAAAACGAAAAAAGATGCCAAGAAACTTTGTTTTCTCCTTTTTTTTTTGTTTCTTTGCCTTATAAAACTAATAATAGTCATAATTTATGGGAAAAGGTAAAAAAGGTGGCAAAAGAATGAACAAAGCGCAGCTCACTGAGATGCTGCAGGAATTCTTTGCCGAAAGACCGGGCGAAACGCTCAGCTTTAAAGAGATATTCCGTTCCCTCCGTCTTACGACGCATCCGCTCAAGATGCTGGCGATTGACATTATGGAGGAAATGGCATGGGATGACTACCTGGCTAAGGTAAGTGATAATTCTTATCGCCTGAATCAAAGCATACAGGTGATGGAAGGTAAATTTGTCAGAAAGGCAAATGGCAAAAACTCTGTTATCCCTGATGATAGCGAGAAGCCTATTTTCGTTTCTGAACGCAATTCGATGGGAGCACTTAATGGCGACAGGGTGGAATTCACCTTCCTGGCTCGTCGTAAGAATCACATCAAGGAGGCACAGGTCAACAAAATCCTTGAACGCGCTAAAGATACCTTCGTAGGACGTCTGAAAGTAGATAAGGATCTGGCTTACCTCGTGACACCTGGCGATGTCTTTGCTCACAACATCATCATTCCTAGAAGAAAGGTGAAGGGAGGAAAGACCGATGATAAGGCAGTAGTCCGGATTATAGAGTGGCCGGATGGAGAAAACAAGAGTCCTATTGGCGAGGTTGTTGACATTCTTGGCCAGATGGGTGATAATGATGTTGAGATGAATTCTATTCTTGCTCAATATGGATTACCTTATAAATATCCAAAGAATGTAGAAGATGCAGCCAACAAGATAAGCGGCGAAATCACAGAACAGGATTACAAAGAACGAGAGGACTTCCGCAAGGTATTCACTTGTACCATCGACCCGAAGGATGCCAAGGACTTTGATGATGCCCTCAGTATCCAGAGATTGGAGAATGGTAACTGGCAGGTAGGTGTTCATATCGCAGATGTATCACATTACGTCACAGAGGGCAGTATCATCGACAAGGAAGCTGTGAAACGTGCAACATCTGTATATCTTGTAGATCGCACCATCCCGATGCTCCCAGAGCGTCTCTGTAACTTTATCTGCTCGCTTCGTCCTAATGAGGAAAAACTTGCGTACAGCGTCATCTTCGAACTCGACAACAATGCCGAAGTCAAGAACTATCGCATCGTACATACCGTCATCGAGAGCGACCGCCGATATAAATATGAAGAGGTACAGGAACTCCTCGAAGCAAATGGTGTGATTGATGGTACTGGCGAACCTGCTCCAGCCGAAACCAAGGAACATCCTTATCAGGGAGAAAACGCACTTCAGCTCATTACGCTTGACAGACTGGCTAAGAAACTTCGTGCCGCAAGATTCAAAAATGGTGCTGTTAAGTTTGACCGCGAAGAGTTGCATTTCGACGTTGACGAAAAGGGGAAACCAGTAAGCTGCTACTACAAGCGCTCTAAGGATGCCAATAAACTCGTAGAGGAATTCATGCTACTCGCCAACCGTACGGTGGCTGAAAGTATCGGAAAGGTAAAGAAAGGAAAGAAGCCAAAGACGCTTCCTTATCGTATCCATGACAATCCGGACCCACAGAAGTTGGAAACCTTGCGTGAATTCGTTGTGAAGTTTGGTTATAAGATGAAAACAGAGGGTACAAAAGGCGCTACAGCAAGAAGTCTCAACAAGTTGATGTCAGATTGCGAAGGCAAACCAGAGAACAATCTCATCCAGATGGTTGCACTCCGAGCCATGATGAAGGCAAAGTACTCCGTTCACAACATCGGACACTTTGGACTGGCTTTCGAATACTACACCCACTTCACATCACCTATCCGCCGTTATCCGGATACGATGGTTCATCGCTTGCTTACCAAGTACGCAGATGGCGGCAGAAGTGCCAACGAGAAACATTACGAAGAACTCTGTGAGCATTGCTCTGAAATGGAACAGATTGCACAGAATGCAGAACGTGACAGTATCAAATATAAGATGGTAGAATTCATGGGAGATAAACTCGGCGAGGAATTCGATGCCCATATAAGCGGTATTACTTCTTACGGAATTTATGCTACCATAGACGAAAACCATTGTGAAGGAATGATTCCGATGCGCGACATCGCTGACGATTATTACGACTTCGACGAAAAGAACTTCTGTTTGATTGGTCGTCGCCACCATAATAAATATCAATTAGGCGATGCTATCCGCATCAAGGTGGCGCAAGCCAACCTGGAGAAGAAACAACTAGATTTCACCCTAGCCGGCGATTCGGCTCCTGTACGCAAGGAAAAGCCTGCAGCTAACACTTCTTCCAGCAAAGCGAAGAAGTCTAAGCAGAAGACGCGTAATCACCGTAAAAACAAATAATCTCTCCATATCAAACTGGGCTGACCTTAAAGGTTGGTCCAGTTTTTTATTTTGAACCTGAGAAATCTTTGGAAAAAAGAAATAGCAGAGAAAAAAGATCTGCATCATCCAAGACCGAACAAGTCTAAAATCTGTGAGTATCAGGGAAATCAGCATGAAATCGAGTAGGAGGAAAACGAAGTAGTTTTCCTCCTACTTTCGTTTTCCGACCTC
>NZ_VZBE01000057.1:0-92956 GCF_009494835.1 Segatella copri
GTGCTTACAGCGTATAGCTGCTTAGCACATTATTGAATTATTAACGAACTATTGTTATGATACAACCATGTATTTTGAAGGATATGGAGATGATGGTAAAATCGATACTGATGGATTTTTTAGCTATTTCTATCTGTCCCTTGAACCAGACCAACTCAAAAAGAGTAATTATCTATCTTTGAAATACTACGATAAAGTGGCAGGTTCAATCGTAAAGCGTATCAGCCTTGCTGGTTTTGCCAAATGTTATAATCAAGTTAAATAAGCAGTGCAGAGTGCTGCACCTACCATAAAAATTCCATAAAAGTAACAGGGAGAAGTGATGCTGCAAGAATGCTCACTTTTCCCTCTTTTTTTGTCAAAAATCTAAAAATCAGAAAAATAATAGTACTCATATTACGTATTAAGGAATCGTAGTACACCCCTTTATTTCGCTCTTTCTTTGTAATTTCACACCGAAATTTAAAAAAAGAAATTATGGGAAAAGGACGTAGTTACATGAATTCATATGCCGACGGCTATATGAGAGGCAAGGTTGTCAAGGAAGTGGGAGCACTCCTTGACCACATACTAGTGGAGGAAATCACAACCCCCACAATAATAAAATTGGAGTTTGGACCTTCTTACGATACCATTAGAGAACTAAGACAGCAAGATACCTCAAAATCTTTTGAGACCATCAGACAATTCTGCTACATCATCGGCTATTATCTTTACCAAGAAATAGAGGCGGTGGAGAACTATAAGAAATATGTAAGGGAAAGGGAATCCAAGCTTACCATGCTGTATGAGATGAAAGAAAGATATAAGAAAATTTACGGAATGCAAGCCGTAGTGGTTCTCAACCTTATGCATAAGGGAAAGGACTTGCTGGCTTTTATGAAGTAATATATAAGTGAGTTTTTCCGCCTCATTATGTGTTAGCGAACTCATTTTGAGGCTAGTTCTAATCTATAAATAAATACCTAAAAAAAGAAAGTAAAATATGATGAAATCGGAGACCAACTGTCCCCTAAGGGTGTATTCCCTTATAGTTCTCCTGGCATTTGCTTGTACCAGCAAAATTGTTAGCGCAAACAAATTCTAACGTCCTCTACTAAGGAACGAGCGACAAAGAACTTAATTTCTAACTAATATAAATTTCGAATTATGGGGAGATTTATAATCAAGCTCTTGCGCTTGATACTGAAGTATGGGCGATTCGGCCTTTTTTGCGTGGTCATTCAATTGAATGGCAACAGCAAGTTTATTGAGTATACTTACAATTTGAGGCGTTCCCTCCTATGGATATGAGCATACACGCACACTTACTGGTAGATGTTGCCATGCAGGAAAGAGATTATCATGATGCGCTCGTATTACGTCGATACTTGGAGACCTTTAACAGAATAGACAATCATTTGGTTGAAGCTGAACTTCCTAGGCTTGATGCTTATATCGCCACTCTGGATGGCTATTATGAATACCTGGAGCAAAGGAATAGAAAACCATTGGATAATGGTATCAGAATCGGCCGAAAAAAAGAATACCTTTTTGTGTCTGATGAAGCATCTTCTTTAAAAGATGAAGAGACCACCGCCGAGCAAGCCTCTTTATTTATAGAATTTCTCACCCTAAATGGCCTAAATTCTATGTCTACCAGTGCGAGCAAGTCTTCACCATTGAATATCGCAATATTTGCGTTTATCAGATATTGGAGAAGAAAGGGCATCCTGGCACCGCAGCACATCGTTAGTGCCAATGCCATTTATAGATTTCTTACTGAGGATTGCAATATACGAAGAGAAGCTACGATTAAATCGTTCTACAATGTCTTCAATCATTGTGAGGACATGAAAAATAAAGAAATGGATGATAAAGTGGCTGATTTCTTTGCCCATAGATGATTTTTTTTTATGGGACAAATATTAATCCTATTTTTCCTATTTTTCCCATAGGTGTTTTTGCCCTATCTTTGCACCCGTAATCAGACAAGTAAAGTCTGGTTGCGGGCGTTTTTTGTTTATAGGAATCCGGTACCGTTCCTGAAACTGAAATTTGGCGAACATCTCGCAGTCCAACTCATAAACATTATATAAATATGGAAGGAAACGCTTATGTGTTTTATCATCCGCAGTATGGCGGATTGAGAGTGGTGAACAACGAAGAAGGATTGTTCTTTTGCATCGAGGACCTGGTTGCCATCACAGATATCGGCAGAGATAAATTGTTCCCAGTATTAGCCGACACGGAGGGAAAAGTGGTAGAAATATACGTGGAAGCGGAAACCAAAAAGGTTCCGAAGGATTTTAAACCTCGTTTGTTTTTCGGTGAATTCTTTGGCAATGCTGACAAGGTAAATCGAAATAGTAAATTGGCTTGGAGAAGTATGACATTCGTAGACTCTCAGGTGGTGAGAGATATGACGATAGGCTGTTCGAAGGATCCTGAGCGTAAGTTGTTTTACAAGTGGGTCAAGGATTTTATCCAGCCTGTGATGGAGGACGAGGACAGATGTTGGCGTTATGAATGTGTCATGATGAAAAGAGTCTGTTATGACCCTCTGGAAAAACCGATGGACATCCGATATGCTGCCGACGGCCTGTATATCAACGATATGAGAATCAACTGACATTATTCATCTTTTAAACAAGTTATTACGATTATGAAACAAGCAGCAAAGAAGCAGCTCCTCAACGCCCAGAAGGTGGACGGAGCCATTATCAGTGAGGAAAACGGCACCATCGCCTTCCGCAAGGCGCCATGGAACGATACCGAGGTTATCTGCGAACAGCCTAAGGTGATACCGGGCAGAATGGTATGCTCTGGCGAGAAGGGAGGAGATGAGTTCGACTTCAAGCCTTACGAGCGTACGGGCGAGAAGCTTTTCGAGGAAATCTTCAAGACCAAGCATGCCGTGGTGCGCACCACCAAGCGCACGGTGCAGGTGAACTATACCTTTAGCCGTGACCTGGACAAGCAGGACATGCTGCGCTACCTCAAGGTAGAGCACAAGGAACTGATTGCCGGATTCAAGGAGGCAGACATCAAGGGGAATTGATAATGAATCATTCAACATTCAAAAAAAAATGAAACATATTATAGCATATAATCCGTACAAGAATGGCAATAAGGGGAGCGTAAGCTCCCAGCCACTCTCGGTCTACGACAAGACCATCGCTTATCCCTGGATGGCAGACCTGGTATCTGCCATCCGTGGGGGTAACGATGAACTGAAGAAGCAGCTGCCTTTCCGCTGCGCTCACTACTACCAGTTCCGAGACAACAGACGCTCGCAGAAGAACGCTGTGCCCGAAAGCTTCCTCTTCCAAACTACCATCGACGTGGACGACAAGGAATATGTGGACAAGGCGATAGAGAAGGCACGTGAGCTGAACTGCAGCGACACCATCTGGAACGGAGCATTGCTGCATCTGGAGTACTCAGCCCGCAAGAAGTTGCATATCGACATCCGCATGCCCATCGGCATGACTATCGAGGAGACGCAGCGAGCCTATTGCGAGGCGCTGGGCGTGCCCTACGACGAGAGCTGCATCACGCCAGAGCGCATGCTTTTCATTACCGACAAGGAGTCGGAAATCTATCGCTCGCCCCATTGGTACGAGGTGCTGCCCGCAGAGGAGATTAAAGCCCGCAGAGAGGCTTTTCTCAAGCGTGGGCTGACGATTGACGGCAAAAAAAATCTCCCACAGATTTCACAGATGACACAGATACATTCTGGGGAGGTTTCTGGTGCAGGAAAATCTGTGAAATCTGTGTTATCTGTGGGACATGAGAATCTCCCACAGATTCCACGGATGACACAGATTCATTCTGATTCTGCCAGTGGGAAGAATCTCATAGCCTTCGACCTCTTCCAGGAATCCGCAGGACTGAAGGGGATGAATATTGATACCGTGGGGTCCAGGCATTCCTCCCTGCTCGCCATTATGAGTGCTGGCGCTTCTCGTGTGATGAGTGAGGAGGAGCTGATGAAGGTGGTGGCGAAGAGAATGCCGAGCTATTATCAGGAGAATGACTGCCAGCAGCTCATCCACGACTTCTATGCGAAATATGGTGACAGTTCGAAGCCGATGTCGCAAGCCGTGATCCGCATCAATGCCCAGGCAGAGAAGTTCTCCCAGAGGGATGCCGTGGCGTTAAAAGCCGAGAGTTCCGAGGGCGGCACGGATATCAATGCGGAAGATGATAAATTAGTACCGCCTCCGATGCCCGAACATCTCCCGAAACTCGTGGAGCTGCTGCTATCAAAGACCCCGGACGTATACAAGCCAGCCGTGGCACACGCCATCTTCCCGCCACTTGCTACACACCTCTGCAAGACCACCTTCAAGTACATCGACAATGTGGAGCATGAGGCTACCCTGATGTGCTGTCTGCTGGCGGGTACGGGCGCAGGCAAGAACTGTGTGCAGATGCCTATCAACATGATTATGGAGGACATCAGGCAGCGCGACCGTGAGAACCTGCAACGGGAGAAGGAATGGAAAGAAGAGGTGACACGAAAGGGTGCCAACAAGGATAAGCGCAAGCGCCCGGAAAACCTCATCATCCAGGAGATAGATGCCGATATGACCAACCCGGCATTCGTCATGCGCACGGCTGAGGCTCAGGAGCATTTCCTCTATACAACGCTCAACGAGATAGACCAGTTCGATGCCCTCAAGGGACAGGGCAACCAGCAGTTCAAGATTATGTGCCTTGCCTTTGATCCCGGGAACTCATACGGCCAGACCCGCGTGGGCACATCGAGTATCACAGAGCGCGTCACCATCCGGTTCAACTGGAATGCATCGACCACCGTCCAGCTGGGGCAGCGATATTTCTCAAAGGTGCTCACCGACGGACCTATCAGCCGCATCAACTTCTGTACTATCCCGGAGCGGGAAATCGGTGCCGAAATGCCAGTATACGGCGAATACGACGAAGCCTTCAGAGAGGCGCTCAGACCGTACATAGAGAATCTGTGCAAGGCGTCGGGTAGGATAGACTGCGCTGAGGCTTCTGCCCTGGCAGAAAAGTTGAAGGATGAGAACGCCGACTTTTCGCGCATGTCGCAAAACAGGGTGTTCGAGAATCTCTCCTTCCGTGGCAACGTAATTGCCTTTCTCAAGGCTTGTGTGCTATACGTGGCAAACGGCTGCAAATGGGAACCCGAAATAGAAGAGTTCATCAGATGGAGCGAGAGCTACGACCTGTGGTGCAAGATGATTTTCTTTGGCGCCAGCATAGCCAAGGCTAATGAGGTAGGAGAGAAATCGAGCAAGCGAGGACCTGCCAACCTGCTGCAGCAATTGCCTGACACCTTCACTTATGCGCAGGCAGAAATGGTGCGTCTGCAGAACGACTTCGGAAAGAAGGGTACGGCGACGATGCTGAGAAACTGGGTGAACCGTCATTATATCGAGAAAATTCCTCCGAAGGGAGTAAATGCCGACGGAGCTGACGGAAAGCAAGGCGGAAAGGTGTTCAGTATTCAGTTATTCAGTTTTAAGAAGCTATTATTCCGTTCTGACGGACTCGACCTGAGATGTTTTAACGCAAAATAGTTTAACACTTAACATTCAAGCAAATGGAAATAGTATTAAAGCGTATAGCTAAAAAAGGAACTTATACCATCGGCAGACTCTATCTGCTGTCCGATAGTAGTGTAAAGCGTAACTCGCTACCCGGCAAGAAGAAGGACGACAAGTGTACATTGGTTCATACCTTTGACAGCCAGCTGTTGTCCAAGGATACATATCTCTGTGAAACCATGGAGCCTACATGGCGCAATCTGTTGGGTATCAAGCTAAAGCCAGAGAAAGTGGATGCCCGCTATAGCCGCAAGAGCGGCGTGAAGGCTCGTAAGGTACCTGGCCATACTGCCATTCCTGAGGGTACTTATCCTGTGGTCATATCGTATTCTCCAAGATTCAAGCGTTGGCTGCCATTGCTGGTGGGTGTGCCGAATTTCGAGGGCATCCGCATCCATGCAGGCAATTATCCTGACGACACACAAGGCTGCATCCTTGTTGGAGAGAACAAGTTCGAGGGCATGGTGGTGAACTCCCGCATCTGGCTGCAGCGGCTCATCAACGCCATGACTGCGGCGCGCGACCGAGACGAAAGTATCTGGATTACCATCCTATAGGTTACAAGTAATAAACAGATAGGGAACGCACTGCGTTCCCTATTTATATTATATATGGTACTTATTCTGGTAGTGGCGCTTGGATTTAACAGGGGCTCCATGGAAGGAACCGCTGCCCATACCGCTGCCACGAAGACTCTCATGGAAGCCTGAACCACCGCTGTATTCACCCCAGCGGGCTCTGATTCTATCCACATAATCTACCGTCTCCGTGCCTCGCATGTAACCGTATTTCACCACCGGGTCTGTGTAATAAGCCGGTTGAGAAAGGCGCAGAATATAATTGCGAATTACGCCCCAATTGTGCGGATTCTGACCATGTTTGCGAGCCAGCGACATCGCATCTCTGATGTGGAAATAGCCACCATTATAAGCAGCAAGGGCAAAAAGCATGCGCTGGGACGGGTCGCCCACGTCAGAAAAATGCCCCTGCAGTTCCGCCATATATCTGGCTGCCGCAGCCACATTCGCCTCAGGTTCATGAATCATGCTCATCGGCAAACCCAGATGGGCAGCCGTGCCTGGCATAATCTGCATCAGTCCGCAAGCTCCAGCCCATGACTTCGCATTCGGGTCAAAACAGCTCTCCTGATAACATTGGGCAGCCATCAGACGCCAGTCCATGCGAGCCGTTCCGCTATAGCGCTGGAAGAGGTGGTCGTAGCGGGAAATAACACCCTTAGAACGGTTCAGAAATGGTGAATAAACGTGGCGGCGCACGCTGGCAGAAGAAAGCAGCCACGATTCTTCCTGCTTGACCTGAGCAATCAGCTTAGGCTTAAACCAGCCGTTCAGGGTGTCGGCAAGACTCTTGTTACCGTTCTGCACAGCCCATTGGGTTCGGGTACTGTCGGGCGTAACACCACAGAACAGCAGGTTGCCTCTGGTCTGTTTTCGGGGTAGGGGCACGGCAATCACATCTCCTTCTCCCTTCTCCAGTTTGCGTACCATTTCAGCCGTATCCTTACATTCTTCTACGCGTAACGACACGCCGATCTGCTGGGCAAACTTCTCGCAGAGCAGATATTGCAGTCCCATTCCGTGGCTGCGGTAATCATAATAGGTAGTAGGGCCGTTAACGGTAAGCATGATGAGCTCACCATTGGCCTGAATATCTTCGAGCGAAAGCCCCTTGCTGGTTGAAGCTGGTTTCTTTTCATCACCATCAGCCCCATCAGAGTTGTCAGCATGCTCCATTTCGCCTACAGGAGTTCCCCATGGCGTAAGCTCCTGCTGCGGTTTCTTGTCGGCACAGGCAGCGAGCAAAAATAGTGCATATAATGCGTATAAATATCCTTTATTCTTCATTTCAGCTGCAAAAGTACGAAATATTTTGCACATAAGTGAGAAATTATTTGTTTATTCTAATAAAAATATGTACTTTTGCAATGTTTTTCAAACAAAATATAGAAATATGTTACGAATAGCAGTACAAAGCAAGGGTCGTCTTTTCGACGACACCATGAATCTTTTAGCAGAGGCTGACATCAAAGTAAGCGCCTCTAAACGCACCCTTCTGGTGCAGTCAAGCAACTTTCCTCTCGAGGTTCTCTACCTTCGTGATGATGATATTCCTCAGAGCGTAGCCTCTGGTGTGGCAGATATCGGAATCGTGGGCGAGAACGAGTTTGTTGAGCGTGGAGAGAATGCGCAGATTATTGACCGTCTGGGTTTCAGCAAGTGCCGCCTGAGCCTCGCCATTCCTAAGAAGATTGATTATCCGGGATTGCAATGGTTCAACGGCAAGAAGATTGCTACTTCTTACCCTAACATCCTGCGCAAGTTTATGAAGAAGAACAACATCAATGCCGACATCCATGTCATTACGGGTTCTGTAGAAATCAGTCCGGGCATCGGTTTGGCTGACGGTATTTTCGATATTGTAAGTTCAGGTTCTACTCTGGTCAGCAACAATCTTGCTGAGGTTGAGGTGGTGATGAAGAGCGAGGCTCTGCTCATCGGCAACTGGAACATGGACGAGGAGAAGCATCAGATTCTGAACGAGATGCTGTTCCGCTTTGAGGCTGTACGTTCTGCACAGGACAAGAAGTACGTGATGATGAATGCTCCTAAGGCAAAGATTCAGGCGATTACAGAAGTATTGCCAGGCATCAAGAGTCCTACGATTATCCCATTGGCTGATGAGGAATGGTGCTCTATCCACACTGTGCTCGACGAGAAGCGTTTCTGGGAAATCATAGGCAAGTTGAAGGAACTCGGTGCTCAGGGCATCCTGGTAACACCAATCGAAAAGATGATATTATAATAATGTGTAGTGTTTAATGTGTAATGTTTATTTAGAGACATTATGCGTTAAAAACCAAACATTAAACATTAATAATTAAATATTAATAATAGGGATGAAGGTAATAAAGTATCCTGCAAAGGAGGAATGGAGCGAGATTGTAAAACGCCCACACCTGGATGTTTCGCAGCTGAATGCGACCGTACAAGGTGTACTCGACGATGTGAAAAACCATGGCGACGAAGCCGTGAAGCGTTACGAGGAGAAGTTTGATCATGCCCATCTCGATTCTTTGGCTGTGACTGAAGCTGAAATCGAAGAGGCAGAGAAAATGGTTTCTCAAGAACTGAAAGACGCTTTGCACCTCGCCCATCATAACATTGCCGCATTCCATCATAGCCAGAAGTTTGATGGTGTAAAGGTTGAAACTTGCCCTGGTGTAACCTGCTGGCAGAAGAGTGTGGCTATAGAGAAGGTGGGATTGTATATCCCGGGAGGTACTGCTCCTCTCTTTAGCACCGTTCTGATGCTGGCTACTCCTGCCAAGATTGCGGGATGTAAAGAAATAGTACTGTGTACTCCTCCTAATAAAGAGGGCAAGGTGAATCCGGCTATCCTCATGGCGGCAAAGATTGCGGGCGTAAGCAAGATCTTTAAGGCGGGTGGCGTTCAGGCTATCGGAGCCATGGCTTACGGTACGGAGAGCGTGCCTAAGGTTTATAAGATTTTCGGTCCGGGCAACCAGTTTGTCATGGCTGCCAAGCAGCAGGTTTCCCTGCACGATGTGGCTATAGACATGCCTGCCGGTCCGTCTGAAGTTTGTCTTATTGCCGACGAAACAGCCAACCCTGTGTTTGCTGCTGCCGACCTGTTGTCGCAGGCTGAACATGGTTTCGATTCTCAGGTTTTCTTCATTACTACATCTGAAAAGGTGTTGGATGATGTAAAGAATGAAGTTGAAGTACAACTTGAACGTTTGCCACGTAAGGAGATGGCACAAACCTCGTTAGATAACTCTAAGTTTATCCTCGTGAAGACTGAAGAGGAGGCAATAGACCTCTGTAATACTTATGCGCCGGAGCATCTGATTATCGCCACAGCCGATTACGAGCAGCTGGCAGAAAAAGTTGTGAATGCAGGTAGTGTATTCCTCGGAAACTATGCGTGCGAAAGTGCAGGCGACTATGCAAGCGGTACGAACCATACCTTGCCAACCCATGGTTATGCTTTGGCTTACAACGGAGTGAACCTGGACAGTTATAATCGCAAAATCACCTTCCAGCATCTTACAGAAGAAGGTATTCGTAACATTGGAAATGCTGTAGTGACCATGGCGGAAAATGAGCAATTGGAAGCTCATGCCAATGCGATGAGACTGAGAGTGAACAGTTTGAAACAATAGGGTAAAAAGGGAAGTTGTAAAAATACTTCTTAATAGCTTTTGAAAGAAAAATGAAAGAATTGAAAGATTTGTGCCGAGAGAACATCTGGAATCTGGCACCTTACAGTTGCGCCCGTACGGAGTTTGCAGGCAGAAATGCCCGCGTCTTCCTCGATGCCAACGAAAATCCATATAATGACCCTTACAATCGCTATCCTGATCCGCTGCAGGTTGAACTGAAGAAGCAGATCAGCAAGATTAAGGGTGTGGCTGAAGAGAAAATCTTCCTGGGCAACGGTTCTGACGAGGCCATCGATTTGGTTTACCGTGTATTCTGCCGCCCGGGCAAGGATAATGTAGTAGCGATTGCACCTACTTACGGAATGTATGAAGTTTGTGCAGACATCAACGATGTGGAGTATCGTTCTGTATTGCTTGATGAAAATTATCAAATTTCTGCCGGAAAACTGCTGGCAGCCTGCGATGAACAGACAAAGGTTATCTGGTTCTGCAGTCCGAACAATCCTACGGGTAATCACATTAACCGCGAGGCTATCGTAGAGGTGTTGCAGAAATTCCAGGGTATTGTCATCATCGACGAAGCCTACAGCGATTTCTCTTCGGAGCGCACATTCCGCAGCGTACTCGACAGATTTCCCAACATGATTGTGCTCAACACCATGAGTAAGGCATGGGGCTGTGCAGCCCTCCGTTTGGGAATGGCTTTTGCGAGCAAGGAGATTGTTGACATATTCAATAAGGTGAAATATCCTTATAACGTCAATCTGCTTACTCAGGAGCATGCGCTGGAAGTGATGAAGAATCCGCTGAAGGTTGACGAATGGGTGAAGAACATCCTGCAGGAGCGTTCTAAGGTAATGGCTGCATTCCTGGATCTGCCTATCTGCGAGAAGGTTTATCCTACTGATGCAAACTTCTTCCTGGCTAAAATGACCGACGCCAATGCCATCTATAATTATCTGGTGGCACAAGGCATTATCGTAAGAAACCGCAACAAGGTTCAGTTGTGTGGCAACTGTCTGAGAATTACGATAGGAAACAAGAGCGAGAATGCTGAATTACTCGGTGCTTTGAGACAGTACTAAATTATTTTGGAAAAGTTCAGTATATAATATGAAAGAGGGTGAGTCATAAATATATGATTCACCCTCTTTTTAGCATTTATCTTCTTCTGCCTCTACCTTCATTTCTTCCTTGATTTCCACGACCTTGATTTCCACGGCCGCCGCGTTCGTTCTTATCCCCGCTGTTGTAGCGGTTCTTGCGACTGTGGTTGTCGTTGTCGAAATTAGGGTTGAAGCTCTTTTTCTTCTTGTTCTTGAAGAAGCCGGCACCTCCGCTTAATGGGCGGCCTTCGTTCAGATATTTATCTTCATCATAGCAGCCTACATTTCCGAAACCCTTTGGTGCATAGCGGTCAGACGCATTTCTGCCAGTTCCACGCTTGCCTTTAGCACCTTTTCCTGCACCAGGATTATCGTATGTAGAACCTATCGCCTTATCGTCATAATGCGTCTTCTTACCCTTGAAACTGCCACCCATGCTCTTCCTGTCGTAGAGTTTGTCGATGAGGTCGGCTCTGCCTATCCGGCGAAGTTCACTCTCGATGGCGCGGCGCTCTTCAGGCTTGTACCAGAAGAAGAACATGCGCTGGGCAAGCTTCTCTTTCTGAGTCTTGGCGCTGAAGACCGGCTCCAGGGTGTAAGGATCGTAACCCGTGTACCAGGTCTCGGTAGAAATGGTCATAGGAGTAGGGGTGAAATCCTGCACCTGCTCCAGATGGAAATCCAGTCCCTTCGTAATGACGGCAAGTTCGGCCATGTCTTCTTCATGACAGCCTGGATGCGAACTGATGAAGTAAGGAATGATCTGCTGGTTCAGACCTTCTTCCTTGTTGATCTTGTCGAAGATGCGCTTGAACTCGTAGAAGAGGTCGAACGATGGCTTGCGCATGAACTTCAAAACCTCCGGACTCGTATGTTCGGGAGCCACCTTCAGTCGGCCGCTTACGTGCTTGGTAATCAGTTCGCGCGTGTATTCTCTAGCCGCCTGATTCACCTTTTCGTCCTTGCTCTTATGCAGCAGAAGGTCGTAGCGCACACCACTACCAATGAAACTCTTCTTGATTCCCGGCAAAGCATCTACAGCATGATAAATCTCCAGAAGCTTGCTGTGGTCGGTATTGAGGTTCGGACAAATCTGAGGGTTTACACACGACGGGCGCTTGCACACTTCGCAGGCTTTCTGATTCTTGCCGTGCATTCCGTACATGTTGGCAGAAGGACCGCCCAAATCGCTCAGATAGCCCTTGAAATCAGGCATCTGGATGATTTTCTTCACCTCCTTCAGAATGCTCTCCTTGCTGCGGCAAACCACGAATTTACCCTGATGGGCAGAAATGGTGCAGAAAGAACAGCCGCCGAAACAGCCACGATGAAGGTTCACGGAGAACTTGATCATCTCGTAGGCAGGAATGGTCTTGCCCTTGTATTTAGGATGAGGCAAACGCGTATAAGGCAGGTCGAAAGCCGCATCCAGTTCCGCGGTAGTCATCAGCGGGAAAGGCGGATTCACCACTACATATTTGCCGTCAACTTCCTGAATCATGCGCTGAGCATGCATCTTGTTGGCTTCTTCCTCCAGATGGCGCACGTTCTCAGCCTGTCCCTTCTTGTTGTGGAGACATTCTTCGTGGCTGTGGAGGATGATGTCATCGTCCTTGAAACCGCCCGGAATCTCACTTTCCTTGCAGTAGAAAACCACCTGCGGCATTTCGTGGATTTGGCTAAGCGTCTTGCCTTCTGCAAAGGCATTGGCCAGTTCAACGATAGAACGTTCGCCCATTCCGTAGAGAATGAGGTCGGCGCCCGAATCGCAGAGAATGCACTTGCGGAGCTCGTCTTTCCAATAGTCGTAGTGGCTGATGCGGCGCAACGAAGCCTCAATACCGCCTAGTGCTACAGGTACGTCGGGAAAGAGTTTCTTCAGTATCTGCGTATAGACGATAGACGGATAGTCGGGGCGCATGTCGTGGCGGGAGTCGGGACTGAAAGCGTCCTCGCTACGCATGCGGCGGTTGGCCGTGTAGCGGTTCACCATCGAGTCCATGGCACCCGGAGAAACACCAAAGAAGAGGCGAGGGCGACCGAGTTTCTTGAAGTCTCGGAAATCGCCGTGCCAGTCGGGCTGGGGAACGATGGCTACCCGATAGCCGTTGGCTTCCAGTATTCGTCCGAGGATGGCAGGGCCGAAGGATGGGTGGTCAACGTAAGCATCTCCTGAAAAGAGGATGACGTCGAGTTCGTCCCATCCGCGCAACTCGCATTCTTTCTTGGTGGTAGGTAAGAAATCTGTTAACTTATAATCCATTCAATATTTTTTAATCATTTACTGCGTCTGGTTCTGCATCTGCTGCAGCCTCAGCCTGCTTCTTGTCTTTCCAGTCTACGTAGAGCAGAACGAGGTTGTGAAGACCGAGCGCCTTCATGTTCTGATTGTAGATGACGTCGAGACAGAGATCGAGCAACTCCTTATCCTTGATGTCGCTGCTCTCGAGGAGTGAACGCACATTAAGTTTCAGTTTATCGAGCACTTCCTCGTCGATAATGCCGTTGCTGTCTACGAGGTTGCGGAGTAACTGATACTTTTCGATGGTCTCTAAATGCTGGTCGCTCACTTCGATAGAGCGAGTGCCAGACTGGTTGGCTTGAATCTTATACATAAGCTTAAAATTTTTTATCTGTTTTACTTTTAATTTAATCTGTCAGAAATTTGAGAATGCCGAGCAACACGCTGGTGCGGGTTCTTTCGTCGATGATGCATTCCAGCGGGAATCCCATGACGAAGCTGCGGTAAGTAGAGCTCTTGTAGGCAACCGCCGCACTCGTTCCCGTATCGTATTGCATCGCCGTGAAGGCGTAATTGCCAACCGGTTTCAATATCTCGGGATGGGTTGCCGCATAATGCTGAGCATTCAGCTCGTTATAATAGCTGAACTGCAGACCTAAACCCTTGACGTTAGGCGAAGTGTAGACAATACTGTCTCGTTCTGTTACGGTTGAATCTTCGGGATTGATGTCCCTGGTGATGGCCGTAGAACCTGTAGGCTCATAGCTGAGTTTCAGAATATCGCTCAGGAACGCCTGTTCCTCTTCAGTCTGCATGTCGCTTCCGGTGTAAGAACCGCTTATCAGGATTCTGCCGCCTTGGCTGGCGTATTGCCTGATGCTGTTCTGCAGGGCAGGCGTGAACGACTTGAAGAAGGCGTGAGTATAGCCGTCATGGCGCTCCAGTCCGTTGATGAGGTCAACTGCCTGATAGTTCTTCATCTGAACCCTGCCGCTGGTGATGACTTCGCTCGAACAGCTGGAAATATTATATTTGCCCGAAGCCGCAATACTTGTAGCATGCGCCTGAACGTAGTTGAAGTCATTGCCTGCCACAAACTTACCAATCATTTCGTTGCCGCTGAAACCGAGTCCGAAACTGGTTTCGTTGCCCATTCTGCTTCTGTCGAACACCTGTTGCTTGCCGCTCCATCCCGCCGTCAGTCCGTAGCTTACGCCCGGATCCTGATTGAGGTCAAATCCCTGCTTTTCCTCATCATCCACGACCTGCGGAGAGGCAAGGCGATGGAAATTGTTTACGATGAGCACAGACTTGCTGGCAGCAGGATTATAGAGCACAGAGAGGGTTTCGGTGGTGAAACTTTCTCCTCCTGCATTAACCGCAGCCACCTTAAAATGGTAAAGCTTGCCCGGTTCCAGCTGCATCTGGCAGCGGGTGGTGTTCACGATGGTTCCGTTGTCAAAACCGCCTTGTCCCTCAGCCTTATAAATAATGTAAGAAGTAGGGCGGGCAGATGGTTCCGTCTTGTCCAGCTGGGCAGTCCATGAGAGTAGGGCAACGCCTTGGTTCTGCGTAACGCTGAAGTTCTGCGGAGCCAGCGGCTGGACCACGTATCGGGTTCCATGATTGCTGTTTACGAAGCGCAGGATAGTTTTGTAGATGGAGCGTGCGATATAGAATTTTCCGAGCGGATCCTGAGCAATTCTCATGTCAGGGAAATTCTGATGCGAAAGCATCTCGAGAATAGCCGACGGAACTTCCGGCAGACGGGTTTCAGAATAGTTTCTGTCCCATAGGTAGCGTTTGCCGAATTCTCCGAACTGAGCCGTCAGATCCGTAACGAGATTATCGCGCAAAGCCCTGGCGAAATCCTTGGATGTGAATCTGGAGATTCCGCTGTTCAGTATTCCGTCGTTATAATCTGTAGTGCAGATAGCAAGGGCTCCAACGGTAGATTTTCCGTCCTTATTGTAACCCGCATCACTATGAAGTGCCAGCGAGAGTTCTATAGGCACATGCTTGCCATTTTTGGCAGGCATGTAAACCGAACCGCCGCCCAGCCAATTGGTCATCAGCGAACGGGTGTTGATGTCGTCGGCGTAATCATTTTCTCCCTTTCGGCCTCCATAAACCTTATAAGGAGCGCCAGCCCATTGGGCGTAGTATCTGGCTCCTTCCAGGCAACGGGGCAATCCGCTGGTGTAACCGCCACGCTCTATGTTTCCCATGCCGCCGCCAAAGCGGACAGCATCTGTAGTTACTACTCCACGGCGTGAAGCCTTGTTGGTGCAGACTACCCGGTTGAACTCGTTGCAGCCCTTGTCGAAATCGAAGGTGCCCAGGTAAACCCAGGTACCTCCGCCCATGCGCTGGTTAACGGAAAACTCCGTGGCTTCGCCCTTGTGATAAACGATGTATTTTGCATCGCTCACGCTCTTGGGGAGCGACTGGTAGCTTACGTAGACTGCGTATTTGCCGGCTTCCTTGAAACGGGGCTGGTAGCTTACCTGGCTAGTTTTCTTGCGCTTGGTAGCCTTCGCCTGTCTCACGGTTCCCATGCGGAACGGATTTTCCCCATCTTTCAGTCGGTAGCGGTTGGCAAAACCGAGCGAATCGCATTTTTTCCATCGCTTGCTCGCCTCCTTTTCGAAATAATAAACCGACTTGACAGCATCATCATTATCGATGACGATTTCGTTCCTCTGCCAGTCTCTTTCACGGGGTGTGAAGACGATGGCTCCCGCATTCTGGAGCATCGGGATGAGGTAGGGCACGACGATGGTTTGGGTAAAAAGATCTTCGTTTGTGCAAAACAGGTTAGGGCGTTGCCATTTCCATACATCTCTGTCGGCATAATAATACCGTCCGTGCGAGGCCCATAGCGAAAGGTGCCTGTTCTGTAGTCCTGCCGTAACGAAATAAGGGCGGGAAACATTAAAGACCCATGGGTCGCCATCATAATCTATGCCTTGCCATGCGCCGCTGTTAGCCTCGTCGTAGATAGGAAAAAACGATTTGCCGTTAGCCTGAAGCGAAGCTCCAGCGGCTAACAGCAAACTGCTTATCAAACAATATGTTATGTTTTGGTGTTTCACTTTACGAATACTCCTTCTTTAATAGCTGACTAAACCGTTATCTTCTAAGGTTTAATCAATATTTCCGATTGTGAACTTCTCCGGTTTCTTTCCTTTGAAATCCTTGAAGTACAACTTGATTTCACGCATGTCTTTGTCAACATCTCCTGACGGGATAATCTGCCTGGTGCATTGGATGACCTTCTTCTCATAGTCAAGCCCATAGAGATGGATAGGCAGATGCGCCTTGAGGGCTATGAAATAGAATCCCTTTTTCCATTCCGGGTTGAGCGAGCGGGTACCTTCGGGCGTAATGCACAGTCCGAAAGCCTTGCGCTTATCCGCTTCTGCAGCCAGATTATCCGTCATGCTGGTATGTTTGCTTCTCCACACAGGAATACCTCCCATCTTTCTGAAGATAGGACCTAGCGGCCAGAAGAACCATTCCTTTTTCATGAGGAAATTACATTTGATTCCCTCAGCATGGGCAAAGAGCTGGCCTAGGATCAGATCCCAGTTGCTGGTGTGCGGAGCCATGCAGATAATATACTTTTCAGGAAGCTCCTGGGTGATGATTTTCTTATAGCCCAAGCGCTTATACAATATCCATTGACAAATTCCTTTTACCATATATTTAAATAGGTGTATTTCCTGATTCTGATGATGAAAGGATTATGCCAGGTTTGAAATCTGGTCGATGATTTCGCTCACCTGCTTGTTGAAGTCGACTGTGAGTTTCTTATAATATTCACCCTTCGTGATTCCCGGTTCCGGGTGAGACACGCGGCTGATGTAATCGCCGTTGATCATGACGATAGCTGAAAGAATGCCATCCACATCTTCCTGTGTAGGCTTACCATTATACAAAGATGCAGCTACTGTTTCGGCGAAAAGTTCGCTTGTAATGTAGTTGATCGTGCGCTTTAAATCTCTTTTATTAGCCATAATTCTTTTCTCCTAATTAATGAATAATTAAAAATATCGCTCAAAGATAATCATTTTCTTTGAAATAACATCATTTTTTGGGAAAAAATGTATCTATTAACGCATTTTTAGCATTTTTCTTTCCGTATCTCGCAGAAAAGAGTTATTTTTGCAGATGTTTTTGAAGTTTCAACTAATTAAAATAAAAAACGAATTATGGAAAAAAGTGCATTGCAGATTGCAAGAGCTGCTTATCAGCCAAAATTGCCTAAGGCTCTCCAGGGCCCAGTAAAGGCAGTTGAAGGTGCAGCAACACAGTCAGTAGGTAATCAGGATGAAATCAAGGCGTTGTTCCCTAACACTTATGGAATGCCTGTTATTACATTCGAGGCAGGTGAGGCTAAGGAACTTCCTGCTTTCAACGTAGGTGTTATCCTCTCAGGTGGTCAGGCTCCTGGCGGTCACAACGTGATTTCTGGTCTCTTCGACGGTGTGAAGTCTCTCAACCCAGCTAACAAGCTCTATGGTTTCATCCTCGGTCCTGGTGGTCTCGTTGACCATAAGTACATGGAGATTACTTCTGAAATCATGGACGAATACCGCAATACTGGTGGTTTCGACATCATCGGTTCCGGACGTACCAAGCTTGAGAAGGAAGACCAGTTTGAGAAGGGTATTGAGATTCTTCGTGAACTCGGCATCAAGGCACTTGTCATCATCGGTGGTGACGACTCAAATACCAACGCTTGCGTTCTCGCAGAATACTATGCTGCTAAGAAGTATGGCGTACAGGTAATCGGTTGCCCTAAGACAATCGACGGCGACTTGAAGAACGAGCAGATTGAGACTTCTTTCGGTTTCGATACAGCCTGCAAGACATATTCTGAGCTCATCGGTAACATCGAGCGCGACTGTAACTCAGCACGTAAGTACTGGCACTTCATCAAGCTGATGGGTCGTTCAGCATCTCACATCGCTCTTGAGTGCGCTCTCCAGACTCAGCCAAACATCTGCTTGATTTCAGAGGAGGTAGAGGCTAAGGAAATGTCACTCGATGATGTGGTTACTTATATTGCAACTGCAGTAGCTAACCGTGCTGCTGAGGGCAACAACTTCGGTACTGTTCTCATCCCAGAGGGCCTGATCGAGTTCATCCCAGCTATCAAGAAGCTCATCGCAGAATTGAACGAGGTTCTTACAGACCCTGCAACAGGCGAGAGCCGTGAGTTTGCAAGTGCTGAGGAGCAGATTGCATTCGTTAAGGGTGCCATCGCTAAGGACAACCTCGCAGTATTGGAGTCTTTGCCAGCTGACGTAGCTCGCCAGCTTTGCCTCGACCGCGACCCTCACGGAAACGTACAGGTTTCTCTCATCGAGACAGAGAAGTTGCTTTCTCGCATGGTAGCTGAGAAGTTGGCTGCATGGAAGAAGGAAGGCAAGTTTGTTGGTAAGTTCTCTGCACAGCACCACTTCTTCGGTTACGAGGGACGTTGCGCAGCTCCTTCTAACTACGATGCTGACTACTGCTACTCACTCGGTTTCAACGCTTCACGCCTTATCGCTAACGGCAAGACCGGTTACATGTCAATCATCAAGAACACAACTGCTCCTGCAGCAGAGTGGATTGCAGGTGGTGTGCCAATCACTATGATGATGAACATCGAGCGTCGTAATGGTGCTAACAAGCCAGTTATCCGCAAGGCTCTCGTTGAGCTGGATGGTGCTCCATTCAAGTTCTTCGCTTCTAAGCGCGATGAGTGGGCTAAGGAAACAGCTTACGTTTATCCAGGTCCTATCCAGTACTGGGGTCCTTCTGAGGTTTGCGACCAGACCACAAAGACTCTCCAGTTGGAGCAGGCTAAGTAAAAAATAGAATAAATATTTTTTTATATGTCAACAAGACGAACGGCTTCTTCACAGAAAAAGAGTGCCATGGCGAGAAAGAAAACTCCTCGGCGTGGCGGCTCCCGTGGTAGAAGGCGTTCGTCTTCTTTTTTGCAACGCTATCCCCGTTGGGCGTGGTGGATAGGCGGAATGGCGGTTATCGTGCTCTATGTCTTTCTGTTCTATCATTTCTTTGTAGGTCCAACTGGTTTCCGATGGCGTGCGCTTTATGGCGATGCAGAATATCCTGAAGGTTACGAGATTCATGGAATCGACATTTCTCATTATCAGGGCAAGATAGACTGGGAACAGCTCAAGAATGCGATGATCAAGGGTTGTCCTGTGCGCTTCGTCATCATCAAGAGTACGGAAGGTTCTTCACGGCTCGATGAGAATTTCCGCGAGAACTTTAATCAGGCTCGCGATTTCGGTTTCATCCGGGGTGTTTATCATTTCTGGAGCAATAAGTCGACAGCCCGAGAACAGGCTTATTATTTCCTAGACCAGGTTCATCTTACGGATGGCGATTTGCCTCCGGTACTGGATATTGAACATAAGCCGGCAGATAAGAGTGTGGAGGATTTCCAGCGTGATGTGCTTACCTGGCTGCATATTGTAGAGGATAAGTATCATGTTAAACCTATCATCTACACCTATTATAAATTCAAGGAGCAATATCTGAGTGCGCCTGTCTTCGAAGATTATCCTTACTGGATAGCCCACTATTATGTTGACAAGGTTCAGTATAAGGGCAAATGGAAGTTCTGGCAGCATACGGATGTGGGCAAGTTGCCGGGCATTAAAGGCTACGTAGATTTCAATATTTACAACGGCAGTTATTATGAGCTCAAGCAGCTCTGCATAGGAAGCAATAATAATGAAAAGAAATTCATGGAATAAAGGTTGGACTTTTGGCAATATGCGAAAATCCAACCTTTATTCGTATGTTTTAATCTGATATTTCTGATTTCAGATTTTTCGTTCTGAATGTTTAGAATCAGAAAAGAATCTTTATGAACCTAAGACAAGGCAGGCCCAATTGTTGTCAATCTGTCTGTTTATTTCATGCATTCCCAGTTCTTCTGCTTTCTCCAGGAGTACAGGAATATCTTCTTCGTAGAAGCCGCTCAGAACCAGGGTTCCGCCGATGTTCATCACGCTTCGGAATGCACGCATGTCGTCGAGCAGAATGTTGCGGTTGATGTTGGCTAGAACCAGGTCGAAAACGCCGCTGATGTGGTTGATTACCTGACTGTTGCCAAAGAGTACTTCCATGTTAGTTACGCCGTTGAGCACGGCATTATGCTTGGCATTTTCCACGCTCCACTCGTCAATATCGTAGCCTACCACGTCTTTCGCTCCGAGTTTTGAGCAGGTGAGGGCAAGGATTCCCGTACCCGTTCCGCAATCCAGGATGCGCTTGGTTCTGATAGGCATATGGAGCAGCTGCGAAATGATCATGCGTGTGGTTTCGTGGTTTCCTGTTCCGAACGCCAGTTTCGCCTCAATACCAATTTCTATCATGTCGGGTCTGTTGCTCGTATCGGGATAGAGTTCGGGATGTTTCGCATCGTAAATCACCACCTGGTTGTCCACATAAATTGGTTCGAATCCCTGTTCTTCCCATTCCTGGTTCCAATCCTTGTCTTCTGCATCTTTCACCTCGTAGGTAATTTTCGCATCCCCGATAGGGAAATCAGCAATATAGGCATCCAGCATCTCCTTGTCGAAGAGTTCTTTCTGCACATACGCTTCCAGTCCGGTTTCTGTTTCTTCAAAAGATTCAAATCCGGCTTCGGCTGCACCATCGGCAAGCAGATCCTGAGTGGCCTGCATCAAGTCGGCAGTCGTTTCAATAGTGAATGTTGCTACTAAATATTTCATATTTAATTTGTATTAATTTCTTGTCTAAAAACGCCTTCGAATGTTCAAAAAAGCTAGATTTGTTTTAAATCTTCTGCAAAATTATAAAAAAATAGGGGAAAACCTACAATTATTTAGGGAAATTCTGTATTTTTGCATAAAGATAAGCAATATTTTTGCATCCAGATTATTATATAATCAGGAAATGGCTCTTTCTGGAGTATTTTTCCTGATGGTTTATGATGGATCTGGAAAGAGAAAAATGGAAAAAAATAAATAGGAGAACAGAATATGAAAAGAAAGTATCTTCTTGCAGTCCTTATCGCAGCTGCGATGCCACTCACTTCGATGGCACAGGACGATGACCTCTACTTCAATCCGAAGAAGGAGGCCAAAGAAAAGGCTGAAAGACGGGCTCTGCTCCAGCGCCAGTATGCTGAGCAGCGGGCACGTAGAGATAGTGTTTATCGGCTGTTTTGGAGCGGAAGCGACCGTTCGGTTGATGAATACAATCGAGGCGGCAGAATCTTCAGCCATTATGAGAATGTAGGGAAAGATTCCCTTGGCAACGACATTATCCAGTTCCATGTGGGCAAGGGTGTGGCGCCAGACAGCATTTATGATGATGCTTACTTCGCCCAGAAGTATGCTGACAGGGATGAGGATTTCGTACGCACACGCGAGATGAGCCGATGGGACGGATTCTATGATCCGTGGTTCTACGATTATTATGGTTACGGTCCTTACTACTGGCGCAGCCGCATGTGGGGCTGGCACAATCCTTGGCGCTACGGCTATTATGCCGGCTGGTATGATCCTTGGTTCGACCCTTGGTATGATCCATGGTATTATGGTTACTGCGGCTGGTATGGTGGCTGGTACGACCCTTGGTATTATGGCTGGGGCGGCTACTACAATCCTTGGTATTGGGGAGGTCCGGTAATCGGGCATGTTAGCTATGGTGGCTTTGCAGGCAACATTCGCTACAACAACCCAGGTCGTATTGATGGTTCTAATCACCAGTATACAGGTGTTGGCGGTAATAATCGTAATACTTATTCACGTCGTAGTGGTTCTAACCGTAGTTTTGGCCAGCGTCAGAATATCGGCAACTTTAATAATAACTCTTCTTGGGGTAGTCGTAGTAATTCTGGCTTTAGTAACAGTAGCGGTAATTTCGGAGGTGGTAGCTTCGGAGGTGGCGGCCGTTCCGGTGGCGGTAGCTTCGGAGGCGGTGGTGGTCGCTCTGGTGGCGGCAGCTTCGGAGGAAAAAGATAAATTGATAACAATAATTAGTATTTGAGAAGATTATGAATAATTTAAAACATATATTCTTTGCCAGTATGCTCATGGCTAGCATGACGGCTGCTGCGCAAGAAACTTATCAGGACGCTAAGTTGGCTGCACCCCAGCTTACTGGTACTGCCCGCTATGTGGGTATGGGTGGTGCTATGGAAGCTTTGGGCGCCGATATTTCCACTATCAGCAGTAACCCTGCTGGTATTGGTCTTTTCCGTAAAAGCCAAATAACTCTTACAGCAGGAGTTATCGCCCAGACAGATGCAGAGAATTATACGGAGTATAATGATGCTCGTATTACTTTTAATGGTAAAAAGAGTCATCCAACCTTCGACCAGGTTGGTATCGTATGGAGTCCGAAAAACAAAGGCACCAATTGGATGAATCTGGCTTTCAATTATCAAAAGAGTGCCGACTTTGGACAGATTCTGAATGCTGCTGGAGCTTTAAAGAATGTTTCTCTTAACAAGATAACTGCAGCTAAGAATTTCAAGGAGTATGCGGGTTGGACCAGCCAGGATGCTAACCTTGGTGGATACAAGGATAATTCCGGAAACTATCAGCCTGGTTTGTTTACTGTTCCTACTGATGGTGGTTTGGCTTATGCTGAGGCTAATAAGTATTTGTTTGGTCAGTATCAGCATGGTTATATTGGCACCTATGATTTCAACATTAGTGGCTCGCTTAATAATCAGGTTTGGCTTGGTTTGACAGTCGGACTTCATGATGTTCATTACAATAGTAATTCTCTTTATTCTGAAGACTTCGTTGATGGCAATATAATGGATTCATTTGAGCAGTTGAAGATTACTGGAACAGGATTTGATGTGAAGGCGGGTGTTATCTTCCGTCCAGTCAAGGATTCTCCTTTCCGTATAGGTGCTTATTTTAATAGTCCTATCTTCTATGATCTCACAGTTAGTGGCGATAATGATATTACTATTTCGGGAAATAATGATCCTGCTACCTATGAGGAAAAAGATGGAAGTCAGCAGCCTTGTTATGTCAAGGGTAGTAAGGGACAGAGTATAGATTATGATTTCCGTCTCAATACACCATGGAAGGTGGGCGCCAGCTTGGGTCATACTATAGGAAATTATCTGGCACTTGGTGCAACTTATGAATATGCCTGGTACGATCATATGGACAACCGTGTGAAGGATGGTGGTTATTATGATTCCTATTGGGGAGACTATTATGAGAGCAGTAGTAGTGATGAGGCTATGAATCACGATACTCAATTGAACCTGCAAGGTGTAAGTACCTTGAAGTTAGGTGCAGAGATTAAGCCTGTTGACATATTGTCAATCCGATTAGGTTATAATTATGTATCGCCAATGTACAAGGATAATGCTTTGCGCGATCAGACATTTGATAGTAATGGCGTTTACATCGCTTCTTCTGCTGATTATACCAACTGGAAGGCAACAAACCGTTTTACTTTAGGTATTGGTTTCAATTACCAGAATTTGGCTATTGATGTGGCTTATCAGTATTCTACCCAGAAGGGAGATTTCTATCCATTCGAAAGTTTTGAGGATATGGGCTGTTCTGTTAATGCAACCAAGGTTGACAACAAGCGCCATCAGTTGCTGATGACAGTTGGCTACAAGTTCTAAAATGTGAAGGTAGGGGAGTTATTGATTAAATAATGTGAAATCCCGATAAAAAAGCCCACTCTTAGAAAAAAAGTTGGGAAAAAGTTTGGCGGTTTCATATAAAAGCCCTATCTTTGCAATCAAGAAATCGGGATGATTTCGTGTCATAGATTAGGTTTTTAGATTAAAGGTGTTATTCACCTTATTTTCTAGGATTAAAAAATATTAGTTTTTTTAGTGGTTAATTTAGTTTTAGTAAGTATGTTTAGGGTCTGTTGTGAAACAGGCCCTATTTTTTTTGTGCCTTTATTTTTTGGTGCCTATACAAAAAAATCCCCCAACAGGAAGGCTTGGAAACCATTACCTGTCGGGGGAAAGTATTAATCCTAAATAAATCTACCTTCAATTAACTAACCTAATGAAATTATCCTTCATAAATCTACTTAAAGAACTAATACCGGCCTTATTTGAACTATTAAATCAAAAACATTATTTGTTTCTGTAATTATCCAGACCCTTATTCAGGAAGTCAAGATAAGCACTAACATCTTCTTTGAAACTGAAGGCTGCTGCAAGAGGATTGCCATCGTTGTCAATAGCCACATAGAATGGCTGGGCATTAGCTCCAAACTTGCTTGTCTGCAGATAACTCCACTTGTCGCCAACGGTTCGCAGGGTGCGCTTCTCGCCATTAAACGTTACCTCCATAGGCTTAGGAAGAGGAGTCTTGTCATCTACATAAAGTGAGATGAGAACATAATCCTTTGTCAGCTTATCGGCAACCGATGGATCTGTCCAGACAGAAGCCTCCATCTTGCGGCAGTTTACACAACCATAACCCGTGAAATCAAGCAATACCGGTTTTCCGGAAGCCTTGGCAGCAGCCATTCCCAACTCATAATCCTTGTAAGCAGGCTCTACGGTCTTGGTGTTGAGGTTGAAGTCCTGTGTATTAATAGGTGGAGCAAATGCGCTCACAGCCTTGCAAGGAGCACCCCAGAGACCTGGAATCATGTAAACCGAGAATGCCAAAGAGCAGAGGCCCAACATGATGCAGGCTACAGGCATAGGCTTGTTGATATCGCCCCCGATTGCATCAACCTGGAACTTCAGCTTGCCGATGAGATAGAGACCCAACAGACCGAAGATGACAATCCAGAGAGAGAGGAATACCTCGCGGTCCATGATGTGCCAGCCGTAAGCCAGATCGGCTACAGAGAGGAACTTCAGAGAGAAGGCAAGCTCGACGAAGCCGAGCACAATCTTGATGGTCTCCATCCACGAACCCGACTTAGGAGCCGACTTCAACCATGATGGGAAGAGGGCGAAGAGGGTGAATGGGAGCGCCAGAGCAAGCGCAAAACCGAACATTCCCACGGTAGGAGCGAGCCAGTCGCCGGATGTTACGGTCTGAACCAGCAGCAAACCGATGATAGGAGCTGTACATGAGAAGCTGACCAATACCAGGGTGAAAGCCATCAGGAAGATAGAAATCATACCCGTGGTGCTGGAAGCCTTGTTGTCTACAGCATTTCCCCAACTGTCAGGCAATTTGATTTCGAACCAACCGAAGAACGAGAAGGCGAAAACGGCAAGCAGGAGGAAGAGGATGATGTTGAAAACGGCACTTGTGCTGAGCGCATTCAGGGTGCTAGGACCTGCGATGGCTGTTACGGCAAGACCCAAAACCAGATAGATGACTACGATGCTCAAACCATAAGTAATCGCATCGCGGATACCTTTCTTCTTATCGTTCTTAGCACGCTTCAGGAAGAAACTTACGGTCATCGGGATGATAGGCCAGATGCAAGGCATGACGAGCGCAAGCAGACCGCCCACAAAACCGATGAAGAAGATATAGAAGAGCGAATGGTTGGCGATATCATTAGCTCCGCCAAATGCCTGAAGTTCTTTAACAACCGGTTTCCATAAGTCCTTGACGTTCAGATTTTCCATAGTTGATGCCAAAGCTGCAGAATCTACGGGCTGAGTAGCGCTGTCGGTCTGAGCCAGGGCTGCAACCTTTGCCAGCGAATCGGCCTTCATCTTGGCAGCAAGAGCAGGATCAATCGCCTTTGCATTCAGAGCATCTTTTGCTCCAGCTGCAGGAGCATCAACGGCTGGCGATTTGCCACTCTTCTTAAAACCAGCCTCGCTTGGTGGCATACAGTTCTGGTCGTTGCAGGCGCCATACTCCAGATAGGCATCAATATGATAATTTGGTTGGGTAAACTTCACCTTCTGTACAAAGGTAACGCTACCTTCAAAATAACGGAGTTTCATCTCGAAGAGAGGGTCGAACTTTGCAATCTCTCTGCCGCGTGGCTGAAGTTTTCCTACGAGCTCAACACCTTCAAGCTTGTTTACGTTGAACGAAGCGGAAATCGGACCATCGCCACCCAAACCGGTAGAGTAGACGTGCCATCCCGGTTGGATTTTTCCGCTAAACACGATTTCGGCCACAGCACTTCCGTCTGTTTTCAGCGAGCTGGTGAACTTCACAGGGTTCATCATCTGCGCCTGAGCCAGCATTACTACAAGGAGTAATTGAAAGATTAAAAATACTTTTTTCATTTCTATTTTTTAATTTTATGTTGCAAAGTTACTAAAAACTAATCATATTACGTATTCAAAGGGCTTTAAGGGTACTCGGTTTTAATTTTTTTAAGAAAAAATGCTAATTTTCTCAGTTTTACTTGGCTATTTCGTACTTTTAATGTATTTTTGCCGACAGAATAAAGCAATCCTAAAATTTGGAAACAGAATAAAATGGCAAAGAAGAAACTATACTTATTCAGCCTCCTGGTGGCCACGATGAGTGTGCTGCTCTCTACGGTGGTGATGCATCATCATCACATGGGGCGTATATGTATGGTTGTAGAACGTTGCCAGCAGGATGGTAAGCTCAACGATGAGCATACTGAGCATCATGAGAATGAAAACGATGGTTGCCGCGTGCATCAGATGCACCATTTTGTAACCAACGGCAAGATTGTGAAGAACATCCAGAAGCAGCTTTTAGATGGTAACCATCTTCTTTCCGTACTTTCTTCTGAGTATTTGTTTATCCCTACCTCGTCGATTATTTGCGTGCGTTGGCAGCAGTTTGCAGCCAGCCTTCCTTGTGTTGATGAAACGGCCATCAGTAGGCGAGGACCTCCTTCTTTTTGTTGATTTTCTGCAGTTAGAGCAACCAGGATGCAGCTTTTGCAACCGGGTTGCAGGGAAAAGTGCGTACTTTTTCACCCGAAATTATTAATCAATAAAAAGAAGAAAAAATGAAAAGAATATTGGTGGTTGCCGTTGCGGCAATCTTAGCCTGGGGTGGTTTCACCTTTTTCTCAAACCACGCCGGAGCAGAGGCTCATGCTGCCGAACACGGACATGAGCATGAACATGAAGAGGTGGATTTTGACAATATTCCGCTCTCTCAGAAACAGGTAGATGCTGTAGATCTGAAGATGGGCGAGGCGGTTGACCGCGTGATGGATGCTACGATTGCAGCCAACGGTCAGCTCGTTTTGCGCGCCCAGAACAAGGGCGATGTGGCTTCGCTCATGGGTGGCGTGGTGAAGGCTATCTACGTGAAGGAAGGACAGAATGTGAAGCGCGGACAGGTGGTGGCGCTGGTCGAAAATACAGATGTGGTCAGTCTGCAACGCGAATATTTTTCTGCCAGCAAGGAGTGCGAACTGGCACTTGCCGACCTGGAGCGACAGAAACTGCTGAACAAGGCCGGAGCTGGCGTCAAGAAGAATGCGCAGCAGGCAGCTAAGGAGTATCATGTGGCCCACGCCAACCTCATCGGCATCGGCAAGCAGCTTGCCCAGATGGGCATTTCTACCGCCGCCGTAGCCAGGGGCAAGTTTACCACAGCCTTCCCTTTGCGTGCTCCGATTGCGGGTACGGTTTCGCAGATTACAGCCAGCTTGGGCAGCTTTGCCGACATGCAGACTCCGCTCATGAAGATTCAGAACAACCAGGCGATAGAGTGCGATTTGAACATTTTTGAGAAAGATTTGCAGAAGGTAAAGCCGGGCAATAAGGTTTATCTCTCGCTTACCAATCAGCCGGGCATCAAGCTCGTCGGCCATATCTATGGTTTAAACCAATACTTTAACGATAATTCGAAATCAGTTGCTGTTCATGTAAAAATAGATGCACAGTCTCTTAAAACCAGCGGCGTTCACGGCTCAGCCCGACTCTTCGACGGAATGTACGTAAGCGGCAAGATAGCTACGGGCAGCCAGTCGTGCATCGCCCTTCCTTCCAAGGCCATCGTCAGTACCGACGGCAAGCAGTTTGTCTTCGCTCTGAACGGCAAGCCAGAGAAGGGCGAGTACAGTTTCTCCCGCCACGAGGTTATTACGGGCGTTTCAGATGGAACTTATACCGAGGTAAAACTCTGCAAACATCTGAAGCAGGAGGGCAAGAAGATTGTGACAGAAAATGCATATTATCTGGCTTCGCTCACGGGCGAACATGCGGATGAGCATTAATATAAGGTGAGCTTTTCATCAATAAAGAGCTTTTTAAAGAAAAACAGATTATGTTTCAGAAACTGATTACTTACTCCATCCGCCACCAGCTGGTGGTGGGAGTTTTCACGATAGCCCTCGTCATCTGGGGCATCGTTTCGCTCATCCATCTTCCTTTCGATTCCACGCCGGATATTACCGACAATCAGGTGCAGGTTATCACCCAGGCGCCTTCGCTCGGAGCGCAGGAGGTGGAGCAATACGTAACTACTCCGGTAGAAATGGCGCTCGCCAACATCCCCGAACTCAAGGAGCGCAGAAGCATCTCGCGAAGCGGACTCTCGGTCATCACCCTCGTTTTTGATGATGATGCAGATATCTACTGGGTACGTTCGCAGGTGAGCCAGATGCTGACCCAGGTGGAGAAAGATTTGCCCAAAAATGTGGAAACCGAGATGGGACCGATTGCTACCGGACTGGGCGAGATTTACCATTATACCGTGCGCGCCGAGAAGGGCTACGAGCACAAATATTCGCTCACCCAGCTGCGAACCATCCAGGACTGGATTGTGAGAAAACAGCTCTCGGGAACCCCGGGCGTAGCGGAAGTGAGCGGCTGGGGAGGCTATGTGAAGCAATATGAGGTGGCCATCAATACGGATAAGCTCAACGCCAGCAATCTGACTGTGAGCGAGGTGTTTGATGCGCTCGAAAAGAATAACGCCAACACGGGCGGAAGTTACATAGAGGAAAATTCCAACCAGTATTTCATCCGCGGCATAGGCGTGGTGAAGAGTCTGGAAGATGTGGCAAATATCGCCGTGAAGACCGTAAACGGCACTCCTATTAAGATAGGTGATGTGGCGAAGGTTCAGCTGGGTCATGCCACCCGTTTCGGAGCCGTTACCCGAAATGGCGAGGGCGAAGTGGTTGCCGGAATAGCCATCATGCTGAAGGGCGAAAACTTTCAGGAGGTTATCAGGAATGTGAAGCTGCGCATAGAGCAGATTCAGAAATCTCTGCCCGAGGGCGTGGTTATCGAGCCGTTTATCGACCGAACCCACCTGGTTGACCGAGTAGAGGGAACCATCGCCCGAAACCTGACTGAAGGCGGACTCATCGTCATCTTCGTGCTGATTATTTTCCTGGGCAACTGGCGTGCCGGACTGGTTGTGGCGAGCGTCATTCCGCTCAGCATGCTCTTTGCTTTCGGCATGATGAAGACCTTCGGAATCGACGGCAATCTGATGTCGCTCGGAGCCATCGATTTCGGTATGATAGTCGATTCTGCCGTCATTATCGTAGAGGCTGTTGTGGCCCATCTGGGCGTGAAGAGTATTGAGCGGAAGGCGAGAAATTCTGCCGATACTCCCATCCGTTTTTCTCAGGCAGAGATGGATGAGGAGGTTCATGATTCCGCTTCGCGCATCCGCAAGAGTGCGGCATTTGGCGAAATCATCATCATGATAGTTTACATTCCGCTGATGACGCTTGTGGGCATCGAGGGCAAGATGTTCCGTCCGATGGCGCTTACCGTTTTCTTCGCCATCCTGGGTGCCTTCATCCTCTCGCTCACCTATGTTCCGATGGCGAGTGCGCTCTTCCTGAGCAAGAAGGGACATGTGCGTAAAACCTTTAGCGACAGAATGATAGAGAAACTTCAGGGCTGGTATCGACCGGTTCTGGAATGGGTCTTGGCGCGATATAAGGATGTGATTACCGGCGCCGTTTCGCTCTTCTGCATGAGCGCAGTAGCCTTCCATTTCCTGGGTGGCGAATTCATTCCGAGTCTGGAAGAGGGCGATTTTGCGGTAGAAATGAGCATGTCGCAGGGCACTTCGCTCTCGCAGATGGTAGAGAGCTGCTCCAAGGCTGAGAAACTTCTGAAGGCTGAATATCCTGAAATCAAGCAGGTGGTGAGCCGCATAGGTAGCGCCGAGATTCCTACCGATCCGATGCCGGTAGAAAGGGCCGACATCATGGTGGCGCTCAAGCCGAAAGCTGAATGGACTTCGGCAGAAACTACCGCCGAACTGATGGAGAAGATGGAAGAAACCCTGAAGACGATTCCGGGCTTGGAAGCTGAGATTTCGCAGCCTATCCAGATGCGTAACAACGAGTTGCTTACGGGCATCAAGCAGGATGTAGCGGTTAAGATTTTTGGCGACAATCTCGATGTGCTTACCCAGCAGGCTGATAAGGTTTCAAGAATGATAAAGAATGTGCCGGGCGTGAGTGGAATCTTCGTGGAAGAGGTTTCCGGATTGCCTCAGATTCAGGTAAAATATAACCATGAACGCATGGCGGCTTATGGGGTAACTGTTGACGAAATCAACCGCATTCTTGAAACCACCTTTGCGGGCGCTACGGCTGGAGCTGTGTACGAAGGCGATAAAAAGTTTGACATCGTTCTGCGTCTTGACCCTAAGGAGCGCAACTTCCAGTCGCTTCAGTCGCTCCGTATTCCGCTGGCTGGTGGCGAGAGTATTCCGCTTTCTCAGTTGGCTGATGTGGTTTACGAACCGGCTCCTGCTCAGGTTTCTCATGAGAATGGTGCCCGCCGCATCTACGTAGGTTTCAACGTGAAGGGTAGGGACGTGCAGAGTACCGTGAAGGATATTCAGTCCATCCTTGATGAGAAGCTGAAGCTGCCTGAGGGCTACTATTATAATTATGGTGGCGAGTTTCAGAATCTTCAGAGTGCCACCCAGCGCCTGATAATCGTGGTTCCGGTAGCGCTCATCATCATTCTGCTGCTGCTCTACGCTACGGTTAAGAATCTGCGCGAATCCCTCTTCGTGTTCTCCGCCATTCCGCTTGCTGCGATAGGTGGCGTCTGGGCGCTCTGGTTGCGCGGAATGCCTTTCAGCATTTCGGCGGGCGTAGGTTTCATCGCCCTCTTTGGCGTGGCGGTTCTCAACGGCATCGTGCTGATAGGTCAGATGAACCAGATACAGAAGCAGGCGGCAGCGGTTCCTGAGGAGAATGACGCAAGTTTGGCGGCTATTATTCAGAACAGAATTATTGACAGTTGTATGATTCGTCTCCGTCCGGTTCTGATGACGGCCCTGGTAGCTTCTATGGGTTTCCTCCCGATGGCATTATCCCATGGCGACGGAGCAGAAGTCCAGCGTCCTTTAGCTACGGTTGTAATAGGCGGTCTCATTACCAGCACGCTCCTTACGCTTCTGGTTCTGCCAGCCATCTATAAGATGTTTACGAAAAAGTAAGATTTCAAGATATGAAAATAATGAACAGAATAAAGATAACAAAGAATAGGGTGGTGGCTTGCTTTGCCGCCATCCTGCTCCTGCTGCCAGCCACAGTCGGAGCCCAGCATTTTGATGCTCATATTGCGGGCAGGAAAGTTACCCTGCAGGAATGTTTCGATTTGGCTGCCAGGCAGAACCTTCAGATGCAGGCAGGAAAGAAGTCGGTAGAGCGTGCGCAGGTGATGCAAGGCACGGCTTGGGAACTGGATAAAACCGGGGTTGCTTTCTCTCAAAACCCTGCTACGGGTGGCGAATCGGACAACGGCTTTACCTTTACCCAGAGCCTCGATTTTCCTACCGTCTACGCCTCACGCCGCAACCAGCTGAAGGCTGAAACCCAGGCAGAAAAGAGTCGCCTGAACGTGGTTAGCCAGCAACTGAAGGCTGAAATCGCCAACACCTATTATCAGATGCTTTATCAGACTCACAGACTCCAGATATTGGAGCGAATCGACTCAGTATTAGAGCGTTACAGCCAGATTGCAGAAATGCGTTACAAGGCAGGAGAGAGCCGCCAGCTGGAATATCTCTCAGCCGACCGCAAATGCAACGAAAACCGTCTGGAAATGGCAGATGTAAAGAGCGAAATCGAGCGCCTGCAAATCGACCTCATGACGCAGCTCAACACGCAGGAGCCCATAAAACCGGCAGAAGAGAATCTCTCGGCCATCGCAGCCCAGAATCTCAATTCCTATAATTATCAGCAGTCTGCCGACGGCATTTACCAGCAGGACAAGCTCATCGCTCTCGATAAGGAAATCAAGGCAGCCAAATCAGGTTTTGCTCCAAGTTTATCCTTATCTTTGCGCACCCAATGTGTCATTTCCAGTTGGAATCCATACAACATAGACCGTTCGAGATTTGCCGAGGGCAATTTCTTCGGTTTCGAGATTGGCGTAGGCATCCCTTTATTTTACGGTTCTACGAAGGCAAAAGTAAAGGCAGCCCAGAAAGACCGCGAATTGGCTGAAATCGAAATGCGCCAGGAGCAGACAGAAAAAGAGCGCGATTTCCGTCTTTGTACGAAGCGTCTCCAGGCAGCATCCAACCGTCTGAAATATTACGAGCAGAACAATCAGGCTCATTCTGCGCAAATTTCGAAGTTGAGTGCGATAGAATATGAAAATGGCGAAATTTCGTATGTAGAATATGTGAATGTCATCGAGGAAACCATCGATGTTCTGATGAAGCATGCCGATGCGATTAATGAATACAATCAGGCAGTCATCGCCATCCAGCGTCTTACGGGCATGATGTAGGATTCTGTTCTGAGATGAACCCCAAGCTTTCATAATATTGAAATCAGGATTCATCTCAGAATAAAAAGAAAAGATCAGAAAGAAATGCTCAGAAAAGAGTTACTCAAAAAAGATATACTCAGAAAGGGGTGAACCGTTTCCATTTTCAGGTTCCGAATTTCACCTCTTTTTCTCATAACGCCTATTTACCATAATACCGGTTAGAATTAAAAAGAGGAAAGTAAAAAAAGGAGGTCAAAACACGTCTGTTACACATGTCATTCAGGTTCCTTCAGTTTTCCTGCGCTAAATAACACATTTTTGATAAACCACCAAGAAAAATGCTCAAAAAACTTTGCTTATTCCAAATAATAATCTTAACTTTGCGGCATAAAACAAAAAGTTGGTTTCGATTATGGCAAAAATAGAAAGACAAAAGCGAATCTATCGCAAGCGCATCCCTTATGGAATGCAGAATTTCGAGGATGTTATCAAGGAAGATTGCTACTTTGTTGACAAGACTCCTTTCATTGAGAATATAGAAGAATCAAACAAATATTTCTTCTTCATACGCCCTCGCCGTTTCGGAAAGAGCCTTACAATCTCCATGCTCGAAAACTATTACGACATCAATAAGAAAGATCAGTTCGAAAGCCTCTTCGGGAAACTTTACATCGGAGAAAATCCTACCCCCGAACGCAACAGTTATCTTATCCTGCATCTGAATTTTGCCATGATTTCAGCAGGATTGGATAATTATAAAAAGGGACTTGATGCCCATTGCAACAACAAGTTCAATTCCTTCTGCAGCAGATACGCCCACCTGTTGCCACCGGGCATAAAGGAAGAGATGAACCAGAAGGAAGATGCCGTTGCCCAATTGGGATTTCTATGCGACAAATGTGCAGAAACAGGCTTGAAGATTTATCTCTTCATCGATGAGTACGATCATTTTACCAATCAGATTCTTGCCCACAAAGAGCATGAAACCCGATACCGCGAGCAGACTCACGGCGAGGGATATTTGCGCCATTTCTTCGACACAATCAAGGGAGCTGCAGGAGATTCGTTGGGTAGAGTCTTCGTTACAGGAGTAAGCCCCGTAACCATGGATGATCTGACCAGCGGTTTCAACATTGGAACCAACTATTCCCTATCTCCTGAGTTCAACGAGATGGTAGGATTTACCGAGGATGAAGTACGTGAAATGCTGGCTTATTACTCTAGCGTGCTGCCATTCCGCCATAGCGTGGATGAGCTTATAGAAGTGATGAAACCATGGTATGATAATTATTGTTTCAGCATCAGAAGATATGGCAAGACAACCATGTACAACTCCGTGATGGTGCTCAATTTTGTGGACAATTACATTCGCAACGATTATGATATTCCTGATAGCATGTTGGAAACCAACATCCGCATCGATTACGACAAGATCCGCATGCTCATCCGCCACGATAAGGAGTTTGCCCACGATGCCTGCATCATACAGGATATTGTAACCAAGGGATTCACCACGGGAACCCTGATGGAGAATTTCCCCGCCGAGCGCATCAACGACCCGGACAATTTTCTGAGTCTGCTCTTCTATTTCGGCATGGTAACGATAGGCGGCACCTACCAGGGCAACACCCGCTTTGTGGTTCCCAACGAGGTGGTACGAGACCAGATGTACACCTATCTGCTGGATACCTATAAGGAGAATGACCTCACATTTGAGCAATACGACAAGACCCAACTGGAGAGCAAGCTTGCCTACGAAGGCGCATTCAAGCCCTACTTCGCCTACATAGCCGATTGCCTGAAGCGCTTCTCTTCCCAGCGCGACAAGCAGAAGGGCGAGGCCTACGTTCATGGTTTCACCCTGGCGATGACGAGCCAATGCAAGTTCTACCGTCCAATCTCGGAACTGGACAACGATGGCGGTTATGCCGACATATTCCTCCTACCCCTCTGCGACATTTATAAGGACATGGAAGATTCCTACATCGTGGAGCTGAAATATTGTAAGCCGGGCACCAGCGATGAGCAGTTGAACCATCTCTTCGAGGAAGCCTCTGCTCAGGTAAGGCGCTACGCCGATAGCGACATCGTGCGCGAATCAGTAAAGAGAACGAAGCTTCATCAGCTCGTTGTTATTTATCGTGGCGCAGAGATGGCGATGTGCGAGGAGGTAGAATAAAGAGAAAGGGCAATGTAAAATCAGGATTTATGGCAGAAAAAACAAATAAGGGGATGAACTTTTTGTTCACCCCCACTCTAATAGAATTCGAGAAGACTATCAGCCTTCCCATGCTGTCCAGAAAATTTCAGACGCATCCAGTTCCTGTTCTGTCATTTTTGCCAGATTATCCAAATCAAGGTCTGGATTATCAGCCAGCAAGCACTTATCCGAACAATAAGGAGAATCTACACACGTCCATCCCTCATTCATCAACTTCCCGCAATGCGTGCAAACCCGAAGATTACCAATGTCATTTGCTAGAATTACGTCTTCCAATAAATCCCGCTTGCGAAGCTCCCCAACAAGAAGCAACGCCATGGTTACGGGATGATTCATTGTTCAATCTTCCATTTGCCTTCCCCGTACCATTTAACCACTTGACTTGCGGTATAAGGCTCAAAATCCCAGTCGCGGGAGTGCATGAACATGTTTGTCTCGGGGTCCCAATACCAATAATGGGTGGAACCTAGACCATAGCCCAAACTGAGTCTGCATTCTTTCTCCTTATTAGGATGTTCCTTCAGATAGTTAAGCAGCTCAATAGTTGAAATCCATTGTTTTTCCATAATTTTCGTTGTTAAATTCTACAATATAATTATCAAACACGTTGCAAAGATAGAAGTTCCTATCGAAATGAACAAATCAATTAGATCTTCTTAGATCGATACCCATGGGATTTAGATCTTCTTAGATCCAACTAAAAATATAATTACAAAACAACTTATAAATAAGACAATAAATATGGCAGACAAGAATATTTTTAAATTAGAAGGGAAAAGCCAGGAACAGGTAAAGGAAGCCTTTCTGGAATTTCTGAAAATAGACAAAACCAAGCCCGGTGGCTATGCCAGCGTAGGCTCAAACAAGGTTATCTGCAAGGTAGCGAAAGAGGCTTGCGGGGTAAACTCGGTATTGGAAATCAAGAAAGCAGAGGATGCCACAGAAGTGAGCAAACTCCTGACAAGCAGAATAGACGAAGAACTGGACTACGGCAAGAGGCACCAAATGACAAGCCTGAGATGCCACGTAAGAAAATACATCGAATTTCTGAACTTCTGCGAAGGTCTGAAAGGCAAACCTGTTTACGAGTTTGATAAAGACCCAGATAAGCCATTCATCGGCGCCAGCCAATTCAAGAAGATTGTTTCCTTGCTGAAGGCAAAGAAGAACATCATCCTAGAGGGAGCACCTGGTGTGGGCAAAACCTTTCTGGCTAGAAAGATAGCCTATCAGCTGATTGGCTTTGTGAAGGATGAGAATATCGAGATGGTGCAGTTTCATCAATCCTACAGCTATGAGGATTTCGTGCAGGGCATCCGTCCTTCTGAGGAGGGCGGCTTTGAACGGAGGAATGGCATTTTCTTTGACTTCTGCAGCAAGGCAAGACGTTCGCCCGACCAGCAGTTTGTCTTCATCATCGACGAGATAAACCGAGGAAACATCAGCAAGATTCTGGGTGAGCTGATGATGCTGATAGAGGCCGACAAACGCAAGAAGCAATACGCCATTAAGCTGACCTACAGCAACGAGGATGATGAGCGTTTCTTTGTACCCGAGAATGTTTATTTGATAGGCTGCATGAACACGGCCGACCGCTCGCTAGCCATCGTAGATTACGCCCTGCGGCGCCGGTTCCGCTTCTGCCCTATCAAGCCGGAATTCAACGAAGCCTTCATCAATTTTTTGGAAGAAAAAGGCATCAGTCAGAAGAATGCGGAGCTGGTAGTGAGCAAGGTAAAATCTGCCAACAAGGTGATTTCTACCATCGACCGAGGGCTGGAAATCGGGCACAGTTATTTCTGTCAGGCAGAGGGTTGTGAAGATTTTTCTGTCTGGTGGAACGATATCTGTGAGTATGAATTGTTTCCGTATCTTCGTGAAATCTGCTTTGATGATGAGGATAAATATGAGTTAATCTGCAACAAACTGAAGTTCTGAAATGCAACAGAAAATTCCAATTGAAAATCTGTATTATCTGCTCTGTTATGCCTGGGGCGTAAGCGACCAGCTTGACAAGGTAAAGGTGGATGGCGAGAAATGCCATTCGCTGGAGAACCTATTGTCAACTGTTTTGCTCAACGCCTGCGATAGGCTTTTGCGCCAAGGACTTTTGAGAGCGTATCGGTTTGAGGAGCAGGAAGTGGAGGGCGTTCGTGGCAAGCTGAATCTTGCTGAGACTTTGAAAAGCGGTAAGCATCTGAACGGCAGAACCATCTGCCAGGTAGATGAGCTTACGCAGGATGTAGTCATCAACCGGGTTATCTTTTCTACCTTGAAAAGACTGATGAGGATAGAGGGAATTGATGAGGATATCAGAGCCAGGTTGCGAAAGACTTTGGCAAAATTTCCTCATATTGAGGAGATTCGGGTTACAGAAGGTTTACTGGGGCGGCTTCTTCAGCATAGGCTTAGCGGGTTTTATAAGCTGGTTCTTAATATCTGCCGGTTGATTTGGGACTCTACCCTTCCCTGCAAGGATAAGGATGGCAGACTGGAGTTTTTGGATTTCACGGAGGATGATTTCCGGATGAACTGCATCTTTGAGCGATTCCTCATGAATTTCTGCAAGCAGAATTGCCGGGATGAGTATCCTGAGGTGCATCGGGAATATATTGATTTCCAGCTTTCACCTTTCGGGATGATGTTTAAGGAGGCTGGCGAGGCTCTACCGATGATGGAAACCGACGTGACGCTTTTTAATCCGAATACGCAGGAGAAGCTTATTCTTGATGCCAAGTTTTACCGCGAGGCGCTGGTTTCGAAGTTTGGCGGCAGGGAGAAGGTTCGCAAGGATCATCTCTCGCAGATTCTTTCTTACGTGATGAACCAGGAAGACCGGAGCAAGCCGCATACTATGAATGCTTGCGGAGCTTTGGTCTACCCTACCGTGGATGAGGATTTCGACTTTTCTTATAGGTATAAGGAGACGGGGCATCGCATCTTTGTGAGGACGGTAAACCTGGGGCAACCTTGGAGGAAAATAGAGGAACGGGTGAAGGAGATAGTGAAGAGAGAAGGCAGGGATGAATGGTGAAGATTGGCGATGAAGGACAAGCGATGAGGGACAAGCGATGGAATCGCTTGGAATGGGGGTGAGAGGGGGACTGCTCCCTTCTTTGCTTCTTTGCTGAAGGGGCGGGCTTGCAGGAGAAACGGGGGGGGGCGGGAGCTTTAATTATTTACTTTTTACTTATTTTATTATGGATAGAGATGAAGCTATAGCTAGAGGATTGAGGGTGCATGAAACCCAGCACTCCATGAAACGCAGAAGCCCATGGCATGATTACCATGGAAGGGGTACTTATATGCTGACGCTTGTGGTGGAGGGACGCATGCCTCTGCTGGGGAAACTGTGGGGACGGGTGGATGCCCGTCCTGGGGATAGTGATGCGCCGAAAGTGATGCTTTCTGAACTGGGGATTGCCATCGCGAAGGAAGAGATTCCGAAGATTCATAAATATTACCCTCAGGTGGAGGTTTGGAGGGTTTGCATCATGCCTGATCATATTCACCTGATTGTGAGGGTGAAGGAGGACTTGAGAGGGGGACAAGCGATGGAATCGCTTGGAACGGAGGCTCGAGGGGGACAGGCTTCGGCTTTGACCAAAGGAGCTAACTTAGCTCAAACTAAAGGGGCTAACCAGGCTCAAACAGAAGGGGCTAACTTGGCTTCGGCTGGAGGGGCTAACCAGGCTCAAATTGGAGAGAATGAGGCGGGCTCGATTGGGATGACGGCGAAAAGAGAGAAAGAGATGGGGTCGCTGGGAATGGTGATAAAGGGGTTTAAGATGGGATGCAACAAGGCTTACTGGAGGATTTATGGGATGAATAGGGCACCAAGGAAGGGGCTCTTTGAATTGGGGTATAATGACAAGGTTCTGCTACATGAGAGACAACTGGAGGGATGGAAGAAATACTTGGATGATAACCCGAGAAGACTGATGGTGAAGAGGATGAACCCGGGGCTTTTTACCGTGATGCAGAATAAAGAGGTGGCGGGTCGCAGATGCCAGATGGTGGGCAACTGTTTCTTGCTCGATATTCCTGATAAGGTGGCGGTCGTTGTACATCGCCGGTATTCTGAGGAGGATTTGAGGCGCTTGCGCGAGGAATGGCTGGCTTGCGGAGAACGTGGTGGCGTGCTGGTGAGTGCTGCTATCTCGACTAAGGAGAAGGAGGTTTTGCGCGAGGCTATGAACCGGGGGTACCGTATTGTACTCTTGAGGGAGAACGGGTTCCCAAGGTTGTATAAGCCTTGCGGGGAGAGTTTTTATGCCTGCTCTGAGGGGCTGCTGCTTCAGATTAGCCCCTGGAATTACCATATGGAGAAGAAGACTATTACCAGGGAACAATGCCTGGAACTGAATGAGATGGCGGAAAGGATTGCGGAATGGAGATAGGGAAAATGGAGGCGCTTGGAGAGGAGGCTGGGTGGAGGGAGAAGGGATAAGGGACAAGCGATGGAATCGCTTGGAACGGGGGCGAGAGGGGGAATCAGGATGCGACTTAGGCTAAACCAGACGTAAAAAATACGAAGAAACTGACAAGAAATAAAATGTTTTTTTTATTTTTCACCAAATAAAAACAAAATCTCTCTCTTTTTTATATCCATTCCTTATTATTTTACAATAATATTTTGTTAATTAAGATGTTTTTATTACTTTTGTATCTGTAAAGCATCGTTTACCCTTGCTAACTATAAAATAATAACAAAAATGAAGCAACAGAAATTTGTTTTTTATAGATATAGCTTCCAGGAAGATCCTGATACTATACCTGAAAAGAGAGTAGCTGAAGAAAAAATCAGCACACATTTTGGTAACCTATTTCATGTCGGAGAGAAGTTAACCATGTATATGAAAAAAGGTAAGGCTGACGTCAGTTTGCGGAATGATACCTTTGCCGTATGCAAAGATATTATCGTGTTTAGACTCAACGATGACAAAGATCTGAAAAGAACCTTGCCTACAGGTACCACAACCAACGCTGTTGATGACTATGCTGAAACTATAGAACAATCATTTCCCCATTGCCTAATCATCTTTATCAATCAGCCAGGATTGCATTATGTAGCCATTGAGAAAAAAGCAGGTGCGTTCTATGGAAAAATAGACAAGATAACCAAGATTTTAAAGCAGAACTTCGATCGTATGATCAAGCATCTTGGCTATATGGTCAACTTTGAAGAAATATATATGCAAGCAAAAGCATGGGATGTTGTAAAAAGAAAATGCAGAGAAAACAACGACTATGTAATCCAGGTTTGCCTGACGGCTAAACGTGATAAAGAAAACACTAATCATTCAGATTATACCCGCAACAGCAATATCAATGGCTTTATAGAAGATGGCATGGAGAATGATGCAAAAGAGGTGTTTGCCGGATACAAATACGATAAAAATGCTAGCGACCAGAGCATAAGAAATACTATAGATAAAGTGTTCTATATCAATCAGTTTATAGAAAACAATGAGTGTGAGATAAAAGTAAAGTTGAGCAAAAGCGGTATCATATGCCTCAACGAAGAAGTAGTGCCTATGTACTTTCTCCCAGAGAGAGCTATAGAGAATTTCCAGATAGGTTCTTCTATAAGTGAAACCGAAGATGTATCCACTCTAGAAGAATGGCTCAAGAATAGTATAAATGACATAAAGAGAACTACAGATGCAACAACGCCTCCTAAAAAACTCTCAAGACCTCGTAAGTAATTCGTTCAGGGATCATATCATCTTAAAAGTGATTGAGAAGAGTTGTAAGCAATATGAGAGCCGCATGAATACCATGCGGTTCTCAACCATCGAATTTTTCGTAGAAGTAGTAAATATGATAGACGATATCAGGGAGCACTCTGTAGATTATGACTTTGAGAATGCTTTCGACAATCTTTTCTGTCGCCTACGTGAATACGACTCTAGCGCAAATAATGCCGATGCAAAAATAGCCACGAGTGTAAGTATAACATGGGTAGCCTATCTGCTTTTCCTATGTTATGACAAAAAAGACGACTACGACCATTGGGCACATCGTCTGACTGGGAATCTTAAATCACATGATATAAATTATCGTCAGATTCTCGAAGATATTAATTCAAAACTTCCAGAACATCAGCACGAAGAAATCAAAATCTACATACTGGGCTATATAGATAACCCCGACAAATGGTTGTCGCAACTGATTGAAGATACCATTAAGTATGAGGGTATGAACAGAAAACTCATCCAAGACTTGAAACCATTTTTCTATACAGGCGAAGACCAACTGGCTCATATCATTGCCTATATAAAAGAGGTAAAAGCCACCAGTTCTGATTCTACAATAGCCAAGATTACAGCAAAATACATTCATGAAAAAAAGATTTCTGACTATGATAAATCTTTCAAAGGTCCTCTGTGGGAGATACTTCACGAACATGAATTGTATAAGACCAAGAAAGACAATTGGAACAAGGCAATAAACAATGCTATGAAACTATAACCTTTCATCTTCCTTGTTGGAGCCGATTATATTCCAAGTATTTCCGCCAAAATCTCCCGATTTTCCGCACAATTTCCCCGTTTTTCCGCTCATTTTCCTCGATAAGATAGAAAATCTGAGCGGAAAAACGATGTTTTCTCCTATAAAAACTGAAAAACACAAATTCATCAGAGTTCATTCCCCTTATTTTCCTTGATTCTTTCCTTTTCCATTCCTTTTCATTCCTTTTCATTCCTCAGCCTGGCGAAAGAAGATTTTTTCGGCCATGAGCATTTCCTTTTTTTCCTATCTTTGCACCCGTCATCTGATAACAAGATGACTACCCATCAGGCGAGTTGCAAATCACAAAATGGGGAATGATGGTACTAGAAAAGATGACTGGGAAACCTCTTCGAACGTCATCGTACCAGAGAGGCTTATTTAATACTCAAGTAAAAATGAATATAGTATTAAATGACAATATGAACGAAAGTTCAGGTAAGGCCGGAAAGGGATTCTACCCAAACACAGAATTGGGTATCGACCTCAAGTTGATGACTAAGGAGCCAGGGCGCATGGCCGTTGGCGAGTATCTGGATGGAGCTATTACGCACGATGGAGAAGACCACTTCACCTTTGTGCAGAATGACCAGGAGAAGAAACTGCAGAAGGTGGTGCAGAGAAATCCGCACGTGTATGAAGGAAAGTACATCAACGTAAACCGGAAGAAAGACGGTACGCTCTACCCTACCTTCAACCGCCCGCAGTTCTCAGAGCGATTCACCTTCCAGGATTTCTGCCAGGGTGCCGCCAACGAGCTGCGTATCATTAGCGGCAAGAGTGATGACAGATAAACGGAGTCGAGGCTTTCTAGAGGAAATGGGGACTTCGGGGGTGCCGGTAACAGGCTCAACTAAAATCTTCCAATATTCCAGTTCTTCCAATATTCCAAAAAGGGTGTTTTAAGACAAATTCCCTTTTTATAAATTCTATAACTACTTAATATATAGATAGTTATATATATAATATAAGGAAATGGAATCCTCGAAAAATTAATTGGAAGAACTGGAATTGGAAGATTCTAGAAGCCCTCATTTTCCCTAAAAGGCTCATTATCAAAACATTAATGAAAAATGAAGAAGACAAATTTAAAGTACGACATTACAAAAAGTACCGCTCCGAAGATGCCAAAGCTGGGAAAAGGAACGGAATGTGTGCAACTTTTGCTCTCTCAGGTATCAAAAGACATGCACGAACCCCTTGTTCCGATGCTCTTTCCTATTCTTGGAGCGCAGGTCAGCGGCACGGAATTTCAGTATCCCGACCTCAGTTGGAAGGAATCATGTGGCATGATGGCCAATCTCGTTGCCGATTCTGGCTGCAATAAAGGACAATTGGGAAACTTAGTGGAAGCCATCTGCCGAAACTTCCGAGAACACGATGAAAAGGAATTGGAGAAACTCGTGGAGTGGCAGAAACAGATAAAATCCAAGTCGGCAAACAAGGAAAAGCCTATAAGACCCGACGTGAGTTTCTGGTTTCCACCTGCTGATGTAACCAATGCGGCCTTTATTCTGAACGCCATGGGATGCGAGAAGTTGGGTAACAGAACACAATACCTCAATCTGCCCGAGGTGGAGATGGCCGACAGGATGTGCGGCGGGCACAAGCAGATTTCGCAGATGCTGCGCAATATCTACGACCGCCAGCGATCGGGAGCATTAAGAGCTACAGCCGATGGCGTGACCGGTAATCCGGTGCTTCGTGCCAACCTCACCATCTCCTCCACTCCGTATGCAACCCGCAAGTTCTATAAGAACGAGCTCTTCAATGGTACATTCGGGCGAATGGTGTTCTCGTATAAGGCGAGAATGGGACGTGACGGCAGAATTCCGAGACAGGGAAAATATGATGAGGCATTCTATAAGAAGCTGGATGAGTATATTGTGAAGCTAAGCATCTGCAAGGGCAGGTTCATCATCAAGCCGCTGAATAAACTTACTGACCAGCTAGCTCAGGATATGGCTACACTTGCCGACCTGACAGACGACGATGTATTTTGGGACATTTCGAAGCGTTCCATCGTATCTGCGTGGAAGGCGGGTTGCCTGCTCTGGGTGCTGAATAACCAGACTTGGACGAAGTCGATGGGCGAGCTGGTGGAGTGGCTGGTGTATCACGATCTTTGGAGCAAGGCGCAGCTTTTCTCAGATTTGCTGAACCAGGATGCTGACTCGGTGAGCGAGGCTCAGAGAAGAGGGCCGAAGAATCTGCTCGATAATCTGCCTAATCCATTTAACGAGGCGCAGCTTGAAGCACTCCGCATTTCGCAAGGAAAGACAAAGGAGGGCACGAAAAACCAACTTTACAAGTGGGTGCATCGCAAGTTCATCACCTATTGCAGCCAGACGGGGCTTTACACGAAGACGCAGGAGTATCTTACGGGCACGCCGGAGGCGAAGGAGAAGAAATAAACATAATTCTATAAAAAGAAAAATGAATGGAGAAATATGAGATACAGAAACTGCGCGAACTTCCGATAGAGAAGGTTGCGAAAGAGATGGGGATGAAGGTAGAGCACCATAAGGCGCTCTGCCCCTTCCATGACGACCACCACGCCAGCCTTACGTTCAGCAAGACCAAGAACAGCTGCAGATGCTATGTCTGCATGAGGAGTTCCATCGGCACCATCGACCTGGTGATGCGATACCTGGGGAAGGATTTCCCGTCGGCTTGCCGATGGCTCGCTGGGGAACATCAGATTCAGCTGGAGGAGGATTCTTCCTCAGGCTCTTCATCCGGTGATTCTTCTTCGGGTGATAATTCGGGGAAATCTTCCTTCGATGCAAGCAGGTATGTTAGGTTCTTCGAACATCCCTGGCTCAACCAGGCAGCTCGGAGATTTCTCTTCGAGGAGAGGAAGATTGACTGGAGAGTGGTGAACTGGTGCCGACTGACTTCATGGACGGATAAGAAGGGCATCAACTGGTTGCAGATTCCTTACTTCGATACCGATGGGCGGCTTATAGGAATCCAGAACAGGAACCTGGATTACACGAAGAAAAAATCTTCATCGGGAGGTGGTTCTTCTGAGGAGAATGTTTCTTCTGAAGAAAAAAGGCCGGGCGAAGAAAAGGAGCAGGATGCTCCCCGCTTCCGGTTCCCTTACGGCGCAAGATGCAGCATCTATAATCTGCCGGTTGTGAAGAGACTGAAACCGGGCGATAGGCTGTTTATTACGGAGGGATGTAGCGATTGCTGGGCGATGCTTTCTGCCGGACATAAGGCGATTGCCATCCCTTCTGCCACGCTTCTCAAACCCGAGGATAAGCAGCTGCTGACGGATATCGGAAGACTGTATCAGGTGGAATTCCACATGTTTCCCGATCAGGATGTGCCGGGCGAAAGCCTCTTCATGCAACTCAGGGAGATGCTCCCCCAGCTGGTTCACCACCAGTTGCCACCGGGCTGCAAGGATTTCAGCGAATACTATCTTTTAGGGGTTGCTGCAACTTCCGGGAGCAAGGAGCCGATAAACAAATGATTAAAAAATTAAGATTATGGAAGATTTTATAAACCGTTCGTATACAAAGAAGGAACTGGGACTGATGTACTTTCCTGAGAGTATGCCACGCACAGCCGTAAATCATCTCATGAGTTGGATTCGCCGTTGCCAACCGCTCTGGGATGAATTGCAGGAGATGGGGTATGAAAAGACTTGCAAGTCGTTCACGCCCAAGCAGGTAAAGGCTATTATCGATAACCTCGGGGAACCGGGATAGTTTTTAATGGTGAGTGGTGACTTGGCGGGTGACGGACCAGCGATAGAATCGCTGGGAACGGAGGCTTTTTTAATGTTGAATGTTGAATGTTGAGTGTTTATTCAGAAAATGTTCCGATATCGCATGGTATCGCACGCTATCGCACACCTGATAAATCGGGATTTCGTATCTTTGCATCGTGATTCAGAAAGCGCGCAAAATCACTTGCCCAGTTGGAGAAAAATATTTCCCTAATTGGGAAAATAAAAAAGAAAATGAAACCAAGACTCCAAGCCTCGAAACGAGTCGTTTCGCAAAGTACTTCTTCTAAGAGAAATCTGAGGAAAGAGGAAAAAGCGAAACTTAACAGGGGGCAGAAAAAAATCATGAACCAGAACATGAAGGCATTCATCCGGTATCTCATCGTGGCGATTTGCTCAGCCATCGTCACCTTCCTATCCAGCTCCTGCACGGCAGGACTCGTAATCGGAAAGAACCAGCGGCAACATCAGGAGAACAACATCTCCACCAAAGTAGATTCTACCTACTACGTGCCAACCATCACCATCAGGTAGTTTTAGAGTTGATAGTTTATAACAATTTAAAATTCAAAAGATTATGGCAATTAATTTGAAAGCAAAGGAGACCCTTATCCAAGTAGGCGAAATGAAGGGTCAGTACAGATTCATCCTCGGTACCGAACTTTACAACAAGCTCTCAGAGAGCAAGGTTATCAAGGAGGCTGCTATCAGAAGCGGCGTTAGCGTGGGCGTGATGCAGGTTTGCTGGGATGCAGCAGGCGAGGTTATCAAGGCGTGGTGTACCGAAGGCCATTCCGTAGCCGTTCCAGGATTGGGAACCATGCGATTCGGCGTAAGAGCCAAGAGTGTGCCTACCGTAGGCGAAGTGGCTACCAGTCTGATTACCAACCGCCGTGTAATCTTCACCCCAAGCGTTGACATCAAGCGCGAGCTGCAGGAAACCTCCATCCAGATTACCTGTTACGACCGCAACGGAAAGGTGGTGAAGAACGTTACCTCCGACGATAAGGGCGATGTGGAAGACCCTGACAACACCCCAGGTGGTGGTGGCGGTTCGGATAACACCCCGGGCGGCGGAAATACCGAAGGCGGCGGAACCACCGGCGGTAATGAAGGAGACGGTTTGGAGTAAGCGAACTCCCCGAAAAACCGAACAGGAATCCCTGATTTTACCACAATAAGAAAAGAGCCCCTGATGCTAGGAAACGAGCATCGGGGGCTTTTATTTTACTCCATTACATAGAGGATGGATGTATAGAGCTGCATCACGAGAATGTAGAAAAGAAAGCAGGGCGACAGGAGGCGGATGCCTTGATTCATCGCATCATAAACCTGACTGATGCCCTTGATGCTCTCGCTCATGATGCCGTAACTCATGCTCATCACCATGACCGAGAAACAGATGTACGGAATGAGACTATGCGTGAACGGACCCGGAAAGAGGGTTCCAACGGCATTCAGCAGAATGGCATGGGGCAAGAGTGTGAGCGCCAGCATGATACCTGCAGAGATGCACAACTCGATGAGCATCAGGCGCAAGGCCGTGCGCTGGCGATACTGGGTATGGTCGAAATGGAGCACCCTACTCTGCTTTACCACCCCGATGGTGATGCTGATGAGCACCAGCCATACGAGCCATACTGAGGTGAGATGGTCTACAAAATGGCCCGTAAACCAGCGGATGCCCTCGGGGCTGGTAAGCGAATGGGTGAACGACTCGGGCATCGCAGCTGTAAGCAGCCACGAAACCAGAATCACCACTACTTCGGCTATTCCCAACGATAATGCCAGATAGGCCAATACTTTCTTATACATTCTTTAAAAAGCACTTATTGAAACGAGTTATTCTTCATCTGCCTGCAGATGGTCGATATCGAGGATGCGGAGCTCGCAGGCTTTTACCACCAGGCGGGTGGCGTTGATGCCCATGCCGTGGTTGCCGTCAGGGAAGAGTTTCTGAACCAGTTCTGCCTGTCGCTTCTCCAGACTCTTTACGCCGAAAGGCATTCCGCGCAGGTTGGTAATCTGCTCCTTGGTGTAACCCAGCGCAAGATGGCGCAGGAAACGCTCGTCATACTCATCAATCTCATAATTCACCAGAGCCTCCTGACGCATCAGCTGGCTGTTTACGCTCCGCTTGAAACGGTCTACTATCTTCTGAAGGATAGGCTGGTTGAACACCAGTTTCTTACCTCCCATGCAGCTCGCCACATCGCCACGCGTAAGGAGTTCGCCACTCTTCAGAATGATGCCGTCGCAGCCCGCATCGAGCACATCTACCCAGAGTTTTTCGTTCAGAATTTCTCCTGTAAAGATGAGCACCTTCACGTCAGGATACTGCTCCTTGGTCTGGCGGCAGATTTCTACGCCTACCGTGGTGGAACCGCCCAGTCCGAGGTCAAGCAGAACCAGATCAGGCAACTGCTGCTTGATGAGTTTCCAATAGGCTATTTCGCTCTCGGCAGTACCAATGATTTCAGCCTCTGGAATATCATTCTTGAAGATACCCTCTGTGCCCTTCAGTTCCAGGGGCACGTCTTCTACTATGATGACTTTAAAATTTTCCATTTTCTGATATTTTTATTTTCTTATGATTTTAAAATTTTCCATTTGATGCGTGCCGGCAGCACGGCCTCTATCCTGAGGCAACCCTTATCGCCCTGGCAAGCCTTGATGCCGCAGCCGCGCAGATTGGTAATCTCTCCCAGTTCCCTCACAATCTGCCGGCACAGGAGATAGCGCAAATCGCCCGTCAGAGGGGTGAAGAGCTGGGCGTGGAGCGCAGCATCATAGGCCACATCCTGCTGGTCAATCCAATATCTCACGTAGGCAGAACCCGGAATCTCAGCCACTCCGGTATGGTAATTCTTGGAATTGCTGCGCATCAGAGAAACAAGATAGCGGTTCAGGAAATCATCTGCCTTGATGTTGCCTTCTACCTGCTCCATCGCCTGGGCGCTGAGCAGAGAATAGAGCGATTTATAATAAGCTACCAGTTCCTTGAGCGAATCTACATCATTGGGCTGCGAATCGATGAGCTGGCGGATGCGCGACGGATAATACATCGTTTCGTGCTTGAGCGTAGACAGACAGTTGTCGAGCACGGAATTGGAGATATGAAGCTTATCATTCTCATATTCAGCCCTATGCAGCTCATCGGTCATCAGCTCCAGTTTCAGGGATTCCTGCTCAGCCTCGTCGGTACGCTTTGCCTTGGTCTGCTCAATCATGGCAAACCGGTAGCTCAGCACGTGGCGGTAATAGAGCAGATAATAAGCCAGCGGCAACTGCAGCAGCAACAGGATGAGCAGCACCACGGCCACGGTCTTCGAGTTCTCGCTCTGCTGCATCGTGTGCACGTAATTATCGAGCGTATTATCGGCACTTATCTCGCGGAACAGCTGGGTATAAACCTTGTTGTTGCTCTGGTAGAGCGACCATTGGTGCAACGCCAGGGCAGCCACGGCACACTCGTTTCTCAGGTCCAGGATGACGTGATAATTGGTTGGCAGCCCGGAGCGCATCCAGGAGAGTTCTGCCGCCATTCCCACATCCGGATGAGCCACCATGAGATACTTGCCGTCGGGATATTTCGACAGATAGAACGCGTTGAGATAATGGCGCGAAGAATCGGCAAAGGCCAGGGTGCGCTGGTAGGTGCCGTTGATATTGCTGAAGTAGGCGCTATCTGCAAAATCGTCGGCACGCTGGAGATTGGCATCTACGTTCGTCTTGTGATGATTGTGGCGCTGGCGGATGTCGTTGGTCTTCTTAGCCTCACAAGGCTGGACCGAAGCCGACAGCAGCACGAAGAGCATGATGATGATGCCCAGCAGCTGATGGGTTCGGCGGGCGATGCCCTTAGGCAGACGGAAACTGAAGCGGCTCCCCTCGCCCAACTGGCTTTCTGCCTTAATCTGGCAGCCGGCAAAGAGCGAACTCACCTTCTTATATTTCTCTATGATGCCCTTGCAGTTGAGCAGTCCGAAGCCGTGACCGCCCGTATAGGTCCGGTCGAAGACATGCGCCAGCTGCTCCTCGTCCATACCCTTTCCGGTATCTGAGATGCTGATTTCCACGAAGTCAGAAACCTTGGCGCTAATGGTTACCTTTCCGCCTTCGGGTGTAAACTTGCGGGCATTATCGGCTATGGTATTGATCATGAAGAGCGTAAGGATGCGGTCGGCCTTGACCACGGCATCGGTAGGTTCTACATCGAGTTTCACGCCCTGCATCTGGAAGCTCATCTTTCCCTTGCTTACAATATCGAAAAGCTGCTGGAGCGGGAAACTTTCGATACGCAGGCTGAGTGAGCCCTGGCGCATCTGAATCCACTCCGTAAGCACGTTGTTATATTGGTTAATCTTATCCGTGAGTTCGGCGATATACTGGTAACGTTCCTGCCGCACCTCATCGCTTTCGCCCCCTTCGGAGAGTCGGTTTACCTCGTGAATCATGCGGTCGATGAAAGGCGTAATGCTGTTTACGAGCGAAATCTTAGCCCTTTGTTCCAGATTGCGTTTCTTGTTTTCTTCTATATGCAGTCGGGTTACGTTCAGCTCATCGTGAACCTCCTCCTGCTTATCTTTTAATTCGTTGATTTTCTTAGTGTTATTCTCGCTCCACTCACGCAAAGGTGCAAGCAGTTCATCCATCGACTGGTTCTTCATCTTCTTGCGCTTCATGTGGTCGAAAACGTAGAGCAGAACCACCACGAGCACAATCATCGCCACCACGGCAGCAATCATCAGGTTGAGCTGCTGGGCGTTCTCGTCGAGTGCTGCGGCACGTGCCTCCAGCTGGCGGTCCTGTCGCGAACGGTCCTGCAAATCCAGATAGATATTGCGGTTGTAATCGCTCTGCTGCTTATCATCTATAGCCGAATAAACCAGGCAGAGTCTTTCACGTATCGACGCTACGAGGTCGGGTGCCTGCTCGATGGCCTTGTTGTCGTTCAGGGCATGATTCAGGCAGTCGAGCGACGAAGAATAATCATGGATATCCCAGAAACATTCTGCCAGCGTACGATTGGCTCCGGCAGTCTGATAAACATCTCCGTAGCTCGAAAAGAGGTTGAGGGCACGCTGGGCAAAGTTGCCTGCCAGCAGATTGTTTGGCATCTGCTCGATGTTGAGATACTGGAAGGCAGGCAGGTTGTTGCGTATGAGGAAATCGCTCACCTCTCCTTTTCTGAGGTGCTCGCTAATAGACTGCAGGGCGTTAGCCTGCCAGTAAGGATAAGGATGGGCAGGGTCGCTAGCCAACATGTAGCAGCTGATCAGCCGGTCGAATTCCGCCTGATTGATTTCGTTTTCGGTTTCCTTGACGATAGCTCCGCCCGAACCTATATTATAAAGATAGTTGAGGTATTGTGCCGAATCCTGTTCCAGCTCATCTGGGTCCAGACGGTTAAGCTCCTGAAGCATCGGCTCGTCTAAGCCCACATAATAAAAATAGGTGGCGGCCACAATATAGAATTCAGATTTCGCATAAATCACACGTTTGCTTTCCCTCGGGGGCATGGAATTCACCTCTTCGCGAATTCTGCGCAAACGCCTCATCGCTTTTTCGCGATAAGCATAAAAATCTTTATTGTGCGATTCTCTCTGGCAGAGTCGCATGTTCTGAACATCGGCAATGGCGAGTTCTATCTGATTATCGCTCTCCTTTTCAACTTTCCTCAGCCATCCCTTGGCTCCCTTGTAATCCATCTTGGCTATACAGACGAAGGCAAGGTTGTTATAGGCTTCGGCACGGCCTGAGGGATAATCTTCTGAGAGCTTCAAAGCTCTCTCAGCCAGCACTTTAGTAGAATCGAGATTGCTATAATGATAAGCATAGGATTGCTCGTTCAGCTCATCTACCCTTGCCTTATTCGCAGGAGAACAAGCTGAAAGAAAAAAAGCCGCCACCACCAGAATTGATGATGGCGACATGGAAAAAAAGGATGCTGAAATCTGCATCTCGATGAAAAATAGTCTAAATTAAGCGCGAGCCTTCGCGATGTAACCGAGAGCCTCCTGACACTTGGCTGTGATGGCAGCCCAGTCGCCAGCAGCAACAGTCTCCTTAGGGAAGAGCTTAGAGCCCATACCTACGCAGAGAACGCCAGCCTTGATCCAAGGAGTAAGATTCTCCTCTGTTGGCTCTACGGCACCTGTTACCATGATGTTGCTCCAACGCAAAGGTGCCATTACGTTCTTAACGAATGAAGGACCGCCTACGTTACCTGCTGGGAATACCTTGGTTACGTCGCAACCGGCAGCCTGAGCATTATTGATTTCTGTTACAGAACCGCAACCTGGTGAATAAGGAACCAGACGACGGTTGCAAACTGGAGCAATATCTGGGTTGAAGTTAGGACCTACGATGAAGTTAGCGCCGAGCTGGAGATACAGAGAAGCTGTACCGGCATCAACAACTGTACCTGCACCTAAAATCATCTCAGGGCAAGCCTTGTCGGCCCACTTTACCAACTCTCCGAAAATCTCGTGAGCGAAGTCACCACGGTTAGTAAACTCGAAAACACGTACGCCACCCTCGTAACAAGCCTTGATGACGTTCTTGCAGATTTCAACATCCTTGTTGAAGAAAACAGGTACCATACCAGTCTCTTTCATGGCTGCCATAACCTGCATTTTGCTAAACTTTGCCATTACCTTATTATAATGTTAAATTTTAAATGTTAAATGTTAAATTAGGAAGAGCAAATGAATTGGCTTTCCCTTCGGTAGCCGAACGATGTTTCTTCACTCTTCCCTCTTCACTTAAATTATCTCTGAACGCGACCATTAGCGTTACCGCCAGCCAGGCTCTCTACCTCGTCAGCAGATACCAGGTTGAAGTCGCCAGGGATAGTATGCTTCAAAGCAGAAGCAGCTACCGCAAACTCAAGAGCCTCGCCCTGAGTCTCCTTAGTAAGAAGGCCGTGGATCAGACCACCAGAGAAAGAGTCGCCACCACCAACGCGGTCGATAATAGGGTTGATGTCATAGTGCTTGCTCTGATAGAACTCCTTACCATCATAGATAAGAGCCTTCCAGCCGTTGTGTGTAGCAGAGAGAGATTCGCGGAGAGTAGAAACAACATACTTGAAGCCGAACTCCTCCATCATGCCCTTGAAGATTCCGTAGTAACCCTCAGCATCAGTCTTACCGCCCTCTACGTCAGCATCTGGCTTGAAGCCCAGGCAGAGCTGAGCATCTTCCTCATTACCGATGCAAACATCAACATACTTCATCAGAGGACGCATAACAGAGATAGCCTTCTCAGAAGTCCAGAGCTTCTTGCGGAAGTTGAGGTCAACAGAAACTGTTACGCCGTGACGCTTAGCAGCCTCACAAGCCAACTTGGTAAGTTCAGCAGCCTTGTCGCTAATAGCTGGAGTAATACCGCTCCAATGGAACCACTGGGCACCCTCCATAATCTTGTCGAAATCGAAATCAGATGGGTCAGCCTCAGCAATTGCGCTGTGTGCACGGTCGTAGATTACCTTGGATGGGCGCATAGAAGCACCAGTCTCGGCATAGTAGAGACCTACGCGGTCACCACCACGAGCGATGAACTCTGTGTTAACGCCGTAACGACGGAGGCCGTTGACAGCAATCTGACCGATCTCGTGCTTAGGGAGCTTAGATACGAAGTAAGCATCGTGACCATAGTTAGCCAAGCTTACAGCTACGTTAGCCTCACCACCACCAGGGATGATACGAAGTGATTCACTCTGAATGAAACGATCATTGCCTTCTGGTGATAAACGAAGCATGATCTCGCCCAATGTTACAATTTTTGCCATGTTTGATAGTTTTAATTTTTTTGTTTTTATTTTGTTTGTTATGAGTAACAAATTAAAATTCCACTTTTTAGTTGAGAAATGAAGTTCAATTATCAGTTGTCGTTCAATTTCGAGGGCAAAAATAACCATAATTTCTCGAATAACGAAATAAAATCGCATTTTTTTTTGTTTTTCGTGCAAAAAAGTTGCTGTGTCTTCGCACAATTCAAAAAATTGTTGTATATTTGCGGCAAAATTCGTACTTGTGGTCGCACACAACAGAATTGCTTAATACTAATTGTGGTCTGTGCACAGCTAGGAAGTACCTGCGACGTTTTATCTATCGTAGCCCCCAGGAGAGGCTCCTTATATAATAAGTACACGCGAAGCAACCAGACCCGTAATGCTAAAAAACAATGGCCGAAAAAATCAGAATCAAGGATATTGCCGAGAGAGCTGGCGTATCCGTTGGAACCGTAGACCGAGTTCTGCACGACCGTCCAAACGTGTCGAAACCTGCACGCGACAAGGTCGAGAAAGCCCTCAAGGAAATGAATTATCAGCCTAATGTGTACGCCAGCGCTCTGGCTTACAACAAATCCTATACCTTCTACCTGCTGATTCCGAAACATGAATCGGAGGCTTACTGGGAGGAAATAGAGGAAGGCGCAAAAAAATGTGAAGATACCCGACGTGACTTCCATATCGATGTAGAGATTCGTTTCTATGAGCGTTCCAGCGAGGAATCGTTCCGCGAAGAAGGCAACAAGATTCTTGAGGCCAGTCCGGAAGGAGTCATCGTGGTGCCTTCATCGCTCGATGTAACCCGCGAGTTTACCGAGGCGTTGCATCACAAAAGCATCCCATTCATCCTGCTCGACTCCTACATGCCCGATCTCCGTCCGCTCTCTTTCTTCGGCCAGGATTCGTTCTGTTCCGGTTTCTTCGCAGCCAAGATGCTGATGATGCTTGCAGCAAAGGAAGATGAAATCCTGCTCATGAGGCAGACCAAAGACGGAAGAGTGGTCAGCAAGCAGCAGGATAACCGAGAGGTAGGATTCCGCCATTACATGCACGACCACTTCCCTAACGTGAAGATTACCTTGCTCGACCTGCCGTTGAGCGGCACACGTGCTGAATTCGTCAAAATGCTGGAGAAGTTCTTTGCCATGCATCCGAACATCCACCATTGCATCACCATGACTTCGAAGGCGCACATCGTGGGCGATTTCCTGCTGAAGACCAACCGCCGCGACGTTCAGATCATGGGCTATGATATGGTGGAGAAAAACGCCCGCTGTCTGCGCGAAGGAAGCATCTCCTTCCTCATCGCCCAGCACGCCTACATGCAGGGTTACTCCTGCGTAGACACGCTCTTCCAGGCCATCGTACTGAAGAAGAAAGTTACGCCGGTAAACTATATGCCTATCGAGCTGCTGATGAAGGAAAACGTAGATTTCTATCGCAGAACCCAGCTCTAAGGCTATCGGGCAGAACAGGGTTTCCGCATGGAAGAATATTCTTACAGGAACATTATAAATTATAAACAATAAATAAAAAACAGACTACGTATGGAACAATCAAGTTTTATCAAGATTAACCCTGCCGACTCGGTAGTGGTTTGCTTGCGCCCTATGAAGAAGGGTGAAACGATTGAAGTAGATGGCAAGACCATCACATTATTGCAGGATACACCTGCAGGACACAAGGTGCTCATCAACGATGCAGCCGAGGGTACAGATATCCTGAAGTATGGCTACCCTATCGGTCATGCAAAGACCGGTCTCAAGGCGGGCGAATGGGTAAACGAGAACAACCTCAAGACCAATCTTGCCGGTACGCTCGAATATACCTACAACCCGGTTAACGAGCAGCTGAACATCGCTAAGGAAAACCGCACCTTCATGGGCTACGTTCGCAAGAATGGCGAAGTAGGCGTAAGAAACGAAGTATGGGTAGTTCCTACCGTGGGCTGCGTTAACGGCGTGGCTGAGAAACTGGTAGAACTCCTCAAGAAAGAAACAGGCTGCGAAGGCATCGACGCCATCCACGCATGGCACCACAACTTCGGTTGCTCACAGCTCTCGGGTGACCATGAGAATACCCGCAAGGTGCTTCGCGATATCTGTCTGCATCCAAACGCAGGTGCCGTGCTCGTTCTCTCGCTCGGCTGCGAGAACAACCAGCCAGATGATTTCATGAAGATGCTCGGCGACTATGACCACGACCGCATCAAACTTCTTGTAACACAGAAGGTTGAAGGCGACGAACTCGAGGAAGGCATGAAGATTCTGCGCAACCTCTATGCCCAGGCTAAGGAAGACAAACGCGAGGAAGTTCCGGTAAGCAAACTGCGCGTAGGTTTGAAGTGTGGCGGTTCTGACGGCTTCAGCGGAATTACAGCCAACCCATTGGTAGGTGAATTCAGCGACTGGCTCGTAGCTCAGGGCGGTACAAGCATCCTGACAGAGGTACCGGAAATGTTTGGCGCAGAAACCATTCTGATGAACCGTTGCGAAAATAAGGAACTCTTCGACAAGACCGTTCACCTGATTAACGACTTCAAGGAGTACTTCCTGAGCCATGGTGAACCGGTTGGCGAGAACCCTTCTCCAGGTAACAAGGCAGGTGGTATCTCAACCCTCGAAGATAAGGCTTTGGGTTGCACCCAGAAGTGCGGCCGTGCTCCGGTAAGCGGCGTGCTCCAGTATGGCGACCGTCTGGAGACAACCGGTTTGAACCTGCTTTCAGCTCCGGGTAACGACCTTGTAGCAGCCACAGCTCTGGCTTCAGCAGGTTGCCAGCTCGTTCTCTTCACCACAGGTCGCGGAACCCCATTCGGAACCTTCGTGCCAACAATGAAGATTTCTACCAACAGCAATCTGGCAAAGAACAAGCCAAACTGGATTGACTTCAACGCCGGCGCTCTGGTAGAAGGTGTAGAAATGAAAGACTTGGTAAGCAAGTTTATTGATAAGATTATAGCCGTAGCAAGTGGCGAGGAGGCTCGCAACGAGTATAATGGCTATCGTGAAATCTCCATCTTCAAAAATGGAGTAACTCTTTAATTAAAAAGAAAAAAGAAGTATGAGTAATAAAAAAGGTTTGCTGGCGTTGTCGCCATTATTTTTACTGATTGTCCTCATCGTGGCTTTTACCGTATATTCGGTAGACAGCAGCCATCAGGACACCAGCCTCTCGCTCACAGTAGCGTTCATGATTTCTAGCATTTATGCCGTGGCTATTTCCGGCGGAATGCCTGTCAGGAAACGAGTGGACACATACAGCAAGGGTGCCGGCGCCAACAACCTGATGCTCATGCTCTGGATTTACGTGCTGGCTGGCTCGTTTGCCGCATCAGCCAAGGCGATGGGAGCCGTTGATGCAACCGTCAACCTGGCGCTCAGCATCCTGCCAGCCAGCATGATTCTGCCAGGACTCTTCCTGGCTGCCTGCTTTATCTCCGTATCTATCGGAACAAGTGTGGGAACAGTAGTGGCTCTGGTTCCGATAGCCGCCGGACTGGCCCACTCGATGGATGCTAACGTAGGCATGATGACCGCCATCATCGTAGGTGGCGCTTATTTCGGTGACAACCTCTCGTTCATCTCCGATACGACGGTTGTTGCTACGCAGACGCAGAACTGCAAGATGAGCGATAAGTTCAAGGTCAACTCCATGATTGTGGTTCCGGCCGCCGTACTCGTGCTCATCGCCTATTCTGTCATGGGAGTCGGTCTTCAGGCCCCAACCCACATCAACGAGGTAGAATACATGAAAGTATTGCCTTACCTCACCGTCCTCGTTACCGCTATTGCCGGCATGAATGTAATGGCTGTTCTCACTCTGGGCGCCCTACTCTGTGGCGCCATCGGCATAGGCAGTCATCTTCTGGGTGCCTCCGGAAGCTACGACCTCTTTGGCTGGTTCTCAGCCATGGGCAACGGCATTATCGGCATGGGCGAACTCATTATCATCGCCATGATGGCAGGTGGTATGCTCGAAATCATCCGCGAAAACGGCGGAATCGATTTCATCATCAACAAGATTACAGCCCACGTAAACAGCAAGCGTGGAGCCGAACTTTCTATCGCCGCCCTCGTTTCGATGGTAAACATCTGTACGGCAAATAATACGGTAGCGATTCTGACAGTAGGAAATATTTCGAAAAAGATAGGCGACCGGTTTGGCGTAGACAACCGCAAGGCAGCCAGCATTCTCGACACCTTCTCGTGCATGGTTCAGGGATTGATTCCTTATGGCGTGCAGATGCTCCTGGCAGCCGGCCTGGCCAATCTCAGTCCGATGGACATTCTTCCTTATCTCTACTATCCGCTGGCGATAGGTGTGGCAGCCCTGCTGGCCATCCTCTTGCGCTATCCTAAGAGATACAGTTAGGAAGACTTCTAAAAATCAGAGGAGAGTCTCCTTCTGCGTTAGAGATTTCTTGACAGGAAGAACAAAACTTTATTATTGACTATTAATAAGAACAAGGCATATGAATTTTCTTCAGCGCAACCTTTTTACTAAGCTCCGTGCCGACAACTTCGGCATCAAGGAAGAAATGGAACCGATGACTACCTTTAAGAAGAAAAAGATAGCTCAGATGCTCAAGAACGTGAATGATGTTCCTGCCGGAGAAGTGAAGATGAACAACGGTTTTCTGAACCGACGGCTCAGCAAGATTCAGGAAGATGAACGCCATGCCATCGATACCTCTATCGAGACCATTTATCTGCTGCGCATCATCGTGGCAAACGTAAATGGAATGCTGGCTAACGGAATCAATCTCAGAGGAATCATCCAGTTGGGAGACTACCTGAGAACCCGAGGCGACAAGGTAGATTTCGTGAAACTGGAGAAGTGGCTTGCCAAGCTCCGCATCCAGCGCATCGCCCAGCTGGAAGGAAGCGTGCTCATCACCTTCTTCGATTTCGAACAGGACGAAATCCCGTTCGTTCATCACATAGAAAGAGGCGCCTACAAACTGACGCTCCGTTCGCTCTACTATAATATCATGGACCAGCAGGCCATTCAGTTTGAGCAGACCAGCAGCGGCTTTGTACGCACCACGGGGGGAACCATGCGCAAGAATCTGCGCCGCAGCATGCGCTATCTGCAATACGCTCCGATAGAAACCATGAGCAATTTCATGAACAATTTCTTCCGTTCATTATCTGAGATTGAAGAGTAAATTTCAGTAAGGATTGAAGGGGTTAACCTGGGATTCATCAGGACGAAGAGTAAAATATCTATAAAATTAATCTCTTAGTAGTACGATTTTCATCTGATTTTCGTATCTTTGCATCTATGAAAAAATTATTTATCTCTATTATAGCATCCATTATTGCCTTGGGAGCCCATGCCCAAGTGCAATGCGAAGACACTTGTCGGCACGTTCACGGCATCGACTTGAGTCATTATCAGGGCAACGTGTTCTGGGAAACCGTGGGCGACAACTCTAAGATGGCTTACGTTTATCTGAAAGCTACCGAGGGCGGAACCAACATCGACAGCAAATACAAGAAGAATATCGACCTGGCTCATCGCTACGGAATGAAAGTAGGTTCTTATCATTTCTACAGACCCCGCATCCCACAGCAGACGCAGCTGGAAAATTTCAAGGCCCAATGCCGTCCGGGAGATCAGGACCTCTTGCCTATGATTGATGTGGAGACGAAAAGCGGCATGAATACAGAAGAATTCTGCGATTCGCTCTTTAAGTTTCTGCACCTCGTAGAGAAAGCATTTAAGCAGAAACCCCTCATCTATACGGGAGCCAATTTCTATGACAACTATCTTCTGGGCAAGCTAGACAGCTACAAGCTGATGATTGCCCAGTATACGAAGCGCATCCCTGTATTGCGCGATGGTAGAGATTTCGAAATGTGGCAATATACGGGTAAGGGCAAACTCAACGGAATAAACGGCTATGTTGACAAAAGCCGTTTCATGGGGCGCCACAAGCTCAGAGAAATCAGATTCAGACATCGATAGTACATGGAACCCTGAACTTGGAACTTTATGATTAGCTTCAAGGTAAAGAGTAGATAAGGTCTGGAAGTAGAGAAGCATGAATTATATATGTAAATTAATAAACACAAAATAGAATTATGGCAATTATAAAATGTCCGGAATGCGGACGCCAAATTAGCGATAAAGCACCTACCTGCCCTAGTTGCGGAGTAGAAATAGCAGGCAAAATTACCAAATGCCCAAATTGTGGCGAGATTTATTTCAGCAACCTGGAAATGTGTCCTAACTGCCATGAGCTGAATCCTTCGCTCACAAGAATGACGCCTCCGACAGGAATGAGCCAGCAGACTCCTGCCAGCCAGGCTTCTATGACTCAGCAGCAAGAAGCTGAAAACGCAGCCAGACAGAATGCAATCAGACAAGAAGAAAATCGCCGTCAGGACGTTCTCAGGCAGGACGCTCTCAGACAGCAGGCTCGTCCTCAGACACCTGTCAGAACAGCAACACCTCCTACTCCACCCGTTCCTCCGGTTCGCCCACAGCAATCTAATTCTCAGAACGGCGGAAACGGCGAGGGAACCCAGGAAAAGAAAAAAAGCAACCGTGGCGTCATCATCATCTCTCTGATTTTCGCCTTCCTCGTTTGTGGCATTTTCTACTATTTCTATGATAGTGCCAATAAGAATAAGGAACTGGAAGCTTACGAGTATGCGATGCAGAGTAGCGACCCGATGGTTCTGCAGAGTTACCTAGATACTTACAAAGATGCAGACGAGGCGCATCGTGATTCCATCATGGCTCACCTCGAACTTCTGAAACAGACCGATCAGGACTGGACCAACGCCGTAGTAAGCGGTTCGAAAGAGGCCCTGCAGGCTTATCTCGACAAATACCCAAACAGTCCACACAAGCAGGAGGTTTTGAACAAGATAGATTCCATCGACTGGAATGTGGCCAAGAATGCTGATAATGTAGAAGCTTACCAGGCTTATCTCGCCGCTCATGCTGACGGTTCGCATATCGAAGAGGCTGAGAATGCGATGAAGAAAGCCAAGAGTAGAGATTTGCAGCCTGAAGAGAAAGATATGGTAAGCAGTCTGTTCCGCCATTTCTTCCAAAGCATCAATACCCGCGATGCTGATGGTTTGCAAGCTTCATGCGAGGACATTCTCTCTTCGCTTCTGGGTAAGAATTCTGCTACCAAGGCAGATGTTGTTACCTTTATGAATAAGCTTTATAAGGAAGATGTGACCAACCTGAACTGGTTCCTCACCAACGATTATAAGATCAAGAAGCGCGAGGTGGGTGACGAAGATTATGAATATCAGGTTCAGTTCTCAGCACGTGAGGAAGTTCAACTTACCGACGGTACTAAGAAAACCAACCATTTCAAAATCAACGCGACCGTTTCGCCAGACGGCAAGGTTTCTGCGTTCAACATGTCGAAGATTAATGCCGCAGAATAGAATAAAAAACGCCCTGCAAGATTAAATAGAATAAAAAACGCCCTGCAAGATCAGGAACTTCATTTCTGAATGTTCCCTTCTTGCAGGGCATTTCTTTTTACCTTCATGTTTCGGGAAGGTTCTCATGTCCGAGAACCCATTCCCTTCTTTTAGAAATTACTTTGCATCCTTCATCTGACGGAGCAAATCTTTCTGCTTTTCGTTCAACCCGGTTGGCAACTTCACGTTGTAAGTAATCATCAGGTCGCCAAAGGTTCCGTCGCCCCGGTCGTATCCTTTTCCGCGAACACGAACCTTCGTGCCATTCTGCGTTTCCGGCTTAATCTTCAGTTTGATTTTAGAACCATTACTCAATTTAATGATTCCTTCGCCGCCCAGCAGAGCCGTATAAAGGTCGATATTCACATTCATGTTCATTTCGCCGTTATTGGCACGACCATTCTGACCGCAACCGCCGCCACAACCACCAGTACCGAAATCAGCACCAGCTCCGTAGCCAGCCCCATTAAAGCCGCTACCATAACCGGCAGAACCATTAAAACCGCCAAAATTGCCGGAACCGAATCCTTCAGCAGACTGCTGGCTTCTGCCACGACCTCCGAAGAGATTTTCGAAGAAACTGGAGAAACCTCCGCCTCCGCCAAACTGGCTGAAGTCGAAACCCTCGAATGGATTTCCACCTGCTCCACCATAGCTTCCGGAACCGCCTGCACCACCAGCTCCGCCGAAACCGCCGAATGCATCAGCATTCTTCCATTGTTCGCCATACTGGTCGTATTTAGCACGCTTATCTGGGTCAGAAATCACCTCATACGCCTCGTTCAGCGCCTGGAACTTAGCCTTCGCCTTCGGGTCGTTAGGGTGCAAATCTGGGTGAAACTGTTTTGCACGTTTACGATACGCAGCTCTCACATCCTTCTGCGGAATGTTCTTGTCTACGCCGAGAATCTTGTAATAATCAACAAATGCCATATTATAAAACCTCCTATTTTTTAGTTTTTAAAAAATATCCAACAAAAAGTATGCCTATTTAAGTTCTTTTTTGTACTTTTGCAGAGAAAATAAGAAACAGAGCTCAACTAATGGGCTTTCATTACTCAAAAGTAATACATTAATTAATATGAAACAATTATTTGCTGCGCTTCTTCTGGCGCTAACTTTCAATTCACAAGCGATGGCACAACAACGTACCGTAAAACTGAGAGTGATAGAGACAAGCGATGTGCACGGCTCTTTCTTCCCTTACGATTTCATCAACCGTAAGCCAAAAGCAGGAACCTTGGCGCGCGTTTCTTCCTACGTCAATAATTTGCGAAAAGACTACAAGGATAACCTCATTCTCTTGGAGAATGGCGATATTCTGCAGGGACAGCCTACCTGCTATTATTATAATTATGTAAACACAGAGGCAAGAAACGTGGCTGCCGATGTGGTAAACTACATGAAGTATGATGCGCAAGTGTTTGGCAATCATGATGTTGAAACGGGTCATCCAGTTTACGACAAATGGATAAAAGAACTCAATTGCCCAGTTCTTGGTTCCAACATTATCAGCACTTCTACAGGCGAGCCATACGTTAAGCCTTATCTTATCCTGAACCGCGAGGGCGTGAAGGTGGCTGTCTTGGGAATGATTACTCCTGCCATTCCAAACTGGCTCACGGAGAATCTCTGGAGCGGACTGAAATTTGAAAATATGGTAACAAACGCCCGCAAATGGGTGAAGTATCTCCAGGAGAATGAAAAACCGGATGTTATCATCGGCCTCTTCCACAGCGGAAAAGACGGAGGCATCCAGACTACCGAATATGATGAAGACGCCTCTATCAAGGTGGCAAAAGAAGTGCCGGGCTTCGACCTCGTTCTCTTCGGCCACGACCATACGCGCGACAACGAAACCGTAACCAATACTGATGGAAAGCAGGTGGTTTGCCTGGATCCTGCCAACAACGCCATTAGCGTGGCTGATGCTGAAATAACGCTCACCCTCAACAAGAAAAAGGTGAACGGAAAGAAACAGATGGTGGTAACTGACAAAAAGGTGACAGGCAAGATTGTGGATGTGACAGATTGTCCTATCGACGAGGATTTCATGAAGACTTTCGAACCCCAGATTGCGGAAGTAAAGAAATATGTGGGCAAGCAGATTGGCAACTTCAAGACTACCATCTACAGCCGCGACCAGTTCTTCGGCAGTTCTGCCTTCAACGATTTCATCCTCAACCTTCAATTGCAGATTACAAATGCCGACATTTCGTTCAACGCTCCTCTTCAGTTCAACGCGGTTCTGAAAGCCGGGCCAATCTACGTGAGCGACATGTTCAATCTCTATAAATATGAGAACCAGCTCTACGTAATGCGCATGACGGGCGAAGAAATCAGAAAGCATCTGGAAATGAGTTACGACCTCTGGGTGAACACCATGAAGAGCCCGGACGACCATCTCCTGCTGCTCGATAAAAAGACCGCTGGCGACCAGCAACGCCTCGGTTTCAAGAATCTCTCGTTCAACTTTGATAGTGCTGCGGGAATCGATTACGAAGTTGACGTAACCAAGCCAAATGGCGAGAAGGTGAAGATTCTGCGCATGAGCAACGGCGAGCCTTTCGATGAGAAGAAATGGTACAAGGTGGCGGTTAATAGCTATCGTGGTAATGGTGGCGGAGAACTCCTTACCAAGGGTGCCGGAATCCCGAAAGACAGTCTTGACAGCCGAATCATCTACCGCAGCAAGCTCGACCAGCGCTACTATCTGATGGAAGAAATCGAAAAGATGGAAACGGTTGATGCAAAACCAAACAACAACTGGAAGTTTGTGCCTGAAGCATGGACCAAGCCTGCTGCCCAGCGCGATTTCGAATTGCTGTTCGGTAAGAAGAAATAGCTCCTCGAAACGCTTCTGGAAAAGCATATTATAAAAATCAAAGTAAAAAAGCAAATAAGTTCAAAATAAAGAATGAAGTATTGGTTTATATTTTGCAAGACTGATCTCTTGCTCGAAAAGAAAGAAGACGGAACCTATACGATTCCTTGTTCAGAAGAGAGTCCAATCCCAACAAAGCCTTGGACTCACATTCTCAATATTACCCCGATGGAAGACGGAACAGAGGTGAAGACCTTCACCATTCCTGAGCCCGTTACCGGCAATCCGAAGTACGAAATGTGCGGCTTGCGCCCTAGTTTCTACAAACTCTCTCCTGCCCTTTACCAGAAAGCAGGAAAGTGTCAGGAACTCAACTATTGGGACATGAATACCCAATTCTGCGGCGTTTGCGGAGCTCCGATGAAAATGGCAACCGACATCAGTAAGAAATGTACAGAATGCGGCAAACAGGTCTGGCCTTCGCTTGCCACAGCCATCATCGTTCTGATTAAGAAAGATGATCAGGTGTTGCTGGTTCACGCCCGTAATTTCAAGGGAAATTTCGACAGTCTCGTGGCAGGTTTTGTTGAGACTGGCGAGAATCTGGAAGAGGCGGTTCATCGTGAAGTAATGGAAGAAACCGGTCTGACTATCAAGAATTTGAAATATTTCGGTTCCCAGCCTTGGCCTTATCCGAGCGGTCTGATGATTGGCTTCTCGGCAGAATATGTAGATGGAGAAATTCATCTTCAGAAAGAAGAACTCTCTCGTGGTAAATGGTTCACGAAAGAGAATCTCCCTATTCTCCCAGAGAAACTTTCCATCGCCCGAAAACTCATCGACGCCTGGCTGGCGGACAAACTCTAATAATGAGGACAAACTCTAAAAGTGAGGATAAACTCTAAAAAATGATGAAAGAGAAACTTTGGAATGCAAACTACATCAAGGTGATGACTACCAACTTTCTGTTGTATTTCGCCTTCTATCTGCTCACACCTTTGCTCCCTCTCTATCTGAGCGAAAATTTTGGAGCCACGAAAGATGTGATTGGAATTGTACTGAGCGGCTATACGGTTGCCGCCCTCATCATTCGTCCGTTCAGCGGATATGTGGTTGACAGTTTTTCGCGCAAGAAGGTTCTGATGGTCTGTCTCTCAGCCTTCGCCATCTTCTTTGCCGGCTATATTGCAGCCAGCACCATCCTGATGTTTGCCATCTGCAGAACCCTGCACGGAGGTCCGTTCGGAGCCGTAACGGTTGCCAACAGCACCTGCGCCATCGACGTTCTTCCGGCAAGTAGGAGAAATGAAGGAATCGGACTCTACGGACTGAGCAACAATTTTGCCATGGCAATTGCTCCATCCATCGGAATCTATCTCCATAATGCGGTAGACAGTTACATGATTCTCTTCTGGATAGCTTTCATCGTGGCGATTGCCTCAGTTGTGATTGCAGGAACCATCCGCCTCCCCGAAAAGGAAATCGTTAAGAACAAGGAGAAGCTTTCTCTCGACCGCTTCTTCCTGACACGTGCCTGGCTCCTTGCCATCAACATCGCCATGTTCGGTTTCTGCTGGGGCGTTCTGAGTAATTATCTCGCAATCTACAGCAAGGAGGAACTCGGAATTACGGGTGGAACGGGCACTTATTTTGCCCTTCTTTCCATGGGTCTGTTCCTGTCAAGATTGCAGGGAAGAAAAGCCTTGAGCCAGGGAAAACTTACCCAGAATGCGGCCGAAGGAATGCTGCTTTCGCTTGTTGGTTTCATCATCTTTGTTGCCGTCAAGCATCCGGTAGCCTATTATCTTTCTGCCTGTCTCATCGGTTTGGGCAACGGTCATCTTTATCCAGCCTTCCTCAACATGTTCATAAATGTGGCTCGTCACGACCAGCGCGGAACAGCAAACAGCAGCATTCTTACCGGTTGGGATTTGGGCTTCGGAATCGGCTGTCTGCTTGGTGGAGTTGTAGCAGAACATTTCGGTTACAACGGAACATTCTGGATGGTTGCGATAGAAAATGCAGCTTCTGTTCTCCTCTTCTTTGCCGCTTCGAAACAATTCTTTGAGAAGAGACGCAGAGAATAGAAAACTGTTGATAAAGAGAAATATAAGATTATGAATAAAAAAAGAGCACTTCATCCGAGACAGAAGAAAGTCTCAGGCGAAGTGCTCTTATTTTTATCTTACTTTTCTGCTTTTTAGAAAGGAAGATCATCTGCGCTACCACCCTCTGCTGCAGGAGCTGTAGGCTGAACTGGAGGGAAAGCTGCAGTTGCACCATTAGCAGGTGCTGCTGGCTGAGCAGGAGGTACAGGAGCACCTACTGGAGGAAACGCACCTGGCTGCATTCCGCCCATAGCACCAGCTACGGCGTTAGGATCAACACGCTGGATGTTCCAAGCACGAACGCTATTGAACCAACGGCCCTGATACTCGTGAGCATCGATGTCGAAAGAAACCAGAAGTTCCTCACCACTCTGAATGTTGAACTGAGCCAGACGGTCTGCTCCGAAAACATCAAAGCACAATTTCTTTGGATACTGCTCGTGGGTTTCAATTACGAACGACTGAGCTTTCCACTCTCCTCTTGCAGAGACGCCGCTTCTTTCAGGCAAAACGGCAATAACCTTTCCTTGTAATTCCATATGATAATATTTAAAGTTTTTCCTTTGTTTAAAGGGTGTTTTTTTCTTTCTGACTGCGAAATTACTAAAAATAGTTCAAAAACTAGAACTTTTCTCCAATTATTTTTGCTTATCAGCGATATTTTTTGTATTTTTGTGCTCAATTAGGTGATATTGCCTAATTTAATAAGGTGAAACAGAAAACAAAATAAAATTTAAATAAAATACTCATGAGATTTACAGTATCAAGTTCTGCATTGAGCAGCAAGCTCAACATGCTCGCAAAAGTGATTGGAAGCAAGAATTCGTTGCCAATCCTCGATTGTTTCCTTTTCCAAGTTGCTAACGGTGAGATGAGCATCACAGCTAGCGATAGTGACAACGTCATCAAGAGTACACTCGCTCTTACCGACCACGATGGAGAAGGTGAGTTTTGTGTGCCTAACCGCGTAATCCTCGATGCGTTGAAGGAACTGCCTGAGCAGCCTCTTCACTTCGATGTGGATGCTGCCGGAGAAGCCGTTGCCATCAAGATTGTTTACCAGAACGGTCTTTACAACTTCACAGGTCAGAGCGCAGAGGAATATCCTCGCACACAGAGCATGAACGATGCTTGCACCACCGTTTCTTTGCCTACAGAAATGCTGATCAACAACATTTCACGCTCGCTCTTCGCTACAGCCAACGATGAGTTGCGCCCTGTCATGAACGGTATTTACTTCGACCTGACAGCAGATGCTCTCGCTATCGTAGCAAGCGATGGTCACAAGCTGGTTCGCAGCAAGAACTTCACTATCAAGAGCGAATCTCCTTCAGCATTCAACTTGCCTAAGAAGCCAGCTTCTCTGCTGAAGAACATTCTGAGCAAGGACGGCGACGACGCTATCATCAAGTTTGATGACCGAAGCGCAGAAATCCAGTTTACTGACGGCGTTATGAGATGCAGACTGATTGATGGCCGCTACCCTAACTACAACTCTGTCATTCCAAACAACCCTAACGAGGTTACAGTAGACCGCAGAGGCTTGCAGAGTGCTTTGCGCCGCGTATTGCCATTTGCAAGCGAGAGCAGCCAGCTCATCCGTTTCCACATCGAGTCAGGCCGTTTCGAGGTTTCTTCAGAGGATATTGACTTCTCAACATCTGCAAAGGAACAGTTGTCTTGCGAATACAACGGCTCTCCTATCAGCATCGGCTTCAAGGGAAGCAGTCTGATGGAAATCCTGAGCAATCTCACCAGCGACAACATCATCATCCAGCTGGCAGACCCAAGCCGTGCCGGAATCATCGTACCAGCAGAACAGCCTGAGAACGAAGATATTCTGATGCTCATCATGCCTATGCTCCTTAACGACTAAAGGAGCACGGGCTTTCTCTGAAACAACAAAAAGAAAAGTATTTCTACAAAAATGAAACTCAATTTGACAAAGCCTCTGATTGTGTTCGACCTGGAGACAACGGGTCTTGACATGATCAAGGATCGTATTATACAGATTTCTTACATCAAGGTAATGCCTGATGGAACTGAAGACCGCAAGAACCTCTACGTAAATCCTTGCAAGGAGATTCCTGCCGAAGTAGTTGCCCTTACAGGCATCAGCAACGAAGATGTAAAAGATGCGCCAACCTTCAAGCAGCTGGCTGCCACATTAGAGAAGGAATTTACAGGTTGCGATTTCGCAGGCTACAATTCCAACCACTTCGATGTACCGATGCTCGCAGAAGAATTCCTGCGTGCTGGAATCGACTTCGATTTCAACAAGTGCCGCCTCATCGATGCGCAGACCATCTTCATGAAGATGGAACGCCGTAACCTGGCTGCTGCCTACAAGTTCTATTGCGGCAGAAAGATGGAGGAAGATTTCGAAGCTCATCGTGCAGATCAGGATACAGAGGCTACTTACCGCGTGCTCATGGGCGAGCTCGACAAGTATGCTCCAGGCGTGCAGGATGAACCTGAGCGCGTGCTCAACAACAACATGGATGAACTAGCCGATTTCTCTAAGCAGAAGGATAATGTAGATTTCGCCGGACGCATCGTTTGGGAAGAGGTAAAAGACGGCCAGGGCAACGTTGTAAACGATGAGAACGGAAATCCTTTAAAGCACGAAGTATTCAACTTCGGCAAATACAAAGGATGGGATGTGGCTGAGATTCTGACCAAAGACCCGGGTTATTTTACATGGGTCTTGGGAAGCGATTTCACCAACAATACCAAGCAGGTACTTACCCGCATCCGCCTTCGTGAATTCAACAAGAGAATGGGAAAATAATTGTTACCGGGCTTTCGCTAGAAGTTGAAGAACTAACCTTGCGAAACTCGGATTTATTTCTTAACAGTTAGAAAAATTCATGTTAAAAGGAAAGAAAATCGTATTGGGCATTACGGGCTCTATTGCAGCCTATAAGTCTTGCCTCATCATACGAGGTCTCATCAAGCGCGGAGCCGAAGTGCAGGTGGTCATTACGCCTGCAGGAAAGGAGTTCATCACTCCCATCACCCTTTCGGCTCTTACGCATAAGCCTGTGGTAAGCGAATTCTTCTCGCAGCGCGATGGAACCTGGAATTCGCACGTAGACTTAGGTCTGTGGGCCGACGCCATGCTCATCGCTCCTTGCACAGCCTCTACCATGGGAAAGATGGCTCACGGAATTGCTGACAACATGCTCATCACAACCTATCTGTCGATGAAAGCGCCTGTTTTCATCGCTCCAGCCATGGACCTCGACATGTATAAGCATCCATCTACCCAAGCCAACATGAAAACACTTCTGGGCTATGGAAATCACATCATAGAACCCGAAGTGGGATTCCTGGCAAGCGGACTGGAAGGAAAGGGACGCATGGAAGAACCTGATATTATCGTAGAATGCCTCGACAGATTCTTCGATGAACAGGCTCAGCAGAATGCAGAGACCGATGAAGCTGCATCAGAAAACTGCAAGGAAAAAGAAAGCGATAAGCTCGATTTGAAAGGCAAGAAGATCATGATTACAGCCGGACCAACTTACGAAAAGATTGACCCGGTACGTTTCATCGGCAATTATTCTTCCGGCAAAATGGGCTTTGCCCTTGCTGAAGAGTGCTGCCGTCGTGGTGCTGAGGTTACGCTGGTTGCAGGTCCGGTTTCGCTCAGCTGTTCCGAAGCCATTCATCGCATCGATGTAGAAAGTTGCGAGGAAATGTATCAGGCAGCCACACAAGCCTTCGCCTCAACCGATGCTGCCATTTTATGTGCTGCTGTTGCTGATTTCAAACCAAGCGAGATTGCTGACAGGAAAATCAAGCGCGAGAAAGATGATTTGGAACTCCGTCTCGTCCCAACTCACGATATTGCCGCAGCCCTTGGCAAGATGAAACAAAAACATCAACGAATTGTGGCTTTCGCCCTGGAAACTAACGATGAAGAGGCTAATGCACAGAAAAAGCGCAAAAAGAAAAATGCCGATTTCATCGTGCTTAACTCTACTCGCAATCCGGGAACCACATTCCGTACGGATGACAACCAGATAACGATTATTTCTGAAGAGGGTAAGAAAGAATATGAGAAGAAACCGAAAACTGAAGTGGCTCGCGACATTATCAACGAGCTGGCTCATCTCTTGTAGTCCCATCACATCAGCCGCTCAGGAGTTGCAGGCTAAGATTACCATCAACCATGCCCAGATTCAGGGCACGGAAAACCGGGTATTCGATAATCTGCAGCAAACTCTTGAGCAGTTTGTGAACGACAGGCAATGGACGAATCTTCAATTCAGGAAGAACGAGCGCATCGTGTGCAACTTCAATATCACGGTAAGCAAGTATGATAAAGACCAGAATATCTTTACCTGCAAGGCGCTCATCCAAGCCAACCGTCCCGTCTACAATTCAGCCTATACGTCCACCTTATATAATAATGTGGATGAAAACTTCACGTTCAAGTTTGCCGAGTTCGACCAGCTGGAGTTTACCGAAGAGCGGATTGACAACCAGCTAACGGCTCTGCTCGCCTACTATGCTTACCTCATCATCGGTTTAGATCTTGACAGTTTTGCGCCTAAAGGTGGTGAAGACATTCTACAACGTTGCATGAACCTCACCAACAACGCCCAGAACCTTGATTTTCCGGGCTGGAAAGCGTTTAGTGACAACAGAAACCGGTTCGCCATCATTTCCGATTATCTCGACGGAGCCATGGAACCTTTCAGAATTCTGCAATACAACTATTACAGAAAAGGGCTCGATGAAATGGCGAATAATGTGGAACGAGGCAGAACTGAAATCACCAACACCCTGCTCCAGGATCTGAAGAAGGCACGTACGGACAGACCGCTCAGTCTGCTGCCACAAATCTGGACCGACTATAAGAAGGACGAGCTTGCTAACATCTATCAGAAACATGGCACTCAGAAAGAGAAAGAAAGCATTTATGAGCTGCTCTTCTCCATCAATCCTTCTCAAAACTCATATTGGGACAAAATCAAGGAATAAGGCTACATGCAGAATGATTCTAGGCAACTTCTCGGATGATAAAGCAAAAATTCTTCCTAGATAGGTTAAGTTCCTTTAAAACAATAAGATAAGAAATTATGCTCAAGCAATTATACATCAAGAATTTCACGTTGATTGACGAGTTGGACATTCCTCTTTATCCAGGATTCTCAGTCATCACGGGCGAGACGGGTGCCGGAAAGAGCATCATTCTCGGAGCCATCGGACTGCTCCTGGGCAACCGTGCTGACAGCAAGGCCATCAAGGCTGGAAGAGACCGATGCGTGATAGAAGCCCACTTCGACCTGTCAAAATATGGAATGCAGGATTTCTTCGATGCTAACGATATTGATTATGATGCAGAAGACACCATCATCCGCCGCGAACTGACAGCTGCCGGAAAGAGCCGTGCCTTCATCAACGACACGCCCGTCCCCCTGAGCAAGATGAGAGAACTGGGCGAACAGCTCGTCGATATTCATTCGCAGCACCAGAACCTCCTGCTGCAGAAGGAAGACTTCCAGCTCAGCGTGGTCGACATTATTGCCCACGATGAAAAGCAGAAGAAGGCTTATCTTGCCGAATACAAGAACTATAAAAAGGCAAAGCAGCAGCTGGAAGACCTGAAAGCGGAAATCGCAAAGAACAGGGAGAACGAGGAATTCATGCGCTTCCAGTTTAAGGAACTGGATGACGCTAACCTGCAGGAAGGCGAACTTGAGCAACTGGAACAGGAAGCAGAAACCCTGAGCCATTCTGAAGACATCAAGACTGCGCTCTATGAGGCAGATAATGCACTCTCGGGCGAAGACGGCAGTATTCTCGACAAACTGAAAAATGCAGCCCAGCAAATTGACAATATCAAGGAGGTTTATCCGGATGTGAAAGAGGTTGCTGAACGAATGCAGAGCAGCTATATAGAACTCAAGGATATTGCCCAGGAAATAAGCGGAAGCGTTGACAATATAGAGTTCGACCCGAACCGGCTTGAAACCATCAATTCCCGGCTTGACCAGCTCTACTCGCTCCAGCAGAAATTCCATGTGGAAAATGTAGAAGAACTCATCGCCACTCGCGAGCGAATCAACGAACAGTTGCAGCACATCTATAATGGAGATGAAGACATAGAAGAACAGGAAAAGCAAGTTGCCCTACTCCTTGCCAAGGCAGAGAAACAGGCTGGCGAACTGACTGCCATCCGAAAGGAATCGGCAAGAAAGATAGAAGAAGAAATGAAGAAACGTCTCATTCCTCTGGGTATTCCGAACGTCCGCTTCGAAATTTCATTCTCCGCCAAGCCGCTCAGTTCAGATGGAGTTGACAAGGTAAATTTCCTGTTCAGCGCCAACAAGAGCACGCTTCTCCAGCCGGTGAGTCAGGTTGCTTCCGGTGGAGAAATCGCACGCGTCATGCTTTCTCTGAAGGCTATGATCAGCGGCGCCGTAAAACTGCCAACCATCATCTTTGATGAAATCGACACGGGAGTAAGCGGTAAGATTGCTGAAAAGATGGCGGAAATCATGACAGAGATGGGTAACCTGAACCGTCAGGTTATTTCCATCACCCACCTGCCGCAGATTGCTTCCATGGGAACCCATCATTACAAGGTTCTGAAAGAAGAAACCGAAGAGGGAACTCTTTCTCACATGAAGGAACTCAACGAGCAGCAGCGCATAGAAGAAATTGCCCAGATGCTCAGCGGAAGCGACATTACTCCTGCTGCCCTGGCAAATGCTAAGGAGTTGCTCAACAAACACAAGCAACACAAATAAGATTATGAAAAAAATAAATATGATCATGATGGGACTGATGCTCGGCGCATCGTCCCTCTATGCTCAGCCGGGTTCGGTTCAGAAACTGGCTAAGAGCGTTTTCACCTTGACTACTTTCAATCAGAAAGGCGACATTATCGCCTCTACCCAAGGTGTTTTTATCGACAACAAAGGAACGGCTATCAGCACCTTCAAACCATTTGTCGGAGCTGTAAAGGCAAGCGTTGTTGACGCATCCGGCAAATCGATTCCTGTTGAGGCTATCATGGGAGCCGACGAGCTCTACGATGTGGCAAAATTCCGCATCAAAGCCTCTACCGTTGCCGCTCCTATCGCAACCAAGGAATCGGCAGCTGGCGACAAGGTCTGGCTGGTTCCTTATTCTATCAAGAAGCCAGCTTACCAGCAGGAGGACATCAGCAGCGTGGAGAAGTTCAAGGCTACTTACAACTATTACATCTTCTCGAATAGTGTGCCTGAAAATGCGGTAGGTTGTCCGTTTGCCAACAAGAACGGACAGGTAATTGGTCTGATGCACAGCAACGGTCAGGTTACGGCCATCGACGCCAACTACGCCAAGCAGCTGACGGTAACCGGTCTTTCAAGTCTTGATGCAGCTCTTCGCGAAACCACCATCCGCACGGCTTTGCCTGATACGGAGAATGAGGCGATGACCATGATGACGCTGAAGAAGGGACAGACTACAGCAGATGAGTATGCGAAATATAGCGATGAGTTTATCAGCAAATTCCCTACTTCAGCCTTCGGTTACAAGGAGAAAGCCGCTTATCTGACGGATAAGGCAGAATATGATGCAGCTGCCAAACTGATGGAAGAAAGCATTAAGAAAACGGCTGCCAAGGATGAGGCTCATTCCAACTATGCCGACCTGATTTATCAGAAGATTATTTACAAGGGCGATTCTGTTTATAAGGACTGGACGCTTAACAAGGCCATAGCTGAGGCTCAGAAGGCATACGAAATCAAGGCACAGCCTATTTACCGCCATCAGGAAGCGCAGATTAATTTTGTAAAGGGTGAGTATCAGAAAGCTTACGATACTTTTATGGATTTGACCAATACTTCACTTCTCAGCGGCGAACTCTATTTTGAGGCTGCCCAGGCTAAGAAGAATCTCAAGGCTCCAGCCAAGGAGATTGAGGTTTTGCTCGATAGTGCGGTAAGCGTTGGAAGCAAGACTGGAATGGTTGCGAATTATTATCTGGCACGTGGAGAATTTCTGAAGGAGCAGGGTGAATTCCGCCGCGCTATTCAGGATTATAATATGTACGATTCCATTGCCCGTCCTGTTTCGCCAGCCTTCTTCTACACCCGTTACCAATGCGAAACCAAGTTACGCATGTGGCAGCCAGCCCTGCTTGATATTGCCCGCACCTGTTACCTGGCTCCTAAAGAGCCTACATATTTTGCAGAATGGGCAAGTCTCGACTTGCGTGTAAAGCGTTATGATGAAGGAATCAGCGCAGCCACCCATTGCATAGAGTTGGCTCCTGAATATGCTGACGGCTACCTTCTCTTAGGTCTGCTCCAGAAGGAGAAAGGAAATAAGGAAGAGGCCATCAAGAACCTGAAGAAAGCCCAGGAACTCGGCGATTCCCGCGCTGGAGAATATCTCAAGAAAATGAAGTAATTATTTTAGTAATAAGTAAGAAAGTCCGTAGGCATTTTAACAGAACGCCTACGGACTTTCTTTTACATTTTAGTCATGTGGTAACCCAGCATTTTTAGCTCTACGGCTATTCCCATGAGGAACATCTGGTGAAGGGCGGCAACGAAACCACGGAAGGCTTCCTCGCTTCCAGGCTGCAGATTCAGATGAATAAGCTTGCTGTAAGAGCGCGAAGCACATTCTGCCACTACATTCGTAACAGCCTTATGCGCTTCCTCATTCAGCAGCAGAACCTTTTCGCAGATGTAATCATCCATGTGGTCGAAATCTATTCTGTCACGAAGATATTCATAATGATTCTCTACCTTGCTGTAGAGTTCCCAATCCTCGTCCCAATACTTGGCAAGCGCCATTCCTACATACATGATCCAACCCAATGAAACCGTAGGATATTTGGCAAACTCGCGAATCGCATCAGGCAGATAACTCTCGCCTACTTTCTGCCACAGCTCTTCCAAATCCGGAGCTTCCGGCAAATGAGCATCTACCTTATCAATACCCAGCAGATATTGATAAAGATCTTCCTTGAAAATCGCTTCAAAATTCTTTTTCTCTTCCATTTATCTTTTCTTTTCTAATATTTTTTTACTGAACTCTGCAAACCCTGATTCCTATCTGCACCGGATGTTTGTGCATGTAAGTATAAAGCGTCATCGGTTCATCAATCACCTTCTTGTGAATGCTGCTGGCGTTGAGGAGATGCAATCCGTCTTTGTGCCAGGAAGCAATACCGATATGGGTCGTGTCGAGCCCCTTCTTGTTGGTAATGATGGCGATAATGTCACCATCGTGAATAGCGTTGCGGAAAACTGCCGTGTTGGCAATCTTGCCCTTCGGAACATAACGGTAACGCTTGCCGTTCACACTCTGTTCCAGTTTTCTGATTCCCGATTTCCATTCCGGATGAGCCTTAAGCATCTTATAACTCGAAACATGTGTACTCATCCAGTTGATGTTCACGGTCTTAACGGCCGAGAATGGAGGATTGGGTGCAATATTCTTCACGATTCCCTCGCGCTCGTTTGCATCCATCCAAATCGTGAAATAATGCTGGCGCTTCACATAGGAAATCTCTCCGCCCACATAACGCACATTTCGGAGATGTTCACAGAAAGCCGAGAAAGAAGTCTCGTTCTTCTTGGCGCACAGGGTGAGCGCCGTAACCATCTCTACGTATGTGGTGCAGTCCAGCTCACGGGTGTTCACGATGAGCACCTCTTCCTTCGTCCGGTCCAGCGTGCCGCCCACATAAGGAACGCCCGCCATCTGCTTGCCAAACCAGAGCATCCAACTGGCTGGTTTCTTCTTCATAGCCCTTGCCTGCTGCAGCAGTCCTACAATCCGCAGACTGTCCTGCCGCTGATAAACCACATTCACCCTGGCTTCTCCCGGAACAGCCAGCACGCAAGCCAGCACGACAGCTGCCATTTTCGTAAATATTTTCATCTCTTCTCTTTTTATATGTTAATGATGACGTTTCCTGCCGAAGTTCACACCCACATAAATATTGAGTGAGCCAAACGAATTGTTGGTAGAAAACTGTTTTTTCTTATAGTTGTAGGAATGGATGATGGTGCTGGCGCCCGCGTACCAATGCGTGTTGTTCCACACAATACCGAAGCGGCCTATTCCATCCAGGTTCACATTCTTGAAACTGAAGTTGGTAATGTCCAGATGTTCCCTTTCATTATCCGATTTCGAGCTGTTGTAAGCCACACCTACCGAGAGCGAAGCGTTGAAGAGCCAGTTCTTGGCGAAAACCCAGTTGTAAGCATAGCCGCAGGTTACGTTCACATCGCTATATTTCACCTTGCTGAACATCAGCGAACTGTCTATCTTGGCTTCCGGTGTTCCCCCGTTTATCAGATTTTTATTCAGCCGTTCATCTACAAGATTGGTCAGTTTATCCCAGTTCACCTCCAGTTCATGCTCCGTGTAACCGATTCCCAGAAGCATGGAACCGGCACTTCTCCGCTGCACCGTACTCTGCGAATAGGCGGCCGGATAAGAGAAGCGGCGATGGTTGAAGATGTAATAAAGATTGAATCCCTTGATGCTCGATTTGAAACCGTCGAAAGGAGCCTTGCGGATTGGGTCACAATCGATGTGCTCACCCAGATTCATCCGCAGAACATGATAGTCATTTCCCGTCTGTCGCCAGAACAGGTCTATTCCCAGCAGACTGCTGTAGAGGCTCAGGTCAAACTCCTTTTTATTAGTGTGGTTATTCCTGAAATTAATGTGCTTCAGGTCGAACGTATAACCCAGAAACACCCATCGCCAGCCCAGATAAGGCCCCAGGCGGTAAGAAGGATCAGGCGAGAAGGAAATGCTCTGTCCTTCGCTGTTTCTGAGCGTATATTCCTCGTAGGTATTGGTGTTCTGCAGCATCACCGTATAATTGTAATGCTGGTCTTCTATATAAGCCGAATCCGTACTGTTGAATTCTCTGAAGAACCGGGTGAACACATCTCCCACCTGATGGAAGAAGGTTTTGCGATGGCGCTCTTTCACGAGGCTGTCCTGGGAATTGGACATGAACATCGTCTTGTTGAAGAGCGTTCCCAGCATGGTAGAATCCACGGGCTCCCCTGCCCTTGCCGAAGTGCAGGCAAGGGAACAGATAAATCCTACTATACAGAAACAACTCTTCATAACTTACGCTCTAATCCTGATGATGATTTTGTAAAAAATCAGTTCTTCCACAATACTCGGTCCAGCACCCAGTTGACAGCCGTAGCCGAAACGCTGGTGCAGTCGCATTTTCCTATTCCCTGCAGATGCTGAATCACACTCTTGATGAGCGGCAGCTGCACATAAGGCGGATTCGGAACCGTAATCAAGTTCTTTCCTTCGCTCGTAATCACTTCTATCGGCTGGTAAGTGAACACCGAGAATGAGAGCGAACCTTTCTCGCCAATCACCTCGATGCAGTCTTCCTTCGCACTCTCATGTCCCACGAAGCACCAGCTTCCGCTGCCCGGAATTCCGCTCTCAAAGAAGAAGCACGCCGAGAGCGTATCTTCAGCCTGATAAAGATGCGCTCTGTTGGCAGGATAGCCGTGCGCACGGGTAATCACACCAAAGAGATTCTGGAGCAAATCTATCTGATGAGGAGCCAGGTCGTAGAAATAGCCGCCGCCCGCAATATCCGGCTGCAGTCGCCAAGGCATTTCCTTGCCGCTCTGAAAGTCGAGATCGCGCGGAGGAACCGAGAAGCGCACCTGAACATTCACCACGTTACCGATGGTTCCGCTCTCTATAATCTCCTTTACCTTCTGGAAGTAAGGAAGATAACGGCGATAGTAAGCTACGAAGCAGGGAACACCCGTCTGCTCGCTGATGCGGTTGATGCGGATGCAGTCGTTGTAGCTCGCTGCCAGCGGTTTTTCTATATAGCAGGGTTTGCCCGCATGCATCGCCATGATGGCGAAGGTGGCGTGAGAAGAAGGTGGCGTGGCGATGTAAACAGCATTCACATCGGGATCTTCTATCAATTCCGATGCATCCGTGTACCATTTGCGCACATGATGGCGCTCAGCATAGCTGCGTGCCTTGTTCTCGCTTCGGCTCATCACAGCCACCACCTGCGAACCCCCCACTTCGTTGAAAGCCGGTCCGCTTTTCTTTTCGGTTACTTCTCCGCAGCCGATAAATCCCCAGTTTATCTGTTTCATTCTCTATTGGTTTATTCTCTCCCGAAAGATTATTCTCCGGCGAGCGATTTGTTGATTTCGTCAATATAGTCGAGCACCTCGTCGCGTCCCATCTTCTTTTCACTACTGGTAATGAAATAAGGTGGAAGTGCTTCCCAGCGGTCTTCCAGCGCATGCATCCATTTCTCCGCATTCATGCGAGCCTTGACCGGACCCAACTTGTCGGCCTTGGTAAAGACGATGCAGAAAGGAACGCCGCTCTCGCCCAGCCAGTCTACAAACTCGCGGTCTATCTTCTGCTGGTCGTGGCGCACGTCGATGAGCACAAAGACATTAGCCAACTGCTGGCGCTGCAGAATATAACTGCTTATCATTTGTTCCAGCTGCTTCTGTACGGTCTTCGAACGCTTGGCGAAACCATAGCCAGGAAGGTCAACCAGATACCATTCGTTGTTGATGATGAAGTGGTTGATAAGCAGCGTCTTACCCGGTGTGGCTGAAGTCTTAGCCAAACCCTTGTGGTTGCAGAGCATATTGATGAGGCTCGATTTTCCCACATTACTTCTGCCGATGAAAGCATATTCAGCCTTCGTATCTTTCGGACACATGCTCACTCGTGGAGCCGATATTGTAAATTCTGATTTCTTAATTTCCATTCTTTCTATTTTCTTTATTATTTTTATTATTTTCAAGTTTCGCAAGTGAGCTCCACACGCCCTGAAAGGGCGAGAGGCGTTAGAACTTTTGTGCCTTCAGCCCGTACTTCAAAGTCTAGAGCATTTCAGCCAGTTCCAGCCATCTCATTTCCTTCTCATCAAGTTCATCCTTGATTTCAGGCAGGCGCTTGCTTTTCTCCGTCAGTTCCTCAACCGATAGATTTCCGCTGCAGAGTTCCTCTTCCAACTTCTTCTGTTCCTCGGTCAGCGCATCTATTTCCTGGGTCAGCTGCTCATATTCGCGCTTCTCCTTGTAGCTCATCTTGCGCTTGTTCTCAAAGTTGGCGTCGCGCTTGGCCGTGCCAGCTCCGTCGCTTTCTGCCGTTGCATTTCCGCTTTTTGCCGGTTTCGCCTGTTCCGCCTCGTCCTTCGCCTGCATCCGGCTCCATTCCCTGTACTGCGTATAGTTGCCAGGGAAATCCTGTATTTCGCCTTCGCCCTTGAAAACCAGCAGATGGTCTACTACCTTGTCCATGAAATAGCGGTCGTGGCTCACCACGATGACGCAACCCGCAAAATCCTGAAGATATTCTTCCAGTACCTGCAGCGTCTGGATGTCGAGGTCGTTGGTCGGCTCGTCCAGCACCAGGAAGTTCGGATTCCTCATCAGCACCGTACAGAGATAAAGCTTGCGCTTCTCGCCGCCGCTCAGCTTGTAAACGTAGTTGTGCTGCTCCTCGGGCGTAAAAAGGAAGAACTGCAGAAACTGCGAAGCCGTCATGTGCTTGCCGCCCAGATCTATGTAATCAGCAATCTCCGTAATCACGTCAATCACCTTCTGGTCTTCACGGAATTTCAGTCCCTCCTGCGAGAAATAGCCGAAGCGAACCGTCTCGCCGATGTCAAACTTGCCGCTGTCGGGCTGAACCTCGCCCAGCAGCATCTTGATGAAGGTCGATTTTCCCGTTCCGTTATTACCCACAATGCCCATCTTCTCGAAGCGGGCAAAGTTGTAGTAGAAGTTGTCGAGAATCACCTTTTTCTGTCCCCTGACGTCGAAAGCCTTGCTCACATACTGGCATTCAAAAATCTTCGAACCTATATAAACGGTAGAAGCCTTCAACCTTACCTGCCTGTCTTCTATACGCTGCTTTGCCACCTTCTCCAGCTCATAGAAAGCATCTTCGCGGTATTTCGCCTTGTGTCCGCGCGCCTGAGGCTGACGGCGCATCCAGTCGAGTTCCCTGCGGTAGAGATTCTTCGAGTGCTGAATTTCGGCTCTCAGATTGTCCATTCTCTCCTGCCTCTTCTCCAGATAATAGGCATAATTGCCGCGGTAGGTGTAGATGGTGCGGTCGTCGAGTTCCAGAATCGTATTGCACACCTTGTCCAGGAAGAATCGGTCGTGCGTAACCATAAAGATGGTCTTGTTGCCGCGGTTCAGATAACCCTCCAGCCACTCTATCATCTCCAGGTCCAGGTGGTTGGTCGGCTCGTCCAGCATCAGGAAGTCGGGTTCCGTTATCAGCACATTCGCCAGCGCTACTCGCTTCTGCTGTCCGCCGCTGAGCTGTCCCATCGGCTGTTCCAGATTGGTAATGTGCAGCTGGGTGAGAATCTGTTTCGCCTTCAGCACCTTCTCCGGATCATCCTCATGATTGAAGCACGCCTGCAGCACACTTTCCTCCGGATCAAACTGCGGCGACTGCTCCAGATAGCCCACCTTCAAGTCGCGTCGGTAGATGATGTCTCCGCTCTCGTGGCCCTCTTTATCCATCAGCACCGACATGAGCGTAGACTTTCCCGTGCCGTTTCTCGCCACGAGTCCCACTTTCTGTCCTTCAGCGATAGAGAAGGAAATATTATCAAAAAGAACCTGTGCACCAAAGCGTTTGGTGAGGTTTTGAACGTCTAAATAGGGTATTTGACTAGCCATTTTTATTTTTTTTGTGCAAAGATAGGCAAAATATTTGGCAGAAACAAATTTTTTAATTATCTTTGCACACGAATTTATCAATCAATACCGTGTTTCCATTCAGAAACGCGACATTTCAGAAAGAAAATCATTAATATACAATATATAATATATGTATAGCAAAGAAGAATTACAAGCAAAGAGTGTCGTTCAGTTGAAGGACATTGCCAAGGAACTTGGAGCCAAGGTAAAGAAGAGCGATAACAAGGGAACTATCGTCTACGCCATTCTCGACGCCCAGGCAGAACAGCCAGCTCCTGAAGCAGCCCCTAAGCGCAAGCGCACCCGCATTGCAACCAAGAAAGAAGACCGTGTTTATTCCGTACACGGTAATGAAGGAGAGAATTTCGACGTGCAGAAGAACCAGGTATTGGGTCCTAACGGCGGCGAGACTGCTCCTCAGGCTATGAGCGAAACTGCCCCAGCCCCAGCGGTTGAGGAAGAAATCCAGTTCAGTCCGGCAGAGCAGAGTTTACAATCAGCTGCCCAGAAGCAGACTCTAAACCAATCAGGCGAAGACATCGAGGCTCAGGTACTTGCCAACTTCCCGAAACACCGCGGCAGAAGAAGCAAGGCTGAACTCGAAGCCATTGCAGAAGCCAGAGCAGCTGCCATCAGAAAGCATCAGGCGGTAAAAGCCGAGCTAGAAGCGCAGATGGCGAAAGATGCACAGGAGACGGCTAACCAGCAGGCTGCTACTGAGGCAGAACAGCCGGAAGAGGCAACAGCCGATAACCAGCAGACTGCTCCTGAGCAGGCAGCAGCTCCTGAGCAGGCTGCCGTTCCTGAAGAGCAGTTCTCTGCCGGAAACGCAGAGAGCGCTAACATCAGCGGCGATTTGCAGGCGATGCTCCAGGCTAAGATGAATGCACAGAACGCAGCAGCAGCTCCAGCTCCGGCTCCAGCTGAGGAGGCAAAGGAAGAAGCTACTGAAAAAACTGCAACTGATAAGAAACAGGAGTCAGCTCCTATCCACTATACTGAAGGTATGAAGGTAGAACTCGATGCAGATGGAACCTGGAAGGGTGATCCGGGCGATGGAACCGATTTCATCCCGGTAGTCGACATTCCTATCGAAGACCAGGCTGCCATTCCTACTGTCGACATCTTCGACCGTCCTACCACTCCACAGACTTCTCACCAGCACACACCTGCTGCTGCCCCTGCAGCCAAGAACAAGCAGGAAGCACCAGCCTACGATTTCAGCAATCTCGTGAAATCCAACGGTGTGCTCGAAGTGATTTCAGAGGGCTACGGATTCCTGCGCAGCAGCGATTACAATTACCTTTCTTCACCGGACGATGTTTATGTAGCATCCAGCTTCGTCAAGAAGTTCGGTCTGAAGACTGGCGATGTCATCGAGTGCAAGGTGCGTCCGCCTCACGAGGGCGAAAAATACTTCCCGCTCACCAGCATCATCAAGATCAATGGCCGTGACCCGTCAGAGGTTCGTGACCGTGTTCCTTTCGAGCACCTCACCCCACTCTTCCCTGATGAGAAGTTCAATCTCTGTGGCGACCGCCGCACCACCAATCTCAGCACCCGCATCGTAGACCTCTTCTCGCCAATCGGTAAGGGTCAGCGTGCGCTCATCGTGGCTCAGCCTAAGACCGGTAAGACCATCCTCATGAAGGATATTGCCAACGCCATCGCAGCCAACCATCCTGAGGCTTACCTCATGATGCTGCTCATCGACGAGCGTCCTGAGGAGGTTACCGACATGGCACGCACCGTGAATGCAGAGGTTATCGCCTCTACCTTCGACGAGCCAGCAGAGCGCCATGTCAAGATTGCCGGAATCGTGCTCGAGAAGGCTAAGAGAATGGTAGAATGCGGACACGATGTTGTCATCTTCCTCGATTCTATCACCCGTCTCGCCCGTGCCTACAACACCACAGCTCCTGCATCTGGTAAGGTGCTCACCGGTGGTGTGGATGCAAACGCCCTCCAGAAACCTAAGCGTTTCTTCGGTGCTGCGCGTAACATCGAAGGCGGCGGTTCGCTCACCATCATCGCTACTGCCCTCATCGATACAGGTAGTAAGATGGATGAAGTCATCTTCGAGGAGTTCAAGGGAACCGGTAACATGGAGTTGCAGCTCGACCGCTCACTCAGCAACAAGCGCATCTTCCCTGCTGTCAACCTCATTTCTTCGTCTACCCGTCGCGACGATCTGCTGCAGGACAAGACAACGCTCGACCGCATGTGGATTCTGCGCAAGTATCTGTCCGACATGAACGCTATCGAGGCGATGAGCACCATCCACAAGAATATGCAGCATACTCGCAACAACGACGAGTTCCTGCTCTCTATGAATTCATAACCCAAGTTTAGCAAGTGGTTTAAGTACGGGCTAGGAGCTTCTGCCCTTTCAGGGCGTGTGGAGCAAAAACTAGTATATAAAAGAAGAGAGATTTGAAAGAGAAGGGCAAGTTCCATTTTCGGGATTTGCCCTTCGTGTTTTTTTACTGTTTAAAATCATTAAAAAAATATCGCATTTCATTTTTTATTCGTATCTTTGCTTAACTTAAACACAGAGGGGCGCAAAGCCCTGATATAAATAATGTATAACTTAAAATCAAAAGAACCATGAGCAAATATTTTGCAGAATCAGAATTGATTATCAATGAAGACGGAAGCTGCTTCCACCTTCATCTTCGCCCGGAACAAGTGGCTGATAAAGTAATTCTCGTTGGCGACCCAGGTCGCGTAGCCCTCGTAGCCTCCCATTTCGATGAGAAGGAATGCGAAGTTTCAAGTCGGGAATTCCACGCCATCACCGGCACATATAAAGGCAAGCGAATCACCGTGCAGAGCACCGGAATAGGATGCGATAATATCGACATCGTAGTCAACGAGCTCGATGCGCTGAAGAACATCGATTTCAAAACCCGCACCGAGAAACCCGAGCACACCACGCTCACCCTCGTGCGCATCGGAACCTGCGGCGGCCTGCAGCTCAACTGCCCTGCCGGAACCTTCGTAGCCTCGCAGAAGAGCATCGGTTTCGACGGACTCATCAACTTCTATGCCCGTCGCAACGAAATCTGCGACCTCGAAACAGAGGCAGAATTCAAGCGCCAGGTAAAATGGAACGACCAGATTGGCAATCCATACTGTGTAGACAACAATCCGGAACTGCTCAACCAGATAGCCGGCGATGATATGGTACGCGGAATCACCATAGCCTGTGGCGGTTTCTACGGACCTCAGGGCCGCGAACTCCGTGCCCCACTTGCCGACCCGGAACTTAATCAGAAGATTGAAGCATTCGAGTATAACGGTCTGCGCGTCAACAACTTCGAGATGGAGAGTTCAGCCCTCGCCGGTCTTTCCCTTCTCCTCGGTCATAAGGCATTAACCTGCTGCATGGTCATCGCCAACCGCCGTGCCCTCAGCGCCAACACCGGCTACAAGAGCACCATCGACAATTTGATAAAAGTTGTATTAGATAGAATCTAGCTCCATTGCAGCAATACGCCCTGAAAGGGCTGTCATCCATTGCAGCAACACGCCCTGAAAGGGCAGAAGCTCCTAGCCCAGGGCAACACCCTGGGTTAAAACAGCAAACACCCCCTGTCGCCCTGTAAGGGCAAAAGCTTTAAAAGAAAGAAACAAATAAATGAAGAATCAAGAAGAATGTATCTGCGCCCTGGCAACCCCAGCCGGCGGTGCTATCGGAATCATCCGACTCAGTGGCTCCGACGCCATTACCCTCACCGACAAAATCTTCCAGTCTGCCAACGGCAAATCCCTGGAAGAAGCCAAGCCCTACACGCTGCATTATGGCGAAATAAAGGATAAGGATGACAACACCATCGATGATGTACTGGTGAGCGTGTTCCGTGCACCCCACAGTTATACAGGCGAGAACTCCACCGAGATTTCCTGTCATGGCAGCCGATACATTCTTCAGCAGGTTCTCCATCGCTTTACGGAGGTAGGATGTCGCCAGGCAGAACCGGGCGAATACACCCGTCGTGCCTATCTCAACGGCAAGATGGACCTCTCTCAGGCAGAAGCCGTAGCTGATCTCATCGCCTCTACCAACAAGGCAACCCACAAGATGGCGCTCAGCCAACTTAAGGGTCATTTCAGCAACGAACTCTCCCTCCTTCGCGAAAAATTATTAAAGATGACTTCGCTCCTGGAGTTGGAGCTCGACTTCAGCGACCACGAAGAACTGGAGTTTGCCGACCGCAGCGAACTCCAGGCACTAGCCGAAGAAATCAATCACAAGATTACCACCCTCGCCCACTCCTTCGAAACCGGCAATGCCCTAAAGCAGGGAGTAGCCGTAGCCATCGTAGGCAAGACGAATGTGGGCAAGAGCACCCTGCTCAACCGTCTGCTCCACGAGGAGAAGGCAATCGTGAGCGACATTCACGGAACCACCCGAGACGTAATCGAAGACACCACCCTCATCGACGGAATCACCTTCCGCTTTATTGACACAGCCGGAATCCGCAAGACGGATGATGTGGTAGAAAACATCGGAATAGAGCGCACTTTCCAGAAGATGGAAGAGGCGAAGATAGTAATCTGGCTATTAGATGAGCAGCCGTCAGCCTCAGAAATCGAGGAGATGAAGTTGAAGAACCAGGGCAAGAAGCTGCTGGTAGTATTTAATAAGATGGATAAACTTGAGAATGATAAACTTGCATTCGATAAATTCACCCATTCCTGTGGCTCAGATTCCAGTGAATCAGAAGCCCCACTCTTCATCAGTGCCCGCACAGGCGAGAACGTTTCATCCCTGGAGCAGGCATTAGTAAAAGCCGCTGATATTCCTGAGATTACCGAGAACGACGTCATCATAACGAGTGCCCGCCACTACGAGGCCCTACTCCGTGCCCATGATTCCCTCTCCCGAGTATTGGAGTCGATGGAAATGGGCATGAGCGGCGACATCATCGCCGAAGACCTGAAAATGGTATTGGAAGAATTGGGTGAAATCACTGGCGGACAGATCAGTAGCCAGGAAACGCTAAACAATATCTTCAAGCACTTTTGCATCGGGAAGTAAATCGTGATAAACAACGATTAATATCGACAACAAATGATAGTTAAGGTGCTCAAAATGAGCACCTTTCTTTTTAGCCTTACTATTGGTTATAATCAATGGTAAGGCTTTTTTAGCACCTTTTTGTACCGCTCTTGTACCTCCACTTTTCAAAAGTAATAATTTGAGACTCCATTTTTGGCAAATGAGTGCAAGATTGCCGAGAGTTTTGGACAATGATGGACGATGATATAAGACTATTGAAAATAAACGGAGTAATGACAGACGACTTTTTCTACAATAAATTAAGTAAAAAAGTATAAAAAGCGTACAAATGACAGCAAGCAAAGAAAGAATTCTAAAAATTTGCGAGTATTGCGGGAAGAGCTTCTATGCATCAAAATCCACAACTCGTTATTGCTCCAAGCAATGCAACAGTTATGCCTATAAGGCAGCAAGACGTGAGGAGAAAGTAAAGATGGCTGAGACAATGAGCCACCGAAAAGCTTCCGAGAAATCCATGTCTGAAATCCTCGTGAAAGAATACCTCACTATTCAAGAGGTCGCTATACTTTTGGGACTAAGCAGACAGACCATATATAATATGGTGTATAGTGGTAAGTTGCGAGCATCCAAGATTACTTCTCGTTTATCTTTAATCAGAAAGCGAGATATAGATTATCTTGTTGATAGTTTGCCATACACCTCAAAAAAAAGTGCTTCAAAAGAAGCAGTTCATGCAAACCGAGAGCTACCTGTTCCAGAATATTACTCTGCCAAGGAAATTGCAGAAGTCCACAACACTTACGAGACCGCCATCTATGAGATAGTCAAGAAAGTCAAGATTTCAAGAATATCCATACAAGGAAGAGTATATTGGAACAAGAAAGAGGTGGATGATTATTTTGCACACCTGTCTCCAGATCCAACCATCAGTGAATGGATGACTGTTATGGACATTCAACAGAAATATTGTATGACGAAAACAGCCGTATATAGTTTCGTTAGTCACAATGCTATTCCAAGAAAAATGGAAGGTAACAATGTTCTGTATTCCAAGCGTCATGTACAATTGGCAAAAGGTGAATCCGTAGAAGACCAACTTTATTATACAATACCGGAGGCCATGAAGCTGTATGGTTTAAGTCAGGACCAGATTTATAAGCGTATCAAGAAATACGCTATTGAAAAGGTGAAGATTGGCAAGTATATCAAGATTTCCAAGCGAGATTTAGAGAAAGCTATCGGCAAGCCTAAGGTTATTTAGCGGTTATCAAAAGGTTAAGTTGTACCCCATTACATAACTCTATTATTTTGCAATCGATTTCAAAGATCTCTTAATACGGGATCATATATGAAACATAAGTATCACATTATAAAAAGTAAACATCATGGTAAATACATGTACAAGAGTTTCTCTTCGCCAAAGAGCGATTAAAAACGACCGTATTTCTCTTTATTTGGATTTCTATCCACCAGTACGCAACCCTGAGACTATGCAAATGAGTCGCAGGGAATATTTAGGTATCTATATCTATGCTCATCCAAAGAATGAGATGGAACGTGAGTTTAATACAGATATGCTCAACAAGGCAGAGGCCATCCGTTGTATCAGAACCCAATCACTCATCAATGAAGAATTTGGTTTTTTGGACAAAACACGACAGAAAGCTGATTTTTTGACATACTTTGAGAAGATGACACATAAGAAAGATGACAAGTGGACATGTGTCTACAAGCATTTCTTCAAATTTGTTCAAGGTCATTGTACATTTGGGGATGTGACAGTAGAACTTTGCAAAAAGTTCAGAGAGTATCTTCTGAATGCAAATCAGTTGAATCGAACAAAACAAAAGGTATCTCTCAACTCTGCAGCAGGTTACTACTCTACTTTCCGTGGTCTCTTAAAAATCGCCTATCGTGACAAGTGGCTTCGTGAGAACATCAATGACTATCTGGACAAGATTGAGCCACAAGATGTAAAGAAGGAGTTTCTTACCCTCGATGAAGTAAAGCAGTTGGCAGCTACTCCTTGCGATATACCTGTACTGAAGTCTGCCTCCCTCTTTGCTTGCCTCACAGGATTGCGAATCAGCGACATCTTAAAATTGCGTTGGGAAGACTTCGAGATAGCTCCAGACCAAGGCTATTGCTTGCGTATTCGTACCCAGAAGACTCAGACCGAGGCAACCTTGCCTATCAGCAACGAGGCATACGAACTATGTGGTGAACCAAGCACGGGTATCGTGTTCAAGGGATTGAAGCGCAGCATGATTAACCATCCCCTTAAAGCATGGTTGAAGAAGGCAGGAATCACCAAGCCATTTTCATTCCACTGTTTGAGTCACAGCAAAATATTTTATTTATTGAATATCAGCGAGTTAAGTACTTTAAAGAATGTAACTGCTAACGATTTAGAAACGAGCTATATTCTTTTTCTTTCACAACTTTGCAATATACAAAGAACGCTTTGATTACGAGTGCAAAGATAAACCTAATTTCTGGAAAAATGATAGTCCAATGCAACTATTAGAGAACCTTAACATACGAGGTTTTGCATTTTGTGTTAATTAAGTTAAAAGATGCAAACTTAATATGTTTAAGTGCAATGATTTGGCAAAATTATCGTTTATAATACAAAAGTTATTAATGGATTTAAAATATTAAGGATTATGAAGAAAATCTTTTTACCTTTGATTTGCGCTTGCGCATTTCTGTCATGTACAGACACTGAGGACTTTTCATCTTCAGACATTGCGAGTTCCAAAATCGAATTTTCAGATGAGGAATTAGCAAGCATAGCTTTAGACAATCCACGAACATTAGATGAAGAAGAAGTTCTTCAAATGGTGCTTGATTTTTCGCACTCGGTGAATGGAAATACTCGTAGTGCAAGCTCTCCACAACTTTCAATAGAGTCTAAGTACTTTGTCAAAAATGCTTCAAACCTTGTTACACGTAGTGGTGGATTAAGTTTTGACAGTATACCTATGTGTCGAGTTAAAGTTTCTAATTCAGGACAAGAAGGATATGCTATTGTTTCTGCAGACGAAAGAAACGCAGGTGTTATCGCCTATGTTCCAAATGGAAAATTCGAGAATCGTGATGAAACAGGTGCAGGAATGATGCTTAAGCTATCAGAGGCTACTTTGGTGTCTGAAATTTCTGAATATGAGAGTAAAAGAATTTCATCATTAAAGAAGATAGCAAAAGCTCTCGGCAAGGATTCCTTAAATAAGAATGATATTGAAAAGGTGTGCAATACTAAGCAGATTGGAACACGTTCAGTTGCTTATGAAAAGCCTCAAAGTCGTATAATAAAATTAATCGGTCCTGTGACAAAAACGGAATGGTCACAAGACGAGCCTTATAACAGATTGCTTCCAAAAGCATATGTACCTTTTAGTGAAAAATATTACTTCGAATCTTACTATCCTGCAGGATGCGGAATCATTGCTGGTGCACAAGCATTAGCCGCAGTTGCGCCAAATATAAAAATCGGTGATGTTGATATTGATTGGGATTATTTAACAGCACAACCTACAATAGATTATAATGGAGATTCTAAAAGCATTAAGATGGTTACAACTCTCATAAAGGATATGTATGAGAAAACAGGGAGTTATCCTAATTATATAGAACGAGAATACGGGAGATATGAGGATACATCTATTCCTACAGTCGGTAGTAGTTCTACAGGTTCACTAGAGTTACTTAACTATTTGAAGAATTATGTATCTTGTGGACAATATTATAGTAAATATGCTCCAGACCCATTACTTACAACAATTAATGTAAATGAGAAAATGCCATGTGTTGCTATAATGGGAGGAACACATGCAGCAACAGCAACAGCTAAAAAGGGGTCACATGCATGGGTGATAGATGGGTATGCAATATGCCAAAAGACAACAAGAGAGATTTTAAAAAATTATGACCTGTATTTTCATGCCAATATGGGATGGGGAGGTCCAGATAATGGCTATTATAAAGTAAATGCCGATACATCGACCGATTTTGAAACCTCTTTAGGTACATACAATATGAATTTTTGGGAAATTACAGAAATTCATAGTAAATAAATATAACTCATTCTATAAGCGGAAGTCTTTATTATGACTTCCGCTCTTTTATGTCGGTATTATGGAAAGATTTATCATATTTAGTGTGTTCATTTCTGTTTTTATTGTATCATGTAATGAAAGTAGAGATACGATTAGCAAAATTGAAATGGAAAGATATACAGAGTGTCCTATAGGTGAAATAAGTCAAATTGCATTACAAGGAAGTGGAGACTATGAAATTAATGTTGAAGATGCTTCTATTTTAAATATTAATTACTCGCAAAATACACTAACAATTAATCCTATAGCAAAAGGTATAACTAAAATTTCCGTTTATGACAAGATTACAAAAAATATAGCAAACAGTACAGTAAAAATAACAGATGCATATTGTACTTTTCAAGTCGGCAATCCTGTCCGTCCCCCCTTTTCTTCAAGTGTATATGTATATATGGTCTATAATTGCACAAATGATTTATATATGTTTGACAATAATTTTAACCTCATAGAAAAAGGGCATTACTTATTTGAAAAAACAAACGAAAAATATAGTTTGACTTTTTCTTTCAACAATATTTACAATGGAGTTAATAAGCTACAATTAGACCTAAACAATAATAATCCTACTTTATTGAAGAACTTAGAATCGTTGTTGGCTAATCATACACTTGCAGAATCTACATACAAGGCAAGAAGTGAAAATCAAATAGTATTAAATGCCAAGAACAAAGAAAACAACATTGTATATTATCTTATTTTTAAAAAGAAGAGAATACCTTACTATTTTTTAAACTAATAGAACAGAATCAAGAGGCAAAATTAAGATGCAGTCCTCTTGATTCTTATTCTATATCCTTTATGAAAAAGCTATTTAGAGTGCCCTATAACACGTTTAATCATCTTTGATTCTTCCCAAAGTCTGTTGGCTACACTATCTTTATATGCCGCTATTTCAACCATTTTATAGTGTTGAAGAATAGAATCCTCATAAACAGCAACACGATTTTTTACTTCATCAATAATGTTCTCATTTCTGCATACAGTGAAGTTCTTTTCGATATAGCAAATATTAGGGTCATCAGATGGAAGCACCATCTTCAATGCCCTATACTTCAAGTCAGCCTCCTCCCAATCTTGGTGCTCTCGCCATTGGGTGAGATTGCCCCAAATGGAGAGGACAAGGGATAGAGCCAAGCCACCAATGAAAAGAAGAATATACTTTGAAGTTGGCTCAAAGCGATGGGTGACTACCTTCTTTTGAGATGAATTGTTCATCACTTCAAGTTTGTCCTGCAATACCTTTAAGGAAACATCATTCTCTTGTCTCATCTGCTTGACGGCATCAACCAAGAGCTTGCTTCGCTGCTCATTTTTGCAAAGTTCAACCTTGATAAGGTCTGCAAAAACAGCAATGGCATCTCTTAACTTGGATATTTTACCTCTGACTTCCTCTTCCTTGCCAAACATAGCAATGATTAATTTCTCCAACTTGGTCGTGTCACTGCTCGCAGGAGCCGTTTCCGTTCCTGCGTTCTTTGGTGAAGCAGAAAGTTCATCGACTTTCTGCTCCAATCTCTCAACTGTGCCGTAGATGGCTTCCAATAGTTCTTCTTTCATATTTCTTTTGTTGTTTGAATGGTTTGTAACTTGCATCAAAGGCTAAAGCCTCTTCTGCGTTTCTTCTTTTTCTTCTTGGCAGATTCATCCTCTGGGAATGGGTCAAAGGTCTGAGCGTTGGCAGGAGCAAAAAGCCCTATGGAAGAAATGCCGTTCCAAGGGTCTTGGCTGCTCTCCGACATGAATGGCACCTGCTCGTCCTTGTGACTACCTTGCTCATATTGTTGAGTAGAGCTGGATTTTGCTGATACATGGTTCTCCGTTCCCTCAAACCTTGCATTCAGTTTGCCAAAGCTATAGTCTCGGCTAATCTGCGTACCCTTGAAGCTATATCCATCCTTGCTGAAACGGATACCTTGCACCTTGGTTCGCTCCTTGTCCTTATAGACAAACTCCAAGAGAATACCTCGTTTTGCAAGTTCATTCTTGAACTTTTGCCAGCTATCAACGACTTTCAAGGCATCCTTGATGGCATTGTAAATCTCGTATTTGGCACGCTCCGCATTGCGTAATTTGCGAGTGTTAGTCTTGCTCTTATCCGTTCCGTAAGTCAGTCCATACTTGGATTTTAGAGCCTTGGTCACTTGCTCATTACGTCTGTAATCATTCCTGTCCGATATGAGCTTACCCTCATTATTGATACGGTTGTACACGATATGGCAATGTGGATTGTCCGTATTATGATGCCTAACGATGATGAATTGGGTATCGGTGATGCCCATCATCTGCATGTATTCAAGGGCTATCTTAGCCATGAACTCATCAGGCAAACGTGGCTTATCCTCGGGCTTGAAGCTCAATGCGATGTGTCCCACAGGCTTCTTAATCCTTGGATTTAGTAGCCTTTGTAGCTCAAAACTTTGCATCATCTCGGCATTCGTGCCGAGCAGAACACCATCGGAAGCAAGGATTTTCGCCTCGTCCTTGCCTGTCACATAGCGGATACAACCGCCAAAAGAGCTGCCCTTCTTTAGCTTGCCTATCATGTGGTATCCTCCTTTCTGCCTATTCCGCATGGCTTCGATTTGGAGCTTGCTTGGCGATACTCGCCAAGAATTGCTTTCAATCTTCTCAACAAGTCCATCACATACACATGGGTCTCATGGAAACCTCTCTGATGCGACAGCTTGGTAAGTTGGTTGAGGTTGTTCGCCATACCGATGAGGTTCTTGGCGATGGCTATCGTCTCAGCGTTGTGTCCGCTGACCACCTCTCCGTTCAAGGCGGACTCACGTATGTACTCCGCCAACTTGCGGTTGGCTTTTCTCGCCCTTAGTCTCAATGCCTCGTAGCTTGGCTTTGAGAACTTCACCGTGACAGACTTCGACAGCTTGCGAACCCTGCCTGTGGGCGGTCTTCCGCCCTTTCTCTTGTCTTGTTCCTGTATGTTTGTCATTCTATATACTGATTACAGTTGGTACACTCACTTTCTGCGACCGTTGGGAGCAAAATTCCTCCGCCCTCATGGTGGAGCGAGGCGTTTTGGGGTTCCCAAAACATAACCTCGCTCCCTCTCAGAACACGTTAGTTGGAACTACTGCCTTTCAGCTATCCACGTCCAAGGTCGCAGACCTTAATTCTCACAATTTGCGCCAAGCCTCGAAGTCCTCTTCATAAAGGCTTAGGTGGTGGCGCACGATGTTCTCGATGATGCCCGATACGCTCATGCGTCTCCCTCCGAGGATGCGGACGACACGATCAAGACGGTCTCGTACATCGGAACTGACGAAGACTGGCTTGCGGTCGTCAATCCTTGGAACTTGGAGGAAGGTCTGCTGATACTCCTCCAATGATGCCTTGCGCTGCTTGCCGCTGATGCGCTTCTGCGGATTCGGTGGCGATTGAACCTCGTTCGTCAGCTCGTCCTCCATGCTGGAGGTTGTTGCAGCCACATTCTCTGTCACAACTTCTAAATCGGAGTTCTCCACCTCTTCAAAGAAAGAGCTATGTTCTTGGGCATAGTCTTTACCATAAGTGGATGATTGAAGCGAAGCCACCACCTCCTGTGTCATTTTCTCCTGCTGTTCAGGAGACATTTTCGTTTCTTTTGTTCTTGCCATAACTTACATTGTTTAAATTGTTGGTATAGTGGTCACGGTATGCACCAT